>JAWKQS010000042.1:0-74093 GCA_041389985.1 bacterium
TGCTCCCGGGCCTGGAGGGCGGCCGCCCGCACGGCGCGCTGCGCGTCGCACGCCGCCTGGGCTCGCGCGTGCGCGGGGCCGCCGCCCGCGGTGGTCAGGCGCGCGTGCCGGGTGGCCAGCGCGGCCTCGCGGCGCGCCATCGCGGCCTCGTCGTCCCACTCTTGCGAGAAGTCGCCCAACGCCACGGTCTCCCTCCTCGACGCGTGCTCAAGGACGGTAGCAGGTCGGCGCCGCCCGCCATAGGCGCTTGTGCGGGCCGGACGCCGCGCGCATCCGCCTCCGTAAGGTCGCGGCGCTCAACCTGCACCGGAAGGATCGCATTCCATCGTCGGCCCCCCTATCATGGCCGCCACCACCCGCCCCGAGGAGGCCAGCGTCAGCACCCAACCCGACGAGCATGTCTGCCCGGAGTGCGCGTGGAGCGACCCCGAGGCGTCGGAGGGGGCGCGCTGTCCGCAAGACGGTCGCTTCCTGGTCCGGGCCGCCGCTCTCCAGGCCTGCCCCGATGACGAGGTGCTGGGCACGCTCGTCGCCGGGCGCTTCGCGGTGGTGGATGTCATCGGGGTGGGCGGCTTCGGGGCCGTGTACCGGGCCATCCAGCAGCCCGTCGGCCGGGCGGTCGCCCTGAAGCTGATCCGGGCCCAGCTCGAGGGGGTGGCGGACGTCAAGGCGCGCTTCCTGCGCGAGGCCCGGGTGGTGGCCAGCCTCAACGATCCCTCCATCGTCACGCTCTACGACTACGGTCAGGCCGACAGCGGCAGCCTCTTCAGGGCGTTCGAGCTGGTCGAGGGGCAGCCCCTCAACCACATCCTGGCCGGCGGCCCCATGCGGGCCGAGCGCGCCGCGCCGATCCTTCTCCAGGTGCTGCGCGCCCTGGCCGTCGCCCACCGACGGGGCCTGATCCACCGCGACATCAAGCCCGCCAACATCATGATCCGCCCCGACGAGTTCGGGCGCGAGACGGTGAAGGTGCTCGACTTCGGCATCGCGAAGGCGCTGCACCGGGCCGAAGACGAGGCAGCGTCGCTGGAGACGCGCGACGGGGTGCTGCTGGGGACGCCGCGGTACATGGCCCCCGAGCAGGCCCGCAACGAGACGCTGGATGCCCGCGCCGACCTCTACGCCCTGGGCGTGGTGGCCTACGAGATGGTGGCCGGCCGACCGCCCTTCGCGGAGGGGCCGCCCCTCGAGGTGGTGCTGGCCCACATCATGAAGCCGCCGCCTCCGCTCGATCGCGCGCTGGGCGTGCCGGCGGGGCTGGCCGACGTCATCTTCACGGCCCTGGCCAAGGCCCCCGGCGAGCGGTTCGCGTCGGCCGTCTCCATGGCCGAGGCGCTGGTGCAGGCGCTGCCGGACGTCCAGCTCGGCACGTCGGTCTTCGACCTGGTGAGCGGCTCCTCCGAGGTGCGGCTGCCGACCGACGGGGCCACCGGCAGCCGGCTGGTCACGGATGGCGCCTCGGGGTCGTCGTCGCGCAGCTTCCTGGGCGAGGCCATCGCCTCCATGGGCACGGACGAGACCATCGGGGCCGGGGACGCGCTGCCCGGCGACCGCCTGGGGACGTCGACGCCGCGGTGGCTGTGGCCGGCGGTCGCGGGGCTGGTGGTCTTCGCCCTGGTGGGCTGGTGGCTGGCGACCCGGCGGCCGGTGGTGGCGACGACGTCCCCCGACGCCGCGGTGGCCCGGGATGCAGCCGTCGACGCGGGCCCGTCTGACGCGAGCCCGGCCGAGGCGCTGGCGGACGCGGCCCGCCCGGACGCAGCCCGCCCGGACGCGGCCCGCCCGGACGCGGCCCGCCCGGACGCAGCCCGCCCGGACGCCGACGTTCCCGACGCGCGCGTCGCCGCCCCCGCCACGGTCCGCCGGCCGCGCCCGCCTCGGCCGGTGGCCCCGGTCACGGCGAAGCCCGTGGCCCCCGCCACGGCGAAGCCGGATGCCCCCCCAACCTTGCAAGTCCCGGAGTTCTAACGTGATTCTACGTTTGTTCGCCCCGGCTGTCGTCCTGCTGGCCGGGCTGGTGCTGGCCCCTGGGGCGCAGGCCGCCGCGTCGCTGGCCGACGCCCAGGCCCTCGTGAACATGGCCGCCGAGCGCTTCCGGGATGGCGACTTCGCCGCTGCCCTGAAGGCGCTCCAGGAGGCCGAGCCCATCGTGGCGGCCGCCAACGACCCGTCGGTGGCGCAGATCCGGTTCAACATCGCGCGCTGTCTCGAGGAGCTGAAGCGCGACGAGGAGGCGCTGGCCGCCTGGCAGACCTACCTGCGGGTGCCCGACGACACCCACCGCAAGCAGCGGGCGGTGGCGGCGGTCACGGCCCTGAAGAAGCGCATGTATGGCGCCCTCGCCATCTCGTGCGAGCCCGTCGGCGCGGCGGTCGAGATCGAGGGCGTGCTGGAGACGGCTGCGCCGTGCCCCTTCCGGCGTGAGGAGCTCAAGCCCGGCACCTACCAGGTCCGCGTGAGCTTCGACGGCTACACCCCCGCCATGCGGCAGGTCGAGGTCGTGGCGGGCGAGACGGCGGGCTCGTCGTTTCGCCTGGAGCCCGAGGTGGCGGGCGGCGGCATCGTGATGCCCCCCATGGAGGCCAGGGCCAGGCCCATGAACCCGTGGCCCTGGGTGCTCCTGGGCACGGGCGCCCTGGCGGCCGGCGGCGGCGTCTTCCTCACCACACGGGCCATCGACGCCCGCGATGAGGCCGAGACCATGGCGCCGGGCGGCGCGCGCGATGACAAGGTGAGCACCTTCGAGACCTCCGAGACGCTCGCCTGGGTGTCCTACGGGGTCGGCGTCGCGGCCATCGGGGCGGGCGTGGTGTGGTGGGTGCTCGACGATCCGGCCCCGCCGTCCCAGGGCGGCGGCGTCGAGGTGGTGCCGGGAGGAGTGCGGATCCGATGGTAGCGCGCCTGGTGATGATGCTGGCCCTGCTGGGCCTCGGCGGGTGCCTGCGCTCGCCCAACCTGCGCGACTGCGCCGAGTTCCCCCTGGGGACGGGCGGCGACGCGTGCGGGACGCCCTGTGACGTCTACTGCGATGTCCTCGTGGACGCTTGCCCCGACGAGGTGCCGGGCGAGAACAAGGCGGTCGCCTGCCGATCGAGCTGCCTCGAGATCCCGGCCACGGGCACGTTCGATGACAGCCGCGGCAACACGCTCCAGTGTCGCATCCGTGCCGCGGTGCTGGCGTGGGACGATGACAGCCACTGCCCCGCCGCGGGCTTCTCGGGCGGGGAGGTCTGCGTCGACACGCCCTGTGACGACTACTGCAGCCTCATGACGGCCAGCTGCCCGACCATGTACCAGGACAACGACCAGTGCCTCGCGAGCTGCGCCCTCTTCCCCCGCGGGGTGGCCGGTTCGGGCAACAGCGTTGAGTGCCGCACCGAGGCCGCCCGCCAGGCGGGGGCCGACGCGAACTTCTGCAGCGCCGCCAGCCTGACCAGCGATGGCACCTGCGGCACGCCCTGCGAGGGCTACTGCACCCAGGTGATGTCCCACTGCACCGCGGACCAGGCCATCTACGCCGACAACGGTGAGTGCCTGGCGGCGTGCGACCTCATGGCCGGTGGCGCGGCCTTCGACGACTGGCGCAGCGGCGGGGACTCGGTGCAGTGCCGGGCCTGGCACGCCAGCACGCCCGCCGAGCTCGATCCGGTGACCCACTGCCCGCACGCGTCGCTCTACAACGACCACGCCTGCGGCACCACGTGCGACACCTGGTGCTTCATCTGCGGCGATCAGTTCTCGCTGGGGGAGGAGTGCCTGGCGGAGTGCGCGGGCCTGGTCGAGAGCGGCGCGCCCCTCTTCCCCGACCCGAGCGCCGAGCGCCAGTGCCGCTGAGCGCCGGGCGCCGCTGAACCCCGGGCTCAGGCCACCCGCCGCCGGGGGCCGGCGAGCAGCTTGAGCATGCGGAAGACGATGGCCAGCGGCACCAGCAGCAGGGCCAGCAGCACGCCCCGCACCGCCCAGGCGCCCATGGGCCCCGCCCACTGAAAGAGCCCCACCAGCAGATCGCCGTAGAAGGCGTCGGCGTGGTCGAGCAGCAGGCGGCGCGCCTTCGGATCCAGCAGGACGTCGGCCGGCAGGCGCTCCAGCAGCGCAACTGCCTGTTCTGCTTCAGCTTTCTGGCGTTCCCCGCCGTCCCCGAGGGTGGCCAGGTAGACCCGCAGGCCGGCTTCGCCGTGGCGGCGGGTGAGGGGAGCCAGCGCCCAGGCCTCGTCCATCCGGGCGGCCCGCGCGCCCGCGGCCCAGCGGCCCGTGGCCTCGGCGTGGTGGTAGACGCGGCCGAGGGCGATCGCCAGGCCGGGATCCTGGCCCAGCCGCCGCAGGCGCTGCGGGCCGAGGGGCGCCGCCAGATCGCGCAGCAGCTCCGCCGACTCCAGGGCGGCGACCCCCTCGCGGGCGCCCGCGTCCAGCAGCACGCTCAGGGCCTCCCGCGGCTCCACGCCGGCCGCCAGCAGCGAGCGGGCGGCCGGCTCCTGCTCCACCAGCGCCGTCATCTCGGGCAGGCCCAGCCCCAGCGAGGCGCAGGCCAGGCCGAGCCGCGCGCAGACCACCATGCCCCGCGCCACCATCGGATCCGCGCCGGTCGGCACCGTCCGCGCCACCGCCCGCCAGTCCACCGCCGGGTCGGCGAGCAGCTCCAGCAAGACGGGGGCGCCGATGCGCTCGGCCTCCCGGAGGGGGGCGGCGCCCTCCTCGCGGTACAGCTCCACCAGGCCATCTCCCAGCCGACCGGCCAGCGCCGCGACGGTGGCCCGATCCGCGTGGACGCTCAGCTCCTCGAGCAGCGCCAGGGGGTGGCGCGCCAGCATCGCGGGCCCGAACGTCCGCTGGAGTGCCACCAGCCGCGCCAGGATGACCTCCTGGTCGGCGCCGCCCTCCACGGCGGCCGCGATGAAGGCGCGGGCGTCGGGCGACTCCAGGGCGGGCGCGGCGTCCACCACCGCCTCGGATCGACGCATGGCCTCGTCCAGCCAGGCGGCCAGCTTCGTCTCGACGCGGCGGCGGACGTCCGCGCGGGGGCCGTCCTCGCCAGCGCGCCACAGAGCGCCGGGGCTCAGGCTCTCCCGCAGGGTGTCGGCCATGAGGTCGGAGAGCTCCTCGCGGTAGCGGTCCTTGATGGTCGCCAGGTCGATGAGGGTGTCGGCGGCGGCGAGCAGGGCGCCCAGCCCCGTCAGCGTCCCCGCGACCCGGCGGCCCACCCGGTGCGTCACCGCGGTGACTGCGCGCCGCGTGGCGTGGGCGCTCAGGCTGCCGCTGATGCGCGCGCCCAGGCGCAGGGCGATGGGGGCGGCCAGCAGGGCGCCGCGGGCCCCCCACCGGGCCGTCTGGCCAGGCCCCACCAGGGCCTCGGCGGCGGCGTCATCGGCCAGGGCGAGCTCGGGGGCCGGGAGCACGGGCACCACGATGGCCGGCTCCCAGGCCGGGAACCGCGACGCGACCACCGCGTCGAAGCGGCCCTGGATGTCCACCATGGCCTGGCCGACGGCGGCGGCGATGGCCTGGTCGAGGCCGCGGCGGACGCTCTCCATCTGGCTGTCGAGGGCCTGGATCATGGGGCCCTGGGCGCGCGCCATGAAGCGCTCGGCCACGTCCTGGAGGCCGTCGCCTCCCACCACCGTCCCCAGCTCGGCCCAGAGGAGGCCCAGGGCGCTCTCGGCGATGGGCAGGCGCCGGACCTCGGCGGCGGCGACGCGGCCGGCATGGGTCAGCCGGCGGCGGCCATCGCCCTCGAAGTACTGGTCGAGGGCAGCCTCGACCCGATCGGCCTCGATCTGGGCCAGGGGCTCGGCGCGCAGGGCGGTCAGGGCGTCCCGAGCGGCGGCCTGGTCGTGGCGCAGCGCCTGGAGCAGCGCGACCACCCGGGCGTCTTCCACCGGCTCGGCGGCGAAGGCCGGCGCGAGGCCGGCGATCAGCAGGGCGGGGATGAGGGTTCGCAGCACCATGGGCACCTCCTGGTCGGCTGAGCGATGCGGGCGCGGGGCCCGGGGTTCCAGCCGGTGCTCCAGACCACGCCTGGTCACGTCCGGTCACATCGGGCTGGCTCGGCGCGCCGCCGTCGGTACAATGCGCCATGGATCCCACGCTCGACCTGCTGGTGGTTGGTGAGGCCTTCGTCGACTTCGTGCCCCTGCACCGGGGGCCGCTGCGATCGGCGACGGGCCTGGAAGTGCATGGGGGCGGCGCCCCCGCCAACGTCGCCGTCGGGGCCTCCCGGCTGGGGGCCGTCACGGGCTTCCTGGGGGTGGTGGGGGCCGACGAGTTCGGCTACCTGCTGCGCCAGCGCTTCGAGCACGAGGGGGTGGACGTCACCGGCCTGCGCATGGCCGAAGGCGAGCAGACGGGCCTCTGCTTCGTGACGCTCGATCCCAGCGGCGAGCGCAGCTTCCTGCACCGCGGCGGCACCGCCCACGCGCTCTTCGACCAGCAGGACGTCCAGCCCGATCGCGTCAAGCCCGCCCGGGTCATCTGCTTCTCCAGCGGCGTGATGCGGTCGACGGCCGGCGCGCAGGCGATCTACCGCCTCCTCGACGACTGGCGGGGTCTCATCACCGCGGATCCTGGCACTTTTCCGCGCAGCTGGGGGGATCCGCTGGTGGCCCGGGAGCGCCTGCTGCCGGCCCTGGCGCGGTGCCATGTGGTCAAGTGCTCCAGCGACGAGGTGCTGTACCTCACGGGCGAGGTGGAGCCCGGCGCCGGGGCCCGACGGCTGGTCGAGGGGGGCGCCGAGCTGGCCATCGTCACCTGCGGTCCCCGGGGCGCGCTCTGGGCTCGCGCCGAGGACGAGGGCCGGGTGCCGACGCCCGACGTGGACGTGGTGGACACCACGGGCGCGGGGGACGCCTTCATGGCGGCCCTGCTCATGCGGCTGGCCCACGATCGGGTGCGGCCGGCGCTGCTCCCCGTGGAGACCCTGCATGCCCACCTGGCCTTCGCCTGCGCCATCGGGGCGGCGGCCTGCACCCGCCGGGGCGCCGTCGCCGGCGTCCCCCGCCTGGCCCTGCCCCGGGGGATGCCCAGCGTCCCCCCCGGCGTCCCCCGCTGACGCGGAAACCCGCCATCCAGCTGCGGATTTCTGAAGTGGGCGCGCCCGCCGCGGGCCGGCTGGGGCCGATCTCCGCCGGCACGCATGGTGCAGACCGGCCCCGACGAACCCGAAGGAGTCCACCATGAAGCGTTTTCTCCTCCTGGCCGGCGCCGCGACCGCCACCGGCTGCATCGAAGAGCACTCCGCGGCCGAGGAGCCCGCCGACGGCGACGCCGCGGTGGTGGGGACGGCGGCGGGCCCGACGGCGGCATGGTGCCCGATCGCGGCCGCCCGGATCGGGGCCTCGTCCGGGATGCGCGGGTGCTGGACGCCCGCGTCCTGCCCGACGAGGGGGCCGATCCGGATGCCGCGGTGGATCCCGATGTCGGCTTCGTCTTCCCGCCCGACGCCGCGTTGCCGCAGGTGCCGCCGTACCAGTGTCCCCGGCCGGCCGCCGGATCTTCAGTATCGGCGCCTGTGTCTGGCGCTGGGACGGCGAGCCCGTCGAAGACGCGGCGGTCGATCTGGCCATCGAGGAGGCCGTCATGGCGCCGCTGCCGCCGGCCTGCGCCTACGACGCCGAGGGCCTGCGCCTGGGCAGCATCCGCGATGATCAGGAGTATCCGACGCTCCAGGGCTTCAGTGATGACGGCCAGCGCTGGAGCATCGCCATGGTCGTGCCGGGGCCCGTCCGCGTCCCGGTTGGCGGGCACTTTCGCATTGAAATCCAACGCTATCCATTCTCATTCTTCAACCAGAGTGGGAGCGTCGCCGTGGTCGACGACCTCGGCCTGCTTGCCTGGATGGCGGCCGGCGACGGCGGCTTCTCCGGCTACGAGGGCCACGGCCTCTCGGTCCAGCGGGCCGAGCAGGACTGCTACTACGAGGAGCCCGACGAGTTTCAGTGCACCTACACCGGCTTCCAGGTGCAGGCCGCGTCGGCGGGCGAGGCGCGGATCCTGCGCTTCGGGCAGTTCGGCGAGGTGGGCGACCTGACGGTGTTTCACGGCGGCCTGATGGCCATCGGCGACCGCGGCGCCTGCAACGCGGGGCCCGAGACGTTTGAGCTGGGCGCGGTCGGGCCGTGAGCGTCTTCGCCGCCCAGCACCTCGCCCTGCGGGGGGTCGACATCGACTTCGCGGCCTTCGACCCGACCCGGTACGCGCCCTCGCTGCTGGCGCGGGCGCAGGGCGTGTGGATCGGCCGCGTGCACTCCGAGTTTCGCTCCCTCCAGATCCTCACGCGGTTCCTGGCCGAGCTGACGGCGGCGGGAGAGGCCGTCGACGTCTACGCCGGGGCCGTCGATCTCATCCGGGACGAGGCGCGGCACGTCGGCCTCTGCCACGACCTGTGCGTCGCCCTGGGGGCGCCCCCGACGCTGCCGGATCCCCCCACGCTGGTGGATCCTCCCGAGTTCCTGGCGGCCCCGGCCCCCCAGCGCGCCCTGGCCACCGCGGTGACGATGCTCCTGGTCAACGAGACCCTGTCGGTGGCCTGGCTCACCGACCTGGCCGAGCGCTGCGCCGATCCCGTGATCGGCGCCGTCCTGCGGGCCACGGTGGCCGACGAGGAGGGCCACGACGCCTACGGCTTCGAGTACGTCCGCCGGGCGCTCGCCCGTTTCGACCGCCGGACGCTGCCGCACTGGCGGGCGCTGGCGGATCGTGCGCTGCAGCGCCACCGCGCCTGGGCCGACGGGGTGCTCGCGGGCGAGGTCGCGGGGGCCCTCCCCGACGAGCCGGACCTGGCCGACCTGGGGCTCTTCAGCCCGGTCCGCCAGGCCCTGCTGTTCCGTCGGACCTTCGCCACGATCCTGGGCCCGCGGCTGGCCGAGCTGGGCCTGCTGTAGCCCGCCGGCGCGGGGCCCGCCTTGCGTCCCGGGGGGGGCATATGGGATCCTCCAAGCCCTGCAAGCGCGCGGAAGCACACGATTCAAGGAGGATTTCTTGCTGGTAGCGGATCACTACGACCGGGTGACGGAGGCGTGGCGCCTCGTGATGGGGGCCGACTTCCACTACGGGGTCTTCGCCGAGGCGGGGTGGCCGCTGGAGCGGGCGACCCAGCGGCTCAGCGAGCTCCTGTTCGAGGGCGGCGCGCCCCGGTCGGGTGAGCGGGTGCTGGACGTGGGCTGCGGCGTGGGCGGCCCCGCCCTCTGGCTGGCCGGCCAGTTCGACGGCACCATCCATGGCATCAGCATCAGCGCCCGCGGCATCGAGGCGGCCCAGGCCCGGGCGGCCGAGGCGGGCCGCGCGGATCGCTGCACCTTCGCGGTGGCGGACGCCCTCGACAACGGCGAGCCCGACGCCTCGGTGGACGTGGCGTGGGTGATGGAGTCCAGCCACCTCATGCCCGACCGCGAGCGGCTGCTGCTGGAGTGCGCCCGCGTGCTCAAGCCGGGGGGGCGGCTGGTGCTCTGCGACCTGATGTTCATCCGGCCGTTCCAGCTCGCCGAGATCCTGGGGGAGCGCCGCGATCTGGCCTGCCTGGACCGGGTCTTCGGGCGCGCTCGCATCGGCACCGTCGAGACCTACCACGCCCAGACCGTCGCGGCCGGGCTCGAGGTGGTGTCCGTGCGGGATCTGAGCCGTGAGACGCGGCCGACGCTCTCGGCCTGGCAGGCCAACCTCCAGCGCCACGGGGACGCCGTGGACGCCCTCATCGGCGCCGACGCCCGGACGGACTTCGCGCGGGCGTGCGACATCCTGGCGGGGTACTGGGATGTGGGGCGCATGGGCTACTTCCTGCTGGTGGCCCGCAAGCCGGGTGGGCCGGCGTGAGCCTGGCCTGGCTCCGCGACCGGCTGGTCGCGGGCGGTGACGCCGAGGCCATCGTCGAGGGGGAGCGGGTCTGTACCTACGCCGATCTGGTCCACCAGACGGACGCCCTGCGGGCCCGCTTCCGGGCCTGGGGCCTGCAACCTGGCGAAACCATGGCGTTTTGCGGGGACTACTCCGAGGCGAACGTGACGCGCTTCCTGGCGGCGGTGCTGGAGGGCCTGGTGGCCATCCCCATCGCCGCCACGGCCGCGGGCGAGGTCGAGGCGGCCCTGGCCGCCGCGCCGGTCGACTGGTCGTGGCGCGCCGACGCGCCCCTCGACGCCCCGCCGACCGCCCACGCTTCCACCGTCACCCGCTGCTGGCGACGCTCCGGGCCCGCGGCCACTGGCGTCGCTCATCGCGATCAGGTCCGGGGCAGCAAGGTCATCTGCGACATGAGGCATCTGCTGGGAAGTTCGCCCACCCACGGCCGGCGTTCGGGTGCTCGTGTTCCTGCTGCCCGACCACATGGGCGGCGTGAACACCACTGTGTTGGCTGCCTCGTCGGGAGGCACCATCCTCCTGCTCCGCCGACCGCGCCCCGGCACCGTCGCTGCGCGCTGGTGGCGCGTCGGCGGGCCACGCTGCTGCCCGTCACGCCTTCGTTCCTCGACGCACCTTGCTGCTGTCCGGGGCCCACGAGCGGCATGACCAGCTGTATCGTCGCTGGTCATCTCCTACGGCACCGAGGTCATGCCCCAGGGCACGCTGGACGCGGCGGTCGCTGCCGGGCGTCCGGTTCCTGCAGCTACGGCCAGCGAGCTGGGCATCTTCCGCAGCCGCTCCGCCGCCAGCGACTCGCGCTACCTCGAGCTGAAGGGGACCGGGCTGCGCATTCATTGGACGACGCGCCTGCACATCCGGGGGCGGACTCGATGCTGGGCTACCTGAGGCGGGCAGCCGTCGGGCTTCGACGCCGAGGGGCTGGTATGACACGGGCGATCTGGTCCGAGGAACGCGATGGGTTCCTGCACATCCTCGGCCGCGCGACGGACCTGTCAACGTGGGCGGCCTGAAGGTCTTCCCGGTGGAGGTGGAGGAGGCCATCGCCGCGCTGCCCGGCGTGCTGGACTGCGCGGTCTTCGGCGAGGCCCACGCCCTGACGGGCGGTGGTGGCGGCGCGGGTGCGGCTGGCCACGGACGAGTCGGCGGTGGCGTTCAAGCGGCGCATGCAGCAGGCGCTCCAGGTGCTGGGCGTTCAAGATCGGTGAAGGTGGCCCTGGCCGACGGCGAGCTGGTCTCGGACCGCTTCAAGAAAGTGCGCCGGTGACGGAGCCGACGGTGGTGCTGGCCGAGGGCGCCCCGCGCCGCCCTCGTGCGCTGCCTGAGCACGTTCGGGGGGGACACCCTGCGGCGACTGGCTGGGCCGCCCGCCTCGGCCGCTCTCTGGGACGAACCCCGACGCCGGGTCCGCAGGGCTGGTGCTGCTCATTGAGGCGCGCACATCGTCGGGCTGCTCGGCGCTGTTCCCGCTCTGTTTCAGGTGGATGGCGCCGAGGTGCCGGGGTGGCCAGCAGCACATGGCGCGTGGATCCGGCGTTGCGGGGCGTCGCAGCGAACTGCTCTTCCGGTTGCGCAGCCTGGCGCGGACGTCGCCGCTGCTGACGACGTTTGCACCTCGTGTGAAGCGATGCTGGAGAAGCTGCGCTTCTGCCGCTGGCACCTGCCGGCCTGGACCACCTGTCCGTCGTGCCGCTGGCGCCGGCGGCGGTGCCGGGCCTCGACGCCCTCGGGCGCTGGCTGGCGGGACCCCGCCAGCGACTGGCCCGGGACGCCATGGGTGGCGGCGCGCCGATCCGGCCCAGGTCGACTTCGACGCGCTCTGGCGCCGGACGCGCCACGCCGCCCGTTCACCCGCGTCCGCGATGGGCGCCAGAGCCGGTGGTTCGTCGGCGATCGCTGTCTCCTGGTCGATGGGGATCTGGCCGATCCCCGTGGCTTCGCGGTGTTCAGCCCGGGCCGGTGGCGCCGCGTGCCCGTGATGCGCCTCATCCGGCGTCTGGCCCACCCCAGGCGCCCGACGCGGTGCGCCGGCTGATCCGGTTCCTCTGGACGGATCCGTTCGGGGGCAGGCCGCCGCGGCGCTCCTGCACCACCCGACGCCGGCCTTCACCGCGGCCCTGGCACAGGTGCCCCGGTGGACCAACCCACGCCCCCCTCGAACATGCTGCATCTGGGGCGGGGCCTGCCCGCGGCGAGGTCGCTTCTTCACCCTGGGCGGACAACGCGCTCGCGGAGAGCCTCGTCGATCGTGCCACCGCCACTTCAGCCGGGCTGGGCGTCGCCGCCAGCCGCCGGGTGCCCGGCGGCGCCATTATCTTCCTACCACGGCGTCGCAGGCATCCTCGATCCAGGCTCAACACAACCAGCTCACGATCACCGATTTTCGCAAGCCAGATCGCGTGGTTGAACACTACCAGCCTGGTCGGGGGTGGACGGAATCGCCGCCGCCGTAGCGGAGGCGCCCTGGCGCCGGGCTGGGTCTGCCTGACCTTCGATGATGGCTACGCGAGCAACCGCGACCTGCCCTCGCTCCTCGGGACGCGGCCGCTGGGCGTGCTACGTGAGCACCGCCCACATCGACGACAGGCACCGGGTGATGGGCTACCGGGTGCGGCGGACGGTCCTCTACGCCCAGGGCGTCCTGCGGGTGCCGACCCTGGGGCCTCACGGCACCCCTCACCGATGCCAGGCCCGCGGCAAGCTGGCGGCGTGGCTGGTCGGCCAGCTCAAGCACCTGCCCCGGCCGGGTCGACGCGGCCCTGGCGGGGATCGAGGCGCACTGCCGGCGGATCAGCGCCGGGGCTGGACGCCCGGTTCGCCAGCGAGGGCTTCATGACCTGGGACCAGGTGCGGGCGCTGCACGCGGCCGGGGTCCACATCGGCGGGCACGCCCACGAGCATGTGCTGCTGCACCCGGGCCAGACGCCTGGCGAGGCCGCGGGGCAAGGTGGCGCAGAGCGCGGCGCTGGCGGCAGGCTCGGGCGGATCCCCTCACCTTCGCCTGGCCCAGCGGGGGCGCGCGGGATGTGAGCCGGGCGGCCGTGGCGGCCCTGATCCAGAGCCCCTACCAGCTCGCGCTCACCACCATCCCGGGTGGCTGCGAGCCGGCCACGCAGCCGAGGTGGCTGCTGCCGCGGATCGGCACCGGCACCCTGGCCGCCGTCCAGCGGGGCCTGGCGCGCCGCGGCCTCGACGCCCGGCGCTGCGCCCGCACCCTGGCCACCGTGGCGGCCACCGTCGGGCGCTGATCAGGGCGCGTCGACCGGCGTGATCCACGAGCTCGCCGTCGTCGATGCGCCTTGCATCCAGCAGGCCGAAGTCGTCGGCCTCGCCCAGCGGGTGCAGGCGGAGGAACGCGCCAGGGCATAGGCGTTGATCAGCGGTGGGCGACCGTGTTGTCGAGGAAGTCGGGGCCGCAGCCGTCGTTCATGACGGCCGCAGGGGTGATGGTGCACGCATCGCTGAACGTGAAGTGCCCGGCGTTCAGGAAGTCGAGCCGCAGGCTGTCGGGCTGGACGATGCCCGCCCAGAGCAGATCGCCCTGGGTGGCGTTGGGCAGGGTGGCGTCGCGCCCCGCGGTCATCATCAGGTGAGGATCTGCACGCCCGCGAGGCGGATCGCCGCCGAAGAAGGGGCGATCCCCGGAATTTGAGGGGGATGGCGGCCTGGAGCCGTGCGTCCCGGAAAGCCGCGCCCAGCCGGGCCTGGACCGCCGGTTCGGTCAGGTAGGCACAGTCGGCGGAGTCGCTGGCCGGGGGCACGGCGCAGCCCGCGTCGATGCCCGCCAGATCGAACCCCGCGCCGGCGAGGGCGGGCTGGGTGTAACCGCCGAAGCTGTGCCCAGCCATGCCGCGCTCGGGGCCGAGGCGCCCCGCCAGGGGGTGGCCGGCGGGCAACGCGTCGGCGTGATCGAGGACGGCCTGGACGTCCTCGGGCCGCAGCTCGAGGAGGCGGTAGAAGGGCTGGCTGTCGTCGTCGTAGGTGTTGCCGGTGTGATCGGGCGCCGCCGCCACGAAGCCATGGCTGGCCAGGAACTCGGTCAGGAAGTAGCTCTGCTCCGGCAGGTCCCCGTTGCCGTGGGAGAAGACGACGAGGGGAGGGGGCCGGCGAGGGGCAGCCCACGTCTCCCAGGATCTCGAAGCGGAAGAGGCCGGCGTAGCGGACGGGCGCCCCCTGGTCGGCGGCGGTCGGGTACCACCAGTGCAGATCGAGCGGGCGCTCGGCGGCGAGCCGGGTTCAGGTAGGTGATGGTCTCGGTGTGGAAGCCCACGCGGTGCGGGCCTGGATCGCCGGGGACCAGCGGCATGCACGCCTGATCGGGGGCAGCGCGGCGTCAGGCCGGCCGGCGTCATCCGGTGCGGCCGCGTCGGCCAGCGTCGGCCGGAAGGCAGCATCGGCGGGCGTGGCGTCGACAACGCCGCCGTCGGCTGCAGGCATGGCGTCCAGCCGGCCGCTCTGGGCCGCCGGCCCGCCCGCTCTCGTCGTCACAGGCGGTCAAGACCGCGGCCAGGCCGAGCGAGCCGATGATGGCGTGGCGCATGGGAACCTCCCCTGGGTGCGTTGGGGGCGCAGCATCCCGATCCCCCCGAGAAAGCGCAACCGGCGAGATCGCTGACGCGCCGGTCGCGCTCGGCCAGCAGGCGGAAGCTCGCGAGAGTACAGCTGATTCAGGGCGGTGGGGTACCCCGGCGGGCGCTCAGTCGCCGCCGTGCTCTCCGCTGTGGCCCTCGCCCTCCTCCCCGGGGGCTCGGTGGCAGGCGCCGCCGGATCGGGGCACGCCACCGCCAGATCCACCACCTCACTGCTGTGGTCCCGAGATGTTCGTCCAGCTCCGCGCACCGCTGGTCCGCGTCGGTCTCGACGACCAGGGTGTAAAGGTGCCGACGGGCAGGCGGGCGATCCAGACGTCCATCTGAGGCCCGTCGATGTCCGGGCTGAGATCGGCGACCGGTGTGGCGTCCCGCTCAAGCGCCACCCGCAGCGTGCGGGCGCCGGGGCGATGCCCACGACGGTCGCGGAAGCTCGGTCTGCTCCAGGATCTCATCGGGATCGAGGGTGCAGCCGGTCAGAGAGGGCGACGATCACGGCGGAGAGCGCGCATCAGAACCTCCCGGTGACGCCGAGGCCCCCGGGGCCGGCGGCAGAGGTGAGCTCGGCAGGGGCGTCGAGCAGGAACAAGACCAGGGCGGTGGCCGCAGCCGCGCCGCGCACCGACCGCCAGCCCGTTGCTCCAGTCGCGCTGCTCGGTGATGCGCGCCCGGGCATCGGGGTCGTCCAGGCCCCGGGTGGCCACGCGGCTCTCCAGGGCATCGTAGTCGCGCTGGGCCGGGGATCCCCCAGCGTCACCGCGCCGGCCCCGGCCGCGACGGCGACGCCCGCGGTGATCCAGGGCCACGGCCCAGACCGCGTGCCGCCCTCGGACTGCCACCTCGACGCCGATGGCCGGCGGCGGGGGAGCACGTCGCGCTGGCGGTGGGCCGCCACCAGATCCTGGCCCGCGAGACGAAGCCCTGGTAGAAGCCGGGACCGAACCCGACGCCGAAGAGCTCGCGGCGGAAGGCATCGTCCACCGCCCCGCGCTGGGCCATCGAGCGCGGGCGCCACGTCAGGGCCGTGAGCGTGCCGGGGCGGTCGAGCGCCACGATGGCCTCCTCGTCGGGCCGCCGCAGGTAGTAGCGCGTGTCGGCGAGGGCGATGACCACGGGGGCGTCGCCGGCGGCGTTGAAGTCGGCGTAGCGGTCGCCGCGCTCGTCCTCCAGCCAGGCGCGACCCCGGAAGTCTTTGGGAAGACTCAGGAAATGCTGCGGGCCGTCCGTGATGTCCGAGAGCGCCCGGTGGCGGTCGGCGGCCGGCGGTCGCGCGACGACCTGGGGCCGGGCAGCGGCGACCGAGATCGAGAGGTTGGCCGCCGCGACGTAGGCGCCCAGCTCGGTGTACTCGATGTAGCCGTCACCGTTGGTGTCGGCCGCGCCCAGCAGGCCGGAGCGGACCTCATGGCTGAAGACGCCGGCGCGGAACGGCTCCCACTCGTGGGTCTCTTCGTCTTTGGAGGCCGCCAGCAGGACGCCGGTGTTGGGCCAGGCGTCCAGATCACCGGCGGCGAGGTACTGGCCGATCAGGGCGCGATAGTCCTCGGGCCGGTGCTCGGCCTCGCCGCGCTTGAACACCATCGCCGACGCGTGGCAGGCGTCGAGGATGAGGTGGTTGAAGTCGGCCTTGCTCGCGCCGACGACCCGGTGCAGCAGCTCGGAGCGCGTGAGCACGCCGTCACGCAGGTGGATGAACCCCTCGCCGTCGGGCCCGACCTGCCCATGCCCGGCGAAGACGAAGTAGAACTCGGCCGTGTCGCCGGCCGCCCGCGCCTTCTCCATCTTGGCGTTGAGCCGGCCGAGGGCCTCCTCGAGGGCCGCCCGGGTCGGCGGGCGGGTGGTGCGGGCCTCGGCGGGGTAGCGGTGCTGGGTCTCGTCGTCCAGCACGGTGAGCAGCTCGGTCTCGGCCTCGAGCAGCTCGAACAGGCGCCGGTAGCGGACGCCGTCGTCGTCCGCGTAGCGCAAGGGTGCGAGATCACCGGAGAAAGGGCGGTTCTCGGCCACGATGAGGGCGAAGCGCCGGCCGGCGGCGTGGCTCGCGGTGGCGAAGAGCAGGGCAGCGAGGATCCACCAGCGCATCATCGACCGACCTCCAGCTTGCCTTCCATCACGTGGCCCGGGATGAGCGCCGGGGAGTCGCCGCCCATCGTCCACCAGATCCGCGCCTCGGCCTCGGTGAGGCCGACGTCACCGGTCACCGCGATGATGCGGTACGGCCCCTCCGGGTGGCTGCTCGCGAGCGAAAAGCTGCCCGGGAGCGGCGCGTCCGCCGCGGGACCGACGAGCGGCTCCGCGCCGGCGCGGGGCCAGTACCAGACGATGCCCTCGGGTCCGACCGCGAAGAGGCTCAGGTGCCGGTCGCCGTCGGCCCGCGACGACCACGTGAACTGCAGGCGGTCGTGTCCCGCGCAGCGCGCCGCGGCCTGGAGCGCGCCCCCGACGGCCCGGATGCGGGGCTCGTCGCCCTCCACGTCGAGGCAGAAGAACTTGAAGCCCTCGTCGGGGCCCGCGCGCCGCGGGCCTGGAGGGCAGGGGGCCACTCGGCGCGGGATCCTGCCAGCGCACGAAGGCCGCGCCGGCAGCGGCCAGCAGGCAGCGTGGCCGCGAGCACGCCCCGCAGCATGGGGCGCCCCCGGGGCGTCGTCGGCGTCGCGGGGGACTCCACCTCCGGCTCGCGGCCGTCCAGCGCGGCGAAGAGGGCGGCCCTTCCCTGATCGCGGGCGGCCTCGGTCAGCCCGCCGGGCCGCCCCTCCAGCAGCGCCACCCCATCGGCCGCGCGGTCGTAGCGGGCGCGGCACGCGGCGCAGGCGGCCAGGTGCGCCCGCAGCGCCCCGTAGGCGGACGGGCCCAGGCGCTCGGCCAGCGCATCGCGGATGATCGGGTGCCAGGCGTCACAGGTCATCGTCGCGCCCCCCATGTCCACGCTCGACTCCACGCTCGACCAGGTAGTCGACGAGGCCCGCCTTGATCCGCGCCTCGATTCTTCGCCCCTGGATGCGGGTCAGGCCGCAGGCCGCGGCCGCGGTGGTCTGGCTCGCTTCCGTCCGGAAGCGCGCCTCATAGTATGCCCGATCGAGGTCCGGCAGGGTGTCGACGAAGGCGCGGACCAGCGACCGAAGTTCTTGATCCAGCAGGTCTTCTTCCGCCTCGGCGGGGACGGCCAGCTCCACCTGCTCGTCGGTGAACTGCAGGCGGCGGTCCCGGCGCCAGGCGTCGATTCGCAGGTTGCGGGCGATCCGCATGAGCCACGTACCGAAGGGGCGCTCGCCGTCGTACGCGTGGCGAGCAGGCTCGGAGAACGCCCGCAGGAAGACGTCGTGGCAGAGAGACTCCACCTCGAAGGTGGACAGCATCGGGGGAACGATGCGTGGTCCGTCGTCGGTCTGGAGGCGAAAACCCATGCGCACCACCCTGGCGAGCCCGTCGAGGTAGTGGTCGTAGACCTCGGCGAGCGTACTGCGATCCCCCGCGCGAAAGCGCGCCAGGCGACCCGGATCCTGGGCCAGGAACGTCAATGTCGCGTCCCCTGCATGCCGCTCCTACGCCGCTGTGGGGGAAGATGGATCGTGGGGCCCACACTTTCCGACACCTGGGGTGCGATGGTCGAGGCCGGGGGCGGCGCTCGAAAAAAAATCGAGGTCCGACGATCCAGCCCGGTCCGCGGGACCGTAGGAGCGACCGAGGCCGAGAGACAGCCTCCAGAATCGAGGGGAGTCCAAGATGAGCATGTCGCGGTTGGGGATGGTCTTCGGCTCGCTGGCGCTGCTGGCGGGCTGCAACGATGGCGCCTCCACGAAGGCGCCGGTCGAGAGCGCTGCCCGCCCCCTGGTGGGCCAGGTCGATCTCCAGGCCTTCGCCGGCATGAGCACCGTGCGGGCCATCGACGCCCAGGGTGGCTTCGTCGACGGCGTGATCGGCGCCGACGGCAAGTTCAGCGTCCCGCTGCAGGACGGCCAGAGCTACCTGCTGGTGCTGCTGGACGCGAACGGTGACTTCGGGCCGGACGTGCTCTTCGAGCGCAACCGCCAGGGCGACCTGACCCGTAGCTTCCACACCGGCAGGTCGCTGACGGGCGAGGCCACCATCGACGTGGGTCAGGTCATCGCCGGCGCGGACGCCGCGCGGGTCGAGATCTCGCCGCTGGCGGTGGTGGACTCCGACGAGGACGGCCAGGCCGACATCGACGACGACGACGACGACGACGACGGCATCGTCGACGATGATGACGGCGACATGGACGGCGACGGCGTGGACGAGGCGGACGCCGAGGAGCACGTCGCTCGCGGCCGCCGGGAGCACGGCGGCAACGACGACGGCGACGCGGAGGACGGCGACGACGACGACCACGGCGCGGCCGGCGAGGGCGACGACGACGATGACGACGGCGACGCCGAGGATGACGACGGCGACGACGACGAGGGCGGCCGAGGGTGACGACGGCGACGACGACGGCGCGGCCGAGGGCGACGACGGCGCGGATGACGACGGCGCGGCCGAGGGCGACGACGGCGCGATGACGACGGCGCGGCCGAGGGCGACGACGGCGCGGATGACGACGGCGCGGCCGACGGCGAGGATCCCGGAGGGCGACGACGACGAGGATCCCGAGGCGCCCTGGAGGCTGCCTCGCGCGCTGCCTGAAGCTGCCTGGAGATTCTTCTCGCCGGGGCGACTCCCCCTCGGGGGCGCCCTCGGTCCTTCCAACCTGCTCTCCCCAGCGCCGGGGTGACCACCCCCGTATCACTCCCCCGGCGGACCTTCTGCCTCGCTCCCCGGGAAGTCTCGACCGCGGCCACGCCGGGACGGATGGTGCTCGACGCCGGAGGCCGCCGTCGTGTACATCCTCCGCGTCGACGTCGCGCAGGAGCCCCCCCATGTCCGCCCGTCTCCTGGATGGCCGCGCCCTGGCGGCGCAGGTCCGCGCCGATGGACCGCCGAGGTGGCGGCGCTGGTCGCCGCTGGCGTCCGGCCGGGCCTCGTGGTCATCCTCGCGGGGGATGATCCGGCCTCCGCGGTCTACGTCCGCAACAAGGAGAAGGCGGCCGCCGAGGTCGGGGTCGCTGGTCGGGTCATCCGCCTCCCTGCCGATGTCTCGGCGGCTCGCGTCGCGGCCGAGATCGACGCCCCCAACGCCGATCCGACCGTCCACGGCATCCTGGTCCAGCTCCCGCTGCCCGCGTCGGTGGGGGATCCCCGCCCGCTGCTGGAGCGCATCCACCCCGACAAGGACGTGGATGGCTTCCACCTCGTGAACATGGGCCGCTCCGCCCCGGGGTTGCCGGCGCTCGTGGCCTTATCGTCGGGCTGCATGCGTGGTTGCTGCAGCAGGTGTGGGTGCCCATCGCCGGGCGCCACGCGGTGGTGGTGGGGCGCAGCAACATCGTGGGCAAGCCCATGGCGCTGCTGCTGCTCGCCGCCGACGCTACCGTCACGGTCTGCCACTCTCGCACCCCCGATCTCGCTGCGGAGGTCCGCCGCGCCGACATCCTGGTGGTGGCGGTGGGGCGAGCCCGCCTGGTCCGGGGCGACTGGATCAAGCCCGGCGCGACCGTCATCGACGTGGGCATGAACCGCGACGAGGACGGAAAGCTCTGTGGTGACGTGCACTTCACCGAGGCGACCGCCGTCGCCTCGGCCCTCACCCCGGTCCCGGGCGGCGTGGGTCCCATGACCATCGCCTGCCTGCTCGACAACGTCTGCCGGGCGGCCTGCCGGGCCGTCTCGAAGGAGTTCTCATGAGCGCGCTGCGCCGCACCCCGTTCTTCGAGCGCCATGCCGAGCGCGGGGGCGCGCTTCGTCGACTTCGGCGGGTGGGAGATGCCCGTCCAGTACAAGACGGGCATTCAGGCCGAGCACCGGGCGGTCCGCAGCCACGCGGGCTTGTTCGACGTCAGCCACATGGGCGAGATCGACGTGCGCGGCCCCGACGCCGTGGCGGCCGTCAACCGGCTGATCACCAATGATCCGAGGCGATCGCCGACGGGCAGGCGCTTCTACACCTGCCTCTGCCGGCCGACGGGCGGCATCGTCGACGACCTCGTGATCTACCGGTTCAGCCGCGAGCGGGTCTTCATCTGCTGCAACGCCGCCAACCGGGCCAAGGACTTCGCCTGGATCGTCGAGCACCTCCGGGATGCCACGGCGGAAGACCAGGGGGACGACTGGGCCCAGCTCGCCCTCCAGGGGCCGTCGGCGGTGCCATCCTGCAGACGCTCACCCCCACGCCGCTGGCCGACATCAAGCGGTACTGGTTCGCCGAGGGCGAGGTCGCGGGCGTGCCGGCCATCGATCAGCCGCACCGGCTACACCGGCGAGGATGGCTTCGAGCTCTACCTGCCCGTCGCGGCTGCGGCACCGTGGGATGCCCTCTTCGCCGCCGGATCCCGCCCTCCTGCCCATCGCCTTCGGCGCCCGCGAAAGTGACACGCTGCGGCTCGAGATGGTGTTATTGCCCTCTACGGCAACGACATCGACGACGAGACCTCGCCTCTGGAGGCGGGCCTGGGCTGGGTGGTGAAGCTCGCTGTGCTCGGACTTCATCGGGAAGTTCGTCCTGGAGTCCCAGAAGGCCGCCGGGGTCAGCCGCCAGCTCGTCGCGTTCACCATGGACGGGCGCGTGCCGGCGCGGGCCGGCTACCGCGTCCTGGACGCCGAGGGCCAGGCCATCGGGCGGGTCACCAGCGCGGCGCCTTCACCGAGCCTGGAGCGCAACATCGGCCTGGCCTACGTACCCACGGGCCACCACGCCATCGGCACGCCGCTGCGCATCGAGGTGCGCGGCCGCGTCGAGCCGGCCACCGTCGTCAAGGCCCCATTCATCCAGCCTGGAAGCTGACAGGAGGACCCACCATGTACCCGAGCGAACTGGTCTACACGAAGGAGCACGAGTGGGCCCGCCGTGAGGCGGACGGCACCGTGACCATCGGCATCACCGCCCACGCCCAGGAGGCCCTGGGCGACGTCGTCTACGTCGAGCTGCCCGACGTCGGCAAGGAGCTCGAGCAGGGCGAAACGTTCGGCGTGGTGGAGTCGGTCAAGTCGGTCAGTGACCTCTACTCGCCCTGCGACGGCGTGGTGGTGGCGGTCAACGAGGCCCTGCGCAAGGCCGCCGAGAAGGTCAACAGCGATCCCTACGGGGCCGGCTGGATCTGCCGCGTGAAGCCCTCCAACCCCGGCCAGCTCGACGCCTTGATGACCGCCGCGGCCTACCAGACCTTCCTCGGCGAGGGCTGATCGCCGTCAAGGGAACGGGCGCCGGGGAGAACCATCCCCGGCTGCTGATCCCAGGAAGAACGAGAACCGGAAGCGGATGCGCCCATCGGGATCCTTGAGACCCGCGGGCGGATTCGGGAACGGCTGGGCATCCTGGAAGGCGGCCACGGCGGCCTCGTCCAGGAACGCCACGCCGCTGTCCTTCGTGATGATGATGTCTTCGAGGGCGCCCTCGGGATCGAGGGTGACCTCGACCACGGTCTGGCGGTCCCGGACGCCGTACACCCGGCCATAGGGGTCGTGCCGGCGGTGGGCCTCCAGGGCCCGCCACCGCTGCTGGACGCTGCGCTTCACGCGGTTGAAAAACCAGGCGTACTGGTAGTCGCGGGTGTTCAGGAACGTCTCGGCGCCCTTCTCCATGTCGTCGATGTGGTCGATGGAGCCATCCTGCCGGTCCATGTCCTCGGGGCCCAGGGTGGGCAGCAGGGCCGTCCAGTCCGCGGGCTCGGGGGCGCCGCCGACGGTGCCGCCGCCCCCGGGGCTGGCCTGCTCCGCGACGCTCGGCTCGATGGCCGGCTTGAAGCTGCCGTCGCCGGCCGGAAGCGGATTCGGCTTGGGTTCCGCGACCTTGGGGCGTTCCTGCCCGGGCCTTGCCACCGGCCCCGGCGTCTTCCCTTCGTGCTCGGCCTCGCCCGGTCGGTCGGCGCGACGCTTGGAGGGCGAGTCGTCGGGCCGCTTGCGGTTCTCGGCGGTGCTCTTGCCGTTCTCGTCATCCCCCGGGGAGAGCAGCCGCCGGTCCGACTTGCGCATCCTGGGCGTGGGCGCGCGCAGGTTGGCCGAGACCATCTCCTTCTCGACCTTGCTGTTGTAGTCGGAGAGCAGGCGGGCGTCGTCGGGCACCTCCTCGCGCGGCGGCGGGGGGATCTCGACCACCTGGCCCGTCGGCTTCGAGGCCGGGGGCGGCGGGGGCGGCGGCTCGGTGGGCGGCTGCTCGGCCTTCACCACGGGCGGCGGCGGCTGCACCCGGGGCGCCATGGCGATCAGCCGATCGACCTCCTCCTCGCTCAAGATGGGAATGGGGCGCGGGGGGACGGGGCGCGCGGGCGGGGGCTCGGGGGGCGTCAGGTCGAGGACGTGATCGAGCGCGGCGTAGGTGCCCGCATGCACCACCACCGACACCAGCACCGCCAGCGCGAGCCGGGCGCCCTGTCGCTCGTCCCTTGGTCCCATCACGCTCCCAGGATGCCCGAAAGGCGTCCCCGGTTCACGTCGCCAGAACATCCGCCGCGGCGCGGAGCTTCCCGCACCGGGCCGCATCCACCCGCCCGCCCTCCTTGAGGGCCGTCCCCACGATGTAGCCATCGGCGCCGAGCGCCGCCAGCGTCTCGGCCGTGGCCCCGCTGCCCACGAAGATGGGCGTCCCCGGCACGGCGGCCCGGACGCGGGCGATCCGGCCCGGATCCGTGGGGGCCCCCGTCCCGCTGCCCGAGACGACGAGGGCGTCGGCCCCCCCGCGGTGGACCAGGTCCCGCGCGCTGGCCTCCAGGTCCAGGGTGTGCAGCGGGGCCGCGTGCTTCACCGCGACGTCCGCCAGAATGGCCACCTGGGCTCCCAGCGCGTGGCGGGCCCGGAGCAGCTCGGCCGCGCACCCCTCGATGATGCCCTGGTCGGTGACCATGGCACCCGACAGCACGTTGACGCGGATGAACGCGGCGCCCACCGCGACGGCGATCCCCAGGGCGGCCATGCCGTCGTTGCGCAGGGCGTTGATGCCGAGGGGCAGGCCCGGGGCCGCCTCCCGGACGGCCAGCGCGCAGCGGGTGAGGGCGGCGATGGTCACGGCGGGCAGGCCGCTCTTGTAGAAGGGCACGTCCCCGAAGTTCTCCACCATGACGCCCTCGAAGTCGGCCGCCGCGATGATCTCGGCTTCCTCGGCCGCGGCGCGCTCCACCGCGGCGAGATCGCCCGCGAAGCCGGGGGCGCCGGGCAAGGCGGCCAGGTGGACCATGCCGACGAGGGGCGGTCGGCGTCGAAACGGCAGCGGCAGGGCCATGGCTCCTCCGGGGCGGTCGCGGCAGCGGCGCAGCTTGACAGATTCCGGGGCCGGCAACCACGATGCCCGCCGATGTTCGCGCTCTCCTCATCCTGGCGGCGATGCTGGCGACGCCGGCCACCGCCCTCGCCGGAGGCCCCATGACGGCCGACCTCATCGTGATCGCCGCGCGGGTGGTGACCCTGCAGGCCAGCGAGCCCACGCCGCCGCCGACCACGGTCGCCATGCGAGCCGGCGCCATCGTCTTCGTGGGCACGGAGGCGGGCGCGCAGTCGCTGGTCGGCCCCACGACGCGGGTGGTCCGGCGGCCCGACGCCGTGGTCGTGCCCGGGCTGGTGGACTCCCACGCCCACCTCACCAACCTGGGCCGCGCCCGGACCCGCCTCGACCTCATGGAGACGACCTCCATCGAGGCCATCACCGCGCAGGTGGCGGCCGCGGCGCAGGCGGGGAGGGGTGGATCCTGGGGCGTGGCTGGGACCAGAACGACTGGAAGATCAAGGAGTTCCCGACCATGCCGCGCTGGATGCGGTGAGCGGGGCGCGGCCAGTGGCGCTGACCCGGGTCGACGGGCACGCCCTCTGGGTCAACCAGGCGGCCCTCGCGGCGGCCCGGATCGGGCGCGACACGCCGGATCCAGCGGGGGGGCGCATCCTGCGGCGGCCCGATGGCGAGCCCAGCGGCGTGCTCATCGACACCGCCATGGACGCCGTGCTGGGGGTCATCCCGCCGCCGACCCCCGCGGCGACCCGCCAGGCCATCCTCGCCGGCATCGAGGCCTGCCACCGGGTCGGGCTGACCGGGGTGCACGACGCCGGGACGGGCGCCCAGGAGCTCGCCGTCCTGGAGCAGCTCGACGCCGAGGGCGCCCTGCCGCTGCGGGTCTACGCCATGCTCTGGGGGACGACCCGGCCATCGACCGCCTCGTCGCGCAGGGCCGCGGTCGGGCCGCATGCTGACCGTGCGGGCGGTGAAGCTCTTCGCGGACGGGGCCCTCGGCAGCCGCGGCGCCTGGCTGAAGGCGCCCTACGCCGACGCCCCCGACACCCGGGGCATCCCCATCACCCATGGCGAGGTGCTGCGCGAGAAGGTGAAGCGGTACGCGGCCGCGGGCTTCCAGGTGGGCGTGCATGCCATCGGCGACGCCGCGGTGGCCGACGTCCTGGGCGCCTTCGAGGCGGCGGGATCCGTGGACCGCCGCTTCCGCGTGGAGCATGCCCAGATCGTCAGCCCCGACGACCAGACGCGGATGGCCCGCCTGGGGGTCATCGCCATGGTGCAGCCCACCCACGCCACCAGCGACATGCCGTGGGCCGAGGCGCGCCTGGGTCCCGACCGCATCCGCCACGCCTACGCCTGGCGCAGCCTGAAGGGGGCGGGCGTGCGGCTGTCCCTCGGCAGCGACTTCCCGGTGGAGCGGCCCGACCCGGTGGCGGGCCTTTCGGCGGCGACGACCCGGGCCGACGCCGAGGGCCAGCCGGCCGGGGGCTGGTACCCCGCCGAGGCCCTGACCCCGAGAGAGGCCCTGGAGGGCTTCACGGTGGACGCCGCCTACGCGGGCTTCGCCGAGGCGCGCCGGGGGCGAATCGCCGTCGGCCAGGACGCCGACCTGACGCTGCTGGACGCCGACCCGCTGGCGGTCGGGCCCGAAAACATCAAGAAGATCAGACCAGTAGGGGTGGTGGTGGATGGCCGGCTGGCGTGGCCCGAGGGCCTTTGAGATCGGCGGACTCGCCCTGGCCCTGGTGGCCGGCTGCGAGAGCGAAGAGGGCCCGGGGAGCGTCGCCGTCACCTGGCGCACCACCAGCCAGTCCTGCGCCCAGGCGGGGCTGCAGACGGTCGAGGCCCGGCTGTACGACTTCTCGTCGGCCGACCCGGTGGTGACCGAGCAGGGGCCGTGCGCCATCGGCGAGCTGCGCATCCCCAAGGTGGCCCCCGGCGCATACGCCCTGGTGCTGCGGGGCCTGGGGCGCGATGACTGCTGGACCCACGCCGCCCGCACCGATGAGGTGAGCGTGCACGCGGGGGCAACGACGGAGGTGGTGGGCCTGCTGCTGAGCCGCCGCAGCCGGATCTTCGAGGTGTCGTGGAGCTTCGCCAACGGCGCGGGCTGTGGCGAGAACGGCGTGGCCCAGGTCGTTGCCGAGTTCATCGTCAACGGCGTCGTCGAGCGCTCCGTGCCCTCGCTCTGTGACGCCGCGCCGGCCTACGCCCCCAACGTCCCCCCGGCAACCTGCACCTGCGGGTCACGGGCTACGATGGGACGAACACGGCGGTGATGCAGGGCGAGGTGGAGCTGGAGCACCCCGACGACTGCGCGGCCGAGACGTCCATCGAGGTGCCGCTGGGGCTGTGCGAGGATCCCGGCTGCTGAGGCCGGCCGGGACTCAGGACCTGGGGCTCAGGGCGCCTCGCTGGGCGCCGCCTCGGCGCTGGCCGGCGCCGCATCCCCGGCCAGGGGGGTGTCGAAGGCCAGGTTGCTCTCCTTGGCCAGCTTGCGGAAGTCGGCCTGGAAGCGCTCGATGACCTTCACCCACTCGGGGGCGTGCTGGTAGCGCTGGCCGCCGCGCATGGCGGCGAGCTGGAACTGCTTGAGGGCCTCGGTGAAGCTGTCGTTGACCTCCCGCAGCGTGCGGATGCCGCGGTGGAAGTGGACGTCCCCGAGCAGGCGCATCAGGTCGCGCTCGTCCTCGATGTCGGCGTGCAGCAGCTTGTTGGCCCGGAAGAGCATGTCCTCGGCCAGCTCGGCGTTGCCGCCTTTCAGATCGGCGACCTCCGCCTCGGCCACCCGCCGAAACAGCTTCATGAGCTGGGCGTCGACCTTCTCGGCGGCCATGGCCCCCGTCTCGTCGGGGGTGATGCCCGCCGGCAGCCGGAAGGGCTTGTAGGCCCGGCTCGGGACCCACTCGCTGCTGCCGAAGGGGAAGTACCAGCCCCGCCGCACCGACACCATGTCGCCGTCCACCACCAGGTAGTACTTGTCGTGGTGCACACTGGACAGATACCAGAGCAGCAGGAAGAGCACGCCGCCCACCGCCAGCAAGATGCCCCGGGGGGGCAGCCGGCGGAGAGCATCCCCGCGGCGCTCCTGGGCCGGCGGGGGATCGAGGGGCAGCCCCTCATCCCCCAGCAGGTCATCGACCGAGACCTTCTCTTCGCTCACCTCATCCTCGCTTTCGGCGTCCCCGCCGGGGCCAGAAGCCACTCAAGCCGCCCGTAGTCTAGCCCGTCTCGCGGCGAGATCACACCGCCACGGCGAACTGCCGCAGCGCGTCCTCGAGGGACGTCTTGCGATCGGTGCTGGCGCTGCGTCGCCCGATGATGAGGGCGCAGGGCAGGTGGTACTCGCCAGCCGGGAACCGCTTCGGGCGGCTGCCCGGCACCACCACGGCGCCCGGCGGGACGGCGCCCTTGAGCACGCGCTCCTCCGGGCCCGTGACGTCGATGATGGGCGTCGAGGCCGTCAGGACGGTGTTGGCGCCGAGGACCGCCTCGCGCCCGACCCGGACCCCCTCGACGACCACGCACCGCGAGCCGATGAAGGCGCCATCCTCGATGATCACCGGCGTCGCCCCCGGCGGCTCCAGGACGCCCCCGATGCCGACGCCGCCCGCAAGGTGCACCCCGCGGCCGATCTGGGCGCAGGACCCCACCGTCGCCCAGGTGTCCACCATGCTGCCCGCCCCGACGTAGGCGCCGATGTTCACGTAGCCGGGCATCAAGATGACCCCCGGCTCCAGGAAGCTGCCGTAGCGCGCCGTCCCCGGGGGCACGACCCGCACGCCGGTGAGGTCCGTCTTGGGGGGGATCTTGTCGTGGTAGCGGAACGGGCCCGCCTCCATGACCTCGAGCTGCGCGACGGAAAAGTAGAGCAAGATCGCCTGCTTGACCCACGCATTCACCCGCCAGTCGTCGCCATTGGGCTCAGCGACGCGCAGGCGGCCGGCGTCCAGATCGGCGATGGTGGCCCGCACGGCGTCGGCGGCCTCGGGCAGGCGGGTGCGGTCGGCGAAGGCGGCCTCGATGAGGGCGCGGCGGGTGTCCATGGGGCTCTCCGGGGTCAGGGCTCGCCGGTCACCGCGAGCGGCCGTCGCCGGCGGGGACGTCATCTCCGAACAACGCCGAGGCGGAGCGACAACCGGCCTACGCTACCGGCACCGGCCAGGGCCTGCAACCAGCGGTGGGCTTCGGCGATTCCCACAGGTATCCTGCCTGCGATGATCCGTCGCCTCGCTCTCGCCTTCGGCCTGCTCGCCTCGTCGGTGCTCCCGGCCGCCGCCTTCGCCGGTGCTTGCCCGGTCGGTGAGCTGCCGGCGCTGGAGGTCATCGGCCCGCTGCCCGACGTCCCGCCGGCGGCGCTCCCCGACGCGGCCCTGGCCAGCCTGGCGGGGCAGCCCGACGCGGCCATCGTACCCGGCCTGGCGGGTCCCGCGATCTGGCGGCCCGCGGCGGAGGGCACCTGCGGCGCCTTCGCGCCCGGCTCCGCGGGCACCGTGGGGGGCATGTACCTCGCCCGGGCCCGGGTACGCCTGCCGGGCCGGGGCGTCGCGGCGCTTCACGTCGCCGTCGGCGGCGCCGCCCGCGTCTTCTGGGCCGGCCGCCTGGTCGGCGTCGTCGCGGATGGCCGGGAGGTGTTCGAGCTCCCGGGGGAGGGGGCGCTGCCCCTGCTCATCGAGGTGCGCACGGCGCTGGGCGTCGAGCCCCGCCTGGCCCTCCGGTGGACGACGCCCGACGGCGCGCCCCTCGACGTCCAGCCCGCCGACCAGGTCGATGGCCGCGTCACGCCGCCGTCCGCGCCCATCGCATTGCCACTCCCGGCGCCGCCGGCCCTGGGTCCGGTGCCGGCCGACGCCCTGGGCCTGGCGGCCCCCGACCCGATGGCGCCCCCGGTGGTGCTGCCACCCCCGCCGGACCTGCCGCCGGTGCGCCGCGACGCGCCTCTCGTACCCGGGCAGGACGTCGTCCTGGAAGAGGACCACCTCCAGATCGACCGCGCGACGGGCCAGGCCCGGCGGACGGTCCGCCTCCGCATCCAGACACCCGCGGGCGTCGACGTGGTCGAGCGCCTGCTCGTCCCCACCGGAACGGCGGGCCGCCTCGAGCTCGCGCGGGTGCGGCGAGCGGCGGGATGGGCCGCCCTCGAGGAGCTCGGTGAGTTGAAGCGCTGGGATGCACCGGCGGCCACCGTGGTGGGGGATCGGGTGGACCTGGAGTGGCGGTCGTCGGGCGACCCCGGCGGCTACCTGGTGGTGCGCTCGGCGGCGCTCGCCACGCTCGCGTGGAGCGTGAAGTGCAGACGCGACCCGGCGAAGAGCTGGCCGTGGCCACCCAGGGCACGGGACCCGTCGAGAAGTGGCGCTGCCGGGCGGGGTACGCCGCCTGCGGTGGCGGGGGCGCGCCCTCCCGCCGGGCGGCGCCACCGTGCGGCTGGGCGCCGGGGCCGGCCCTGCGGGGTTCCGGGACGCCTGGCTGGCCCGGCATGCTCGGGAGCTCGTCCCCGGCCCCGATGATCGTCCCCTCACCGCAGCCGAGGCCCTCGCCAGCGCGCGGCGGACGGCCGCGTTCGGCGACGCCTGGGCGCGCGCCGCCTGGGTCACCCGGCAGATCCGCGCGGGTGGCGGTGTCGCGCACCCGGTCTTCACTCACCAGGGCCGCCTGCCAGACGGTCCGCTGGGGCCGGCCGACTTCGGCGAGGTCTGGGTGGACGTGGCGGGCACGCTGGAGGATCCCGCCCGCCCGACCGGCGCCACGCCGCCGGGTCGGGTGCCCATGGCGTGGGGCGCTCCCGCCACGGTGGTCGAGGGCGACGCGCCCATTCGGTCGATCCGTTGCGCCGTGCCACCCCCGACGTGGCCGCTCGATCCACCGGGGAGGCGGTGCCCGCCCACCAGGCCGAGCTGGGCGTCGTCGGTAAAGCCTATGAAATTAAAACGGAATTTGGGGTGATCCGACGAGGGGCCGAGCGCACCACCCTGGACGTTCGCCGGGAGGCGGATCCGCGCGCCCTGGCGCGGCTGTGTCAGCGCCTGGAGGAGGCGCCATGAGGGCAGCGTGCCTCCTGGTGCTGCTGCTCATGGGCTGCGGTGCTCCCCGGCGCCCGCCCGTGGTGCCGGCCACCCAGGTCGAGCTGGAGGAGCTGCAGGCCGCGTGGTTCGTGCGGGGCGAGCGGACGAACGGGGATCGCCTCGCGTTCCTGCTGGATCGCTACGGGTTCCTGGATCGCGCGGCGCTGGTGGACGCGGAGCTGGAGAGCGCCGACGCTCGGGAACGCGCGTCCGAACGCCTGTCCTGCTTGCACTTCTTCGACCCACCCGTCGGCGGGGGCACGCCGATCCAGTTTCGCCCCGAGCGCTCCCTTGAGGAAGCGCAGGCCTGGGTCCGCGAGTGGCCGGCGGATCCCTGTGGCTTGCTGACCCTGGCGGTACGCCTGGAGCAGGAGGGCCGAAGAGTGGAGGCTGACCCCGTGTACGCCCGTGCCTACCAGGCCTATCGGCACACGCCCGGAGGCGAATCGCCGCCGCGGATGCCGCAGCACCACGACACTGATCCCGAGAGGGCCGTCGCCGTCTGGCTGGCGGCACATCCCCTCGACATCCCCGCGCTCCGCCGACGCTTCTCGACGTGGGAGGCGCCCGTCGACATCCGGCCCGCCTTCTCCGACGGGCAGGTGCTGGTGCATCTCCGCCAGGTGGCGGCTGGGGGTCCCGGGTGGTTCATCCACACCGAGCGCATCGGACCGGCGGGCCCCGTCGTCGTCGACGAGCGGTGGGTGCCCACGCTGGCCTTCCGAACCGACGCGCCCTCCATGGCGGTGGAGCGGGTGGCGCTGAGCGGCATCGAGCCCGAGGGCAGGCGCTGGCGAGAGGAGCGCCGATCCGTCGAGGAGGCCGTCCTGCCCGGGGTCGAGCCCGTGTGGCCGAAGGAGAAGACGCCGCCCACCCGCATCCGCTGGCGCCTGGCTTTTCAGCCGCCCGATCGGCTGACGGGGACGGTGGAGGCGGTGGGGCCGGTGCCTCGGGCCGGTGCCCTCGAGGCGGCGCTGGCGGCGCTCGCCCCTCGCGCCGAGGTCGCGGCCGTGGAGCGCACGCCCGGTGGCTATCGGGCGTGGATCAGCGTCCCGTCGCGGCTGGCGGTGCTGTCGGATGCCGTGGTGCGGGCGCTGTCGGGCACCGACACGGGGGAGGTGGCGGTCGACCTCCGCTGGCCGGGGGGCTTTCACCCGGCGCCCGCATGGTCTAGCGTCATCGGGGTCGAGTCGCCTGGGCGCCTCGCCCGTCGGCTGGGGCATGAGCCGGATCCAGCCCCGGCGGGCCTGGAGTTCCAGGCGGTGGAGGGTGGCGATGGAGCGGATCTGCGGTGAGTGCCGCTTCTTCAAGGTCCGGGACGAGCGCGACGACGGCGGCGTAGGCGCCTGTCGCCTGGGCAAGGTGATGGGGGTCTTTCGGGCCAGCATGCGCGCCTGCCCGTCGTTCTCGCGGGTGGGCGACGCCGCCGTCATCGCCGTCGACGACAGCCGCCGCAGCGCCTCGCCGCGGCGCAGCACCCCCAGCCAGGCCCCCGCGGGGCCCGTCTCGGTGCCGGCCCAGGCCGTCCAGGCCGAGCTCGCCGAGGGGGACGCCCTGGCGACGAAGGCGGTCATGGTGGACGCCCTGGCCAGCGCGCTGCTGCTGGAAGAGCGCACGCTGGGCCGCACCTGGACCGAGGGCAACCTCATCCTCACCCCGGGCAACACCGAGCTGAAGAGCAAGGAGCTGCCCATCGACCAGTACCTGCACAAGCTGGTCATGATCCGCGACCAGGTGCGGGTGATGGAGCAAAAGGTCAATGCGGTCGCGGGCTTGCACACCGGCGAGCGCATCGATCTGCACCGGCGGCTGCTGCTGGTGCAGGCGGGGGTGCTCAGCATGGCCACGGGCTGGCTGCCCCGGACCACCGGCTCGCCCCTCGTCCATGACCTGCGGCGCGAGGTGGAGTGGCGGCGCCTCGCGCTGGCGGCCCCCGCGCTCGGATCGCGCTGGCGCGGCGGCACGGCCGTGTTCGTGGCCGGCGAGCTCCAGGTCGAGGAGCCCATCGAGCAGTTCTTCCACCGGGTGGTGGTGCTGCGCGACCGGCTGCTGGGGCTGGAGGCCGAGATCGAGGCTCACCCCCACATCCCCGGGGACGACGCCTCCACGATGGCCGGCTACGTGCGGCGCTGCTACGGCTCGCTGACGACGTTCAACGTCCTCTTCAACGACCGCGACGACTACTTCTCGTCGAGCCGCTGAGCCTCGACGGGGGCCTCCACCCGAAGCACGGCGTCGACCGCCAGGGCCGCGACCAGCGCGTCAACGGCTGCGTTCACGGGCCCGGCCTCCCGCGCCTCGACCGTCACCCGGATGCGGTGGTCGGGGTCGCCGAAGCGCGGATAGCTGCCCACCGACACCGGAAACCGCTCCTCGAGATCGCGCAGCACGTCCACCACCTCGCCCTCATCGGCATCGAGGAAGACCGAGCGCAGGTAGAAGGCCCCGGTGCGGAAGCGGTCGGCGATGGCGTCGAACTTCGCGCGGAAGAGCTGCGGCACCCCCGGCAGGATGAAGATGTTGTGGAACTGGCAGACGGGCCAGCGGATGTCGCCGCCGGCGATGAGGACGGTGCCCTCGGGGACGCGCGCCATGCGCAGGTGGCCGGGCAGGGTGGCGTCGCCGTACCAGCCGCGGATGAGGGCCGCCAGCTCCGGGTGATCGATGACCTGGACGCCGAACGCCCGCGCCACGCTGTCCATCGTCACGTCGTCGTGGGTCGGCCCCACGCCGCCGCTGGTGAAGACGTGGTCCACCTGGCCGTGGACGCGCAGCAGCTCGTCGACGATGGCGTCGGGCTCGTCGGGCACGACGGCGATGCGCCGGAGGTTGACGCCGAGGGATCGCAGGCGGACGGCGAGCCACGACGCGTTCTCGTCGCGGATCTTCCCGCTGAGGATCTCGTTGCCGATCAAGAGGATGGCTGCGCTGTGCATGTGCGCACAGTTCAGCAGAAGGCGGGGCCCGGGTAAAGCCCGGGGTGAGATCGCCGCCCACGGGCGGCCCGTGCGCGGCGCAGCGGCGCTCAGATCTCGATGCGGACGCGCTCGATCTTGCCGGGCTTGACGGTGACCTTCTTGTTCACGCGCTTGCCGCCCTTGACGGCGGTGATGGTGTGGTTGCCCGGCTTCAGGCTGATGCCACCGCGCAGGGGCGTCGTGCCGCGGGACTTGCCGTCCACCGTGATGCGCACGCCCAGGGAGCGCGTGCGGATGAAGAGCTTCGAGAAGCCGGGGGCGCGCTTCTTCGACTTGGCGGCCTGGGCCTTGGCCTTGGCCTCCTCCTGGCGAGCCTTGGCCTCGGCCTCGGCGGCGGCGGCGGCGGCCTTCTCGTCCTCGATCTTCTTGAGCTGAGCCTTGAGGGCCTCGGCCTCGGCCTTCACGCGAGCGGCCTCGGCCTTGGCGGCGGCGGCGGCGGCGGCGGCGGCCTCCTTGCTCTTGCGGGCCTCCTCGAGGGCGGCGGCGGCCTTGGCCTGCGCGGCGGCGGCGGCGGCCTTCTGCTCCTCGGTCTTGGCCTCCGCGGCCTCGGCCTGGGCCTTCGCCTCGGCGGCCTTCGCCTCGGCCTCGGCCTGCTTCTCCTGCGCCTCGGCGGCGGCCTGCTGGGCGGCGACCTTGTCGGCGTCGGCCGCCGACTTCGCGGCCTCGGCGTCCTTCTTCTTCGCCTCGGCGGCGGCGGCCTTCTCGGCCTCTTCCTTCGCCTTCATCTCGGCGGCGGCCTTCTCGGCCTCGGCAGCGGCCTGCTTCGCCTCGGCCTCGGCGGCCTCGGCGATCCGGGCGGCTTCCTCGTCGCTCAGGGGCTTGTTGGCGTCCGCCTCGGCCTTGGCGGCCTCGGCCTCGGCGGCGGCGGCCTCCGCCTCGGCGACCTTGTCGGCCTCGGCGGCGGCGGCCTGCTCGGCCGGGCTCTCGGTCTCCGGCGCAGCGGCGGCCTCGGTCTCCGGCGCAGCGGCGGCCTCGGTGGCGGGCGCGGCGGCCTCGGTGGCGGGCGCGGCATCAGTGCCAGGCGCCGCCTCGTCCCCACCGCCGCCGTTGCCGTCCGGATCGGCCTGCATCACCACGATGGGGTTGGCGCCGCCCCCGCCGGCACCACCGCCGAAGCCACCCTGCGACCAGAACCACGCCCCGGCCGCCAGCGCCGCGAAGAGCGCCGCGAAGACCACGACCTTGGTGGAGCCCCCCGACGACGGGAGGGCGGCGACATCCGGCGTGCCCACGGGCGTGGCCGGGATGAGGCCGGTCGGAGCGGACAGGGACAACTGCGGGAATGCTGCCATGAGATCCTCCAGGAACTCCCGGGCCGTTTGCTGGCGGTGCTCCGGGTCTTTCGAGAGAGCCCGCAATGCGACCGCCTCCAGGCGGGCGAGGCCCGGATCCGAGTCCGAGCCTGTGCGGGCGATGGGCGCCGGGGGCGCCGTGAGGTGCTTCGTGAGCATCTCGACCACGCTGCCCGCCGCGAAGGGCAGGTGGCCGGAGATCAACTCATAGAGGAGGACGCCGAGGGCGTAGATGTCAGCCCGGGCGTCGACGTGATCGCCCCGGATCTGCTCCGGGGCCATGTACTGCGGCGTGCCGAAGATGGCGCCGGCCTGGGTGATCGTCGCGAGCTTCTGACCCCCGGACTCGGTGACCTTGGCGATGCCGAAGTCGAGGACCTTGACGAAGTCGGGGTTGCCGGCCCGCTCCACCAGGAAGATGTTCTCGGGCTTGAGGTCGCGGTGCACCATGCCCTGGCGGTGCGCCTCGTCGAGGGAGCCGCAGACCTGCTGCATGATGCGCGCGGCGCGCTCACCCGGGAGGGGCCCCTCCCGCGCCATCACGGCGTTGAGGGGCTGCCCGGCCAGGTACTCCATGGCCAGGAAGAGCGTGCCGTCGGTGTCCTGGCCGAAGTCGTGGACGATGATCGTGTTGGGGTGCGTCAGCGCGCTGGCCGCCTGGGCCTCACGCTTGAAGCGCTCGACCTGGCGCGGGTCGTCCGAGAGGGCGTGGCGCAGGATCTTGAGGGCGACGTGGCGCCCCATGGGGAGCTGCTCCGCCCGGTAGACCTCGCCCATGCCGCCGTCGCCCAGCTTCGACAGCAGGCGGAAGCGCCCCGCCACCATCCGGCCCTGCCACGGATCGGTGCTGGCCTCCGGCGCCTCGTCGAGGGCGTAGCCGCAGTCCAGGCAGAAACGGGCAGCCGGCTCGACGCTGGCGCCACAGCTGGGGCAGGTATCCATGGCCGCCCATTTATCACCTGCTCGCGGCTTTGCAAACACCCCCGTCAGCCGAAACAGCCGTTTCCACTGATGAATCGCCCACCGGCCTGCAAAACGTGCTTGCCGCCGCGCAAAAACCCGTGGTAACTGGCGGCCACAGGTCTCGAGGCCCCCGGAGGGGGCTCATCTTCCTGCCGAGATCTGCGCCCCCGTCAAGGTGCCCCCGAAGCGAGCCTGGCGGGTGGGCGTGTCAACCGGGCGGTCCTGGCCGAGCCAGCGCCCGCTGAGACGGAGACGCAGTTGAGTCAAGGCCAGGGCAATCAGAAGCGACGGGGCCGATCCAGGCCCGGTGGTGGTGGTGGTGGTGGCGGTGGGTCGGGTCGTCCCAGCCGCGCTGCGGAGTTCCAGGCGCGCATCGATCCCAACGCGACGGAGGACTCCGCCACGTTCTGGGCCCGCTCGAATGCCCGGCTCGGGGTCCCGGCGCCGGCCGCGACGTCGGGCCGCCGCAGCGGTGGTCGCCCCCTGATCGAGTGCCAGTGCGCGGTCTGCGGGACGGACGTCATGTACGACCGCACGCCCAAGCACCGCCACGAGGTCATGTGCGACGCCTGTCGCCAGGCCATCAACGGCATGCTGCGCGGCGAGGAGCGCCAGGCGGCCGATCAGGTCCGGCGGGCGACGCAGGGCTCGCGCAAGCAGCGCTACGACGGCATCCCCGAGTTCACCGCCGAGGATCTCGAGGCGCTCGCCGACATGCGCCAGAAGCGCGACCTGGGCAACGGCCGCGTGGGCAACCGGCGCGGGCCGGAGAGCGGTCCGTGGGCCGCGCCGCAGCTCGGGCGGCGGCGGTGGCGGCGGGGGCGGGGGCGGCGGCGGTGCCCGCAGCGGCGCGGAGCCGGACGGCGAGGGCGGTCGGCGGCGGCGGCGCAAGCGGCGCGGCCGCGAGGATGGCGGCGGGGGCGGCGACGAAGCCCCGGCGCAGTCCGGCGGCGGCGGCGAGGACTGCAGCGCGGCTCCGCGGGGGCGCCTCCCTGAAGGCAACTCCCCGGCGAACCCTCCGCGTCAGGGCGTGTGGCGGGCCGCAGGCGGCTCGAACACGCCGCCGGGTCCCGTACCCAGCTCGCTCCACAGCAGCAGCAGCCCGGCCAGCCGGCTGGCCTCCGGGGGCCGTCGCGCTCAGATCGCGCTCCTCGTCGGGATCCTTCGCTAGATCGAAGAGCTGCTGCTGCCCGGTGTCCTGGCGGCGGATGAGCTTCCAGGGCCACTCCACCACCGCGGCGAAGGTCGGGTAGGGCGGGTGCAGGATGCGCATCTCGGCGAAGAGCGGCCGGGGCTTGTCCGGCCCCGGGCGCCCGGTCAGCAGGCCCCACAAGCCATCGCCCTCGGCGTCCCGCAGGCGGGCGCCCCCGGCCTGGCCCAGCGTCACCCCCAGATCCAGCAGATCCACCGGCTCGTCGATGACCTTCCCGGCTGGCACGCCCGGCCCGACCAGGATGAGCGGCACATGCAGGACGGCCTGGAAGAGGTCGCGGCCGTGGGTGAAGCTGCCGTGCTCCCCGAACGCCTCGCCATGGTCCGCCGTGATGGCCAGCAGCACGGGCCGCTCCTTCTCCAGCTCGGCCAGCCGGTCCAGCAGTGGCGCCAGATCGCCGTCCATCCGGTTGATTTCATTCAGGTATCGCGTCCTCGGGGTGCCGTCGTCCTCGCGCGTGGTGGCCGTCTTCGAGTAGGGGGAGTGGGCATCGTCGAGGTGGACGTAGAGGAACGTGGCGAAGGGGTAGGGCTCCTCCAGGATCTCGAGGGCGCGGGCGACGGCGAGGGGGCGTTGCGGCCTGGCGGCCGCCTTCAGGCTGGCCCGGTCGCCGAAGGGCACGTACTGCCGAAAGCCGCGGCCCATCCCCAGCAGGCGGCCGTGGATGAACGGGGCATCACCGCCGCGGTGCGGTACGACTTCTCGGCGAGGGCCTCGGCCAGCGTGTGGGTCTCAGTCGTCCACGTAGTACAAAGAGACCTTCTCGTGGTAGCCGGTGTGCCCGGTCCAGCGCCCCGTCAGCAGGGCGGGCACCGCGTGGCGCGTGCTGCTGCTGGTGCTGAAGACGCGGGAAAAGCGCGTCCCGCGGGCCATCCAGCGGTGCAGGTTGGGGGTCAGGGCGGGGTCGCTGCCATCCAGGGCGTCGGCGCGCACGGCGTCCAGCACCAGCAGCACGATGTGGGGGCCTCGTCGCCCAGGTAGGTGCTCAGGCGCTTCTCGGGCGTGGGCAGGCGCGGGCGGCGCAGCTCCCGGGGCGCGTCGCCGCCGCGGCAGCTCGTCGACGCCGTTGCCGGGCTCGTCCAGGGCCGCCAGGGTGGATGAACGGGTCCCGATCGTCACAGTCGAGGCCGCCGAAGGCGTCGCCAAAGCCATCCAGGTCGTCGTTCGGACCAGGCCTCCAGGTGCTCGAAGGCGAGGCCCGTCAGCAGCCTGGCGCTCGGTCGCGCCGCGAATGGTGGCCGGCTGCGCCGACGCCAGGGCCAGCAGGCTGCCGCCCGCCGCGAGGAGGCCCGCGAGGCCGATCCAGGGCAGCGCAGCGGCGCGCCCGGCGTCCCCCGAGCCAGGCGGCGGCGGCGCCGGCGACGCCGAGCCCGCGGGCATCGAGCCGCGCGTCCGTGCCGCCGAGCACAAGGATGCTACCCAGCCCCAGCACCAGGAACCCCGCCGCCACGAGAGCAGGGGGCAGGCGCAGGCGCTCCGGGAACCCGGCCGCCAGCGAGGCCACCGTCGGCGCCAGGGGCGCCAGCAGGCCGGCCACGGCCAGCGTCCCGACCACGATGACCGGGGTGCGCAGGTCCGGGGCGATGGTCTCGGCCAGGCGATCGGCCAGCGCCAGCGCGATCGGCAGCGCGACGAAGAGCGCCGCTCCATGGCCCATGATCCACGGCAGCAGCCCGGGCCGTGCCGGGATGCCCCCGCCCTCGGCGGGCCGCCAGGCGCCCAGGGTGCCCAGCAGCGCGCGGGCGCCGCCAGCGTCAGGGCGAGCAGCGTCCACAGACCCCAGGCCACCCCCGCGAAGGCGAGCTGCCAGCCCAGGTCGGGGGCGGCGGGCGCCGTGCGCAGCGCTTCGCCGGCGCCCGCGACGAGCCCGGCGCCCGCGACGAGGGCGAGGCCGGTGCGCAGGCTGTGGCGGGGGACGGGGGTCATGGGCCGGCTACAGGCCCGGGGCGGGGAAGTGGGTGCAGAGCGCCTCTGACCTCGGCCCGCGTGCGGGCCTGCAGCTTCGGCGTCGGCCGGATCGCGGATGATGGCGGCCATCCAGTCGCCCAGGCGCCGCATCTCGTCGGGGCCCATGCCGCGGCTGGTGATGGCCGGCGTGCCCAGGCGGACGCCCGAGGGATCGAACGGCTTGCGGGTGTCGAAGGGGATGCTGTTGGCGTTGGTGATGATGCCCTCGCCTCGAGGGCCCGCGCGGCCACCTTGCCCGGCACGCCCTGTGCCGAAAGATCCAGCAAGATCAGGTGGTTGTCGGTACCGCCCGACACCAGGTCGAGGCCATGGCCGGCGAGCCGGTCGGCCAGGACGCGGGCGTTCTCCACCACCTGGTGGGCGTAGGCGCTGAAGGCCGGCGTGGCCGCCTCGTGCAGCGCCACCGCGATGGCGGCCGTGGTGTGGTTGTGCGGACCGCCCTGGAGGCCCGGGAAGACCCCGGCGTCGATGGCCTTCGCGTGCTCGGCCTTGCACAGGATCATGCCGCCGCGGGGGCCCCGCAGGGTCTTGTGGGTGGTCGTCGTCACGACGTCGGCCACGGGGACGGGCGAGGGGTGAGCGCCGCCCGCCACCAGGCCCGCGATGTGGGCGATGTCGGCGAGCAGCAGGGCCCCGACCTCACGGGCGATCTCGGCGAACGCGGCGAAGTCGATGATGCGCGGATAGGCCGAGGCGCCGCAGATGATGAGGCGGGGCTTGTGCTCCCGGGCCAGGCGGGCCACCTCGTCCATGTCGAGGCGGTGGTCCGTCGGCCGCACGCCGTACTGGACGGCGTTGAAGAACCGGCCCGAGACGGTGACGCGCCAGCCATGGGTCAGGTGGCCGCCGTGGGGCAGCCCCAGGCTCAGGATGGTGTCGCCCGGCTGCAGGAGGCCCAGGTAGACCGCCAGGTTGGCCGGCGAGCCCGAGTACGGCTGCACGTTGGCGTGCTCGGCCCCGAAGAGCGCGCGCGCTCGCTCGATGGCCAGGCGCTCCACGGCGTCGATGAGGGCCTGGCCCTGGTAGTACCGCTTGCCGGCGTAGCCCTCGCTGTACTTGTTGGTGAGGCTGGAGCCGGTGGCCGCCATCACCGCGGCCGACGCGTAGTTCTCCGAGGGGATGAGGCGGAGCGTCGCGCGCTGCCGGGCGTCTTCCTGGGCGATGAGGGCCGCGATCGCGGGATCGACGGCGGCGAGGGCATCCATGGAACGGGCCTCCTTGGGGCAGGGCGCGGGTCGTCGGGCTGCGCATGCATACCCGAGCCGGGGCCGGGGAGTCCATCCCGGCGCTTCGACTCGTACATTCGGCCCCGCGGTGCTATACCCCCCGGCATGACGCGCTGGAGCCCCCGATGAAGTGGCGCCCCCCTCCGCCTGGCGGCTTCCTGGCCGCCCTCGTCGAGACGCTGGAGCACCCGCTGCTCCCCGTCCTGATGCTGGGCAGCCTGGCCCTCGCCGTGGTCCTCGGCCTCGACGCCGCCCCGGGCGACCACCCCCTCATGGGCCCCTGGGCCCAGGTGGCGGTGGCGCTGACGGGCTTCTCCATCCTGGCCCGGGCGCTGGCGCCCACGCGGTCGCTGCCGGCCCTCCTCTGGGCGGCCGGGCTGGGGATCGCCGCCGTCGGCGCGCCCCTGGCCGGCGGCGGGCTGGGGACGCTCACGCTCGGCGCGACGCCGCCCGAGGCCTACGACCAGGGGGCCGGCGAGCGGCCGCTGGCGACGCACCTGGGTGGGCCGGTGTACAGCGCCGTGGAGGGCGACGCCCTCGAGCTGCGCATCGCGGTCAAGGACCAGGAGCTCGGCCGGGCGTCGCTCCCCCTCGACGGCCATGACGGGGCCGCCGTTGGCCCGTGGCGCATGCGGGTCCAGGCCCGCGGGGTGCCGTCGGCGCCCACCCATGTGCGGCTGTCGGTCCGCCCCCGCGCCGCCGAAGGCGCCGCCCAGGCGCTGCGCCTGGCCGATGGCCAGAGCACCCAGGTGGACGCGGGCGGTACGCCGGTGCGGCTGGATGTGCGCCAGATCTCAGGAGATTTCGGTCGCGCCCTCGGGCCGGCCGTCTGGCTGAGCCAGAGCTGGCCGGCGGCCACGCCCGACCAGAAGCCCGGGCTGGAGAGCGGCTGGCACTTCCTGGAGGCGCCCGATCTGGACGCCCGCACGGGGGCCGGCCCGCTGATCATCGAGGTGGTCGGCGTGGACGCCGAGCCGTCGCCGCGCCTGCTGGTGGCCCGCCAGGGACAGCCGATGGTGCTCATGGCGGGGCTCGCCCTCATGGTGCTCGGCCTGCTGGCCGCGACGCTGCGGAGGCGCGCATGACGCCGACGATGCTGGTGCTTCTCGGCGCCGCCCTGGCCACCCTGGGCGCGGCGCTGACGGCCGCCGATCGCCGCAGCTTCGCGCTGGCGGCGGGCCTGACGGCGCTGGTCACGGCCGGCGGGCTCTGGCAGCTCACGCCCCCCGGGCCGGAGCCGGGCAGCTTCGCGCTGCCGGCCGAGGCCGACGGCCTGGCGGTGGTGACGCGGGTGGTGGTGGGTGGCGAGGGCGAGGCCCGCAGGCAGGTGTTCGCGGTCGCGCTCTCCAAGCCGCTCCCGACGGCGCCGGTGGCCCTGGGCGTGCTGGCGGGGCTCGGCCTCCTGGGCCTCTGGCTCGGGCGTCGGCGATCCCCGGTGGTGGCCACCGTGCTGCCCCTCGGCGCGGCCGCGGGCGTGGCCTGGCTGTACACCGAGGCGAGCGGCGCCGGGGCCGGCGAGCCCGCGGTGCGCCTCTTCCTGGAGCGCGCCCTGGCCGGGGTGGACGTCCAGTCCTTCACCGTGCCCGAGGGCGGCTGGCGCTACGCCGGCCAGGGGCTGGCGCTGGCCGCCGGCGCCGCGGCCGTGCTGATGCTGCCCGGCCTCGTCCGCGCGCTGCGCCCGGCCGCGGTGGCGCCCGCCGCGGTGGCCCAGGCCCTGCCCGTCGGGGCTGCGGTGGCGACGGTGGGCGCCGGGCTCGGGCTGCTGAGCGCCCTCGGCCCCTGGTGGCTGCCCGTCGACGGGGCCACGGTGGGCGCGGCGCTCGCGCTGGGCGGCGCCGTCTTCGTGCGCGAGCGGCCCGCGTGGTCGGCGGCGCTCGTGGGCATCGGCGGGGGCCTCGCCGCCCTGGCGGCCGGCCTCGGGAGCTGACCGTGCCCGAGAACCCCCACGTCCAGCGCGTCCGCTTCGTGAAGAGCGCCGTCCGGGTCGACGAGTACCCCGATCTGGGCGACATGCCCGAGATCGCCGTGGCCGGCCGATCCAACGTCGGAAAGTCCAGCCTGATCAACGGGTTGGTCAACCGGCGGCACCTCGCGCGGGTCAGCAACACCCCCGGGCGCACGCAGCTCCTCAACTTCTTCGTGGTGAACGACCGCTTCTCCCTGTGCGACCTGCCCGGCTACGGCTTCGCCCAGGTCCCCGGCGCGCTGAAGGCGTCGTGGGGGCCGATGGTGGAGCGGTACCTGACCGAGCGGCGCACCCTGCGGGCGCTGCTGGTGCTGCTCGACGTCCGGCGTGAGCCGGGGGAGTGGGAGACCGCCCTGGTGCACTGGTGCTCGTACCACGGCCAGGCCGTGGTGCCGGTGGTCACCAAGATCGACAAGCTCGGCAAGGCGAGGCGGACGCTGGCCATCCAGGGCATCGCGGGCGCGCTGGGCCTGGCGCCGCGCCAGGTGGTGGCGTGGTCGGCCCTGACGGGCGAGGGTCTCGAGTCCCTGTGGCGGCGAGTTGTACGCCTCATCGGCGGCAACGCCGCCCCCCCACCGCCGAGGAGCTGGCCGCCCGGCTGGCCGAGGCGGAGGAGCTGCACGACGAGGGCGACGAGGGCGACCTCGATGACCTGCCCGACCAGGATGACCTGGGCGACGAGGACGACCTGGACGACCTGGACGACCTGGACGACGACGGCGACCCGGGCGACGAAGGGCCGGGCGAGCCCGGCGACGACGCGCCGTGATCCGCCTCGCCACCGCCGCCGACGTGCCGGTGGTGGTCGCGATCGACGCCGCCGACCGACCAGCGCCGCGGGACGAGAGCCTCTTCAGCGCCGCCCTCGCGACCCCGGGCTGCGCCCTGCACGTCCTCGAACGCGAGGGGCGGGTGGTCGGCTTCGCCGAGACGCGGGTGGTCCTCGACGAGGCCTGGCTCGTGGACATCGCGGTCGAGCCCGCCTGGCGCGGCCAGGGCCTCGGGCGGTGCTTCCTGCGGTTCCTGCTCGATGACGTGGCGGCGCGGGGCGCCGAGAGCCTGGGGCTCGAGGTCCGTCGCGACAACACCGTCGCCCAGAAGCTCTATGAATCCATGGGGATGCAGAAGATCGGCCGGCGCCGTCGGTACTACGCCGACGGGGAAGACGCCGTGCTGTATCAGGTCTCGGTGGTGGGGCCGGCGGGCGGCTGAGGGGCGGCCAGGATGGGCACCGCCCGGCGGACGAGGAAGTCGCCCAGGTCGTCGCGGCGGAAGGCGACCGCCTCGGCGCTGGCGGTGGCGCTCAGGGCGTAGACGGCCGTCGGCTTGCGGCCCCCACCGCGCTCCGCCTTCTCCACCAGGTGCTCGTCGCGGAAGAGCTCCATGGCGTTCTGCAGAATGGCCGTCGAGGCCGCCTCCGCCCGGGTGATGTCACCCTCCAGGAAGAGGCGCTCGGCGTGCTCCCGGGCGTGGGCCAGCCAGGCCTTGTGCTCCATGGGCTCGCGCTCCAGGCCCCGCAGGGCGTCCGCCGCCACCCAGTAGCCCTCGACCAGGTGGCGCATCATGCCGGCCAGGAAGGCGATCATCCGCGGCGCGCGCGCCGTGACGCCCGCCTCGCCCTCGTCGGCCAGCAGGCCCTCCTCCTCCATGCGCGCGAACGTCTCGGCGAAGCTCTCGCTGAACGTCACATCCGTCCGGTAGATGAACTCCAGGCGAAACCAGTACGACAGCCGGCGGACCTGGTGGGCCAGGCGATCGCGGGTCAGGGTGCCGGCGGCGGTGTGCACGACCGTGGCGACGATGCACTCGGGGGCGAGGATGGCCAGGATGCCGTTGCGGTAGTAGTCCAGCTCGATGCGGGCGCGCTCGGGGACCTGGTAGAACACCCGGCCGCCGCGCTCCTGCTGCTCGACCAGCCGCCGCAGCAGCGCCAGGCCCTCGTCGAGCAGGGGCCGAACGGCTTCGCCGCGGGCGACGTGGCGGGCGGGATCGTCGGGTGACGTCGTGCTGGCGGCGGCCAGCGTCTCCAGGCGCGCGGTCAGGGCCCGCGACATGCGCGCGCCGCGGCGGCCCAGCAGATCGAGCAGGTAGCCCGCCATCGACCGCAGCCGCTCGCCGGCCATGGCCGGCTGGTCGTGGCTGAGGAGGACGGCGCCGAGCAGGGCGGTCGGCGAGACGGTGGTCGCCTCCTGCACCCGCCGCATCAGGTGGTAGGCGAGGCTGCGGGTCTCGGTCTGGAGGCGCTCGGGGGTCAGCGCGGGCGGATCCTCGACGCCCCGGCCGGCGAGCCAGTCGGTCAGGCGGACGGGCTCCTCGAAGGACACATAGACCCGGCCGTAGCGGGAGCGCAGCACCTTGCGGGCGCTCACCACGCCGCCCACGCTCTCGGCCTTCTTCTCCTCGCCGGTCAGCTCGCGCCGGTAGGCGTCGGTCTCCAGGACGCGCTCGTAGCTCAGGTTGATGGGCACGAACTGCAGGTCCTTGTACTCGCCGCGGCGCGCCCCCTCGACCAGCATGTTGAGCATGCCCAGCTTGGGCGGGAGCAGCTTGCCGGTGCGGCTGCGGCCGCCCTCCATGAAGAACTCGATGGGGTAGCCCTCCCGCACGAGCTTCCACAGGTAGCGCCGGAACACGAGCGTGTAGATGGGCAGACCCTTGAAGCTGCGGCGCAGGAAGAACGCGCCGGCCCGCCGCAGCAGCCCGCCGAGGGGGAAGAAGCTCAGGTTGTCACCGGCGGCGATGTGGGGCGGGATGAACTCGTTGCGCATGAAAACCCACGAGATCACAAGGTAATCCATGTGGCTCTTGTGGCTGGGCACCAGGATGAGCGGGGCGCGGCGGGACAGGCGGGCCGCCTCGCGGACGCGGCGCATGCCCTCGGCGTCCACCTCGACCCCGCGAAAGGCGCGGTTGAAGACGCGGTCGAGGACCCAGCCGAAGACGTGCAGCAGCTCGAAGGTGGTGGTGGCCGCGATCTCGTCGAGGTAGCGCCGGGCGCGGGTGCGCGCCTCGCCGGGCGACAGGTTGAGCCGCTGCCCGAGCACCTCCAGCTCCTTCTGGAAGATCTGGCGCTCCATCACCTCGCGCTTGATCTCGTCGGGGGCCTTCACCGCCGGCCCGCGCACCGACATGGCCTCCCGAGCCAGGTGGATGAAGAGCACGCGCCGGACCTTGCGGGCGATGCGCTCATCGGACCAGCCCTCGTGGTCGGCGATGACGGTCTGCAGGTTGATGGGCTCGCCCAGGCGGACGGTGGCCTGCTTGCGGTGCCGCACCCAGAAGATCAGCTTCCGCAGCCGGCTGGGGGTGTCCTGGTTGCCGAACACGGCGTCGAGGAACCGGGGCTGCTTCGACGGCGGCTCGCGTTGCCAGGTGATGAGCTGGGGCATGAGCAGCAGCGGCCGGGCCTGCTGCCGCTGCACCGCGAGGAGGGCCTCGATGAAGCCCGGATCCGCCGGCCGCTCGTCGGTGAACCGCCGGCGCTTCATGAAGATGAGGGCCGAGTCGCCGGCCTCCACGACCCGCGTCAGGCGATCGCGGGCCAGGGGCCGATCGGCGCCGCTGCGGGCGATGCGGCTCCACACCTCGCGCAGCCACGTCCCCAGCCCCCGGAAGAGCGAGGGGTCGACGCCGTTGCCGAAGCGGGCCAGGGGGAGATTCGCCTTGAGAAACAAGAAGTTGAAGAAGAGGTAGTCGAGCAGGCTGCGCACCCGCATGACGTAGACGAGCTGGCCCGCCCTCGCCTGGGCGCGGGCGTGCTCGATGGCGGCCTCGTCCACCGGGATGCGGCCAAAGAGGCGCCGCCAGATCCAGCCCGTGATGGGACCGGGATCGCTCAGCATCGCGCTGCGGTTCTGGTCCGTCGTCAAGGTGACTCCCACGCAGGTACGGGTCGGTGGTCGGTGGCGACGACGCCCTCACGCAGCGCGGAGAGGTCGCCGCCGACGGCCCAGGTGTCGGGGCCGACGAAGACGGCGTGCAGCGTGCGGTCGCCGATGGTGTCGTCGGCCGGGGGCCGCAGGCGCCGCCAGGCCCCGGTCGCGGTGCGCTCCAGGACGATGCCCCGGGCGCCCGTGACCAGCGCCGTGCCGTCGGGCCGGACGAAGTCGCCGTTGAGGGGCGGGGCGGCGGGGGCGCCATCATCGACCCAGCGGCCGGCGTCGAGGCGACGGACGACGCCCGCCGTCAGGCCACCGACGGCGAGGACGGGGCCGCCGGGCTGCCCATGGACGGTGAAGAGCACCTCGGCCGTGTCGGCGTCGAGGCGCGTGAAGCGCTGGCCATCCCAGTGGAGGGCGACGCCCCCCTCGCCGACGAGGTGCACGTCGTCGGGGCCCGTCCCCCAGACCTTGTAGAGGTTCAGGCCGGCGAACTCGTCGTCCGGATCCTCCAGGGGCAGGGCGGGATCGAGGATCCGCCGCCAGGCGCCGTCCCCCGTCGATCGCAGCACCACGCCTCGGGGTCCGCCGGGCAGGTCCGTGCCGCCGACGGCCCAGAGATCACCGGGGGTGCCCCAGAGGCCCCAGAGCACGGCGTCGTCGCCCAGGCCGGTCGGCTCGGCCTCCCAGGCGCCCGCGCGCCGGCGCAGGACGCGGCCGCCAGCGCCACAGGCCCAGACGTCGTCCCCCGTGCCGAAGACCCACCACAGGTGGGGACCATCCGGGACGGCCTCGCGCTGCCAGCGGCCGTCGGCCAGGTGGCCGATGGCGCCGAGCGGGGGGGTGAGGCTGCCGCCGGCGACGAAGGCGTCGGCGCCAGGCGCGAAGACGCTCATCCAGGCCACCTCGGTGGGAGCGGGGCTGGCCAGCGCGTGCACGCCGGCGTCGGCGTCGGCAGGACCCGGCGTGTCGTCACAGCCGACGAGGGGCCGACGAAGGCGAGGAGGAGGGGACGCCGCGCATGGCGGGGAGAATAGCCGATTACCGGAGGCGAGGGAGAGCGCGATGGGCGCCCGCCCACCGCATCCCCGGCCCAGGCAGCGCTCAGCGCCGCGGATTCCTCAATGAAGTCGAGGGGTCAGCGCTGCCGACGCCGCCGGATGATGGCGAGCAGCCCAGCGAAGAGGAGCACCTCGCCGCCGGGGCCGCGCTGGCCATCGAGGTCGCAGGCGCAGTCGCCCGCCACCGCCTCGGCGGTCTGGCCGTCCGTCCCGGCGTCGGTGAGCTGCAGGCCGCCGCCCTGGCCGCCCGCGCCCGCGTCGGCGAGGATGCCTCCGGCGCCGGCCGTGCCCCCGGCCCCACCGGCGCCGCCCTCGGCTCCGGCCCCGCCGGCCCCGGTATCTCCACCCGCGCCGCCCTGGCCGCCCGCGCCGCCCTGGCCGCCCTGGCCGCCCGCGCCGCCCTGGCCGCCCGCGCCGCCCGCGCCGGGATCGTCGACCCAGTCCGGCAGGCACTGGCCGCGGCCCTCGGCGTCCGCCTCGCAGCGCTGCCCGCGCGGACACTCGATGGCGGTGCAGGGGTCGTCCAGGCAGGCGCCGGCCGCGCAGACACGGCCCGCGCCGCAGACCACGCCCGCGCACAGGTCGCGCCCGCAGCCGGGCACGCCGTCGACGATCACGCAGGACTCGCCGCGATCGCACTCGATGCCGAAGCAGGGATCCTCGACGCACTGGCCATCGAGGCAGCGCTGATCGAGGGGGCAGGCGACCTCGGCGCAGCCATCGACGCAGGCGCCGTCGCGGCAGAACTGGCCGAGGCCGCAGTCCACGCCCGCGCACGGGTTGGGCACGCAGGCGCCCATGCGGCAGACCTGGCCGCCGGGGCAAGGGCGCTCGTAGCAGGTGTCGTTGACGCAGCGGCCGCCGAAGCAGACCTCGCCCGCCGAGCAGGGCACGCCCATGCAGGGATCGAGGCAGCGCCCGGCCTGGCAGGCCCAGCCCTCGGGGCACTCGGCCGCCGCGCACGGATCGATGCAGACCCCGTCGATGCACTGGAGGCCCACGCCGCCGGGGCACTCGCCCGCCTGGCACGGATCAGCGCAGCCGCCGTGCACGCAGATGCGCCCGGTGGGGCACAGGTCCGAGCCCTCGTCGATGGTGCCGTCGCAGTCGTCGTCCGTGCCGTCGCAGGTCTCGCTGACGACGGCGGGGCCGCAGCGCCCACAGGCGTTGCGGAGGCCCTCGTCCACGGTGCCGTCGCAGTCGTTGTCCACGCCGTCACAGACCTCGGCGCCCGCCGGTGCGTCGGGCACGCAGTCCCCGGCGCCGTCCACGCAGCGCGCCATGCCCGCCGCGCACACCCCCGGCTGCCCCGTGGCGCAGATGCGGGCGTCGCCGCCGCCGGCCGCCTCGTCCACCAGGCCGTCACAGTCGTTGTCGAGGCCGTCGCAGAGGTCGTCGGCCGGCTCGGCGTCCTGGACGCAGACGAGCCCGCCGCCGTCGCAGCGCAGGGAGCCGGCCTGGCAGACGCCGAAGAACCCGGTGTCGCAGGCGGCACCGGCGCCCGGATCGCCCTCGTCGACGCGGCCGTCGCAGTCGTTGTCGAGGCCGTCGCACTCCTCGGGCACCGGATCGTTCTCGCCGAAGCACTCAATGCGGCCGTCCCGGCAGACGGTCTCGCCCACGCCGCAGACGCCGCGCCGCCCCGGGAGGACGCACGCGATGCCGCCGCCCGGGTTCTCCTCGTCGATCTGGCCATCGCAGTCGTCGTCGGAGGAGTTGCAGATCTCCGGGATGGCCTCGCTGTCGGGCTGGCAGATCAGCTCGCCGTTCACGCAGTGGTTGACGCCCGAGTCGCAGCGCCCGGCGAGGCCGGTGACGCAGAGCTGGCCCAGCGCCGCGTCGGCCTCGTCGACCTGCCCGTCGCAGTCGTTGTCGGCGCCGTCGCAGCGCTCGTCGCCCGCCTGGAGGTCCTGGATGCAGGCCAGCAGGCCGCCGCGGCAGTCCAGGGTGCCGCCCGCGCAGACGCCCTGGCCGCCGGTGTCGCAGGCGGGGCCGCCGCCGGGGTTGCCCTCGTCGATCTGGCCGTCGCAGTCGTTGTCGAGGCCGTCGCAGATCTCGGGCTGGGCGTCGAACTGGCCCTGGCAGACGAGGGCGCCGCCCACGCAGTCGAGCTCGCCCACGATGCAGCGGCCGATGCGGCCCTCCACCTCGCAGGGCACCCCGCCGCCCGGATTCAGCTCATCGATCAAGCCGTTGCAGTCGTTGTCGAGGCCGTCGCAGATCTCGGCACCGGGCTGGACGAGCTGGCGGCACTGGAGGCCGCCGTTGCGGCAGAGCGTCACGCCCTCGCCGCAGACGCCCTGGCGGCCGGTGGGGCAGAACTGCCCCGCGCCCGGATCGCCCTCGTCGGTCTGGCCGTCGCAGTCGTTGTCTTCGCCATCGCAGATCTCGGCGTCTTCGGGCTCGTTCTGGCCCACGCAGACGATGGCGCCGGCCACACAGGCGATGGAGCCGGCCGAGCAGATGCCGGGGTCGCCGGTCTGGCAGTCGTTGCCCAGGCCGGGCACCGCCTCGTCCACCAGGCCGTCGCAGTCGTCGTCGTCTCCGTTGCAGGCCTCGGGGCGGCCCTGCTCGTTGCCCACGCAGGCGAGCTGGCCGAAGCGGCAGCGCAGCACGCCGTCGCCGCAGGCCCGTTGCCGCCGGTCTGGCAGGCGCCGCCCACCCCGGGCACCGCCTCGTCGGTCTGGCCGTCGCAGTCGTTGTCGAGGCCGTCGCAGACCTCGGCGCCGGGCTGGTTCACGGCGTCGCAGGCCAGCGCCCCCATCCGGCAGGCCGTCCGCCCCACGCCGCACTGGCCCAGGCCGCCGCCGGCGGGGCAGTCCTGGCCCCCTGGGGTTGCCCTCGTCCACGCGGCCGTCGCAGTCGTTGTCCTGGCCGTCGCACAGCTCGATGCCCGGATCCACCGCGCCCACGCAGCGCAGGACGCCGTTCTGGCACTGGGTCCGCCCCGCGGCGCAGGCGCCGATGAGGCCGGTGTTGCAGGCCTGGTTGCCCTGGGGGTTGCCCTCGTCGACGGTGCCTTCGCAGTTGTCGTCGAGGCCGTTGCAGACCTCCGGGCCGGCCTGGACCTGCTGGACGCAGGCGATGCGGCCCGCCTGGCAGGCCGTACGCCCGTCGGCGCACACCCCGATCAGGCCGGTGTCGCAGCGCACGTTGCCGCCGGGGTTCCCGTCGTCGATCTGGCCGTTGCAGTTGTTGTCGATCTGGTCGCAGACCTCGGCCACCGGGTTCTGCAGGCGCACGCACTGCACCTGGCCGTTGATGCACTGGTTGCGGCCCGGCCCGCAGATGCCGGGCTGCCCGCTGTTGCAGTTCCCGCCGCCGCCCGGATCGCCCTCGTCCACGGCCCGGTCGCAGTCATCGTCGCGGCCGTTGCACTGCTCGGCGCCGCGGGGCACGCAGTTGTAGGGGTCGCAGACGTCGCCGATGCCATCGCCGTCGGCGTCTTCCTGGCCCGGGTTGCGCGCGTTGGGGCAGTTGTCGCAGGCGTCACCCACGCCGTCGGCATCCCGATCGGCCTGGTCGGGGTTGGGCACGTCCGGGCAGTTGTCGTCGCCCTGGCAGATGCCGTCCTGGTCGCCGAAGTCATCGCCACAGACGCCCCCGAGGGAGCGCTCCAGCACGAGGATGGCGAAGGCCGTCGAGGGCACCGCGCCGATGCGGTAGTCCCACGAGCCGTTCCCGGCCTGGGTGGTCACCAGGGTGTACGCGAGGTCGGAGTACCAGGAGTTGGGCTCCTGGGGGTAGCCCAGGGCCGCCATGTTGCGGGCGCCGCCGATGAGGCCCTCGTGCACCGCCGCGGCGCCGTTGGCCTGGGACACCTCCAGGCCCTTCGCGACCGCCCACATGTAGTAGTAGGTGGCCCACTGGATGGTGCCCTGGTACTGCCAGTTGTCGCGCAGGTAGCGCAGGGTGAGCTGGGCCCGGGCGTCCTGGGTGGCCACGCCCGAGAGGCGGTAGGTCCAGAGGACCGAGGCGGTCATGGTGTAGAAGACGTTGCTCGCGTTGCAGCCGCGGTAGCGGCCGGCGCCGTTGGGCTGCTGCGAGTTCTGGATGAAGGTCACCGCGTTGGGGAGGGTGTTCGCCGCGTTGGGGATGTGGGCCGAGGCCGCCGACAGGCCCGCCATGGCGAACTGGGTCGTCGACATGTCGCCGTCGTTGCCGGGGTTGGTGTAGTTCCAGCCCCCCCGGTTGCAGCCCTGGTTGCCCTGGGTGCGGCGCAAAGCCGCGGTTCCATTGGCGATTGCCTGGCTGACCGTCACGGCGGCGCCCACGTTGTCGGGGCCCCCGGTGGACAGATAGAGCGACAGACCCATGAGGGCCGAGCCGAGGTGGTAGCTGTTGCCCACCGCCGCGCCCCGCAGGGCGCCGTCGTTGGCGATGATCCAGGCCGCCATGCGGCGCAGGCGCGCCTGATCGTCGGCGCTGGAGTTGCGGTAGCCGACCTTGGGGGCGTCCCAGTTGGCGTTGAACGGCTTCTCGAGGAAGGCGAGCATGGCGAGGCCCGCCGCGCCGACCCGGCCGTCGAGGTTGCCGTTGTTCTCGACCCCCCGCAGGTACTGCAACCCGCGGTCGATGGTGTCGTTGACGCGCTGCCCAAAGGGCGTGATGAAGGCGCTGGCCGCCCAGGGCGACGCCAGCACGGCAAAGAACGCCAGTCGGGCGATCGCCCGACGACACATGCACCTCATGAGGCCCCCCAGCCACCCGGTCCGCGAAGCTCACAATAGCTGGGTTGGCGGCGCCCTGTCGACGTCGACTTGCGGCGGACGGATCGCATGGAAACGCCGCGAGATTTCTGCTATCTGCCCGTCGCGAGCGCAATCCCCGGGGAGGCCACCATGTTCACGTCCATGCGTACCTTGCGACTGCCGACCGTCCTGCTGGCGCTGGCCCTGGGGGCCTGTTCCACCGAGGCGGACGACGGCCACGTCCACGATCAGGCCACCGAGGAGGAGAACTGGAGCGCCGGCTACGCCCAGGCCGAGTCGGCCAAGGCCGACGGCACGGGCTGCAGCGGCGTGCTCCTGCCCGACAACGGCGGCTTCAATGGCCGCATCGCGCTGACGTTCGACGACGGCCCGCGGCCCTCCACGACCCGCGAGATCATGGAGGTCCTGACGGCCCACAACGCGCCGGCCGCCTTCTTCATGCTGGGCAAGGAGGCCGACGCCAACCGCGGCCTGGTGCGCGAGATCCTCGCCAACCCGCGGTACATCGTGGCCAGCCACTCCTGGTCGCACCCCAACCTGGCGCGCCTGAGCCTCACCGAGCAGGCCTCCCAGATGGACAAGACCAACGCGGTCTTCGCCGAGCTGGGCCACACCGTGAAGTACTTCCGGGCCCCCTACGGCTCGCTCACCTGCGCCGGCCGCGAGCTGGTCACCGACCGCGGCATGGTCTCGACGGGCTGGCACATCGACAGCGCCGACTGGTCCTTCGACTCCGGCCGGGGCACGGCCGCCTGGGACGGCGTCCCCTCCGCCTACAAGAGCGACATGCTGGGCTACATCGTCCACCAGGTCACCCGGAACAACGGCGGCGTCCTGCTCTTCCACGACGTGAAGTCCTACACCGCCAACCACCTCGACGAGGTGCTCACGAAGCTGGAGACCCTCGGCTTCACCTTCGTGGCGCTCGACGACGTGGACACCTTCCCGGTGCTCAACGGCGAGACCCCCAAGCCCACGCCCTTCGTGGGCGACGCCTGCGCGACGGATGAGGACTGCGGCTTCTCCGCCGATGGCAAGGCGGGCTGGTGCCTGGCCGAGACGACCTGCGTGATCGACTGCGCCGGCAGCTGCCCCGACAAGGCCGGCAAGGCCACCACCTTCTGCGTGGCCGATCCCCGGCCCGGCATCGAGGGCGGCGTCTGCGTCAGCAAGGCCGAGGCCACCAACGAGTTCTGCGCCCGCACCCCGGGCCTCGAGGCCCTCGACGAGGACCGCTACGTCGGCATGTCGTCGGCCCGCCCGGCCACCGCCAAGGTCTGCACGCTGCCCCGCGCCAGCTTCTGCGCCGATGTCGCCTGCGACGGCGGCATGACGTGCGAGTATGGCGTCTGCGGCACCCCCGGCCAGTAGCGCCCGGTAACGCCGGGTGCCGGCGCGCCGTACCTGGGCCGCGAACCCCAAGGAGGCCGCCATGACCCGCTTCTCCCTGATCGCCACGCTGCTCCTCGTGACCGCCGCCTGCAGCCGGACCGGCCAGGCCGAGCCCCGCACCCTGCCGCCCGCCGCGCCCGCCGCCGTGCTGGCTTCCGCCCCCCCGGTGGGCGAGAAGGTCACTCTCACGGACGAGGCCTGGAAGGCGAAGCTCGATCCTGCCCGCTACCACGTCCTGCGCGAGGCGGGCACCGAGCGGGCCTTCACCGGGGCCTTCTGGAAGGAGAAGCGGCAGGGCCTGTACGTCTGCGGCGCCTGCGGGGCGCCCCTTTTCGACGCGGCCACCAAGTTCGAGTCGGGGACGGGCTGGCCCAGCTTCACGGCCCCCGTCCAGCAGGGCCGCGTGGACGCCCACACCGACGAGAGCCATGGCATGACCCGCACCGAGGTGCGCTGCGCGCGCTGCGGCGGCCACCTGGGCCACGTCTTCGACGACGGCCCGGCCCCGACGGGCCTGCGCTACTGCATCAACAGCGCCTCTCTCGACTTCATCCCCAACGCGAGCGAGGCGCCCGCAAAGCCCTGAATGGTATCGATTTTCCGGCCTACCGGAAGTACCAGGTCACGCCGGTGGTCAGGGTGATGTGGGCGTCGTGCTCCGTGCTGAAGACGGCCTCGTCGATGCGCACGGCGGGGCCCACCCGGGTGCCCCGGTAGCGCGCCCGGCCCGCCAGCGTCTCGCTGTCGGCCGCCAGGTTCATCGCCATCCGCATCGCGAACGGGATTCGCAGATCGTAGCCATCGATGGGCAGGTCCACCTCGAAGCCGAGGCCGGTGTGCAACAGGCTGTAGGTCCCCGCCTCCGTGGTGACCTCGAGGACGTCGGAGTCGTACTGCGCCTCCGTCGACAGCGGTACCACCACCTCGTAGCCCAGCAGGAGCAGGGGCCGCAGCCCGCGGCTCGGGAGCGTCAGCACCACCGCCAGGGGCAGGTGCAGCGATCGGTTGGTGCCGATCAGGTCCACACCGTCCAGCTCCTCCACCCCCTCATCCCGGGTGATCAGGGCCCCCAGCTCGAGGCCCAGCCAGCCGAAGAGGCGGGCCTCCAGGCTCAGGCCCCCGCCACCGCCAAAGCCCCACCAGCCCTCGTAGGGGACGGGCTCCACCCGCATGCCCTCGACGGTCGCGGCGAGCACGTCCGGCGAGGCGGTGTAGCTGCCGCCCAGGCTGCCGCGCACCCCGACGCCCAGCTCCAGCGTCTGCGTCCAGTCGGCCCGCGCCACCGTCGGGAGGGCCAGCGCCACCAGCAACAACCCCTTCATGGCAGCCCTCACAGGAACCGGTAGCCGGCGGCGAAGCCGAAGGTGGGCGGGTGCACCCAGCGCTCGAAGACGCGGTCGAGGTAGTCCTTGGATCCGCGCTCGACGGCCTCGCGGCCGGCCACGCCGCCTCGGGCCTCCACCTGGAAGTCGGCGTCCAGGGTGATGGACAGGCCCATCCCGGCCCGCAGGGTGAGGCCGCTGTCGAGCTCGAAGAGGTAGCCCGCCTCGACGCCGATGAGGTGGGTGGCCGAGCCGATGGAGTACGAGGGCTTTTCGGCGCCACCCACCGCGGGCAGCTCGGCGCCCGCGATCAGCGCGTCCTCGCCCGAGACGCCGCCCCCCAGCCCCAGGAGCGTGTAGCTGACCTCGACGTAGCTGCCGAGATCCGCCACGGGCCGCCAGCCTACGTGCGTCTTCCAGAGCAGGCTGTCTTTCAGGGCGATCTCGATGAGCTTCGCGGTCTGCTCGCTGTAGACGTCGGTGGCGACGAGCAGGCCGTTGATGGCGTCGACGTAGACGCCGGGCAGGTCCGACCGACGTCCTGAACCGCACGCGGCGGGGGTCTCGGCGACGACCCGCACGCCGACCTGCAGGGGGACCTCGGTCAGCGCTTCGGCGTAGAGGCGCCAGCCCGCGTCCTGGGCGTAGGCCGGGGCGCACAGCCAAGCCAGGGCCCGCAGGGCCGAGGCCGAGGGCGGGCCGGAAGTCGCCAGGCATCTCCGCTGTGTGCAAGGTCCAGCGTAGGGTCAGCGCCGGCCCAGCCAACTCGCGTTCCCTGCGCGCAGCGCGCCCGCAACCGAATGGATCACAGTTTTTCGGTGGACGCGTGGGCCGCGCCGGGTGGGGGCTCATGTTCGCAGGCCGCGGCAGGCCGGTCTCGGCGGTCCGAAGAAAAGACCCGCGACTCCTTCAGGAATCGCGGGTCTCGGGAGGCGACGACCGGATTTGAACCGGTGAATGGAGGTTTTGCAGACCTCTGCCTTACCGCTTGGCCACGTCGCCACGGCCGGCCGACGTTTTATCCAAGACGCCCGGTCGTGTCAACCATCGCGAAGCACGTCATCGAGCGAGCAGGACGACCACCACGAGGACGGGCACGCTGCCGCGCTGGCCCGCGGCGACGCCCACCCCGTAGCGGGGCAGATCACCGCGTCCGAGCAAGGGATCCTTCAAGAAGGGCGCGACCTCGGAGCCCATGCCCGCGATGGCCTGGACGGCCCGAACCTGCACCTTGCGACCCTTGATCCGGGCGCCGAGGGCGGCGCCGGCCGCGTCTTGCTTGAGCTTCCCGCTCGCCAGATCGGCGGCCATGCCGTTGGCCACGGCCTCCAGGCCGCCGTCCCGGGTGCGGCCCTTCGCGCCGCCTCGCGCCGCCGCCTCCAGGGCCTGCCGGGCGCCCGGGACGTCGACGGGCACCGGAGGTGCGACGAAGAGCTCCGTCACGAAGAAGTCGGCGCCGCCGCTGCGGCCCCGGCGGACCACCCCGATCCCCACCGTCTGCGCGTGCGCGCTCAGGATGGCGCCCCGGTGGGCGGGGCTCTCCATCAGGCCGGCGTGCACCTCCTCCGGTGAGGTGCCCAGCCCGACGTTCTCCTCGACGACGCTGGCCGGGATGCGGGCCCGCTGGACCCGGTCGCCGGGGCTGCCCGTCGTGGGCGAGACGTGGCCCACGAAGCCGTGCTGCCGCATGTCCTCGCAGTGGGCGCGGGCCACCGCCGCCAGCCGCGCGTCCGGGCGTAGAGCCGCCAGGCCCTGGCGCGCGCGCTCCTCGTTGGTGAGGCGCAGAAGCAGTGCGCCGGCTTCGGCCTCCGACATGCCGGCCGTCTGGCTGCGGGTCATGGCGCGGGTGGTGGGGGCCGCCACCCCGCAGAAGATCGGGAAGTTGGCGACGACGGTGGGACCCCGGGCGCCTACCCCCATCACCTCGATCTTGTGCCGCCCGGGGGCGTCGCAGGTGAAGGTGGCGGCGAACTCGGGCCCCGCCCCGGACGCCAGCGGCGTCACCTTGCCGTCGATGCCGGTGGCCACCACGCTGGCCGCCTTCAGGCCGTCGGTCAGGCGTCCCCGGACCGGCAGCGTGGCGCCCAGGGCCGCCTCGCGGGGGACCGGGGCGAGGTCCACCTGGACGGGCTGCAGGAGCACCACCACCACCCGCTCGGCCCCGGCCGGCGCGACCCCGATCCCCAGCCGGTGGTAGCGGCCCCGGCGCAGAATCGTCTTGAGAGACGCGGAGATGCTGTCGACGAAGCGGCCGTCGCCGCCCTCGCCCTTGAGCACGAGGATGGACGGCACGGGGCTCGCGACGCCGAAGTACGAGGCCGCGAAGGCCACCGATTCTCCATCGGGGGTGACCCCGTCGCTGGCCGCGGCGAGGGCCTCCGCCGTGGCGCTCAGCGGATCGGAGAGGGCGGGGGCGGGCCGCCGGGCCTCGTCCGAAATGCGCTTCGCTTCCGTGGCGATCCGGCCGCGCAGGGCCTCGCCGCGGTCGCTCGGGCGGCCCTCGCCAGCGCCGTGGCGGGCGGCCGGCGGGGAGGCCGGCGCGAGCTGCCCGGTGATGGTGGGCGGGGGTGGGGGGCCCGAGGGCCGGGCGCCGCAGGCGGCGAGGATGAGGCTCGAGAGGAGCGCGGTGACGCGAGACATCAGACCTCCAGACCCGGATGGCCGCATCACTTTACGGTCGCGGCGAGATGTGGTCGATTCTGGGCCTCATGACCACCTCAATGAGCACCCTGCTTTCCGGCCTCGCCGACGGCCTGCTGCGCGTGACCGTGCGCACCGAGACGGCGGATGATCCCGGGGCGGCCGACGCCGGCGGCCGGCAGTCCATCGTGACCGAGGTGGATGTGCTCGGCGGCGACATCCGCCACTCGCGGCCCGCGGGCGCGGTCGCGGGCGGCCCGCTCGCGCCCCTCCTGGCCATCCACGCCCGCGATCGCGCCACCTCCGACGACGTGCGGGGCGCGCTGGCCGACCTGGTGCGCGGCTTCCGGCGGCTGGAGGAGCAGGTGGATCAGCTCCCAGAAGACGCGGCCGACGCGGCCGAGGACGGAGGTTCGACGTGAGCGTGAAGGAGCGCATCCGGCTGCTCGCCCGGGACCTGACCTCCCTCGAGATCAACACGATCCGCCGCGGGTCCATCACCGGCGAGAGCATGCCCGACCCGCGGCACGCCCTGTTCGACGTGGCGTCGGAGTACAACGCCGAGCTCAACCGCCTGCTGCGCGACGACTGCCGCGTCGTGGCCGGGGGCCGCACCGAGCTGCGCTGCAGGTTCTCCCAGCCGGCCTACACAGCGGGGGATGAGGGCCTCGTCGAGGTCCGGGTGAGCGATGTGGAGGCGGGGGCCCAGGGCGGGGCCGCGGTGGTCGTGCGCACCTGCCCGGCCCCCGTGTTCGCCGCGACCACCGCCCGCGGCGGGGCCCGCGTCGCCCGGACGGACCCCGCGCCCCGGGGGCAGGTCCAGGCGGCCTGCGACGCCTCCGGTGTGGCCAACATCCCGTTTTCACTGGCAGAAGACGATCTGCCCGGCGTCGCGATCGAGATCGAGGCGGGGGGCGTGCGCACCCGCATGCTGGTGCCGCTGCGCAAGGTCCGCGGCAGCCTGCACGCCTTCCACTACCTCAACGTGCGCGCGAACGAAGCGGGCGACTGCGCCCAGCCCTGGCTCGCCCGCCGCATCGAGCTCAACAGCATCCGGCTCGCCACCCTGCTCGAGACGATCGAGCCGCCCGGCGGCAAGGGCTGCGACCAGAACGACTACAGCCGCCGCCACCTCAACGGCGCCGCCGAGCGCGACGGCGACGAGGTGCGCGAGAAGCCGGCGGATCTGAAGCTCTCCACCACCGACCGGGTGACGCTGCGCAAGATCTGGGAGCTGGGCTGTGAGGAGATCCTCATGCAGACCCTCGTCCAGCTCGACGGCGACGTGGTGACGCGGCTGACGGACGACGGCGCCCGCGAGGAAGCCTCCACCATGCACCGCCTGCACAGCGAGGGCGTCCGGGTGGCCACCCAGTCCTGGCGCCACCTGGTCGACTCCCTCGGCAGCTTCGCGCGCTCCCTCTTCCAGTGAGCGGCCTGGGCGCGCTGGCCTCCCTGGCTCGCCTGGGGGGCATCACCGTCGTCACGGCCGATCCGGCCGGCCGGGTGCTCGTCCGGTCGGTGATCCAGCCCGATGGCGATCTGATCACCGTGGCCGTCCCCGATCTCTCCGAGGGCACGGTCGAGCGGCACATCGCCCGCCTCAGCCGTGAGGTCGAGGCCGCCCACCGGCTGCGCCGGCGCCTCGTGCAGGGCCTGGGCGTGGCGGTGGCGGGCGCGGTGGCGCTGTCGGGCGGCGCGATGACCGACGGCGAGCCCGGGACGTGGATGGCGTGGCTGGGCGGGGGCTGCACGGCGGCCCCATGCGGGGTGGGCCTCGTCACGCTCTGGCGGGCGCGCCGCTGGCTGCGCGCTCGCCGCGCCGAGAGCCGGCCGCGGGCCGCGCTGGAGGCCGCCGAGGGCGCCTGGGACGACTAAAACCGGTATTTCCGATTGACTTGGTGCGGGTTTCTTCGGTATCCGTCCGCCGACGGCCCAGGAGCTCGCCATGTATCGCTACAACGCCCTCGATCAGCGCATCGTCGATGAGCGCGTCGCCCAGTTCCGCGATCAGGGTCGCCGCCGACTCTCCGGGGAGCTGTCCGAAGACGAGTTTCGGCCCCTGCGGCTGATGAACGGCCTCTACCACCAGCGCCACGCCTACATGCTGCGGGTGGCCATCCCCTACGGCCTGCTCTCGACCGCCCAGGTCCGCATGCTGGCCCACATCGCCCGCACCTTCGACCGGGGCTACGGCCACTTCACGACCCGGCAGAACATCCAGTTCAACTGGCCCGAGCTGCCGGCCGTCCCCGATGTGCTGGGCTGCCTCGCTGCCGTGCAGATGCACGCCATCCAGACCAGCGGCAACTGCGTACGCAACATCAGCGCGGACCACCTGGCCGGGGTGGCCCGTGACGAGGTCGTCGATCCGCGGCCGTACTGCGAGATCATGCGGCAGTGGAGCACCTTCCACCCCGAGTTCAGCTACCTGCCCCGCAAGTTCAAGCTGGCCTTCACGGGCGCCACCACCGACCGCGCCGCCATCAAGCTGCACGACATCGGCTACCGCGTGCGGCGCAACGACGCGGGGGAGGTGGGCTTCGAGGTCTGGGTCGGCGGCGGCATGGGCCGCACCCCGGTGGTGGGCGAGCTGCTGCACCCGTTCCTGCCCGAGCGGGACCTGCTGTCGTTCACCGAGTCGGCGCTGCGGGTCTACAACGAGCTGGGCGACCGCAAGGACAAGTACAAGGCCCGCATCAAGATTCTGGTCCGCCGCCTGGGCGTGGCGGAGTTTCGTCGCCTCGTCGACGCGGACTGGTCCGCCACCCGCACCCCGGATCTGGACCTGCTGCCCGGCCAGGTGGCGGCGATGGCGGCCCACTTCGCGCCGCCGGCGTGGGATCCCTGGGCGGCCGAGGGGGACGTGCTGCTGGCCGAAAAGGCGCGCACGGACCGCGGATTTCGGGACTGGCTGGCCCACAACGTCGCCGCCCACAAGGCGCCCGGCTACCACGCGGTGGTGGTGTCGCTGAAGGCGCCCGACGCGCCCCCGGGGGACGTCACCGACGCCCAGCTCGAGGCCCTGGCCGACATCGCCGACGACCACGCCTTTGGCGAGATCCGGTCGCTCCACACCCAGAACCTGCTGCTGCCGAGCGTGGCGAGCGCCGACCTCTTCGCGGTGTGGCAGCGGCTGCGGCTGGTGAAGCTGGCGACCCCCAACGTCGACACGCTCACCGACCAGATCTGCTGCCCCGGCTTTGACTTCTGCTCGCTGGCGAACGCGGCCTCCATCCCGGTGGCCGCCGAGATCGCCGAGGCGTTCGACGACCTCGACCACCTGTACGACCTGGGCGAGATCAAGCTGAAGATCTCGGGCTGCATCAACGCTTGCGGGCACCACCATGTGGGCCACATCGGCATCCTCGGCATCGACAAGCGAGGGGCCGACTTCTACCAGGTGATGCTGGGGGGCGCGGAGGGCGACGACGCCTCCCTGGGCCGCATCCTGGGGCCGGCGTTCGCTCGGGACGAGGTGGTGCCCGCCATCGGCCGCATCCTGGACGCCTACGTCGACCTGCGCGGCGAGGGGGAGCGCTTCCTGGATACGGTGCGCCGCCTGGGCCTCGCGCCCTTCAAGGAGCGGGCGTATGGCCACTGAGCCGCGCCGGATCATCGTCGACCGCCGCCTCGTCGAGGACGCCTGGCAGCCCGTGGCCGACGACGCCCCGCTGCCGGACGGCCCCGTCATCGTGAGCCGACAGCGGTGGCTGTCGGGGGCGCTGGCCGGGCGGACCGAGGTGGGCGCGCGCTATCGGCCCGACGAGGACCCGATGGAAGACGCCGAGCGGCTGGGCGAGCTGGCCGTCATCGCCCTCGAGTTCCCGGCCTTCAGCGACGGCCGCCCCCTGAGCCGTGCCCGAAAGCTGAGGCAGATCGCGGGGTTCCACGGTCAGATCCGCGCCGTGGGGGACGTCCTCCGCGATCAGATCCTCTATATGTGGCGGTGCGGCTTCGACGCCTTCGAGGTGCGGGCCGACAAGTCCCCCGAGGACGCGCTGGCCGCCTTCGCCGAGTTCAGCGTCGACTACCAGGCGGCCACCCCGCGCCGCATCGCCGAGCCGGGTTGACGACCGTCAGCGGTCTTCTCCACGGTCCCAGGGGTCCGCGCCGGGTGCCGCCTGGCGGAAGTGCCCGTCCTGAAAGCCGAACTTGAACGGCCCGCCGGGCTTGCAGAAGAGCGACCGCGTCATCAGCAGGTGCCCCTCGCCCTCGAGGCGGAACTCGACGTAGATGTCATGGCCCTGGGCCCAGCCGGGCTGGTTGTAGAGCCAGCCGCGCAGGTAGATCGCGCCCGCCTGGGTGGCCGGCCAGAGCAGGCCCGCGTGCAGGTACCACCCGGGCGAGGGCGGCGTGCCCGGGGGGGCGTCGCTCCGGGCGAACCAGACGGCCCCGCCGGTGGGCACGAGGAGGGCGGGGGAGGGCGCCCCGCCATCGGCCCACCACCACCCCGCGAGCCCTTCGATGGCGGAGCGCTCCGCGTCGGTCGGCGGCCGCGCGTCCTCCAGGTAGAGCCGCAGCGCCTCGGGCAGGTCCGCCAGGCGGGGGGGCGGGGGCGGCATGTACTCCTGCGCGATCCGCACGATCCCGAGCAGCGGCAGCAGGGCCCACCACCACCGGCGACGCGGGCGGCGCAGCCGGGCGGCCAGCTCGTCGACCGGCCCGGCGGGGCCCGTGTGCAGGCCCAGGGCGCGGAGCGCGAGGCGCGCCGCCCGCTCGTCGTCGGCCTGCTCCCCGTCCCGGAGGCGTCGATCAGGCGCCAGCCCGTCGGCGTGCGGCGCATGCAGGCGGCCGAGACGCGCCCGGTGGGTGGTCCCCGCGGCGTGGAGCGCGCCAGCCCGGCCAGCAGGGCGTGGGGCCGGCCAGGCGCTGGGCCCAGGACAGGCGCCGGGTCAGGGGGCGCCTCGGCGATCCCCCACCACCGCGAAGCGCCCGGCCGGGGTGTCCACGAGGCGGTGGACGACCTCCAGCGCGGGGTGGGGCACCGCGACCACCTCGGCACCGGGCGTGAGGCGGCGCACATGGACGACGCGGCCCAGCGCCGGCTCCTCGGCGCGCCAGCCGCCGTCCTCGGGCTGAAAATCCTGTAATCCCGGGATGTTGGGCGGAGTCTCCATCAGCGGCGGGTCAGCGGGACGCCGTAGACGGCGTGGCGCGTCTGGCCGGGCCTCGGCCACCAGGCGCTCGACCACCACCGGCGGACCCGCCCGCAGGGCCAGATCGACGACGCGCGCGGGCCGGGGCCACTTCGGGGCGGGCCGCGAGGCGGCCCTCGAGCCGATCCCCGGCGCGGGCCAGCCGGCCTTCGACCCGCCAGTCGTCCCCCCGGCGGACGTCGGCGGCGCACCCGGTCGCGTCACACCGCAGCTCCACCACCAGCCGGTCGGGTCCTCCCACCGCCCCGAGCTCGTCGGCCGGGCGAGGAGGAGGGCGGCGCCCGCCGCAGCGAGGGCCGCCGCCAGGCCGAGCGCGGGCAGCCGCCACCGGGGCGGCCGCAAGGCGGCGGCCAGCGCGCTGGCCGAAGCGGGTCGTTGGCCCGATCATCGGCCAGGCAGGCCGCGAGTGCCCGCGCCATCCGCCGGGGCAGGCGTGGCCGGAGGGCCAGCGGTGAAGGCCACCGCCCCTCGCCGTCGGGCCGGGCCCCCAGCAGCGCCAGGGCCGGGGCCGCCGCCGCCCAGAGGTCGGTCCGCTCGTCCTGGTGATCCCTGGCGCTGCTCGGGCGCCATGAACCCCGGCGTCCCGGCCGCAGCCAGCCCGCCCGCGTCCCCCGCAGGGCGGCGAGGCCGAAGTCGAGCACCCGCACATGGCCGGCGGCGTCCAGGTGCACGTTGGCGGGCTTGAGGTCGCGGTGCAGGACGCCAGCGCCGTGAGCGCGAGCCAGCGCGTCGAGGACGGCCAGCAGGATGCGGCGGACCTCGGCCAGGGCAGGGACCCCGCGCTCGCCGCGCCGCCAGCGTCTCGCCCTCCAGGCGCTCCATCACCAGCACGGGCCGCGCGCCGTGGGTGCCGGTGGCGTGGGCGGCGACGATGTGGGGGTGGGCGAGCGCCCCGAGGGCCCGCGCCTCGCGGTGCATCGCCTCGACCCGCGCCGGCTCCAGATCGCCGCGCAGCCCCTTGACGGCGACGTCGCGGCCCAGGGTCGGATCGGCCGCGCTCCAGACGCGCCCCATGCCGCCTTCCCCCAGGACGCGCTGGAGCGTGTAGCCCAGCACCACATCGCCGGCTCAGCCAGGCGCGGCGCTGCGCCAGCGCGTCGGGATCGACGGCCGGGGCCTCGGCGAGGGCGGCCAGCAGCGCCCCAGGGCCGGATCGGAGGTGTCAGCCACCGGCGGCCGCGTCGGCGGCCATCAGGGCGCGCAGCCGGTCCTTGATGCGCTCGAAGCGCTTGCGCAGAGCGGCCTCGAGTGGCCTCGCCGAGGACGAGGGCCACGTCCGCCCACGCCATGCCCCGGTCGACCCGGAGCACCAGGACCTCGGCGTCGAGGGGCTGAGCGCGCCCCGCATGCGCGCCAGCCGATCCTTCTCGGTCGTGCGCAGGTACGGCAGCGTCGTGCTGCGGACGGCCTCCACGATTCGCTCCGCGTCGGGGCTCAGGGGGGTCAGCAGGCGAGCGTCCCGGGCCTGGCGGCGGGCGACGCGGGCCGCCGCGCTGCGGGCCAGCCGGTAGGCCCAGGTGCGCAGTGTGCTGTCGCCACGAAACCCCGGCAGGCCCCGCCACAGGTCCTCGCAGCACAGCGAGAAGGCCTCCAGGGCGGTCGCCTCGTCGGGGCTGATCTTCGCCAGATATCCAAGGATTCTCGGGCCCATAGACCTGGATGGCCCGGGTGGCGATGGCGTCGGTGGCGCCGGCGTCGGCGGTCCTGGCCGCGAGCCACGCTCCCACCTGCTGCTCCAGCGCCGGATCTTCGGGCATCGGGCCTCTCTCCCTGGGCTGCGCCTGCATACCGCACCTCACCGGGCCGAAAAAAGGACGTCACAAACCCGCCGGGCGGTCTCTACCACCACGATCACCACTCGAGCCCGCCATGCGCTGGCTCTTGCCGTCCTGTCTCGCCTCGCTCCTCGCCCCGACGCTCGCCCCGGCCCTCGCCGTCGGGCAGGTGCTCGAGGGCCTCGACCTGCCCCGGCGCCGTCGTCCTCGACGTCCCCCGCGCCCGCGTCCCCATCGTCGGCGACTTCGACGGCGACGGCCGCGACGACCTGGGCGGCTTCCGGCCGGCCGATGGCACCTGGTTCGCCCAGCGCCTCGATGGCGTGGCGGTGGTGGAGGGCATCCGGCTGGGGGGCCCGGGCGACGTCCCCGTGCCGGCCGACTACGACGGCGACGGCCGCACCGACCTGCCGTCTACCGCTCCGCCACGGGCCAGTGGTTCGCGCGGCGCGCCACTGGCGAGGCCATCTTCGACGGCCTGCGCCTCGGGATCGCGGGCGCGGTGCCCGTGCCGGGCGACTACGACGGCGATGGCCGCGCCGAGCCGGCCATCTACGTGGGCGGCTTCTGGGCCACCCGCCGCCCGGGCGCCCGGCTGCCCCGCGTCGCCTGGCTGGGCTTCCCCGGCGACCGCCCCGTCCCGGCCGACTACGACGGCGACGGGCGCACCGACCTGGCGGTCTGGCGGCCGGGCAACGGGGCCTGGTGGGCGTGGTCCGCGCGATCCGGGTTCGTCGTGCGGGGCCTCCGCCTGGGCGGGGCCGGCGACGCCCCGCTCCCGGGCGACTTCGACGGCGACGGCGCGGCCGAGCCCGGCGTCTGGGAGCCCGCCACCGGCACCTGGCGGGTGCGCCCGGCGGCGGCGACGTGGCGGCCGCGCTGGCGCCGTCGACGGTCACGCCGTCGCTGGTGCGTCTCGGCGATCTGCAGCGGCCGGCCGGGTTCAGCCCCGCCACCGACGGCTGGTCGGCCATCGATCCCAGCGGCCGCACGCTGTCGTCGGCGCTGGCTGGCCAGGCCAGCGAGCTCGAGGCCGACACGCGCTACTCGGACTGCAATCGCTTCGCGGAGTTCCCCTTCGACTTCACCACCGACGAGGTCTACCGGCCCAGCAGCCGGGGCATCTGCATGCAGTGGCGCAACCCGACGGCGCTCATCGGCAGCGACCCGCCCGTGGCCCGGGCCGTCCGGGCCCGCTGGGAGGCCTACGGGCTGCAGGACTGGACGTCGGGGCTGGTGGCGACGGGGTACCTCTCGTTCAGCCTGGCCGGCGGCGACGCCCCGACGGCCGACGCGCTGGCCTGGAGCCGCTTCGAGGTGAACCTCGCCGAGGCCGGCGGCCTCTCGGCGCGGGACTTCTTCGTGGTGGTGCAGGCCCTCGACGCCGACGACCGGCCGGGGGGGCCCCGCTCCAACCCCATCGCCATCCACTGGCTCCAGGCCAGCGACGAGGCCATCTTCCCCCCCATCGACCAGGTGGATCTGCACCACCCGGACGTGGTGGTGCGGACCTTCAGCGGCCTGCGCCCGACGCCCTGCCCGGACGCCGAGAACCGGTACCTGATCAACGAGCCCGGCCCGCAGTGCGCCGCCCCCGGCCTGGAGGGCTCGCCCTGGTGCGTCGTGGGCACGGCCGTCCGCTGGGTGCCCAGCGACGACGAGGACTGCGGCTTCCTGCCCGACGTCGTCTGCGAGGTGGTGGGGGGCGCCGTGGACTTCTTCGCCTCCATCGTCGACGGGATCTCGGCGGCCTACGATGGCATTCTGGCGGTCGCGTCGAACTTCCTGGTGGTCCTCATCGAGGCGGCCGGGGTGGACTGCGACGCCACCTGCCAGGCCATCACGATGGCGGCGGTGCAGGTGGGGGCCGCCGCCCTCGGCCTGCCCCCGTCGCTGCCCGACTTCGATGCCCTCATCGAGGATGGCTTCGACTACCTGGTCTCGGAGTGCGGCGCCTTCGTGGCGGACGCCACCGGGGCCCCCCAGGTGCTCACCGACGAGGCCTGCGGCGCGGCGGTCGACGCCATGCGCGACGCCGTCCGGGAGGCGAAGGCCGAGGCGACGGCGGGCATGATGGTGGTGCCGGATCCGGCCTGGCAGGCGCTGCCCGCCCAGGCCAGCCTGCGCTTCGCGAACCCCACGGATGCCTGGTCGGTGGCGGTGCGCCTCGAGCTGCAGGACGAGGCCGGCATCCTGGCGCCCGTCCGCCTGCGCATCCCGCCCCTCGCGCCGGGGGCCCACCTCGACGCCCCGGTGGTGTTCGCCCCGTACCGCGTGAACCTGCCGGGCGAGACGGGCAGCCCCATGGCCAACTGGTCGCGGCGCGCCTCGGCGGGGCCGGTGCGCCTGCGGCCCATCACCACCTCCATCGTGCGGGTAGGACAGGAGGAGCACTACGCCCCCGACTCCCTGTACCAGGCCGTCCGGTCGTACGACGTCTTCGGGACGGCCCCGGCCTGTCCCTGACGCTCAACCCCCTGAATCCAGGACGATTTCCGGACAGAGGCGCTGCGCATGGGCCAGCAGCGCGTCGGGCGGGAAGGCCTCGACGGCCAGGTGGACGCCGCCGGCGGAGGGCCGATAGCCGGCCTGCCAGCACGCCACCGCCGCGGCGATGGCGGCCCCGGTGGCGCGCTGCCCATCCGGGCAGGCCAGCCGGCGCGTCTCGCGGATGACCTTCGCCGTGATCTGCACCGGCGCGGGCCGGTCGCGCAGCAGCCGGGCGCGCAGCAGCACGAGGCTGGCGCGCAGCAGGCGGATGACCGCGGGTCGCAACGGGCCCGCGATCCGGACGAGCGTGCCCACGAGTGAGAACGCCGGCGTGACGATCCCGGGCCGGACGGCCAGGTAGACCCGGGCGTCGGTGCCCGTCGCGCGGTGGATCAGCTCGGCATCGGGCAGCCCGACCCGGCGGCCGCTGTGGCTCTTCCCCCCCAGGTACGCGAGGTGGAGGCCGCCGCCCAGCGCCGGGCCCTCGACCCTTCGACCCGCGATGTAGAAGATCGAGGGGCGCGTCAGCAGGCCCACCATCAGGCTGCAGACGCCCCGGCCGGCGCCAGAGAAGACCCCGAGCCGAATGCCCAGGTCGAGCTGGGGGTAGTGGCCCGCGAACGACGCAGCGGCCGCCGCCGCGGCCTCGGCCGCCAGGGCGGTGCTCAGGCCCGGGAAGAGCCCAACGCCGACGATGGCGTGGCCGCGCCCCTCGACCGCCAGGGCCAGCAGGCGCTCCACGCTCGGGCGGTCGGCGGAGACGTCCAGCCAGGCCTTGCCGTGGGCGATGCACCAGCCCGCCGCCTCGACCCCGGACACGCCCTCCGTGTCGTGGCAGCCGATGATGACGTCGAAGGCCGAGAAGGCGGAAAACGTTGAAGAATCGGTGAGATCCACGACGACGGGGCCGCCGCGTCCGCCGACGGACACCTCCACATCCGGGAGCTGTCCGAGGGCCGCGACGGCATGCTGGCCATAGAACCCAGCGCCTCCTACGACCAGGACCCGCAGCGGCACCCTAGATCCCCAGCGCCTGGATGGCGACGCCCGAGGCCGCGATGGCGAGCCCGGCCAGGACGTGCGCGTGCCGCTCCAGCCCCTGGAGGGCCGCCATCTTCAGGCCGTGGTGCAGCAGCGTCACCACCACCAGCATGGTGCCGATGGTCACGGCGCCGAAGACGCTCGCGACCAGGACCACGGCGCCGGCGCCATGCTCCACCGCGGGGGCCATCAGCAGCGGGATGAGGGGCTCGCACGGCCCCAGCACGAAGATGATGAAGAGGCTCCAGACCGTGACCGAGGCCGCCGAGCGCGGGTGGTGGTGTCCGGCGCCGTGGGGATGCGCGTGCACGACCCCGCCGTGGGCGTGCAGGTCGTGCCGCGAGGGCTTCCCCCCGGCGCGCCGCAGCAGCGCGCCGCCCGCGTAGGCCAGCCCGAACCCGATGAGCAGCCAGGCCGCCAGCTCGCCGCGGCTCGACTCGATCCACTCGAGCCGCGTGAGGGCCGTCCCCAGGCCGATGCCCGCGATGCCCAGGACCACCGACGAGAGCACATGGCCCAGGCCGCAGAGGGCCGTGACCGCCAGGACGCGCCGCAGGGACCAGCCCCGCGCCCGCCCGAGCGCCACGAAGGGCACGGTGTGGTCGATCCCGATGAGGGTGTGGATGGCGGCGATGGAGACGGCGGCGGCGAGCAGCACGTCCAGGCTCTGGTTCATGGGGACCATCTTCCCACGTGGTGGCCCGCTGGAGTAGACGGCGCCCGGCCCGGTGTCAAGGACGGGCGCGTCGGCGGAGCGCCAGGATCCCCAGCGCGAGCAGCAGGAGGGCGGGCGGGCGACCCCCGCCGCTGGCCGCGCAGCCCCCGTCGCCGCCTCCATCGGCGCCGGTCCCGCCATCGGCGGCGGGCGGCGGCGGCGAGAACCCGGCGTCTGCCCGGTCGCCCTCGGCGACGCAGGCGCCCCGGGTGCAGATCTCGCCCTCGCCGCAGGCCACGCCCTCACAGGGATCCACACACCGCTCGTCGCGGCACACGCGCTGGTAGGGGCACTCGCCGTCGCTGCACGGGATGACGCAGGTGGGATCATCCAGGCAGGGATCCGCGTCATCCCCCGGGCCGGGGCCGCCCCCGGGCTCGCCGGCCCCACCGCCGGGGCCACCCCCGGGGCCACCGCCCGCCCCGCCGCCGGCTCCCCCTGCGCCGCCCCCACCGGCGCCCCCGCCCCCGGGATCACCGGGATCCCCCGCGTCCTCGAACCGCACGGTCGTGGACAGGGTGAAGTGGGCCTCGCTCGTGTGCCGCTCGGCATAGAACAGGTCGAGGGGGTAGACCTGCCCGCGCTGGAGCCCGATGGCGTCCGCCAGGGCGTCGAAGTCCGCCGTCTGGGTCTCGGCGCCGTGCACGCCCCCCAGGTCGATCACCCGCCGGCCGTTCACGAAGACCCAGAGGTCGTCGTCGCCCTCGAAGGTCAACCGCTCGCCGCCCTCGTACACGAAGGTCGTGTGCAGCTCGACCGTGAAGTGGAAGTTGTGGTCGCGCCGCTGGTTGCCCAGGAGGGCTCCGTCGATGGGGAAGAACTCCAGGTCCCGAAAGGTGTAGATGTGCGGATCCGCGGCGGAATTGACCAGCGTGAGCACGATCGGCGCGCGCTGGTTGACCCCCGCGACGTCTCGGAACCACTGGTCGAAGGCGGCGCGCCCGTGGGTGGTGGGGTTGCCGTCCCGCCCGGCGTAGATGGGCTTGCGATCCGCGCCGAGGGCCTCCTCGACGATGCCCGGATCGGTGCCCAGCTCGGCCTCGAAGTCGGGGTGGTCGTCGGTGAAGTCGCGCAGGGTGCCGGTGAGGCGGAGCTGGTCGGCCTGCGCCGGAGCCAGCAGGAGGGGGAGCAGGGCGAGGGCTGCGCGCATGGCGGCTCCGTGGGCGGTGCTCGACCACGGTAGCGGACCCCCGCCGAGCCGTACAGCGGCCGCCGCCGGCTCCCCATGGACCCCCACATGAACCCTACATGGACGCCCGCACGGTGTACTCCACCACGACGGGCTGGAGCTGCTCGGCCTGGGGCAGTGCGGCCTGGACGTTGGCGCTCGAGACCTTCGTGGGGGTGAGGTCGATCATGATGTTGCGCGAGGGGGTGTCGCCGCCGAAGGCCGTGAAGTCATTGGAGAATGCGATGGTCTGCGGCGCGGCGAACTCGATGGTGAGCGTGCCCGCCTCCCGGGTCACGATCACGGCCTTGATGTCGCGGTAGGCCACCGCCTCCGAGGCGAGGGCGGGGCCGGGTACCGCCACCTCGGCCCCCTGGGCCGTGATGAGGGCGATGTCGGTGGCGACGTGGCCCGTGGCGGTCGGCCCTTCGGCGGTGCCCAGGGGCAGGATCTCCCACGCCTGGAAGACCTTGGGCATGGGCTGGGGGTACTCTTCCTGCTTCACCTGCTTGCCCGACCGCTCGGTGGGCATGATGGTCGACATCCGCGCCCGCAGCTCGGTGCGCACCGTGATGCCGCCCTCCCCGAGGATGAAGCGCCGCACATAGTCGACGGGGGTGGCGACGGCCTGCACGAGCTGGCCGTTGGTGGGGTACCGCTGGTCCGAGAAGGGGCCGGCCGCCTCCAGGAACGCGTGATCGGCCTGGGCCGCAGGCAGGGTGGCGAGGCTGGCGATGCCGGGGGCGCCCACATCCAGGAAGTCGCGATCGGCGGCGGGCGGGAGGGCGCCGGCGGTGAAGGCCGTGAACGTCGCCGGCAGGGCGATGCGGGCGCTGGTGGCCACGCGGCTCGCCGTGTCGACGAGGGCCACGTGGTGCAGCGGCAGGGTCGTCCACTCGCCCCCCTGCCAGGACTCGCAGTCGTTGTTGTAGCCCTTCCGCCGCGTCATGGAGAACAGGCCGCCGCCGGGGGCCCAGACCGTGGCGAGCTGCCCGCCGCCGTAGCCGCGGGGGTTGCTCTCGCCGCAGGGGGGCACGCTGTGGTTGGGCGACACGGGGCCCAGGTGGACGACGGCCGCGTAGTCGCGAGCGCTGGCGGGCTGGTACTCGTCGAAGCTCGTCCCGCTGGGATCCCCCTCGAAGTACACGCCCGACCCGCCGAACTTGGCGAACACGAATTCCCCATCGAAATCAGCAAGGTAGGGGCCCGGCTCCTCGAACGGCAGCAGCGCGCTCGACCGGTTCTGGTCGATGCTGTCGGCGAAGGCGGCGAGGGTGCCGGGGGCCAGCTCCTCCACCGCGTGGACCGGCCGGCCATACTGGCGGTAGGCACCGCTCAGGGCGTCGAGGGTCTGGGAGGCCAGCGGCAGGGGCGCGAGCTGGGGCAGCCAGGGGAAGGGGTCGTGGTTCGGGTGGCTGTAGCAGGCCAGCTCGGCCACGTAGTCGGGGTTGCTCGACCGCGCGTCGACGCGGCCCGCGAACAGGCCGCTGTCGAAGGGCCCCACATGGGACAGGTCGCGGGCGCGGGCGTAGGCGTAGGGCACCCCGAAGGCGTGGCCCGCCAGCAGGTTGAGGGCGAAGTCGGGGGCCGCGGCCACCCGGCGGCTGCGGCCGGCGACGCCCGCGCCGGTGCGCACGCTCATGCCGGAGGGCGACGTGTGGATCCCCGTCCGGTCCGTGAACGTCAGGTGTGCCTCCAGGTTGCCCAGCTTCCGGGCTTGATCGACGAGGCGGATCACGTTGGTGAAGCTGGTGCCGGGGTCCTGGACCAGCGAGCGGACCAGGTGCACCAGGTTGTAGCGGTTGTAGGCGGCGTCGTAGCGGCCGTCGTCGTCGCCGAAGTAGCCCGCGTCGCGGAACACGTTGAGGAAACGGGTGATCGTCTGGTCATGCCAGGCCGTCGCGGCCGCCTGCCAGGGCGACCCGGCCAGGGACGCCTTCACGCCCGCCAGCGCGTGGATGGCCTGGAGGTAGCGGTTGGCCTGGCCACCCAGCACGTTCATGCGCGCCAGCCGCTCGCCGCTGCGGGCCAGGCCCTCCTGGAAGGCGGCGTTGAGGCCGGGCGTGAGCCAGGCCGGCTGCGCCTGCATCACCCAGGCGTGGATGCGGGACAGCATCACCAGCCGATCCCCGAGGTCGTCGGCGGTGATGGTCCCCGCGCCGGAGTGGTAGTTGTTGGCGTTGACGGGGCCGGGGTGCACGAAGACCTCGCCGTTGGCAGGCGGGGTGCCGAGCGGCGGATAGCCGAGGACCATGGGCGACTGCGCCGTCCAGGCGCCTCCCTGCCAGATGGCCCAGTCGAGCTGGATGAGCTGGAGCGCCAGGTAGGTGGCGTAGCGGCGCAGGGTCACGTCGGGGACGAGCCGGAAGATGTTGCCCGGGTAGTCCCACTGCATCAGCCAGGTCATGGTGGAGTCGTCGTGGAAGGCCGGGATGCGGGCCTCGCACCGGGCGACATCCTCGATGTAGCCCAGCTCGAAGATGCCGGGATCAAACAGGAATCGCTTCCAGAGGTCGGCCACGAACTCCTGCTTGACGGTCATGAGCAGCCCCTGCTCGAGCCGCACGACCTCGCCCGTGGCCGAAGGAAGGACTGGTTCCAGTCCGCCACGCAGAGGGCCTCGTAGCCGTTGCCCGGCACCGGCTGCTGGGCCGCGTTCAGCGTCCCGGGACCAAAGACGTAGGTGTAGACGCTGCATTGCGATGGGTGCGGAGTTGGGTAGCAGCGCCGTGTTCTGTGAGAACGCCGTCACCGCGGGCCACCAGCCCGGTGGGTAGCTCACATCCGCGGGCTGGGTGCTCTGGAGGAACTGGTAGAGGACGTCGCGGTAGGCGAAGCCGTCGTCCCCGGGGGCGCCGATGGGCAGCCGGGCGCCGGGCGAGGGCGTGCCGGGCACGCAGTCTTGCAGGCTGATGGTGCCGGCGGCGGCGGGGGCGAGGGCGAAGCTGAGAACCGATGCACGTAGGAGCGACCGCATGGGGAACCTCCCGGGCCGGGGGAATCATCCGGCCGGAGGGCATCCTCCCGGCGCCCGTGGTGGGGTCGCACCACCAGATTTTCGGGGTCCTCGATCAGGGTCCGGCGTCTCGGTCTCGGGGATCCTCGACGACGATCACGACCCCTTCGCCCGAGCAGCCGTAGTAGACGCCGGCGCCCGCCAGATCCACGCACCTTCGCCATTCACCAGGGTGGCCACGGTGCCATCGAAGAAGCACTGCTGGCCATCGGCCATGGTGACGGTCGCCCCCTCCACCTCGCGCCGGTCGCCCCGCAGGACTCGCCGCCGCCGCCGCCGCCGCTGCCGCCGCCGGCCCTCCGCCCGCCTCCACTGCCCTCGCCGCCCCGCCGCACCCGGGCTGCATGCCGCAAGTGCCTGCACAGCAAGCGTAATCCGCCAGCAGGGAGGCCCCAGCCCGGTGGGTGCTCCAGCAGTCCTGGCAGCAGAAGGGGCTGCCGGTCAGGCTACCCCTACACAAACGGCGGGATGACCGCGATGACCGACGACGCCGCCGGTCGGCCGGTCTGGGTGAGCACCTTGCGGATGGGACCCGCCGCGGGCGTGTCGATGAGGGTGAGGCCCGCCTTGCCCGCGATGGCCATCGCGCAGCAGTCCTGGTGCACAGGATAGCCTGGCGTCCTGGACGCCTGCTGCCACCGCTGAGTTTTCACCGCCTCACTGGCAGGGGAAGCCTTGCCCTGGACACACACCCCGACGGTCACACGCTTCAAGCCACTGCACTTCGCCGCGTCCACCACGCGGCGGAGGGTGGGGGGCTTCGCCGCGAGGCCGCGGACCGCCGCCTTCAGGGCCTTGCCGCCCGCCTCCTGGGCCAGCGCGAGCCGGTGGCTCTTCGGGCGGGGCTTCGCCTCGGCGGCGCCCACGAACACAGCCAGACATACCAGGGAGAGAGAGAGAGCCCGGACCATCGCTGCCTCCTGTGTCGCACGACGCGACGGGGACAGGATAGGCCCGCGGAGCCCGGAGACGCCATGGGATCCGGCGGCGCGCCTCAGGCCAGATCGGCGCCCAGGGCGTCGCGCTGCTCGGCGGTCAGCGCGGTGCGGCCCCGCACCTCCTCGTCGGGGAAGTCACACCCGATCGCGACGGGCGCCTCGGGCCCCACCGGGAACTTGAGGTACTGCACGGCGCTCAGCCGCTCCTCGCCCACCTGGCGCTCGTCCCACGTCGGCCGCACCCGCGTGCCGTCCGCCCGCTCCAGGTACAGGTGCCCGTTGAGGCCCTGCCAGGCGGTCAGCTTCTCGGCCCGCCCGTTCACGTCGTCGATCTCGATGAGCAGCGTGCAGCCCAGCTCGCCGGCGCCGCCGAGCAGCTCGTTGTAGGTCTTGAGCTCATGCTGGATGTCCGACTCCCGGACCATGTGCTCGACGCGCATCATCTCCTGGATCTGGTAGCGGACGGTGTCGCGGTTCTCGAACAGGAACGTGAGGTAGCGCCCGACGTGCAGGCGGCGGGGCCGCTTGGCCGCCAGCGCCGCGGCCCGCAGGCCCTCGCGCTGCTCGGTGTAGGTCACGTAGTCGAGGATCTCGCTGCGGTCGACGGCTCGCATCAGGGCTGCTCCTTCTTCACCAGCGGCTTCTTGAAGCCATCTTCGCGGTAGGCGCGCGACAGGATGCTCATGGGGTGCATGGGCTTGACGCCGGCGTGCTGCTGGAACTGGATGGCGGCCAGCGGGCAGTCGGTGGCCCAGATCTCGGCGTGCTGCTCCTGCATCTCGTCGAAGGCCTTCTTGCCGATGCGCGCGGAGGGCTCAAAGCCCTCGACGGTCATGGCGTAGGTGCCGTCGTGGCCGCAGCACTCCATGACGGTCGCCGGCTTCACACCCGGGATCTTCCTCAACAAATCCCGACCCTTGAAGCCCACCCGCTGGGCGCGCAGGTGGCAGGGTGCGTGGTACGACACGACGTCACCGGGGGTGCTCTTGAAGTCGGTGTTGAACCGCTCCTCCTGGCGCAGGCCCCAGAGGAACTCGCCCGTGTCGGCCACGGCAGCCGCCAGGCGCAGGGCGCGGGCCCGGTCCTCGCCGTCGAGCAGCTCGGGGTACTCGCGCCGCATCATCATCGAGCAGGTCGGGTTGACCACCAGCACCTTCGAGCCGGCGTCCACATGGGGCATCAGCACGTCCAGGTTCTGCTTCGCCTGCTTGCGCAGGTTCTCCAGGTCGCCCTTCTCCCAGCGCGGCATGCCGCAGCAGGCCAGGCCCGCCACGCACTTCACGTCCACGCTGTTCTTCTCCATCACGTCGAGGGTGTCACGGCCGATCTGGGGCTCGTTGTTCTGGACGTAGCAGGTCTGGAAGAGGATGGCCTCGTGCCCGGTCTCGTGGGTGATCCTGCCCTCGCGGGCCGCCCAC
>JAWKQS010000043.1:0-69666 GCA_041389985.1 bacterium
CGTCGCCGGCGTCGGGGACGGGGGTCAGGCGCAGGCGCGTGAGGGTGCCCGACCAGCCGGGGCCAAGGTGGATCGGGTTGAAGGCGCCGCCACCCGTGGTGGTGAAGCTCACCCGGCGGTCGGGGCCGAAGTCGGGGGCCTCCTCGGTGGTCCACCACAGGTGGCCGATCCGGGGGGCCTGGTGCTGGCGGGCGCGCAGCGTCACCCCGGCCAGGCCCGCCAGAGGTACCTGGAGGCGCGGGCTCTCGACGCAGGGTTCGGGGCCGGTCACTTCGATGGCGAGGGCGCCCTCTTCGCGGTTGAGCGCGAGGCCGCCGATGGCGTCGGGTGCGCAGGTGCGGAAGCCCTCGATCTGCTGGTCGTCCTCGGGGGCGTCGAAGAGGAAGGCGCGAGGATCGAAGGTGTCGAGGGCGGCCGCAATGCGCAGGTCGCCTCCGTTGAAAGTCTGGCGGTCGTTGACCTCGACCGGGTCGTCCCAGTCTGTCTTTTCTCCATAGTATCCGCGTAGATGGCGAATCCAGGCCCGGAGCTCGGGGCGGCCGGGGGCGTCGATGGTGCGGCCGTCGACGTGGAGGTAGAACGTGACGCGCTTGGCTTCGTTGCGGCTGAAGCCGTTGAGGCGAAGGATGCCCGCTCGCGGGGGCGCGGCCGGAGGCGGGTTGGCGGCGTTGTCCATGGCGTCGTTGCGCTGCCATGAGGCCTGGTCGTAGGCGGGGTGGTCGGTCTCGATCAGGTAGCCGGTGAGGGTGAGGCCCGGGGGGACGGTGTACTGGAGCTCGACGGCGGCGTCGTCGGCGGTCTCGGCCTGGGTGCTCGCGCCGCCGCGGTTGTGGGCGATGACCGTCCAGGAGACGTCCTCGCCGACCCAGGCGTCGGATACGCCGCCGCTGCGGCCGTCGCGGACGAAGTCTCGGCAGTCGTCGAAGTCGCATGGGCGGTCGGGAAGCGCGAGGCCCTGGGCGAGGTGGAAGTCGGGGGCCGGCGGCGGCGGCGGCGGCTCGGCCTCTTCGCAGCGGCTCACGGGGAGGCCCCGGTAGGGGCCCTGGTCGACCCAGTAGCTGAGCGGGCCGGCGCAGGGGCCGGTGAAGGGGTCGTCGGCGTTGCCTCCCACCCGCACCTCGAAGTGCACGTGGGGGCCGGTGCTGTTGCCGGACGAGCCCACCTGGCCGAGGCGCTGGCCACACGTCACGTTCTCGCCCTCGCGGACGGCGACGGAGCCCTGCCGCATATGGCCGTAGTATGTGACCTTGCCGTCGGCGTGCTCCAGGGCGACGTAGTTGCCGAAGCCGCCGCCGCCGCCACAGGCGCCGGTGGTGCAGCGGTCGAACTCGCCGTCGTGGGATCGGATGACGCGGCCCGGCGCGGCGGCCACGATGTCGCGGCCCTGATCCTGGGCTTCAAAGCGGCCGATGATGGCGATGTCGGTGCCGCGGTGGCCGCCGTAGGTGTTGTTGCCGCAGTTCCAGTCGCGGGTGCCGCCGACGTCGTAGTAGGCGGTGACCGTGACGTCGCCGATGGCAGGCTGCCGGAACTGGACGGCGTGGGCCGGCAGGGCGGCCAGCAGGGTGAGCAGGCCGAGGATCTCACAGCTTGCCCGCCTCTCCCGTGGTGGGATCGAGCCACCAGCGTGCCTGGCCGGCGTCGTAGGTGACGCGGCCGTCCTCGAAGCGGGTCTCGGCGGGGAAGGCGGGGACCGGGATGAAGGCCCCGTCGACGCGGCCAGCGAGGTTGGTGAGGCGGCGCCCGTCCACGACGAACCCCGCGACGCCCCCTGCGCCGGAGATCCAGAGCAGCCGCCCATCGGGGAGCGGGAACGGCCGGTCGCTGCGGCCATCGGTGGTGACCGGCTCGGGCGTGCCTCCCCGCCGCAGCCGCCAGACGTCGGTGTCGGGGCGCGCGTCGGCGCGGGTGAAGTAGAGGGTGCCGTCGAGCCCGACCTGCAGGTCGGGGAGCACGGCGTCCGCGGTGAGCGCGCCCCCCACCCAGAGGCGACCCTCGGCATCGACGCGCGCCGCGTCGCCCGGCGCGACCGCCTGGACCTGGCCCTCGGCCTGCCAGCCGCGGGGGGTGCGGGCCCAGAGCGTCGCGACGGGGGGTCGCTCCAGGGGCGGCGGCCCCGGGTCGGGCACGAGGGCCAGGTGTTCAGCGCCGGGGACCGGGACCGAGGCGCCGGGGGGCGGCTCGGCGCAGCCGGCGAGGAGGAGCAGCACAGGGAGGAGGCGTCGCATCCGGCCATGATGCCACAGGCGGCCCAGGCACGCCGAGGACGGCGAAGGCGGGTAGAAAGGCGAGTGACATCCGGCACTTGCACGGCATGCCCCGATGGCGTAGACAGCCAGGACGAGACCGTGGAGGCCGGCGGATGAAGCTCCTGGAAGGCAAGCGTGGCGTCGTGTTCGGCGTGGCCAACGATCACAGCCTGGGCTGGCACATCGCGCGGTCGGCGGCCCTGAACGGCGCGCGGGTGGGGCTGAACTACCACGATGATCGGCTGTTGCGGCGGGTTCGGCCCCTGGCCGACCAGATCCAGGCGGCCTTCCTGGCGCCCTGTGATGTGGCCGACGAGGCGGCGGTGGAGGCGTTCTTCGAGCGCGCCGCCGACGTCTTCGAGGGGCAGCTCGACTTCCTGGTGCACAGCGTGGCTTTCGTGGATCGGGCGGATCTGCTGGGGCGCTTCGTGGACACGTCCCGCGCCGGGCATGCGCTGGCCCTGGACGTGAGCGCCTACAGCCTGACCGCCCTGACGCGGCGCGCCGGGCCGCTCATGGCCGGCGGGGGCAGCGTCCTCACGCTGACGTACTACGGCGCCGAGAAGGCGATGCCCGGCTACAACGTGATGGGCGTCGCCAAGGCAGCGCTGGAGGCGTCGGTGCGCTACCTGGCGGCTGACCTGGGGCCGGCCTCCGTGCGCGTCAACGCCATCAGCGCCGGGCCGGTGCGCACCCTGGCGGCGGCCGGCATTCCGGGTTATCGCGAAATGCTGAAGGCCACCGCCGAGCGCACGCCCCTCCGGCGCAACGTGACGGGTAGCGAGGTGGGCGACGCGGCGGTGTTTCTGCTGAGCGATCTCAGCTCTGCCATCACGGGCGAGGTGCTGCATGTGGACTGCGGCTACCACGCCGTGGGCGTGTAGCTGATTTCGACCCGGCGGACGTTTTTTCACTCCAGCCGGCGCATCGCGCGTCCCCTCCCTCCTGGTTGGCGTCCGCCCTGGCGGAACCCTTGACTCGCCTGCGACTGCTGCTCCCCGCCCTCGCGCTGGGCGCCTGCTCCCCCGATCCGGCCCCGTTCGCGCCCTCGGTGGAGGCGGCGACCCAGGCCATCGTCAACGGCACCCGCGAGCCCCAGATCACGCCGCTGAGCGAGGGGCAGATCCTGGCGCTGGGCTGGCTGCACAACGCCGGTGATCCGGGGCGAAACTTCTGTACCGGCACGCTGATCGCCGGGCAGTACGTCGTCACCGCGAAGCACTGCATCGAGGGCCGCTCCGGGCGCACCATCGGGTTCGGCATCGGCCTGCTGCCGAGCGATCCGGTGGCGTCGTTCCAGGTCGAGGCGGCCATCGGCCACGGGACCACCGACGCGGCCATCCTCAAGCTCACCGAGGATGCCACCCAGCGCGTGCCGGAGCTGGTGCCCATCGCCTACAACCGCCAGGCCCCCTGGGAGGGGCTGGTGGGCAGTGACATCGAGGCCGGGGGCTTCGGCGAGACCTACGATCGCAGCCGCTCCGGCCGGTACTTCGCGGTCGTCCAGCTCGAGCGCCTGACCGACACCCTGGTCCACGTCAATGGTCGAGGCCAGCAGGGCATCTGCTTCGGGGACTCCGGCGGCCCGGTCATGGCGGTGGACCCCGAGGGTGAGGTGGTCATCCTGGGCGTGGAGTGGGAGGGCGACGGCTCCTGCGTCGATCGCGACCGGCTGACCCGCCTCGACGTGCTGACCGACTGGATCGACGGCATCCTGGCGGGGGAGGAGCCGCCCAGCCAGTGCGGGGACGTGGACTACCTGGGCCGCTGCAGCGGCAATGTGGCCGAGTGGTGCGAGAACGGCGTGATTCGCCAGCAGAACTGCGAGCGGCAGGGGCAGGTCTGCGACTTCGTGAACGACCAGGTGGGCTTCTTCTGCACCGAGCCGCCGCCGTGTGGCGACATCGACTCGCGGGGGGTCTGCGATGGGGACCAGGTGGCCCGGTGCCGGTTCGGGCGCCTGACCTTCCGCGACTGCGCGGCCGAGGGCCAGACGTGCCAGACCGACCGCAGCGGTGCGTTCTGCGGGGATCCCCAGCCGGATCCGCCGCCGGACATGGCGGCCCCTCCGCCGCCGCCGGTGGACGCGGGCGTGCCGGATGCGGCCGCCGAGGCGCCGGACGCGGAGGCCCCGGAGCAGGCGCCCGACGCAGAGGCGGATCCCGAGGCGGATGGGGGCGCGGGTACGGGCAGCGAGCAGGCGCGCTCGAAGGATGATGGCTGCCAGAGCGCGCCGGGCGGGCCCGCCGGGGGGGGCTCGCTGCTGCTGCTGGCGGGCCTCGTGGCCCTGCGGCGCCGCCGGATTCGCTCGATCTGACGGCAGGTTACGGGGGCAGGACGAGCTCCGTCGTGCCCACCACGTCGGCGACGCTCACGCAGCGGTTCAGGCTGAGCACATCGTCCAGGCACAGGAAGACCTCGGCCAGCTCGTCGGCGCGGTCGCCGCCCTCCTCGAACACCACCAGCCGGTCGCCGATCCGCAGGGGCCGGGCGAGCGTCAGCCCGGCGAAGAGGTAGCCCCCCTCCGTGCCGAGGGAGACGAAGTGCTCGGCGTCGTCGAGGCCCCGGGAGTCGGCGGCGCCGAGGGCGGCCCGGGGCTGCGTGGCGAAGCTGCGGGCGAAGGGATCGTTGATCTGGGCCTCGTGCACCGTGGACAGCTCGCCGATGACCTCGCCATCGGGGCTGAAGAACGCCACCGCGTCCAGATCGAAGCCGGGCGTCGTCGGCGTCGAGCGGGCGGCCTGGCGCGAGCCGCGATCGACGATGAGCAGGGACGTGCGGTCGGACCAGCGGTCGGGCTCGGGCGGCGACGCGTCCCGGGGGGTGGCGTCCACCACCGCCACATCGGGCGGGCCGGCGTCTACCGCGCTGCCATCCACGCGACCGGTGGGCTCGGCGGCGTCGATGCCACCATCGCCGTACCAGGCGGGCGCCGCGCTCGCGGGCACGCACCGGCCGTCGGCCTCGACGAAGCCCTCCCCGCAGAACTGGCTCTCCAGGATGCAGCCCGGCAGGGCGAGGGCGATGACGATGATACGCTGGGCCATGGCCGGACTCTGGCGTGGGTCCGCCGGTCGGGTCAAGGAACGTGGTGTGACGAGAGGCCACAGCGCTGTGGCGATCCGTTCACGCCGACCGGCCCGGCTCGCACCGCCACGCCGGGACGGCGGGCGGCACGGGCCTTGCGACGCGCCCGGGCCGTCGCCCGAACCTGGACTGGCCCGACTCGCCCTGGGAGGACCCATGCGCACCGCACTCCTGCTCACCGCCTTCTTCTGCCTCGGTGGCCTCACGGCCTGCGAAGGCGACCACTGCTTCGACTGCGAGGAAGCCGCTGGTCGCGATATGTGCAATGGAAACGACTGCTTCCGCTGCGATCTGACGGGCTGCTACCCCATCGAGTGCGTCGTCCACGAGCAGTGTCCGCGGGGGGCGTTCTGCAACGCCGATGGCTTCTGCGAGAACGGCGCGGGGCAGTCGCCGGAGTGCCGTGACCAGGCCGACTGCGCGGACGGGCAGGCCTGCAACGCCTTCGGCCGGTGCGTCTGGGTGGGCGAGGAGCCCGGCCGCCCCGATCCCGCGACCTACGCCTGTGAGCGCGACGGCGACTGCATGGCCGGCTGCGTGTGCGTCAACGACCAGTGCTTCGAGGCGAGCCGCTGCCAGGCCGACGCCGAGTGCCCGGCGGGCGAGCCCTGCATCGACGGCACCTGCCGCCTGCAGTGCGAGATCAGCGCCGACTGCGGCATCGGCGGCTTCTGCATCGAGGGCATCTGCTTCCCCCACTGCCGCGAAGGCCAGCCGCTGCCCGAGGGCTACACCTGCGTGGGCGGCGAGCCCGTGCGGGAGCGCCCCGAGTGCCAGCAGGCCGCCGACTGCGGGGAGGGCCGGCGCTGCGTCGACGCCACCTGCGTGGGCGAAGAGCCCGAGCCGGCCGCCTGCGTCCGCGACCGCGAGTGCGGCCCCGGCCAGCTCTGCGAGGCGGGGCGGTGCCAGATCGATCCCGCCGCCGAGTGCCAGATCGACGCCCAGTGCGAGGCGGGCAGCCGGTGCATCGATGGCGACTGCGTGGCGGGGTCGGCGTCGTGCGACGCGAGCTGCCAGTGCCCGACGGGGCAGGTCTGCGATCCGGATCTGCACGCCTGCGTCGATCCCGTGCCGACGCCGGAGCCCACGCCCTGCGAGACCCTCTGTGACTGCCCCGCGGGCCAGCTCTGCGCCGATGGGATCTGTCAGCTGCCGCCCGCGGTGGAGTGCGTCAGCGACGCCGAGTGCCCGGAGGGGCAGTCGTGCCGCGATGGCGCCTGTGTGGTGCCGCCGGCCCCGCCCGGGCGCGGGCCCTGCCAGTTCGACGCCGAGTGCGCCAACGCCCGCATCTGCGTGGACGGCCGCTGCCTGGAGCCCTGCCGCGAGGACGTCCCCTGCCCGGCCGGCACGGCCTGCCTCAACGGGCGCTGCGACCCCCGCGCCGAGCGCCCCGTCGCCTGCCGTGGCAACGTGGACTGCCCGGACGGGGTGTACATCGACGCCGCCTGCCATGCCCGGTGCGATGACGCTTTCGGCTGTGGTTTCGGGGAGTTCTGCGATCACGGCGTGTGCATGCCCGATGTGGGGGCGGCCGGCGGCTGCGTGCGCACGGCCGAGTGCCCCACGGGGCTGGAGTGCGTCGACGCCCGGTGCCGCCAGGCCTGCTTCGCCGATCCCGACTGCCTGGGCGGCCAGGTGTGCCAGGATCGCTTCTGCGTGGACCCCGTCGAGGTGGCGCCCGTGTGCGCCATGAGCGTCGAGTGCCCCGCCGGGGAGTGCGTGAACGGGCAGTGCGAGGAGTGATCCGAGAAATATGCGGGGAGCGCTGAACAGGCGCGCGCCCGGGGCGTCGGTGGCCCCGTGCTTCCCCGGCACATGGTTTCCCGCCGCGGCGGCGGTCTCCCCACCCCCGCACCGCCGCCGCGGCTCCTCCTCTCCTCCCCGACGACACCGACCGCAGTCAGCTCGCGAGCAGGGCCCGGGTCAGCCGCAGATGCGTCAAGGTCGCGTCCAGGTCGTAGCGCGGGGTGAAGCCGAGGACGTCGCGGGCACGGGCCGCGTCTACCATGCAGACGTAGCGCAGGTGGTCCAGCTCGGGCGCCGGGAAGGTGGTCAGGCGCATGCGCCACAGCCGCTCCAGCATGGGCCCGGCCAGGAAGTGCGGCACCGGGACGGCGCGCCCGCCGGCCAGCTCGATGACCCGCGAGAGCGGCGCGGGCTCGCAGCCCGCCAGGTTGAAGATGCCCTGGGCCCCCGGCCGGAGCGCCCGCTCGATGCCCAGGGCCACGTCGTCTTCGTGGATGAGCTGGATCATCGGGTCGAAGCCGGCGAGCGTCCACGGGCGGTCGAGCCGCAGGTAGTTGCTGGGGGCGTTGCGCACCGCGCCGACGATGTGGACGGGCCGCAGGATGACCGTCTCGACCTCGGGGTGCTTCCAGAAGAAGCTCTGCCCCAGCATGTCGATGCCGATCAGATCCTGGATCTGGTGGAAGCGCTCGCCGCCCATGAGGGGGGCGTCCTCGGTGAGGAACTGGGTGTTGTCGGCGCGGGGGCCGTAGACGTTGGCCGACGAGAGCAGCACCAGCTTCTGGATGCCATGGCGCTGGCAGTACTGCATCACCCGGGTCGTGCCCTGGATGTTGAAAGTGTGGTGATCGGCGCTCGAGGCCCGGGGATCGTGCATGACGTTGAGGTGCACCACAGCGTCGAAGGCGCCCTTGCGGAAGACCTCCTCGCAGCGCTTTCGGCGGATGTCGATGCGGTGCAGCTCGACGTCAGCGGGGGCACCCGGGAAGGGCCGGCGATCGATGCCGACGACCGTGTGCTCCCGGTGCAGGCGGCGGGTGAGCAGCGCCCCGAAGCGCCCGCTGATGCCGGTGATGGCGACGCGCATCGTGCCCCCTACCAGAAGATGTGCTCGCGCTCGGCCAGCCCGCGCTGGAGCAGCGCGTCGACGGCGTCACGGACCTGGCTGACCTTGGCGCCGATGACCGCGTCGTCGTCGTCCGCATCCCCCGTGAACGTCATGGGGTGGCCGAACCAGAGGCGGTAGCGCGTCGGCAGTGGGAGCATGCCCAGCAGCGGGATGAGCATGTGCGGGCTGACCGGGAGCGCGGGCATGCCCAGCAACTTCGCGATCTTCTTGAGGTTCCAGATCGCGGGGATCTGCTCTTCCGCCCCGACGACGCCCACCGGCACGATGGGCGTGCCGGTCTCCAGGGCGAGCCGCATGAAGCCCAGGCCGAACTGCTGGAGCTGGTAGCGCTTGTCGAACGTCTTGTTGATGCCGGTGACCCCCTCGGGGAAGACCAGCACCGTGTGATCCTGGGCCAGCAGCGTGCGGCAGTTCTCGGGGGTGCCCAGCACCTGGCCGAGGCGGCTGAAGAACACGCTCACATAGGGCAGCGAGGGGACCCAGCGCTCGACCATGGAGCGCACCGCCCGCGGGGGCTGGGCGTCCAGCAAGAGCGCCGTGCCGATCATCATGCCGTCCATGGGGATCTGCCCGCTGTGGTTGGCGATGAGCAGCACCCGGCCCTCGGGCAGGTTCTCGAGGCCGAAGGTCTGGACCCGGAAGTACTTCCGGTACAGGAACTCGACGACCGGGATGACCGGCTTGAGGGCCTCGGGATCGAAGCCGAAGGCGTCGGTCTCGTACCCGCCCAGGTGCGCCTTGAGGACCTCGATGCGATCGAGGAGCGCGGGGTCGAGGGTGGCCTCGTAGCGAGTGGCGAGCTGGTCTCTGAGGGCTCTGATCACGGGCGCTCCGGGTGGACGGGGATCATGCTAGCTCAGGCGAGGCCCCACGCCCAGAGGGCAGGCTGCGGGGCCGACGGGGGGCTTGCCTGGCCGGCCCGCCCCCGCCAGACTGCCGCCGCCACCGCCGGAGACTCCCATGAAGCTGGCTGATCTGTGCCCCCTGCCCCTCCCCGCCGACGACCGCCTGCCCGAGGAGGTCCTGCTGGGCCCCGGCGCCCGCGGCGGCCTGGGCGATGTGGTCGATGCGCGCCTCGGCGATCGCCCGTTCCGCTTCGGCGATCCCGAGACCTGGGCGGCGGCGGGTCTGCCGGGGCGCGGCTGGCTCCTGCCGTCACACCCCCACGCCGACGAGGAGACGGCGCAGGTCGTGGCCCGGGCGGCCGACGGCGCGACGGGCCTGCTGGCGGTGGGCTCGGGGACGATCAACGACCTGGCGAAGTGCGCGGCGGAGGCGCTGGGGGTCGACTTCGTGATCGTGGGCACCGCCGCGAGCATGAACGGCTACGCCAGCGCCATCGCGGCCATCGTGGCGCGGGGGCTGAAGACGACGCAGGCGGCGCGCCCGGCCCGGGCCATCGTGCTGGACACGGAGCTGCTCGCGGCCGCCCCCGCGGCCCTGACGCGGGCCGGCCTGGGCGACCTGATCAGCAAGCCGGTGAGCGACACCGACTGGTGGCTCTCCGACAAGCTGGAGGGCACCGGCTACAGCACGCTGCCCGGCGACATCGTCGACCGCGCCTACCGCCAGGCCACGGCCCGGGCCGCGGGCTTGATGGCCGGCGACCCCGGAGCCTTCATGGCCCTGGGGGAAGCCCTCGTCCTCAGCGGCGTCGCGATGGTGGTGGCCGGGAGCAGCGCCCCCGCCAGCGGGGGCGAGCACCTGCTCTCGCATCTCTGGGACATGGAGGCGCTGGCCGAGGGCCGCGAGGTGCGGCTGCATGGGGCGCAAGTAGGCGTCACGACGTGCATTTCCGCCGCCATCTACCAGCGGCTCATCCGCGTGCGCCGCGCGGATCTGACGCCGGTGCGCCCGTGGATCGAGGAGGAGCGCCGCCTGCACGCCGAGCACGGCGCCCTGGCGCCCACCATCCTGGAGCAGGCGCGCCGCAAGCATGCCCGCGCCGAGCAGCGGCTGGCGCTGCTGCAGGATCGGTGGCCCGAGCTGCGCGACGAGCTGGGCGAGCGCCGCCTCCCCACGCCGGCGGAGCTGCGGGCACCCTTGCTGGCGTGCGGTGCGCCGGCGACGCTGCGGGATCTGGGCAGCTCGCGCACGGACGGGGCGCGCGTCCTGCGCCTCGCCCGCGACATCCGCGATCGGCTCACGGTGCTCGATCTGGCGTTCGACCTGGGGATCCTGCCCGGCGCCGCCGACGACCTGCTGCTGGAGGCGGGCGTCGCCTGACGTCCCCGTTGACCGGCGGGCACGCGGGGGCCAGCATCGAGGGGACCGCCCCCGGAGGTGCCCCATGCGCCACGTCGCCCTGCTCCTCCTCCTCGCCACCCTCGCCCCGCCCGCCCGGGCCGAGGATCCCGACCTCTGGCAGCGCTCGACCCTCAACGAGATCATCCGCCGCGGCGAGCTGCGCGTCGGCCTCGAGCCGGGCTACGTCCCGTTCGAGATGGTGGATCCGGCGAGCGGCGAGCTGGTGGGCTTCGATGTCGACATCGCCCAGCTCATGGCGCGGTCGATGGGGGTGCGCCTCAAGATCGTGCGCCTGGACTGGAGCGGCATCATGCCGGCGCTGCTCGCGAGCCAGTTCGACGTGGTGATGTCGGGCATGACCATCACCCCCGAGCGCAACCTGTGGGTGAACTTCTCCGACCCGTACCTGGTCGCGGGACAGACCATCCTGCTGCGGCCACCGCTGGCCGAAAAGGTCAAGTCTTACAAGGATCTAGACAGCCCCGCCTACCTGGTGGTGACGAAGCCGGGGACCACCGCCCACGACGCGGTGAAGCGGCTCCTGCCCCAGGCCCGGGTGCAGCTCTTCGAGTCGGAGGCCGCGGGGGTGGCCGAGGTCAAGGCGGGCCGGGCCGACGCGTTCGTCTTCGATCTGCCCTTCAACGCCCTGGCCCACGCCCGCGACCCGGCGGCGCTGGCCTTTCTGCAGACCCCGTTCACCCACGAGCGCATCGGCTGGGCCATCCGGAAGGGCGATCCCGACTTCCTCAACTGGCTCAACCACTTCCTGGCGCAGATCAAGGGAGATGGGCGGTACGACGCCCTGTACGAGCGGTGGTTTCGACCGCCCGCGGGGCCGTGAGGCGGGCTACGGTCGGGCCCAGGCCCCCTCGGGCTGGTGGGTCCACGGGTTCACCTGCTCGGCGCGCGCCGGCAGGGTGACCTCGTCGGGGAGCTCCCAGGCCCAGAAGAGGCCGGTGTACCCGGTGACCAGGCCGATGAGGACGGTCAGGGCCGTGAACTCACGCTCGACGGTGACGACCGTCTCGGCCCCGAACTCCTGGACCTTCACCTCGAAGTCATGGCTCGGGCCGAAGCGCCGCAGCTCGACCTCCCCGATGCCGGCCAGCTCACCGTCCACGTAGATGCGGGCCTGGGGATCGGCGCTGCGGACGACGGTGGAGCCGCAGCCCGGCGCCGCGAGGGCGGCCGCGGCCAGGAGGATGAGGCGGGCCATGGCCTTAGAAGCCCAGGCCGAGGGAGAAGGCGGCGCCGTGGGGCGTCTTGTCGCCGACCTCGTAGAAGCCCACGACGTAGCCCACATCGGCGCGCACAGCCACGGTGCTGGTGCGGCCGAGCAGGACGCCGATGCCCAGGCGGGCGCCCAGGCCGCTGCCCTCGGTGCCGTAGTCGTCGTAGTAGCGGTCGCCGTCGGGGTGGATGCTGGTGGAGGTGTACTGCAGGCCGCCGCCGACGTAGGGCGCGATGTCCGCCTCGGTGAGCGGGTAGTAGGCGCTGATGCCGATGGCGCTGCGGTCGTACTCGTCGGAGAAGCTGCCCTCGAAGGCCAGCTCGAACATCATCGTGCGCACGTCATACAGCCAGAAGAGGCCGATGCCGGGGGCCAGGCCGTCGGCCTCCATGGGCACCAGGCCGCCCAGGCTCACGCCGAAGTAGCTGTTGGCCTTGCGGCGGCGCAGGCGCTGCTCCTCCGTCTCGGTCACCGTGTGGATGTCGACGGCCTCCTGGACCGACTCGCCGGTGTCGATGCCCCGCGCCATGCGGGCGATGACCGCCTCGAGGTCCTCGGGGCGGTTGGCGGTCAGGCGGCCCACCCAGCTCGCCTGGGCGGCCCCGACGGGGCGCATCTCGGCGAAGACGAGGGCCTTGGTGCCGACCCGGGTCATCCGGCCCACCACCACATGGGTGGCCCCGGCGGCCCGGGCGGCGGCGTCTTGATCCGCCGGCTTCGCGGCGTCTGGTGGCGTGGTGACCTCCAGGCCACGGTCGCGCAGGAAGATGACCATCAGCTCGGTGGCGGAGGTGGTCAGGTCGGGCGCGACGCTGGTGGACTCGAACGGCAGGACGAAGACCTTCGGGGCCGCGAAGGCAGGCGAGGCGAGCAGGGCGGCGAGGGCGATCAACAGGCGGTTCATGGCAGCTTCCTCCGGCTCCGTGGAGCCCGCTGGGGGTGCTCTGTCACGTTGAGTTCGACTGGTGCGGGGGTTTAGCACGGTGCATGCCACGTGGTCCGCATCCCCCCGACGTGGCCTCCGCCGGGCCTTCTCGCGCGGCTGGACGCCTCGCCGCTGACGGCGGGAGACACCCCATGTACCCCGGTGTTCACGCTGTGTACCCCGAGGCCACAGCCGGCGGTGGGGTAGCCGTACTCCAGCGGGGATGCGCGGGCCCTCCGATCACTATAGCCGCTCTTCTCCATCTCTGCTGTAATGCACCCGAGAACGAGCCGGGGGTGAGGTGGTGGCGGGAGAGATGAGCATCTGCGCGGCCTGTGGCGCGTCGACGCCGCCTGGTCCCGAGTGCGAGGCCTGTGGCGGCAGCCCCCGGCTCTTCGACCGGTTCTCCCTGAGCCAGCGCCTGGGGACGGACAGCCACGGCATCGTGTACGGCGGGACCGCCGACGACGGCGTCGCCGTGAGGGTGCGGCTCGCGGAGCCTGCGGACGAGACGGTGCGGGCTGCGTGGGTCGCTGCGGCGGAGGCCTGGCAGGTCCAGGGGGCCGCCGGCATCGCGCCCCCGCTGGCGGCCGGCTCTACCGCCGACGGGCGCTTCGCCCGGGTCGAGGAGGCCATCGACGGCCAGCCCGTGCGGCGCAGCGTGGGCCTGGCCGCGACCCTGGCCGTCCTCGAGCGCTTGCTGGACATCCTGGCCACGCTGCACGCGAGCGGGGTCGCCCACGGCGGCATCGGGCCCGACAGCCTGAGCCGGCGCGCCGACGGCGTCCTCGTGCTGACCGACTTCGCGCCGGCCGGGGGGCAGCCGGCCGACGACCTCCTGGCCGTCGCGCGGCTGGCGCGCGTCCTGGCCCGAGATCCGCTGCCGCCGTCGGTCACGGCGCTGCTGGCCCGCATGGAGAGCGCGGATCCGGCCGCGCGCCCGACGGCCGCCCAGGCCCGGGAGGCCGTGCACCATGCCCGCGCGGCGCGCCCCGCGACCAGCCCGTCGGTGCACCTGCCTCCACCCCCGGCGGCGGGCGGCGGCGGCCTGCGCCGCGTGGTTCTGCTCGCGCTGCTCGCCGCGGTGGCCGGTGCCTACTTCGTCTACCAGCGTCGCGCCGATCCCGACGCCTGGGAGGGCACCCTCCCCGGGCGCATCACCCGGACCGAGGGCCCCGCGCCCATCCGCTCAGGGGAGTGCTCGGTCTACATCGACGCCGTGCGCGAGCAGCGCAAGAACTGCCGCATCGAGATCGAGTGCGGCGGCACCCGCCTGTACGGCGGGGGCGAGTACGGCCTCAACCGCTGCGCCGGCTACCCGCCCCGGGCCGAGGACGTCGAGGGCTCCGTGCAGGATGGCGACCCGCGGCTGGAGCTGTACGGCGATCGAGGGCTGGTCCGCGTCTGGGATCAGCGCTATGAGAAGTGGACCGTGGAGATCGCGCTGGACATCCCCACGGCGGAGGAGTGAGTGCACGTCGCCGTCTCGGCCGATGAGCGGGCCCCCATCGTCGAGGCGGCCCTGGCCTGGCTCACCACCGCGGGCCACACCCCGGCCTACTTCGGCCCCACCGCGGCGGGCGAGGAGCAGGACTGGCCGGTGGTGACCCGGGCCGCCGCCGCCGCCGTCGCCCGCGGCGAGGCCGAGCTGGGGATCGTCTTCTGCTTCACCGGCACGGGCGCGAGCATCGCCGCCAACAAGGTGCCCGGCATCCGCGCGGCCCTCTGCGGCGACGCCGAGACGGCCCGCGGCGCCCGCAAGTGGAACCACGCCAACGTCCTCGCCCTGTCGATCCGGCTCACCTCGCCGCCGCTGCTGGGCGAGATCCTCACCGCGTTCTTCGGCGAGCCGCTCTCCGACGATGACTGGAACCGCCGCCAGATCGCGCGGATCGCGTCGATGGATCGTGTGCGCACCGGGGAGTAGGGGCCGCCGGGCAGCGGCCCTGGTGGGGCTGGTGATCGCGGCGCTGGCGAGCGCATGCGGGGCGTCGGCGCCTGCGGTCCGCGCCTCGCCGGCGGTCGACTTCCGGGTGAGCGTCGACGCCGACCTGCGACTGCTGACGGTGGAGCGCTGCTTCGGGCAGGTGCCTCCGGCCCTCATGCCCGGGGTGGCGGCCGGCCGCGATCTGGTGCGCGACGTCGTCCGCGTGCGGCCGGGGACGCCGGATCAGGCGCTCACGCTTGAAGGCGGCGTCCTGCCCCTGGAGGGCCGCGTCGAACCCGGCGACTGCGTGCGGCTGCGCTTCGACGCCCCCGCCCTGGCCCGCGCCAGCCGTGCCGGGACGTTCTCCGACGCCCTGGTGCTCTGGCCCGCCCTCTGGCTGTGGCGGTCGGTCCAGCCCGCCGATGGCTGGTCGGCCACCCTGCGCTTCGATCTGCCCCCGGGCGTGGTGGCCTCGGCGCCCTGGCCCGCCGACGCCGCGGGCCTCCGCACCCTCGGCGTGGGCGCCCTGCGCACCCCCAGCCGCGTGGTCATCGGTCGGTTTCCCCTGTTGATTCAGCAGGTTGCGGGCTCAAGGATCGAGGTCGCCGCGGTGGGTGAGGCGCCCCCCACCGCGACGCTGGTGCCCTGGGTGGAGGGCGCGGCGCGGGGCGTCGCCGCCGTGTTCGGGGGGTTCCCGCGGCCGCATGCCCAGGTCGTCCTGCTCGGCCAGCCCGGGCGCGGCGTGGTCTTCGGGGAGGCGCAGCGCGGCGGGGGCCCGTCCGTCACCCTCTGGCTGGGCGGCGACTCGACCCCCGCGGATCTGCGCGACGACTGGACGCTCTCCCACGAGCTCTTCCACCTGGGCATGCCACCCATCCGCCGCGAGGACGCCTGGCTGTCCGAGGGCGTGACGCAGTACTACACCCACGTCTGCCAGGCGCGCGCCGGGGTGGTAACGCCGCAGCACGCCTGGGACGATCTGCACGACGGCTTCGAGCGGGGCCGCGCCTCCGACGGGGGGCTCAGCGTGCAGGCCGAGAGCGCCGCCCTCCGGCAGCGGCACGCCTACTGGTGGGTGTACTGGGGCGGGGCCGCCTGGGCGCTGCTGCTCGATCTGGAGCTTCGGCGGCAGGGCGACAGCCTCGATCGGGTGCTGCGGGGCTGGCAGCGCCTGCCCTGCTGCGAGGGCGAGAGCCATGCGGCCGACAGCCTGCTCGCCGAGGCCGACGCCCTCATCGGCCGCCCCCTCGCGCGCCCGCTGTTCGACCGCCTGCTGACGGCCCCGGGCTTCCCGTCCCTGGAGGCCACGCGGGCCGCGCTGGGCCTGCGCACCCGCAGCCGGCAGGTGGTCGGCTTCGACGACGCCGCCCCCGAGGCGGGGCTGCGGCGGGCCATCACCGCGCCCCCCTGAGCCCGATCCTCCGCACAATCTCCTTGCCCCCGGGTCGCTCCCCGGGCCCCAATGCGGCCATGCCGACCCTCGCCCGCGCCCTCCTGGCCCGCTACCTCTGTCGCTACTGGTTTCGCGCCGTCCAGGCCGGCGGAGAGCTCGGCGATCTCTTCGTGGGCCTCGACGAGGTGCGCGCCGCGGTCGGCGATCTGCCCCCGCCGCCCCCCGGACTCCCCGACGCCGCCACCGTCGACGCGGAGGTGGCCGCCGCGCGGGCCGAGGCCGCGACCGCGTGGGGCGCGGGGACGGGACCCGGCCGGCTGCGGGCGGTCGCGGCGCTCGACGCCGAGGCCCTGGAGTGGCTGGTGGTGGCCGCCACGCTCCAGGGACACCCGGGCCTGCTGCGGACGAGCACCTTCGCGTGGGCCGACTTCGCTCGCAAGCAGCCCACCGTCGCGTTCCTGATCGAGCTGTGCGCCGACGACGCGCCCCACGCCGCGCGGCTGGAGCGCGCCCTGGCCCCCGACGCGCCCCTGCGCCGGCTCGGGCTCGTCGCGCTCGGCGAGGATCGCGCCTGGCAGCCCGACACGCCGCTGCTGCACCGCCCCGTCGCCGTGCCCGACTCGGTGGGCCGCCTGCTGCGCGGCGATCCGCCCCTGGGCGAGGCGCTGCCCGCCGGGGCCCTGACCCGGGAGACGCGGGGGCCGCTGCCGGAGGCCCTCGTCCTCGACGCCCGCGACCGCCTCGAGGCCGTGCTGACGCGCTGCATGCGCCAGGTGGATCCGGCCCCCGTCGCGCTGGTGGGTCCGCCGGGCAGCGGGCGGCGCACGCTCGCGCGGGCCTGGGCGCTGCGCCAGGGTCGGGGCCTGCACGTGCTGAGCCTCGCGGCCCTCGAGCCCGCCGGCTTCGAGGCCCAGCTCCTCGCCGCCCTGCGCGACGCCCTCCTCGATGGGGCCGCCCTGCTGCTGCGCGCCGCGGAGCTGCCCGCCCAGGACCGCCGCCTGCCGATCCTGGGCCGCCTGCTGGGGCGGGTGCCCGTGCCGGTGGTGATCGCGGCGGACGCCGGCGCGCTGCCCCAGCTCCTCGCCGCCCTCGCCGAGCTGCGCGTCGTGGAGCTGGGCGCGCTGTCGCGGGAGAGCCGGACGCGCCTGCTGCGGCACCTGCTGGCCGAGAACGCCTTCGCCATCGAGGCCCAGCAGCTCGCCCGGCTGGTGGACGCCTACCGGCTGACCGCCGGTGATCTGGATCGGGCCCTGGGCGACACCCGCATCGAGGTGGGTGACGCGCCGGGCTTCGACGAGCGGATCTTCGACCAGGCCGTGCGTCGTCAAGTCCGCACCCGGCTCGGCGATCTGGCCCAGCGCGTCACCACCGAGCAGACCTGGGACGACCTGGTCATCGGCGACGAACAACGCAGTCAAATCGCGGAGATACGAGCCCATGCCCGCCACCGGACCCAGGTCTTCCAGGGCTTCGGGCTGGGCGCGCGCGTGGGGGGCCGCGGCCGCGGCCTCGCCTGCCTGTTCTCCGGGCCGCCCGGCACCGGCAAGACGATGACGGCGGCCCTCATCGCGCGCGACCTGGGCCTGGACCTCTTCCAGGTCGACCTGTCCCGGGTGGTGGACAAGTACGTGGGCGAGACCGAGAAGAACCTCGCTCGCCTGTTCGCCGAGGCCAGCCGCCTGCCGGTGGTGCTGCTCTTCGACGAGGCAGACAGCCTCTTCGCCGCCCGCACCAAGGTGGAGTCGAGCAACGACCGCTACGCGAACCTCGAGGTGAACTACCTGCTCCAGCTCATGGAGCGCCACGAGGGCATCTCCATCCTCACCACCAACCAGGGCACGGGCATCGATCAGGCCTTCATGCGCCGGCTGCGGTTTCGCGTGCACTTCCCGCTGCCGACGCCGGCCGAGCGCCTGCACCTCTGGCGGGCCATGATCACGCCGCAGTGCGCCCTGGCCGACGACGTGGATCTGGAGTGGCTGGCGCGACGCTGGGAGATGAGCGGAGCGCTCATCCGCAACGCCTTCGTGCGCGCGGCGTTCCTGGCCGCCGAGGCGGGGGGACCCATCGAGCAGGCCATGCTCGTGCAGGCCACGCGGGCGGAGCTGGCCGAGGTGGGTCGGCTGGGCTCCCGGTAGGGGTCAGGCGCCCAGGCGCTCGGGGCCGATGGCGAGGGCGAAGGCGAACGCCGGCTCGCCCGGGCCGAGCCCCTGCGTCAGGTGCCCGCCGAGGGCCTCCACCGCCTGGCGGCAGTAGGCCAGCGTGGGCTCGCCCCAGTCCGGCTGGCCCCGCCCGGCCGACCATCCGCCCACCGCCACCCGCAGCTCGCCATCATGGGCGTCGAGCCGCAGCGCCAGGGCCTCGGCCGGCTGGCGGAGCGTCGCGACCAGCACGTTCTCCAGCACCCGGCCCAGCACGTCGCCGTCGGTGGTGAGCACCACGCGTGGCGGGGCCTGGAAGTCGAGGGCCATCCCCCGCAGCTCCCGGGCCCTCCACCCGCGCCAGGGCGGCCCGGGCGATGGGCACCGCGTCCAGCCGCGTCGGCCGGACCGGCAGGGCCCCGTCGGCGAGCAGGGCCAGATCGAGCACCACCTGGGAGAGCCGCGCCGCCTCCCGGGCGGCGTCCTGCAGCCGCTGGAGGCGGGCGCGCTGGGACGGCTCCACGAGCCCGTCGCCGATCAGCTCGGCGTAGCTGAGGACGTGGGCGAGCGGGCGGTGCAGGTCCACTATGCCCTCGCGCAGCAGCGCCCCGCTGCCGACCGGCACCTGCTCGTCGACCACGAGGACCCGCTGGCCCGCCCCCGCAGCGCCTCGACCAGCGCGCGGGTGTCCAGCCCGTGGGTCTCGACGGTCGTGAGCCCGGGCCCTCGTCGGCCCCGAGCCGACCTTCGAGAGCCGCCAGCAGCTCCCCGCGGGTAGCGGCGTCGCCATACAGCAGGATGCGAGCACTCATGTCGGCCCCCTGCCCGGCGAGGCGGGGTCGCGTCCATTGGCGGCCTGGGGCATGCTGCCCTCCGGCGCCCGGCGCCGAGGAGTCGGCCACAGGCGCCCGCTGGTGTGAGTGGGTTCTCGGCCACGGGGCCGACGCAACGGGCGTGCCGGCCCCAGGGACCGCCGACCACGTCCACCGCTGGGGAGAAAACGGACAGCGGCCGCCGGCCGGACCGCCCACAACCACCCCAGGCGCCCTCCGCCCGCCCATGCGCGGCGCGGCCCCCCGCGCGCCCGCGCCCTGGCCCGGTTGGTGCTGTGGCGGCCGTCGCGCCCCGCCGCCTCGGCCGGGCCCCGCGGAGGTTCGATGCGCTCGACGCTCTGGCTCCTGCTCCTGCTCGTCTCTTCGGCCGCCGCTCGCCCGGGCCCGGTCCCGGACTACGCGCCGCTCGCCCTCATCCGCACCCATGTGCAAGCCATGGATCTCTCACCGGAATTCGTCGAGCGCCTCAGCAGCATCGCGGGCCGTCGGCACACGGTGATCGGCGACGAGGACACCCTCGGCACGATGGTCTGGCTGCGCGACTACCAGCCCATCTACGTCCGCGACGCCCAGTCCCACCTGCACGCCCTGCGGGTGAAGTCGCTGCTGCCCGAGCGCAACGGCCTCAAGTTCGCCGGCGACCCGCCCGCCGAGGATCTGCCGCTCGTCCACGAGAACGGCAACCTCGTGGTGGCCGGCCGCTACATCTTCGTGTCGGACCGCCTCTTCGAAGACAACGACGTGGAAGCCCCCGAGTCTCAGGGCGAGCGGCGCCCCCTGCTGCGCGACCTGGCGCGGGCGCTCAACCGCCCCGAGGCGGACATCGTCCTGATGCCCCAGCTCCCCGGCGAGGGGACGGGCCATGTCGATCTGTACCTACTCCCGGTGGCCGACGACCTGGTGCTGGTGCCGTCCATCGCCGAGGAGGCCCTGGTCGACCTGACCGAGGGCGAGTGGATCCTCGGGCGGGTCGCCGCCGACTTCCTGGACGAGCAGGCCCGCTTCCTGACGCGGCTGGGGTTGACGGTGAGGCGCCTGCCCATGCTGCCGCCTCGCCTGATGCCCGCCGTCGACCGGTCGGCCGAGGACGCCGTCTTCTTCTCGCCGGCCAACTCGCTGCTGGTCAACGTGGCGGGGCGCCGCACCGTGCTCATCCCCGACATCGACGCCTCGGCGCTGCGCTCGGGTCACCGGCGGCTGTACCAGCAGTACCGCAAGCAGTGGGCGCGGACGTTCCAGGGCGTCGGCTGGAAGCCCGTGTTCGCGGACGCCACCGAGCTGTCGCGGTACCTCGGCTTCTTCCGCTGCCTGAGCGCCGTCGTCCCCGAGTAGCTGTCCCCCGTCTGTCAACGGCAGCGACCCGCCTTCACACCAGCCTGCCGACCGGGGGGCGAGATCACCTGTCGGATCAAGGACTTCTGACGACGGCGCCCGATGGCCCGCCGGCGCAGTCGATGGGACACGAGCCTTTTTTCCACAGCCCGCGGCAGCTTCTGCGGCAGCCTGCTAGGATGTCGGGCCATGGCGCACCGCATCCTCATCGTGGACGATGATCCCCTCACCTTGCGGCTCGTGGGCCGCATGCTTCGGGGCTTCGAGGTGGAGGTCGAGACGGCCTCGACGGGCGAAGAGGCGCTGGAGCTCCTCGCCCGCCTGCCGATCGCGGCGCTGTTGACGGACCTGGTCATGGACGGCATGGACGGGGAGGAGCTGCTGCTCACGGCCCGGCGCCGCCACCCCCACCTGCCCGTGCTGGTGATGACCACCCACGCCACCATCGACACCGCCGTGCGGCTGATGCAGCAGGGCGCCGCCGACTTCGTGACGAAGCCGGTGGACGCCGACCGGCTCCAGCGGGCCGTCCGCCGTGTGCTGCGCGAGGCGGATCTGGCGGGCGAGGTCGTCCACCTGCGCGACGCCCTGACCCGGACGGCCCCCGATCGCCAGATCGTCGGCGACGCCCCCGCCCTGCGGGCGCTGCGGGAGCGGCTGCCCCTCGCCGCGCGCAGCGACGCGCCCGTCCTGGTCCTCGGCGAGACGGGCACTGGCAAGGAGCTGGTCGCGCGGGCCGTGCACACGCTGTCGGCCCGGGCCGACAAGGCGTTCGTCGCGGTGAACTGCGGGGCCCTGCCCGGCGAGTTGCTGGACTCGGAGCTCTTCGGGCACCTGCGCGGGGCCTTCACGGACGCCCGCCGCGACAAGCCCGGGCTCGTCGAGGAGGCCGACGGCGGGACGCTCTTCCTCGACGAGATCGGCGACATGCCCCTGGCGCTCCAGGTCAAGCTGCTGCGGTTCCTGCAGGAGGGCGAGGTGCGCCGCCTGGGCAGCAACGAGGCGCGCCGCGTCGACGTCCGCATCGTCGCCGCCACCCACCGCGACCTGGCCTCCGCCGTCGACGACGGCGAGTTTCGCGAGGACCTCTACTACCGCCTGAGCGTGGTGCGGCTGCACGTCCCGCCCCTGCGGGCCCGCCGCGATGACATCCCCGTCCTGGCGCGCCACCTGCTCGCCCGCCACGCCGCCGGGACGAGCCGCCCGGGCACCGCGCTGACGCCCGCCGCCCTGACCCGCCTCGCCGAGCACGACTGGCCGGGCAATGTGCGCGAGCTCGAGAACGTGCTGCGCCGTGCGCTGGTCTTCAGCGGGGGCCAGCCCATCGACGCCCCCCTGCTGGAGTTCGATCGCGCCGGCGCCGCACCGCTCGCGCCCGCCGCGACGACGGGCATCGACCTCGGGGTGCCCCTGCGCCAGGCGAAGGCCGCCCTCGTCGACGACTTCCAGCGCCGGTACGTGCTCACCGCCCTGGCCACCGCCCGGGGTCATCGCCGAGGCCGCGCGGCTCTCGGGCAAGGATCGCAAGAGCTTCTGGGAGCTGATGCAGCGCTACGGCATCCAGGTGGACGACGCGCTTGAGCCGCCTCCGGCCCACCTCCCTGGGGCTGCGCCTGGGGCTGGGCGCCTCGCTCCTGGTGGCCGTGACCACCGCGGGGATCGCGTGGGGCATGGTGGACGCCATGGTCGGCGATCTGCACCGGCCCTTGAGCTGCGCAGCGAGGCCGTGGCGCGTGGGCTCGCCCAGGCCGCCGCCGAGCCCCTCGGCCGCGGTGACGACGCCGCGCTGGCCACCCTGCTGGGCGAGGTCTGGGACGTGGAGGACATCGCCCGCGTCGAGGTCCGTGACCTGCTGGGCCATGAGCGGGCCCACCGCGTCTTCGACGCCGCCGCCGGGGACGCCGCCGCGGTGGTGGTCGCCCCCATCACCGGCGAGCCCGACCAGGAGGGCTTCCGCGACGCCGTCGGCAGCATCCGCGTGGTCCTCTCGGGGCGGGGCAACGACGCCCGGCGCCTGCGCTACCTGCAGCTGGCCGGCCGGGTGTCGGCCGTGGTCGCCCTGGCGGGGCTGGCCGCCGCCATCGCGCTGGCCTGGGGCCTCGTCCGCCCCCTGCGCCGACTCCAGGCGGCCGCGAGTGGCCTCGCCGCCGGGCGCTACGCCGCCGAAGACCTGCCGGTGGGCGGCCCGCGGGAGGTGCACCGCCTCGGCGACGTCATCCGGGAGGCCATCGCCGCCGTCGCCGCCCGGGAGGCCGAGCTGAGCGACGCCAACGAGCGCCTGCGCCGCACCGAGGAGGCCCGCGAGGCCATGACCCATATGCTGGTCCACGACCTGCGGGGGCCGCTGAGCAACCTGCTCATGCTCCTCGACGTCGTGGAGGCGGACGTGCACCCCGACGACCGGCCCCTGGTGGCCGAGGGCCGCGCCCGCTGCCAGGGCCTGCTGGAGCTCATCCAGGATCTGCTGGCCATGAGCCGGCTGGAGGCGGGCCACCTGGATCTGGAGCGCACCGCTGGCGACGCCGCCAGCCTCGTCTCCGGGGCCGTGGAGCAGGTGGCGCACCTCGCCCGGCAGCGCCGCTTCGAGATCACCGTGGGCGCGACGCCGGGGACCTTGACCGCCGATCGCCGCCTGCTCCAGCGCGTCCTCGTGAACCTGCTGCTCAACGCCATGCGCCACGGCCAGCCCCCCGTCCGGGTCCAGGTGCAGGCCACCAACGACGACCTGGCGTTCATCGTCGAGGACGCCGGGGCGGGGGTTCCGCCCGAGGCGGCTGAGCGAATCTTCGAGAAGTTTCAGAGACTTGGGAACGCCCGGGGGGGAGCGGGGCTCGGGCTGGCCTTCGTCCGCCTGGTGGCCCACGCCCATGACGGCGAGGCGACGGTGGAGGGCGCCCGGTTCACCGTCCGCGTGGCGCGCTCGCCCCGGGAGGTCGGCTCATGAGGACGCTCCTCGTCGCGTTCGGGCTCATCCTCCTCGCGCTGCCGGGGGCCCGGGGCCAGGACGCCGGTCGACCCGGCCTGCGCCTCGCCCAGGCCCGCCAGCTCCTGGCGGCCGGTGATCTGGCGGGCGCCGAGGCGCTGGTCCGCGGCGTGCTCTCGGCCTGGCCGGACGCGGCCCGGGCGCGGCTCCTGCTGGCCCAGATCGCCCGGGCCCGGGGGGACGAAGCCACGGCGCGCCGCCTCATCGCCGAGGTCGAGGCCCGCGGCCCGCGGCTCGCGCGCCTGGAGGCCCAGGCGCTCCGCGCCCCCGAGACGCCGGTGTCCGTGATCGTCCGCCTCGGCGCCCAGCATGACTCCCGGGCCGTCAGCACGCCGGTGGTCGAGGTGAGCCCGCCCACCCTCGGCGACGTCCCCGCCGCGCGGGGCCTGCTCGCCGTCGAGCTCGGCGTGCCCCTCGGTCCGGTCGACGCCCGCCTCGGCGTGGAACGGTCCCTGCACTTCGCCGTGGGCGAGGAGGCCGACATGGCGAAGCTCGACCGCACCGCCCTCTGGATCGAGGGCCGCGCCGCCCGGAGCGCGGGGCCGGCCCGCCTGGGCATCGCCGCCCTCGCCCGCGCCGCCCTCGCCGGCCGGCCCGGGGAGGTGGCCTATGGGGGCCCCGGCCTGGCCGCATGGGCCCAGCTCCCCGGCCCCGCCACCACCCCATGGCTGCGGGTGAGCGCCCTCGGCCTCGCCCTCGCCGACGCCGATCCCCTCGCCTGGGCGGAGGCCGAGGCGGGCGCTGACATCCGGCTCGGTGCCCTGGCCGTCGGCCCCGCCATCTCCGTCGGCTGGCTGGGTCCGGACGGCTGGCGCGAGGCCGGGGCCAGCGCCCGGATCGCGCGGCCTTCGGGGCCCGCCCAGCCCGCCCTGGCCGGGGGCGCGACCGTCCGCGACGACGGCCGGGGCCTGCGCCCCCACGCCGCCGCCCGGCTGCGCATCCCTCTCGGCGACCACGTCGCCACCGCGCTCGAGGCCGCCTGGCAGGCCGTCTCGGGGCGAAACCGCTTCTTGACCGGCCTGTTCGTGGAGGTCAGCCGATGAACGACGCCCGCCCCGCGCTCTGGGTCCTGTCCACCCTGCTCGCCCTCCCGGCCGCCGCCCAGGCACCCGAGGTGGCCCTGCTCAGCGATCTGCAGGGCCGCGTCGAGGTCCGCGCCGAGGCCGCCTGGGCGCCCGGCCGCCTCGACCAGGGCCTGGGCATCGGGGACGGCGTGCGCACCCACGCCCAGAGCACCGCCGAGATCCAGTTCGTGGACGGCACCGTCCTCATGCTCACGGAGCGCACCCGCATCCGCATCACGACCGCCCTCTTCAACCCGGCGGACGCGCCGGTGACCACCCAGATCGCGCTCGCAGCGGGCGGAGTGGACGTCCGGGCCGGCCGCCTGCCGCTGCGGGTCACCGCGGACGGATCACCCCCCGTCGACGTCCCGCCTGGCGGCGCCGCCCACGTCGAGCTGCCGGGACCGGGGGCCGTCCTCACCGCAGGCGCGCCCACGGAGCGGGTCAGCGTCGACGTGGCCCCCCCACCGCCTGTCCGCTCGGGGCCGGTCGCCCTCCCGCTCCCCGGCTCCGTGCCCGCCGCCGGCCCGACCCTGGTCGTCCCCGGCGCCGCCGCCGCGGGCACCATCGAGGTGGGGGGCGGCGGCCAGGTGGTCATCCCCGACCTCCCGGCCCCGGCGGACGCCTCGGCCGACGTCCCCGCCACGCGGGTGCGGGTGCGCGTCCGGGTGAGGACGCCATGAGCGCCCGCCTGCCCCTGGCTGCCCTGCTGCTGGCCTTCGCCGCGTGCACCTCCCCGCCCACGGCCGTCGGCCACCTCGCCTTGCCCCTGGATGTGGCCGTCCTGCCGGCGGCGGACGCCGTCGATCTGACCATCCTGGTCGGCGAGACGGAGGAGTCCAGCCACCGCCTGACGCCCCCGTGGGGGGAGGCCCCCGTGCTCGACGTCAGCCCGGGCCCCGGCCGGGCGGTCGCGCTGCAGGCCTGGGTCGGCGACGTGCCCTACGCCATCGGGCGGAGCGCCCCGTTCACCGTGGCCGAGGGCGCGACCGTCGATGTGGAGATCGAAGTCGATCTGGTGGGCGTCCTCGACGTCCTCCCCCTCGGCATCGAGCGGGGCGGCGTCACGGGCGTGCTCGCCGAAGCCCTTGATTCGCCAAGGGGTTTCTTCCAGCTGGCTGCCGAGGGGGCCGGCTTCTCGGCGACGCTGCCGGCGGGGCGGTACAGCCTGCAGTTCGCCCTCGCCGACGCCCTCCTCGACTGGATCCCCGCCGCGCCAGTCGAGGTGGAGGTCGCCCCCGGCGTCCGCCGCACCTGGGCCGAGCCCTTCGTCGCCCCGGACGCCCCGCTGCCGATCCCGGGGGCCGCCGTCCGCCTCGAGCTGGAGGTGCCCGGCGGCGCGCTTCTGGGCGGGCTTCTCCCCGTCGCCAGCGACCTGATCGTCCGCGCCCGCGACGCCGACGGCCGCCTGGCCACCGGGTACCGAGGCGAGGTCGCCTTCGCCTCGGAGGGGCTGGCCGGCCTCCTGCCCGCGGCCCTGCTGCCCTCGCCCTATCGCTTCGACGAGGCCGATGCGGGCGAGCACACCTTCCCGGGTGGCCTCCAGGCGGCCGTGAGTTTGCTCGCCGGGACGCTGCGCCTCACCGTCACCGACGACGCCGGCCTCTCTGTCCGCCTCGACGTCCCCGTCCGCGCCCCCTGAGCCGTTCGCTCCCCCTCAAGTCCAGGAGGGCGGCGTGGGGACCCCCGTGGGAAAACCCCCACACCTGCGGCCCTTTCCCCCGGCCCCAGGCGCCGAGAACCGGCGCTTTCTGGCTGGCACGGGCCTCGCTATCTCTCCCTCCCGTCACGGCGAGTCGGCCGTAACCATCCGAAACTTCAGGGTGTTACGGCGATCCCAGCGGTTCCTGGACGGCGCTCCCATACTCCCCCCCCACGAGGGAGGAGCGCCGTCCTCTTCTCTCTGCCGGGGGCAGCGGTCGGTCCGACACGGCCGCCGCCCCCGGCATGGGATCCGCGGCTCGCCTCCGGTTTTCGTCAACGACCTGGACCTGTGGAGGCCACCATGAAGACTCTTCTCCTCTCGACGCTGACTGCTGCGCTGGCGCTCTTCGGCTGTGACGATGGCGGCGGCGCCGATCCCGGCCCCGACGCCAGCGGGGTGGGCGGGGCCGGCGGGGCCGGCGGCGGCGCCGGCGGCATGGGGGGCACCCCCGGCGGCTCCGTCCTCAGCGGCCGCATCGACAGCGACGCCGGCAACCAGGCCACCCGCGCCGGGGCAAGCAAGCAGACGCTGGGCGTCAGCGCTGATCTGGTCGTCCTGATCGCGGCCGACGGCACCGAGGTCGCCACCGCCGTCGTCGGCGGCGATGGCCGCTTCCGCTTCGAGGGGGTGCCCGACATGGCTGCCCCGTACCTGGTCGAAGCCCGCGCGGCGGGGGCGATGACCGGGCAGGTGCTGGGCCTCCTCGACGTCAGCGGCGGGGGCGAGACGCCCATCATGCCCATCAGCCCGGAGACCACGGCCGAGGTGGCTGCCTACCTCGCCCTGACGGCGGGGGACCAGGCGGTGGACGCCGTCGGCCTGATCAGCCGCGTCAGCCAGGAGCTCGCCGCTCAGGCCGGCGCGGGCCTCGACGGCGCCGTCGCCGACGCCGACGCTGCCTACCGGGCGGCCCTGTCGGCCGGCGCCGGCGTCACCGTCACCGCCGAAGCCCTCCAGGCGTCGCGCATCGACGCCTTTGCCCGGCTCGTCGCGGCCCTCGACGCGGCGGCCGACGCGGAGGCCGAGGCCGACGCCTGGGGGGCCTGGGGGGTCGAAGACGCAGCGGCCATCGAAGCCGCCTTCGGTGCCGACGCCCGCGCCCGCGCCGACGCCGCGTCGGCGGCCGGCTTCGCGCTGGTCGCGGGCCTGCAGGGCGACGCCGGCTTCGACGCCGCGGCCGTCCTCGCCACCCGGCAGGCCGGCGAGGCCGAGGAGCAGGCCGTCGACGCGGCCGTCGCCGGCAACGCCCAGGCCGAGGGGCGGGTGGAGGCGGCCTTCGACGCCTTCCAGGCCGCCCTCACCACCGCCGCCGACGCCGAGGCCGTCGCCGAGGCCCACGCCACGCTGCGTGCGGCCCTGATCGCGGATGCCGACTCCGTGCTGGCGGCCGTCCTGGCCGCCGAGGGCGAGTCCACCGACGCCGTGGCGATCCAGGCCCTGCTGGGCGCCCAGGCCGGGCTGGGCGATCGCCTCCAGGCGAACCTCGCCGCGGCCGGCCAGGCGGAGGGCATGGGCGAGGCCGTCGGCGCGGCCGTGGCCGAGGGCCAGGCGCACCTCGGCGCGATCATCCAGGGGCAGCTCGGCGCCGATCGCGCCGCCCTCGTCGCGCCGCTGGCTGCGCTGCTTGCCGGCTTCGCCTGCCCCTGCGAGGCCCCCGAGGAGGGGGACGGCGCCCCCCCGGCCCTCGAGGGCGATGGCGGTGGCGACTTCGACGACGCGGGCCTGCAGGCGGGCGCGGACGACGCCGTGGCCGACGCGCCGCCCCCCGCCGAGGCCGAGGGCAGCCGCCTGGTGATCCTCGACACCGCCGGCGCCGTCGCGGCGGCGGTGGCCGGCACCGCGGACGCGGAGGGCTATGCCATTGATCTGCCTCGGGTTCTCGCCGAGGGCAGCGCGGTGATCGAGGTGCTCGCCGAGGGCCGGGTCATCGGCGCTCGGCGCCTGGAGGGGGACGCCGACGACGGGGGCCAGGTGCCGGGCGTCACGGCCCAGTCCACCGTCGAGGCCCTCATCGCGGCGCGCCTCGCCCGGGAAGGTGAGGACGTCGAGCCGGGCCTGCTCGTCCGCCTGGTGGATGGCGCGGTGGCCGACGCCGCCCTGAGCGGTGGGGACGCCGCCCTGGACGCCCTGGCCGAGGCCGTGCTCGCCGCTCAGCTCGCCTTCACGGAGCACCTGGAGGCCGACGCCGCCGCCCTCGCCGCCGCCACCGCGGAGGCCCGGGCCGACTTCGAGGCCGCCGAGGTGGGCCAGGGCGAGGCCGCGGCCGATGCCACGGCCGCCTTCTACGCCGACGTCACCGCCCAGATCGCGTCGGCGACCGGCGCCAGCGCCGAGGCCCAGGCCGACGCCATGGTGCGGGCGACGGCCGCCTTCGAGGCCGTCATCGACGCCCTGGCGGGGCCGGCTCCGACCTGGCGGTGGCCGCCGACGCGCGCGGCCAGATCGAGAACGCGCTGACGGCCGTAGCGGCCCTGCGGGTGGCCGGTGACCGCGCCGACGCCGAGCCCGGCTTCGCCGCGCGCCTCGACGCCGCCGTCGCGGCCCTCGTCGCGGCCACCGCCGACGCCGAGAGCGCCGAGGCCGTCATCGCCGCCGGCGCCGCCTTCGAGGGCGCCCTGCGCGGCGAGGCCGACAGCGCCCTCGCCGCCGAGCTGGCCACCGTGATCGACCTGCGGCCCGCCGCCGAGGCCATCATCGAGGCCGCCGTCGAGGCCGCCACCGACTCCATGGCCGGCGCCGAGGCCATGCTGGCCGCCGCCGTCCGCGCCGACGGGGCGGCGGGGGCCGAGGGCGCCGCGGACGGCAGCCTGCGCGCCTTCGCCACCTTCGACGCCGCCGCGAACGGCATCGCCGACCTGCCGGGCCTGGCCGGCATCCCGGCCGAGCACCTGGATCTGCTCGTCTCGATTCTCGCCCGAGCCAGCGCTGGCCTGTACGCCGGCCGGCTCTGAGGGCCCTCCCGGCCCGCCCGCCCCTCGAAGCCGACGCGGCATCTGCGGGTGCCGCGTCGGCGCCCCACCTCCCGCACCTGCGCGGTCCGCCCGCCCTCAGCGACCGGGACCCAGCAGCTCCACGCCACGACCCGCAGGCGCCGGCCCCAGCAGCTCAACGCCGCTCGCGGGGCGGGCCGCCGGCTCCTCCCGGCGATCCAGCAGCTCGATGCCGGCGGCCCGGGGCTCGACCCTCGAGGGCTCCTCCCCCCGCCCCAGCAGCTCGACGCGCGCGGCCGTGGCCGGCGCTGCCGGCTCCCTCGCCGCGACGGCCGGCGGCGCCGGACGCGGCCCCACGCGGCGTCGCTTCGGTCGCAGATCGATCTGCGCCTCCAGGCCCTCGCGGGTGACCTGGTAGCTCGCCGCCTCGTCGTGAAAGCCGGGGTGGGCCAGGCCGATCTGGTGCGATCCGATCGCCAGCGCGCCCTCCCACGGGGTGACGCCGCGCTCGATCCCATCCACCATGAGCCGGGCACCCGGCGGCGTCGACGCTACCCGCACCTGCGGGAGCACCCCGGCGTCGGGCACCCGCGGCACCGCCGCATCGGGCGCCGCCGCACCGAACTCGCCCGCGCTCGGTGGCGCGGCCGTCCCCGGCGCATCGGTCAGCACGGCCGGGACCGGGACCACCGGCGCTGAGGGCATCGCCTTCCCGCCCACCGGCATCGCCTTCCCGCCCACCGGCATCGCCGCCGTCGACGCCGCCGCCCCGCCCTCGCTGGGCGTGGCCTGCGGGCCCTGGCCGCTCTGCCGCGCGAAGTAGAGGCCCGCGCCGACGAGCACCAGGGCCGCGATGATCCACGCGCCCCACCGCCTCCGGCCGCCCGGCGCCAGGTCGACATCGGGGTCCTCAGGCGGTACAAGCGCTTGCTTTTCTTGAGGAAAAAGCAGCCTGGCCAGGGCCTCTGCCGTCGGCGGACGCTCCTCGGGCCGCGCCGCGAGCGCCGCCTGGAGCGCGCCGCGCACCGCCTCCGGCACCCCCGCCAGGTCCGGCGCGGTGGTCATGCGCAGGCGGCCCAGCTCATCCAGCGTGGGAGCGCTGAAGGGGGGGCGTCCCTGGAGCAGCCGGACGCAGAGCTCGGCCACCTGGTAGACGTCCCCCGCCGGCCCCAGCTCGCCCAGGACCAGCCGCTCCGGGGGCAGGTGGCCCATCGCCGCCACCTCGGCCGGATCCTCGGCGCCCACCAGGCGGCCCGCCATGGGCGACGGGCGCGCCAGGCCCGCGTCCAGCAGGGAGACCCGGCCGTCCTCGCCCAGGCTCACGTTCTGCGGCCGCAGGTTGCCATGGGCGAGGCCCAGCGCGTGGGCGGGCTGCAGCGCCGCCAGGAGCGGCTCGATCCACCGGCCGACCTCGGGCCACGGCAACGGCGCGGCCTCCTCGCGATCGAGGAAGGTGGGCTGATCGATGAAGGGCAGGACGACCACCACCCGGTCGTTCCACCGCTCGACCGCGACGGGAGAGACCCAGTCCCCCACGGGCAGCGCCGCCAGCAGGCTCGCCGCGGCGCCGAGCGCCTCCTCGATGCCCTCGGCGCCGGCGGTGAAGACCTTGAGCGCGACCGGACCCTCCGGGCCAGTGGCCTCCCAGACGGTGGTGCCGTGGTCGCCCAGGCCGACGAGGCCCTGGATCGTGAAGCGGCCGAGCAGCGTCTCGCGGCGCAGGTCGTCGACCAGGGCCTGCCCATCGACGAGGCAGATGCGGACGTCCCCCTCGAACGTGCCGCCGCACAGGGGCAGAGCCTCATGGCGCGTCGGCCTGACCGGCAGACCGCTCCGCAGCTTCAGCCGTCGGCGCTGCTCCGGCGACAGGCGGCGACCCGCGCCGGGGCGGTCCGCGCCCTCCTCCTCGGCCTCCTCCGTCGCCGGGGCGGCGACCGACGCCGGCGCCGCGGGGGCTCGGTGCGAGGCGCGGCGACCGGCCGGGGCGCAGGCGTCGCGACGGGCGGCCGCACCTCGGCCGGCGGCCGGGTCGCGGGCGCGGCCGGCCGAGGGCCCGGACGGGCGGCGCCTCCAGCAGCTCGACGCCCGCCTGCTGGCCCGCGACGACCTCGATGCGCTCGTAGGCCCTCACCTTGAGATCCGGCGTCGAGCGGGCCGACCGGGTGACCTCCCGGTAGGTACCCTCGGCCCGGATCGCGTCGCCCTTCAGCTCGTAGATGTACGCGATGTTGAACAGCAAAGCGGGATCCGCATCGATCTCGAAGGCGCTCTGATAGGTCCGCACGGCGTCGTCGAGGCGCCCGGCATCGAACGCCTCCTTGGCCTTGCGAGAGAGCACCGAGACGGCCGCAGGCTGTGCGCTCGCGACTCCCTGCAGCAGGAACAGCAACAGCCAGACAGGGGCCATGACACATGTAGGCGATCGGCGCACGATTACCACCTCCAATTTCTATCAAGCAAAATATTTCAGTCTTGCCAAAGTTGCAAGCCGCCACCATGCTGATGGTGCGCAATGCGCGCCGCCTGGTGAACAATGTAGGAGCATGTGTCATGAACACGAGACGTGCATGGCCAGGAGCACTCCTGGCCTGCCTGGCGATGCCCACCGGCGCCTTCGCGCTGGACTGGGACGCCATTACCCTGAACGGCTACACCAGCTTCGAGTTCGAGACGCAGCTGACGGATGACGGCAACGGCGATCCGAACCACTCGTTCGACGCCGACCTCTTCGACCTCGTGTTCAACTTCCAGGTCAGCCCCCGCGCCCGGGCGGCGGCCGACGTCACCTGGGAGCACGGCAGCGCGTCGGAGGACGGTCGCGGCAACGTCGCCCTCGAGTACGGCCTGGTGGAGTACTCCTTCTCCGACCTGGTCCGCCTGCAGGCCGGCAAGCTGTTCGTGCCGTTCGGGGTGTTCAACGAGATCCACACCGCCAAGCCGGTCTTCCTGACCGTCAAGGAGGCCGCCGCCACCAACAAGCCCAGCCGCATCGTGGACAACGCCCGCCGCTTCTTCCCGCGGTGGGCCGTCGGCCTCAACCTCCGCGGTGACGCCCCCATCGGCGACTCCAGCTTCGACTACGACCTGATGATCTCGAACGGGGAGCAGGAGGAGACCAACCCGTTCGAAGAGGACAACAACGAGGGCAAGTCGGTGACGGGGCGGATGCGCTTCTACCTGGCCGACCGCGCCCGCATGGGCCTCAGCTTCCACTACGACGCCCCGAAGTTCGATGGTGTGGAGCGCTCGACGGCGGTGGGCGCCGAAGCGAACATCCGCATCGGGGACGCGGAGATCCTGCTGGAGCTGGTCTACGGCGAGTTCAAGCTCACCCAGGCGAGCCCCGACGACCCCGACAAGCAGCGCCAGCTCGGCACGGTGGCTCAGCTCTCGTACCTGCTGCCCACCGGCACGACCCCGTACTTCCAGTTCCAGACCATCGATCCGGACGTGGACGCCGACGGCGACGACGGCGTGCTCCTCGTGACCGGGGTCAACCAGGAAGTGGACGCGTTCATCCTCAAGCTCGAGCACAACTACGCAACCGGTGGGGACAAGAGCAGCCTCGCGGCCTTCGCCGACAGCCGGTTCCACGAGATCAAGGCCGCCGTGGTCCTGGGGTTCTAGCATGAGAAACCTGTTGCTGATCACGGCCTTGCTGGGTCTGACCGGCCCAGCCGTGGCCGACGCGCCGCCCTACACGGTCGTGACCTCGGCCGACTCCCCGCTCGCCGCGCTCAAGCCCGAGGAGATCGAGCGCATCTACCTGGGCCGCGTCCAGACGGTCCACGACGTCAAGGTGCTGCCGGCCCTGGGCGACGTGGAGAGCCCGGCCGTCGCCCGCTTCCTCGACGACGTCCTGGCCATGGATGGTCGGCGCTTCGAGTCCTACTGGCGCAAGCGCCTGTTCTCGAGCCGCGGCGTGCCGCCGAAGGTGGAGCCGTCGGCCCCCGAGCTGCTGCGCTGGGTGCGCAAGACGCCGGGCGCCGTGGCCGTGATCCCGGCCGCAGAGGGCGTACCCGAGGGCCTCAAGGCGCTGACCTGGGCGCCCCCGCCGACGGCAGCCCCGCCCACGGAGCCGGCCGCCCCGCCGACGGCAGCCCCGCCGACGGCAGAGCCCCCGCCGCCTGTGCCCCCGCGCCGGCCACGGCACCCGCAGCGCCGGCCACCGCCCCCGCAGCGCCGGCCACCGCCCCCGCGGCGCCGGCCACCGCCCCCGCGGCGCCGGCCACCGCCCCCGCGGCGCCGGCCACCGCCCCCGCAGCGCCCCCCGGCTGACGCCCCAACGCGGCGTGTGGCCCTGGCGGCCATGGCATCCCACATCGCCATACATTCATGATCACCATCCAGCGACGCATGCCCGCCATGCCACGCGCCGTAATTTCAAGAAATTTCGCCCAATTTCTCTGCGCGACGAAAATAGATCACCCGCGCCGTTGCCTCCATTGATATGATCAATGGCACCACCACCAACGACGGAGGGTTGAACATGGCACCTCGCATCCTGGGCACGTCCCTGAGCCTCGCCTGCGGCCTGCTCGCCGCCCACGCGGCGGCCCATGACGTGGAGCTGGAGTTCCTCGGGCGCTATGAGACCGGCAGCTTCGCGACGGGCGCCTCCGAGATCTCGGCCTTCGATCCGGCCACGCGCCGCGCGTTCGTGACGAACGGCGCCACGGGCCAGATCGACGTCCTCGACCTGGCCGATCCGACGGCCCCGGCGTTCCTCTTCGCCATCGACCTCAGCCCGTGGGGGTCCCACGCCAACAGCGTCTCCGCGTTCGGGGGCGTCGTGGTCGCAGCGGTCGAGGCCGACGCCAAGACCGATCCGGGGCAGGCCGTCTTCTTCGACACCGACGGCGCGTACATCAACGCTGTCGAGGTGGGCGCGCTGCCCGACATGATCACCTTCACCCACAACGGGCGCTACGTCCTGGTGGCCAACGAGGGCGAGCCCGACGACGCCTACGCCATCGATCCCGAGGGCTCCGTCAGCGTCATCGACCTGCGCGACGGCGCTGCGCACATCGATCAGGGCGACGTCCGCACGGCGGGGTTCGGCGGGTTTGACGCCGCCGACCTCGACCCCAGCGTCCGCATCTTCGGTCCCGGCGCGTCGGTCGCGCAGGACATGGAGCCCGAGTACATCACCTCGTCGGACGATGAGCGCTGGGCCTGGGTGACGCTCCAGGAGAACAACGCCATCGGCATCATCGACATCCGCCACGCCCGCGTGGTGGCCATCCGCGGCCTCGGCTTCAAGAACTACAACCGCCCCGGCCAGGGCATCGACGCCTCGGATCGCGATGGCGGCATCAACATCCGCAACTGGCCGGTGCGCGGGATGTACCAGCCCGACGCCATCGCCAGCTTCGAGCGCTGGGGCATCCCGTTCCTGGTCATGGCCAACGAGGGCGACTCCCGCGACTACGGCGGGTTCTCCGAGGAGGCCCGCATCGGCGGCGTCACCCTCGATCCCACCGCGTTCCCCAACGCGGCCGACCTGCAGAGCAGCGCCAACCTCGGCCGCCTGAAGATCACGACGACCCTCGGCGATACCGACGGCGACGGCGACTACGACCGCCTCTACGCCTACGGCGCCCGCTCCTTCTCCATCCGCCTGCCCGACGGTACCCTCATCTTCGACAGCGGTGACGACCTGGAGCAGCTCACCGCGGCGCTCCTGCCGGCCGACTTCAACTCCGATGACGAGGAGAACGACTCCTTCGACAGCCGCAGCGACGACAAGGGGCCGGAGCCCGAGGGCGTGGCCGTGGGCCGGGTGGGCAACCGCACCTACGCCTTCATCGGCCTCGAGCGCGTCGGCGGCATGGCCGTCTACGACGTGACCAACCCCTTCCTGGCCCACTACGCCGGCTACATCAACACCCGTGATTTTGCTGGGGATCCGGTCGCGGGCACCGCGGGCGACATGAGCCCCGAGGGGCTGCTCTTCGTGAGCGCCGAGGACAGCCCCAACGGCGACGCGATGATCATCATGACCAACGAGGTGAGCGGGACCACCGCCACGTTCCGGGTCCGCCCGAACTGACGAGCGCCGCCGTCTCGGCGAGAGGCCGCCACCGTCAGTGGTTGGCGGCCTCCTCATCCATCCGGCGCAGCGCATCGAGCATGATGCGGGCGGTGTTCAGCTCGAACTCCGGCGGGATGGCCTCCCGCAAGGTCGAGTCGGGGTGGAACACGAAGCCGCCATCCAGCCAGCCCAGCACATCCGCGATGGTCCGCTCGGCCTGGGCGTAGAGCGCCTCCTTCAGGTCGGCCAGGGCGATGACGCCCTGCTCGACCAGGCGTCGACCCGTCGGCAGCGCCGCGGGCTCGCCGAGCTGATCGGCGATCGCATCCGAGACCGGGTGCCCCAGCGCCTGGAGCTGCTCGCCCAGCCGCGGGCCGACGGACGAGGACGCCGACGCCAGGTTGCCCTCGATGAGGACGACCTCCGCGACACCCCGAGAGGAGACCATCCGCAGGGTGCCGGTGCGGCGGTTGAGGCGAAGAAACTCCAGCAAATCCACGGCACTGAAGGCTTCGAGGCTGCCCGCGAGGGCGCTGTGCTCCTCGGCGTCCTCGCCCACGGCCGGGACGGGCCGGGGCGCGAGGCTCGACCGGCGGACGTCGCGCAGGAGCCCCTGGAGCCGCTCGTCGTCGCGGTGCTGGATGGAACCCTGGATGAGCACATCGAGGGCGCTGGCGAGATCGCCGACGTGCTGGAGGCCGACGCCGAGGCCGTAGAACACCTCCCGGGAGCGCTCGCCTCCCTGGAGCGCTCGACGAAACGCCTCGACCGCTGCGCCGTGGTTGCCGGCGGCCTGCTCGGCCCGCCCCAGCAGGGCCGAGACCGTCGCCGTCACCTCGGGTCGGCGCGCCGCCTCACGGAGCGCCGCCACCGCCTCCGGCCGCCCGGCGTCCAGCAGCGCCTGGCCGAGCTGTCCGTAGCTCGCCGCCGAAGGCGCCTGCTGCACCACCTGCTCGAGATGGGGAATGGCAGCCCGCGCCCGGCCATCGGCGACCAGGGCCGCCGCGAGGCGGCGACGGAGATCGAGCCGCTGCGGAGCCACGACGACCGCGCGCTCGAGCGCGGCGAGGGCGCCGCGGTGATCGCCCGCCCCCTCTTCGGCGTCGGCCAGCATGGCCAGGGCGTCGGCGCCCTCGCTGCGGACGAGCAGCGTGCTGAGCTCCCGACGCGCCTCCGCCCAGCGCCGCTGGCGCAGCAGCACCGACGCGAGGCGCAGCCGCGCCGGCCCGTCGTCGGGTTCGAGCCAGACCGCGATGGCCGCGGCGGAGGCCGCCGTGGCCAGATCACCCGCCGCCTCCGCCAGCCGGCACACAGTCGCATGTGCGGCGGCCTCCCGTGCCATCACCCGGGCCGCCCGCGCCGCCGCCTCGAGCGCGGCCGGGACGTCACCGGCCTCCTCGTGAAGCGCGCTGATTCGCAACCACGCAGGCCCATCGGTGCCGGCCAGGCCGCTGGCTTCTCGGATGGCAGCGGCCGCCCCACGCCGATCACCGGCTTCCAGGCGGGCCGACGCCAGCTCGCACAAGAGGCCGACGTTGCGGCCTTCGTGCCGAAGCTGTCGCTCCAGTCGGAGAACTCGGTGAACCATGATGTCGGCGACTCCAGCAGTGCGGTAAATCTACCGCACCACACCGGCCGGAGCCAACCCATTCCCACCGTCCGCGGCGCATTTGCCGGTGCTGGTCGTGCGGACCAACGTCTCCCGGCCCGCGAGCCCATGTGACGTGGGGTGTTGCGGCGCACACACCGCCCCGGCCCCGCCGTCGGGGTGGCGTCGGCGAGGGCCCGGGGAGCCGTGGACGCCGCCCCCCCACCCTGCCATGCTGCGCCCATGCGCACCCTGATCCTCGGCGACCTGCACCTCGGCGACGGCGGCCCCTGGGACCAGTTCGCTGGCCACCAGGCGCTCCCGGCCCTGCTCGAGGCGTACGCCACCCCGCCGACCCGCGTCATCCTCAACGGCGACGCCCTGGACTTCCTGCGCGCCGAGGCCCGGGTGACGGGTCTGGATCCCCAGCCGGCGGCGCGGCAGGCCGAGGCCATCGTCCGGCGCTGGCGACCCGTCTTCCAGGCCCTCGGCCGCACGCTCGATGGCGGGGGCGAGGTCGTCTTCCGGCTCGGCAGCCGCGACGCCCCCCTGGCCCTCGGCGCCGTCCAGGCCGTCGTCCGCCGGGCCCTGGGCGACCGGCGCGGCGTCCGCTTCGAGCGCGGCGACCGGCCCGCCCTCCTGCGCATGGGCACCGCCCGCCTCGTCGTCACCCACGGCGCCCACGCCGATCCGCTGGAGCGGCTCGACTACCGCCGACTGCCCGAAGATGGCGAATCGACACCGTATTTTCGCCTCGGGCGCGGTGCGTGGCTGACCCGCAACGTGCTGCACCCGCTGCTCGAGGAGGGGGTGGCCCTCGCCGGCCTGGTGGGCCCGGCCGCCGATCGGGGCGTCCTGGCCGCCGCCGCGGTGGCGCCCGCCGCCTTCGCCCGCGTCCTCGCCCAGCGGGGCCTGGCCATCCACTGGGACGCCCTCGGCCGCCGACGCGGCCCGACGGAGGATCCGGCCGATCTGACCCCCGTCATCGAGCGCCTCGACCTGGACGCCGTCGACCGGGCCGAGCTGCGCGAAGCCCTGGAGCGAGACGCAGGCGGTGTCGGCGTCTCGGCCTGGCAGATCCGCGCTCTCCGGGCCTTCGCCGAGGTCCACGGCTCGGCGGAGGGGCTCGCCTTCGACCTGCACCCGCACCCCGACGACCGCCGGGAGGCTCGCCGCCTGCGTCGCCTGCACGAGGCCGACGCCGTCGTCCTGGGCCACCGCCACGCCGCCGCTTTCTTCCATGAAGACGGGCTGTTGCACCTCAACCCGGGTGGCTGGCTGCCGCGCCTCCGGCTCCCCCCGGCGGATGCCGACGACGGCCGCTTCCGCGACGTGCTGGAGCTGCTGCAGGGCGATCCACGCTTCGTCGGCCCGGCGCGGCGGCTGCGCCTGCCCGCCTTCACCGCCGCGCTCATCGAGCCCGAGGGCGAGGGCGCCGTCGCGAGCCTCCTCGCCTGGCGCGACGGCCGCGCCCAGGTGGTCGACGCGGGCGGGGCCGCCTGCACCGCCTTCATCGGCACCAGCACCACGTCCTTCGCCGTGCGCACGCCCGAGGCCCGGCAGCGCTGCCGGCCCCTGCTGGCGACGGCCGACACCGGCGACCCGCTGCTGGACGACGGCGTCCCGCCCGAGCCAGGCCTGCTCTTCCCCGTCACGCGCCACCCGAGCGGCTGGTCACGCGGCCTCAGCGCCCCCGGCGACCCCCACGATCTGGCCGAACAGCTCTGGGGGGTGGTCGTCGCCACCGGCCGCTGGGGGGTCTACCGCGACGCCCTGGCCCCCCTCATCGCCCTGCGCGAGGCCCAGATGGACGCCCACGCCCCCGTCCTGGAGGTGGATCCGGGCCTCGTGGCGGATATCCCGGGCGCGACGGCCTGGATGCGCGACGCCTGGCAGCAGCTCCCGGTGCACCGCCGGCCTGGCTACCTGCTGCTGCTGGGCGATCTGGAAGAGCTGCCCCTGGCCCTCCAGCAAGTGCTCGGCAGCGCCTGCGCCGTGGGCCGGCTGGCCTTCACCGACGCCCAGGGCGCGCCCCGCCTCGATCAGTACCGCGTCTACGCCGACAAGGTGGTCCGCCACGCCTGGCACCCGCTGGAGGCGCGCCGCACCCTGCTGCTGCATGTGGCCGAGGACGGCAGCCGCGCCCTGGACGCGGGCCAGCGCGCGCTGCTGGATCCGGGCGCTGGCGCCCTCGGGCGAGACTCGGCGCAGCCGTTCTCGCAGGTCCAGCGCGTCGAGGCCGAGGGCCTCGTGCCCGACGGCGGGCCGGTGCTGCGCGCCGCCGACGCCCCCGCCGTTCTCTGGAGCCTGGGCCACGCCGTCGGCCCGCCGCCCGGCGGCTGGGACGCGGCCGAGCGACGACGTCTCCAGGGCGCCCTCTCCCTCGGCAATGGCGCCACCCTCGACGCCCGCGCCGTCAGTGGCCGGCCCTTTCTGCCGGGCGGCATCTGGCTGGTCTTCGCCAGCTTCAGCGCTGCCACCCCCGCCGCCAGCGCCTACACGCCCTGGCTGGCCAGCCTCCCCGGCACCGAGGCCGCCCGGGTGCTGGCGGCCACTGCCGGCCCCCCCTTCGTGGCCGCCCTGCCCCAGGCTGCCCTCGCCAACCCCCATGGTCCGCTGGCCTTCGTGGGCCTGTGCGACCTGGCCTGGACGCCGGGCAGTCGCGTCGGGGTGACGGACGACCTGGCCTGGCACGAGCGCGTCACCCAGGTCCTCGCGGCGCTGGGGCCCGGTCCCCGCGGCCGCGCCACCCCGGGGCGCGTGGGCATGGCGCTCCTGCACCACGCCCGGGCCATCCCGCAGTACGAGGCCGCCCTCGCCGCCCACCGGGAGGCCCCGGCCGAGACCGAGGAGGCCGCCCGCCAGGATGGCCTGCTCTGGCTGGCCCGCCAGGACCTCGACAGCTACCTGCTGCTCGGCGATCCCGCCGTCCAGCTCCCCGTCGCGGCCGAGTCGACGCGGGTCGATCGGCGAGCCGACGGCGCCCGCCTGGACGAGGGCCGCGCCACCCTCCCCGAGACGGCGCCCACGCCGGCCGAGCCGGTCCGGACCTGGCTGCATGCCCATGAGGACGCCCTGGTCCAGCGGGCCCACGCCCTCGCGCTGGCCGCCCTCGCCGCCGAGGTGGACGACGCCGCCGCCGCGTGGCAGCGCGCCCAGGCCCACCTGGCCGGCGAGCCGGTCGGCCGCACCGCCGCCCTGCACGCCGAGATCGCCCTCGCCGCCATCCGGCGCGGGCTGGGGCTCGCCGTCGAATCTTGACGTGGCTTTTCGCTCGCCGGGCTGGTGGTCGAACCCTACACTTCCCGACATGCCCAGCCTGCTCTCCGATGCCGTCCGCCCCATCGCGCCCGACGACCCCTTCGGCCAGCACGCCGCAGCGGCGACGCTCGAGCGCGCCGCCCGCGACCTGCCCGCCCCCGGCTGCCTGGCCCTCTACGGCGGCTGGGGCGCCGGCAAGACGACGCTGCTACGCGACCTCTACCAGCGCTGGGACGAGGACCGTCGCGTCTGGTTCGATCCCTGGCTCTACGAGCGCCGCGAGGACGTCATCACCCCGCTCCTCACCGCCATCGTCGAGGCCACGACGGAGCACCACCGCGGCGAAAAGGCTCATGAAATCAAGAAGAAGGCTGGCGCCCTCCTCAAGACGCTGGCCACCCTGACGGCGCAGGCGGCCTGGGGCCGGATGGTCGGCGGCGACTGGTCGAAGGCGCTCGAGAAGCTCGATCCGGTGAAGGACGGCCGGGAGGCCCTGGCGAAGCTCGGCCAGGTCCATGACGCCGTCCGCCACGCCCGCGACCGCTTCCGCGAGCTGGTCGAGGTCGTCTGCCCCCGCCCCACGGACCGCCTTCTCATCTGCCTCGACGACCTCGACCGCTGCCTGCCCGCCAGCGTCGTCCAGCTCATCGAAGCGGTGAAGCTGCTGCTCTGCGGCGCCGACAGCTACACCTACGCCGAGGACGGCCAGCCCGAGGTGCAGTGTCGCGCGGTGTTCGTGTTCGCCCTCGACCGCCAGATCGTCGGCGAGGCCATCCGCCACCAGTACCCCAAGGCCTCCCTGTACACGGGCGAGAACTACCTGGAGAAGATCTTCGACCTCTCCCTGGAGGCGCCGCCGATCAACGAGGTGCAGATCAAGACGTTCGTCCAGCGTCACCTCGACGAAGCCGAGCGCGAACGCCTGACCCGCGCTTTCAAGGGCGGCGCCGACGCCCCGGCTGTTGACGGTCTCGCCAACATCCTCGCGACCGGCACCTTTGCCAACCCACGTGTCACGGTCCGGATCATCAATCGCATCAAGCTCTTGCTGGCCGACGACGAGCGCATCGACCAGCTCGCCGTGGTGCTCCAGAGTGGCACCATCGCCAAGCGGTTCCTGGCCTGGATCGCCGGCGTGGAGCGCTTCCGCACCTTCCGACACTTCCTCCGCCGAGCGACCAGCGAGGAGCTCAAGCTCCTGGGGGAGCACTGCCGCAGCCGGATGGACGGCTCCTTCGGTACCGCACCGCGGGAAGCCACGGCCGAGATCCTGGAGTTCATCCACACCCCGGGGTTCCTCAGCTTCGCGAAGCTCGTCGCTGGCGACACCTTCGACTTCGCCGCCCAGCGGGCGACGCTGGAGTGGAAGCCCGGCGAGCCGATTCAGACCGTGACCCAGATGGACGACCTGCTGCGCCGCGCCGGCCTGTAGGCATCCCCTCAGGGCACCGGCCAGGGGTTCGCGAACCGCGGATCGGCCAGGAACGCCTCGTCGGTCAGGCTCTCCAGGAAGGCGATCAGATCCGCCTGCTCGGCGGGCGTGATGGTGAAGCCGTTCACGAACTCGCTGCGCAGCGGGCTCTGGGATCCGTCGCCGGCGTACGGCCCGGCCTCCAGGTGGCGCCCCCCCGCGGCGTAGTGCGCGATGACTTCGGCGAGGGTCTCGATGCTGCCATCGTGCATATAGGGTGCGGTGACGGCGATGTTGCGCAGGGTGGGCGCCCGGAAGCGACCCATGTCAGCGTCGCGCTCGGTGACGCTGCGCAGACCGGTGTCCTCGGGCGGGTACGCCCCCTCCCCGTCGATGTTGTAGAGGCCCGTGTTGTGGAAGGCGATCTCTACGAAGGTGGTGCCGGCGTGGATCGCCGAGTCGGTGAAGCCGAAGCTCCCATGGCAGTGAAAACACTCCAGATCTTCCGAGAAGAAGAGCGCCTCGCCCCGCCACGCCTCCGGTGACATCACCCCCGCCTCGCCGCTGCGGGTCGCCCGGTCGTAGGGCGACCGCCCCGAGATGAGCGTGCGCTGGAAGGCGGCGAGGGCCCGGGTCACGCTCGCGAGGCGGATGGGCCCGCCTCCTCGGGAAAGGCCGCCGGAAAGAGCCTGGTACACCGGCTCGGCGGCGGGGCGAGCGAGCGCTCCTCTCGGCCGAGGCCCAGCTCGACGGTGCCGCCAACATGGGCACCAGCGCCGGGGCCCGGTCCGCAGGAGTTGGCCCAGGTCAAGGCGGGACGTAGCCCACGTTGGCCAGGCTCATCGAGCTGCGAAAGTGGGTCTCCCGTCGATCCCACCGCCCGGGCCAGCCCGTCGGTGAAGGCGGGCCTGCTCGTGGCAGCTGGCGCAGGACTGCGTCTGGTGCCCGAGGCGCTGGTCATAGAAGTGGCAGGGCTGCTCGACCTTCGCCGTCGACATGGGGTTGTCGTCGACGCAGGGTCGGGAAGCCGGGGGCAGATCGAAGGGCCCGCGTCCGCCGTGGCCGCGATCGGTGCCGTGTCGTCGTCCGCCACCTGACCCAGCGCCACCGGGCACACCAGCGCGACCCGCCCGCACGACTACTCCGCCTCAACGGCCCGGAAGAAGACCTGGCCGGCGGCCAGCTCCCCGTGGCGATGTCCAGGCCCACGCGCTCGAAGATGGCGCCACACTCCGGATCATCGAGGCCAGACATGCAGCCGCTCCCCCGCGTTGACGCCGAGGCGCTGGTGCCCAGGGCGGCGTAGTCCACGGCTTACCTGTGTGGCCGCGTCGAACGCCGGGAGCGTGATCTCGGGGCGGTTCGGCCGAGCACCAGTGATGGTGCCAGCCTCGTCGGCCTCGCCCGTGCTGCCGAGGTGGATGTTGAAGGGCGTCTCGGCCCCGCGACCCGGGCGTCCGCGGACGAACTTGTAGCCGCCATTCCAGTTCCAGAACAGCCCGGACAGGTTCAGCGGCAGGGCCAGCGCCACATCGGCGTGGTTGGAGCTCGAAGGGCACCCCCACCTTGAAGGCGACGCCAGTGTACGCCCGGCCGGCACCGTCCCGACCACCTCGGTGTTGGTCTCTTCGGTGCCGTTCTCATGAGCCGGACTTGTCCTCGAAGTCGATGAGCGCGAGATCGCCCGCTGCCAGAGGCCATCCTCGTGAGGGTCGCCTGCCGCCTCACCCTCTGCGGTCAGGAACCGCAAGTCGTGGATGTACAGGCGAAAGTCCAGCGGTGACGGCGCCGTCGGCCCCCAGGCCCTCAAACCGCGCGTCGCACGCAACGGGGCATCGCCCACCCGCCCCGGAGAACCGCAGCGAGAACGCCCGAGGCTCGTTGCCCCACCCCGCGCCGCCCATGCCACCACGCCACCTGCGCCGCCGCCGCCTGCGCCGCCTGCTCCGCCCGCGCCGCCTGACCGCCTGGCCGCCCGCGTCGATCGCGCCCCCATGTCGGTCGCCGTCGTCGGCGGTGCACAAGCCAATGCCGCCACCAGGATCCGGGCCTTACCAACTTCCGCACGTCGCTCACCTCTTCGTGCCTGCGCCCCGTATGCGCCTCGGCGGACTCTCCCAGCGCTCCGGGTGAAATGCGAAGGTGTCGCAGACCCGCCGACCACCGGGCCGCGTGCCCGGACACCGACCGCGACGCGGCAATGCCGCCCCGCGCTCTCGCCTTCTGGACGCTGGCTCTCCTGGTGGCCTGCGATGACGGTGGCTCCACGCCTCGGCCCGACGCCGGGCCCGACGGGGTGGCGACGGACAACCAACCGCTTGATTCACAACGGATTCCTGCAGACGACGCCACCGCCGCGCCCCGACGCTGGCCCGCGCGACGCCGCCGGTCCAGCTGGCCCGCAGACGCCGCAGCCCCGGCCGACGCCGCGGTAGCCGCCCCGCCCGACGCCGCGGTGACGCCGCCTCCCTGCCCGGAGGTGCGCCTCGCTCGGCGGATCGGCCGGCCTCAATTGGACGGCTTCACGCTGATCGACCCCGGGACCGGTGCTTCCTCCGCTGCCCCCGACGGCCGCCCTGGAGGCCGTCGAGCTGGGGCGCACGTCTGACGCTTCGAGGACGGGCGGTCCGGCTGCTGGCCCACGGCACTCGACCGACGCCCTCGTCCCGGGCGATGGTCGCGGCGGGGCGGTCGCGGTCCGAAGCCGCGACCTCGACGCCGTGGCCGGCCCTGAGGGGGACTTCCGGCGCCTGCTCCTCCCCACCGCCGGCCTCGATGGCATGAGCCTCCAGGCCGAGGGCGGCACGCTGTGGCTGCGGGAGGCCTGGCTGGCCGACCCCCGCGCCCCCCTCGTCGCACAGCCCGATCCGGCGCTGCCGCCGCTGCCCGCCATCGAGCTGGCCCCGTGCGGCGAGGGGTGTGACGACGGCGCCGCCCTCACCGCCGCCATCGACGCCGCCGAGCCTGGCCCGCTGCGCGTCTCGCTGGCGGCCGGCCGGTACCTGCTGCGCACCCCCGTCACCATCCGCCGCGACGACGTCACGCTGGAGGGGGTCGGCCCCGACACCCTGCTCTTCTGGGACCCCGAGGCCGACGCGCCCCGCGGCGCCGTGATGTTCCTGGGCCGCGGCCGCGTGGGCGCCGCCCTGCCGCTCCCCGCCGTGGCCTCGGGCACCCGCCGGTTCCCGCTCCCCGGCGCGGATGCCCTGGCCTTTCGCCACGCCCGCTACGCCTCCGACGACTTCGGCCACATCCCGGCCACCTGCATCAACGGGCGCGATCAGGAGCACTACCAGCGCCACCTGGGTCAGCTCGTGCGCGTCCTCGGCACCGAGGGCGAGGGCGACGCCCGGCAGATCGTCCTCGACCGCGCGCTCAACCTCGACATCCCCGCCGAGGCCAACCCCCGCCTCGAGCCCGTCGAGCTGATCCAGCGAGGCGCCGTACGCGGCCTGCGCTTCCTCGCCAACTGTCCGGAAGCCTTGGAGAATCCCCGCTTCGCCCGCCCCGAATGCGCCAACCCGTTCGTGCAGGGCGACGCCGCCGTCCTCTTCCAGTGGGTCGCCTCGCCCCGGGTCTCGGACGTCCAGGCCCAGGCCTTCGGCAAGTTCTCGGTCGAGCTGACCGACACCCTGGAGGCCGAGGTCACCCGCTACCGTATGGACCACCCGAGCGACTATGGCGAGGGGGGCGCCGGCTATGGGGTCCACCTCATCACGGCCAGCCGCACGGTGGTCCATGGCATCGACGTCGAGCACGCCCGCCATGGCGTCGTGGTCGACTTCGGCGCCTCCGACAGCCAGATCCTGGAGAGCCACCTGCGCGACATGAGCCAGGCTCTCATCGATGTGCACGGCGAGGCCAGCCGCGACACCCTCATCCGCGGCAACACCCTGGCCGACTCGACGCTGGCGGTCATCGTCGGCGGCGGCGGCAACGTGGCCCACTGCAATGACGGCCCCCGCCACCACATCGACCACAACACCATGGCCGGCATCACCAACTCGGGCATCACGGTCTTCGACGAGACCCGGCAGGTCTTCGCCCGCCACAACCACATCCAGGGCGCGCTCTTCGGCCTCACCGTCGCCTTCGAGTCGGGTGAAGTGCACGCCCTCCGCAACATCTTCGAGGGCTCGCGCATCCCGGTCCAGCTCGCGACCGCCGGTCCCGTCTACCTCGGGGGCAACGTCTTCGTCGACGCCTGCACCCCCGAGGCCGCCGTGATGGTCCTCAACGGCGTGGTCGAGATCGCCGCCGACAACCGCTTCTGCCCCGATCGCTGAAGGAAACCCCGTGGCACTGCTCCTGCGATTCTGGCGCGAATACGCGCGGCGCTACCGCCTTTGGTACCTCGTGGGCCTCCTGTGCCTGCTGGGGACGACGGCGCTCACGGTCGCCATCCCCGGGTTCGTCGAGCAAGCCGTCGACGCCCTCGACACCCACCAGCCCGCCACGCGGTGGGCCGTGGCCGTGCTGCTGGCCGGCGTCGCCATCATGGTGGTGCGCACCCTCAGCCGGACGTTCTTCTTCAACCCGGGGCGCGCGGTGGAATTCCGCATGAAATCCGCGCTCTTCGACCGGCTGCTGGGCCAGCCGCGGCGCTACTTCGATGCCATGCGGCCCGGCGATCTGATCAACCGGGGCACCAACGACGCCAACAGCATGCGGGCCCTCATCGGCTTCGCGAGCCTCCAGCTCTTCAACGTGGCGTTCATCCTGGTGCTGACGCTGGGCCGCATGCTGCACATGGACGTGGTGCTGACGCTGGCCTGCGTGGGGCCGCTGGCGGTGTCCGCGCTCATCCTCCGCTACGCCGTGGCGAAGATGTTTCGCCTCTTCGCCGAGAACATGGCCCAGGTCTCCACCCTCAGCGCCCGCATCCTCGAGACCTACGGCGGCGTCGCCGTCCTCCAGGCCTACAACGCCCTGCCCGGCGCCATGGCCCGGTTCGACAAGGAGAACGAGCGGCTCCTGCAGCTGAGCGAGGACGTGCTGAAGGTGCGGGCCTGGCTGCTGCCCATCGTGTCGGTGACCGGGACCCTGTGCGTCGTCATCGTGCTGTACCTGGGCGGCCGCAAGGTCATGGGCGACAGCGACTTCACCCTCGGCCAGCTCGCGGCCTTCATCGTGTACGTGAACATCCTGGTGGGGGGCATCACCAGCTTCGGCTGGCTGGTCGGCGCGGCCCAGCGCGGCTACCTGGGCCTCAAGCGCATGTACGAGGTCATCGACGCCCAGTGCGAGCGCCCGGCGGCCACGGGTCCCCTGCCGACGCCCGGGCCGGCCGGCCACGCGCTCTCGGTCCGCGGCCTCTCCTACACCCACCCCAACGCCACCTCGAAGGTGCTCGACGACGTGTCCTTCGACGTGCAACCCGGCGAGACTCTGGGAATTTTCGGTCTCACCGGGGCCGGGAAGAGCACCCTCCTCAACCTGCTGGCGCGGGTCTACGACCCGCCGGGTGGCACCGTCTTCCTGTCCGGCGCCGACGTGACCACGGTGCCCGAGCGCGACTACTGGGGCGCGGTGGCCTTCGTCAGCCAGGAGCCGTTCCTGTTCAGCAAGTCCGTCCGCGAGAACGTGGCCATCGCCGACCGCGCCGACGCCATCGACGAGGGGCGCCTGCGCCAGGCCATCCAGGACGCGGCCCTGGGCGACGACGTGACCAGCTTCCGCGACGGCCTCGACACCGTCGTCGGCGAGCGCGGCATCACCGTCTCCGGCGGCCAGCGGCAGCGCACCGCCCTCGCCCGCGCCTTCTATCGCGACTTCGATCTGCTGCTGCTCGACGACGTGATGAGCGCCGTCGATCACGCCACCGAGAAGCAGCTCATCGAGTCCATCTATCGAAGATCACGGGGAAAACCGACGCTGATCGTCTCTCATCGCCTGAGCGTCCTCGCCCGCGCAAGTCGCGTCATCGTCCTGGACGAGGGCAAGCTGGTGGACGCGGGCACCCACGCCGAGCTGCTGCGCCGCGAGGGCCCCTACGCCCGCACCTGGCGCCTCCAGCAGGCCCGCGCCGAGGTGGAGGCCGTCGATGAGTGACGCCCCCGAGCAGCGCACCGACTGGGGCATGATCCGCCGCCTCGGCCCCTACCTCAGCCCCCACCGCCGCTGGATCACGGTGGTGGCCATCTGCACCCCGCTCGGCGTCGCCGCCGACCTGGTGCCGCCCATCCTGCTCAAGCACGGCATCGACCAGAACATCGCCCACGGCGACTTCGGGGGGCTCACGGCGACCGCCGCGCTCTTCTTCGGCGTGGTCCTCGTGGGCTTCACCCTCCAGTCCATGGGCCTCTACGCGCTGCAGCTCATCGGCCTGCGTGCGCTGGCGTCCCTGCGCCGCGGGGTCTTCTCCAGCGTGCTCGGCCAGGGGGCTCGCTTCTTCGACAAGCGCACCACCGGCTCGCTCATGACGCGGACCACCACCGACGTCGAGGCCATCTACGAGAGCCTCACCTTCGGCGCCGTCGGCCTGATCACCGACGCCCTCGTCATCCTCGGCACCCTCTGCATCATGCTCTGGCTCGACTGGCGCATGACGCTGGTGGCGTTCTCCATCGCGCCGATCATCATCGGCGTCGTCAACGTCGTCCGAAAGCGGCTGCGCGCGCTCTTCTCGGAGATCCGCGCCATCCTGTCGAAGCTCAACGGCTTCTTCGCCGAGCAGATCAACGGCATGACCGTGCTGCAGCTCTACGGCGGCGAGGCGCGGGCCCGCGAGGAGTTTCGCGGCCAGGCCCACCACTACATGGTGCGCTACAAGGCCGCCAACTGGTGGGACGCGGGCCTGTACGCGGTCATGGACGGCATGAGCGCCCTGTCGGTGGGGCTCATCTTGTTCTTCGCCACCAGCCGCTTCGGCGTCGACAAGGCGCTCACCCTGGGCCTGCTCGTCGCCTTCATCGACTACGTCAACAAGGTGTTCGTGCCCATCCGGGAGTTCAGCGGCCGCATCGCCACCATCCAGCGGGCCATCGCGGCCCTCGAGAAGGTGCTGGCCCTGGCCGAGATCGACGAGCGGGTCGCCCCGGGCCATGTGCCCCTGCCCCGGCCCGCCGGCGCGGTGGAGTTCGAGGGCGTCCGCTTCGCCTACGGCCCCGACAAGCCGGCCGTGCTCCAAGACGTCAGCTTCCAGGTCAAGCCGGGCGAGGTCGTGGCCCTGGTCGGCGCGACCGGCTCGGGGAAGACCACCATCGGCCGCCTGCTCCAGCGACGCTACGACGGCTACGAGGGCTCCATCCGCCTCGACGGCGTGGAGCTGCGCGACATCCGCGTGCAGGACGTGTGCGGCGCCATCACCGTCGTCCACCAGGACGCGCACCTGTTCGAGGCCACCATCGCCGAGAACATCACCCTGTGGAACCCGGCCATCGACGAGGCCACCATGACGACGGCCGCCGAGCGCGCGCGGGCCGCCCAGTTCATCGCGACGCTGCCCGACGGCTACGGCCACGCCATCACCGAGCGGGGCGGCAACATCTCGGCCGGCCAGCGCCAGCTCCTGACCATCGCGCGGGCCATGGCCTGCCACAGCCCGGTGGTCATCCTCGACGAGGCCACCGCCAGCGTGGACTCCCTCACCGAAGCTCATCGATGAGGCCATGGACGCCCTGTTCGCCGAGCGCACCGTCCTCGTGATCGCGCATCGCCTGTCCACGGTAGCCAAGGCCGATCGCATCCTGGTCCTGCACCACGGCCACCTGGTCGAGCAGGGCAGCCACGAGGAGCTGCTGGCCCAGGGGGCGCTACAAGGTCCTCGTCGAGACCGGCTTCGCCCTGTAATCCCTTGAATTTTCTGCGATTCCGAGCGGCCCTCGTGGCCGCCGCCGTCCTCGCCGTCGAGATCCTCATCGCCACCCGGCTGCGCCACTGGACCTTCGTGCGCGCCACCCTGGGCGACTTCCTGGTGGTCTTCGTCCTGTACTTCGGCGCGCTGGTGCTCCGACCGTGGCAGGCCAGGCGCCTGGCGCTCGCGGTCTTCGGCTTCGCCTGCGCCGTCGAGGCGGCCAGGGCCTGGGCCTCGCGCGGGCGCTGGGGCTGCGGCCCGGCCAGCTCGCCTTCCACACCCTGCTCGGCGCCACCTTCTCCTGGGGCGACGTCGCCGCCTACGCCCTGGGCACCCTCGCCTGCTCTGGCCCTCGATCGCGGGTGGGTTCGCCGCCCACGCCTGACGCCGCCGGCTCAGCGATACCCGGCCAGCGCCACCAGCGCGCTGCCCAGCCCCACCACGTTGACCAGCAGCGCGACGGGGCGGTGCTCGCCCACGTCGCCGACGACGGGCACCAGCGCCATCACCTCCAGCCCCGCCAGGCCGAAGACCGCGTAGCGGACGCGGCCCCACCACCAGCTGGCCATCCCCCGCGACGCGGCCGCCGAAGCCCTCGCCCACGGACCCCCAGCCCACCGCGAGCCCCGCGCTGAGCTGGTGCACGTCGTCGTCGCCCAGGTAGGTCGCCAGGGCCCCGCGGCTGCCCACGAAGAAGTCGGCCCCGATGCCGCAGGCGTCGCCGGCGGCGCACGCCGAGCGAAAGTCCAGGCGAATCAAGGCGGTATCCACGAGGAACGCGTCCCACGCGAACGTCGCCACGTCCAGCCCGACGGCGAACGCCTGGCTTTGCCGCTCCGCGTCGGCGACGAAGCCGTAGCCCAGGTGCAGGTTGGCCGGGAAGGGGTACACATCGCCATCCGGGTGCGGCGGCTTCGCGAACTGGAAGTCGCGCCCGTGGGCCGACCCGGCGAGGGCCGCGATCAGGAGAAGGCTTCGCATCCGGGGATGCTCGCGGCGGCCGACGCGGCTGTCAACGCGCCGAGGCCACCCAGGACCGGGCCGGGCCGCTCAGGGAGAGAGGGTGAGGTCGTCGATGACCAGGTGGCCGCTCGGCAGCCGATCACCGAGGGTGATGGACTGGAGCGCGCCGAGGTCCAGCGTCGGCCGAACCGCGGTGAAGGCGTCGAGGGGCAGCCGGACGGTCCGCATCACCCCGGCGGGGCCATAGCCCAGCGCCTCACCTGGCGTGAGCGGCCACTCCACCATGCCCGCCATCCCCAGCCGCACCGTCGCACTGACCGTCCCATCCGACAGCGTGACCTCCATGTCCTGATCCTGGTCGACCGGATTGGCGGCGTCACCGGCGTCCTGGAGGAGCCGCAGGCTGATGGTCGTCGAAGGCAACCACGACACAGGCAGGCTGATGTTCGTGGTGTAGGTGAACCCCGGCGCCCCCCAGGTCACATGCAGGGCACGCTCATCCGGCAGGTGCTCGATCTCGCTGTAGGCATAGTCCGCCTCGATGCCAGTGAACCCGATGAGATGACGTCGCTCATGGAACGTGGCGCCGATTCCACTGTGGGAGATGGCCTGACCCACATCGTTGACGGTCGGCCCACCGCCCTTGAAGTCATCCACGATGGTCGGAAAGGCGGACGCGTACTGCGACCGGATGGCATTGGCATACAGGCCCCGAGGAAACACCAGGCCCTGGGCGTGGCCGACGAAGCTGGAGGCTCCCTGCAGGTGGTCCTGGAAGTAGGCGCTGATCAGCCCGCTGGCGATGGCCCGGTGCTCCGCCGGTGAGATCTTGTCGGCGGGGCCACAGCCAGGATCGGTCCACGCCGTGTTGAAGTCATTGTGGGTGGCCCGGGGCACCCAGTGATAGCTCTTCTCGCCTCCCGCGCGATCGTAGTGATGCAGCGGCCGGAAGGCGTGGTACCGGGAGTCGGTGAAGAAGTAGTCATCCGATCCGAAGATCTCGAGCAGCGCCGTGCTGTCGATGGCCTCATCGGGCCAGTCATCGTCGTTGGTCCAGCTGGTGGGTGCGATGCTCGCGACGGCCTCGATGGGGAGACCCCAGCTCGCCTCGTTGCGGCTCGCCGCGAGGATCACGCCTTCGGCGCCCAGGGAGTGGCCGACGAGGCCGATGGAAGAGTCGGTGAAGAGGCCGGGTGGAGCCCCCGACCAGAGCAGACCGCCCGCAGCGTCCAGGTTCAGCAGGCAGTCCAGCGTCTCATGCAGCAGATCCGCCCGATAGGCCGGATAGAGGTCGCTGGGATCGACGGCCAGGCTGAAGACATACATCCCCTTGCTCGCCAGCAGCTCGCCCAGGTAGTCATAGCCACGATAGCTGTCGCTGGTCCCGCAGCCGGTATAGGCCCCATGCATGATCACGACGAGGGGCGGGTCTCCGGCCGGCACCGTCGAGGGTCGAAACAGTCGGCCACCGACGACGTAGGACCGCATGGTCCCATCAACCTCGATGCTGACGGTGTCATAGGTCTTCTCGGCCTCCACCACCGTGTACGGCCCCAGCTCGGCCGGGTGAACCACGGCGTCCACCACGTCGCTGGCCCGGCTGAAGATGCCCATCTCGGCCACGGCCCGCACGGGGCCGTCGACCGGACAGACCGCGACGCCTTGCAGGGACTCGTCGGCGACCAGCGTGCCGAGTACCGCTCCGGTGTCGGCGTTCTCGATGCGCAACGTCACACCGGGCGTCACGCTCGACACCCAGACCACGGTGTCTTCGAGGGCGACCGGCTCCAGGATGCGCGGCTTTGCGGGGAGCAGCGTCGCCAGGATGGGGGTGAGGGCGGCCGGCCCGGCCGCCAGCCCGGGGAGGTGGGACCGGACGCTGGCGTTGCCCAGGGGCAGGCCGCCGGGCAGCGGGACACGGGCGACGCCGGCCTGGTCGGCGCGCGCCCGCCCGACGACGTCCCCCGCGACGACCACCTCCGCCCAGACCCCGGCGGGCACCGCCTCGACCCGCAGCACCGCCTGGTCAGCCCGCAGGTCGCCCACCACCCGGGGCGCCCCGAGCTGTGGCAACTCATTGACCACACTGAAGATTTCGGACTGGTCGTAGGCGTCGCCCTGGACACGGCGGTAGCGGATCTGCTGGCCCGCCGCGAGCGGCTGGTTCAGGTGCAGCGCGAGGCTGGCCGTCGAGGGCAGCGGACCCAGGACGCGGCTCCAGGGGCCTTCGGCGTCGCGACGGTAGACCTCGATGAAGGTCTCCGCGGCGGGCTCCGGCACGGGCAGGTCGAGCTCGCCCGGAAACAGCGGCACGATCTCGGGGAGCGGCGGCCAGTGCGACGGGCCCGCGCCGACCAGGCAGTGGAAGGGTACGCTGTCGCCCTTCACGAAAGGCATGGGGTGGATTTCGATGGCCTGGGCCGCCAGCGGGGCGATCAGGCACCAGAGGGGAGTCAGCCGCATTCGTCTCTCCAGCGCGGGTGGGGCCAGGGGGTTCGCCGAGAGGCGCTCCGGTCTGACATCGGCCTCAGCCCCGCGCCAGCCGCTCCAGCAGCGCCCCCGGGAGGGCCGACGTCCCGAGGTGCAGCGGAGGCACGCCCGCGCCGGCGGCGACCAGGGCCTCCCAGGCCGCGTCGGCGCGCCGGGCGTCCACCAGGCCCAGGTCGGCGCCGCCGGCAAGAGGGCCGGCGTGCAGCAGCGCGCCGACGGCGCAGCCGGGCAGGCCCTCCGGCGGCAGCAACGCCGCCGCCGCCTCGAGGCCGGCACCCGGGCGGCGGCGGACCAGCGGCAGCGTGAGCAGGCCCCCGCCCCTGAGCGCCACGTCGGCCGGGTCGGCCATGCGCCGCCAGGCGGCCGCGACGTCGAAGCAGTGCGGGGAGGAGTCATCGACGACGACGGCGCCCGGACGCAGCCGGGCCACCGCCAGCGTCGCGGCGCCGCTGCTGGCCCCGATGATGAGGTCGGCGTCGTAGACGGCGCCCGGCGGCGCCGGGTCGGCGTCCCAGATCTCAATGTTTCCCATGAGTTGCCGAGCGAACTCCGCAGACGCCGGGCGGCGGGCGGGCAGGTCGCACAGCGTCCACGCGCCTGGCGCGCCCACCCGGCGGGCCAGCAGGCCGGCCACCGCCCGGCCCACGGATCCCACCCCCAGCAGGGCGACGCGCTGGTCGGCCCACGTCCGGCCCAGGCGCGTGAGGCACGCCAGCACCGTCCACGCGACCGCCACGGCCGTGGCCGCGTGGCCCGTCGTCAGGGGCTCGGGATCGGGCAGCTGCGCCGCCACATCGTGGCCATAGGCGGTCTGGGCGGGCAGCGTCCCGGCGAGGGCGATCCCCCGTGCGCCCCGCGCCCGGGCCCCGGCCACGGCGGCGGCCACCTGCGCGGCGTCCACGGGATCGGTCGACGCCTGGGGCAGGCAGAGGAGCCCCAGCCGGCCAAGGGAGGTCTCGGCCACGCCCACCAGCCGCGGGGCGGGCCCGAGCAGCGCGCGCGCGGCGGCCGGCAGCTCGGCGGGCAGGCAGGCCACGAGCGCGGCGTCGAGGGGGGGCGTCTCGCGGGCAGCCGCCACCGCCGCCCACAGCGTGTCGGCGTCCAGGGCGGTCGTCGCGCAGGTGATCTCCAGCCCCATGCCCGACGCCTGGGGGCGGGCGACCACCTGCACCACCGTCTCCTCGGGCAGATCCATCCATGTCCGGGCCGCCGCCTGATCGACCCGCAGGCCCGACCCGGGGGCCGGCGCGGGCGGCAACACCGAGAGGATGAAGGCGGCCCGGGGCAGGCGCCCGCCGGGCATGCAGGCCCGCAGCGCGCCGGGCGAAGCGGCGTGGGCGAGGGCCCCCCGCAGGGCGCCCGCGGCGCCCCCCCGCGCCGCCACGCGCACCGGCAGGAGCTGCGCGAGGGGCCCGACCACCCGCTCCGTCCCCGGCGCGTCCCGCCCCGCGTGGGCCACCCCGATCACCAGGTCGTCCTGGCCGAGGGCGTCGGCCAGGCTCCGGTGCAGCGCGTCCAGCAGCGCCGCGGCGTCCGCGGCCTCGATGGGGCCGGCCGCCGTCGTGGTGGGGCCGGCGGGGCAGGCCGGCTCCGCCCAGGGGGGCGCGAACATCGTGATCCAGAAGGCCTTTTCGTCCTCCGTGGGCTGCTGGGCGCGCTGGCGGGCGGCCAGGGCGCCGAAGGAAGGCCCCGGCTCGGGCAGCGCCGGGACGTCACCCCGCGCGAGGGCGTCGTGGGCCGCCAGCAGCTCGGCGACGACGACGCCGAAGCTCCAGGCGTCGCCGACGAGGTGGTGGGCCGAGACGTCCAGGGCCTGACCGCCGCCGGCGTCCACCAGCAGGCGCCCCATGATGAGGGGGCCCGTCGCCGGATCCAGGGTCGGCCGGGCGGCGGGCCAGGCCGCCACCTCGGGCACCGCCACCACCTCCAGCCGGCTGGGCCGCGCCGTCCCCGGTCGGCACAGGCCCCCCGCGAAGGTCGCGCTCAGCAGCGGATGGCGCCGCTGGACGAGGGCCCACGCCTCGGCGAGGGCGGGCGGGTGAAGCGCGCCCACCAGCGGCAGCCGGGCGTGCCAGGCCACGGGCCGCGCCGCCCGCTCGGCGAGCAGGAAGCCGATCTGGGCGGGCGACAGGGGCCACGCGTCGTCGGTGGAGGCGGGCAGCGGGGGCGGCGCGGCGTCCGCCATGGCCGCCGCCAGCGCGCCCAGCGTCGGGTGGCTGTAGAGCAGAGCCGCCCGCGGCAGGGCCAGCCGCGCGCTCACCTCCACCGCGGCCATGGAGTCACCCCCGAGGGCGAAGAAGTCGTCGTCCACCCCGATGGGCTCGACCCCCAGCACGGCGGTCCACGCGGCCGCCACCTGCTGCTCGGCCGGCGTCGCCGGCAGCGCCCCGCGGGAGGCGCGGGTCGGCGCCGGCCCCGCCACCAGCGTGCTCCGGTCGACCTTCCCCGTCGGGCCCAGCGGCAGGCGCTCCACCGAGTGGACCCGCCGCGGGACCATCGCCGCGGGCAGGTGCGCCATGGCGTGGGCCCGCACCGCCTCGGCCTCCGCGGCGCCCTCGATCCAGGCCTCGAGCCAGGCGTCGCCCGCCCCCTCCACCCGGCGCACGGCGGCCAGCCGCACGCCGGGCGCCCCCGCCAGGACGGCCTCGATCTCCCCCGGCTCGACCCGGACGCCCCGGATCTGCACCTGATCGTCGACGCGGCCCCGGTAGAGGAGCGCCTTGTCCGCTCGCCACCGCGCCCGGTCACCCGTCCGGTAAGCCCTTGATCCGTCGGGTGTTTCTACCCAGGGCACCGGCTCGTCCCCCAGGTAGCCGGCGAAGACGCCGACGCCACCGACGCAGAGCTCCCCCTCCTCGGCCGGCCGCCCGGCCTCGTCCAGCACCCAGACCTGGTACCCCGGCAGGGGCCGCCCGATGGGGACGGGATCGTCGGCCGGCTCGACGCGGTGGGCCGTCGCGTTGATCGTCGCCTCGGTGGGGCCGTACAGGTTCCAGAGCTCCACCGGTCCGAAGGCCGTCCAGACCGCCCGGGCCAGCCCCACCGCCAGCGCCTCGCCGCCCACCGTCACCTGGCGCAGGGCCGGTGCGGCCTCGCCCCCCGCCGCCACCACCCGGGCCAGCAGCGCCGGCGATGTGTTGAGGTGCGTGATGGCCTCGCGGGCGAGGCGGGCGCGCAGGTGGGCCGGCTCCCGGCGCTCGGCCCGGGTGGTCGTGTGGACGCACGCCCCCGCCCGCAGCGGCGCGAGGAGCTGGCGCAGCGAGGCATCGAAGACCAGCGCCGAGGTCTGCAGCAGGTGGTCGCCCGGGCCGATCCCCAGCATGCCGCCCGCCCAGGCCAGGTAGTGCCCCAGGGCCCCCGCCGTCACCGGCACCCCCTTCGGCCGCCCCGAGGAGCCGGAGGTGAAGAGGACGCAGGCCCGGTCCGCCGCCGTGAGCACCACCCGCGGCGGAGGCGGACCATCCGGCGTCCCCCGGACTCGCCGCACCCCCGGCACCAGGGCGAGCTGCTGCTCCGTGCGCGGCGCCGGCTGGTCGGCGTCGACGGGCAGCCAGACGGCGCCGATCCAGAGCACCCCCAGCAGGGCGACCACCGCGTCCAGGCCCCCGTCGACGTCCACCGCCACGGCCTGACCGCGCTTGACGCCCGCGAGGCCGCCGGCGAAGCGGCCGGCGCGCCGCCAGAGCTCCGCATGGGACCACGCCGTGGCGCCATCATCGACGGCCATGGCCTCGGGCGTCGCGGCCACCACCGCGGCGATGGGGGCCAGCAAATCCGCTTTGTCTTCGGTATCTTGCGCGGCTTCGCTCCCCACGCCCGCCGCGTCCACCGCCTCCGCCAGCGCGGCCCGAAGCCCCTCCACCAGCCGATCGAGGGCCTCGGCCTCGAAGGCGCCCGCCGGGGTGTTGAGGGCCGCGCCGAGGCGCTCGCCGGCCAGCCAGACCGTGAGGCCCAGGCGCGTCGCCGCCGTCGCCGTCCGGGCCACCACGTCCTCGACGACCACCCCGGCGGGGGGCCGCCCCCGGAACAGGGCCACGCTCAGACCGAAGGGCGAAGGCACGCCCGGTCCGCCGTCGGGCGCGCGCCGGCCCGAGCGCCGGGCGTTGCCCCCCTGGCGGGCCGCCTGTGGCCACGCCGCCGCGACGCGGCGCGCCACGTCATCGCCCGCGCCGGCCACCGCGACCGCGAGCGGCACGGTATCGGCCCGACAGCCCACCACCTCGGCGGTGCCCGCGTCGCGGCCCCCTGTCGCGACGTTGAGCACGACGACGTCGAGCCCGGCCCACGCCCCGAGCGCCCGGGCCCACGCCGCCGCGATCAGCGCGAAGGGCGTGACGCCCAGCGCGGCCGCCCGCCGCTGGACGGCCGCCACCTCGACCAGCCGGGCGATCCGGGCCGTGCGCGGCGCGTCGGGCGGTCCCCCCCGCCACCCCGGCAGCCGTGGCCAGGGCACCTGCTCGCCGCCGCCATCCGGCTCGTCGGCGTCGTCGGCCCCGTCCTCCACGTCCGCCGGGAGCGGGGCCTCGGGATCGGCGTACAGGGTCCACAGGCGCTGGGCCAGCAGAAAGGCGCTCCACCCATCGACCACCGCGTGGTGGGCCGTCAGGACGAGGTGCTCGCGCCCGCCCTGCCGCACCCGCGCCAGCCGCGCCAGGGGCGGCCCCGCGAAGGGCGCGCTGGCCAGGGCCTCCTCGATGCGCTCGCGGGCCTCGTCCGTGGCCACCGTGTAGCGCAGGACAGGCAGCGTGGCCGCCGGCACCACCACCCGCTGCCCGCCGGCGAAGTGGGTCCGCAGGGCCGCGTGGTGGGCCACCAGCCGCCGGACGGCCTGGGCGAGGCGCGCCGCGTCCAGGGGGGCCGCGCGGGTCTGGCGGAGGCTGGCGTACGGCGTGACGCCGGGAAACAGCGCCTCCTGGGCCAGGAACGCCCGCTGAAGCCGGGAAGCGGGCCGCGCGCCCCCGGCCGCCCCCTCACCGGCGAGCCGCGCCGCCGGGACGCCGGCCGCCGGGACGCCGGCCGCCTGGACCCCGGCCGCCGGGACGCCGGCCGCCTCGACCCCGGCCGCCTCGACCCCGGCCGCCCCGACCCGGGGTGAGCCACCGAGCAGGCGGGCGAGGTCGGCGATGGTGCGCTGCTCGAAGAGCGTCGACTCCGACACCGGCCCGAGGCCTCGCGCCGTCAGGGCCCGAGCCACGTCCACGGCCGCCAGCGAGTCGAGGCCCAGCCGCGACAGGGGCACGTCCACCGCCACCTCGGCCGGGTCCAGGTCCAGCGCCGCGGCGACCAGCCCGATGATCAGTTCCTCCATGTTTTCAACAGGTTGCGCCACTGCTACGGGGTCAGCCCGCGCCTCCATCCGGGGCGCCACCACGGCCTGCGCCGGGCCGGCCAGAGCGCGCAGCGCCGCGCGGGCCGCCGGCTCCGGGGCCAGGCCCGCCAGCCCGAGCCGGTCCAGCCGGGCGCGCAAGGCCGGATCGCGCCCCATCCCCACGTCCGTCCAGGGCCCGAAGGCCGCCGCCCACACGCCGGCCCCTTCAGCCGCCAGCGCGTCGAGCGCGGCGTTGGCCGCCGCGTACGCCGCGATCCCGCCCCCGAACCGCTCGGGCCAGACCCCCGCGACGGACGAGAGCAGCAGCAGCGGCGGCCGTGGGCGCAGGGCCGCCAGACCGTCCCGCAGCGTCACGGCCCCGCCCACCTTGCCGGCCAGCGTCGCCGCCCGCTGGGCCGCCGTCACCGCGTCGAACCGGCCCGGGTGCACCTCGCCCGCCCCGTGCACCACCCCGGCGATGGGCTGGTGGCAGGCCAGCAGCGCCGCCACCGCCGAGGCGTCGGCCAGATCCGCCACGGCGTAGACGACCTCGGCGCCCTGGGCCCGCAGGGCCGCCATCCGAGCCTCGCGAGCGGCGTCCGGTGGCGTCCGCCCCACCAGCACCAGCCGGCGGCCCGGACCCGCCAGCGCCTCGGCGATGGCCGCCGTCGCCCCGGTCGCACCCCCCGTGAGCAGCCAGGTGCCCCCGGGGGCGATGGCCAGGGGCGGCGCGGCGACGGGCCGCTCGATCGGCACGCGCCACCGCCCGCCCCGACGGGCCCACCGCCCGGCCGGGACGGCCACCACCTCCCGGTCCGCCCCGGCGTCCACCACCCCCACGCCCCCGCGCTCGGCCCCTACGGCCGCCGCGTAGGCCGCGGCCGCCGCCTGGGCCGGGTGGACGCGGTCGCCGGGCTCGACGGCGAAGGCCGCGCGCACGACGACGCACACCGGCCCCGCCACCCGCAGGTGGGCGTGGACCCACTCCACGGCCTCGGCGGGCGCCTGATCCTCCGGCACCTCCACCACCCGCACCTGCCCCGGCACCGGCGCCGCCGCCTCGGCCCAGTCCAGCCGGGAGAACCAGGCCGTCTCCGGCGCATGCGCCACCGGCAGCAGCCGCAAGCCCTCGATCTGAAAGCAGAAGCTCCCGTCATCCGCCAGCACGTCCACGTCGGCCCGGAGGGCGTCGCCCTCCACCACGAGGCCGTGCACGACGCTCCACCGCGGGGTGCCGGGCCAGCGCGCGATCCGCTCCACCGTGGCCGGGACGCGCAGCCCGCCCAGCCCCCGAGCGGCCAGCACCGCGCCGATGGGCTGGAGCGCGGCGTCCAGGGTGGCGCCGACGCGGTGATCCGGGTGAACGAGGCGGGCCAGCGCCCCGGTCGGGCCTCGCCAGAGCGCCTCGACGCGCCGATACACCGGCCCGTGCACCATCCCCGCGGCGGCGAGCGCGCGCGCGAGGCCGTCGGGATCGTCCTCCACCGGGTGGGCCGCCCGCAGCGCCTCCAGCGCCCGGGCCGGCGGCCGGGGCGGCAGCGCCACCACCCGCGCCTCGGCCAGGACGCCCGCCGCGTCCCGCGCACGCGCGCTCCCGGGCAGCACCTCCACCTCGAAGGCGCCGCGGCAGGGCCGGCGAAGCTGCACCTCGGCGAGCGCCCCGGGCTCCCCCGTCGCGTCGGCCCAGGCGGTGGCCAGCGCGTCCCAGATCACGGCGCCCGGCAGCAGCGCCTGCCCGGCCACGGTGTGCTCGGCCAGCAGCGGATCCGCGGGCCCCACATCGGCCGCGTAGGTGAAGCGCCCCAGCGCCGCCGACAGGCGCCGCCGCACGACGGGGTGCGCCGGCAGGTGGGCCCCCCCGCGCGCCCGCCAGGGCAGCTCGAAGCCGGGGCCCGTCCACGGCACCACGCTGCGCGGGGCCGGGCCGTCGGCTACCGCCTCCAGGATGACGTGGGCGTTGGTGCCACCAAAGCCGAAGGCGTTGATGGCGGCCACCCGGGGCCCCTCCCAGGGCGTCGCCGCGTCGGTGAGGTGGAGCCCGGCGTCGGCCAGACCGAGGGCGGCGCGGGCAGGACCGTGGAGGGTCGGCGGCACCACCCCGTGCTGCAACATGCCGAAAACCTTGATCAAAGCCGGCACGCCCGCGGCGCCCAGCAGGTGCCCCAGGTTGCCCTTCACGGCCCCCAGCCACCGTGGGCGGCCGCCGCCGAAGACCTGGGCCAGCGACGCGGCCTCCACCGGATCGCCCACCGGCGTGCCGGTGCCATGCGCCTCGATGTACCCCACCTCGCGGGGATCGCGGCCCGCCGCATGCCACGCCGCGGCCATGACCTCGGCCTGCCCCCCGGGGCGCGGCGCCATGGGGTTCAGGCTGCGGCCATCGTTGTTCACCGCCGTCGCCACCAGCCGCGCCGCCAGCGACCAGCCCGCGGCCCGGGCGCGCGCCTCCAGGGCCAGCACCAGGACGCCCACCCCCTCCCCCAGCACGATGCCGTCGGCGTCGGCCGCGAAGGGCCGGCACCGGCCGGTGGGCGACAGCGCCCCCGCCCGCCCCATCATCAGGTGCAGCGTCGGGGTCACCAGCAGGTGGGCGCCCCCGACGAGGGCCAGCTCGCACTCCCCGGTCTCCAGCGCCTGCCGCGCCAGTGCAGGGCGACGAGCGTCGACGAGCAGGCCGAGTCCACGGCCAGCGCCGGCCCGCGCAGGTCCAGGGCGTGGCTCAGGCGGGCGGCGAGCATGTTGTCCAGGTTGCCGATGATGGCGCTGCCGGGGATGGGCTCGCCCGCCTCGAAGCGGGCCGCGACCCGCTCGCCATGGGTCGCGTAGGTGGCGCCGATGAACACCCCGACGCGCCGGCCGGCCACCTCGGCGATGCCGGCCGCGGCCAGGGCCTCGCGGGCGCAGAGCAGCAGCAGCCGCTGCTGTGGGTCCATCGCCTGCGCCTCCGCCGCGCCGATGCCGAAGCCCGCCGCGTCAAACCCCCATGGATCGGCCAGGAACGCCCCCCAACGGGACCGCGTCGTGCCGGGGGCGCCGGCAGGATCGAACCAGGCGCCGTGATCCCAGCGATCGGCGGGGACGACGCCCACCGCATCGGCCCCTGCCACCAGCCGCGTGAAGAGCTGGGCCGGAGAGTCGGCGCCGGGGAGGCGGCACGCGGCGGACAGGACGGCGATCTGCATGCCGCCAGCGTAGCCCAGGCGGAGGGCCCTGCCCATGCGCGGCGACGGTGCCTCGACGGGCCCGTTCGCGGTATGCTCCGCGCCCCGCGCGTGGAGGTCTCATGGCTCGCTGGCTTCTCATGGGTCTGTTCGCCCTGACGGGCTGTGATGACGGTGGGGCCGCCGATCCGGCCCCGGACGCCGCGGCCGTGGCGGATGCGGGCGCTGCGGACGCCGGGCCGGTGGCCGACGCGGCCGTCGGCGTCGCGGGCCTGGCGCTGCTGCCACGGCTCGCCGGCCTGTGGTCCGGGCCCGGCCAGCGAGACGCCCCTGGGCGGCTTCCCCCGATGAACATGGACCTGCGCCCCGCGGACGACCGCCAGCTCTTCTCGCGCTTCGATCTGGACGCCGAGAACAACCTGCGGTTCGCCTTCGACGTCGAGGACGTGGACGGCCAGCCCACCCTGGTCTATCGCAACGGCGGGTATTTCCTGGGGATTCTGCGCGACACCCGGGCCGTGCTCGTCGAGGCCACGGCGGACACGCTGCGCTTCTGCCATGGCCCGCGGGGCTGCGACTACCTGGACGCCACCTGGGCCTTCGAGGGCGCGGATCGCCTGACCCTCACCGTGCTCGTCCGGGGCGCCATGCACCTGCGCTGGCCCGCCCGCCGACTGGAAACCCGCGAAATCCCTGAAGGTTTCTCCGCCACGGCGGGCCCCGACGACGCCCCGTTCCCGCCCATGCCCGCCCTCCAGGTGCAGGCCACCTGGCGCGGCGCCCTCGACGCCCCCCACCGGGTCTGGATGCTGCTGTCGACCACGCCCTGCGGCTTCACCGGCACCTGCAACCCGGCCCGCGTCCTCAGCGTCGAGGCCCCGGCCGGCGCCACCGAGGCGACGCTGCTGCTCGATCAGGTCCACGCCGGGCGCTACCACCTCAACGTCATCCTCGACCGCAACGATGACTTCATGGAGCGGCTCTTCCCCAACAGCGGGGACATGCTGGCCGGCCTGGACGTCGCCGTGGACGTGGCCACCGAGGGCACCACCGCCGTCACCCGCCGCCTCGACAACACCGTCCCGTGATCGGAGGTCCCATGCGCCGCGCCCTCCTCGCCGCCGCCCTCGCCGCGACCGCCCTCGCCGTGACCGCCTGCGATGACGCCCCGGGTGACGCCGCCGACGACGCCACCCCGCCCGGAGACGCGGCCGGCGCCGATGCCCAGGTGGAGGCCCGGGCCCTCAGCGTCAGCGGCCACGCGTTCTCCTTCAGCGCCAACGGCGGCCCCATCGAGGGCGCCACCGTCCGCCTGCTGGAGGATCCCGAGCGCACCGCCACCACCGCCGCCGACGGCAGCTTCCGCTTCGACGGCCTGCCCGATGGCAGCCAGGTCACGTTCGTCCTCGAAGACCCCGATCTGCCGCCCATCCAGACCGGCACCCACACCCTGGCCGGCGAAGACATGGAGCGCCTGACGTTCCAGGCGCCTGACTTCGCGCTCTACAACGCCCTCGCCGCCATCGTGCAGCTCACCCCCGACCCGGCGCGGTGCCAGATCGCCTCGACGGTCACCCGCCGGGGCAACTCCCTGTACGATGAGATCCCCGGCACCCACGGCGAACCCGAGGCCACCGTCACCCTCGAGCCCGAGCCCGACGATGTGGATGGCCCCATCTACTTCGATCTGGTGCGCTACAACGCCATCTTCCCCTCGCGCATGCTCACCCAGACCACCGCCGACGGGGGCGTGCTGTTCTTGAACGTGCCACCGGGCGACTACACCCTGCGCGCCCACAAGCCCGACACGGAGTTCCGCGACGTGCACATCACCTGCCGCGCCGGCTTCATCGTCAACGCCTCGCCCCCCTGGGGCCTCCAGGCCATCGAGGGCGGCGTCGGCCCCCGCACCGAGCCGGACTGGCAGTGATGCGCGACGGGCTGGCCGACCTGCATCGGCACCTGGATGGCTCGCTGCGGCCCGCCACGGTCGCCGAGCTGGCCGCCGCGCGCGGCCTGGCGGTGCCCCCCGACCTGCCCTTCACCCCGGGCATGGGCATCTTCGCGGCCCTCGACCGCTTCCGCTTCACCCTGAGCCTGCTCGACACCCTGCCCGCCATCACCCGGGTGGCCGCCGAGATCTGCGAGGACGCCGCGGCCGAAGGGGTGACGACGCTGGAGATCCGGTTCGCGCCGCAGCTCCACGGCCCCCCCATCCCCGACGTCGTGGACGCCGCCCTCGACGGCATCGGCGGCCGCGCGGGCCTCATCCTGTGCGGCCTCTACGGCGAACCCGTCGCCCTGCTCGAGCACCTGGTGGACGTGGCGGCGGCCCGGCCCGGGGTGGTCGGCCTCGATCTCGCGGGCGGCCCGGCGCCGACCCATGCCCACCGCCTCGCCGACTACGCCGCCCCCTTCCAGCGGGCGGGCGCGCTGGGCCTGGGCCGCACCGTCCACGCCGGCGAGGGCCGCCCCGCCGACGAGATCCGCACCGCCATCGAGGTGCTGGGCGCCGATCGCATCGGCCACGGCGTCAGCCTGCTGGACGACGCCGCCCTCGTCGACCTGGTCCTGGCCCGCGGCACCACCCTCGAGGCCTGCCCCACCTCCAACTGGCACACCGGCGTCATCCCCGCCATCGCCTCCCACCCCCTGCCCGCCTGGCTCGACCGCGGCGTCCGAGCCTGCGTGTGCACCGACAACACCTTGCTCTCCGCCGTCGACGCCCCGACGGAGCAGGCCCGGGCCGCCGCCATCCCGGGCATGTCGTCAGAAAAGCTGAAGCAGACCAACCACTTCGGCCACCAGGCCGCTTTTGCCCGGCGCTGAGCGGTCTGGCTGGTTGAAAGACCCGGACGCCTGGCGCACGATGCTTCTCGCAGCCCGGGAGGAGCCATGACCAGCCTGCCGCCGCCCAGCCTCGCCGCCGATCGGGCGACGCTGCGGGCGTACTTCGAAGAGACCTGGGCCCTGTGTGAGTGGCTCTTCTCGGCGGTGGACGAGCGGGCGCTGTACAGCCAGCCCGATCCGCTACGGCACCCGCTCATCTTCTACCTGGGGCACCCCGCCGCCTTCTACATCAACAAGCTCCGCCTGGCCGGCCTGCTCGACGCGCCGGTGGATGCGGCGCTGGAGGCCCTCTTCGCCAAGGGGGTGGATCCCCACGGGGCGGACGATCTGGACGCGATCGCGGGCTGGCCCCCGGTGGCGGTCGTGCGCGCCTACCGCGCCCGGGTCGCGGACGTGGTGCGCCGCGTCATCGACACCGCGCCGCTGCCCCCCTTCGTGACCTGGGACCACCCCCTGTGGGCCCTGCACATGGGCCTGGAGCACGACCGCATCCACTTCGAGACGATAGCTCGGTGCTCATCCGGCAGCTCCGGTGAAGCCGTGCGCGGCTGGACGACTGGCGCGACGCCCACGGGCGGCCCGGCGCCGGCGCTGCGGTTCGAGGCGTGCCCGCCCGACCGTGACGCTGGGTCGCCCGCCCGTCTCGGAAACCCACGGCTGGGGCAATGAATACGGCACGTTGTACAGAGGTCGCGTGCGTTCCTGGCCACGAGACGACCCTCGTCAGCAACGCCGGATCTCTTCGCGCAGTTCGTGGCCGACGGCGGCTACCACCACCCCGCGCTCTGGGACGCCCGCCGGCTGGGACGGCGTGCAGCTCGGCGCCACCCACCCCGCTTCGGCTGTGGCGGCGCCGGCTTTCGCTGGCCGGGCGCAGCTCGACGTGCGGACCTGCCCCCTCGCCTGGCTCCGCCGAGGTCAACGGCCACGAGGCCGCCGCCTACGCCCGCTGGGCCGGCGCGCGCCTCCCTACGGAGCTGGAGTGGGCGGCCCTCGCCGCCGACGCGCCCCGAGCCGGGGCCGATGTCATCGAGGTCGAGGGCTACAACCTCAACCTGCGCCATGGCTCGCCCACCCCCGTCGACCACGGGATCGCGACGCCGCTGGGTTTCCATGACGTCCATGGCAACGTCTGGCAGTGGCTCGCCGATGACTTCCGGCCCCTGCCCGGCTACCGCCCGCACCCGCTGTACCCCGACTTCTCCGATCCCTACTTCGACGACGAGCACGCTGACCTGCGCGGCGCCTGGCCACCACCGGCGCCGGGGCCTGCGCCACTACCGCCTCTGGTTTCGCCACCACTTCTACCAGCACGCCGGCTTTCGCCTGGTGCGGGATCCATGATGGAGCGCGATCCCCACCAGCTCGCCCTGCTGACGCCGCCCTGCGTGCCTCGGCGTGGATCGACGCTGCCACTGGCCTGGGGCATCGACGCCGTCCGCTACGGGGGCGTCCTTGTCCTCAAGGGCCGTCGTCCCCAGCCTGTCGTAACAGTGCCAGCCTGCTCATCGACAACAAGCTGGCCACGAAGGCGCTGCTGGCCGAGGCCGGCCTGGCCCATCTTCGGCCGGCGCCTCGCTGACCGGGCTCTTCGACGTGGATCCGGCCCGTTCTGCAAGGCCGGCGCAGGGCCCCATCGTCGTGAAGCCCGTGGCCGGGACGGTCGCGGCGTCCTGCTCGATCCGCCCAACGCCGAGGCTGCCGCCCACCACGCCGCCCACCTGGCCGAGCCGGCCCTCGCCGAGGCCCTCGTGGCCGGCGCCGACCTGCGCCTGCACGCCCTCGGAGGGCGCGTCGTGGCCGCTCGCGTCCGCACCTCCCCGAGTACCGGCGACGGCCATACCCCATCAGGCCGGCCTCATCGAGGCTCCTCGATGTCGAGGTCCGCCGGCCGAACCCCAAGAACCGCGCGGTGCTCGACGCCCACGTCCTGGAGGTCCTGGCCGAGCAGCGCCTGACCCCCACCGACGTCCCCGCCGACGGCCAGCTCGTCCGCCTCGGCGCCCTGGCCAACATGGCCCGCGGCGTCCGGGCCACCGACGTCACCGACGCCCTGCACCCTGCTGGCACGCCTGGGTCGAGCTCGCCGGGGCCGTCTTCAGCCTGGGATGTCTTCGCCGTCGACGCCATGACGCCCGATCCGAGCGCCGATCCGGCCGAGGTCGGGGGCAGCATCCTCGAGCTGAACGCCCGGGCCGAGTGGCTGCACCACACCTTCAGCGCGCGGGGCCGCTGCCACGACATCGGCGCCCTGCTGCTGCACCACCTCCGCGTCGCCCTGGAGCGTCAGCGCGGCACCCTGATGAGGGTCGTCAGCCATCGGCGTGCCTGCCACCGCAGCCGCTCTGATCTGCCACTCGAAGGTGTCGGCGTCGGGCACCGGCGAGCAGCGCCTGCAGGTCGTCGGGGCTGTAGATGCGCAGGCACGATACCCAGCCCATCGAACTCGGCCGTCAGCGGCAATCTGCCGGCACCGCGTACGTCAGCGCCGCGCCGCCACTCGAAGGGCCGGGATGAACGGCGTCACCGCCAGGTGATCGCGGGCGACACGAGCATCCACGCCATGGCGGGCACTGATCGCTCGGATGACCTCCAGCACGGCGATCCCGCCGCTGGCGCACGGCGTCCGCCAGGACGGCGCGGGCCAACGGCGGCGGCAAGTGGTGGAAACCATTGCAGATCGATCAGCCGGAAGCCTGGCAGCTCGGGCGGCACGTCCGAGGCGTCGATGGGCCGATCCTCGGCGATGATCGCGGTTCGGCCCGCGCCCGCGCCTCGGGGCTCCACCGCGGGTGCAGGTCGGTGGCCTGGCCTCGTGATCGACGAAGCCCCCGTCGGCCCGCAGCATCGCCAGCAGCGTCGGCAGTGGCCCCCGCTGCCCGAGCACAGGGTCGAGCAGCTCCGTCTCCCCGTCGCATCCAGCGCCGCCCGCAGCCGCGGGACGAAGGCCGCGTACGGGAAGGCAAAGGCGTTGCCTGCGAAGGCCAGCACATCCGTGAGGTACGCCGCATGGACGCGGGAACCACGCCTGATCTTCCAGCTCTGACAGGTGGCGCTCCTTCATGGGCGCAGTCTACCTGGCGCCGGACCGAGCCGGCACACCGCGGCGCAGGGGCCTGTCCGAGTCCTGAGCCTTCCCGCCGACGCCGCCCGGGCGGTACGCTCCTCGGATGCAGCGCATCCACCTCGCCGCGTTCCTCCTGGCCGCCCTCCCCGCCTGCGACAGCGGTGACGGCGGCGGCCCCGCCCAAGACCCCGACGCCGCCCTGCGCGCCGGCGACGCCCAGGTCCGCGACGCCCGCACCGGCGACGCCGCGGAAGGGGCGGCGCCCGACGTGGACGTCCGCCCGACCTCGGTGACGCTCATCGCCAACGTGGGCGAAGACGCCGAGGCGGCCACCATCGAGGTGCACAACACCGGCACCGCCCCGCTGCGCGTCGAGGAGATCCTGCTGCAGCCGGCCGACCCGCGCTTCACCCTCTCGGGCCTGCCCGCCCCCGGCGCCTCCATCGACCCTGGCGCCAACCTCTCGTTTTCCATCGGTTTTCGCCCCGATGGCGTGAACGAGGTCCGCGCCTCGCTGCTCATCCGCACCAATGACCCCGACGAGGAGCAGGTCACCGTCCCGGTCACCGGTCGCACCCTGCAGAACTGCCTGCGCGTCTCGCCCGGCATGATCAGCATGGGCCGCGTGCAGCCCGGCCAGCAGAGCGGCCTCTTCGGCGTCACCATCAGCAACTGCGGTGACTTCGACCTGAACATCACCGACGTCCGCCTGGAAGGCGACCCGGGCTTCCGGGTGGTGCCCCCCGAGGGCCGCGACCCCGTCGGCCCCCTGGCCCGCAGCGCCATCCTGGCCCTCGACGTCTTCTACCAGAACGACGCCCTCGTCCCCGACCAGCTCGCCCAGGGCCACCTGATCATCGCGTCGGACGCCACGGCCAACCCCGTCGTCGACATCGAGCTACAGGCCCGCGGCGACGCCGTGCAGGGCTGCATCCCGGCCTTCGAGCCCGCCCGCCTGGAGTACGGCCAGGTGCGCATCGGCACCGAGCAGAGCCAGCAGATCCTGGTGAAGAACCTGGGCGCCGACGCCTGCGGCATCCGCAACGTGAGCACCGAGAAGGTGGGCGGCCCGGCCGAGAACGTCTTCCGCGTGGACGCCGGCGGCGCCGTCGAGGTCGCCCCGGGCGAGAGCGTGCCGCTGACGGTCACCTTCGCCCCCACCATCGCAGCCCCCGTGGGCGACCGCGCCGAGCTGCACTTCGACTACCGCGACCCCGAGCGCATGGAGAACCGCCGCCTCTCCACCCAGCTCCTCGGCGTCGGCGCCGAAGCCCTCATCGGCGGCGTGCCCGACGAGGTGGGCTTCGAGAACACCACCGCCCTCGTCTGCGAGTCCACCGAGCGCCGCACGGCCGCCACCAACGTCGGCTTCGTGCCCCTCTGCGTGACGGGCTATCGCTTCGAGGGCCCCGACTGCGCCCAGTTCGTACTGCTCGAAGAGCCCGACTTCGCCGAGTGCATCCCCCTGCTGCCCGACGAAGGCGTCCCGTTCCCCTTCGTGTTCCAGCCCGCCCGGGAAGACGAGCACCGCTGCGACCTGATCGTGACCAGCGACGCCATGAACTTCCCCGAGCTGACCATCCCCCTCTACGGCACCGGCGTCCCCGGCCCCGCCACCGTCGACGAGATCACCGTGCCGCGCCTGGAGGCCAACCGCCGCGCCTACTTCAGCCTCAGCCGCCCCGCCGTCCCCGAGTCCATCAGCGTCTTCCTCAACGACGCGCGCAACGACCGCTGGGAGTTCGATGCCGAGCGCAACGCCATCTTCTTCGAGGCCCGCAACCACCCGGCCCGCGACGACACCCTGCGCATCGCCTACGACGCCCGCTGCTTCGACCGCCGCTGATCCGCGCGCCCGCGCCGCTTGCAAAACGGCCCCTCGTCGCCTACTTTCCGCGCCCTTGAGACCCCTTGAAAGCGCGCGGAGGCGAACATGAAGGCAGGCATCGTCGGGCTGCCCAACGTCGGCAAGTCCACCCTCTTCAACGCCCTCACGGCCGCGGGCGCCGAGAGCGCCAACTACCCCTTCTGCACCATCGAGCCCAACGTCGGCATCGTCCCCGTCCCGGACGCCCGCCTCGGCCGCATCAACGCCATCATGCCGACCGAGAAGATCATCCCGGCGGCCGTCGAGATCGTCGACATCGCCGGCCTCGTGCGCGGCGCCAGCAAAGGCGAGGGCCTGGGCAACCAGTTCCTCGGCCACATCCGCTCCGTGGACGCCGTCCTGCACGTGGTGCGCTGCTTCGACAACGACGACATCACCCACGTCGAGAACAGCATCAACCCCCTCCGCGACGCCGACACCATCGAGACCGAGCTCATCTTCGCCGACCTCGAGTCCCTGGAGCGCCAGATCGACCGTGCCGGCAAGAAGGCCAAGACGGGCGACAAGGAGTCCAAGGAGAAGATCGCCGTCTTCGAGCCTGCCCACGCCCTGCTCCTCGAAGGCAAGCCCGTCCGCGCGGGCGACTGGGACGCCGGCCAGCTCACCCTGCTGCGCCAGAGCGGCCTCATCACCGTCAAGCCCGTCCTCTACGTCTGCAACGTCGACGAAGCCGGCGCCCTCCAGGGCAACGCCTACTCCGAGCGCATCCGCCAGCGCGCCGAGTCCGAGGGCGAAGGCCAGGTCGTCATCAGCGCCCAGATCGAAGCCGAGGTCGCCGAGCTCGACGAAGACGAGCGCGCCGAGTTCCTCGCCGACATCGGCCTCACCGAGCCCGGCCTGCACACCCTCTCCCGCGCCGTCTACCAGCTCCTCGGCCTGCAGACCTACTTCACCGCCGGCCCCAAGGAGATCCGCGCCTGGACCATCC
>JAWKQS010000044.1:0-66572 GCA_041389985.1 bacterium
GAGGGCCGGGAAGGCCTCATCCACGAGGCCATCGCAGTCGTTGTCGGCGTTGTCGCAGCGCTCGGGCGTGACCTCGCTCTCGCAGGCCCCCCAGCTCCCCAGGACGCAGCGCTGCACGCCGCACTCCCCCTGGCAGGGCCGGGTCGAGCCATCTTCGCAGCCCGCCGGCAGGCCGCCGCCACCGGCGCCCCCTGCGCCACCGCCAGCGCCCCCGATGCCGCCGCCCACGCCGCCCACGCCGCCGGCGCCGCCGCCGGCACCCGCCGCGCCGCCGCCCGTGCCGCCCGCCCCGGGGCCCATGTCGGGGGCGAGGGGCATCCCACCCGCGCCGCCCTGGCCGGCAGCTCCGCCGGCGCCACCCTGGCCGCCGCCCTGGCCGCCGACCCCCGGATCGGGCTCAGCGGGGAAGGTCGGCCAGTCCCCGACGCACTGGGCCGTGCCGTAGACCACGGCGCAGCGCTGGTACTGGGGGCACTGGATGCCGACGCAGGGATCGGCCACGCAGGCGCCGAGCACGCACGTCTCGGCGGCCGCGCAGGCCACGTCCTTGCAGGGATCCTCGACGCAGACGTTCTCGACGCAGAGCTCGCCCTCGGCGGGGCAGCCCACCGGACCGCAGCCCGTGTCGTCGCAGAGGCCGTCGAAGCAGGCCTGGGCCGCCGGGCAGGCGACGCCGGCGCAGGAGAAGACGCACTCGCCCTCGCGGCAGAAGCTGGCGTCGCCGCAGTCGCGACCCGCGCACGGGTCGGGCTCGCAGCCCGCCGGCCGGCACCGCTCGCCGGCCGCGCAGCCCATGCGGGTGCAGTGGGCCGAGCCGCACTGCCCATCGAGGCACGCCTCGCCCGCGCCGCACTGCACGCCCGCGCAGGGGTCGACGCAGGCCCCGTCGGCCTGGCAGACCTGGCCGGCGGCGTCACAGCCGTTCACCTGGCACCACGGCACGCAGACGCCGTCGGCACAGAAGGTGTCCGCGCCGTTGCCGCAGACCCCGCCCTCGCCGCAGGTGCCCAGGCAGCGGCCCTCGTAGCAGCCCTGGCCGGCGCCGCAGAGATCGCCCTCGTCGATGTTGCCGTCGCAGTCCTCGTCGGTGCCGTCGCAGGTCTCCGGCGGGCGGCCGCCGCAGGTGCCGCAGGCGTTGCGGGTCCCCTCGTCGATGGTGCCATCGCAGTCGTTGTCGACCAGATCGCAGACCTCGGGGCTGGGGGAGATGTCAGGCGCGCAGCGCGAGCGGCCGCCGACGCACGCCCAGTTGCCCACCGCGCACTGGCCGGCGAGGCCCGTGGCGCAGGCGCCGGGCACCACCACGGGCGAGCCGTCGGGGTTGATGTCCACGAGGCCATCGCAGTCGTTGTCGCGGCCGTCGCAGACCTCGGGCTGGCCGTCGGGCTCGCAGAAGATGCGGTCGCAGGCGTCGCCCTGGCCGTCCTCGTCGGTGTCCGCCTGCTCGGGGTTCACGGTCTTGGGGCAGTTGTCGCAGACGTCGCCCACGCCATCGCCGTCCTCGTCCACCTGGTCGGGGTTGGGCACGGTGGGGCAGTTGTCATCGGGCAGGCAGATCTCGTCGAGATCCTCGTCGGAGCAGGGCAGGCCGACACCCCACTGGATGACGTAGCAGAGCTCCTGGCTCGACTCGCCCGGCTCCAGCGGGCCCATGTCATAGCGCAGGGCGAGCGTCACGTCGAAGCCGCGATCGGTGATGAAGTCGCCGTCCACGTCGACGTTCTGGCCGCGCATGTTGATGTCGTTGCGCAGGATGGCGCAGCCGCCCGCGGTGTTGGCGATGCGGCCGCGCTGCTCGGAGTACTGCCCGATCTCCCACGAGTTCAAGAAGGCGTCCGCGCCCGCCTCGCCGTACATGCCCACGAACGTCGTGGGATCATTGGGATCGTCGCCCTCGTCGAACTCCCAGAGCGTCTTGGGCGCGCCGACGCTGGTGGCGCCGTAGTCGTTCCCCAGGTCGCCCTCGCCGAAGTAGAGGTCGCCGTCGATGTAGTGGGTCAGCGCCACCGTCTGCATGGCGGCGTTGGTGATGTTGGTGAAGGTGTAGCACTGGTGCAGCTCGGTGCAGTCGAGCCAGTAGCGGGCCGCCACCTCGACGCCGTTGACCGAGAACGCCGAGTTCACGACGCCATCGACGATCTGCACCCGCGCCGCCTGCCCCCGAAACTCGCCCGCCTCCAGCCACGACCCGGCGGTCTGGCCGTTGGACGTCCGGCAGAGGAACGGCTGCGACTCGAACATGGTGTTCACGAAGCCCTGGTCCGGCACGTCATCGGCCGGGTTGAACTGCGCGTTCTCGCCGGCGGACGTGGAGGAGCCGTGAGCGCCGTAAGCGTCCAGCGACAGCTGCACGCGGCCCAGCTCGGGGGCACAGAACTGCCCCGTCTCCATGTCCTGAGAGTCCTGCCCATTGGGGAACTGCCCAAAGGCGGGACCGGCGAGCACGAGCAGCGCCGCCGCGAGGCGCCTCGACATCGGGTTGACCATGTTCATCTCCGCGGGTCCAAGACGAGGCGCCCTCTCCCGAAGCCCCCTGTCGTCCCGCCGTCTGCAGAGCCCGGTCGTCGACCGGGCGTCACGTTCCTGTTGCTAGTATTCCAGCAACGCCCGGAGCGCCTCCACCACATCGCTCTCCTGGGGCAAGATCGCCTTCTCCAGGATACGCGAAAACGCGATGGGCACGTCCAGGGCGCCGATCCGCCGGATGGGGGCATCGAGCCACTCGAAGAGGCGATCGGCGACCACCGCCACGATCTCGGCCCCGAAGCCGTTGGTCAGGTGGTCCTCGTGCACCACCAGCAGCCGGCCGGTCTTCTTCACCGAGGCCGCCACCGCGTCGAAGTCCCAGGGCTTGATGGACCGCAGGTCGATGACCTCGACCTCGGCGCCCTCCTTCGCCAGCTTCTGGGCCGCCCGCAGGCTCCAGTGGACGGGCGTCCCCCAGGCCACCACCGTCGCGTCCGTGCCGGCGCGGCGGACGCGGGCCTTGCCGAAGGGCACGGCGTGGTCCGCCTCGCAGCGGGGCGTGGCCGCAAAGGGCTGATTATAAAGGAACTTTGGCTCCAGGAAGAACGTCATGCCCTCGCTGCGGATGCAGGTGCGCAGGAGGCCGGCCGCGTCGTCGGCGAAGCACGGCGCCACGATGCGGACGCCAGGCAGGTGGCCGAAGATGGCCTCGGTGTTCTGGGAGTGGTACAGCCCGCCGCCGATGTAGCCGCCGCTGGACAGGCGCAGCGTCACGTTGGGCGAGAACTGCCCCCGGGTGCGCCAGTACTCGTGGCTCATCTCCACGATCTGCTCCATGGCGGGCCACACGTAGTCGGCGAACTGGGCCGCCTCGATGACCGCCCGGATCTCGGGTTTGTACCGGCACAGGCCGTTCGCCGTGCCGACGATGTAGTCCTCGGCGATGGGGCCGTTGAAGACGCGCCCGCGCCCGAAGGCCTGCTGCATGCCCTTGGTCACCAGGAAGACGCCGCCCTTCTCCTTCGAGGCCACGTCCTGGCCCCACAGGAAGGTGTCGGGGTTGCGCTCGAACTCGGCGTGCAGCGTCTCGTTGATGGCCTCGCGGATCTTCCAGCTCTCGCCCTCGGCGGGCGTCGGCGTCTCGACGGGCTCGTAGGCCGGCGGGTAGAGGAACGTCTGCACCGTGGCGGGGTCGGGATCCGGGGCCTCCTCCACCGCGTCGGCGGCGGCCTGGACGCTGATCTCGTTCGCCTGCTCCAGGGCCTCCAGGTCGGCCTCGGTGGCCAGCCCCGCCTCCACGAGCTGCCGGCGCAGGACGGGCAGGGGGTCGTGGGTGGCCGCCTCGGCGATCTCGGCCTCGTCGCGGTAGAGCTCGTGGCGATCGGAGTTGGAGTGCGCCCCGATGCGGACGCACTGGGCGTGCAGCAGGACCGGCCCGGCCCCGCTCTTCACGTACGCCAGGGCTTCCTGCATGCCGCGGTGGGCGTCCACGAAGTCGGTGCCGTCCACGTTCACGATGAGCAGGTTCTTCAGGCCGCGGTAGTTCTCCGAGACCGTCGTGTTGGCGCTCTGCTCCCAGGTGGGCACCGAGATGCCGTAGCCGTTGTTCTGCACCACGAAGATGACGGGCAGCTGCTCGCGGCTGGCGCCGTTGAGCGCTTCGTAGACGTAGCCCTCGCTGGTGGAGGACTCGCCCTGGCTGGAGAACGCGATGGCGTCGCCGCCGTAGTGCTTGATGGCCCGGGCCACGCCCACCGCGTGCAGCGTGTGGTTGCCCGTGCACGACGACACGTTCTGGATGCCCACCGCGGGCTTCGCGAAGTGGTTGGACATGTGCCGGCCGCCGCCCGCCACGTCCCCGTCCTTCGACAGCCCGTTGAGGATGATCTCCTCGGGCGTCATGCCCGCGGCCAGCACCGTCAGCATGTCGCGGTAGTAGGGGAACAGGAAGTCCTTCTCCCACCGGAACGCCAGGCCCAGGGCGAGCTGGATGCCGTCGTGCCCGGCGAAGGGCGCGTGGTAGCTCCACCCCTTCGCCTTGCGGATGTACCCCACGGCCCTGTCTTCGAGCAGGCGCCCGAGGTGGGTCAGGGCGTACCAGCGATGCAGCGTCTGCGCCGGGATGCCGGCGAACCGTTCGGCCAAAGCGCTCACGGCCAGATCCTCCAGGTCCACGGTGGGCGAGGCCACCGTCGGTTACGGGTGCGCACGATCCCCCGCTGCCCGCGGCGCGTCAAGGACCGTGGGCACGTCGGTGGCCCCTTGCTCGCGCGGGCCACCTTGGGCCACATTCCCCCCGCGCGGCGCGGGTGCGTGCCTGCGCACCGACACCTACACGGCGTCGCCGGACGCCGCGTGCACGGGAGAGAGTCCGCATGACCCTGTCGCCACTCGCAGCCGAGCTCAACGCCCGCCTCGACGGGGAGTGCCCCGCCGCGCTGCGCATGCTCTCCGCCCGGGGCCGCGCGGCGTACTTCCCGCACAAGGGCATCCTCGGCCAGTCCGCCGAGGCGAAGGGCAAGCGCATCAACGCCACCATCGGCGTGGCCCTGGAGGAGGACGGCCGGCCCCTGGTCCTGGGGTGCGTCGCCGAGCAGGTCGAGCTCGCCCCCGGCGAGCAGGTGCTCTACGCCCCCAGCTTCGGCAAGCCGACGCTCCGCCAGCGGTGGGCGTCCATGATCCGGGCCAAGAACCCGGGCCTCGCCGAGGGCGGCCTGAGCCTGCCGGTGGTCACCTGCGCGCTGACCCACGGCCTGAGCATGGCGGCCGAGCTCTTCCTGGATCCGGGCGACCGCCTCATCCTCCCCGATCTGTACTGGGGCAACTACCGGCTCATCTTCCAGGCTGCGTACGGGGCGGTGCTCGATCCGTACCCCACGTTCGTGGACGGCCGCTTCAACGTCGCCGGCCTGGCCGCGAAGCTGGCCGAGGGCGGACCGGGCAAGCGCGTGATCTTGCTGAACTTTCCCAACAACCCCACCGGCTACTCGCCCACCGAGTCCGAGGCGATCGAGCTGGTGCGGGTCATCGGGCAGGCGGCTGCGGCGGGCCACGACATCGTGGTGCTGATCGACGATGCCTACTTCGGGCTGGTCTTCGAGGCGGGCATCCTCGACACGTCCATCTTCGTGCCGCTCTCGACGCTGGCCCAGAACGTCCTGGCGGTGAAGATCGACGGCCCCACGAAGGAAGACTATGTGTGGGGCTTTCGGGTGGGGTTCTTGACCTACGGCATGGCCGGGGCCACCCGCGACACCTACAGCGCCCTCGAAGACAAGACGGCGGGGGTCATCCGCGGCAACGTGTCCAACGCCCCCAACCTGTCGCAGTCCCTGCTGATGGCGGCCTACGACCACCCCGACTACGCGGCCCAGAAGGCCGAGAAGCACGCCACGCTGCGCCGGCGGTACGAGAAGGTGGTGGCGGTCCTGGCGGCGCACCCGGAGTTCGCCGAGAGCTTCACGCCGCTGCCGTTCAACTCGGGCTACTTCATGTGCGTGCGCCCGGTGAGCGCCGACGCGGAGGCCGTCCGCAAGCTGCTCCTGGCCGAGTACGACACCGGGGTCATCGCCACGGATGGCCTCATCCGCCTGGCCTTCTCGTCGACGCCCACCGCGGACCTCGAAGACCTCTTCGCCAACGTCGACGCGGCCTGCCGCCGGCTGGCCCGGGGCTGAGGCGGTGTCGAGCCACACCGACGCGTTCCAGGACGCCCTGGCGCGGCGCCGTCGGCGTGGCGTGGTGATCGCGGCCTGCATCGTCGGGGCGGCGGTGGCGGCGGTGGCGGCCTTCCTCCTCTGGCCGGCGCCGCCCGCGCCGGCGGGGGCCGACGTCGCCCTGGAGTCGATGGAGGGGGAGGGCTTCACCGTCGGCTGCCCGGCCGACTGGAAGGGCTCAGGCGGCAAGCTGGCCATGTGTCGGGCGCCGGAGGCGGTCGGCGCCGCCGTCATGTGCCTGGTGGTCCCCGAGCCCCTGACCCAGGCCCTCTCGCCGGAGGGCTACTGGAAGCAGGCGAGGCGCCTGTCCGGCATGCTGATGGGCGAGACCCACCAGCGCGAGGCGCGCAGCTACGCCGTCGGCGACCAGCCCGTGCACCGCATCATCACCGAGGACATCTCGTTTGGTCAGGCGGTGCACCACCTGTACTACATCTATGTGCCGGACAAGACGGCATTCGTCGTGACCTGCTCTGCGCCGTCGGTCCGGTTCGCGGACCTGCTGCCGACCTTCGACACGGTGGCGCAGAGCTTTCGAGTAAAGTAGTGTGCCCGCGTGGAAACGCTCACCCGCCTCCAAGAGGCCCCCAACATCGCCATCTTCTGTGACTACGAGAACGTCGCCATCGGCGTGCGCGACGCGCGCTTCGAGGAGTTCAACATCGGCCTCGTGATCGAGCGCCTGCTGGACAAGGGCAACATCGTCGTCAAGAAGGCCTACGCGGACTGGTCGCGCTACAAGAGCGCGCGTCGGCCGCTGCACGAGGCCGCCTTCGAGCTGATCGAGATCCCGCACGTCTCCTACTCCGGCAAGAACAGCGCCGACATCCGCCTGGTCGTGGATGCGCTGGACCTCTGCTACACCAAGGAGCACGTGCACATCTTCGTCATCGTCTCGGGCGACTCCGACTTCTCGCCGCTGGTGTCGAAGCTGCGCGAGAACAACAAGACGGTCATCGGCCTCGGGGTGAAGAACTCCTCGGCCGAGCTGCTCATCGACAACTGCGACCAGTTCATCTTCTACGACGACCTGGTGCGGCCGCGCACCGCCGGCACGGAGCGCCCGCGCGGGCGACGCCGGGGCGGGGATCGCGACGGCCGGTCGGATCGGGGCGGCGACAAGCCGGCCGAGAAGCCGGTCGAGAAGCCGGTGGCCGAGCGCCCGGCCCCCGAGAAGGTGGAGGCCCCCGCGGCGGCGGTCGAGACCGAGTCGGTGGAGACGCTGCGGCTCCAGGCCATCGAGCGGGTGCTGGACACCGTCGACAGCCTGTTTCGGGAGCGGGATGACAACCTCTGGGGCTCGATGGTCAAGCAGACCATCAAGCGCAAGCAGCCCCAGTTCGCCGAGACCTTCCACGGCTACCGCAACTTCAACCGCCTGCTGGAAGACATGCGAGACCGCGGTCTCCTCGAGATCCAGAAGGAGGAGAAGTCGGGCGGCTACCTCATCCTGGGCTTCGGTCCCGAGGCCTGACCCCCGCCGCTTTCCCGTTTCTTCTTTGAAGTCAGGTGGTTGAGCGGCCGGGTGGGGCGCCTCCCAGGGCCTCCAGCTCGGCCACGAGCGTCACCGCCGTGGCCTCCTCCTCCAGCAGGCCCCGCGCCTGAAACCGCGGGAGTACCTGGGTCTCGACCGTGTGGCGCATGGCCGTCCAGTGGGCGCGCCGGTCGATCAGGCCGAAGGCGAGGGCCTCGGGAGCGTACGTCGGCTCCACCGGCCGCAGCACCGCGCGCAGGTACGTGCGCAGCCACCACGCGATGCGGGGGCGCACCCAGGCGCGGGCCGTCTCGAGCCCCTGGAGCGCGATCAGCGCGTCGAGGGTGTCCCACGCGAAGACGCGGTGGGTCGCCTCATCGCGCAGGATGACCTCGCAGACCTCCCGGGCCATGGGATCGCGGGCGTTCTCGAGCCGCATGCGAAAGACCGTGAGGGCCACCGACTCCTCGCAGGCCAGCTCGCCGGCGGCCGTGAGCGCCCGCAGCGGCAGCGGGGCGTCCGGATCGTCCGCGTGCACGAGGGACTGCGGGTTGAGGGCGACCGGGCCCGGATCACCCCCGGCGTGGACGTAGAGCTCGCGGCAGATGGTGGCGTGGCGGACCTCGTCGCTCACGACCCGCGTCGCCCGCACCAGCAGATCGGGGCCGACGCCCAGGCGGATGAGCCAGTGGGTCATCTCGGCGACCAGGGCGCCCGCCGTGTACTCCGTGCGGGCCTGCCGAAACCAGGTGAGCTGGACGGGGTTCACGCCGGATCCACCTGGAAGGGGCCAGGCCGGCCGCGCCAGGCCCGCAGGCCGGCGGCCTGCCCCTCGGGGGCGCAGAATGCCAGGGCGCCCCAGTCGAGGCCGGCGGCCGCGGCCTCGCCGTCGGTGGCGTCCGGCGCGCCGTCGGTGGCGTCCGGGCCGGCGTCCGTGGCGGCGTCGGGGCGGGCGGCGTCCGTGGGGGCGGCGTCGAGCCCCTCATCCAGGCCCTCGTCGCTGTACCAGCCCGAGTTGCAGCCGACGAGGTTCGTGGCGACGCCCAGGACGACGAAGAGGTGGGTGCGGTAGCTGGCCATGGGGATCAGCCGGCGGTGACGAGGTCGGCGTCGACCAGGAACGGGCTGGTCTGGCCCCGGTAGGGACGCAGGCCGGCGGGGACGCCCTCGGGGGCGCAGAAGGCGAGGGCCGTCCAGTCCAGCCCGTGCCGTCCGGGCGCGCAGGCCTGCCCGTCGGGGGCATCGGGCGCGGCATCGGGGGCCTCGACGCCGGCATCCGCGCCGCCGTCCGGGGGAGCCGCGTCAGCGCCCTCGTCTGGCGGGCCCCCGTCTGGCGGGCCCGCGTCGGCGCCACCGTCGGCGCCACCGTCGCCACCGCCGTCAACGGCGCCGTCGCCGCCCGCGTCGAGCTGCACGGTAGCGTCGGGGCCGGCGTCCACGTCGGGCGGCACCTCGGCATCGTACCAGCCGGAGTTGTCGCTGACGTAGGCGTCCCCGATGACCCCGCCGCCGCCCTCGGCGGCGTAGCCACCGTAGCCGTCGTCGTACCAGCCGTCGTTGCTGATGTCGGGCTCGCCGCCGTAGCCGCCCTGTCCGCCCGCGCCCTCGTCGGCGGGCTTCTGGGCGTCACAGCCGGCCACGTTGAAGGCACCGATGACGACGAAGAAGGGTGTGTAGCGCATGGTTTGACTGTCCGGCGGACACCGCCGGATGTCAACCCGCTCAGTCGCGAGCAGCCATCACGAGGCGCAGGATGTACCAGAAGAGCAGGGCGACGGAGGCGAACAGGGCCAGCGACGCCGCCACATGGCTGCCGACCGGGTAGTGATACATGATCTGCGACGACTGGTAGAGGATGTACCCCGCCGCCACGACCACCATCGCCAGCGAGAAGAACGAGCCGAGCGTGAAGCCGAAGAGGATGGACACGATGATCATGCCCATGGCCGCGAAGCCGGCGATGGTCAGGGCGCGGCCCAGGAACGAGAAGTCGCGCTTCGTGACCAGGGCGGTGACCGTAAGGCCGCCGAACACCGTGGCGGTGAGGACGGCGGCGGTGCCCACCGAGCCGGGGGCCTTGAGGTTGGCGATGAACACCAGCGGCACGAAGATGATGGCCTCGGCCAGGATGTAGAGCCCAAGCCCCGTGTACTGCATGCCCACCGAGGCGCCCGAGGTCGCCCAGCGCTGGGCGATGGCACCAACGAGCATGAAGGCACCCAGGACGATGAGCCACATGAAGCGGCTGCCGGCCAGCGCGGCCATCATGCTGGGGGCGAAGGACGAGTTGACCAGCAGGGCCGTGAGGCCCGCGAACGCCAGGATGGCGCCGCCCAGGTGCAGGTAGGTGAGCCGCATGAAGTCGGCGCGATCGTTGGCCGACGCATCAGCAGCAGAGGCGAAGCCGGGGTGGATCGCTTCGGACTGTCGACGACGAAAATCGGCGTAGGACATCGATTCCTCCTCAGGGGCCGCAGGGGTGCGGCGGTGTGACGCCCGAGTCGATGCCTCCAGCGAGGAGAAGGTTCCGCCCGAGCTGCCGCAGGCAGCGTGGCGCGGCCGTGCCAAATGGTCAAGGGAATCAGGCGGATGGCGCCCGCCAGGCGGGCTGGAGGCCTACAGGTTGGCCGAGAGCGAGATGCCGTAGACGGTGCGCTGCTGGGTGCCCGTCTCGAAGTCGAAGATCGGCACCGTCACGCGGGTGCCGTCCGCCGAGTAGAAGCCCTGGCGGGTCGACATGCTCAGCGAGACCGTGAAGTGACCCAGGGCGGCCCAGGCGCCCTCGGGGGGCGGGGGCGTCTCGCCCTCGGGGACGTCCACCAGGGGGCTCGGGGTGTAGCTGATGCCGAAGTTGGTGCCATGGGAGTCGCCCTGGAGCTGGGCGCCCGTCTGGGCGAACTCCGAGGTGAACTCGTCCTTCTTGAACTCCACGGCGCTCAGGCCGGTGCCCCAGGAGTAGCCGGCCCGCAGGCTCAGCCCGGGCAGCGGCGACTTCCAGCCCAGGCCGCCGTTGGCGCTGAAGCCCCAGAGCGAGTTGGGCTGGCCGAGGCCGCCGGCGCCGCCGAGCTGGGTGCACAGGTCGCGGAACTCATCGCAGTCGAGCTGCTGGGTGGCGTCTTCGTTGACGTTGTAGCTGACGCCCGCGCCCGCGTTGAGCGAGAAGCCGGCAGGCAGCTTCACCGATGCCGAGAGGCCCGGCGAGATGTTGGTGATCAGGCCGGCGGCCCGGCTGGCGTTCGACAGCGGGATGACCAGGTCGAGGCTGGAGCCGAAGTTCACCGGGCCCACCGTGGCGATGTCGTAGCCGAGGCCGAGGCCGATGTCGCTGATCTCGGTCTTGCGCGGCTGGGTGGCCCCGGAGGCGCGGACGTAGTTCTCTTCCAGCGGCTTGGTGAGGCTGAAGCTCGCCGACGCCGAGAGGCCCTCGACGGGGAGCTGGTAGCCGACGCTGCCGGAGATGGAGCCGCGCACGTACCCGGCGCCGCCCTCGACGCCACCCAGGTCGGTGAAGTTGCCGTGGTTGAAGTTGATCCCGGTGCTCAGCGAGCCGGAGAGGGGGAACGCCTCCTCCTCGGCGAAGGCCGGGAGTGCGAGGCCGAGAGCCAGGGCGACGACGAGGATCTTCAACGCGGCTTCCTCCAGAACAGGGCGCGAACCGGGTGGCGCGTCGCTCGCGCCACAGCCAAGTCCGAACGGCGCGCGTCTCAGAGTGAAAAAAGACGGCGGACCGACACAGACTTCACGGGCGCGCGACTCGTATCACGGCTGGCCGCCAGCGCCAAGGCCCGCGGCGTCCTCCGGGTGCCAGAAGAGCGGGTCGACCGCCGTGGTCAGCGAAGCCAGGCGCGTCGCGAGCTCGGCGACGCCCGGGGCGACCACCAGCACGGTGGTGAAGCGGGCCCCCTCCGGGTCGGTGGTGAAGAGCAGGGCGTCGTCGATGAGCGGCGGCTGGCCGCGGGTGGACAGGTGCGGCCGGGCGGCCACCGGCGTGCGGACCTGGATCCAGGCCGCCGCCGCGCTGCCGGCCACACGCCGCCGCAGGGCCAGGGCGACGCGGCCCATCGTGGTGCGGGGTTGACCTCGACGATGGGCTTGAGGCCGTAGCCGTCGCCCCGCCGGAAGACCAGCGCGTCGACGCCCGCTGGTCCCCGGTGGCCAGCGGCGCGCAGGGCCTCGCCCACGTGGCGACCCGTCGCGTCCAGCGCGTCCTGCGTGGCCTGCTCATGAGGAAGCGCCGCAGGTCCTCGGGGAGGCCGGCGGCCAGCTTGATGAGGGCCACGCCGCGGTGCTGCCCCGGGCGTCCACCAGGTTGCGCGTGGTGCCATCCAGGTGGACGCCGGCGTCGCTGATCCGTAGCTGGATGCCCAGGTCGAGCACCCGGTCGAGCCAGGGCTCGACGACGAGGGGGCCGACGGCGAGGGCGCGGGCGAGGCGGGCGCGGGGCAGGGGCTGGGTGAGGGGGATGAGGCCGCGCCCGGCGGTGCCCAGGTTGGCCTTGGCCACCACCGACGCGAAGCCCCGGTCGCGCAGGAGGCCGGCGTGCGCCTCGACCTCAGCCATCGTCGCGCAGGGGACGCCGATGAGTTCGGCGTCAAAAAAGACGCCGGATTCCGAGAGGTTGCGGAGCTGGGCGGCGGCCCAGGCCTTCTCGAACAGCGGAGCCGGCGTGCCGGCCAGGTCGGCCCACGGGCGGGTGGTCTGAAACGTCCGTTCGGCCGCCTCCGGGGCGGTGAGGAACTCCGGCAGCGTGAAGCCGGCGGCCGCGAGGCCGCGTAGGAACCCGGGGCGAGGGGGGCGCTCGACCTGCACGGCGTCGTCGGCCGCGGCGAGGAACATGGGCAGGGTCTCGAGGTCTCGCCGGAGCTGGTGGGCCACCGCGGGCACCGGCTGACCCGCCAGGATGATCTCGGCGGCGGGATCGAACACATGCAGGTCGGGCACCCGGCCCTTCGATCGGGCGAAGACCTCGAGCTGGCGGATGAACGGCTCCCCGAAGCCCGCCCGGCGGCGGGCCTCGGCGTCGAAGTCCAGGCCCTTGGCGCGGCTGGGCTGGAGCGTCGCGGGCAGGGCGGCCGTGTACGCGGCCCACTCCGCCTCGGGCGCTGGCGGCTCGGCGTGCCAGCGGCGAAACCAGACCAGACCCAGCTTCACATGGCCGATCTCGTCTTCGTAGACCCGGTGCAGGACGTCGGCGGTCTCGGTGTCACCGACCGCGGCGAAGGCCCGGCGGTAGAAGCCCGCGTAGTCGAGGTTGGCCTGCTCGAACGTCAGGCTCAGGCCCGTCACGAAGTCGAGGGGGCTCTCCATCGCGGCCAGCGCGTCCCAGAACAGGGCGCTCGCCGGGACCTGCCCGAGGGCCCCGTGGCAGGCCTCGAGCCGGGCCTGGTACAGGCGGAAGTGGGCCTGCTCCTCGTGCAGGGCGGCCACCAGGCCCCGGCGAAAGGCCGGCGGCGCCTCGGGGAAGCGCAGCAGCGCCAGGGCCATCAGCTCCATGGCCAGCAGCTCGTGGCTGGCGAAGTGGTGCAGCGCCTGGCCCCGCGCGTCCTCGCGATCGAGGTGGGCCAGCGCCGGGAACGCGATCCGGGCCCGGCGGACCAGCTCGAGGCCGGGTGGGCGGTGCGGGCTCGCCGGCGCGCGAGGCAGCGCCACGCCAGGCGAATCATCGGTCAAGTGGTCGGGATGACAGAGCTTTTCGGCGAGCGTGCGGCCGAAGAGGATGAGCTCGGCGAGGTCGCGGATCTCCATGGCGGCGTTGTTTCAGGTTGTCGCCTCCGCCGCAAGGCTGTGGTGTGGCGCCGTGGGTGCTACGCTGCCTCTGTCGAGGGGAGGACACCCATGGGGAGATGGATGGGACTGGCAGCGCTGCTGCTGCTGGGGTGCGACGCCGACACGGGTGCCGCCCCCGGTGATGGCGGCGCGGACGCGGCGCGGTCGGCAGAGGCTGGCCGGGAAGACGCGGCGGGGCGGGACGCCAGCGGGCGAGACGCCAGCGGGGGAGACGCCGGTGGACGCCGGGACGCCCGCGTCGCCGACGCGACCGCCGCGGATGGCCACGTCCCCCCGGGGCCCGACGCAGGGCGCCCGGATCAGGGCATGAAGCCCGACGGATCGCCATCGGACGCGGCGCCCGTGGACGCAGACGCCCGGGTGGCCGACGCGAGCCAGCCCGTCGACGCGAGCCTGCCCGTGGACGCGATGATCCCGCCGACGTGCGGCGATGGGGTCGTGGACGAGGGCGAGGGCTGCGACGATGGCAACCGCGTCGACACCGACGCCTGCCGCAACATCTGCCAGCCTGCCCGCTGCGGCGACGGGGTGATCCAGGCCGGCGTCGAGGGGTGCGACGACGGCAACCCCGTGGACACCGACGCCTGCCGCGCGGACTGCACGCCGGCGCGGTGCGGGGACGGGGTCGTCCAGGCGGGCGTGGAGGGGTGTGACGATGGCAACGACGTCGACACCGACGCCTGTGTCGCCTGCCAGCCGGCCCGATGTGGCGATGGCTTCCTGCAGACCGGGGTCGAGGCGTGCGATGAAGGGGCGGGCAACCGCGCGGCGTGCGAGCCGGCCTTCGGCGAGACCGCTTGCCGCTTCTGCTCCCTGCGCTGCACCCGCGAGGCCGGCTCGGCCATGTGGGGGTTCGCCGACGCGCACCTGCACCAGATGTCGAGCCTGGCCTTCGGCGGCGCCTTCATCCAGGGGGAGGCCTACGACGGCGCCTCGCCCCTCGGCTGCGAGGATCCCGCCCAGGCGCTGCACTGCTGCGGCGCCCGTTCGGGGCTGTGCAGCGGGGCGAGCTGCACCCAGAACGGGCTGGAGGGCCACGGCACCTGCGGCACGAACCCGGTGGTGGCGGCCGTCGGCGAGCCGCTGGGCCACGATCCGGGCGGCTGGCCCGACTTCCGGGGCTGGCCGCACTGGTACTCGCGCGCCCACCAGCAGGCCTACTCCGACTGGCTGGAGCGGGCGTGGCGCGGGGGCCTGCGGCTGGTCTCGGTGCTCGCCGTCGAGAACCGGCTGCTCTGCGGCGTCGCGCCCAGCGGTCGCTACGACTGCGACGAGGACGCCTCCATCCACCGGCAGCTCAGCGAGGCGGTGAGCTTCCAGGCCTGGGTCGACCGGCAGGACGACGGCCTGGAGAACGACACCGGCTGGTATCGCATCGTCGAGACCCCGGCCGAGGCGCGCGCGGTCATCGCCCAGGGTCGCCTGGCGGTGGTGCTGGGGGTGGAGGTGGGGGCGCTCTTCGGCTGCGATCAGGGCAACGCCGACTGCACCCCCGCCTACGTCGACCGCAAGCTGGACGAGCTGCACGCCCTCGGCGTGCGGCATGTCATCCCGATCCATGGCGTCGACAACGCCTTCGGTGGGACGGCTTTCTTCAATGATGTCTATGCGTTGGCCAACCAGGTCTACAACGGCCGGGGCTTCCAGAGCCGCGACTGTGCCGCCGATGGCTTCCGGTTCGCCTACGGGCGCGATCCCGCCGTGGCCGTCATCGCCGAGGCCATGGGCATCCAGACGGCCGTGTTCGAGGGCCTGGACGGTCAGTGCAACACCCGCGGCCTGACCCCCCTGGGCCGCCACCTGATCGAGGGGCTGGCGGCGCGTGGCATGCTGGTAGACGTGGATCACATGAGCCGCCGCGCCCGCGATGAGACCATCGCCATGGCCCGCGACCTGGGCTTCCCGGTGTTCTACTCCCACGCCCACACGCTGCCGGTGTACGCGGGGCACGAGCGCGCCGAGCGCATGATGACCTGCGCCGACTTCCAGGCGGTGAACGACACCGGCGGGATGGTGGCGCTCATCGGGGGCAGCGACCACGGCTGCGACGCCGATCCCGACGCCGAGACCTGCATCCACAGCGTGGGTCCGGTGGCGGCCGACTGCACCAACTCGTCGAAGACCTTCGCCCAGGAGCTGCTCTTCGCCGTGCGCCAGCTCGGGGGGACGGGGGTCGGCATCGGCACCGACTTCAACGGGCTGGCCCGGCACACCTCCCCGCGCTTCGGGCCGGACGCGTGCCGCCTCGGGGCGGGGGCCGACGCCGAGCGGGTGGCCCAGGACGAGGCGACGCGGGTCACGTACCCGGTGCAGCTCCCGGGCTTCGAGGCGCTGAACCGGCAGGTGACGGGCAACCGGACCTTCGACATCAACACCGACGGGGTGGCCCACATCGGCTTGCTGCCTGATTTTATTCAGGATCTTCGCAATGTCGGCCTGGCGGACGCGGACATCGAGCCGGTCTTCCGCTCGGCCGAGGCCTATGTGCGGATGTGGGAGCGAGCGCGCGGCGAGCGCGGCCTGGAGGGGGTGCCCGCGGCGCTGGCCGACGGCTCGTGCGAGGCGCGGGACCGCGAGAGCCTGGGCCTCGGCGTGCCCGGCCGCTGCGATCAGGCCGGCGACTGTCCCGCCGGGGAGCGCTGCATCGGGGGGGCCTGCCAGCCCCGGTTCCAGGCGGGGCACCTGTGCGTCGGCGACGACGAGTGCCAGAGCGGCACGTGCCGGGTGGGCGTGTGCAGCGACTGCCAGCGCCACGCCGACTGCGGCGCCGACGCCTGGTGCGATGTGAGCGGCGTCTGCGTCGGCAAGTGGGAGGGCGGCCACCTGTGCCTGGGGGCGGTGGAGTGCCAGAGCGGGCAGTGCACGCTGGGCGTCTGCACCGACTGCCGCGTCCACGCGGACTGCGCCGACGGGGAGTGGTGCGACGCGACCAGCGTCTGCGTGGGGAAGTGGTCGGCCGGGCACCTGTGCCTGTCGAACATCGAGTGCCAGAGCGGGTCGTGCCGGGCGGGCGTGTGCAGCGACTGCGCGGGGCACGGCGACTGCGGCGCCGGGGCCTGGTGCGACGCGACGCGGGTCTGCGTGGGCAAGTGGAACGCCGGCCACGCCTGCCTCGGCGACGTGGAGTGCAAGTCCGGGTCGTGCCGGCTGGGGTTCTGCGCCCACTGCGACGCCGACGATGAGTGCCCGTGCGGCCAGTGGTGCGACGCGGCGGGCTTCTGCCAGCCCCTGTGGGACAACGGCCACGCCTGCCTGAGCGACCGCGAGTGTGCCTCGGGGGCCTGTGTCATCGGCTTCTGTCGGGAGTGCGACGCCCACGCCGACTGCGGTGACGGGCAGTGGTGCGACGCGGCCGGCTTCTGCCAGCCGGAGTGGGGCAACGGCCACGCGTGCCTGGGGGACGTGGAGTGCGGCTCGGGGCACTGCGTGCTGGGCTTCTGCCGGGAGTGCGGCGGCCACGGAGACTGCGGGGCCAACCGGTGGTGCGACGCGGCCGGGTTCTGCCAGAACGAGTGGGGCAATGGCCACGCGTGCCTGGGGGACGTGGAGTGCGGCTCGGGGCACTGCGTGCTGGGCTTCTGCCGGGAGTGCGGCGGCCACGGCGACTGCGGGGCGGATCGGTGGTGCGACGCGGCCGGGTTCTGCCAGAACGAGTGGGGCAACGGCCACGCCTGCCTCGGCAACGTGGAGTGCGCCTCGGGCCACTGCGTCGCGGCGTTCTGCCGCGAGTGCGCCCAGCACGGCGACTGCGGGGCGAACGGCTGGTGCGACGCGGGCTTCAGCTGCCAGCCCAAGTGGGGCAACGGCCACGCCTGCTTGACGAACGTCGAGTGCCAGTCGGGGAACTGCTCGCTGTTCTTCTGTCGTCGATGAGCGCGCGGGGCCTGGTGCTGGCGCTGGGGCTGCTGGCGGGGTGCGACGACGGGGCGGGCGCGGCGGACGCCGCCGCCCCGGGGACCGACCGGGGGGCCGCCGACGCCGGGCCGCCGGTGGGGGATCTCGACGGGGCGGCCCTGGACGCGGCCCTGGACGCGGCCCCGGATGCGGCCCTGGACGCCGACCTCGTCGGCGGGACGCCCCCCGTGGTGCGGTGGGCGTCCCGGGCGCCCGTGGCCGGCGGGGCCATCCAGGAGATCGCCGTCGTGGCGGCGGCGGGGGAGATCTGGGTCCTCGGCGGCTTCGACGGCCAGGCCCGGATCGTCAACCAGGTCAGCGCCTACGACCCGACGGTCGACGCCTGGCGCGACGGCCCGCCGCTGCCCGCCCGCGTGCACCACGCCAACGCGGCCGTCGTCGGCGACCGCATCTATGTGCTGGGCTACCTGGTGGCGGGCTTCGCGGCGGAGGGCCGCGCCTTCGCCCTCGATCCGGCGGAGGGCGTCTGGCGGGAGCGGGCCCCCTCCCTCCGGCCGGGTCCGCGGGGCGGCGGGCGTCGCGGTCGTGGACGGCCAGATCTACCTCGTCGGCGGCCTCGGGGGTGGACGGGCGGTGGCCCTGGTGGACCGCTACGATCCCGTGGCCGACGCCTGGACCGCGCTCCCCGACCTGCCCACGCCGCGGGATCACATGGCCGCCGGCGCGGTGGCGGGCCGGGTGGTCATCGCGGGTGGCCGAGAGGCCGACATCGACAGCCATGTGGCGCGCGTGGACGTCTTCGACCCCGCCACGGGTCGCTGGGCGACCGCCTCCCCCATGCCCACCAGCCGTGGCGGCACCGCCGCCGCCGTCCTCGATGGCTGGCTGTACGTGATCGGCGGGGAGGGCAACCGCGCCGCCCCCTCGGGGGTGTTCTCGGCCGTCGAGGCCTGGGAGGCCGCGACCGATCGCTGGGTGGTCTTGCCCGCCATGCCGAACCCGCGGCACGGCATGGCCGCCGCGGCCCTGGACGGCCGGATCTACGTGCCGGGGCGCCTCGCGGCAGGCGTTCGGCGCCGTGTCGACGGTCGAGGTCATCGAGCCCTGACGCGTTTCTGCTTGAATATCAATCTCTTCGGCGTCGAAGCAGGGGATGAGCCCCAGCAGCAGCACCAGGCCCCGGCCGCCGCCCGGGTGCCCTGGCAGCCCGCGTCATCCCCGTCGGAGGCGACCGCCGTCCAGCCGTAGGCCGGCGCGCGCGGTGCGGGCGGGACGACCGTGGCGTCCCCGTCGCCCCCGCCAGCGCCCCCGGCCCAGCCGCGGCCTCCGGTGCCGCCGCTGCCGCCGGCACCGCCGGCACCGCCAGCACCGCCAGCACCACCAGCACCGCCGGCGCCGCCCGCGCCGCCAGCACCACCCGCGCCGCCGACGCCACCCGCACCGCCGGCCCCGCCCCCGGCCCCGCCGACGCCGCCGGCCCTGCCGGCACCCCGCCCCGCCTGCGGCCCCGCCCGAGCCCCCGACGCCGCCGTCCGGCGGCTCGACGGCGCACAGCCCCTCCTCGAACCCGGCGATGGGCGCCCGGTCGATGGCGCCCCGGGTCTGCGGCCCGATCAGGCCGTCCTCGTCGATGGGGTCATCGGGCCGGTTGATGTTCCAGAGGCGCTGGAAGGCCAGCACCCCCAGGTTCGTGAGGTCGTCGGCGTCATCGCCGGTGTAGCGGTACACGGTCGGCGCCCCGGTGCCGGCGTTGCTGAAGTCGAAGTCGGCCAGCGCCGCCCCCACCCCCGGGGCGTTGCGGATGCGCACCGCCAGGCCCGTGTTGAGCGGGCTGCGGGCGGCCGGCTCCGCCGTCGGGCAGCCGATGTTGGCGTCCGCGGAGGCGTAGAAGTGCTGGAGGGTGACGTCGCGGAAGCCGGCGACGAGGGGGATGGCGCGATCGGCGGCGCCGCTGGCTGCCAGCAGGGCGGCGCGGGCCGGCGCGCCCAGCCAGGGCAGCAGCGGCTCGTCGGCGACGATGCAGCCGGGCTGGTCGCAGACGGCGAGACGCTGCAGCGCCTCGGGTTGCAGGCAGTTCATGGCCTCGATGACCTGGACGGACAGCCCCTCCAGGAGGGGCGGCGGGGCGTCGCACCCGCGCCACGCCGACTGGGCCACCGTGGGGCCGCGGACCGGCCCGGGCCCCACGGGGGGCGGGCCCCCGTCGCACAGCTCCCGCGGGAAGCCCTCGATGGGCGCGCGGCTGAGGGCGTCGTAGGTGTCGCCGTCCAGCTCGGCGCTCAGCGGCACCTCCTGCCCCGGGTTGTTCTTGTTCCAGAGGGCCTGGAAGGCCAGCAGGGAGAGCGCACCGAGGCCTACATCGTCGGCCCGCTGGTAGTCGAAGTGCACGCGATCATTGGGCAAACGGTTCTCGAAGCCGAACCGCGCCATGGTCGGCTCCCACGCCTGGTAGTCGTTGAGATCCACCGCCAGCCCGTTCTGGTGGTTGGACAGCCCGGCGGGGGCGGCCACCGCGCAGGAGCGGAAGTCGTCCTGGAGCCAGAACAGGTGCTGCAGGGCGACATCCCGGTAGGCCCACCGCACGATCATCTGGCTGTTGCCGGCGGCCGCGGCGCGCTCCAGATCGTCCACGGCCCGGGCGTCGATGATGGCGGGTCGGCCCGCGCGCAGGAGGCCGATGTCCGGGCCCAGCGGGATGTCGGCGAGGGTGCCGGGGCGCAGGCAGTTGATGGCGTCCACGAGCTGTCGCGAGAGGCCGTCGACCAGCTCCGGCGGCGTGTCGCACGTCTCCATCGCGGTCTCTTCGATGGTGAGGCCGGCGCGCCAGATCCCCAGCTCCGCGGGCCGCGAGGGCGGCAGGGGGGCGTCGCAGCTCGTGAGCGAGGCGAGGGCCGCGGCCAGGGCGGCGGGGTGGAGCAGGCGGTTCATGGGCAATCCCTCGGGCCAGCGGCGAGCAGCGTCTGGAGGGCCCCGGCCAGGGCGACGTACTCGGCTTCTTCGTTGTAGAGGTGGGCGCTGATCCGGAGCACCCGGCGGGGCGGCGCGGGCCAGGCGATGATGGGCACCTCGATGGCGTGGTCGGCCAGGAGCGCGTCCTGCCACGGATCGAGGGCGCCCAGCCCGGTGAGCGGCGCCCCCGCGGCGTCGGGCAGCGGCACGGACGCCATGGCGCCGATCAGGTCGGGGGCCGTCGGGGCGGGCAGCCCCAGCACCTGGAGCAGGTGATCGCGGCCGGTCAGCGCGAGGGCCCGGTTGCGGGCCTGGATGGCGGGCAGGCCGCCCAGGCTGTCGAGGAAGTCGAGCGCGGCGGGGACGCTGAGCCATGCCGTCGGATCCCAGGTGCCCGTCCAGTCGAACTCGGCCCGCAGATCCCCGCCGGGCACGTAGCCATGGCTGATGTTGAGCGGGTGCAGATCGCGGCGGCGGTCGGGCCGGACGTACAAGAACGCCGCGCCCTTGGGAGCGCAGCACCACTTGTGCAGGTTGGCCGTGTACCAGGCCGGCTGCATTTTCCTCAATGAAACCGGCACCATGCCGGGGCCGTGCGCCCCGTCGACCAGGGTGTCGACGCCCCGGGCGTCGAGCGCGCTCACCAGCCGCTCGATGGGGAAGACGAGGCCGGTCTGGCTGGTGACGTGGTCGAGCAGGGCCACGCGGGTGGCGGGCGTGACGGCCCCCAGCACCGCCTCGACGATGCCGTCGGCGGTCGTCCCCGGGAACGGGATGGGCACGACCTGCAGGTGGGCGCCGGTGCGGGCCGCGATGAACTCCAGGGTGCGGCGGCAGGCCTGGTAGGCGTGGTCGGTGGTCAAGAGCGCGTCGCCGGGCCTCAGGTCGAGGGCGCGCAGGACGGTATTGATGCCGGTGCTCGCGTTCGTCACGAAGGCCAGGTCGTCGGCGGGGGCGTCCACCAGCGCGGCGACCCGCTCCCGGGCGGCCGCCAGCAGCGGGGGCAGCGTCCGCAGGAAGAAGCGGACGGGCTGGCGCTCCAGCTCGTCCTGCAGGGCGCGCTGGGTGGCCAGCACCGTCCGGGGGCAGGCCCCGAAGGAGCCATGGTTCAAGAACCGGACGTCCGGATCGAGGGCCCAGTGATCGCGCATCGCCGCCATGCTGCCTCCCCGCAGGAGGGCGCAGCGTAAACGGGGTGCGCGCGGCGGTCCAACTGCGGCTATCCTCTCCGTCACCATGCACCCGACGCCCAAGCGCCCGAGCTCCCGGCGGCGCGCCTCGACCTGAGCGTGGCGCTGCTGTTCACCCTGGCGTGGACGGCGGTGCTGATCGTCGGTGATCGGCCCCGGTTCCTGGGCCCGGGGGCGGAAGCGGCGACAGGCCGCGCCGCGCTGGCCTGGCGAGACCGCGAAATCCCGTTCTTTCAGTGGGGCACCCAGCTCTACATGCTGCCGCTCCTGCGCGGCGTCTACAGCGAGGTCGCCTACCTCACGGAGCGTGAGCCCCGGGATCTGGAGCGGCTGGTGGACGCCGCCGCCGATCTCCTCGCGCGCTACGAGCAGGTGGACGTCTTCCTGGCGGTGCACGGGGGCCGCGCGCTCCCGCACGTCTTCCGGCGCATCCCGGAGCACCTGCGCCAGCGGCTGCGGCTCGTCTACAGCACCGGCTGCGGGGACGCCGCCTTCGGCCGGCGGTGGCTCGATCTGGGGGCCGACGCCTTCGTGGGGCACCGGGGCCAGCTCTCCATCTCCCCGATCTTCCTCGTATATTTCCTGCGGCGCTGGTCGGAAGGCCAGGGCCTCGCCGAGGCGGTGGTGCAGGCCAACGCCCAGGCGGCCCGGCGGCGCTGTCGGCGGTGGCCGGCTGGATGCCCGACGGGCTGGATCCCGTGGTCGAGACCCACGCCGACCTGCTGGGCGACGCCCGCGTGAGCCTGCGGTGAGGGGGTCGGTCGGCCTGCCGGTGGTCGTGCTGCTGGCCGTGCAGGCGGCCGGGGCGCTGGGGCTGCCCTTCCTGTGGACGAGCACCTTCGGTCCTGGCGCGACGTCGGCGCCCGGAGCCGCCCTGGCGCCGGCCTACCTCGCCCTGGGCGCGTATGCGGTGGCGGGGGGGGCGTCGGCCGGCTGGCTCGCGGCCGCGGTGACCCGCACGCCCGGGTGGCTGGCCGTGCTCCTCTGGGTGGGCCTGGCCCTGCCGGCGGCCTTCGCGGCGTGCTTCGTGGCCTGCCTGCTCCTCGCGTGCGCCGGGGTCTTCTGACGCAACCCCTTGGAATGTCGAGGCCGGGGCCGCCGATTGCATTCGCCGGACCCGGGTGCTAAACCCGGTGCCGTCGACTGACGCCGTGAGGTTCACCATGAAGCGCCCCGTCATGACCGTGCTGGCCTGTGTTGCTTCGGCCTTCGCCTGTGGCCAGAGCGTCGCGGAGCCCGAGGCCGCGCCGGCCTCTGCCCCCGCCTCCGCTGCCGCGCCCGCCTCCGCTGCCGCGCCCGCCTCGGCCGCCGCGGCTGCCGAGTACAGCGTCCGCGTCGTCCCCGGCGACGCCAAGGCCGGCGAGGACGCCAAGAGCGTCATCGAGGTCACCGCGGCCCCCGGCTTCCACATGAACGCCGAGTTCCCGTCCCGCGTGAAGGCCCTCAACTGCACCGGCGCCACCCTCGCCAAGGCCGAGCTGGGCCCCGAGGACGCCGAGGTCACCGAGCAGGTCCTGCGGTTCACCGTGCCCTTCAAGGCGGACGCCGCCGGCCAGGTCTCCCTCGCGGGCGCCGCCGACTTCAGCGTCTGCAACGACCGGACGTGCAAGCTCATCCGCGACGAGAAGGTGGCCTGGGCCGTCGAGGTCAAGTAGCCGCCGCGCCTCTGCCACCCCGACCGAGGGCACCCGCCGTGACCGAGCCCACGCCCGATCCGCGCGCTCTGCTCGGCGACATCGTCGAGCGCACCCGAGACCGCTTCGTCGCCCACAAGACGCTGCTGAGCTACGCCGAGTACCTCGCCGTCGTGGCAGCCAACCCGGCTGCGCAGGCCCGGGACTCGGCGCGGTACGTACGCGATGCCTTTGATTTCTATGGGAAATCGACGGTCAAGCGGCCGTACGGCACCTTCACGCGCTTCCACCTCTTCGACGCGCCGTTCGACGGCGGGCGCGACCGCCTGGTGGGCCACGAGCCCATCCAGCAGGCCATCTACGGCCTGCTGACCGACTTCGTGCGGGCGGGCCGGGTCAACAAGCTCATCTTGCTGCACGGCCCCAACGGCAGCGCCAAGTCCAGCATGATCGCCTGCATCATGCGGGGCCTGGAGGACTACTCCCTCCAGCCCGAGGGCGCCCTGTACACCTTCAACTGGGTGTTCCCGTCGGCGCGGACCGAGCGCGGCAACATCGGCTTCGCGGGGCGCCGCGGGCTGGACGGGCTGGAGAGCTACGCCCACCTGGCCGAGGGGGATGTCGACGCCCGGCTGCGGACGGAGACGCGGGATCACCCGCTGCTGCTCCTGCCGCGGGCGGCCCGCGTCGACCTGCTGCGATCCCTGCTGGGGCCGAAGGCGTCGCTGCCCAAGAGCCTGACGGAGGGGGAGCTGTCGCCCAAGGCGCGGCAGGTCCAGGACGCCCTCCTGCGGGCCTACCGGGGGGATCTCGCCGAGGTCCTCAAGCATGTGCAGGTGGAGCGCTTCACGATCTCGCGGCGCTACCGGCAGGCGGCCGTCACGATCGATCCGCAGCTGCGGGCCGACGCCACGGTGCGGCAGGTCACGGCCGATCGCAGCCTGGGGGCGCTGCCGCCGAGCCTGCACAACCTGACGCTCTTCGAGCCCATGGGCGATCTGGTGGACGGCAACCGGGGCATGGTCGAGTTCAACGATCTGCTCAAGCGCCCGCTGGAGGCCTTCAAGTACCTGCTGAGCACCTGCGAGAACGGGACGGTGCGGCTGGACACCATGACGCTGTACATGGACGCCATCCTCATCGGCAGCTGCAACGCCGGGCACCTGGCGGCGTTTCAGGAGATCCCCGACTTCGCGAGCTTCAAGGGGCGCATCGAGCTGGTGCAGGTGCCCTACCAGACGGACTACCTCGTCGAGCAGGCGCTGTACGCCGAGCAGCTCAGGGAGAGCCGGCTGCAGACGACGGTGGCCCCGCACACCGAGGCCGTGGCGGCCCTGTGGGCGGTGCTGACGCGCCTCGCCCGGCCCGCGACCGAGGGCATGGAGACCGAGCTGCGCAAGGCCTATGGCAAGCTGAGCCCCATCGAGAAGGCGGAGCTCTACGCCCGGGGCGTCGCGCCCAAGGGCATGCCCCGCGACACGGCCAACGCCCTCATGGCCAGCCTGCCCGACCTCTTCCGGGAGCACCGCGCGACGGAGGACTACGAGGGGCGCTACGGGGCCAGCGCGCGCGAGATCCAGGCGGCGCTGCTGGGCGCCGCCCGCCGCAGCGGCCACCCCTGCCTGTCCCCCGTGAGCCTCTTCGACGAGCTGCGGGATCTGTGTCGGCAGAAGGCCGTCTACGAGTTCCTCCGGCTCAAGCCCGACGGGCCCTACTACCAGCCCGAGAAGTTCATCGCGGCGGTCAAGGACTGGTACCTCGATCGGCTGGAGGAGGAGCTCTTCCGGGCCATGGGGCTGGTGGACGATGTGGCGACCGCCGATCTCTTCGCGCGGTACATCGACCATGTGACGCACGCGGTGCGGCGGGAGAAGCGCCTCAACCCCATGACCGGCCAGTACGAGGATCCGGACGCCCGGTTCATGGCCCGGGTCGAGGAGCGGCTGGGGGCCCAGGGGAAGGACGCCGACGACTTCCGCACCGGGGTGATGCACCGTATCGCCGCGTGGCGCATGGAGAATCCCGACGCGCCCCTCGACTTCGGCGAGATCTTCGCGGACCGCATCAGCCGGCTGAACGACTCCTTCTACGAGGAGAAGCGCCGCCAGGCCGATCTGGTGAAGCGCGACATCCTGGTGGTGCTCCTGGACGGCGGTGACCGCCTGGAGGCCGACGCGCGACAGCGGGCGCAGGACACGCTGCGCCGCCTGGAGACGGAGTTCGGCCATGACCGGGCGTCCATCACCGAGGCGGTGTCCTTCCTCCTGAAGGAGCGGCCGGCGGAGGGCTGAGGTGGTCAGGCGCGCCCCGGGCGGCCGCATCGGGCCCGCCCTGCTGCTGGCCTGCGTGTTCGCGGGCATGCCCGCGGCGGCTTCGCCCCGCGAGGAGCTGGGCCAGTACACCCTGCGTGCGGCCGAGCTGGAGAAGCTGGTCGAGGGCGAGGCCATCGGCGAGGAGGTGGGCACCCTGCGCGCCTGGGTCGCCGAAGCCCAGGCCCGCCTGGACGCTGGGGATCCCGACGCGCTGGCCCGGTCGCTGGATCGCGTGCGGGCGCAGGCGGCCCTGGTCGAGGTGCTCATCGAGCGGCGCAAGGCCGACATGGCCGAGCGGACGGCGCGGGCGGCGGCGGAGGCCGAGGAGCGGACGGCCCAGGAGGCCCGCCGCCGGGCCGAGGAGCGGGAGCGCACCCTGCGGGTGCTCGAGCAGGCGCCGCCCGAGGCGCCGGGGACGTCCCCGTGAGGCGCCTGGTCCTGGCCGGCGCCCTGGCCCTCGCCAGCGCCGCCTGCAGCCCGGCCCCGCCCCCGGTCGAGCTGGTGGCCTTCGACCACGCGCGCCGGGCCGACTACGCGGCCACCCTCCGCGACCGGGAGCCGTCGCTGATCGCCGAGAGCGATCGGCACTTCCAGCAGGCCCAGGCCGCGTACCACGACGGCGACGACACCCTGGCCCTCCACCACACCCGCATGGCCCGCATCCTGTGGCGCACCGCCGAGGCGAAGAGCCACGCCAAGGACCTGCGCGACGCCGCGACGGCGGCCGCCCGCCGCCAGGGCCAGGCCCAGGAGGACGCCCGTCTGTACACGGTGCGGGCCGAGGCCGCCGAGCGGGCCATCGAGCGCATCGAGCGCACCCGGGCCATGCGCGAGAAGCTGGAGGAGGCCGTCCGCTCGGCCCGCCAGGAGCGCCGGGCCAACGAGGCACGGGTCCGCGTCGAGGCCGCGGCCGAGTTGCTGCAGCAGGCCGAGGAGAAGGACGCCGCCCGGCATGCCCCCGGGCCCCTGAACCGGGCGCGCCAGAGCCTCGCCAACGCCTTCGACGCTTTCAACCAGGGGCGCTACGCCGACGCCAGCGCCGCCGCGAACGTGGCCCTGGCCGACGCGGGCGCCGCCCTCACGGCAGCCCGGCCCGCCTGGGAGGCCGAAGCGAGGCAGCGCGCCCTGGACGCCGAGCTGCGGACGCTGCTGGACGAGACCGCCCGCATCGGCCACGCCGACGCCCGCATCGAGCAGCGGGGCCTCGTCATCTCGATGCGCGAGCTCTTCGTGCCCGCCGCCGACACCCTCACCGATCCGGGTCCGGTGCAGCGGCTCGCCGAGCTGGCCCGCGCCCACCCCGGCTTCCGGCTGGTCGTCGAGGGCCACTCCGACAACCGCGGCCGCGCCGACGTGAACCTGGCGCTGAGCGACAAGCGCGCGCGGGTCGTCACTGCGACGCTCGAGGCGGCCGGCATCCCCGCCGACCGCATGACGCCCGTGGGCAAGGGCGATCAGGAGCCCATCGCCGACAACGGCACCCGCGAGGGGCGGGCGCGCAACCGCCGCGTGGAGGTCATCTTCGTGCGTCCGGTGGTGCCGGTGCCCACCCGGCCGTAGGCCTCAGCCGAGGCGGTGGCCCGCCCGCTCGCCCAGGACCTTGTTGACCTTCGCCAGCAGATCCTCGGACTGGAAGGGCTTGGTCACGTAGAACTTCGCGCCCACGTTGATGCCCTCGATCATGGACAGCGGATCGTTCTTCGCGGTGAGGAAGATCACCGGGATGGCCTTCGTTTCCTTCTGTGTTTTCAAGGCCTTGACGAAGGTCAGCCCGTCCAGCTCCGGCATGATGACGTCGGCGATGATGAGGTCGGGGATGGCCACCTCGAGGGCGCGCAGGCCGTCGAGCCCGTCCGTCGCCGTCGTGCAGCCATAGCCCGACTTGGAGAGGAGGCGGCTGACGAGCTGCCGGACGGTGGCGTCGTCTTCGATGATCAGGATCTGCTTGCCTTCGGCCATCCCACCCCCTCAAGCATGGCGCTGGTGTTCGCCCCTTCTTCTACCGCAGCGAGCACGGTCTCGGGAAGCAGATCAGCGAGGCAGCCGTGGTGCCCGAGGGGGCAGCGCGCGGGGCCGTGGGGCGAGCACGGGCGGCACGGCAGGTCGGCGCGGGCGACGTCGGAGCGGCCGGCGTCGGGCGGGTGCGGCGCGGCGGATGTGGGGCCGAACAGCATGACCACGGGCGTGCCCACGGCGCGGGCCAGGTGCAGCAGGCCCGAGTCGCCCCCCACCGCCAGGCGGCAGCGCGCCAGCAGGCCGGCCGTGGCGGCCAGGGACGCGCCGAAGACCGCCGGACCGGCGTCCCCGGCCAGGGGGGCCTCGCCGGGACCGCCGACCCAGACCACGGCCTGGCCCGCGGCCCGGAGGCGCGCCGCGAGCGTCGTCCAGCGATGTCGCGGCCACCGCTTCGTCGCGACGCGGCTGCCGGGGATGAGGGCGACCGGGGCCGGGGCCTCCAGCGGGGGGCCGGGCTCGGTGACGCGGATCCGCGGGGTGTGGACCCGATCCGGGATCCCGGCAGCCACCCCCAGCGCCCGCGCGTCCTCCACGAACCGGGGCCCCGGGGGACCCGCTCGTGGTAGCCGACCGGCCCCCAGCCCAGGCGCCGCGGGCCCGGGTCGCCGCGGCGAGCAGGCCGCTGCGGATGGACGGGTGGGCGCCGAGCAGCAGGTCGGGGTCGCGCTGGCGCAGCCACCTGGCCAGCCGCAGCAGGCCGGCGGGCCCGGCATCGCGCCCCCGCTTGTCGAAGGCGACGGCCGTCACCCCCGGACGACCGGCCAGCAGCTCGCCATAGCCGGGCCGGGTCACGAGATCGACGGTGTGGCCCGCCGCCAGCAGGTTGTCCACGAGCGGCGCGGTGAAGATCACGTCGCCCAGGAAGGCGGTGCTGAGCACGATGGTCCTCACCGCGCCACCAGGGCCAGCAGGGCGTCGAGGTGGGCGGCCGGGGACGGCGGCGCGGCGACGGGCGGTCGGGGCGTGTCGAGGGCGACGCGCAGGCAGCGGGCCAGGCCCGGGGGTCCGCTGGTGGGATCCCAGATGTGATCGGGGTGCAGCAGGCAGGCGGCGCCCGTCGCCGGGCTGGCGACGGCGGGCACCCCGGCCGCCAGCGCCTCCGCGACCACGTTGCCATAGGGCTCGTACCGGGCCGGGTGCACCAGGGCGGCGGCCCCCGCGATGAGGGGGGCGGCCTCGACTTCTCCGTGGAAGATCAAGCGGTTGGAGAGGCCGAGGCGGCGCGCCCGGGCCCGCCAGCGGGCAGCGTGGCCGTCGGCGCCGACCACGTGCAGGGAGACGCCGGGCAGGTGCACCAGGGCGGCGAAGGCGTGGTCGAGGCCCTTGCGGGAGAAGCCGTGGCCGACGAAGACCAGGGCGCCGGCCGTGGCGGAGCTGGGCGCCGCAGAGGGCGCGAAGACCGGGTTGAGCAGCACCTGGGCGTCGTGGCGGCCGTACCAGTGGGCGAGCTCGGCGGCCACCATGGGCGAGAGGGCGATGACGCGGCGTGCGGCGCCGACGGCGGCGCGCTCCCGGGCGACGTGGCGGGCCCAGCGCCACCGGGAGCGACCCGTCGCCGCGACCCACGCGGCGCTCACGCCGTCCCCGGTGCGGGCGATCTCGGCGCCGGCGCGGGGCTTCAGCGCCAGGGTCACGCCGACGTCCGTGGCCACGCCCCGCGCTTCGAGGGCCGCGACCAGCCAGCGGCCATAGCGCTCCACGCCCCCCGCGCGCTCGCGGGCGAGGGCGTCGACGACGCGCAGGCCCGGCGGGGGCGCCAAGAGGCCCGGGGCAGCGGGTGCAACACCTTGCACCTACCGATTCCGCGGTCGTGCGCGTAGACTCGTTTTCGGCATGGCGGACAAGCGCTTCGGTCGATATCAGGTACAGGCCGAGCTCGGCCGCGGCGGGATGTCCGTCGTGTACCGGGCCCGTGATCCTGCGCTCGAGCGGCCGGTCGCCGTCAAGGTCCTGCACCCCCACCTGGCCGACCGGGACGAGTCCCGGGCCCGGTTCACGCGGGAGGCCAAGGCCGTCGCCCGGCTCCAGCACCCGAACATCGTCGAAGTCTACGACTACGCCCCGAGTGATAGCGAGCAGGCGTACATCGTCACCGAGTACATCGACGGGCCGACGCTGCGGCAGCTCGTCGATCTGCACCCGATCCGCCACGCCGAGGCGGCGGCGCTGCTGATGATCCCGGTGCTGGAGGCGCTCCAGCACGCGCACGCCGCGGGCATCGTGCACCGCGATGTGAAGCCCGAGAACATCATGCTGCGGCCCGATGGCACCCCGGTCCTGATGGACTTCGGCATCGCCCAGATGGTGGATCAGGAGACGCTGACGGCGACGGGGACGATGCTGGGCTCGCCGGCCCACATGGCGCCCGAGGTGGTGGAGGGGGAGGAGATCTCGGCGAAGTCGGATCTCTTCAGCGTCGGCACGGTGCTCTACTGGCTGGTCTGCGGGGTGCTGCCGTTCGCGGGACCCAGCCCGGCGGCCCTCTTCCGGCGCATCGCGGAGTGCCGCTTCGATCCCGTGCTCACGCGACGCCCCCAGGCCGGTCGGGCCATCGCGCGGCTGATCGAGCGGTGCATGGCCCATGATCCCGACGACCGGCCCGCGTCGGCGGGGGCGGTGGCCGAGGCGCTCCGGGGCCTGCTGGACGAGGCCGGGCTGCCCGACGCCGCGGGCGAGCTGGCCGCTTTTCTCAAGGATCCCGAGGTCTTCCAGGATCGGCTGCCGGCGCGTCTGGTCCCCGCCTATTTGGCCCTGGCCGAGCGGGCCTGGGCGGACCGCCAGACGGGCCGGGCCCTCGACTACCTCGATCGCGTGCTGAGCCTGGACGAGCACCAGGAGACGGCCCGGTCCCTGCTGCGGCGGATCGAGCGCGGGCAGCGCCACGGGCGGGCCGTCCGGCTGCTGGCGGCGGCGGTGGTCCTGGGGCTCTTCGTCGGCGGTGGCATCCTGCTCGCGGCGCGGGCGGGGGTCTTCGGCCCGGCGGTCGAGCCGGCGCTGCGGGGCGCGGTGGCGGGCGTCCAGGTGCTTGCTCGTGCCGCTCTACCCAGTGCTGGTCCACGCAGCGCCATCACTCCACCCAGCGCCACTCCACCCAGCGCTGGTCCACCCAGTGCTGGTCCACCCAGCGCAGCCCCGCCCACCGGCGCGATCGCGCGCCTGGAGCCGCCGCTGGACGCCGGCCTGGCGCCGACGGATGCCGGCGTGCTCGCCGCGACGACGCCCGACGCCCGGATCCGACGGCCCGTCGTGCGTCGGCCGCCCGTGCGCCTCGATGCTCGACCGGACGCCGCCGTGGCCACCCCGAGCCGCCCCATCGCCGTCCCCGTGGGGGGTGAGCTGAAGGCCACCGAGGTGTTCGTGGATGGCGTCTCGCAGGGGTTCATCGCGCTGCTGGAGTCGCGGGGCGGGCTCGCCCTGGAGACGGGCCGCCGCTACCAGGTGGAGTTTCGCAACCCCGCCTGCGAGGCCGATCCGCACCCGGTGACCATCGCCGTGGACGCGACGCGGGCGCCGACGGTGTACCATCGGTGCCGCTGGAAGCCGGCCTACCTGCGCGTCGCTTCCAATGTCGAGGCGGTGGTGCTGCGCAGCGACGGCACGCTCCTGGGCCACGTGAACAAGGACATCCGCGTCCCCATGACCACCCAGAGCCACAACCTGGCCATCACCGTCAGCGACGCGACCAACCGGGTCCGCACCGCGACGGTCTCGCTCACGGCGGGGCGTCAGGAGTAGATCCGGATGGAGTTCTAGGTGCTGCGGTCGGCGCTCCTGGTGGTGCTGGCGGTGCTCCCCACCGCGGCCTGGGCGCAGACGGCGTCCGAGCGCCTGATCCAGGGGCGCAACGCCTACCTGTACGGCGACTACCGGCTCGTCATCGAGACGCTGCGCCCCGTGGCCGGCCAGGAGGAGAGCGCGTTCCAGGATCCGGAGGAGATCGTCGAGGCCTACGAGCTGCGGGGCCTCTCGCTCTTCTATCTGGGCCAGGCCGACGAAGCCCGCGAGGTGTTCGAGGCCCTGGTGCTCTACCGCCCCGAGAAGCGCCTCGATCCGGTGCGCGTGCCCCCCCCGGCAGTGGCCTTCTACGAGGGCATCCGCGCCGAGCTGAAGGAAGAGATCCGCAAGCGGCAGGAGGCCATCGAGCGCAAGAAGGCCGAGGAGGCCGAGCTGCGCAAGAAGGAGAGCATGGTGCAGGTGGTGGTGGACCGCCGCCGCAACTCCAAGCTGGTGGCGGCGGTGCCGTTCGGGGTGGGGCAGTTCCAGAACGGCGACGACCTGCTCGGGGGGCTCTTCCTGGGGTCCGAGCTGGTGGCGGTGGCGCTCTCGGCGACGTTCGTCATCGCCATCGAGAACCTGCGGCAGGCCGACGGGCGGTTCACCTCTCAGGACGTGGAGCAGGCGCGGTCTCTCCAGACCGCCCAGCTCGTCTCGGGCGGCATCGCGGCGGCGCTGATGGTGGGCGGCGTCGTCCACGCGCTGGTCACGTTCCGCGACGAGATCGAAGTCAAGCGGACGACCATCCAGCCCACCGTGCGGCCGGTGGTGACCCCGACCGGGGGCGGAGTCGGGGTGGGCTTCAGCTTCTGAGGGCTGCAAGCCTTTGAACTGAAAGGGTATTCGGGTCGGCGTTCGTGGTCGCTTCCGCGGCGGTTCTGCTTCGCCTCCACCTCGCGTATCCTGCCCACGTCGTGAACCCTGCCGCCGCCGGGCGGCGCCGTGCCCATGGAGCGCTGATGCCGAGCCTGGTCAACCCCGCCGACCGCCGCGCCTGGCCCATCGTGCGCAAGCTGACCTCCATCGGCTGCGACGCCGACAACGACGTCGTGCTGGAGGACCGCGCGGTCGGCGCCACCCACGCCCACATCCGCCTCGACGCCGGGCGGTTCCTGCTGCTGCCCAACGGCCGCGGCCACGAGCTGCTGGTGAACGACCGCCGCACCAAGAAGCACGTGCTGGAGCATGGCGACGTCGTGACGCTGGGCCGGACGCGCCTGCGCTTCAACCTGTGGGACGAGCCGGGCACCGTCGAGGCCAGCCGCGACGCGCTGCCGGCCGACGAGATGACGGGCTACAAGAAGCTGGTCGACTTCACCCGCCGCCTGGCCGCCCGGGCCGATCTCGACGAGCTGCTCGAGACCCTGATGGACGAGGTCATCGGGCTGACGGGGGCCGACAAGGGCTTCCTGCTGTTCATGGAGAACGGCGACCTGATCGTGCGGACGGCCCGCAACCTGAACCAGGAGAGCATCGCCGCCAGCCTGGACCATGTGAGCGACAGCATCATCGGCCGGGTGGTCGAGACGCGGGCGCCGGTCATCGTCAGCGACGCCCTCAATGATGCGGCCTTCCAGAGCAGCCAGTCGGTCGTCCAGCTCAAGCTCTGCAGCGTGATGTGCGTGCCGCTGCTGTTCCAGGGCACGCTGCTGGGGGTCATCTACGTCGGCAACGACAACGTGGTGAGCCTGTTCGACGATCAGAGCCTGGCCGTGCTGACGGTGTTCGCCACCCAGGCGGCCATGCTCGTGCAGAACGCCCTCCAGCAGCGGGCGCTGCGCAGCGACAATCAGCGTCTGCAGGAGGCCCTCGACGGCCAGCGCTTTGGCTCCATCATCGGCGCCTGCGACGCCATGCGCGACGTGTATCGGCGGGTCGACAAGGTGGCGGCCACGGACATCAACGTGCTGGTGCTGGGCGAGACCGGGACGGGGAAGGAGCTCGTCGCCCGCGAGATCCACCGCCGCTCGCCGCGGGCCAAGGGGCCGTTCGTTGCGGTCAACTGCGGGGCCATCCCCGAGACCCTGATGGAGTCGGAGCTCTTCGGGCACCGGCGCGGCGCCTTCACCGGGGCCGTCGAGAACAAGATCGGGTCCTTCCAGGCGGCCGAGGGGGGCACACTCTTCCTCGACGAGATCGGCGAGATGCCGGTGCATCTCCAGGTCAAGCTGCTGCGGGCCATCCAGGAGCGGGTCATCACGCGGGTGGGGGACAGCAAGCCCATGCCGGTGGACCTGCGGCTGGTGGTGGCGACCCACGCCGATCTGGAGCAGGCCATCCGGGAGGGTCGCTTCCGCGAGGATCTGTACTACCGCATCAACGTCGTGAGCGTGGTGCTGCCGCCCCTGCGGGAGCGTGACGACGACGTCGTGCTGATCGGGCGTTTCCTGCTCGATCGCTACGCCCGCACCTATGACCGCCCCATCACCGGCTTCACCCGCGATGCCATCATCGCGCTGCGCAAGCACGCCTGGCCGGGCAACATCCGCGAGCTGGAGAACCGCCTGAAGAAGGCCGTCGTCCTGGCGGATGGCCCCATGCTGTCCCCCGAGGATCTGGACCTGGACGACGACATGCTGGCCGATCGCATCTTGCCCCTCGCCGAGGCCAAGGAGCGGTTCCAGCGCCGCTACATCGATGAGGTGCTGGCCCTCAACCACGGCAACCGCACCAAGACGGCGGCCGATCTGGGCGTGGATCCCCGCACCATCTTCCGCCACCTCGAGAAGGTCAGGGACGATAAGCAGCGGGACTGAAAGCAGAAACCCGCCGTGATCTTTTGCGCCGCATGGTGCCCATCTGCTAAAACGGCGCCGGCCCGGTGGGTGGGGGTCGAGCCTCGCCACCGCCAAACTGAATGGGGAAAAAGGGATGCGCAAGACTCTCGAACTTCTGGTGATCGGCCTCGCGGTCGGCGGCTTGACCCTGGCGGGCTGCGATGACAGCGGCTCCGGTGATGATGGCCAGCAGGGCGCCGACATGGGCGTTGGCGGTCAGGGTGGCGGTGCCGGTGGCGCCGGCGGTGGTGCCGGTGGTGCGGGTGGCGGTGCTGGTGGTGCGGGCGGCGGTGCCGGTGGCGCGGGCGGCGCGGGCGGTGGTGCCGGCGGCGCGGGTGGTGCCGGTGGCGCGGGCGGCGCGGGCGGCGGCGCGGGTGGCGCGGGCGGCGGTGGTGACACCGATCCGGCCGGCCCCGTCGGCGAGTGGGGCCCCTCGAGCCGGGTGACCTACCTCCGAGATCCCCGAGTCCCCCCAGGCCGGTGAGGCCGCGGGCTGCGATCTCGTCGCCTTCAACCAGGGCGCCAGCCTCTCGGCCCTTGGCGCGCTGGTGGAAGGTGGCCTGTCCTCCCTCGTCCAGCCCGACGACATGGGTGATATCAGCCTGATCCTCCTGGCCCAGCTCAAGGGCTGGGACGAGGGCCAGACCGGCAACCAGGTGGGCACCGCGACGCTCAACCTCTTCACCGGCGACCTGACCGACGGCGAGTTCTACATCGACCCGCAGTCCTTCGAGGGCGGCGATCCGGCCAACAGCGCGCTGATCTCCTTCCCCGACACCTCGGTGACGAACTCGGTGCTGGCCAGCGGCGAGCAGGACATCTCCCTGGAGCTGCCCCTGCTGGCGGGCGTGCCCCTGGCCCTCGGCCTGGACAACACCCGCGTGAAGGGCAGCCTCAGCATGCGCGCCGAGGGCTTCGCCTCGCAGAATGGCGTGCTGGCCGGCTACTTCACCAAGCCCGCCATCCTGGAGCTGATCACCGGCCTCCAGGCCTACTGCGCGGCGAACCCCGACACCTCGATCTGCGGCACCATCGGCGCCGTCATCCCCCCGGGCACCGATCCCGAGGTGGCCTACGGCATCCTGACCGCCCTGGTCCAGCCCGACGCCAACTTCGAGAACGGCGTGGCCTCGGCCTGCGCCCCCGGCTCGGGTGACTGCAACGCCGTGGGTGTCTGCCTCCTGGTGGAGATGGACGCGACGGCCATCGCGGGCGTGAGCCCGGCCCAGTAAGGCCGGCTCCTGACCGCGGAGAACGGCGCCTTCGGGCGCCGTTTTCATTTCGGACCGCCGCGGTTTTCGAGGGGATTCGAGGGGTTGCGGGCGCTGCCTCAGCGGGGCAGGCCACAGCCGTCGTCGTAGAGCTGGCAGGGCGGGGCGCTGCAGCCGGCGGCGACCTTCTCGATGCAGAACCGGTAGGTCTGGTCCGGCGACCAGTCCGCCGTGGGCAGCAGGTCGCGGATGGCGAGGCTGTACCAGTAGGGGGCGTCGGCGCTGCCCGTGTGGCCGCGGTAGGCGTAGAAGCAGGCGTCGTCGGCCTCGACGCCGCCGAAGCTGCCCTGCCGAGCCGGGCTCATGGCCAGCTCCTCCACGGGCACGATGGGATCGAACCACAGCTCGTCGCGCCGGAAGACCTGCCAGAGCTGGTCGGCGGGGCCGCCGTCCACCGCGTAGCGGATGCGCACCATGCAGTCCTCGCCCGGGCACGGGTGGGCGTAGGCGTACCAGTCCTGGTCGAACTCATAGGAGAGCGCGCCCTCGATCCAGTCGCTGGGGCCGCAGCAGCCAGGGACCAGCAGCTCGGGCTCGCCCTCCTTCGGCATGGGGGCCGCGTCGGCCAGGGCGGCCGCCACGGGGGCGGCGTCCACCGGGGCGGCGTCCACCGGGGCGGCGTCCACCGGGGCGGCGTCGCGGGGGGCGGCGTCGCGGGGAGCGGCGTCGCGGGGAGCGGCGTCGGGGGGCGGCGTCGCGGGGGCCGGCGTCTCGGGGGGACCGGCGTCGACGACGCCGGCGTCCGGCCGGGCGGCCTGGGTGCAGTCGTGCACCGGCACCACGGTGTTGCGGGTGGCGAACCGGGTCTGGACGGCCACCGTATCCCCCCGCAGCGGGCCGGGCGTGTAGACGTTGGAGGGCTCGTTGCGATCGGGATCGCGCCGCACCCGGACCCGCAGCGTGTACAGCCGCGTCGGGGCCTCGGCGTCGCCGCCGAAGTCGCTCAGGCGCAGGTAGATGGCCGTGCGGCGCTCCAGGGGGGCCGAGATGCGGGCCTGCAGCGGGGGCGGCGGGGCCGCGGGCTCGGCTGGCACCGCCTGGGCCTCCAGGTGGCGCTCGACCCGGAAGGCGCCGCAGTGGCCCTCCTGCAGGCAGGCCGTGGCGCCGGCGCACCGGTTGTCGGCCAGGCAGACGTTGAAGTACCCGGCGCAGCCCCAGCCATCCTGGCAGCTCAGGTTGAGGGCCCGGCACTCCTCGTCGGCCGCGCACGGGCTGTCTTCGTGCCCGCGCACGACGGCGAGGGAGGGCTGGAGGCTCCGCTGGAGCTCCCACGCCTCGGCGGGCGTCAGGTCGTTGGTGGGCAGGACGACGTCGGCCTCGATGAGGCCCTGGCCGCAGCCCTCGAGGGGGATGCGGAACCAGTCGGTGTCACCGACCCGCCCGATGCTGCCCTGGAAGATGGCCCAGTCGGTCCAGTCGGGACCGCACGTCAGGGCCGCCGTGCCCGTGGCGCTGGCGGCGGTGTCGTTGGGCTCGTTGTCGTCGAACTCGCTGCTGGCCTCGGCCGTGAGCTCGTAGCCGTGCTCGGCGTCGCCATCGGAGCCGTCGTCGTCGCTCACCACCAGGAACACGCGGCCGGCCGCAGGGACGGCCACGGCCCGGCGCAGGGCGGTCGGCTCCCGGGCCCCCGCCGGATTGTTCAAGGAAAGCAACACGTTGGCGTCCTCATCCACGACGCGGATGGCGGGCTGCCACGTGCCCACCGGGGCCGTCAGGCTGAAGCGCACGAGCTGCCGGTCGCCCACGTCGAGGGCATACCAGTCCTCGTCCCCCCGACAGGCGATGCGGCCGGAGACGGGGGTGCCCCCCTCGATCAGGCGGGCGCGGTCGGGGCCGTTGTCGGGCTCGGACGGATCGGGGTCGGGCGCCGTGGTGACGTCGAGGACGTAGTGGCTGCGCCGATCCTGGGCGTCGTCGCCCTGGTCGCGGACCACCAGGTCGAAGTCGCCCGCGCCGACGCAGTGGGTGCTGGCCAGGGGCCGGCCCACCTCGGCGGCCGCGGGGCTGGCCACCACGGCACCGGCGGCGGCTCCCGCACGCGCGCGCAGCGTCCAGGTGGGCTCGACGGGCGAGACGGGCGCGTCCATGGCCAGGCGAACCGTCACCAGGCCGTGGGCGGCGGGGACCGTCAGGCGGTACCAGTCCTGGTCCTCGACGGGGCACAGGGCCCCGGTGACGGCGGTGCCGGGGGTGAGGGGCAGGGCCGAGGGCGCGTCGGTGGAGTCGTCGAAGGCGCAGATGGGCCCACCGCTGGCGGCAGCGTCCGTCAGCCCGCCCCGGTCGGGATCGCCCTCGCAGGCGACCAGCGCCAGCGCCAGGACCAGCCATCGTGTCGGCATCACACCTCCTCAGGGCCGTCGGCAGTGGATCGCGGCATCGAAGTCGGCGAGGGGCACGAAGTCCTCGTCCCCCAGGGCCATGCGCCCCGAGGGCGGATCCTTGCGATCGCCCTCGAGCAGGTAGCGGGCCTCGACGCAGGCGACGCGCCAGGCCGCGAAGGCGCCCGGGTCGTCGAACGCCGCCTCGCCCGCGAACAGCAGGATGCGGTTCTGGCCGTTGCCGGGCGCGTCGGCCTCGGCGTTGGGCCGGGTCGGCAGCAGGGTGATGCGACCGACCCGGAAGCGATAGCACTGCGAGGCGCCCTGGGTGCCCGTCTCGGCCACCGTGACGTCCAGCGCGCTCTCGGAGCGCGTCGCCGCGTCGTCGCAGAGGGGGTCGCCCCCGGTCAGCAGCTCGACGCCGTTGGCCGTGCCATCCCAGTCCAGATCTCGCGGACCGTCGGCGTCCACCGCGCTCGTCCCCAGCCGCTGCTCCACCAGGTCGGGCAGCCCGTCCGCGTCGGTGTCGGCCACGAGCTGGCTGGAGCCGAAGAAGACCTCCTCGCAGTCGGTGAGGCCGTCGCCATCGGTGTCGGCGTAGTCGCAGCGCCCATCGGCGTCGGCATCGGGGCAGTCGCAGAACCCGTCGGCGTCCCGGTCATCGCAGAGGCCGGCCTCGGCCCGGTCGGGCACGAAGCAGCCCGTGTCGGTGGGATCGAGCGGATCCAGGCCCGAGGTGCGAAAGCGCCACTCCAGCCGGTCGCCTACGCCGTCCTGGTCGGTGTCGGGATCCAGCGGGTTGGTGCCGATGCGCTGCTCCACCAGATCGGCCAGGCCGTCGCCGTCGCTGTCGATGAGCAGGTCGCCGCACGACGGGCGCGCGTCGAGGTCGAGGTCCTTGTAGGCGCTGTCGTCGATGGCGGGAACCGGGGTGGGGGGCAGCTGGCCGCTGGTGGTGGCCTGGTTGAGGTTGATGGCCACCAGGGAGCGCAGCCGGAAGAGGCGCTGGAGGGTCGTGAGGTCGATGTGCAGGAAGTCGACGGACTCGCCGTTGGGCACGCTGCGGTAGGTGCCGCGGCCGGCCTCGGCCATCCGCGCCAGGAGCGCCTGGGCGGGCTGGTCGAGCACCACCCCCTCGTCGGTGGACAAGTACACGGAATGAAACGAAAAATCGCCAACGTCGAACAGGTCGGCCAGGTCGGCCAGCGCCGAGACGCCGGCCACGAGATCGTCGGCGGCGTTGCGGCCCGCCTCGCCACCGCTCTCGTCGGGCAGGCCATCCGACACGAAGATCACCACGTAGCGCGTCCGCTGGCTGCTCTCCTCGTCCGCCCGCAGCATCTCGGTGCGCAGCTCGACGTAGGCCTCGTCCAGGGCGTTGCGGAAGTTGGTGGTGCGATCGGTGAAGCGCAGCGCCTCGGTCGCGGTGGCGAGCTGGTCGCGGTTGGCCGAGAAGTACGACTCCGGCAGCCCGTCGCCGTCGGCGTCGACCGGGGTGCGCGACTGGGCCTGGGCCGAGAACCGGACGATGCCCACCTTCACCTGGTCCGGGCTCTGGTCCAGCAAGCGCTGCCACGTCGTCGCCACCGCCACCTCCCGGCCCGTCAGGCCCGTCGCCGGATCGGGCGGATCCGTCACCTCCATGGACTCCGACGCGTCCACCACGAACAGCACGCGCAGCGGGAAGTCGCGCCGGCTGGGCGGCAGGGTGCACAGGTCGCCAGCGATGGTCAGGCGGTCGTCCCGCGGGGGCGGGGGGGGCTTGGGGATCTTCTCCAGATCGGCGCGGCTGCACGCCAGGAGGGCCAGGCTGACCCAGACGATGGCCCTCATGGGGCCCCCGCGTCCGCCGCGCCGGCGTCGGCGGGGCCCGCGTCGGCCTCGGCCCCGCAGGCCAGGCACCCCGCCTCAAGCGCCTCCAGGAGCTGCACGAACCGGTCGAGCTCCCAGGGCCGCAGGCAGTGCGTGTCGGGGTCGAACAGCTCGATGGGCCAGAAGAGATCGGAGGCCTCCACGGGCAGGCGGGGGCGCAGATCGCGGTGCAGATAGGCCTGGAGGAGCGCCTGCAACTCCGCGCGATCATAGAGGATTCTGTCGAGCTGGACCGTGCGGGGCAGGCAGCGCGTGAGCACATCGTCCAGGGCGGGCCGGTCGGCCAGCGTCGGGTCGTCGGGCACCGCGCAGGCGGTCACCCGCGCCACCCGCGCCTCGATGTCCGCCCGCAGCGCCCGCCACGCCTCGGGGCGCAGGTCCACGGTGCCGTCGGCGGGCTCCTTGCGGCCCGGGCCCGGCAGGCGGGCCTCGACGCAGGCGCGCCGGGCCACGGGGCGCGTCCCCTCGATGCCGACGGGCTCGCCGAGGGCGATGAGGTCGATGCGGTTGCGGCCTCGCTCCCGGGGCAGCTCCGTCACGACCAGCTCGAGGGCGTCCACGCTGAAGGCGTAGCAGCGGCGCAGCTCGGGCACGCCCGTCTCGCGCTCGGGGATGGGCAGCTCGCCCTCGTCCTCCAGGCGGGTGCGCACGGCCGCGCGCTGGAAGCGGGGGGCGTCGGCCACCCGGGCGTCCGTACCGGCCCGGATCTCTTCACGATTCACGATGCCATCCAGGTCGGGATCCCCCTCGGCGTCGGCCACCGCGGGATCCGTCCCGCGGCGAGCTCGAGTCCGTCGGGCAGGCGATCGCCATCGGAGTCGGCCAGCCGGGGATCGGTGCCCAGGAAGGCCTCCTCGCAGGCGCGGAGGCCGTCGCCGTCCTCGTCGCTTGCGTCGCTGCACGGCACCGCGGGCGCGGTCGCGTCCCGGGGATCGAAGCCCTCGCGGCGGGCGCGCTCCTCGAAGAGGTCCGTGTAGCCGTCGCCGCCCCCCTCGTCGGAGTCGACCACCAGCGGATCGGTGCCCAGGGCCAGCTCCTCGGCGTCGCTCAGGCCGTCGCCGTCGGCGTCGGCGACGGGGCCAGCGGGGCCGGGCCGGCTGTTGTGGTTGCGCGCCACGAACTCGGTGATGGAGTAGGGCGATCGCAGGGAGGTGTAGTCGAAGTCCAGGAAGCTGTCGTCGGCGGCCTCCAGATCGATGTCGCGAAACGTCCCACCCCCGGCCCTGGCCATGCCCCGCAGCAGCTCGCGGGCCTGCTCGGTGTTGTAGCCGAAGCTGGCCTGCGCCCCGGGGCAGACCGACTCCACCACGGCCTGGGGCGACGAGAGGAGCACGGTGTTCAGGGTGACGTCGCCCGCGCGGTAGGCCACCTCCAGCGCGCGGATGTCGTCGATGCGCTGGGCGATCTGCCGCGGCTGGTTGTAGGCGGGGCAGCGGCCGGGCATGTCCACGTACAGGTCGTCGGGGATGGCGCGATCGGTGTTGCAGACCCCGTACAGGTTGTCGGGGTGCAGGCTGTTGTCGTCCAGGTCGGCGCAGTCGGGATCCGCGGCGTCCACCAGGCCGTCGCCGTCGTTGTCGCCGCCGTCGCCGCAGCGCTCCCGGTCGTCCTCGCAGCCGGCATTGCAGCGCGGCTCGGGCACGCCATCGCTCACGAACACCACCACATAGCGCGTGCGCGCGCGGACGGCGGCGCCCGCCTCCAGCATGTCCTGCTCAAGCACCCGCACCGCCGAGGCCAGCGCCCCCTGGTAGTCGGTGGCGGGGCCGAGCCCCTGCGCCGGATCGAGGAAGGGCGTGGCGGCGCCGCGATCCTGGGTGAACGGCTGCACCCGCGTCCAGTTGGCGAAGCCGATGAAGCCGAACCAGACGTTGGGCTGGGGCGCCAGGCCGTCGACCACCTCCCGCAGCGCCCGCACGCGGCGGTTGCGGCTGTCGGTGCACTGCAGCGAGGTCGACTGATCCAGGACGAAGAGGATCTTCACCGGGAACGGCGTCACGTCGGCCGGCTCGGTGCAGACCTCGCCCTGGATGCGCAGGAAGTGGTCGGGCAGCGGCGCCTCGATCGGCGGCACCGGCTGCAACGCGGCGTCGGTGCAGGCCGCGAGGGCGGCGCAGGCCGCGAGGGCGGCGCAGGCTGCGAGGGCGGCGCAGGCTGCGAGGGCGGCGGAAGGGCTGAGGCGGGCGAGGCGCATTTCGGGCTGAGTCTAGCAGGGTGTCGAAAAAAGCTCCCGCGGTCCGAGCAGGGCGCTAGCGCGAGGCGATAGCGATTGCGGCGACCCGGACGCGCGTGCTCCGATCCGGGCCAGACGGGGGGGAGGTCGCATGCGGTATCTGGTGGCGCTGGCGCTGGTCCTGGTGGCCTGCGACGACGGAGGCGGCGGTGGCGGGGCGACGGCGGGGCAGCGCGACGGGACGCTGCCGCCGCCGATCCTCGACGCGGGAGGCGCGGGCGGTGTGGGAGGCGGCGCGGGGGGCGCGGGCGGCGGCGCGGGCGGGGGCGAGGTGCCGCTGACCGGCTGCGGCGAGGAGGTCTGCGACGCCGCCGACAATGACTGCGACGGCCAGGTGGACGAGGTGGGGTGCGCCTGCGACCCCGGCGCTCCGGGTGCCTGCTATGGCGGCCCCCGGGAACCCGCGGCGTCGGCATTTGTCGAGACGGTACGCGGGGTTGCGACGACACTGGCGAGTTCTTCGGCCTGTGCGAGGGCTGGGGTGGACCCGGCTTCGAGGTCTGCAACGGCGAGGATGACGACTGCGACGCGACCGCGGACGAGGACTGCGCCGACTGCCAGGGGGCGGCGGAGCAGTGCGCGAACGGCGCCGACGATGACTGCGATGGCTTCGTGGATGAGGGCTGCACCGTCTGCGGGGAGGCCGAGCGCTGCGACGATGGGGTCGACGATGACTGCGACGGGCAGGTGGACGAGGGCTGCGGCTGCCGGGGCGAGGAGATCTGCGGCAACCAGCTCGACGACGACTGCGATCTGGTGGTGGACGAGTCGTGCCTGGAGTGCGAGCTGGACGACTCGTGCGCCGAGTGCGATCCGGCCGAGACCTGCAACGACGGCATCGACAACGACTGCAACGGCCTGATCGACGACGGCTGCGACGACCCCTGCCAGCTTCGGGAGGTCTGCGGCAACGAGGCCGACGAGGACTGCGACGGCCAGGTGGACGAGGGGTGCGACTGCGCCCCGGATGCCGCCGAGATCTGCGCCGATCGGGCCGACAACGACTGCGACGGGCAGATCGACGAGCAGCCGTGCAACATGCCCGACGGGCGCCCCGAGGCCTGCAACCCCAACCTGCGTCGCGCCTGCTACGGCGGCAATCCGGCGCAGATCGGCGTGGGGCCCTGCGCGGCGGGCGTGCAGACGTGCGGGCCGGACGGGCGCTGGGCGGCCTGCGAGGGGCAACGCTGCCGGGCGAGGAGATCTGCGACAACGGCCTGGACGACGACTGCGATGGCCACGCCGACAACTGCCGGGTGGCGGTGCAGATCGACCTGAACGGCGACTGCATCACGACCCGGTGCCCGGCCGAGGCCGCCTTCCCCGTGGGCTGCGACATCGAGATGGCGGGCGGGGATCACCGCGGGTGCGTCGCCAGCCGGCCCGACCAGGCCGTGGTCTACTTTCAGGAGGGCGATGTGTGCGGGGCGGGCCGGGTGCGCGGGACCTTGTTCTGTGCCAACGTGGCGGGGGCGGGGCTCACGGAGGAGACCTGCCGCATCAACAAGCCGACGCGGTTCTATCCCCGGATCGCACCGGCTGTCCGCGCACCAGCGACTGAGGAGAGGGCCTCCATGTCCATGAAGTGGCTGGCTTTTTCGTCGCGGTGGCCGGCTGTGCCGATCCGCCGGCCAACCTGGACGCGGGCGCGGTGGACGCGACCCGGGGCCAGGCGCTCTTCGACGCGCGGGTGGCCGTACCGGACGCCCAGGCCGCGGACGCGGCGCCGCCCCCCGATCCCGGCACGGGCTGCGCGGCGGTGGAGGCCTGTGATGGCGCCGACACCGACTGCGACGGCCAGGTGGACGAGGGCTGCGGCTGCGACCCGGCCGCCAGCGCCTGCTTCGCGGGGCCGCCGGCGGCCCGGGGCGTGGGCGAGTGCCGAGATGGCCTGCGCGGCTGCGACGCCAACGGGGAGCTGTTCGGGCCCTGCGAGGGGTCGGTCGGGCCGGCGGAGGAGGTCTGCCAGGACGGGCTGGATCAGGACTGCGACGGCCGCGTGGACGAGGGCTGCCCATGCGTCGGCGGGGAGCTGGAGATCTGCGAGAACGGCGGCGACGACGACTGCGACGGGCAGGTGGACGAGGGCTGCGGCTGCGGCGAGGAGGTCTGCGCCGATCGGGCCGACAACGACTGCGATGGCCGCTTCGACGAGGAGCCCTGCCGCCAGCCCATGGGCAACGAGCCCTGCAACCCGAACCTGCGGCGCGCCTGCTTCGAGGAGAACCCGGCGCACATCGGCGTGGGGCCGTGCGCCGCGGGCATGCAGGTCTGCGACATGGCCGGCCGCTGGGGGACCTGCGAGGGGCAGGTGCTGCCCGCCGAGGAGATCTGCGACTCGGGGGTGGATGAGAACTGCGACGGCAACGTGGACGAGTGCATCGTGGAGGTGGCCGTGGTGCTGGACGGCGACTGTCTCACCGTGAGCTGCCCGCCCGAGGCGCCCTTCCCGGTGGCGTGCGACATCCAGATGAGCGGCAACGACGAGCGGGGCTGTGTGGCCAGCCGGCCGGATCGCAGCGAGGTGTACTTCCAGGAGGGGGACGCCTGCGGCGCCGGGCGGGTGCGCGGCTCGCTGTCGTGCTCGAACGTCGTCGGGCAGGGCCTCAACGAGCAGAACTGCCAGATCAACAAGCGCGTGCGCTTCTATCCGCCTGACCGGAGCGGCTGCCCGGACACCTGATCGAGGGAAATCATGTCGATCCCATCTCCCATCGCCCATGTCATCGAGGGTGCCGCCCGGGACGCCGGTGGCAGCCCGGTGCGCCGCCTGCTGCCCCAGGCGGCGGCCCGCAGCGTGGGGCCATTCGTCTTCTTCGACCACTTCGGCCCCGCCGAGGTGGACCTCGAGGGCGGCATGCAGATCCGTCCGCACCCCCACATCGGCCTGGCGACGGTGACATGGCTCTTCGAGGGGGCCATCCAGCACCGCGACAGCCTGGGCTACGACCAGCGGATCGAGCCGGGGGCCCTGAACTGGATGACGGCGGGGCGGGGCATCGCTCACTCGGAGCGGACCCCCGCGGATCTGGTTGGCGTGCCGCACCGCCTGCATGGCCTTCAGGTCTGGGTCGGGCTGCCCTCGGCGGACGAGGAGACGGAGCCGTCGTTCCACCACCACCCGCCCAGCGACTTCCCGAGCTTCCCGGTGGAGGGGGCGACGCTGCGGGTCCTGGTGGGCGAGGCCTACGGCCGGCGGTCGCCGGCGCGGACGTTCAGCCCGATCTTCTACGTGGATGCCCAGCTCGCGGCGGGGGGGCGCCTCACGGTGACGCCCGCCTACAGCGAGCGGGCGGCCTACCTGGTAGCCGGGGAGGTGGAGGTGGCCGGCCAGGCCTTCGCGGCCCCCCGCATGCTCGTGTTCGCGGCGGGGGCGGAGGTGGTCCTCTCGTCTGCGGCGGGGGCCCACTTCGTCCTCCTGGGCGGCGAGCCCCTGGATGGCCCGCGCTACCTGGCCTGGAACTTCGTCTCGTCGCGGCGGCTGCGGCTCGAAGCGGCCAAGAAGGCGTGGAAGGACGGGCAGTTCGGCGCGGTGATCGGCGACGACGAGCGCGCCCCGCTGCCCGACGAGGCGCCCCATCTGGTGCTCGACGTCCACGCCGATCGGGGGCAGGTGCTGCTGTACCAGCAGGGCGAGATCCTGGGCGAGATGACGTGGGTGCGCGTCGACGCCGACACCGTCCGGGTCGACCACACCGGCGTGCGCGAGGCAGCCCGGGGCGGGGGCTGGGCGCGCAGGCTGGTCCTGCGGGGGTGGAGTGGGCGCGGGCCCACGACCAGCGCATCATCCCCGAGTGCAGCTACGCGCGGCGCGTGCTGACGGAGGACGCCTCGCTGCACGACGTCCTCGCCGCCGGGTAGCCGGCGGCGTCCTCACCGGCTACCCGGCCACGTCGCCCTGGCCGGCGCGCTCGGGCTCGGGCTGCAGCGTGATGTGCTCGATGCCATGGCGGGAGCGCAGCAAGCCCTCGATCTGCTTCAGCAATTCCAGTGACCACGCCTGCGGATCCATCTGCAGGTGGGCGGTCAGGGCCACCTCGGTGGTGCTCATGGCCCAGATGTGCAGCTCATGCACGGCGTGGACGCCCGGCGCGCCCTCGAGGGTGGCGCGGACGGCCTGCACGTCGACGTGGGCCGGAGCGGCGTCCGTCGCCAGGTCGAATGCCTCCCGCAGGAGGCCCCAGGCGGTCTTCAGGATCACGACGCCGATGCCGAGGCTGATGAGGGGATCGAGGATGCGCCAGCCCGTGACCCACACCAGCACGCCGACGACCACCACCCCGGCCGAGACTGCGGCGTCGGCGAGCAGGTGCAGGTAGGCGCCGCGGCGGTTGGCGTCGTTGCCGGCGCTCTGGCGAAACAGCAGCGCGGACGCGGTGTTGATGCCGACGCCGATGGCGGCGACGAGGGTGATGACGGGCCCGTCGACGGCCGGCGGGGCCGCCAGGCGGACGATGGCCTCCCACGCGACGCCGCCCACGGCCACCAGGATCAGGACGGCGTTGGCGAGGGCGGCGAGCACCGTGGTCTTGGCGAGCCCGTAGGTGCGCTGGCCCGCGGGGCTGCGAGCCGCGAGGCGCTCGGCCAGCCAGGCGAAGAGCAGGCCCAGCACGTCGCCGATGTTGTGGGCGGCGTCGGCCAGCAAGGCGATGGAGCCGGCCAGGACCCCGAAGATGATCTCGACGACGACGAAGGCGACGTTGAGCGCGACGCTCAGGCCGAAGGCGCGGCGGCCGCCGGATGCTGACTGGTGGTGGTGGGCGTGGTGCTCGGCCAAGGACCGTCTAGCAGGCTGTTGAAATGAGCGGACCGAGCACTCGGCGAGTGCGAGCGGGCCAGATGCAAGGAGGAAGACCGCAGGCAATACTGAGTATTGTCGAGGACTTCTGACGACGCGGCAGATGGCCTGCGCGCGCCGGCGATGCGACGGGAGCTTTTTTCAACATCCTGCTAGCTAGTCACGGCGGCGGCGGCGGACGAGCAGGGCGAGGGGCGCGAGCCAGAAGCCCAGGCGGCTCGCGGGGGCGCCCGGGGTGGCCGTGCAGCCCTCGGCCTCGGTGTCCACCGCCTCGCCCGAGACCTCCAGCCGCGCCGTCCACGACGCCGTCGCCTCCACCTCCCGGCTCACGGCGTCCTCGAACAGCGAGGTGGCGTGCACCCGCAGGATGTAGCTACCGGGGCGGTCGGGCACGAAGGTGGGGGTCGCGTCTTCGGCGTAGCGGTACTCGAAGGGCGTCGACTCGGTCACGGCGCCCCGGGCGCCCGCGACGCTGCCGTGGGCTCCCTTCGGCGCCGACTCCACCGTCCACACGAAGCGCATGGCCTGGTTCTCGCGGTTGGCAAAGAGCCGCAGGCGCACCGACTCGCCCGTCTGGACGAGCAGGTTGGGGGAGTACACGGCGAAGGGCGCAGCGGGATCGAGGCAGTTCTGCTGGTCCCCGAAGACCGTGAAGCAGAACTTCGGGTCGCAGGCATCGCCCTTGCCGTCGCGGTCCAGGTCCACCTGGTCGGGGTTGGCCAGGGCGGGGCAGTTGTCCTGGAGGTTCAAGATCCCGTCGGCGTCCAGGTCGAGGTCGCAGGCGTCCCCCAGGCCATCCTGGTCGCTGTCGAGCTGATCGGGGTTGTGGATGGCGGGGCAGTTGTCCGGCGCCAGGGCGTCGAACTCCCCCACGCCGTCCCCATCCAGATCGGGGAAGCACGCCTCGGCCGCCGCCTCGCCGGGCTCGAAGATCTCGGCGTTGAGGGGGCAGGGATCCTCCAGGGAGGGGATGCCATCGCCGTCCAGATCGGGATCACAGGCGTCGCCGATGCCGTCGCCGTCCAGGTCGGGCTGGGCGTCGTCCGCCAGGCCGGGGTTGGGCACCGCGGGGCAGGAGTCCTTGGGGTTGTCGACGCCATCCCCGTCCTGGTCGCCGTCGCAGGCGTCACCGATGCCGTCCCCGTCCAGATCGAGCTGGTCGGGGTTGGCCATGCCCAGGCAGTTGTCGCAGGCGTCGCCGCGGCCGTCGCCATCGCTGTCGGCCTGGTCGGGGTTGCGCGCCCGCGGGCAGTTGTCGTTGGGATCCTCGTGGCCGTCGTCATCGAAGTCGTCGGCGTTCTGGTAGGTGTCGCCCAGATCGGTGTTGTTGATGAGGATGGAGCCACCCCCACCTCCGCCGCCGCCCCCACCGCCGCTCATGTTGGGGGTGCCGCACTCACCGAAGTTGTTGTCACACTCGAAGGGCGGATCCTGAGACTGCTGGGCACTGGCGAGCGCCGGCAGGGCGATCAGCGGGGCGCAGGCCAGGACGGCGGCGGTCCGGCGGCCGGGAAGACGAAGACGGCGGCGCTTCATGGGGCCTCCTCAGGTGGAGCGACGCGACCAGCATAGCGCCATGGAGAGTCGGCCGCCACGGGATCGTGCCCGGACCGGGGGGACAAGCCCTTGATCGGAAAGGGAGTTTTCTGGGCAGGCGGATCCAGGCTGGCTCAGTTGCAGAAGTAGCCGATCTCGCCGTTGACCCAGCCGCAGCTCTGGCCGCGACGCCCGCAGTCCTCGGAGCGCAGCTCACCGTCGTCGCACCACTCCGCGGTGTTGCCGGTGCAGCGCCCCTGGTAGTCGAGGCCGGCGCAGGGATCGGCGGTGCAGGTCGCCCCCACGCCTGCGACGACGGCGCAGGTCTCGCCGCAGGCCCCGCAGTCGCGGGCGCGGGGGGTGCCGCCGTCGCACCAGCGAGCCGTCTGGCCGTCACACGCGCCGAGGGCGTCGTAGCCGCCGCAGGGTCCGCCCCGCGGAGGCAGCGGTAGCCGTCGCTGGCGGCGTCGAAGCCGCAGCGGACGCCGCACTGCTCGGTCTGCAGCTCGTCGCCCTCACACCACATGGCCATGCCACCCTGGCAGCGGCCCTCGGCGGTGATGGCGCCGCAGGCCGCGCCCTCGACGACGGTCGGGCCCGTGAACCCTCGATCCAGTCCGCGAAGACGTCGGTCCGGGTGTAGTTGTCGCGGCCGACGCAGGAGCCGTCGCCGTTGGACAGGTCGCCCGCCACCCGGACGGAGCCGTCCGACGCCTGGACCATCACCGGGCCGCCCGAGTCGCCGAAGCAGACCCCACGCTGGTTCTGGCCGTCGATGGTCACGGTGTCGCTGGTCAGCCGGACGATGGGCTCGGCCGTGAACCAGCGAGTGTTGAAGCCGCCGTACTCGGTCTGGCCGTAGCCCGCCGCCTCGGCGGTGCGCCCGATCCACCCGTTGTCCATCACCTCGGTCAGGATGGGGATGGGCTGCACACCGGGGAGCACGCTGCTGGCGTCGCGGTCCATCTCGAGGATGGTCTGGTCGGCGCGGGGGTTCTCGTGCACGGCCACCGCCGTCAGGCAGGCGTTGGGGCGATCGGGATCGGGGCCCATGCAGAACTCGGCGCCGCGGCGGTGGCCGCAGTGGGTGGCGGAGAGCACGAAGCGCGGGGCGATGAGGGTGCCGGAGCAGCCGTTGAAGCTGCCGACCGCGAGGATCTGGCCCGGCGAGAGGGGCAGGGCCGAGGGCTCGCGGGTGCCGTGGTAGACCTTCTCGGCCACCCGGATGTCGCCGCAGGCGTCCTGCCCGGCGGGGCAGTCGGGGGGCCGTGGGGTCCCCGCGTCGGGGGATGGCGGCGGATCCACGGGGTCGGGGGGCGGCGTGCCGGCGTCCTGGCGAGCCGGCGGCACAAGCACCCCGGGCTCCGGATCGCCACCGGGGGGCGCGTCGCCGTCCACGGGCTTGTTGTCCGGGGGGATGCCGGCGTCCTCGGCATCGAGGACGAGGTCGCCGCTGCCGCTGCTGCGCAGGCGCGCGTCCTGGCAGGCGGTCAGGGCGAAGAGGCTGGCGACGAGGACGGCGTGGCGCATGGATCCCCCCGAGGTGTGCGTTCCCTGTCGGCGGGGGCCCTGAAGCAGCGCGCGTGCCAGCCACGCAGGGCCCGCGGCGGACCAGCGGGGGCGATCGGTGGGGTCTGCAGGTCTCAGGTCCCGGCGGCGGGTGGGCTCCGGGCGCCTCGGTGGCGGGTGCTGGTCAGCCGCCGGGGCCCTGGGCGAGCCGATCGATGAAGGCGCGCCGCAGGTCGGGGCCGTCGACCCGGTCGCTGACCCCCTCGGACCCGACGGTCAGGAAGTCGAGGCCCTCCTCCTTGCCCGTGAGGAGGAAGTCGGTGAGCGCGACGCGGTAGGTCTCATCCGCGGAGATGGCCTCGCCGCCGACCTTCCAGGCCCCGCGGCCGCCCTCGACGCCGAGCGTCTGCAGGTAGCCGCCCCGGCCGCGGTTCGCCAGGCCGGCGTCCAGCGTCCGGCTCAGCACCTCGCCGGTCAGGGTCACGGTGACCACCAGGCCGCCGAACGGCAGGATGCGCAGGACGTCGTACTCCGTGACCGCCGTGCCCGCCGGGATGGTGTCGTCGATGCGGATGGAGCCGCTGTTGTAGAGCGCGACCTGGGGCTCCTGGCCGCCGGCCGCGACCGCCTCCGCCAGCAGCGTCGTCAGCTCGGTCGTGCGGTTGCGCACGCTGGCCTCGCGCCCGTCCAGGTCGACCCAGGCGGTGGTGACCACGTGCTCGGGCTGCAGCCCGTCGGCGCGGAAGCTGTCGAACGCCTTGTCGGTCCACGTCTTGGCGACGGCGGCCACCGTCGGCTCGTCGGGGATGCTCTCGTCGATGAGGCGCAGCTCCGACGACAGGTCGATCTGGCCGTCGTCCAGGCGGGTGAGGCGGTGGATGTAGACCGTCCGGGCGTTGGCGTCCGCCTTCAGGACCGGGGTGAAGTCGCGCCCGCGGTAGACGCGGACGTTCTCGTGCTCGTGGCCGCCCAGGATGAAGTCGATGTCGGGGACGTCCTCGGCGAGGGCCTCGTCGTCGTCGAGATCCAGGTGGGTGAGGCCGATGATGAGGTCGGCGCCGGCCGCCTTGAGGGCCTCGACCTCGCGCTGGGCCACGGCCACGTAGTCGGCGTCGTACCGCACCCACTCGTGAGGGTTGCTGTTGAGCGTCACGGAGAGCAGGCCGATGGTCCAGGTGCCGGTCGGGGTCTCGATGGTCCGCACGATACGCGGATCGACCCCGGGGAACGGCTTGCCGTCGCCACGCCGCACATTGCCCGAGAACCACTTGAACTTCGACTCGCCGATGCGGGCCAGGAGCTGGTCCTCCTTCACATCGAACTCGTGGTTGCCGAAGGTCACGTAGTCGAGGCCCAGGGCGTTGAAGGCGGCGACCATCTGCTTGCCAGCCAGCCGCTCGCCGTCGACCTTGGCCAGGCCGATGGCGGAGGGGCTGAGGAAGTCGCCGGCGAGCACCGTGATCACCGGCGCCCCCTCGGCCTGCAGCTCCTGGCGCAGCGTCGCCACCCGGGCCAGCCCGCCCTCGCCGCCGACCGGGTTGGCCTCGTAGACGTCGTTGAGCTGCAGGATCACGAGGTCGGGGCCGCTCGGCGCCGTCCGGCCGGTGGGCGCCGCCGCACGCGGCGAGCGCGAGGGTGGCGGCGAGAAGAAAGGCTTGCCGGATCAAGGGGTTGCCTCCTTGGGGCCTGGAAAGACGAGGGCCTGGACGAGGGGGCCCAGGGCCGGGTCGACGGGGTGGACGACGGCCGCCAGCATCACCCCGAGGGGCGAGATCTCGGTGCCGGGGGCGGGCAGGGGGATGCCGAGCCGGTCGAGCTGGCAGCCCGCGTGGAACAGGGGCGGTCGCTGGTCGGGGGCGGCGGCGGCCAGCTTCGCGAAGAGCTTGATCCCGCCGGGACAGGCGGCGTTCCAGAGCTCGACGGCCTGGGAGATCGCGCGCGCCTCCAGGGCCGCAGCCTGGCCCGGCGGGGCGCCCGCGCGGTCATGGGCGGCCCGGGCGACGGCTGCGGGCAGGGCGCAGGCCTCGGCGACGCCTACGAGGGCGAGCAGGTGGCGGTGGCGGGCGGGCGCCGCCTCGAGGGCCGCCGCGACCTTCACCAGGTCGGGGGGGCGGCAGGTCGGCGGCGCGAGCAGCGCGGCGACGAGGAGCAGGGACATGAAGACCTCGCGGGGCTACTGGGGAGCGAGCTGGTCGAGGTAGTTGAGGAACTGCTTGTTGCCTTCCTTGAAGCCGCCGCCGCTCTTCTCGATGAGCCAGAAGCTCTTCGACGTCTTGCCCCCCGCCACGGCGATGCCCTTGCTGACGGGCTTGGGGAGCTTCAAGGAGAACTTGAAGCCGACCTGGAACTTGGCGCCGTTGACGAACGCCCCGGCGAACCCGGTGTCGTCGAGGGCGGCGCCGCGACCCAGGAGGCCCGCGATCTCGTTGAGCTTGTCCTTGGTGCGGCTGGCGGCGATGCCCCAGATGGTCTTGATGTCCTGGTTCGAGCCGCTCAGGTCGAGGATGTTGGCCAGGAAGACGAGGGCGCCCGCCGAGAAGCCGTGCATGAAGCCGATGAAGGCGCCCAGCAGCTCCCCGTGGCTCGGCGAGTTCACGTTGCCGCTGCCGGTGACGAACCGGCTGGTGAGGAAGGCGTAGCTGATGGCCGCCGCGCGGCCGTTGGGGTCGCGGTAGAACCAGGGGCTGTTGGCCCCATACACATACGGGTGCTGGGTGATGGGCCGCTGCAGCGAGCCCGACTCGGGATCCTGCTGGAGGAAGCGGCCGGCGCCGGGATCGTAGGTCCGCGCCCGGAAGTCGTACAGGCCGGTGGTGGGATCGAGGGGGCGGCCCTCGAAGCCGACGGGCGCCACGAAGGCGCCGGCCCGGTCGAGGAGGGCGCCGAAGTCGTCGTACAGGTAGCGGCCGACGAGCTGACCCGCCTGGTTGAAGGCGGCGGCCACGCTGCCGCGGCCGTCGAGGGCGAAGTAGACGGGGCCATCGGGCTGGTCGACGGCGAGGACCTGATCGGACTGGTCGCCGTAGACGTAGCGGCGCGTGGTCTGGCCGGCGGCGGTGCGCACATGGGTCTGCTCACCGAAGCTGGTGGCGATGAGCTGCTCGACCCCCCCCTCGATGCGGGCCGACCGCTCGCCCTGGCCATTGTAGCGGTAGGCCACCTGGGCCTGGACGGCGCCCTGGGCGTTGAAGCGCGTGAACCCGGTCAGGTGCCGCTCGGCGTCGTAGGTGAACGCCTCGCGGACGCTGCCATCGAGGCGGGTGCGCTCGATGAGGTTGCCCGAGGCGTCGTAGCGGTAGGTCCAGGTGCCGTCACGCTGGAGGCGCTGGTCGGCGTCGAGCTGCAGGACCGCGGCCTGGCCGTTGACGGTCCGGCCGGTCATGCCGCCGCGGGCGTTGTAGGTGTAGGCGACGTCCCGGGTGACCGCGCCGTTGGTGCGCAGGACCGAGCGGACGAGCTGGCCGGCGGCGTCGTAGGTCAGATCGAAGCGGCGGCCATCTTCGCGCTCGACGCGGGTGGGGCGGCCGATCGCGTCGAACGTCCAGGTCTCGCCCGCGACGACCTGGCCCGCCGGCGAGCGCGCCTCCCAGCGGGTGGGGCGCCCGAGGGCGTCGTAGGCGTAGGCCACCGTCACGCCGTTGGCGTAGCGGATGCCGGTGAGGCGACCCTCGGGGTTGCGGGTGAAGGCGATGGCCCCCAGCGCCGGATCCGCGATGGAGACGAGGCGGCCGCCCGCATCGTAGTCGAACGTCGAGGCGCCCTCGGGGCCCGTCGTCGAGGCCCGCCGCGCGGCGTCGTCCCAGGTGTGCTCCAGGCGCAGACCCGCCAGCGGCTCCTCGGCCACCAGGCGATCGTCCTCGTCATACTCGTAGACGATGACATCCTCGAGGCTGACCACACGGGTGAGCCGGCCCACCCGGTCGTACTCGTAGGTGGTGTCGCCGTCGGGATCGCTGCGCAGCACCATGTCGCCGAGGGTGTTGTACTCATACACGATGGGATCGCCGTTGCGGTCGGTGCGGCCGATGACACGGCCCATGGGATCGACCTGGAAGGCATCCACGTTGCCCAGGGGATCGCGGCGGGACGTGATGCGGCCGCCGGCGTCCCGGGTGAGCTGGACCTCGGCGCCGTCGGGGTAGGTGAGGCGGGTGAGGGCCCCCTCCACATCGAAGGCATAGGTCGTCTCGGCGCCGAGGGGGTTCGTGACGGCCGACAGCAGGCCGCGCGCGTCGTAGGTGTAGCCCCGGACGGAGCCGTCGGCGTCCGTCAGCTCGGTCACACGGCCCAGGCCGTCGCGGACGAGGCGGACCTCGCCGCCGAGGGCGTCGGTCACCCCCACGAGCCGGCCCACGGCGTCGTAGTCGATGGTCATGGCGTTGCCGTCGGAGTCCACCAGGCCGGTCATCTGAGACGCCTCGTCGTAGACGTACGTCCGGGTGAAGCCGCCGTCCCGCGCCATGGTGGTGATGTTGCCGAGGGCGTCGTAGGTGTAGGCCGTGCGCTGCCCGTCCGGCTCCACCACCGCCTGGCGGTTGCCGTTGGCGTCGTACTCCAGGGTGAGCACATGGCCGGCGGCGTTCTGGATGGCCGTGAGGCGCCCCGAGGCGTCGTAGGTGAGCCGGTTCACATGGCCCATGGGATCCGTCAGCGTGGTCGGCTGGCCGAAGGCATTGAAAGCAAAGGTGTTTGCCTCTCCCGTGGGCAGCGCGACCCGCGTCTGGTTGCCGCGCGCGTCGTAGGTGTAGGCGAACCGGGCGCCGTCCGGCAGCGTCTCCACGGCGAGCTGGTCGAGGGCGTTGTACTCGAAGGTGGCGGCGTTCCCCATCTCGTCCACGCGCGAGATGATCTGCCCGATCTCGTCGTACTCGTAGACGATGACGTCGCCGCGGCGGTTGGTGACCGTCTGGATGCGGTTGTCGAAGTCATAGTCGTACCGGGTCTCGTTGCCCAGCGCGTCCACGTCGCGGACCTTGCGGCCATCCTCGTCGTACTCGGTGCGGATGACGGGGTTGCCGTCGGGCCCGAGCACCCGCAGCAGGCCGTGATCGCCGTCGTAGACGTAGGTCTGGATGCCCCCGGCCTGGTCCTCCACCTCCGTCAGGTTGCCGGCGGCGTCGTAGCGATACTCGATGATGCCCCCGCGGGGATCCGTCATCGACGTGATGCGGCCGGCCGCGTCGCGGGCCATGGTGATCTCGACGCCGACGTTGGAGGTGATGCGGTCGCGGGCGAACGTGAACTGGTTGCCTTCGCGGTCGGTGAGGCGGTCGAGCCCCCGCTGGTCGTTGATCTCGTAGCGCGTGCCGTCCTGGGTGGTGAGCACGTAGTTGGACACGCTGAACGACGGCGGCCGGCCGGTATCGAAGCAGACCACGCCCTGGGCGGTGTTGACGACCGCGCAGGCCTGGGGCGACGTGAGCGTCGAGTAGACGCCCGCCGGCGCGACGTAGCTCATCGTCCCAAAGGGGAAGAATCCCGGGAAGTTGTAAGCGATCGCGAAGACCTCGCGGCGGCCATCGGGCAGCGCGACCATCACGTTGCTCTGCAGGTCCTCACGGACCTCGACGCGGTTGGCGGTGAGCTTCCAGCCGAAGCCGAAGTCGCCGTTCTGGAACTTGCGGCGGCTGTCGTACTCCCGGTCAAAGGCCAGCGAGAAGCCCTTCACGGGCATCTCGAAGTCACGCAGCCCGAGCCTGGTCTCGCCGAGGGAGATGCCATCGGGGATCTGGTAGGTGACGATCTGGAACTGGTTGAGGCTGTTCTCGTCCTCGCCCGTCAGCCGCACATAGAGGAAGCCCGGGGGCATCACGGTGGGATCGATGCTGCCGACCACCACGTCGGGGCCGCTGGTCATGCCCGTCGCGATGGGCTGCCACACGACCTGGTCGAAGCTGATTTCGAGCTTCCAGGAGAAGAAGTTGGGATCCTCCAGGCGCCCGTGGATCTCGGTCACGCCGGTGAGCTCGCTGGTGTCGGCGGGGGCGATGATGCGGACCACCGGCGGCTCGTTGTCGTTGAGGTTCTGGACGCGGAAGAAGTCGCGCGCCTCGCCCCGGCGGCCGGCGTTGTCGACCGCGACGGCGACGACCTCGTGGGCCCCCGCGACGTTGGCCTGGTAGAGGTACTGGCCGTTGGCGTCGAGCTGGATGGGCTGGCCGTCGATGGTGGCCGAGACCTGGGGGTCGGGATCCTGGTCGTCGGTCACCGTGACGGTCACCCGCGCGAGGCCGTTGAAGAGGACGAAGATCGGCTCGAGCAGCAGCGTGACCGTCGGCGGCTCGAGGTCGGGGCAGACGCCGCCCTCGTCCACGCGGCCGTCGCAGTCGTTGTCCAGGTCATCGCACTCTTCGGCGCCGCCCATGGGCTGCTGGGCCATGCAGGTGACCGCGCCGCCCTGGCCGCAGGCGAGCGTCCCCTCCGCTTCGCACTGGCCGGCGCCGGAGATGCACGGCTGGCCGAGGTTCAGGCCCTCGTCGCTGCGTCCGTCGCAGTCGTTGTCGCGGGCGTCACAGAGCTCGGCGCGGGGCGCGCCGGCCTGGACGCTGCACTGGGTGCCGCCGCCGACGGCGCACTGGATCATGCCCGCCCGGAAGCACGCGCCGACGCCGGCCTGGCAGGCGTTGCCCACGGGGAAGCCCTCGTCGGTGCGCCCGTCGCAGTCCTCGTCGCGGCCATCACAGGTCTCGGCGCGGCCGACCCCGGGCAGGGCGCTGCACTCGAGCTGGCCGTTCTGGCCACACCGGGTTGTGCCATCGCGCAGGCAGATGCCCTGGCCCCGGCTGCAGGCCTGGCCCAGGGCGAAGCCCTCGTCGGTGCGGCCATCGCAGTCGTTGTCGCGGCTGTCGCAGAGCTCGGGCTCGGGGTCGTGGGCCCGGGCGCTGCACTCGATCTGCCCGTTGGCCAGGCACCGGGTGACGCCGCGCTCCAGGCAGGCGCCCTCGCCGGCCTGGCAGGCGTCGCCGACGGGGAAGCCCTCGTCGGTGCGGCCATCGCAGTCCTGATCGGTGCCCTCGCAGGTCTCGGCCACGGGCTGGCCGGGCACGGCGTCGCAGGCGGCCACGCCGCCCTGGCAGCGCGTCACGCCCGCTCGGGAGCAGGCCCCCACGCCGGCCTCGCAGGCGCTGCCGAGGTCGAAGTCCTCGTCCAGGCGGCCATCGCAGTCGTTGTCGAGGTTGTCGCAGACCTCGGCGGCGGGCGGCGTGGGCTGGGCGCCGCAGGTGATGCCCAGGCCGTTGGCGGCGCAGATCGTCTGGCCGTTGGCGCGGCACTGGCCGATGCCGGCCTGGCAGGCCACGCCCAGGGCGAAGTCTTCGTCCGTGCGGCCATCGCAGTCATTGTCGAGGCCATCGCACCGCTCGACGCCGGCCGGGCCGGCCTGCACGCTGCACTCCACGCCGCCGGCGGCCGAGCACTGGCGGATGCCCGCGCGCTCGCACACGCCGAGGCCCGCGGTGCACGCGCCGCCGACCATGTAGCCCTCGTCGGTGGTGCCATCGCAGTCGTTGTCGCGGCTGTCGCAGCGCTCGGCCTGGGGGCGCCCGGGGCGACGGAGCACGCCACCACGCCGTTGTTGCCGCAGACCCGGACGCCCCGAGCCAGGCACGCCCGGCGCCCACTTCGCAGGGCAGCCTGAGGTTCAGGCCCTCATCGGTGCGGCCGTCGCAGTCATTGTCGATGCTGTCGCAGCGCTCCTCCTCGGGCTGGCCGGCTGCACCGAGCACTGGGAGGTGCTGCCATCGGGACCACACACGACCTCGCCCTGGCGGACGCAGGCGCCGATGCCCAGCCGACACACGAGACCCAGCCGGAACTGCTCGTCCGTCGCGCCGTCGCAGTCGTTGTCGATGCCATCGCACGTCTCGGGGTTGGGCTCGGCGGCGTTGACGCTGCAGCGCGGGCCGCGGGCCGGATCGCAGAGCTGCACGCCGACCGCGCCGCACGCCCCAGCCCGACATTGCACGCCGCCCCGATGCCATCGATCTCTTCGTCGACGCGGCCATCACAGTCATCGTCTTCGCCGTTGCAGGCCTCGGGGCTCGGGGTGAACTCGTCGAAGCACTCGGTGTACCCGGTGCCATCGGCCCGACAGTTCTGGTTGCCGGCCCGGCAGCGGCCGACGCCCTGGGTGCCATCCGGGCCCGAGTAGCAGGCCCGGCGCACCAGGGGCACGCAGTCACAGCCCCCCGCGGCGACGTCGTCGATCTGGCCGTTGCAGTCGTTGTCGAGGGAGTCGCAGATCTCGACGCGAGGGCGCACCTGCCCCTCGCAGAGGCTCAGCGCGCCGTTGCGGCAGGTCCGGTTGCCCGCGCGGCAGGCACCGACGCCGGCCGTTCCGTCGGGTCCGGCGTAGCAGGCCTCGCGGATGGGGTTGCCGTCGGCCCCTTCGTCGACGCGGCCATCGCAGTCGTTGTCGCTGCCGTCGCAGACCTCCACAGCCGGCCCGACCTCGCCGACGCAGGCGCCGAGGCCCTCGGCCCCGCAGGCGCGCCGACCCTGCCGACACAGACCGACCCCGGCGGTGCCGTCGGGGCCGCCGTAGCAAGCCACCGTGAGCGGCTGGTGGTCGGGGCCCTCGTCCGTCACCCCGTCGCAGTCATCATCGGTGGCGTTGCACGTCTCCACGTCCGGCACGCCGGGCTGGGCGTTGCAGTAGGTGCGGTTCTCGCTGAAGCACACGCGGGTGCCCTCGGCGCGGCAGGCGCCGAGCCCCAGCACGCACGGCTCGCCGAGGCCATCGAAGACCTCGTCGATGTTGCCATCGCAGTCATCATCGGCCTGGTTGCACAGCTCGCTGCCGGGGCCGGCCGGGCGGGCCGAGCACCGCGTGCTCACGCCGTTGGCGGCGCAGATGACCTCGCCGGCCGCCTCGCAGATGCCCAGGCCCACCTGGCAGGGCTGGCCGAGGTCCTCGAAGCCCTCGTCCACGGTGCCATCGCAGTCCTTGTCGAGCAGGTTGCCGTCGCACCGCTCCAGGCGGGCGCCGCGCGGCACGGCGTTGCAGCGGGCGCCGCCATCGGGCGCGCACTCGAACAGGCCCACCGCGCGGCAGGCACCCACCCCGGCCTCGCAGCCTTCGCCGAGCCCGAAGCCCTCGTCAACGTTGCCGTCGCAGTCCTCGTCGCGCTCCCCGTCGCAGACCTCGGCCGCCGCCTCCTCCAGGGGGTCGCAGACCGCCTCGCCGTCAGGTCCGTTCGGGCAGCGGCTCGTACCATCCGCGCAGATGCCCACCTGCCCCGTGAAGCAGGGGGCGTCCGCGACGCACGGCGGCCGCTCCTGATCGCAGACCAGGGGATCGTCGATGATGCCGTTGCAGTCGTCATCGATGCCGTTGTGGCAGACCTCGCGGGCCGCGCACCCCATGTCGGGCGCACCCATGTCGGCCGGGGGCGGGGGAGCCATGTCGGGTGGCGGAACCGCCATGTCCACCGGGGGTGGCGTCATGTCGGGCACGGCCACGTCCGTCTCGCCGGCGTCCGGCACCGCCGCGTCGCGGGGGGGCGGCACCACCGCCCGATCGAAGGGCTGCATGTCGGGGGGGGGCTGAAACATGTCCTGCCGGCCCCGGCTCGCGTCACGAGCCGCGTCAGCCACCGTCCCCGACTCGTCCGGCTCGTTGCACCCGGCCGCCAGGGAGGGCAGCAAGAGCGCGAGAAACAAGCGGATTCCACGATGCGTGCGCGTCGCCATCATCCCTCCCGGTGAGACCCCCATGGGCGGCATGATCCACAGATCGGGGGCGGGGACCAGGGTCGGCAGGCATTGCGCGTGGGCCCCGGCTCGGGCAAAGAGTCCGCCATGGTCAGCACCCCGAACCTCGAACGCCGCGGCAGCATCGCCATCGGCACGTCCGCCACCCTCTGGGGCCTGTGGGGCCTCGCGATCCACTTCGCGGGCATCGCGGGCCCCCAGGCCGGCTGCATCGCGCTCTTCACGATGGGAACCTTCGGCCTGCCCTGGCTGCCGCGGCGCATCCCCCGCGGCTTCGCCGCCTGGTGGCCGCTTTGGGCGACGGGCCTGACGGACGCGGCCAACGCCTGGCTGTACTTCGAGGCCCTGCACCGCGGGCCCGTGCCAGTGGCGGTGCTGTCACACTACCTGGCGCCGGTGCTGGTGGCGCTGGGCTCGCCTCTCATCCTGCGGCGCTGGCCACGGTGGCAGGTGGTGGCGGCGCTCCCTGTCGCCCTCCTCGGCCTGGCGCTGCTGCTGGGAGCCGACGTGCTCGCCGTCGGGCCGGCGGCCCTCACGGGCCTCCTCGGGGCGGCCTCGGCGTTCTTCTATGCCGCGCAGGTCCTCATCCTGAAGCGCGCGGGCAGCCGGCTGGCGCCGGCCGAGCTCCTGGTCTGGCACTGCTGGATCGGCGGCCTGCTCCTCGCGCCGCTGGCCTTCATGGCCCCGGCACCCGGCCTGGGCGCGGTGGCCTGGATCATGGGCGGGGCGACGCTCGCCGGCACCATCGGTGGCCTGGCCTTCCTGTGGGGGCTCCAGCACGTCTCCGCCGCCAAGGCGGGCGTGCTCACCTACCTGGAGCCCATGGTCGGCGTCGCCTCGGGGGCCCTCGTCCTCGGCGACGCCCTCCCGGCGCTGGCGCCGGTGGGCGGCGCGCTCATCCTGGCCTCGGGCATCTGGGTGCTGCGGGTACCGAGCGACGCCGGCGTCGGCCTCAGCGACTCGGGGGCGCGGCCTGCTTCGCCGCCTCGACCGCCGCCTTGAGCTGCTCGACCTCGGCCTGGAGCCGCGCGGCCTCCTCCAGCGCCGCCTTCTCGGCGGCTGCGGCTTCGGCGGTCTGGACCTCGAGGGCCCGCTGGCGCGCCTGGGCCTCCTGGACCGATAGCGCGCCGGCGTCGGCCGGCGGCGGCGGGGCGGCGTCGGCCGGCAGCGGCGGGGCGGCGTCGGCCGGCAGCAGCGGGGCGGCGTCGGCCGGCAGCGGCGGGGCGGCGTCGGGGTGTGGAGGGCCGGCACTGCGGCGTCGGGCCGGCGGGCATCGACGACCGCAGCGTCGCGGAGGGCAGCGTCACGGGGGCAGCGTCGCGGAGGGCAGCGTCGCGGAGGCCGGCGTCCTGGGGAGCCGCCACAGGGAGCAGCCCGGCGTCGCCGACGTCGGCGGTCGCGTCGGGCAGGTGGGCGTCGCGCACGGACCGGCCGGCGTCGACCGGGCGCGACCTCGGCTCCACCGCCCGCACGACGCTGGCATCGGGCGGCGTGGTGTTGCCCAGCACGGTGTCGTCCACCACGGGCGCGGCCGCCGGCTGGACCGACCGACCCGAGAACCACCACAGCACGCCCCCGGCAGCGACCGCCGCCGCCAGCAGCCCCGGGAGGACGACCCGCAGCACCCGCGCCGTGCGCCCGAGGGTGGTGGGGCGCACGGCAAGTCGCCGCACGCGCTCCGTCAAGCCATTGAGATCTTGAGACTTCTCCAGGTCTCGCAGCCCAGCCGCCAGGGCGGCGTCGCTGCGCGCCGCGTCCTGGAGCAGCAGCCGCACCAGGCCGATGGCGGCCTGTCGATCCGCCGCCCGCCCCGCGTCGGCGGGCGGGGGGCCGTGCAGGCGGTTGACCCCCAGATCGACGATCTGGGCCTCCCACCCGCCGCCGGCCAGCCGCTGCGCGGCGATGGACTGCAGCGTCAGGCGGCCGTGACCCAGGCCCAGGCCGTGGACCTGCCGCAGCGCCGTGAGCGCCTGGAGGAGCAGCGGATGACGATCGCTGTCGTCGGGCAGGTCCTCCGCCAGCGGGTGCCCGGCGACGTGGGGCCAGGCGAGCCAGAGGCGCCCATCGGCGAGGGCGCCGAACCCCAGCACCGGCGCGACCCCGGTGAACTGCAGCCCAAGCAGCGGCCCGAAGCGCGCCTCGACCGCGGCGGCGTCCAGGGCGGGCGCGGGGGCCTCCTGCGTCACCGCCACGAGGGCCGCCTGGCCGGTGCCGGTCTGCGCGAGGAAGAAGGAGAGGGGATCGACGTGGCGGCTGGGCGCGCCGACGGTCAGCGTCCCGCCGGCCGGGAGCGGCAGCCGCAGGCCTGGCAGGTCGGCGTTCACGGCGATCTCCCCGAGGTCACCCGTCAGGGGACGATGGTGGCCTTCTTGATGTAGTCCAGGTTGGGGAAGTCCTTGCGCAGGTAGGGGTTGCCCTCGGCCTGCAGCTTGCCCTGATCGGGACCGGCGCCCCGGGGGAAGCCCTCGCCGTAGCCCGAGTGGAGCTGGTTGAGGACGTCCATGTCGCGCAGCTTGCCGAAGGGCGCGAAGCCCATGCGATCCAGCCGGCTGTTGTCGGCGAAGTTGATGAAGAACTGGCTGGTCCGGGTGTTCGGCCCGGCGGTGGCGAAGGTCACCATCCCGGCGGTGTTGCTGCCCTTGACGGGATCGTCGTCGATGCGGGCGTTGCGCCAGACGGCGTTGCGCTCGGGGACGCCGCTGATGCCCACCTGGGCCATGAACCCGGCGATGACCCGGAAGAAGGCCACGTCGTCGTAGTAGCCGATCTTCACCAGATTGTAGAAGCGATCCGCGCCCTTGGGGGCCCAGGAGCGATCCACCTCGATGAACATGTCGCCCTTGGTGGTCTCGAGCTTGACCGTGTACTTGTCGGGGGCGGTCTCGGTGGCCTTGCTGGGATCCAGCAGGGCCGGGTTGGCGTCGCCCGCAGGCGCGGCCGTCCCCATGCCCGTGTCCGCGGCGGCCTCGGATGCGGGCGCGGCGGCCTCGGACGCGGGCGCGGCGGCCTCGGACGCGGGCGCGGCGCTGGCGGGGGCGGCGCTGGCGGGGGCGGCGCTGGCGGGGGCGGCGCTGGCGGGGGCGGCGCTGCCCGGGGCCTTGCCGTCGGCGGGCTTCTCGCCGGGGTTGCAGGCCACGAGGGCGAGCAGGGTCGCCACCAGCGAGAGGGACTTCAGGCGCATGTGCGATCTCCTCGTTGAGCGTTGGCCCAGGCGGGCCGGCGGCGCAGTCTACCGCCGTCGGGCGCCGCCGGGAACCTCCCTGGTACGCCCACGGCCTTCATTTCCCCACCGTCGCCGGGCATCATGCGCCCATGAGCCAGCTCGAGCTGATGCCCGCCCCGCCCCCGCTCACCCGGGTGGAGGCCCTCGCCCGCCTGGCGGCGCTCCGTGGCCGGGATCTGCGCCCCATGGCCGACTCCTACGGGGTCACCGTCTGGATCGACGGCAAGCGCAACAAGGGCTGGGCCGGGCACACGGTCGAGCGCTACCTGGGGCGTCGGCCCGACTCCGTTCAGGCCCCCGACTTCGGCGACTGGGAGCTGAAGGTGGTGCCCCTCGTCCCGGGCGCCGACGGCCAGTGGCGGTTGAAGGAGACCATGGCCATCACGGCCTTCACGCCGGCGGATCTCGAGGTCACGGAGTTTGAAGACTCCCACCTGCTCGAGAAGCTGGGCCACCTGATCGTGGTGGCCCGGACGTTCGAGGGCCCGGCCGAGGCCACCTCGATCGTGCTGGGCGCCTCTGCCTTCGATCTGGACGATCCCGCGCTGCTCGCCGCCGTCCGCGAGGACTATGAGGAGATCCGCTGGGTGGTTCAGCATGAAGGTCGCCATGCCCTGAGCGGGCGCATCGGCCAGCTCGTGCACCCCCGGCCCCGCGGCGGAAAGGACAGTGATCTCGTGGGGTTCTATGCACACAAGGCCCTGGTCGCCCGGGCGCTGGGGCTGCCGGCATGACCACGCCGGTCACCATCCTCACGGGCTTCCTGGGCGCGGGCAAGACCACGCTCCTGCGCCACCTGCTGCGGCGGATCGACGTACACCGGGTGGTGGTGGTGGAGAACGAGTTCGGCGCCGCGAACATCGACTCGGAGCTGCTCGACGAGATCGCGCCCGGGATGGTGCGGCGGGTCAACGGGTGCATCTGCTGCGCGGTGGAGGTCGATCTACGCCACACCTTCCGGTCGCTGTCGGAGGCGCGGAAGCGGGGCCATGTCGAGTTCGACCGGGTCATCCTGGAGACGACGGGGATGGCCGACGCCGCCGGCGTCGCCGAGACGTTCAGCCGGCCGGACGCCATCTCGGCGGACTTCCACCTCGACGCCATCGTGACCGTCGTGGACGCCCGGCACGGCCTGGTGGATCTGCGCAACAGCCCCGTCGCCCAGACCCAGGTGGCGCTGGCCGATGTGCTGGTGGTCAGCAAGACCGACCTGGTGGATGACGAGACGCTGGCCGCCGTGGAGGCGCGGCTGGCCGGCGCCAACCCGACGGCGACGCGCCTGCGCGCGCTGCACGGGCAGGTGGAGCCGGGCGAGCTGCTGGATCTGGGCGCCTTCAGCGCGCTGCGCCTGCCGCGCCTCATCCGACCGGCCCACGCCCACGATCCGTTCGGCAGCGTCGTGCTGGAGGACGAGGGTCCCCATGACCTGCGCCGGCTGGGCGCCTGGCTGCGGCGCCTCTCGCGGGACCGCCCCTACGACCTGTACCGCTACAAGGGCGTCGTGCGGGCCGGCGGGGGTCGCCGGGTCGTCCTCCAGGGCGTCCACGACCTCTTCTCGCTGCAGACGGCGCGGCGCTGGCGGCGGGACGAGGTGCCCGGCACCACCCTCGTGGTCATCGGGGTCGACCTCGATCCCGACGCGCTCCAGGCAGCGCTGGTGGCGACCCGCCTGCGCCGCTGACGGCGCGTTTCCTTCGCGGGGCCGGCTTTGGCTATGCTGGCCCCATGCGCGCGACACTCTTGTGGATTCTCCTCCCGCTGGCCCTCGCGGCCTGCGACGCCGGTCCCTCGGATCCACCCGCGGGGGATGCTCGGGTGGCGGACGCGGGGCCGGGCGACGCGGGACCCGGGGACGCCGCCCCTCCGGACCGCGGCGTGGTCGACCGGGGCCCACCCGATGCCGCTCCCCGGGACGCGCGTGTGCAGGACGCCGCACCCAGCGATGGCGGCCCACGCGACGTGGGCCTCGACGCCAGCCCGATCGACGCCGCGGTGGACGCGGTGGTCGATGCGGTGGTGGACGCGGTGGTCGACGCCGGCCCGCCCGAGCACCCGCTGCAGATCAACGAGGCCATGTCGGACAACGACGGGGCCTGGGTCGACGAGGCGGGGGAGGCCGACGACTGGTTCGAGATCGTCAACACGGCCGACGTCCCGCTCTCGCTGGCGGGCTACAGCGCCTCCGACGACCCCGACGAGCAGCACCCGCTGCCACCCGTCGAGCTGGGCCCGGGCGAGACGGCGTTGTTCTGGGCCGACGACACCCCGGAGCAGGGGCCCAGCCACCTGCCGTTCAAGATCTCGGCGGGCGGCGAGACGCTGTATCTGTTCAGCCCCGGCGGCACCCAGGTCGACGCCTTCACCCTGCCGGCGGCGACCCCCAACGACAGCTTCCAGCGGTACCCGGACGGGCGGGGACAGCCGCGCCTGTGCCGGTGGGCGACCCCCGGGCGCACCAACGGGCGGCGGTGCGGACCGCCGCCGCCCCCGGAGATCCCCGACGATGTGGTCTATCCGCCCTATGAGTGGGCCGATCCGTGGCCGTTCCCGCCGACGCCGCTCGCCATCACCGAGGTGGCGCTGCGGCCGGCCGGGTTCGTGGAGGTCCTCAACGTGACGGCGGACGTGGTCGAGCTGGAGGGCTTCCACCTGCGGCTCGCGCCCCATCGCCCGGGGATCCCGTGGCCGGTGGTGGGAGAGGGGGCAGCGCTGGCCTGGCCGGTGCCGCGCCTGGAGCCGGGGGCCCGGGTCGTGGTGCCGGTGCCTGCTGCGGCGGTCGATCCCATCGCCGCCGTCCCAGAGTTCGAGGGCGTCTTGACCCTCTTCGCCGATGGGCGGGCCTTCCCGGTGGAGCGAGTCGACTTCATGTGGTGGCCCGAGGGGGCGGCGCTCACCCGCCAGCCGGACGCGACCGGGCGCTTCCGCTTCTGCGCCGTGGCCACCCCCGGGGCCGCCAACGACGCCTGCGAGCCCCTCGCCAGCCGGCCCGTGGGCAACCGCTTGCGGCACCTGCGCACCCCCGGCGACTTCAGCGCGCTCGGCGCGGGGGGCGTCGCCTCGGGCATCGAGTCGGTGAAGTTCGTGGTCGACATGGCCAACGGCGACGTCATCCACCTGCTCAGCACCGCGTGGGACCTGCACTACACCTTCGTGCGCGAGCAGATCGAGGGCCTGCCACACCTCGACCGCTGCGATCCCGTCCAGGAGGCCGAGCAGCGCATGGGCTGGCGAACCTTCAGTGAGATCAACTACTTCAGCGTCGAGAACCGCATCTACCTGCTTGGCACGCTGGTCAACCACGGCGGCTCGGGGCTGCACACCGTCGAGTTCACCCCCGGCGACAACATCATCGCCCAGCAGATGCGGCGCGCCTTCTTCGGCGTGGTCAACCACGTGCTCGACCCCCAGCGGTACTCGCTGCGCCCCCAGACCGGGGACCAGGTCGAGGAGATGGCCGCGCTGGGCGGACTCGCGCCCATCGTGGGCCCCAACGCGCCCTTCCAGGGGGTCGTCTACCAGCCGCTCACCGAGACGGTGGGCTTCGGCGTGCTCACCTACGTCCCGGTCCAGGACCTGGCGACGACGCCGCTCGGCCCCCGCACCATCGTGGTCACCGACCAGGTCCCCAACGACATCGCGCTCGTCGGGGGCCTCATCACTGAAGCGTTCCAGACGCCGCTCGCCCATGTGAACCTGCTCTCCCGCAACCGCAACACCCCCAACATGGCGCTGCGAGATGCCCGCGAAGACCCGCGGATCGGGGCGCTGCTGGGCCAGCTCGTGCGGCTCAACGTGCGGGGGGGTGGCTTCGACCTCGAGCGGGCCGACCCCGCCGAAGCCCAGGCGTTCTGGGACTCACGGCTCCCTCAGGGCGAACCCCTCGTGCCTCGGCTCGACCGTGACACCCGGGGGGTGCTGCCCCTCCGCAACCTGGGCATCGCCGACCTGCCGCGGGTGGGCGCGAAGGCGGCGCAGCTCGCGGAGCTGGGTCGCGTGGTCTCGCGACGTCGGGGCTGCGAGGGCCCCCTCGAGACCCCGCGCGACGCGGCCGGGCTCGCGCTGGTCCACTCCCTGGAGCACTACGCCGCCAGCGGCGCCCTCGCCCGGCTCGCCGCCCTCCAGGCGCGCCCCGACTTCGCCGATCCCGTCGT
>JAWKQS010000045.1:0-63906 GCA_041389985.1 bacterium
CGGCACCTCAGCGCTCACACTTCCGCGGCACCGTCACGGCCACGCAGGCGACCCTGGCGGGCGAGCTCGGCGGCCACGAACGGACACTCTCGCTGTAGCCACTCCAGGGGCAGGGGCTCCCGGTCTCCGAGCCCGAGGTAGTCATCGTGGTACCTCTCCCGGGCCTGGCAGAAGGTCACTTCGTTCAGGCCGAGGTGCCGGATGGTCTCGCAGAGGCCGGCTCGCAGCGCAGCATCCAGGCCATCGGCTGGCTTGACCTCGAAGGTCCCGATGTCGAGCACGAACCAGCCCGGCTCGATGGTGAACGGGTCGTGCACCTGGTGCTCGCCTTTGAGGCTGTTGACCCGAGCCACCGCGAGGCGGAAGTTCGTCCACTCATAGGCACCGGCCGTGTTGCGTGACCGCGGCTCGAAGTGGTCGACCGTGGCAGCCCCGGTGGCGGGGTGGATGCGCATGCCCAGGTAGGCACAGACGTCGTCGTAGGCCAGTCGCAGGTCGGGCAGGGCGTCACGCCAGAACGGCGGCAACCTGTCGCTCGGCAAATCCTCAATGTTGTCTGCAAGTTTCCGGCGACGAGGGCCTGGCCGTCGGGGGGCGGCCGGGTCGCCAGTCAGCTCCAGCAGGGCCGCCCGTCCGGGCTGGCGGACCCGTGCATCGAACGATGCCGGCTCTGGGGCGGGGCGGACCGGGATCACCGGGTGCCCAGGTGCGCCTTCATGTAGTGGCGCCACCGGATGAAGAACGGATCCATCTGGGGCAGCAGGGCGGCCAGCCGCTCGTCTGCCTGACGCACGGCGCCTGGGTCGGGCGCTGCGTCGTTCATCAGGTGGCGCGCGATCTCGAGCGCGTCCTCGGTGGCCCGCGAGGTGGGGGCCGGCAGGTCGAACACATCCGACGTCAGCCACCGGTTGACGTCCCCCCTGGGCGTCCAGACATCCTTGCCGATGCCGACCTTCCCATCCACCAGATCGAGCTTCCAGAGCGCATCGCTGGCGGTGTCGAAGATCGACTCCATGGACGCCAGGATGAGGGGGGAGTGCGTCGCGACGATCGCCTGTACCGCCGGTGCATGATCGGCGTGCCAACGCCCGATCGCGTCCACCAGACTCGGCAAGACGGTCCGCTGCCACCGCGGATGGAGGTGAGTCTCGGGCTCGTCGATGAGGACGATGACCTGCCTGGACAACGGCTGGCTGATGCGCTCCGCCTCGGCCTGGTGCTCCGAGAAGGTCCACGCCAGCAGGTACGCGAGCTTGCACATGCGTTTCACGCCCGCCGGACAGTAGGTGAGTGGCACCTCCTGACCGTAGGGCATCAGGATCGTCGGAATGCGCCGCTGGTCATCCAGGGTCGGTCGCATCGGCTGGCCGGGGCGAAGCGGAGCATCCGGTCCGAGCCGGGCCAGCAGCTCGGTGAGCAGCTCGAAGCGAGGATCTCGGCTGTCCTGCCAGCGGGTCCAGTCGTCGATCAGTCCAGCGCAGAGCACCTGCGTGCGCGGGCTGCCTGCCTCCACGACGGTGCGCGTCAGGCCCTCCATCACCTGTCGGGAGGTGAACTGGTAGGCGGCGGGAGACTCCTGGTCACCGCCGTCGGCCCGCTGGTAGAGGCGGTAGTTGCGAGCCGGATCCCAGGTGGAGAAGGAGCCATCGACCCGAGCGTAGATGACCAGCCCCGGGTTCGGGGGGCGCCCGGTCTTGCGAACCCACGCTTGACCGCGTGGGTTCCACTTCGCAGAGTCGGTGTGCAGGCTCTTGTGACCGTCGTAGCTGTAGTTGATAGATGCGTCTGGTCGACTCGGCACAGCCATCGTCTCGTGCCACGTTCGGGTCAGGGCCCACCACGCGGCCTCCAGCAAGAAGCTCTTCCCCAGGCCATTGTCCCCGGCAATCAGGTTGAATCGGGGCGCGACCGGCCCGAGGGTCAGATCGGCCGCAGGTCCGACATGATGCAGGGCGAGCTTCTTGAGCACGGACACAACACCTTGATTTTCCTCACGACGCGCAGGGTCGGCGAGATTGGCTCGCGGGTCAATCTTCGCGACGGCGCCGGCGGACGGCCAGGGCCAGGAGGAGGGCGGCCCAGGCTGCGCCGCCGCGGCCGGGTGCGCTCTGGCACCCGCCATCGTCGCCGCTCGTTTCGGCGGCGGGGTCGCCCGCGTCGGTGCCGGTGGCCGCGTCGTCGTCGTCGCTGACGCCCGCGTCGCGCCGGCGGGAGGCGGGACGTAGGCGTCGGTGTCGACGCCGGGGCCGCCGTCCGGGGCGGCGGGGGCGCCTCGTCGGTGAGCAGGGTGGCGAGGGGGCGTCGACGAAGCCGTCGACGGTGCCGGCCTCGGCGCGGGCGCGGGACTGGGCGTGCAGGTGGTCGAGGGCCAGGGCGGGGCCGTCGAGGGTGAGGCGCAGGCCGCTGACGAGGCCGCGCCACGTCGGGGCGGCGTCGAGGGGGATCTGCCAGGGGCCGGGGCCGTCGACCTGGAACGTGAGCGCGCGGTCGGCGCTGAAGGCCTCGCCGTCGGCGCGCCACCACAGGGCGATGCGGGCGGTCGGGCTGGCCCGCAGCAGGTGCAGGACGAGGGTGTCGTGGCGATCCGCGTCGATCTGGGTCCAGCCAGGGCTCAGGGCGCAGCCGTCCGCGGGGATGACGAGGGCGCCACCGTCGCCGGTGAGCGGGAGGGCGCAGGTGGTAAAGCCTTCCAGATCAACAGGTTCCGGGGAGGGGAAGCGCCACTCGTCGCGGGCGAGGGCGTCGAGGGGCAGGGCCTCGGCGAGGCGCTGACCGGTGGCGTTGAGGCCGGGCTCGGCGTCGACGTCGGCCTGGTCGTACACGTCGTCGATGTGGCGGACGAAGCCCGCAGCCTGGGGGCGGTAGCGGCCCGCGTAGGCGTCCACGGCGAGCTGGACGCGGACGCGCTTCGTCTCGCCGGCGCCGAAGGCGTACATCGTCAGGCTGCCGTCGGGGCCGAGGGCGTCGCGGGCCGGGTTGTCGGGGGCGGCGTCGGCGTCGTTGACGACCCAGGTCTGGCGGTCGCGGGCGGGCCAGTCGGTCTCGATGGTGTAGCCCACGGGCGCGAGGCCCGGGTCGAAGCGGTAGCCCAGGCGAACACCGCGGATGGGATCGGGGCTCTCGTTGCCCAGCTCGAAGACGGCCTCGAGGCGCTCACCCGCGAAGGCGTCGGGCACGCCGGCGCTGCTGCCCTGGCGGTGGAAGTCCGCGGCGTCCGTCCAGGTGGCCGCGAAGTGGATGGCGACGTCCCCGGGGGGCGGGGGCGGCGGGGGCGGCTCGACGTCGCCGCCTTCGGAGAGGGCGATCAGCTCGCCCAGGCGGCGCAGCAGGTTGCCACCGGGGCAGGCGGTCTGCTGGCCGGGCCACTCCTGGTGGCCGCGGATGACGTCGCGGTCGGCGGGGATGCCATAGGTGCGGCGGACCCAGCCCATGATGGCCGCGCCGGCGGCGAACTGGGCGTCGGGTACCTCGGCCACCTCGTAGTTGCCGATGAAGCAGATGCCGACGTTGCCGCTGTTCTGGTTGGCGACGTGGGCGGCGGGGCGGCGCTCGTCGCGGCGGCCCTCGAAGACGAGGCCGCTCTGGCTGACGACGAAGTGGTAGCCGATGTCGCACCAGCCGCGGCTGTCGATGTGGAAGGCCTGGATCTGGCGGACGGTGCGGGCGGGATCGCCGCCGTCGCTGTCGGGGCTGGCGGTGTGGTGGACGGAGATGCGGTAGGGGCTGTCGACGTCGTTGCAGATGAGGTCGGGGTTGCGGGCGCCCCACTCCTCGCGGGGGATGACGAGATCGCGGGGGGCCATCCCCTGGCGCAGGACGCTGAGGCCGCCGGTGGCGCGGGGCAGGTCCCGGGCGAGGGGGCGGGCGGGCGGCAGGTCGTCGAAGAACTCGAGGTGCAGGAAGCGCAGACCGGCGCCGCCCTCCAGGATGAGACCGGTGGCGCCCGCGGGGGCGAGGACGCGGCCGACGTGGGCGGGGCCTTCGCTCCAGGTCAGCTCGACCGGGCTGGCGGGGCCGACCTGGCCGGTGGCGTCCACGATGCGGGCGGTCAGGCCGTCGGTGGGGCCGGTGAGCATGAGGCCCGCGTGACGAAAGACGTGGCCAGCGTCGAAGCGGGCCGGCCCCAGGGCGAACCGGGCGGCGATGGCCGGCGCGTCGAGGTCGACGCCGTGGCCGTGATCCTCCTCGGAAGGCGGCATCGGGCGAGCGTCGGTGCAAGCGACCAGGAGCAGGGAGAGCAGCAGTGGACCAGCGCGGCGAGCGAGCAGCGTCAAGAGGGGCACCTCTTCGTGGCGAGTGACGTCGACAGTGTACCGCACCCGGCTCCGACGCGCCGATGGGGGGTCGAACCCGGCGCGTCGTCGTAGCGGTTGTCGCCGCAAGCAACTTTTTCTGAGTGCAATCGGAGGTTTGCAAAATAGTCTGCGACACGCGCCGCGACTGACCGAAGGAAGAGAGGCCACCACTGCGCGGAGGACTCCCCCATGGCCGAGATGATCATCATCGAGTACCGCGAGAAGCGCTCTACAGCCCCCGGCTGGGCGATCTACGTGCTCGTCTTCGAGGTCACCTGCAAGGTCACCAACGACCTGTTCTTGCTGGCGCCGCAGATCCGGATGGTGGACCTGTTGACCGGGATTCTGGCCCGGGCCCAGCAGCGGGTCGGCGAAGAGGACGGCTTTGCCTTCGACTTCGACCTCTACAACTACTACTTCATGTCCAACCACCTGCACCTGCTCCTGGGGGTGGTGGAGCTGGTGGACAAGAGCCTCCTCCTGGAGTGGGTCTGTCGCGAAATCGCGAAGCGAGTCAACAAGTTCCACGACCGGACGGGCCAGTGCCTCATCCCCAACCACGCCATCCAGGTCGTCTCGGAGGAGCACGCCCTGGACCGGATGCGGTACTTCATGGGCCAGGCCACGGCCGAGCTGAAGTCGAGGCACCCGGCCGACGACGTCTTCGCCTGCGCCAACCCGGCGCTGCTGCGGGGCGAGAAGCTGCGCGGCACCTTCGTGCGCGGCGACGGCCGCAGCGAAGAGCTCACCGTCCGCCTCGACCGCCTGCCGGGCCTCGGGGAGCTCACCCCCAAGGAGCACAAGGCGCTGATGTGGGAGCTGGCCGACGGCCTCGCCGCCGAAGCCCGCCCGCGGCGCAAGAAGGCTGGCCTGCCGGTGCCGGACCCCGAAGCGGTGCGCTACGTCGACCCGATGACGCGTCCGAAGGAGCGTAAGCGCAGCCCCGCGCCGGTGGTGCACGGCACGAAGGAGGACCAGGAAGCCTGGCGGGAACGCCACGCCGAGCTGAAGGCCGCCTACAAGATCGCCCACATCGCCTACTGGAAGTGGCTGGAGGATCCGACGCGGCCGCTCATCCCGTTCCCGGCCTGCACCATCCCGCCGTCGCACGCGCGAAAGAAGCTCAGGGAACGGGCCGAGAGCGGGTAAGTCGAGCACAAGCGCCTGAAATCTCACACCATTCGCGCCCCCGTCACGGGTGCCACGGGCGAGGTGCGACCAGCGCGCAGGGGGTGCGGGGCCCCGGTCGAGCCGTGGGCCTCGCCCGGTCGAGAGCTCCGCGAGGTCAGCCGCTTCAGTCGCCACCACGCGACGCCAGACGGGCCGTCAGAGACACGAGATTCCAGCCTGGCTGCTGCCTTGCACCTCCCAGCCGTCGAACCCGGTCTGTGACCAACGCCCTTTCGCGGGGCCCGTTCCGGTCTGGCTGTCGCCGTACAGATTGGCGCCGACATACCCGGTCGGTGGCTCTGGGGGCCGGCGGGCGAGGGGTCGATTCGGCTTTCACCGCTCCAGGGCGGTCGCGTACACCTCTCCCATACCTGCTCGTCGGGCAAGGAGTCAGCATGCAGTCACCCTTCGGGTCGGGCCGCCTGGCGCGGGCTCTGGTCGTGTCGGCCCTGGTGGGTCCGCTGGTCGCGGCGGTGGGGTGCGACGATGGGGAGGAGCCGAAGCCGTCGGTGTACGTCCCCGAGGATCTCGTCGGCGATGATCCGGCGTCGATCGTGGTGGAGCGTTTGTCGGCCACCATCGGACCCGAGGGCGGGACGCTGGCGGGGGAGGACGACGGGCCGTTTGCGGGGTTTTCTCTTGAGATTCCGGCCGGTGCGCTGGCAGAGGCCACCGAGGTGCAGGTGGTCGGGGTGGTCGATCCGACGCCCCTGGCTCAGTCCGCGGCGCGGGTCGGGCCGCAGTTCGCTCTCGAGCCCGCCGGGCTCGCGCTGGCCGTGCCGGCTCGCCTGACGGTGCCGTTCGATCCTGATCTGCGGCAGGGCTGGGATGTGCCCGACTCGGACTGTCGGGTGTGGTTTCGCGATGGAGAAGGCTGGTCCAACGCGGATCAGGTGGGCTCGACGCCCGCTGGGGTGACGATTGAGCTGTCGAGTCTCACGACGGTCGCCGCCGGGGTGTTCGCCGTGTCGCGGGTGCCAGCCTGTCAGCTGCGCGGGGACTGTCCGCCCAGCGTGGGGGATCAGGGGTGTCTGGTGGGGGAGACGTTCTGCCTGACCCGCCTCGTGCCGCCCCCGGCGCCCGTCATCGACTTCAACAGCATCACCGTCCAGGATGGTCAGGCCTGGTATCTCACCAGCCCGGCGCTCAACCAGTACGCCATCGTGGCGTATGATCTGGCCAGCACGGTCGGGGCGGCCACGACGTCGGTGGCGCTTTCGGGGCCCCCCAGCCGCAGCGTCTCGACCCGGGGACGTGTGGCGGTCGAGCCCAACGGCAATGCCTGGCTGGGTCTCATCGGCTATGGCAACGTGCGTTTTCGGTCGGCGGCGTCGGCGACTCGCTTCGATACGGCATCGACCCTGAGCCCCCAGGGGGTCGTCTTCTTGCCCGAGCAGCGCATCATGCGGTTCACCCTCGAGAACGGCGCCAGCGGGCGCGAGGTGGTGGGGGTCGTGTCGAACTCGCGGCGCTTCGAGCTGGAGGTGAGCGTCGCGGATACGCCGATCACCGTCCGCGACGTTCGCCAGGACGGGCCGGCGAACGCGACGCTCATCTCGAGCGCGGTCGGGGTGGCGGCGTCGCGCTCAGGGCTCTTTCCCGGCCCGGCGGCCGGTCGCTTCAACGACGTGTGCGGGGCGAGCTCGACCCTCTCGGCGACGTACGAGGTCTCCAGCCGCCAGCAGGCCGTCGCCTGCCAGGGCGACCGCGTCTACAACGGCATCTCCCGCCAGCTCGCCGAGCCGGGCCACGCGATCAGCTCGCTGGCCATGGACAATGCCCAGAACGTGTACGTGATCGACGCGACCATCGCCCAGATCTCCCGGATCGACGCGGAGGGCGGGGTGACCACCGTGGCTCTGTCGTCCGCCATGCCGGGCACGGCCGACTACGATCGCATGCTGCCCCGGGCCATCCGCTACGAGCCGGGCTTCGACATGCTGGTGCTGTTCACCCGAGGCAACAACGCCTCGGGCGCTCCCGATGTCTTCCTCATCGAGCAGTTCAAGAACTGACCGACCGGCCGCAAGCCATTGAAAAAGTTACAGGTTCCCGTCAGGGTCGCGGGGCCTGGCAGCCGATCCGGGTGGCGTTGAAGGTGACGACGCCCGCGCCACCGCGGATCTGGCCGATGGCGGTGATGAAGGTGGGGCGGTCGAAGGCGCCCGCCGGGTAGTCGCCGAACTCGACGCCCTGCTGGTCGGCACCCTGGACGTTGTTGGCGCGGTCGGGGTTGAACTGGACGCCCCAGGACGGCGTGCCGGGCTGCAGCGAGTGCAGGATGTAGCCGAGCTGCATCAGGCCCGGATCCCGGCCGGCCGGGTTCTCCAGGAACCCGACGGTCAAGGCGATCGGGTCGTAGCGCGAGATGCGGGCTTCCTGGGGCCAGGCGCTGCCGGGGACGCGCTGCCAGCCCATGCCGGGCACGACGATCTCGAGGAAGCGGCCTTCGCGCACGCGAGCCGTGGGGCCGCCGGCCTGGACGGGCAGGCGGATGGGCACGACGCGCTCTTCCGGCGTGAGCAGGGCGACGTCTTCGGGGAGCGGCTGGTCGCTGACGACCAGGGTGCCGTCGGGTTCGCGCTGCCAGAGCTGGAGCGTGTAGTCGTCACCCCGGGCCACCAGGTACAGGTCGCTCTGGCCGAGGGCGTTGGGCTCCCACCAGTGGAGGTTGCCCCCCTCGCCCGGGTACTGGACGGGGGTGGACATGCCGTCGAGGGGGGTGAGGTCGTAGGCGGCGGCCGGGCACCAGACGCGGGTGCGGGCGGTGTTGTCCACCATCTTCAGGCCGAGGATCTCGTCGCATGGCGGCGCGAAGTCTCGCGTGCCCTGCTGGCCCAGGAACCACAGCAGCCGGTGCTCCGTGGGGATCGGCTCGCCCTCGGCCGGGGGCTCGGCCCCCGGCACGTCGCGCTCGACGTAGAGGACGGTGCGGGCGAGCTGGTTGGAGAACGCCAGCAGGTGCCGCACGCCGTCGAAGCCCACGAGCTCGCGGGCTTCGCGCCCCGAGATGTCCCCCGCGGGGTGCGAGAGCAGGCGCAAGCGCGTGCCCTGCCGGACCGCCAGCAAGATGCCCTCGTCGCTGAAGCCGGCGAACCAGTCGCGCTCCAGCTCGTCTTCGGCGGTGACGGCGGTGCTCAGCCCGCCGAGGGTGTCGCGGCAGCAGAGCCCGTCAGAGGTAGCGCCGTCGCAGTCCTCGTCCTGGCCGACGCACATCTCGGCGGCGACGCCGCTGCACTCGGCGTTGGGCGCCACCCAGCGGGGAGGCACGGGGCCCTCCTCGAAGACGGCGGGCAGCGGCACCGGGCGGTTGAGCTCCTCCGACCAGCCGATGAGGCGGCGGTCGCTCTTGACCTCGGTGAGGCCGAAGATGCCGGCGGCGTCGTCCAGGGCCAGACGCCGCGCGCGGTCGTGGCGCAGCCACCAGAGCGCCTGGGTGCCATCGGCCTCGAGGACGTGGGCGAGCTGGCCGGACGGCGGAGGGGACAGCCAGCCGACGACGGCCGCCCCCGGGGCGAGGGTGGTGCGGACGGCGGGATCGTCCTCGCCGTCGGGTCCGGCGGCGCTGCCCGGCAGGGCGAGCCAGGCCGAGAGGCCCGCGGCGCTGGTGCCGACCCAGGCGAGCTGGCTGCCGGCGCCGACCAGGCGCGCGTCCACGGCGCCCTTGCACGTCCACGATCCCTGGGGGGCGGCGCTCACGGTGAGGTCCAGGCAGGTCTCGCCGTCGGCGCCGTCGGCGCGATCGAAGCCGAAGACCCACCCGTCCATCGCTCGCGCGGCGGAGCGCGGCGGCGGCACGCCGAAGCGGTCGGTCTGCAGTGTGTTGAGCACGTTGCGATCGCCGATGAGGCGCCCCGCCGCGGGGGCGTCGGGCGCGGCCGACGCGCGGCCGACCACCAGGGCCTCGCCGTCCACGCTCACCCGGGCGGGCGGCCAGATCCCCACGGGGACAGGGCGAGATTGTCCCGTCGAGATCATGGGCTTGCAGCATGCCGTCCTCGCCGTCGGGCAGCAGCACCCAGGGGCGGTTGCCGGCGAGGCGGTAGCCCACGGGGGCCGGTCAAAGGGTCCAGGCGTCAGCCAGATCGACCCGGGCTCTTCCACGGCCTCTGCGCCCTCGCGCAGCCGGGCAGTCCACAGGCGACCGCCCTTGACCCACGCCCGATCCAGGCGTCGTCCCGGTTGCTCAAGACGACCACTCGATCTCGCGGGGGCGGGCGCCAGGCAGGCCTGGTCGATCTCGACGGCCATGTCGACGGTGGCGTCGCCCATGTCCAGGTCGGTAGCGCCATCCGAGGTGCCGGCATCGATCACGGTGGCGTCGAGGGCCCCACCGACGCCTCCCGCGCCGCCGCCCACACCGCCCGCGCCGCCGCCCACACCGCCCGCGCCACCGCCCGCGCCGCCGTGGTCGGGCAGGGCCACCACGGCATCGGAGAGGTCGGGTCCACAGGGCCGTCTTCGGCGCAACCGCCGACGAGAGAGAGCGCGGGCGGCGGGGCGCGCAGCGTCGAGTTCATCATGTTCCTCATGGCTCAGCGCAGGACGAGGGTACTGCGGGCCGGGAGCGCCTCCGCGCGCGATGGCGCGGTCGGCCAGCAAGTCTCGCCAGGCCCCGGCGAAGATGATGCGCACGTTCCGCGGCGCATCGGCGCGGTTGAGGGCCACCACGATGGCAGGCGAGCGTCCCCGCAGCCGCTCATCCGGTACACCCAGGTGTCGTCGTCGGCCCCGAGGGTGATGCGGCGGCCACGGCCGAGCACCTTGTTCTCGCGCCGGATGCGCCCCAGGGCCTGGACGGTGGCGCGCAGGCTCCGCTGGGGCGCGAGCAGGGCGGCGTCGTCCCAGGGCATCATGCGCCGGTTGTCCGGATCTCCGCCCCCGGCCAGCCCCACCTCGTCGCCGTAATGAATCAAGGAATCTCCGGGGTTGGTCATCGCGACCACGAACGCCAGCCCGAGCCGCTCGTAGGCGGCGGCGTCGCCGGGCTGGGGGTAGTCCCCCGTCCAGCTGTTGCCGGGGTGGCTGCCCTGGCGGCAGTCGCCGATCTGGCCCGAGGCGAAGTGGATCGCCCGGGGGATGTCGTGGTTGCCGATCCAGGTGGTCATGAGGGCGCCGGGCCCATAGAAGCGGTCGTTGTCGTCCAGCCAGCCGGCGAAGTCGTTGAGCCGCATGCGCTTGTTGAACAGCGCCTCGCACAGCCGGGCCTTGTACGGAAGTCGAACTGGCCATCGACTTCGTGGCGGGATCGACGAAGCGCCGGAGCAGGTCGGTCGTCGTAGGCGCGAAGGTCTCGCCCACCAGGTAGAAGCGGCCGCCGTCGGGATCCTGGATGCGGGCGTTGAGGGCGCTGCGCAGATCCGTCAGCCAGGAGAGCTCGACGTGCTTGATGGCGTCGAGTCGGTAGCCATCGATGCCGTACTCCAGGGCCCACCAGAGGGCGTCGGCGATCTGACCAGGCCCGGGGCGCGGGGTTGCGGAAGTCGAAGGGCGGCAGGTAGTCCGTGAACGCGCAGAGGGTGCCCCAGACCGGGTCGTCCCACAGGTTCTCGGGGCCACAGGCGGATGCGGCGTTCTCCGGTGGCGAACCACTCGGGGTGCGCCTGGTACAAGCCCCGAGTCGCGGTCGACCGTGGTTCATCACATAGTCGAAGGAGTACCTTGATGCCGGCCGCGTGGGCGCCCTCGACGAAGGCGTGCAGGTCGGCGGCGGTGCCGATGCGCGACTCCACCCGCGGCACGGGGCTGGGATCGGCGGGATCGCTGTAGTCGACGTTCGCGGGCGAGGGCCGGCCCAGCCGTGGTAGCCGGGCAAGGTGGGGATCTGGCCGGATCGATGGCCCGCGCCGGCGGCGTCCGCGGTTCTCGTACGGGGCCGAGAGCCAGACCGCCGTGACGCTCAGCCATCGAGGTAGGGGCTTCGCGGTGGCGCCGGGGAGGTCGCCCCCAACGTACTGGCCGCTCGGCCCCGAGGCGGCGTCGCCGCCGCTGGCGTTGGGGACGGGATCCGCGCGGCCGTCGCTGTCGTAGAAGCGGTCGATCATCGCGAAGCCCGCATCACCGCGATCCTGCCAGTCGAAGGCGGCCAGATCGCCGCAGGCGCCAGGCCCTCCTCCGGGCAGTCCACGTCGCGGATGCTGTTCGGCCCCCAGGCAAATCGTCCTCGCTGCGCGCCGCGTGGGATCGGCGATCCAGCGGACAGCGCCAGCGGCGGAAGGTGAGGACGAACTTGTAGGCGTGGGGGCCGTTGGGCAGCTCCACCACGCCGGGCCACACGCCGAGGGACTCGACGAACCGCATGGGGTGGCGCCGGCGGGCGCGTCGAGATCAGCCGTTGAAGTCGCCGGCGATCACCGCGGAGGCGAGGGCCTGCTTCGCCCGGATCGTAGGTGAAGACCTGGAGCCGGCAGGCGCAGGGGGCGCAGAGGCCCTGGGCGCAGGTCTCCGTCTAACGCGGGTCCGCGGTCGTCATCGACCCACGCACTTTCAGGCTCTACACATCGAAGATCACTGCACAACTGCCCATCGGCGCAGTCGGTGGCGTCGAGGCACTCCGGGCCGCAGGCGCCCCCGCGGCGAACGAGCAGGGCGGCGCAGGGGGTGGCCTCGTCGCACTCGGGCGGGGCCACGCAGGCCCCGGCGTCGTCGCAGATCTGGCCCTCCGGGGCAGCGGCAGGCTTCGGCGTCGACGCAGGTGTAGAACCGGCAGGGCGGGGCGGCGGCGCACGTCACAGTCGGCGTCCCGCAGGCAGTCGTTCGGGGTGAAGGGGCAGGTCTGTCGGGCGGGCTGTTGCTGTTGCCCATCCGTCGTCCAGGACGTCGGGGTTGTCGGGATCGAGGATCACTGGCCGTCGACGATGAACTTGTAGGCGTGCTCGCCCGGGGTGAGCGGACGTCGACCGTCAAGAAGCCGTCGCCGTCGGCGTAAGCCGGTGACGCCGCCACTCCACGGGGTGGGCTCGGAAGGGTCCCGGCGAGGCGCACGTCCGGCGGGGGCGTCAGGGCCCGGGCTGCCGGTAGACGAAGGTGCGCAGGCGGCCCTCGGGCCACCCCCTCCCCACCGCCGGCGCCACCCGCGCCGCCGCCCCGCAGCGCCGCCCGCGCCCCGATCGAGGGCCACGAAGGCGTCCAGGGCCGCGGGTGAACCGCCGGCGCCGCCGTCGTCGGAGTCGCTCGAGCCAGCCGTCGGGCCGCCGACCACGAAAAGCACGATGAACCCGCGCACGGCAGCCTCTCCCCGCATGACCGTGTGGGGGCAGCCTACCAGGAGAGCCGCCGGAATCGAAAGCCGCCGCGGCCGTGCGCCGGGCGGCTGGCGACGGCCGCCGCCGGGAGGCATGCTGGGGCGAGATCAGCCGGGGCTGGGGGGGGAGCGGTGATGCGCACGAGATGGACGGGGAGCGGGGTCGGCTGGGGCAGCTGCTGCTGCTGGGGCTCGCCGGGGTGGTGGGCTGTGACGACGGCGGGGCCATGGCTGGGGCGACCGCCGACGCCGGGGAGGTGGCATGGGAGGGCCGGCGGCATGGGCGGCGCTGGTGGCATGGGCGGCGCTGGTGGCATGGGGGTGCCGGCGGCGTCGGCGGCGTCGGTGGCGTAGGTGCCGGCGGCATGGGCTGGCGGCATGGGCGGCGGCATGGGGGTGCCGGCGGCGGCGACCCGGCCGGCTGCCCGAGCGGCGCCAGCCTCTTCCTGGACGTCTCGGCAGCGGCCCCCGGGCCCGGGCGGCCTACCCGCGCCCACCCTGGAGGCCCCGCTGCGAGGGCGGCAGCAGCCTCGTGGTCACCAGCAATGGCGTGCCGTCCTACGCCTATGTGCCCATGACCCCCAACCCGCTGCGGGCCGGGCCCAGCGCTGGACCATCCCGCTTGCAGCCGGCGGGCGGCCGAGCCCACCGCGCTGCCCCTCCTGGGCCAGGCCGGCTTCACGGTCAACGGCCTGCCGTTCTACGGCCCCAACGAGGCGGCCGAGCCGGCCCCGCGAGGCCGTTCGGCGATCCGTCTTCAACGGCATCACCGACGAGTGCCGCGGCCTACACGTCACCCCCAGAATGCCACTACCACGCGCTCGAAGAGCGCTGCCTCATCCGGCGGGCCTCGTGGCCGAGCCCTGGCGCCTGCCCGAGGTGGCGGGCGACCACGCCTCGCCCATCATCGGCTTCGCCCTCGACGGCTTCCCCATCTATGGCCGCTTCGAGTGCACCGACCCGTCCTGCCAGCAGATCCGGGAGGTCCAGAGCGGCTGGGTGCAGGTGGGTGATCCACCACGAACGCCTGGGACGCCTACGTCTTCGAGGGGTCCGATGATCCCGCCGTGCTCGATCGATGCAACGGCCACCAGGGGCCCGGCGGGCGCTACCACTACCATGCGACGACGGGTTTTCCTTACATTCTAGGGTGTTACGCGGGCGAGGTCAGCCCGGCGGATCCCGGCGCCGGCGGTGCTGGGGGCGATCCCATGGGCGGGATGCCCCGAAGCTGCGCCGGCCCGGCCGACTGCACGACGGCGCCTGCCCGCCAGGCCTCGGCTGCACCTGCGGCAACAGCCCCATGGGCATGATCTGCGTGCCCGCCTGCGAGGTCGACCGACTGCTTGAGGATCCCCAGCGCGATCTCATCCTGCGGGCGCGGGGGCGTCTGCGTGCCGGCCATGGGCCCGCCCGGGATGGGACCCTGAGGCGTGTGGGGCCGCCTCGCGCTCGCGCTGGTGTGCGCAGCCTGCGAGGGCACGCCGCCCGGCGCCGCGGGAGGTGACGCAGGGGTGACGCGGGGGTGAGGCGCGCGGCTCCCGACGCCGCCGTCGCCGCCGGCCCGCCCGGGACGCTGGCCTGGACCCTCGCGTGGGACGCGACGGGGGTGCAGCCGGAGGCCGTCGGCTGGTCGGTCACCACGGATCTCGGCTACCGCGTCCACCTGATCGACGGCGCCGTCACCACCTGGGACGCCTCGCTCGTGGCCGACGACGGCACCGGCACCTGCGCTGCGCTCAAGAACCACGCGGGGGATCAGAACGAGACGTCGGCCGACGCGCCCCGCGTAGAATCTCTTGTCAATCCGCTGCCTTCGGACACCTGGGCCCTCAAGTCGGGCCTGCTGGGCCGCTACTGCCTGGGGCAGGTGGTCGTCGCCCGCGCGACGCCGCTGGTGGGCACCGACGGCCGGGCCCGCGTCCGGGATCGCGTCGCGCTGGCGCTCGCGCTGACCTGGGCGCGCGGGGGCGGGCCGGCGACCCGCCTGGAGGTGCAGGCGCCCTTCGGCCACGGGGCCCTGCTGGCCCTGCCGGGCGGCCCCATCGACTTCCAGCAGGCCGGCCGGCGGCTCACCCTGGTGCGCTCGCTGGCCGGGCTGTTCGATGGCATCGACTTCGAGACGAGCACCGCCGACAACGTCGCCCGCGACGTGCTGCGGGCGCTGCTCGACGGGGCGGAGCTACGGGGCGAGTAGGGCCCGCGGGCGGCGGTGCTCGGCGTACAGGCGCAGCGCGAAGGCCCCCGCCGGGCGCGCGCGGTGCGTGGCCACCACCTCCTGAAACGCGGGCGGCGTGGCGTCCAGCGCGGGCAGCCACGCGCCGTAGGTCGGCGGCAGCACCACCGGCGCCGCCAGGCTCGCGAACGTCAGGTCGGCGCCGCTGAACGTCGGCCCGGCCAGGTAGCGGCGCCCATCGGCCAGCAGCGTCTCGACCTCGGTGAAGACCGCGTCGATGGTGGCCAGGGAGCGCTCGGCGCCGTCGGCGTTGATGCGCATGCTGCTGCGCATCAGCGCGCGGATGGGGCGCAGCAGCAGGCCGAAGAGGCGCCGTTGGAGGCCCGTCGAGCCGACCCAGTGATCGGCCCCACTACGCAAGCCCTTGAGATCCTTCAACAAGTGGTAGTAGGCGAGGCGGCGGGTGTGGGGGCCGAGGCGCAGATCGAAGTCATCCTCCAGCCGGCGGTCCGCCTCGGAGGTGTAGGGTCGCCAGGTGGCGTCGGGGTGGCCCTGGATGTAGCCCAGGATGTCGGTGCTGTCGGAGATCACCTCGTCGGGCAGCACCAGGACGGGGGTCGAGCGCTGGCCGCCCGCCCGCCGCACGCCCCAGACGTGCAGCCCCGGCACCCAGAGCTCTTCGGTGAACGCCAGGCCGGCGTGCTGGAGGGCCCAGCGGGCCTTCTCGCAGAAGTGCGAGGGCCCGATGGAGACGAGGTGGCGCGACTCCGGGGGCGGCGGTGAGCCGGGCGGGGCGGTCATGGCCCTCAGCGCCCGCCGCGGCCGGCCATGCTGGCGTCGTAGGCCACCTTGCGGCCGCGGTTCAGGCGGCCGAGGGGGGTGTGGTGCACCGTGTTGAACGGCGAGAAGGACCAGGTCTCCACGTCTCGGGCCAGGGCCTCCTCGACGGCGCCGTCCACGTCCTGGGCGGGGATCTCGAGGGTGGCCACGACCTCGGCCGGGGCCACGTCGAGGGGCCAGGCCGCGTCGCCCTGCTCGATGGGGGTGACCTCCTCGCTGACGAACCGCTGGAGGGCGAGCTCCCAGCGCAGGGGGCCGGCCTTGAGGCGGTGGGTCAGGTCGGCCGTGAGCCGGTGGGGGCCGTCGAAGCCCGGCGCGGGCCCCGGGTTGACGGGGCGGAAGAAGAACCGGGCCGCCACCGGGCCGAACCGGAAGGCCGCGCGGCTGTAGTAGCTCAGCGCAGCCAGGCTGGTGGCGCGGGTCTTCGTCTGCTTCGACAGGGTGCCCAGCACCTTCACCGTGAAGACCGGTCCCCGCGAGAAGAGCAGCTTGAGGGCGCCCTTGAGGGTGCCATGGGCCAGGGCCAGGCCCACCTCGGCCTGGGCGGCGGCGTCGGCCACATGGGAGACTGGCGCGCTGGTGGCCAGGAAGTCCTGGCCCGTCTTGCTGCCGTCCATCACGCGCAGGGCCAGGCCGTGCAGGTTGGGCTGGCGGTCGTCGGCGTCGGCCGCGTTGCTCAGCCGCACCACGGCGTCGTAGCCGGCGCCCGGCTGGAAGAGGCCGACGCAGAGCTCGGGGGCCACGGTGTCGTGGATGGTCAGGCGGGCCCTCAGGCCCAGGCCCTTGGCGTGGAAGGCGCGCCGCGGGCGGCCGTCGGCCGCCTCGGCCTGCAGGGCCTGCTGGGCGCGGATCTGGTCGGCGATCTTGCGGTAGTGGGTCGCCTCGGCCTCGGCGGAGCCGCCGATGAAGGCCTCGCGCCACCCGGTGCCGGGCAGGTCCCGGGCGTCGACCCCCGGCGGGGAGGCGAGCTGCCCCGTGACGAGGCCCGCGTCGATGGCGGCGCGCAGCTCGGCCAGGACCTCGGGTGAAAAGGGTGTAAGATCAACACCTTCCAGCGAGGCGGGGGAGGCGCCGCCGCCTTCCAGATCGGCTGGTAGGCGCGCAGGAGCCGCACCACCAGAGCCGCCTCGCCCGGGGCCTCGGCCAGGCCGGTCCACAGGTCCGCCAGGGGCAGGCCGGTGAGCGTCGCATCCACGGTCCGTGCCTCGAAATCCGCCCGTCGCTTCGCCAACATGGTCCCTCCCCGTGTACCCCCGCGTTATAGTCCGACCTGCACCCACATGCGAGAGGGCGAGAGATGGCGCGGTTCTTCGAGAGGTTCCTGGACAAGGCCAAGAACGCCTGGGACGAGAAGCGCTGGGACAAGCTGCCGACGCTGGTGGCCATCCCCAAGCTGGTGGAAGTCCGCGACGCCCTCCGCGAGCACAACCTGATCGACACCGGCGCGTCGCCCGCGAGCCCGCCACCCGGGCCCGCGCCCGAGCGCCCCGTCCGCATGGCGGATGGCTCCTTCACGGACGTCGACGACCCGGCCATGGGCCAGGCCCAGACCCGCTTCGGCCGCAACTTCCCCCTCGGGGCCTCCTACCCCGAGGAGGACACGCTGCTGACGCCGAGCCCCCGGGCCGTCTCCCAGCGCCTGCTCGCCCGCCAGGAGTTCAAGCCCGCGACCACCCTCAACCTGCTGGCGGCGGCGTGGGTGCAGTTTCAGACCCATGACTGGTTCGCGCACCCGACCGGCGAGGTGGGCAAGGCCACCATCGAGGTGCCGCTGCCCGAGGGCGACGCCTGGCCGGGCGGCCGCATGGCCATCGAGCGCACGCCGCGGGATCCTGGCTGGACGGAGGAGGAGGGCATCCCCCCCACCTACCTCAACCGCGTCACCCACTGGTGGGACGCCTCCCAGATCTACGGCAGCGACCTGGCCACCGAGCGCACCGTCCGCAGCTTCGTCGACGGCAAGCTCAAGCTGGACGAGCGAGGCCTGCTGCCCACCGAAAATGGCAAGGAGATCAGCGGGTTCACCGACAACTGGTGGGTGGGCCTCAGCCTGATGCACACCCTCTTCACCCGCGAGCACAACGTCGTCTGCGACCGGCTCAAGGAGGAGCAGCCCGACTGGGACGATCAGCGCCTCTTCGAGACGGCGCGGCTCATCGTCGCGGCCCTCATCGCCAAGATCCACACGGTGGAGTGGACGCCGGCCATCCTGGCCCACCCGACCCTCGAGGTGGCCATGAACGCCAACTGGTGGGGCATGGCCGGCGAGTGGGTCAAGCGCACCATGGGCCGGCTGGGCGGCAACGACGTCGTCGGCGGCATCGTGGGTGGCGAGGTGGAGCACCATGGCGCGCCCTACCAGATCACGGAAGAGTTCGTGACGGTGTATCGCATGCACCCGCTGATGCCCGATGACTTCGAGTTCATCGCCATCTCGGACGGGCGCACGCTGCTCAAGCGCACGCTGCCCGAGGTGGCCTTCAACCGGGCCCGCGAGGTGATGGAGGCGGTGCCGCTGGCCGACCTCATCTACTCCTTCGGCGTGGTGCACCCCGGCTCGCTGACGCTGCACAACTACCCGAAACACCTGCAGAACATCGCCCTGCCCGACGGCCGCACGCTCGACCTGGCCACCGTGGACATCCTGCGCGATCGCGAGCGTGGCGTGCCGCGCTACAACCAGTTCCGGCGGCTGCTGCGCCTGCCGGCCCCGGCGACCTTCGACGAGATGACGGATGATCCCCTCTGGGCTCGGGAGCTGGAGGCGGTCTACGGCGACGTGGAGAAGGTCGACGTGATGGCGGGCATGTTCGCCGAGACCCCCCCGGCCGGGTTCGGGTTCAGCGAGACGGCCTTCCGCATCTTCGTGCTGATGGCCTCGCGGCGCCTCAAGAGCGACCGCTTCTTCACCGACGACTTCCGGCCCGAGGTCTACACCGAGCTCGGCATCGACTGGGTGAACGGCAACAGCATGGGCACGGTGCTGCTGCGCCACTGCCCCGAGCTGATGCCCGCCCTCGTCGGCCAGGAGAACGCCTTCAAGCCCTGGTCGCGGGTCTGACCCGGGCGGCGGCCGCGGGGTCGGTGATTCTTGAACGTTCTCAGTGGGTTGCGTCGCGCCCTCCCTCAGCCGGCGGAGGGCTCGCCACGCAGGGTGATGCGCTCCAGGCTCCAGACCGGCGCGCGGGCGTTGGACGGGGCGTTGGGCGGCTGCGCGCCGGTGCGGAGCTGCTGCTGCCGGTCGGCGAGCGCCCGGGTGATGCGCGCCAGGAGGGCCTTGCAGGTGGTGCGGTAGCGCACCCAGCGCTCGAGGTGCTCGGGCACCCCCGCCGCGAGGGCGGCCCGGTCGGCGCTCAGGGGGGTGGGGAAGGAGGCGAGGCGGCCTCGGAGGGCGCCTTCGAGGGCGGCGAGCGCTCGCAGCTCGTGGCGCGGGTCGTTCCAGTCGGGGGCGGGCCCTCGGGTGAGCCGGCGGCCTGCAGCTCGGCGGCGGGCAGGGTGGCGATGACCGCAGCGTTGAGGAAGCTGCGCGGGACGCCGCCTCGGCGGCTGAGGCAGCAGCGTGTGTCCAGGCCCAGGTCGCGGATGAGCGCTTCGCGGACCGCCCGCAAGGGCCCGGGGGCCAGCTCGAGCGATCTCGATGGTGTCCCGGGCGCGGGGCGGGACGAAGCCGTAGTAGAGCAGGTACTGCCAGCTCGCCTTGCCCGGCCCGTAGTGGATGCAGACGGGATCGCCGGGGTCGAGCGCCTGGGTGGCCTCGAGGAACCAGCCTTCGCGGGTGCGGCGGTGGTCGGCGCTGGCGCGCCGGCGGTGGTTGCACAGGTCGATGCCGGGCACCAGCACCCAGTCGGCCTGCCCTCGCCGCCGCCGCGCGAAGCTGCGCTGGGACGCGGTCCCCACGGCCCACTGCCACCGCGCCAGGGTGAAGCCGTCGCTCTGCCCTTCCTCGGCGAGGAGCGCGGCGAGCCGACGCCACTCCTCGGCGGTGTCGGCTCCTTGCTGGTCGACCCAGGACGCCATCGGCAGGTCCTGGAGCGCGGCCCGCTCGTCGTCGGCCAGGGCCCAGGGCATCGTCGGGGGCGGGAGGGCGTCGAGGTACGGCGTGAAGAAGCTCTCGGCACGCTGGCGCTCCAGCGCGAGGGCGAGCGCGGTGGCCGAGAGCGGATGCGCGAGCAGCCCCGCGCCGCGGCGGTGGCGATGACCGGCTCGGCCGGCACGCGGCGGGACCAGCGGCTGAAGGCCAGGTGGCGGGGGACGAAGGCCAGCTCGCTGCCGGCCGCCTGCCGCCCGGTGGCCACCAGACCCAGCCCCTCTCCGGGCACGACGGCGGGACGGCAGCCGCCGAACCGGGCGCCCTCGGCCTGGAGCCATGTGAAGAGCCGCTGGGTCGCCTCGGGGATCATCGCGCGAGTGTGCCAAAGGCCAGGGCGCCTTGCACTCGCAGGCTTGCCACGCCAGGCCTGGCGGGCACAAGATCCGGCACGCCACCCACGGAGGTCTCATGAGCCTGCCATACGATGACGATCCAGGCCCGGCGCCCATCGACCGCCGGGTGCTCCTCCAGCGCTTCGCGGCGCTCGCCGTCGGCGTACCGGCCGTCCTGAGCGGACTGGGAGCCGCGCCCGGGCCGAGCAGCCCGAGGGCGACGAGCCGCCGCCCGAGGCCCCGCCGCCCGAGGCCCGCCGCCCGAGCCGCCGCCCGAGCCGCCGCCCGAGCCGCCGCCTCCGGAGGAGCCGCCGCCAGCGCCGGAGGGCCCGCCCGACGACGCCAACGAGGGAAGGGCAAGGGCAAGCGTCGACGCGACCGGCGTGGAAAGCGCCGTGGCAAGCACCGCGGCAAGGGCGGGGACGATGACGGCGGCGACGACGGCGACGACGGCGGTGGCGACGGCGGTGACGACGGCGACGAGAGCGGCGCGTCCCCGGAGTAGCCCGGCTCGCCGAGGCGCCTACGCCTCCTCATCGCGCCGCTTGCGGAACGACCGCTGATCGAAGCCATGGGCCTGGAGCTTGTGGGCGTCGGAGAAGGCGGGCCCCGGGTCGGGATCCAGGCGCAGGAAGTTCTGGATGCGCTGGAAGACGTCGGTGGGATCCACCTCCGTGAACCGCAGATCCTGGAGGATGGGATCGAGGGTGAGCAGCCCGAGCTCGTCGGGGGCGCCGAGCTCGATCTGCTGGTCGCGATAGCCGATCTCGCCCGCGAAGAAGATGGGGGCGCCGAGGGCGCGCCAGCGCTCGTGGGGCCAGGGGCCGTCCCCGTGCTGCTCACCTCCGAAGAGGTAGTAGCGCTCGGATCGGGTGAGCGTGACGCCCTGCTCCGTCAGGTAGGCGCGCAGCTCGGTGTTGTCGAGAAAAGTTCGAGGGATCAACGAGTTGTCGGGCCGGCGCAAGACGGTCAGGCGGCGGCGGTAGAGGTTCGGGAAGATGCCGATGGTGCAGGCGCTGACGCGCAGGGTGCCGACGGACAGCGCCCAGTCGAAGGGGTAGGCGATCGAGAAGCGGGCGAAGGCGGGGGCCTCGCCGTAGGGCACCGTCAAGGGCCGCCGGACGTAGCAGAGCGCCGGGTCGACGCCATAGGCCGCGACCCAGTCGTAGTAGTCCCGGTGCCGGCCGATGATGCGCACGTCAAGGCGTCCGCACGCAGGTGAAGAAGCCCGACCACTGGTCGCCCGCGGGGGGGTGGGGGCCGTACCAGGTCGCCTGGCAGGTGGCGCCCCGGGCGTCGAAGTCGGCACCGCAGGCCTCGGCGGCCCGATCGAGGGCGCAGCGCTCCAGGTACAGCGCCCGGCGGTCGGTGCGGGCGCGGTCGTCGCGAGCGACCCGCAGCACGATCAGCCCCACGAAGGCGAGCAGGACCACGCCGTAGACGGCGGGCCGGTTGAAGCCGTGCCGGCGCGGGGCGGCCACCTCACGTCTCCCCGATGGCCCCCGCCGCGCGCAGGGCGGCGATGGCGGCGGCGTCCAGGCCCAGCTCCCGGAGGATCTCGTCGGTGTGCTCCCCCAGGCGAGGGGGCGCGCGGCGCGGGCGCGGCGGGGTGTCGCTCAGGCCGATGGGCGGCCCGGGGGTGCGCACCCGGCCGACAGTGGGGTGGGGCAGGTCGACGATCATGCCCCGGGCGGCGAGCTGGGGGTGGGCCAGCACCGCGTCGAGCCCCAGGACGGGCCCGGCGGGCACCCCCGCGGCCTCGAAGATCTCCAGCCATTCCGAGACCTTGCGGGTCGCGAGCAGGGGCGCCAGGGCGGCCTCCAGGGCGTCGACGTTGCGGACCCGGTCGGGGTTGGTGGCGAAGCGCGGATCGGCGGCCAGATCGGGGCGCTCGATGCAGGCCGTGAACGTGCGCCAGAGGGCGTCGTTGGCCACGGCGAGGTTCAGCCAGCCGTCGGCGGCGGCGAAGGTGCTGTAGGGGGCCACCGACAGGTGGCGATTGCCCAGGCGGCCGGGCAGCTCGCCGGCGTTGAGCCAGGCCGACGCCAGGTAGGTGAGGAGCGAGACCTGCCCATCGAGCATGGCGACGTCGACGTGCTGACCCCGGCCGGTGGTCTGGCGGGCGATGAGGGCCAGCAGGATGCCCTGGGTGGCGTACATGCCCGAGACCACATCGGCGATGGACGCGCCCACCTTGCTGGGCCCGGCCTCCGGCGGGCCCGTCAGGGAAGGGATGCCCCCGAGACCCTGGACCATGAGGTCGTAGCCGGGCTGGCGGCTGTAGGCGGGCAGGCCGGCGTGCCCGAAGGCGCTGACGGAGCAGTAGACGAGACGCGGGTTGCGGGCCAGGCAGGCGGCGGGGTCGAGGCCCTGGCGCTCCAGGGCGCCCGGCCGGAAGTTCTCGAGCAGCACATCGGCCTGGTCGAGCAGGCGCAGCAGCACCTCGCGGCCCTCCGGGCGCTTGAAGTCGAGGGCCAGGGACCGCTTGCCGCGGTTGATGCTGAGGAAGTAGGTGCTCTCCCCCTCGACGAAGGGGGGGCCGAAGCGCCGGGTGTCGTCGCCCCCGCGGGGGTGCTCCACCTTGATGACGTCGGCGCCCATGTCGGCGAGGGCCTGGGAGCAGTAGGGGCCGGCCAGGACGCGGGAGAGATCGAGGACGCGCAGGCCGGTGAGGGGTCCGTCGGGGAGGGAGCGGCTCATGGGGCGCAGCATAGCGCAGAGCGTGGTAGGCTCGACCCTGATGTTCGAAGGCACGCCCCACCCCACGACCGTCCGCGTGCTGCGCGCCCTGCGGGCCGGCGCACGCCTCTCCCGCAACCGGCACTTCGTCCTGTACGAAGATCCCCATACGCGGCGGGCGATTGCGCTGCATCGCTACCTGCGCTCGGTGGTGCGGGACGTGGAGCAGCACGGCGACGGCCTGGAGGTGGAGCGCCTGGAGCGGCCGGCGAGCCCCGGGCGCCGGTTCGCGCTCCAGGTGCGGTTTCCCCGCCTGCACGGCCGGCGGGTGGCCTACCTGAGCGCCTTCGAGCTGAGCCTGCTGGTGGAAGACGCGCCCCATGTGGCGCGCATCCTGGAGGCCTGCCTGGGCGAGCCCCTGCCGGCGGCGCCCCTGCCGGCGACGCAGGCCGAGCCGGGCGACGACCCCGAAGACGGCTCGGCGGGCTGAGCCGCTAACGCAGCCCCAGCCGCTCCAGGTGGTAGTCGTAAGGCAGGTAGGTGCCGTCGACGCGCTGGGTCACCCCGCCGGCCGAGTCCACCATCCACCAGGTCGGCACCGTCTCCACGTCCATGCGGCGGGCGAAGGCATCGTCGGCGTCCAGCAGCGCCGGCACGGGCAGCAGGCCGGTCAGCCCCTTCATCGACTCCGGATCATCCGCCCCCACGACGGCCGCGAGGCCGAGGTCGCTGCTGTCGGCCCAGTCGGCGGCGAGCTGCTTCAGCAGGGCCAGGGTGCGCTCCGTCGACGGCGCCCAGGGGGCGATGTAGACGACCAGGCAGCGCCGCTGGCCGCTGCATGGGAACGGCTTGCCCGGATCCGCCGCCACGAGCTTCTCGAGCTGGGGCCGCGCCGGCCGCAGCGCCCAGATGGCCAGGGAAGGCCTCGGCCACCGCGATCAGGAAGAGCAGCACCCAGAGGCGCTCGATCCACCCGGCGCCCCCATGTCGAGGCGCCACCGGCTGGCGGCTGCCCGCGGCGGATCTGCTCCAGGGTGCGCGCCGCCTGCGGCTTCTGGCCGGGCGTCGCCCGATCGGCCCGACAGAACGGCAGATGAGGCACGCCGTCGGCGAGCCGCTTCTTGCAGTGCCAGCAGGCCGCCATCAGAACATCTCGAAGTCGAGGTCATCATCGAGACCGTCGTCCTCGGCGAAGTCCTCGACGGGAGCCAGTTCGAGGGTGCACCACTCGGGCTCGAAGGGGCGACCGATGAGGGCGTAGGTGCCGCTGCCGTTGTGGACCAGGAACGCCGAAGACGGCGCCCCGCCCGCCCGGTAGTTGAAGGGGCACTCGAAGATCTCGCCCGCCTCCAGGGCCTGCTGCAGCGCGGGATCCACCTCGGCGGGATCGAGGGCGTAGACGGACCTCGATGCGGTGGTCCAGGAGGCGTGTGGGTCGCGGGCGCCAGGGGCTGGCTCACCCCCAGCGTCGAGTCGTGCTGGGGCGCCCCTGCCCTCGTCGGGCCAGAGCGCCTTCAGGTCGGTGGCGGCGAACCACAGCCCCTGCTCGTCGAAGTAGCCCTGGGCCGTCATGCCCGGCCGCAGCAGCAGGGAGCCATCCGCCGTCAGCTCGCCCCGCGTGCAGGTCTCGCCCGCCGGATCCAGGGGCACGCGCGACGGCGCGTGCCGTAGAGCTTCGCCCGATCCACCTTGGCGGAAGTGAAGGGAGAAGCGCGGCCGTCACGCTCGACGACGATCTCCCGGGCCAGCGCGGACCCTCCTCGTGCAGTGATCCGTCCGAGGGTTCCACGGGGGCCTGCCGGACGCAAGGCGTGCGGACGACCGCCTGAGGTCAGGGCTGGGCGTGGAGCTGCCCTCCAGGGCGTCATGAGCGCAGGGCTGCCCGTTGTCGGCGTGGCGCTCCACGGTGCCCCCGCGTCGAGGCGCGGGCTTTTTCGGTAAACGTTGTTCTGACTCGACTCGGCGAGTGGGGGGCGGATTCCGAGGAGGCGTGCCAGGTGCAGCCGCAAAGCCCGAGGGCGGCGACGGCGGCGAGGGAGCGGGCCAGGGACGACATCGGGGACCTCCACGCAGCGGGGAAGGCCCCCGAGCCCGTACGATGCCAGCCCCGGGCCGTGGGGCGAGCCCCCTCTGCCCGCATCAGCCGCAGGCTTTCGACGGCAACCCGGGGCCCCCGACCGGACCCCCCAGTTCCCCACTGACACCCAGCCCCCTCCGCCCACTTGCTCAAGACGCAGCACGAGCAAGCTGCGGCGATCGACTGAAGTGGCAGTGGGCAGACACTTTCTCCTTCCCTCGTGCTGTTTACGCCGGCCTGGCCATCGAGCCCTGCGTGCCACCGCAGCTCACGAAGCTCGCGCTCAAGCTCGCGAATTCGCTGTTCTGACGACGCCGAGGCCGCTCATGGCCTGGCCGGCTTCGCCAGGGAACCCGGTTCCGAAGCGTGAGCGGCGTTGCAGCCGATCTTCCTGGCGATCGAGGTGATGGCCGCCCACTCGGAGTCGTGGCTGGCCTTTGCTTCGTGCAGTGCGGCCGGTTCAGGTACGAGCGCCTGGCCGGGAGATTGACACCGGGGTCCCGGCTCGGGATAACGGTCGCCCAGCCGGGAGCGAGTCGCCATCTTTGAAGGCCGCCATCGAAGCCATCGGGCAAGGCACGCTGAACCTGGTCGAGGGGACCGGGAAGGCCGCCCTGCTGCTCTTCGAGACGCTGGTGTGGACGATCCGGCCGCCGTATCATGTGCGCATCCTGTTCCAGGCCATGGAGTTCGTCGGGGTCGGCAGCATGTTCATCGTGCTGCTCACGGGCTTGTTCACCGGGGCGGTCTTCGCGCTTCAGGGGGCGGGGGCGTTTCGCCTGTTCAACGCCGAGAGCCTGGTGGGGCCCACGGTGGGCATCTCGCTGGCGCGGGAGCTGGCGCCCGTTCTCACGGGCCTGATGGTGGCGGGGCGGGCCGGCAGCGGCATCGCGACGGAGCTTGGGACCATGCGGGTCACCGAGCAGATCGACGCGCTCTACACCATGGCGGTCAACCCGGTGCAGTACCTGGTGGTGCCGCGGTTCCTGGCGGGCCTGACGATGGTCCCGTGTCTGTGCGCGCTCTTCACCCTGGTGGGCATGATGGGCTGCTACTTCGTCGGCGTGGTGCTGCTGCGCATCGACGAGGGCATCTTCATGGAGCAGACGAAGTGGCTGGTCGATCCCGACGATCTGACCAGCGGCATGATCAAGGCGGTGGTGTTTGGCGGCGTCCTCACGATGGTGGGATGCTACAAGGGCTTCTATGCGTCGGGCGGGGCCCGGGGCGTGGGGCTGGCGACCACCCAGGCGGTGGTCGGCTCGAGCGTGCTCATCCTCGTGGCCGACTACTTCCTGACCGCGCTGATGTTCCAGTGATGGCCGCCTGTCGCGCCAGCCTCGGTACCCGTGAAGGCGACCGTGCTAATGTGGAAGGCACTTTTCACCTCGTTCAAGGTCGGCGTCGTGGTCCTCGGGGGCCCGTCGCCTTCTTCTGGATGTTCGGCATGGTCCGCGAGGGCATCGACGATGATGCCTCCAGCTACCGGGTCTACGCGGTGTTCAAGGACGCCTCGGGCCTGGCCAGCAAGTCGCGCGTCGTCATCGCGGGCATCAACGTCGGCCAGATCGACAGCGTGGAGCTGGCGGGCGATCAGGCGAAGGTCTGGATCCGGGTCAACACGCCCCTCAAGAGCGACGCCCGGGTCGCGAAGAAGCAGGCCAGCCTGCTGGGGGAGTACTACCTGCAGCTCACGCCGGGGTACACGGGCACGCCGCTGAAGGATGGCGACGCCATCCCCAACATCGACTACGACGTCGCGCCGGCCGACCTGATCAACGAGCTGAAGGGCATCACCAAGAACGTCGAGGAGATCACGGCCAGCATCAAGAAGGTGGTCTCGGGCAAGGAGGGCGAGGAGCGCCTGGTCGCCATCCTGGCCAATATCGACAAGACGGTGGCCGAGGTGAAGCGGGCCGTGGTCGACAACGGGCCCAAGGTGGACCAGGTGGTCGACAACGTGGTGCTCGTCACCCGCGAGGCCCGGTCCTTCGTGAAGGACTTCCGGGTCGACGCCCGCAAGATCATGGCGGACGCCAAGGCCGTGGCGGCCGACGCGCGGGCCGTGACGGCGGGCGTCCGGACGTTCATGGCCCCCGAGGGCGACGAGGCCGTGGCCGGCACGCCCGGGCCCGACGGCAAGAAGCGCCCCGCCAACGTCCGCGATGCTGTCACGCACCTGGAGAGCGCCCTCAAGAACCTGGACGGCACCATGGAGCGCGCCAACTCCATCGCGGCCAAGATCGACGAGGGCAAGGGCAGCATCGGCCGCCTGGTCAACGACGATCGCCTCGTCGAGAGCGTGTCGGATCTGGTGGACGAGGGCTCCCGCTTCGTGCGCCGCCTGACGCGCCTGCAGTTCGTCGTCGCGATGCGGGCCGAGTACTACCTCAACCTCGGATCCGTGAAGAACTACCTGGAGTTGCGGCTGCAGCCGCGCCCCGACAAGTACTACATGATCCAGGTGGTGGACGATCCGAAGGGCTCCACGAAGCTGGTCGAGACGGTCACCGCGACCAGCGACTCCCTGTCGGATCCCGTCATCCGCAAGCAGGAGAGCATCACCGAGGATCGGTTCCGCCTGTCGCTGCAGTTCGCCAAGCGCTTCTACTTCGCGACGGGCCGCATCGGCATCATCGAGAGCACCGGCGGCGTGGGGCTCGACTTCCACGTCTTCGACGACGCCCTCGAGCTGTCGTCCGACCTGTTCGCCTTCTCGGCGAACCTCAACCCGCGCTTCCGCATGCGGGCCATCTATCGCTTCTTCACGCACCTGTACGTGGCGGCCGGGGTGGACGACGTCTTCAACGACGAGCTCTCCGACCTGTTCGTGGGGGCCGGGGTCCAGTTCACCGATGATGATCTGTCGGCGATCCTGGCCACGGCGCCGACGCCGTCGCTCTGACCCGGTTCGAGGCCGGCGGCGGGCCTCGCGGGGGGCCGCCGGCGGATCGATGGGCGGTCCGCGTTGACAAGGCGGGGATCGGCCGGTAGATTCCCGCGGCTTTGACGACCCCCCAGCCGGCCATGCACCCGCTCGACCTCGACTTCCGCTTCGACCAGCTCCCCGCCGAGGGGCGGCCCTTCCAGGGCGCGCTGGACGAAGCCGTCGTGGCCGAGAGCGTGGAGGGCCTCCTGGGCGAGCTGGGCTACCGGGCGACCGGGGCGCTGGCGGTGCAGGGGACGGCGTGGCCGGCGCGCCGGGACGTGGTGGTGCACGCCACCTTCCGCGTCACTCTGGGGTTTGACTGCGTGCGCTGCCTCGCCTCGCGTGAGCTGGTGGTGGAGCGGACGGTGCAGCATGTGCTGGTGCGCGAGGTCCCCGGGTCGGCCCCGGGGGACGCGGGCATCGAGGTGACCGACGCCGACGACGACTCGGACGAGTACACCTTCGATGGCGAGCACGTGAAGCTGGGCGAGGTCTTCCGCGAGGACCTCCTGCTGGAGCTGCCCATGAACCCGTCCTGCGAAGACGCAGGGGCCGGGATCTGCGAGGCGGCCCCCCAGCCGGAGGAGGCGCGGGTGGATCTGCGCTGGGCGCCCCTGGCGGCGCTCAAGGCGAAGCTGGAGAACCCGGACTCCTGATGGAGCGGGTCGCCGATTGCGGCGAGACGGTGTTGAATCAGGCGACCGGCGAGAGCCCGGTCGACAGGAATCGAGGTCGAGATGGCAGTTCCGAAGCGGCGCAAGTCTCGCGCCAAGCGCGATACCCGGCGGGCCACCCACCAGATCGAGGCCAAGGCCTACAACGAGTGCGACAACTGCGGCGCCCCCAAGGAGCCGCACCGCATCTGCCCCTCGTGCGGCTGGTACAAGGATCGCTACGTCATCGACGTGGTCGAGGTGCAGGGCTGAGCGGGCGAGCGCCCGCTCTGTTCCTGCCTCGCCCGGACGGACGGCCGTGGCTCCCGAGGTGACCCGCCTGCCCGTCGCGCTGGACGCGATGGGCGGGGATCGGGCGCCTGACGTCGTGGTCGCCGGGGCACTCCTGGCGTGTGCGCGAGGGCAGGGGCCCATCACCCTGGTGGGTGACGCCCCGAAGATCGAGGCCTGCCTGGCGCGCCTCAAGCCCGCGGGGGCCGCCGTCGACGTGGTGCACGCCGCCGAGACCATCGGCATGGCGGAGCACCCGGGCCGGGCGGCCCGCGCGAAGCGCCAGAGCTCCATGCACGTGGGCTTCGGTCGGCTGCATCGGAGGGAAGCCTGCGCTTTCGTCTCGGCCGGCAACAGCGGCGCCATGATGGCCGTGGGCCTGATGGAGCTGCGCCGCCTGGCGGGCTGCGACCGGCCCGCCATCGCCAGCGCCATGCCCTCGGCCGCCGGGCCCGTCGTCCTGCTCGACATGGGCGCCAACGTCGACTGCCGAGCCAGCCACCTGGTCCAGTTCGCCCTGATGGGCGCCGCCTACGCCTCGGCGACGCTGGGCAAGGAGCGGCCGGCCGTGGGCCTCCTCTCCAACGGCACCGAGCCGACCAAGGGCACCGAGACGCTGCGCGAGGCCCACCGGCTGCTCAGCGACACCGACCTGCGCTACCTGGGCTACATCGAGGGGCGCGCCCTGCCCCGGGGCGAGGCCGACGTCGTCGTCACCGACGGCTTCGTGGGCAACGTGGTCCTCAAGCTCTCGGAGGGCATCGCCCTCACCTTCGTCGATCTGCTGCGTGAGGAGCTCAAGGGCGACTGGCTGGGCGGCCTGGGTGCGGCCCTGATGCGCCGCGCCTTGCGTCGCCTAAGTTCCCGTTTCGACTGGAGAAACTTCGGTGGGGCGCCCCTGCTGGGGCTGGACGGGCTGGCCCTCGTGGCCCATGGCGCGTCCACCGCGGAGGCCATCGCCAGCGCCGTCCAGCGGGCCCGGACCTACGCCGAGATGGATCTGGTCGGGTCGGTCCGCGCCGCGCTCGCCTCGGCCACCGTGCCCTCTGACCGGACGACGACCGCCGAGCTGCCCATCTCCCGCAGCGCCGACACGGTCGAGCTGTGACGGTCCGCCTGGTCGGCCTCGGGGCTGCCCTGGGCGCTGCGGTCCGGTCCAACGCCGAGGTCGCACCGGCCCTGGGCGTCACGCCGGACTGGATCGAGGGCCGGACGGGCATCCGCAGCCGCCGGGTGCTGGGGCCGGGCGAGACGCTGCTGGATCTGGCCGCCGCCGCGGCGCGGCAGGCTCTGGGCGACGCCCCGCCCGATCTGGTCATCGCGGCGACCATCACCGCGCCCGAGGCCACGCCCGCGCTGGCCAGCCGCCTGCAACAGCGCCTCGGGCTGGCGGGGCCGGCGTTCGACGTCTCGGCGGCCTGCGCGGGCTTCGTGTTCGCCCTCGCCACGGCCCGCGCCCACCTGGTGGCGGGGGACGCCCGGCGGGTGCTGGTGGTGGGCGCCGACGCCCTCAGCGACCGGGTCGATCCGGCGGATCGCGACACCGCCATCCTCTTCGGCGACGCCGCCGGGGCGGTGGTGCTGGCCCGGGGACCGGGGCCGGGCCCGTGCGTCGAGGCGGTCGTCCTGGGGGGCGACGCCGCCCACGCCGACGCGCTGCGGCTCGACGGCCACGTCGTGATGGAGGGCCGGCTGGTCTATCGGCTGGCCACGCGCTACCTGGAGGAGGCCGTGCGAGGCGCCTGCGCCGCCGCCGGCTGGAGCGTCCCCAGCGTGGATCTGGTCGTCCCCCACCAGGCCAACGGCCGCCTGCTTGAGGCGGTCGCCCGCCGGCTCGCCCTGCCCCCCGAGCGGGTGCTCTGCGACATCGAGGAGGTGGGCAACACCAGCGCCGCCAGCATCCCCGTGGCGCTGTCCCGCGCCCAGGCGGCGGGGCGCCTCGCTGGCGGTCAGCGCGTGGTGCTCGTCGGCCTCGGCGCGGGGCTGGTCCATGGCGCGCTGGCCGTCACCTGGGGCAGCACCGATTGACACAGGCAGGCCGCATTGCTATCTGACGACGCTTTTCTCGGTGCCCATCGGGCGCGCTGAGCTCGTGCCTCCTCGCCGGGGAGGCCGGGGCCGAACGTAGGAAGGACGGGGACGCACATGGCCAGCATCGAAAAGAAGGTCATCCAGATCATCGCCCAGCAGCTTGACGTCAGCGAGGACGAGGTGGTGCCGGAGGCCTCGTTCATCGACGACATGGGCGCGGACTCCCTCGACCTGGTCGAGCTGGTCATGGCGATGGAGGAAGAGTTCAACGTCGAGATCCCCGATGGCGACGCTGAGAACATCCGGACCGTGCAGGACGCCATCCACTACGTCCAGCAGAACCAGGGCTGACGCAGGGCCCGGCCTTTCGGCGGGGCGGCGGGGTCGGCCACGGCCCCCACGAGGGACGCATGCGGGCATTCGAGCGCAGGGTGGTCGTCACGGGCATCGGGCTCGTGACGCCCGTCGGGATCGGCACCGAAGAGACGTGGTCGGCCCTCATGGCCGGCAAGAGCGGCATTGGCCCCATCACGCGCTTTGACGCCACCGAGTACCCCGCCCGCATCGCGGGAGAGGTGAGCGACTTCGATCCGGAGCGCTTCATCGACCGGCGGGATGCCCGCAAGATGGATCGCTTCATCCAGTTCGCCGTGGCGGCGGCGGACATGGCGGCCAGGGACGCCGGCATCCTGCCCCTGGCTGATCCCGACCGGGTCGGCGTGCTGGTGGGCGTGGGCCTGGGCGGGCTGGAGACGCTGGAGGAGGGCTTCGAGGTGGTCACCACCAAGGGCCCCCGGCGCGTCTCGCCCTTCACCATCCCCAAGCTCATCGGCAACATGGCGCCCGGCCACATCTCCATGATCACCGGCGCCCGCGGGCCGAACCTGTCGAGCGTGAGCGCTTGCGCCACCGGGGCCCACAGCATCGGCGACGCGGCCCGCCTCATCGCCATGGACGACGCTGACGTGATGATCGCGGGCGGCGCCGAGGCCACCATCACCCGCCTGGGCATCGCCGGCTTCGCGGCCATGAAGGCGCTGTCGACCCGCAACGACGAGCCCGAGCGGGCCAGCCGGCCCTTCGACCAGGGGCGCGACGGCTTCGTCAGCGCCGAGGGCGCCGGGGTGGTGATCCTGGAGGAGCTCGAGCACGCCCGGGCGCGGGGCGCCCACATCTACTGCGAGATCCTCGGCTACGGGCAGTCCGCTGACGCCTTCCACATGACGCGGCCATCGCCCGAGGGCGACGGGGCCCAGGCGGCCATGCGCAACGCCTTGCGCGACGCTGGCCTCGCCCCCGAGGCGGTCACCTACATCAACGCCCACGGCACCTCGACGCCCCACGGGGACAACATCGAGATCCTCGCCATCCGCAAGGTGTTCGGCGAGCACGCCGACCGGCTGATGGTGTCGAGCACCAAGTCGATGACGGGGCATATGCTGGGGGCGGCGGGGGCCGTCGAGCTGGCGGTCTGTGCCCTCGCGGTGGCGCGCGGCCAGGTGCCGCCGACCATCAACCTCGAGGATCCCGATCCCGAGTGCAATGTGGACCTGGTGCCCGGCGAGGGGCGCACCGTGCCCGTCCCCGTCGCCCTGTCCAACAGCTTCGGCTTCGGCGGCACCAACGTCTGCCTCATCGTGGGGAAGTGCTCGTGATCACGGTGGTTTTCGCGTCGGATCACGCCGGCTTCGAGCTCAAGGACGCCCTCATCGAGGGCCTGCGCGGGCAGGGGGCCTTCCGGGTGGTGGACCTGGGGCCGATGACCCCCGATCGCTGCGACTACCCCGACTACGCGGCCAAGGTGGCCCGCCAGGTCGCCGCGGGCGACGCTGACTTCGGGGTGCTGGTCTGCGGCTCGGGAATCGGCATGTCCATCGCGGCGAACAAGGTGCCGGGGGCCCGGGCGGCCCTCGTGCACGACGAGCTCTCGGCCCGCCTCGCGCGGCAGCACAACGACGCCCGCATCGTCTGCCTCGGCAGCCGGCTGCTTGGCCCCCTCACCGCCGAGCGCGCTCTGGTGGCCTTCCTGCAGGCCACCTTCGAGGGCGGACGCCACGCCGATCGCGTCGCCAAGATCCACGCCCTCGACGGGGGCGCGCCATGAACTGCCCGTTCTGCGGCTCCGAGAACACCCGGGTCGTGGACTCGCGCTATGTGCGGGATCAGAACTCGACGCGCCGTCGGCGGCGCTGCGACGACTGCGAGCGCCGCTTCACCACCTACGAGCGCATCGAGATGCGCCTGCCGGCGGTGGTCAAGCGGGACGGTCGGCGAGAAGCCTTTGATATCAACAAGATCCGCGCTGGGGTCGAGGTGGCTTGCTCCAAGCGCCCCGTGCCCGTCGATCGGATCGACGCCTTCCTGGCGGGCATCGAGCGCCACTTCATGGACTCCACGGAGCGCGAGGTGACCACCGAGCGCGTGGGCGAGACGGTCCTCAACTGGCTGCGCACGCTCGACGAGGTGGCCTGCGTCCGGTTCGCCTCGGTGTACCGCGAGTTCACCGACGTGCGGCAGTTCCTGACCGAGCTGGAGGCTCTCCAGGGCAGCCAGGGCCGATGACGGTGCAGGCGGACGCCAGCCAGATGCGCCGGGCCATCGCCCGAGCGCGGCGGGCGCTGCACCGCACCAGCCCCAATCCCCGTGTCGGGTGCGTCGTGGTGGCCGGGGGCCGGGTCGTCGGCGCCGGCGTCAGCGCCCCCCCCGGCGGACCCCACGCCGAGATCCAGGCCCTGCGCCAGGCCGGGGAGCGGGCCCGCGGGGCCGATCTCTACGTCACCCTCGAGCCCTGCGCCCACACCGGCCGCACGCCGCCCTGCGCCGACGCCATCATCAGCGCGGGGGTGGCCCGGGTCTTCATCGGCGTCCTGGATCCCCACCCCGTCGCCCGGGGGGGCGCCGAGCGCATGCGGGCCGCCGGCATCGAGGTCCAGGTGGGCGTGCTGGCCGACGAGTGCGCGGCGCTGCACGCGCCCTTCCTCAGCACCGTCCAGCGCGGCCGCCCGTGGGTGCTCCTGAAGGCCGCCGTCACCCTCGACGGCCGCCTGGCGACCCTTGGGGGGGCGGCCCGGTGGATCACCGGACCCGACGCCCGGCGCGACGGCCACAAGCTGCGCGCCTGGGCCGACGCCGTGATGGTGGGGGCCACCACCGCGCGCCTGGATGACCCGAGCCTGAACGTGCGGGAGGTGCGCGGCACCGATCCCCTGCGGGTGGTGGCCGATCCCGACCTGACGCTGCCGCCGACCGCGCGGCTGCTGGGGCCGCAGGCGCTGGTCCTGCACGCGGGGGATGCCGACGCCGGGCGCGCCCGGGCGCTGGCAGAGACGGGGGCCCGCCTCGTCGCCGTGCACCGGTCCGGGCGGGGCCTCGATCCGGCCGCGATGCTGCAAGCGCTGGCCGAGCACGGGGTGATGTCGGTGCTGGTCGAGGGCGGCGGACGCCTGCACGGCAGCCTGCTGCGCGCACGGCTCGCCGATGAGGCGTGCATCTATCTGGCCCCCCGGATCATCGGTCCGGGCCGGCCCCTCGCCGATCTGCCCGCGGTGGAGGCCATCGGGGCCGGCCTGACCCTGGACGCGCCCGCGTGGACGCGCCTGGGGGCCGACATGCGGGTGCGCGGCCGCATCGTGTATCCCGCCCCCGGCGAGGAGGCCTGATGTTCACCGGACTGATCGAGGCGACCGGCAGCCTGCGGGCCCGCGTCCAGCGGGCGGCGGGGGTCACCCTCACCGTGGGCGCGCCCGCGACGCTGGTGGCCGAGCTGGTGCTGGGCGAGAGCGTGGCGGTGGACGGGGCCTGCCTCACCGTCACCGCGACGGGCGCCGACGCCTTCACGGTGGACGCCTCCGCCGAGACCATGGCCCGCACCACGCTGGGGGAGCGCCGCATCGGCGACGCGCTGCACCTGGAGCGCGCGCTGCGCCTCGGGGACCGCCTGGGCGGGCACATCGTGGCCGGCCATGTGGACGCCACCGGCGAGCTCGTGCGCCGCACCCCGCTCGGCGAGGCGCTGGAGCTGTGGTTCCGCGCGCCGGCCGCCGTGGGGCGCTACCTCGTGGACAAGGGCTCCATCGCCATCGACGGCGTGAGCCTGACGGTCAACGCGGTGGACGCCGACCGCTTCAGCGTGGTCCTCATCCCGCACACCCAGGGGGTGGTGCACCTCCACCGCAAGGCGGTGGGGGCCCGGGTGAACCTGGAGGCGGATCTGATTGGCAAGTATGTGGAACGCTTGATGAATCCGGCGGCGGGCGGCGCCCGGGGGGGCCTGGACCTCGAGACCCTGGCCCGCGCCGGCTTCGTGGGGAGGACGTGAGATGAACCGTGAGGACTCCGCCATCGTGGCGCGGGTCGAGGCCGCCCTCGACGAGATCCGCAACGGCCGGATGGTCATCCTGGTGGATGACGAAGACCGCGAGAACGAGGGCGACCTCGTCATGGCGGCCGAGCTGGTGACGCCCGAGGCCATCAACTTCATGGCCCTCCACGGGCGTGGCCTCATCTGCCTGGCCCTCACCCCCGAGAAGTGCGACGCCCTCGACCTGCCGCTCATGGTCAGCCGCAACCAGAGCGGCTTCGGCACCGCCTTCACCGTGAGCATCGAGGCGGCCACCGGCGTGACGACGGGCATCTCGGCGGCCGACCGCGCCCACACGGTGCGCGTCGCGGTGTCGCCCGGCGCCCGGCCCACGGATCTCTCGCGGCCCGGCCACGTCTTTCCCCTGCGGGCCAAGGCCGGCGGCGTGCTCGTCCGCACCGGGCAGACCGAGGGCTCGGTGGATCTCGCCCGCCTCGCCGGCCTCGAGCCGGCCGGCGTCATCTGCGAGGTCATGAACGAGGACGGCACCATGGCGCGCCGCCCGCAGCTCGAGGTCTTCGGCCGCAAGCATGGCTTGATGATCGTCTCGGTGGCCGACATCATCCGCTTCCGGCTGCTGCGGGAGCGGCTGGTGCAGCGGGTGGCCGAGGTCGAGGTGGACATCGCCGAGATCGGTCGCTTCAAGGCGGTCTCGTACAGCTCATCCGTCGACGATCTGGAGCACCTGGCCCTCGTGAAGGGCACGCCCCTGGCCGACACGCCGGTCCTCGGCCGCGTGCACCAGGAGAACCTGCTCGGCGACGTGTTCCGCTGCGGGGCCGACGGCCGCTGGAAGCTGGAGCACGCGCTGCGGGAGATGGAGGCCGCCGGATCCGGCGTGCTCGTGTATCTGCAGAAGCCCGCGCCGCGAGTGGCGCGGGAGATTCGGCGGCTCTCCGGGCAGCCGGAGGCGCCGGAGGTGGTGGATCGGGGCGCCATCGGCCTGCCCCCCGACCTGCGGGAGTTCGGCATCGGCGCCCAGATCCTGCTGGATCAGGGGGTACGCCAGCTCCGGCTGATGACCTCGAGCCCCTCGCGTATCAAGGGGTTGCAGGGGTATGGACTCTCGGTGGTGGAGCACGTGATGCTCCCGCCGCGGCCGCAGGCGAGCCCGGCGGCCACGACCGTCCTGGCCAACCAGGACACGGAGGAGCGCGCATGAACGATCAGGCTGGACCGACCCTCTTCGAGGGCCACCTGCAGGCCCAGGGCCGCCGCTTCGCCCTCGTGGTGGGGCGCTTCAACAGCTTCATCGTCGAGCAGCTCGTGCTGGGGGCCATCGACGCCCTCGTACGCCACGGCGCGAGCCGCGCCGACATCAGCATCTACCGGGTCCCCGGTGGCTTCGAGCTGCCGGTGGCCGCCAAGCGGGTCGCGCAGAAGGGCGGCATCGACGCCATCATCGCCCTGGGCGCCGTCATCCGCGGCTCGACGCCCCACTTCGACTATGTGGCGAGCGAGGCCACCAAGGGCCTCGCCCATGTCTCGCTCGACTTCGGTCTGCCCGTCGCCTTCGGCCTGCTGACGACCGACACCATCGAGCAGGCCGTCGAGCGCGCCGGCACCAAGGCCGGCAACAAGGGCGCCGAGGCGGCCATGTGCGCCATCGAGATGGCCGATCTCTTCGCCCGCATGGACCAGACGGAGGCCCGCTCGTGAGATCTGGACGCCGCGCCGCCCGCGAGGCCGCGCTGCTCATCATGTTCGCCGTGGACGCCGCCGAGGTCCCGCCCGAGGAGGCCCTGACGCTCTTCGCCGCGCACCTGCGCGACGATGACGAGGTGCTCGCCAGCCTGGTGGCCTCCGCCGAGGATGGCACCCCGGGCGCCATCGAGCACGCCCGCGCCCTGCTGGATCCCGAGGGCAGCCACTGGCGCTTCGTCGAGCGGCTGGTCGAGGGGACCATCAGCCACCGCGCCGCCATCGACACCCTCATCGGCCGCTACTCCCTGAACTGGAAGGTCACGCGCATGAGCCGGGTGGACCGCAACGTGCTGCGGCTGGCCGCCTACGAGCTGGCCTTCGAGGGCGAGGTGCCCGTCAAGGCCACCCTCAACGAGGCCATCGAGCTCGCCAAGCGCTACGGCGCCGAGGACAGCGGCAAGTTCGTCAACGGCATCCTCGATCGGATCGCCCAGGAGCTGGAGCGGGTCTGATGGGCCCGCCCGCCAACCTCTACGGCCTCCAGTCCGCCCCCTGCGATGTGCTCGTCCTGGCCATCCGCCTGGACGGCCGCCCGCTGACGGGCCTCACCGGTCATGTGGACTGGCGCACGGGCGGGCGCATCTCGCGCCTCATCCGGGAGGGGGTGGTGCCCGAGCGGGGGCCCCTGCTGCTGCCCGCGCCGCCCATCCTGGGAGCCCGCCGGCTGCTGCTCTGGGCGACGGCGGACGTCACGCCGGATGCCCTCGCGCGGTGCCTGAAGGGCCTGGGGGATGAGGTGGTGGGCGTCTGCCCGGCGGATCTCGGCCTCGACGCGGGCATCGTCCGCGCGGCGCTCGGGCCGCGGGCCGTGCTCTACTCGGCGGAGGCGGGGGAGGGGTGAGCCGCCTCCCCATCGGCCCCGCGCCCGGCCGGCAGCGCGGCCCCCGCCACCTCTGGCGCTGGGGCCTGCTGCTCGTGATCGCGGGCCTCCTCGTGGCGCGCTGGTTCTTCGTCGAGCTGGTGGTCGTGCGCGGCAACACCCTGGCGCCCACCGCCCTCGACGGAGACGTCCTGCTGGTGGTCCGCCGGGCCGAGCCGGCCCTGGGCGACGTCATCTTGCTGGAGCACGAGGGGCGCGAGGTCCTGCGGCGCGTCCTCGCCCTGCCCGGCCAGATGGTCGGCGCGGACGAGGGCGTCCTCACCATCGACGACCTCCCGCTGGCCACCCGGGTGGTGGGCACCTTCGCCTACCGCGAGGCCAGCGACGGCGATCGCTCCCGCCGCCAGCAACACTTCGTCGAGTCGCTGCCCGACGGCCGCCGCCACCATGTGCTGGGGGATCACGCCGGGGCCGCGCGGCCCTGGAAGTTCGAGGTCCCTCGCATCGAGGTGCCCCCGGGCTTCCTGTTCGTCCTCTGCGACAACCGGCGCACCTGCCCCGACGACGACCTCACCGGCCTCGTGCCGCTGGAGTGGAGCCAGGGGGTGGCGCGCTGGCTGCTCCGGCGCGGAGATGCGCGGGAGTCGGCCGTCGAGCAGGCGCCCTTCTACGGCGCCTGGGAGTGGATCAGCAGCCGGCCGGAGTCGTCGGGGGTGAAGTAGAAGGCCGCGTAGAAGTGCGCCCCCCCCGGCAGGCTGCGCGCCAGGTCGGTGTCGTCGTAGATGGCGTTGAGCAGGCAGAAGAGCAGGGGCGGCTGCTGCAGGCTGTCCAGGGGGGCCGTCGGCCGCAGCATGCGCCCGGGCTCCCGCGTCTCCAGCTCCACGACCACCGACCCCCGCAGGGCGCCCTCGCGCTCCGAGGCCCGCCGCGCGCAGAGCTCGCCGCGAAACCGAAGCTGTTCGCGGACATAGGCCTCGGCGACCGTCGCGCTGCCGGGCTCCATGGTCAGCTCGGCCACCCGCACCGCGGTCGGGCTCGGCTGGCGGTCGGCGCCCGCCTGGGCCACATGGGAGCCGTTGATCAGCACATCGCCGATGCGCAGGTTGATGCGGTTGACGACCAGGTCCACGCACCCCGGCGCCGCGCGGGGCCCCGGGGCCTCCACCAGCCCCACGTCGGCCTGCAGGATGCCCGCCTGGTGGGCGGCGCGGACGGGCACGATCTGATCGGGCTGAAGGGAGACCTCGGCCAGGCCGCCCACGATGTCGAGGGCGGGTCGGGTGGCCGTGGCGGGCAGGCGCTCGGGCAGCCGGAGCCGCGCGGCGCCGTCCCCGGGGCTGACCTCGAGGCCGAACTCGTCGCTGCCGAGCCGCACATCGCCCACGGGCAGCTCACCACACTCCACCGGGGCGTCCGTCGACGCGGGTGCCTGCCCCCGGACGGGGGTGGCGAAGAGCAGGGCAAGGGGCAGGGTCCGCAGCATCGAGCATCCGGGTGGTGGCAGGCCACCCCCTCAAACCGCGGCGGCCGGGGTGGTATTTCCCACTCGCCGAGGGTCCTGGGCAAGTGCCGTGGGCGAGTCGGACCCGAGTCCATTTGCCCTTTCGCCAATCGGGTGGCACCCTGGACGGGTCTGGTGCATCTGCTCCAGGTCACCACGGGCCGTCGGACCGACTGAATGAAGCATGTGCGCATCGTGCTCTGGGCTGCGTTGCTGCTCGGCGGCCTGCAGGCCGCGTGGGGTGGCCCCCCGGACGCTGGGCCGGCCAGCGCCGAGAGCGCGGCGCCTGCCAGCACCCCGGCGGCCGCGCCCCGCCCGTTCACGCCCCCCGAGCTGCCCCCGCTGCCCACCCTCGGTGAGGGAGACGGCGTCGGCCAGACCGTGGTCGTCGTGCCCATCCGGGGCACCATCGATCAAGGCCTCGCGCCCTATGTGAAGCGCAGCCTGGAGGTGGCGAAGAGCCGCGGTGCCCGGGCGATCGTCCTCGACGTCGACACCTTCGGCGGGCGGGTCGACGCCGCCGTCATCATCCGCGACGCCCTGCTGTCTGCGGAGGTGCCGGTCATCGCCTTCGTGAACCGGCGCGCCATCAGCGCCGGCGCGCTCATCAGCTATGCCGCTGATTTCATTGCATTTACCAACGGCGCCAGCATGGGCGCCGCCACCCCCATCCAGGTCGAGGGGGCAAGGCGGAGGCGGTGGGCGAGAAGGTCGTCTCGTACATGCGCTCCGAGATGCGGGCCACGGCCGAGGCCAACGGCCGCAACGGCGACGTGGCCGAGGCCATGGTGGACCGGGAGGTCGCCGTCGAGGGAGTGAGCGAGGCCGGCCGCCTGCTCACCGTCACCACCGAGCAGGCGCTGAAGTTCGGCATCGCCAACGCCCAGGTCGAGACGCTCGACGCCCTGCTGGCCCAGATGGGGCTGGCCCGGGCCACCCGGGTCGAGCCCACCATCAACTGGGCCGAGAAGCTGGCCCGCTTCCTCACCGATCCGGTGGTGAGCGGGCTGCTCATGTCGCTCGGCATGCTCGGGCTGCTGCTTGAGTTCTACTCCCCCGGTTTCGGCTTCGCGGGCGGCTTCGGGCTGCTGTGCCTGATGCTGTTCTTCGGTGGACACCTCGTCGTGGATCTGGCCGGCTGGGAGGAGATCCTGCTCTTCGTCGTGGGCCTCGTCCTGCTGGGGGTCGAGATCTTCATCATCCCGGGCTTCGGCGTCGTGGGCGCGCTCGGCATCGCGGCCGTGGCGGGCAGCCTCGTCATGGCCCTCGTCGGCATGCCCATGTCCACCGCGTGGAGCCTGGGCCAGGTGGGAGGAGCGCTCGGCGTGGTGATGCTGGCACTGACCGGGGCCGTCGTCGGCCTCTTCCTGCTGGCGCGGTTCATCCCGCGCAGTCGCCTGGGGCGGCGGCTCGTCCTCGAGACGACGCTGGGCTCGGCCCGCGCCGAGGAGGCCCCCGACTTCCACGCCAACCCGTCGAGCTGGCAGCGCTACCTGGGCCAGCAGGGCACGGCGCGCACCGATCTGCGCCTCTCGGGCAAGGCCATGATCGGCGGCGAGCTGGTCGACGTGGTCAGCCAGTTCGAATACATCCGCAAGGGCGCCCCCATCCGGGTCGTCGCCGTCGAGGGCGTGCGCATCGTGGTCGTGCGCGAAGAGACTGAAACTGAAGGAGAATCTGATGGGTGATGATCAGATCATGTACCTGATCCTCGGGGGAGCGGGCTTCGTCGTCGTGGCGATGTTCCTCTACTTCGTCCCGGTCCGCCTGTGGATCGCCGCCCTGGCCTCGGGGGCCGGGGTCTCCATCACCAAGCTCATCGCCATGCGGCTGCGCCGGGTGTCTCCGGCCAGCATCGTGAACCCCCGGATCAGCGCCGTGAAGGCGGGGCTCGACGTGTCGGTGGACATGCTCGAGGCGCACTTCCTGGCCGGCGGCAATGTGGATCGGGTGGTCTTCGCGCTCATCTCGGCCGACAAGGCGCGCATCGATCTGACGTTCTCCGAGGCGGCGGCCATCGATCTGGCCGGCCGCGACGTGCTCGAGGCCGTCAAGATGAGCGTGAACCCGAAGGTCATCCAGACGCCCAAGGTGTCGGCCATGGCGGGGGATGGCATCCAGCTCATCGCCGTCAGCCGCATCACCCTGCGCGCCAACATCAAGCGGCTGGTGGGTGGCGCCGGCGAGGAGACCATCCTGGCCCGCGTCGGCGAGGGCATCGTGACCACCATCGGCTCGGCGGCCTCCCACAAGGCCGTGCTCGAGAACCCCGATCGCATCTCGAAGATGGTCATGGACAAGGGCCTCGACGCGGGCACCGCCTACGAGATCCTCTCCATCGACATCGCCGACGTGGACGTGGGGGCCAACATCGGGGCCAAGCTGCAGATCGACCAGGCCGAGGCGGACAAGAACATCGCCCAGGCCCGGGCCGAGGGGCGCCGCGCCATGGCGGTGGCCCAGGAGCAGGAGAACCAGGCGCGCCTCAAGGAGGCCCACGCCAAGGTGGCCGAGGCTGAGGCCGAGGTGCCCAAGGCCATCGCCGAGGCGCTGCGGGCAGGCAACTTCGGGTACATGGACTACCTGCAGATGAAGAACCTCGAGGCGGACACCGAGATGCGGCACCGCATCAGCGGGATGACCGGCCCGGAGCAGAAGTAGGTGGACGACCGCCGCCCCGGCCTCCCCGGCTTCGTCCCCGACGGCTCGCGGCGCTGGGTCCGGTCGTTCGTCATCGCCGAGCTGATCGGGCGGCGAGGGGGGCACGCGCCCGCGCCGAGGCACGGGCCGAGGCCGCTGCCGGCCACCCCACCGCCGGCACCGCCGGCGCCGGGCCCGGCCGGGCCGCCCACGCGAGGCTGAGATGTCGAGCTTCGACAAGCTCGTCCTCGTGGTGGTGGTCGCGCAGGCCATCTTCGCGCTTTTCAAGCGGATTTCGGGCCAGGGCAACCGCCGCGAGGTGGCGAAGGCCCTCGACCAGGCGCCGGCCACCGACGACGTGGAGCGGTGGCGGACGGTCCTGGCCATTCGCTTGCAGGTCATGGGCGAGGCCCTCGCCGAGCTGGCAGTCCGCGGCGCCCAGGGCGAGCAGGTCCTCGTGCGCACCGGCGAGGTCGGGCGGCTGCTGCTCGGCGTCCTGCGCGACCGCCTGCAGCCGGAGCGGGCCGCCTGCGAGCAGGCGGTGGCGGCGCTGGGCCGCCGACTCGCGGCCGCCGAGCCCCTGGAGCTCTTCGTCCAGCTCGAGCAGTCCGGCGAGGTCGGCCGCCTCGTGGAGCGCGTCGCGCGCCTGACGCGGGCGATCGAGGCCGTGGCCAGCCAGGCCGCCTGGCGCGGCGATCCGGCCCTCCGCGAGGTCATCGGGGACGCCGAGGCCATCGCGGTCGCGCTCCTGGCACCCATCCGCCAGTTCGCGGACGCGCACGGCCTGCGGCTGCCCGTCGGCCGCCCCGTCTGCGCGCCCGGCACGGGCGAGGAGGCCGTCTGGTACGACCTGCTCCCCGGTCACCCCGTCATCCGCGTCCCCGACGACTTCGGCGAGGATCTGCTGCGGTGGCCCTCCGTCGCCCATGAGATCGGGCACTTGCTATGGTGGGGCCTCCCGGGTCTGGCGGGCGAGCTCAGGCAGCTCGTGCCGACGGCGTCCCGGCCGTGGCTGCCGCGGGCTCAGGGTCGCCAGGTCACCTTTGATCTCGAGGCGGCCTTCGCCCACTGGCTGCCCGAGCTGATCGCCGATGGCTTCGCGGCGATGATGCTGGGGCCCGCGGCTCTGCGGGGGCTCGCCCAGAGCCTCGGCCGCCCGGATGATCCGGGCGCGGTCGCGCGGCTGCATGCGGCACCCGACGGGCAGACGCTCACCCCGCACGCGCCGCCCCACCTGCGGGTGGCTCTCTCGGCCTGGCTGGTGGAGCGGATGGGGTTCCTCACGGAGGCCGAGGCCGTCCGCCGGGCCTGGGACCGAGCCCACGGCGCCCCGGAGCTGCTGTGGTCGCCCACCCTCGGGGGCGAGCAGGTGCCGCTGCCCGTCGTCCGCTTCCGCATCTTCGGCCAGCAGCTCCTCGAGCGCTTCTACACGGGCACCTACGCGAGCTTCGCCGGGTATCCGCTCAGCGCGGTGACCGGCCTCGAGATGTCGCCGGGCACCTGGGCCCGCGTCCAGCGACGCGCCCAGGATCTGCTGGCCGACACGCCGTTCAACGACGATCCGCGCCTCGTCATCGCGGCCGGCATCGAGGCGGCGGTGGCGAAGCCCGGCAACGAGGTGCGCATCAGCCAGGGCGTGCGCCGGGCCGTGCAGGGCATCGGCCTGGACGAGGGGCTGGTGGCCGACGCCCACTATGCAGGGCGCGAGGCCGGCGGCGGTCGGCTGACGGCGGCTGACATCCGCGACGCCATCGTGCTCGACGCTCTCTTCGGCCGGCGGCGGGCTCACCAGGGCCAGCGCTAAGGAGTCACCCGTCGCCTGGCTGGCCCATGTCGCCCGGCTCGGTCCGTCTTGTTCACTGCTCCAGCGCCCCGCCGCCACCGCGCGGGACGGCCCGGGGCCGCCCAGGACGCGGCTTCGCGCGCCCCGCGTGCCCACGACCGATTCGGGCTGGACGGAGACCCCCTCCACGATGTCCACTGAGCGCGTCAGGTCGGTGGGGGAGTCGATCGCTCGCGGTCGATGTCCGGCCTGGCAGCGTGTCCGGTCGCCGATGGGCGCCCGTGCACACCCCGGTCGCCGCGCAAGCGGCGGCTCCCTTGGGGGGACGGGCCCGGGCGGTCGAGGGGGACTTGACCGCCCGGGCCCTGGGGGATTCGCCCGCACCCTCCTGCGAGGGGGGGGCGGGCCCGGGCGGTTTGAGGGGGGGTCCGCCCGGGCCCGCGGGGAATCAGGGCGGCGACGCCGCCGCGCAGACCTCAGCCACCGCCACAGAGGAACGCCAACTGGTTGTTGCTGGGCAGGCAGAACGTCTGGCCCGCGCCCGGCAGGTCGCAGCAGGTGAAGCCGTTCGGGCAGAGCTGGTTGGCGCCGCAGGGCAGCTCGCAGATGGTCAGCCCGATGACGGGCACCTGCTCGCAGGTCTCGTCGGCCGTGCACATCGCGTTGTCCATGCAGCGCGGGGCCTGGTTGCCATTGCCCCAGTCGCTGATTGCCCGATCGCCGCCGCCGACGTTGACGCAGGCGTTCTGCTGGCAGACCTGGCCGTTGGCGCACTGGGCGTCCTGCAGGCAGTCGACGCACATGCCGTCCGCGGGGTTGCAGACGCGATCACCGCAGTTCACGCCATCGCAGAGGTTGACCACCTGGTCGCAGACGTTCAGGTCGTTGAGCGCGCAGGCGAAGACGCGCTGGTTGTTGCGCTGGATCTGGGTGCAGCGCGTCCCCTGCGGGCAGGCCCCGCCAGCGCCGCAGGTGGCGCCGCACTGGGAGTTCTGCCCGTTGTTGTACCGCAGGCACCAGTAGGTGTCCGGGCAGTCCATCTCCGACTGGCAGGGCTGGCACTGCAGGGCCAGCGGGTTGACGCACTCGCCCGAGTCCTGGGAGCAGTTCCAGCCGTCGGGGCAGACCACGCCGGCGCAGTTGTCCACGCAGGCCCCGGTCTCCTCGTTGCACTGCGCGTCCGCCGCGCAGTTGCGCACCGCGCAGGCGCCCGCTGCGCAGGCATCGCACTGGCAGTTGGTGCCGCGCTGGCAGGCCAGATCGCGCACGGCCTGGATGGGCTGCACCGAGCAGTCGGCCGGGTTGAACCGGAAGGCCTCCCACAGGGCGCGCTGGTTGGCGCTCTGGCTCTCCATCTGGATGGGGCCGAAGACGCGCGGGGCGCCGTCGCCGCAGTAGAACGTCAGCTGGGCCAGCCCGCGGACGGCATCACCGCCGTTGTTGTAGAGGTCGACGCCGACGGTGTAGAGGCCGGCGGGCGGCGCACCCATCCGGACCTGTTCCTCGGTGCCGCCCTGCTGGGGCGCATCGCGCAAGTACCCGGGATCACACCAGACTTCCTGTCGGTTGTTGGACCAGCAGTCGGTGCTGTTGCTGAAATACTCGCCCCGGGGGTTGAGCACGTGCAGGTCGAAGTCGACGCTCGCATCGCCCCAGGTCAGGACGACCCACGCGCGGGGGGTGAGGTCGTCGCAGGCGTCACCGAGACCGTCGAGATCACGGTCGGCCTGATCGAAGTTGGGGACGTCCCGGCAGTTGTCGCAGGCGTTGCCGCGGCCGTCGTCGTCCGCGTCGGCCTGGTCACCATTGGGGGCGTCGGGGCAGTTGTCGTCCACGTCCAGGATGCCGTCGCCATCCCGATCCGAGTCGGGGCAGGCGTCGCCCACCCCGTCGCCGTTGGCGTCGGCCTGATCGAAGTTCGGCTCCTGGGGGCAGTTGTCGCAGACGTCGCCCACGCCGTCGTCGTCCGCATCCTGCTGGCGCGGGTTGGGGTCGGTCGGGCAGTTGTCGTCGGCGTCGATACGCCGTCCAGATCGGCGTCCTGGCCCACCAGATCGCAGGCGTCGCCGATGCCGTTGCCGTTGGCGTCGGCCTGGTCGCCGTTGGCGGCGTCCGGGCAGTTGTCGCAGACGTTGCCCACGCCGTCCTCGTCGCGATCGGCCTGGTCGCGGTTGGCGTCGGTCGGGCAGTTGTCGGTGCGGTCCGGGGTGCCGTCGCCGTCGGTGTCGAGGCAGGCGCGCGGATCCTGCGCGGGGTTGCGCACGTCGGGGCAGTTGTCGCAGGCGTCGCCGAAGCCGTCCTCGTCGGTGTCACGCTGGCTGTTGTTGGCGATGAAGCGGCAGTTGTCCACCTCGTCGCCGACGCCGTCGTTGTCGATGTCGCCGGGCGGGCCGTCGCAGAGATCACCGATGCCGTCGCCGTCCTCGTCGGCCTGGTCGGCGTTGGGCGTGTCCGGGCAGTTGTCCACCTCGTCGAGGATGCCGTCGCCATCGCGATCGGCCGGCGGGGCTCGCCACCGGCGCCCCCATGCCGCCTCCGACGCCGCCAGCACCACCGGCGCCGCCGCCAGCACCGCCTGCACCGCCGCCGGCACCACCAGCACCGCCGCCGGCACCGCCAGCACCGCCGCCAGCACCACCGACACCGCCGCCGGCTCCGCCGACACCGCCGCCCATGCCGCCAGCACCGCCCCCGGCGCCGCCAGCACCGCCCCCGGCGCCGCCCTGTCCGCCGCCAGCGCCCGCGGCGTCTGCCGGCAGGCCCTGGTCGACGGTGCCGTCCGTGTCACCGCCGCCCGAGGACGCATTGTCCTCAATGCAGCCGGTGGCCAGCAGAGCGGCCAGGATCGCAACGTACCCCCTGTGCTTCATCGAGCTCCTCCAGCACCCGCTGCCGTGTCGCCAAATTGAGCGACTGTCCCCCCGACGATCAGAATCGGGGCGAGGTGTCCCGGAGGCCAGGGCAATCCATTTCACCAGGGAGGGGCGCCGGAGGCGAGCGGCGGGCCGCACCGCGGCCGCGTCGTCTTCATAAAAACCCAGAAATGTCGGGTACTTGCGAACCGACTCAGGGGCCGAGGCGGTTGATCAGGCGGGGGAATGGGATGGTCTCACGGAGGTGGTGCAGGCCGCAGAGCCACGTCACGGTGCGCTCCACACCCAGCCCGAAGCCGGCATGGGGCACGCTGCCGTAGCGCCGCAGGTCGAGGTACCACTCGAAGACCGCCGGATCGAGCTGGTGGCGGTTGATCTCCGAGAGGAGCGCATCGAGGTCTTCCTCACGGACCCCGCCCCCGATGATCTCGCCGTAGCCCTCCGGCGCAAGCACGTCCACGCACAGGGCGCGGTCAGGCTGCTCCGGGTCCTTCTTGAGGTAGAAGGCCTTCACCTCGGCGGGGTAGCGGTGCACCAGGATGGGCCGATCGAACCGCTTGCTGAGCACCGTCTCGTGCTCGCCGCCGAAGTCGTCGCGATCGTCGATCTCGACGCCCTCCTCCCGGATCATGGCCACCGCGTCGGCGTGGCTGATGCGGGGGAAGGGCTTCTGCACCTTCTCCAGCACGCTCACGTCCCGGCCCAGGATCTCCAGCTCGGTCCGGCGGCGCTCCACGACCCGCTGCACGATGAAGCAGAGGAAGTCCTCCGCCAGATCCATGTCGCCGTCGAGATCCAGGAAGGCCACCTCCGGCTCGACCATCCAGAACTCGGTCAGGTGGCGGCGGGTCTTGCTCTTCTCGGCCCGGAACGTCGGCCCGAAGCAGTACACCTTGCCGAAGGCCATGGCCGCCGCCTCCATGTAGAGCTGGCCGCTCTGGCTGAGGTAGGCGGTCTGGTCGAAGTACGGCACCTCGAAGAGCGTGCTGGTGCCCTCGCACGCGTTGGGCGTGAAGATCGGCGCGTCCACGAGGGTGAAGCCGTGGTCGTCGAAGTAGTCGCGGATGGCCCGGATGACCTCGGCGCGGATGGACAAGATCGCGTGGGGGCGCTTGCTGCGCAGCCACAAGTGCCGGTTGTTCAACAGGAAGTCGCTCCCATGCTCCTTGGGGGAGATGGGGAACTCCTGGGCCGGCCGGGCGATCACGTCGAGCGCCGAGAGCCGCAGCTCGAAGCCGATCGGGCTACGCGGATCGGCCTGGACCGTGCCCGTCACCCGCACGCTGGTCTCCTGGGTGAGGCTGCGCGCACACTCGAAGATCTCCTCCGAGACGTCAGCGGCGCCGACGATGACCTGGATGATGCCGGTGCCGTCGCGGACCTGCAGGAACGCGACCTTTTTGGTGATCCGGCTGTTGTACAGCCAGCCCTCGAGGGTGACGACCTGCCCGACGTGCTCCGCGATCCCGCGAATCGTGGCCTTCACTCTGCCTCCATCTCGCCGGCCAGACCCCGGCGACGCTCCGCATCCCATACCACGCGCTCGACCTGGCGGCGCTCCCGATCGTCCCGATCGGAGAGGGCCAGGTAGAGCCGCCAGGCCGCCACCGAGCGGGCCTCCTGGCCGAGTCTGCCCCACGCGATCCCCAGCCCCCGGAAGGGCGGGGCCCGCGTGTCATCGGCCGCCACGGCGGCCTCGAAGCTCTCGACGGCGGTCCGGAACTGCCCGGCCGCGAGCCGCGCGAATCCCTCGGCCTCCAGCCGGGCCGCCTCGTCGGGCTGGCGGGGCCGCTGCGGCGCGTCGGCCAGGGTGTAGCCCGCCTCGCGCAGCACCCGCCTCATCCGGCTCCCGTCCATGGCGGGCGGGAGCTGGGCCTCGCGCAGCGCCAGCCAGAGCTGCACGTGGGCGTGGCCGTTGGCGGGGGCCGCCGAGACCACCTCGAAGAACTCACGCACCGCGTCCACCAGCTCACCCGCGGCGAGGCAGGCCTCGCCCCGGACCAGGTTCACCCGCAGGGGGTGCACCCCGGCCGCGAGGGCGCGGTTCGCCTGGGCGAGGGCGGGCTGGAGCGCCCCGCGCCGGCCCAGGATCTGGGCGAGCTGGAGGGCGGCCTCAGCGTCGCCGGCGGTGGCGGCGGCGGCCAGATCGGCCTCGGCGGTGCCCCCGACCGGGGGTGCCGCCTGGGCTGTGCCCAGCACCAACGCGAGGACCAGGACGCCGCGCATGGCGCGGGAGCCTAGCGCGGGGCCTGCGGGATGGCAACCACGCGGGTTGAGGCTGTCGAGCGCTCATGCTACCCGTACGGCCGTGCGGCCACCCGTCCTCCTGATCGCCCTCGCTTCGCTGGCCTCCGGGCTCGCCGGATGCGGCTATGGCCTGGTGCGCCCCGACGCGGTGGCCGTGCCCACCGTGGGGGTCATCCAGGATCTCAGCGCTGACGGCGAGCTGGGCCTCGTGGCGGCGGCGCGCCTGCGCCAGCGTGGCGAGGGCCACCCGCCCGCCCCCGGCCTCCTGGAGGGCCGCGTCACGGTCGGCCCCGAGCGGACGCTCGGCCGCGACGCCGCCGGCCTGAGCGCCCTGTACCAGGCGGACGTGGCCCTCGATCTGGAGGTCGCGAGCGCCGGCGAGGCGCGCTGGCGGGCGCGGACGCAGGCGAGCGCCACCTGGGTGCGGGGGTCCGATCCCCTGGCCACCACCACGGCCCGGCAGCTCGCCCTCGCCGACGCCACCGCGGCGGCCGTCGACGCCGCCTGGGATCGTTTCGTCGCTGGGAGCACCCCTTGAGCGAGCTCGACAAGGCCCTGAAGGGCGGCAGCGCCCACCTGTACCTCCTGCATGGCGACGCCGCCCTGCTCACCCGCGAAGCCGCCGACTGGCTGCGAGAGCGCGTCCTGGCCGGCGCCATCGAGGACTTCAACCTCGATCGGTTCGATGGCGGTGATCGCCCCGACGCCGAGGCCATCGCCCAGGCGGCGCGCACGCTGCCCATGATGGCGGACCGCCGCCTCGTCCTCGTGCGCAACGCGGAGGGCCTGCTCAACCAGGCCAAGGGCGGCCTCGGCCCCCTGCTCAAGTACGTCGCCGATCCGGATCCGACCACCTGCCTGGTCTTTCAGGCGAACGAAAAGGTCAAGCGAACCGGGGCGTTGGTGAAGCTGCTCGAGCAGAAGGGCTGCGTGCTGGAGAGCAAGGCGCCGCGGGAGCGGGAGCTGCCCCGGTGGGTCGAGGAGCGCGCCCGGCTGCGGGATCGTCGGCTCGATCCGGCGGGCGCCGCCCTGCTGGTGGACTCCATCGGCGCGGATCTGGCGGCCCTCGACTCGGCGGTCGAGCGGCTGACGCTCTACGTGGAGGGCAACGCCGTCATCCAGGCGAAGCACGTCGCGGAGACGGTGCCCCACACCCGCACGCGGACGGTCTGGGAGCTGACCGACGCCGTGGCCGACCGCGATCCCGCCAAGGCGCTGGGCCTCGCGCACCTGCTGCTGAGCCAGGGCGAGCAGCCGCTTCGCCTGCTGGGGGTCGTCAACCGGCAGTTCCGCCAGCTCCTGCTGGGGCACGGGGCCCGGGCGGCCGGGGCGTCGCTGCAGGAGGCGGCGACCCAGGCCGGCATCCCGCCCTTCCGGGTCACGGCGTTCGCGCGCCAGGTGGATCGGTACCGGAGCGTGGATCTGCTGCGCGCGCTGGACCGCCTGGCGCGGGCGGATCAGGACCTCAAGGGCAGCAAGCTGCCCGGGGAGCTGATCTTCGAGGCGCTGCTGATGGACCTCTGCGCGGCCTAGGCCGGCGCAGGGGATCGAGGCGAATCGGAGCGGGGCGGGTGCCCCGCCCGATCAGCTCGCCTGCTCGACGGAGCTCGCGCGGTTGACGGCCACCACCAGCCGGCCGACCTTGCGGCTGGCCTGGTTGCGGTGGATGACGCCCTTGGACGCGGCGCGCTCCAGGTGCCGGATCGCGGTGGGCAGGGCCTCGCGGGCCTCGGCCACGTTGCCGGTCTCGAGGGCACGCCGGACCTTCTTGATGAACGTCCGCATGGACACCATCACGAGGCGGTTGCGCAACCGACGCTTCTCACTCTGCCGGGCGCGCTTCTCAGCGGACTTGTGGTTCGGCACGACTCACCCCACCTGTACTTGAACGAAAGGCGACGGAAGCTAGCAGGGGTCCGGGCGACCGTCAAGCGCTGTCGTGTGTTTCTGCCGTCGGTCCGGTCGCGGCCGGGTGCGGGACGCGCCAGCGGATTGACAGTCCGGTTCGCGGCTCCGTAGGCTGCCGAGCCGTTGGCGCAGCCACGACCAGTGCCCGGTTCCGCCGGGCAGGAGATGCGAAGAGATGAAGAAGCTTCAAGGGCTTGCAGCCCTGCTCGGTCTGGCGCTGGCGCTCGCCGGCTGTGGCAAGGACGACCCCAAGCCGGCCGAGGGCGCGCCGGGCAGCACGGCCGCCGGCGCCGCCGCCGGTGGCCAGCCCGCCCTCCCCGCCGCGGCCCCCATCCCAGAGCTGAAGGCCCCCCCGAGGTGATCCTCTATGGGGGCACCAACGGCACGGGCGCGACCGTCAAGCAGATCGAGGATCTGGCGCGCAAGGTCGTGCCCGAGGTCCCGCCGCTCACCCAGATGATCGCGCCGGCCCTCCAGGGCGAGTTCCGCCTCCAGAACGGCGCCGTCATCGACACCAACCGGCCGATCCGCTTCGCGATCTTCGACCGGGCCACCTACGGCCGCGCGCCCGAGGCGCTGATGCTGGGCATCACGGGCGAGGAGGCCTTCGTGGCTGCGTTGCCCGACAACGAGAAGACGAAGGACGCCGAGGGCAACGCCTGGTCGTACCTGAAGTTCCCCGGCTCCAAGCAGCCCGTGTACGTGAACTTCGTGAGCGGCTACGCGGTGATCACCCGCAGCAAGGAGCTCTTCGGCAAGAACAAGGCCTTCTTCGAGGCCCTCGGCGCCCTGACGCTGCCCGACCAGGCGGCGGCGATCTTCGAGCTGGAGAACGCGGTCCGTCTGTACGGCAACCAGCTCGACGCCGGCCTCAAGCAGATGGGCGAGGTCATGCAGATGGCGGCCCAGGCCAGCCCCCAGGCCAAGGAGCAGCTCGCGATGATGGACGGCCTGATCGCCTGGATCGGCCGCTCGGCGCGCGAGGCGAGCAAGCTGCAGATCTCGCTGGTGATCGGCGACGGCCTCCAGCTCGATCTGCGCCTGGTGCCCAAGGCCCAGAGCCCGCTGGCCGGCTCCCTGGCCGCCCTCGCCGGGACGGGCAAGGCCGATCTGGTCGCCCAGGTGCCGGCGGACGCGCCCTTCTTCATGGCGATGGCCGCCGATCCCGACAAGCTGGCCGGGCTCGCCGGCGACCTGACGGCCGCCTTCATGACCGCCCCCATCTTCAAGGGGGACGCGGCGGCGGCGAAGCCGTACCAGGACGCGATGGTGGACTACATCAAGGGGATGGACGGCCAGATGGTCGTCGCGGCCCACCCGTCGGCGGCGGGCCTCCAGCTCCTCGGCCTGATGGGCATCCGAGACGCCGCCAAGGTCAAGGCCGCCCAGAGCACCCTGGTGGGCATGACCGAGCACCCCGCCGCCAAGGCCTACTACGAGGCCATGGGCGTGGGGCTCGAGGTGCAGAAGGACGCCTACAAGGTCGGGGATGTGTCGGTGGATGTGCAGCGCACCACCATGAAGAACATGCCCCCGGAGGCGATGGTGATGATGGGCGCCATGGGCGACCTGTTCGTGCAGCACATCGCCATCGGCCCCAAGGTGGGCGTCATCGCCTACGGCGAGGCGGGCAAGGGCACCGTCGAGGGGGTGCTGGGCGGCACGCTGAAGGGTGGCCTGGACCAGGCCGCCGGCCCGAAGCGGGCGCTGAGCGGCGCCGCCAAGGGGTTCTCGGCGTTCCTCTACGTCAACCCCATCGAGCTGGCCAAGGGCGTGAAGCTCGGCGGCATGAACCCGCTGGCGGCGATGCTGGCCGAGGTGAAGGCCGACACGGGCATCGCGCTCAGCGTCGCCACCGACGCCGGCAGCCTGCGCGTCCTGCTGGACGTGCCCCTCGAGACGGTCAAGCAGGGCTTCGCGGCCTTCGAGAAGACCAAGGGCTCGTTCTAACCGCCTGTTCTTCCAGGGGAATATGGCCGCCGGCCTTCAGCCGGCGCGCCGCCCCACCTCGACCGCCAGGGCGCGGTAGGCCTCGGCCCCCGAGGATCGCGGCCGAAACGCGAAGATGCTCTGGCCGGCCGACTGCGCGGCCGCCAGAGCGCTGTTCACCGGGATCACCGTGTCGAGGAGCAGGTCGCCGAAGTTGTCGGCCAGGGCCTGCCCCACCTCGTCGTTGAGGGACTTGTTGCGGCCGTCCACCCGGGTGCGCAGCACGCCCAGGACCTCGAGCGGGTGGCGGAGGCGCTCCCGCACGGTCACCACGAGCTCCAGCAGATCCGCCACCCCCTCCAGCGCGAGGATGCTCATGTCGCAGGGCACCAGCACCGAGTCCGCCGCCAGCAGCGCGTTGAGGGTGAGGTTGCCGAGCATGGGGGGGCAGTCGAGCAGGATGGTGTCGTAGTGGGTGCGCGCCGTGCCCATGGCGGCCTGCAGGATCGTCTCGCGACCGACCCGGCCCGTGAGACGGGCCTCGGCGTCTCCCAGGCCCTTGTCGGGCGGGGTCAGCCAGAGCCCGGGCAGGCCGCTCTGCACGGCCGCGTCGAGCACGTCGCGCGGGCGATCGGCGAGCAGCACCTCGGACAGGGTCACCGGGCCGGTGCGGGCGACCTCGCGCAGCGCCGAGGCCACATGGCCCTGGGGATCGAGATCGGCCAGGAAGACGGACTGGCCCGCCTCGACCAGCGCGGCGGCCAGGTTCACCGCCGTCGTCGTCTTGCCCACCCCGCCCTTGCGCGCGGCGATGGCGACGACGCGGGCCTGGCGGTCTCCCGGGGCGTGCCCCTCGTCGCGCGCACCGCGAAAGCGGCGCAGGCCCGCCTGGAGGAGGGCCCTGACATCCGGTTTTTCCATGGGATCTTCCGCTAGCGGCGCAGGGACTCGGCCCCGACGACCGGGCCCGTGATGGCGCGCACGGCGCCCTGGGCGATGGGGTGGCGCAGGATGTCATCGAACTCGGCCGCGACGTCGACGCCCTCGGCGGCGATGGCCACCACCCGCGCCCGGGCCGTGTCGGGGTCGCTGCGGATGGCCTCGATCATCCGCACGCCGTCCACCCCGGGCAGGTCGACGTCGAGGAAGACGAAGTGGGGCCGAAAGCCGGCCACCAGGCGCCCCGCGTCGAAGGCGTTGTCGGTGTGCTCCACCGAGAAGCCCTCGTCCTTGGTCGAGCTGTCCATGAGGGCGTCGAGGATGGCGTCCACCACGCTCGGATCGTCGTCCACCACCAGCACCCGCGGGGTGGCGTCCGGATCGACCCGGGCCTCCCACTGCATCGGGATGCCCTGGCGGCGGCAGAAGTGCTCAAGATCGGCCCGCATGATCCGGCGGTGGCCGCCCGGGGTCTTGTAGGCCTTGATGCGGCCCTCCTCGATCCAGCGGATGATGGTCATCGGCGTCACGCGGCAGAACCGCGCTGCCGAGTGGGTCGAGAAGACGTCCGGGATGTTCTTCGCCATCAGCGTACCCGCGCCGCGTCGTCCCGAGGGCTGGCGGCGCCTCCGTCGAGTCCGTGGATCACGGTCACGATAACCGACATCGCGCTGCGTGGCGAGGGGACGATGCCGTCGGACCGGCGCGGGCGCGACACGAGAAATTCGCTTGACGAGGGGGGAGGCCTCCAGTAGAGTCCGCGACCCGGTTTGAGCAGGTGCGACAAACAAGCCAGCCTTCGCTGGTGGCGCATCCGCTGCCCCGCCGCTCCCCGCGGCGTAAAACAGGTCGATGCCGGCGTGACCGGCGATCGATGGCAAGCGCCCCGCCCTTTGCTGATGACTTGACCCGCGCAGCGCGCGTGTCCAAGGAGCATCACGATGGCACGTCTCGTGGCTTTCGATTCTTGTTTCTGCTGTGGTTTCGGTGGGTTGTGACGCGGCGGACCCGATGTGGTCCATGCCCGACACCCAGAGCGGGGCCCTGGCTCCCCACCCCGGCGAGGACGCCATCCTCCGCCTCCTCAACGACGAGGGCACCACCCAGCCCTTCCTCGACCAGGACGTCCGCCTGGAGCGCCGCGCGGCCAGCAACCTGATCGCGCGCCGCAACGGGCCTGATGGCGTCTACGGCACCGACGACGATCACCTCTTCGGCAGCATCGCCGAGGTGGACGCCGTGCCCTATGTGGGCCCGTACGCCCTCGACTGCCTGCGGACCTACGCGCTGGAGGCCGGCTTCGGCGAGTGATGGCGGCGGCGCCGGCCGCCGCGCCGGCCATGGTGGAGCAGCGCTGCTCCACTCCCCACCGTCCTCTGAGCCTCCGCGGCTGGCACGCCCGTTGCCCTTCTGCCCGCCCGACTCGCCGACCGCTTGCGCTGGCGGCGCCGATGGACAGAATGCCCGCAAGCCGGAAGGAGGCTTCCATGCGCATCCTCAACGTGGTGGGCGCTCGCCCCAACTTCATGAAGATCGCCCCGCTGATGCAGGCCTGGCGGGCCCATCCCCAGGTGGAGCCGCTCCTGCTGCACACGGGCCAGCACTACGATCACTCCATGAGCGACCTCTTCTTCGAGGAGCTCGGCATCCCGCGGCCCGACATCAACCTGGAGGTGCGCGGCGGCTCCCACGCCTACCAGCACGCCGAGGTCATCCGGGCCTTCGAGCCGGTCTGCCAGCAGCTCAAGCCGGATCTGCTGGTGGTGGTCGGGGACGTGAACTCCACGGTGTCGTGCGCCCTCGTCGCCGCCAAGCTCGGGGTGCGGGTGGCCCATGTGGAGGCCGGGCTGCGCTCGTTCGAGCGGACGATGCCCGAGGAGATCAACCGCATCCTCACCGATCAGATCGCCGATCTGCTCTTCGTGAGCGAGGAGAGCGGGCTCATCAACCTGGCCCGGGAGGGGCTGGATCACGAGGGCGTGCACTTCGTGGGCAACGTGATGATCGACTCCCTGCTGCGGCACCTGCCGCGGGCCGAGCAGTCGCCGGTGCTCGAGGATCTGGGCCTGACGGCGGGGACGTACGGCGTGTTGACGCTCCACCGGCCCGCCAACGTGGACGATCCGGCCGTGCTGGGGCGCCTGCTGGAGGTGCTGGCCCGGGTGCACGCCGAGGTGCCGCTGGTCTTCCCCGCCCACCCGCGCACGCTGGATCGGCTGGAGAAGTTCGGCCTGCGGGCGAAGCTGGACGCCTTCAAGGGCCTGCGCATCGTCGAGCCGATGGGCTACTTCGACTTCCTCAAGCTGGTGGGCAAGAGCCGCATCATCCTGACGGACTCGGGGGGCATTCAGGAGGAGACGACGGTCCTGCGGGTGCCCTGCGTGACGCTGCGCGAGACCACCGAGCGGCCGAGCACCTGCATCGTGGGGACGAACCGCCTCGCCGGCACCGATCCCGCGCGCATCTGGGCCGACTTCGAGGTGGCCATGGCCACGGATCCCAAGGCGTACGGCATCCCGGCGAAGTGGGACGGCAAGGCCGCGGAGCGCATCGCCGCCATCATCGCGGCCGAGGGCCCGCTGCCCCGGACGCCCTTCCTCCAGGCGACGCGCCACGGCGCGCTGGCCCGCATCAGCCGGGTGGAGTAGCGCACCCATGGGCACCGTGCTCCTCATCTCCCCCTACTTCCCGCCCATGGGGGTGAGCGGGGCCAAGCGGGCCCTGCACCTGGTGCGCAACCTGCCCGCCGAGGGCTGGCGGGCCGTCGTGCTCGCTGCGCGGCCGGTCAACGAGCGCCCGGATCCCAGCCAGCTGCAGGACATCCCGCCGGAGGCGGTGGTGGACTACGGGTTCAACGGCCGGGCGAGGCCCCTGCTCAAGGCGTGGTCGGAGCGGCGCAAGGGCTCGAACTCCAAAGAGAAAGCAGCGAAACCGGCGGCAGGGCGGGGGGGCTGGCCGAGGCCGGCGTGGTGGCCGCAGGATGCGAGCTTCCTGACGCCGTTCGACCGCTACCTGCTGGACGTGCCGGCGGGCTTGCGGGCGGCGCGGCGCCTCGTGCGCCAGCACCGCCCCGACGTCATCCACGTCTCCGCCGATCCCTGGTCGCCGCTCATCGTGGCCCGCCAGATCAGCCGCGAGTTCCGGGTGCCCCTGGTCGTGGACTTCCGCGATCCCTGGTCTCAGCATGCCGGCAAGATGGCCCTGCGGCCGGCCCCGGCCCAGGCGGCCCTGCGGGCCTTCGAGGCCGCGCTCTTCGCCGGGGCCGCGCGGGTGGTGCTCAACACCGAGGCCTGCCGCGACGCCTATGTGGCCGCCTACGCGGGCCGGCTCCCCGCCGAGCGCTTCACGGCCATCCGCAACGCCTTCGACGAGGGGCTCTTCGCGCCGGGCGAGCCGACGCCCCGATCGGCGTTCACGGTCGCCTACTTCGGGCGCTTCCGCCGCTTCGTGGAGCCCGACGCCCTCTTCGACGGCTTCTCGCGCTTCGTGCGCGCCGAGGGGCTGGCCCCGGGCGAGGCGACGCTGCAGATCATCGGCGGCATCAGCCCCGAGCATCGGGAGCGGGCCCACGCCTTCGGCCTGGCCGGCTACCTGGAGGTCACGCCGCCGGTGCCCTTCCGCCACAGCCTGCCGGTGCTGCAGAGCGCCCATGTGCTCGCCCTGGTCATCAACCCCGAGAGCCACCTGCAGATCCCCGGCAAGCTCTACGACTACATGGCCGCCCGCCGGCCGATCCTCGCGGTCTCGGCCAACGCCGAGGTGGATGGCATCCTGGCGCGGACGGGCACCGGGCTCTCGGCGCGGCACGGCGACGCGGCGGACATCGCCGACAAGCTGCGCCGCCTGCGCGCGGCCCCCGAGCCGCTGTCGGCCGACGCGGTGGAGCCCTTCTCGGCGCGGACGCAGGCGCGGCTGATGGCCGGGGTCTACGCGGCCGCGGCGCGCTCATGAGCGAGAGGGATCGCCGCCGGCTCGCCGCGGGCGCGGGCCTCGTCTCCCAGGCCCGCCTCGTGGGCGGCCTGCTCAACATGCTCGTCATCGTCTTCCTGACCCGGTTGCTCGACAAGCCCGGGTTCGCCGTGGTGGCGTTCGTCTACATGGTGCAGGAGACCGCCAACGCCCTGGGTCCGCTGGGTCTGCCGTCGGCGGTGTCGTTCTTCGTGCCGCGCCTCGGGCCCCAGGTCGGGCGGGCCCTCGGGCTGCAGATCGGCGGCATCCTGGTGCTGCTGGCGATCCCCTGGGCCCTCGTCCTCTTCTTCGGGGGCGGGCTCGTCGCCGAGTGGGGCAAGGCCCCCGGGGCCGAGGGCGCGCTGGCGCTGGTGGCCCTGAGCCTGCTCTTCGACTTCCCGGGCCAGACGCTGCCGGGCTACCTGATCGCGGTGGAGAAGTTCCGCGGCGCGTTCTGGGTGACGCTGCTCTTCTACGTCAGCCGCTTCGCCTCCATGGTCGTCCCGGCGGCGCTGGGTCTGGATCTGCTCTGGATCATTGGACTTTTCGCGGGGGTTGCCATCCTGCGGGGGCTGGCCTTCGTGGTGTACTTCGTGTTCATCGCGGAGGGGGAGCGCGGGCCGGCGGTGCGCTCGGCGTGGCGGCGGCGCGACCTGTTCAACTACGGCCTGCCGCTTGCGCTGTCCCAGATCGTCGGCAAGCTCAACGTCCAGCTCGACAAATACCTGATCGTCACGCTCTGCGCGGCCGAGGTGTTCGCCGTCTACACGGTGGGCGCCATCGAGCTGCCGCTGGTGCCGGCGCTGGCCTACTCCGTGACCACGGCGCTGGTGCCTGCCCTGGTCGTCGCCTGGCGGGACGGGGCGAAGAGCGAGTTCGTGTCGCTCTGGCATGCCTCGTCCGTGAAGGTCGCGCTGGTCATGATGCCCGTCTTCGCGGCCGCCTTCGTGCTGGCCGGGCCGCTGATGCGCGCCCTGTTCAGCGCCGAGTACGACGAGGCCACGGTGCCCTTCCGCGTGTACCTGTGCCTGCTGCCCATGCGGCTGTGTGGCTACGGTGCCGTGGTCCGGGCGCTCGGGCGGACGCGGCCGGTCTTGCTGGCGTCCCTGGCGGGCCTCATCGCCAACGCTGCCCTCAACTACCCGTTCTACCAGCTCTTCGGGCTGGCCGGGCCGGCGGTGGCGTCCATCGCGGCCCAGGGCGTGGCCATCGGCATGCTGCTCGCGGTCATCCGGCGGGAGCTCGACTTGACGTGGGGGACGGTCATGCCGTGGATCCAGGCCGCGGCACCCCTGGCGGTGGCGGCGGTGGCGGCGGTGCCCCTGGCGCTGGCGCTCCCGTGGCTGCCCTCCGACGGCATCGCCCTGGCCGTCGGCAGCATCGGCTACTTCGCCCTGTACCTGGCGCTGGGCCGCGCCGTCGGCTTGCTCAGTGGGGAGGACCTGCGCTACGTGCTGCACTTCCTGACCGGCCGCATGAACCGCCGGGGGACCTGACAATGCGAAAGTTTCTCTGTATTTCTCCATACTTCGTGCCGATGAACTACGTCGGGGCGAAGCGCGCCCTGCACGCCTGTCGGCACCTGCCCGACCACGGGTGGGAGGCCGCCGTGGTGGCGCTGCCGGCCGACATGGAGCGCGACGCGAACCTGGAGGCCCTGGTGCCCCCGGTCCCGCTGCTGCGGACGCTGCGGGGCGGGCCGGTGGCCTGGGCCGAGGACGCGCGGGACCGCCTGCGCGGCGGGCCGGCCTCCGGGTGGTCGGCGCAGTACAAGGCACAGGCCCGCGAGAAGCGGGTGCCGGGCCGCGTCGAGCGCCTGCTCGACGAAGCGCGTGGCGCGTTCGCGGCCATGGATCGGTTCACGAAGTACCTGCCCTGGGCGCTGCCTGGCGTGCTGCGCTTCGCGCGGGCGCAGCGCGTCGAGCTGGTCTACGCCAACGCCGGGCCATTCTCGGCCCTGCTCCTGGCCGACGCCGTGCGGCGGGCGCTGGGGGTCCCCATGGTGCTCGATCTGCGGGATCCCTGGTCGCTCGAGCCCAACTACCGGGCCTCCTGGACGGCGACGGGCCTCAAGGCGGTCGAGGCCATCGAGGAGCGCCTGTTCCGCGACGCAGCCCGCGTCATCCTCAACACCGAGTCGGCCCACGCGGCCCATGTGCGCCACTACCTGGGGGCCATCCCGGCCGAGCGGTTCACGTTTCTGCGCAACCAGTTCGATCCCGACCTCTACGGCCCCCCGGGGCCGGCGCCGACGGCCGGGGATCCCTTCCGGATCATCTACTACGGCCACCTGCGGCCGACGAAGAACGCGGGCCTCTTCCTCGGGGCGCTCAAGCGCCTCATCGACGAGCGCGGCCTGCGGCCGGGGCAGCTCGAGTTCACGACGCTGGGCGAGGTGACGCCGGCCGATCAGGCCACCTGGGAGAGCCTGGGCCTGGCGCCCTACATCCGGCAGCACGGCTGGCTGTCGTTCCCCGACTCCCCGTCGCTGCTCGGCACGGCGGACGTGCTCCTCGACCTGATGGGGCCCAACCACGGCCTCCAGATCTCGGGGAAGATCTACGACTACCTGGCGGCCGGGCGGCCCATCCTGTCGGTGTCGCCCAACCGGGAGCTGGACGCGGTCTTCGCCCAGACCGGCGCGGGCGAGCGGGTCGATCTGGACGAGGACGCCATCGTGGCGGCCCTCGCCCGGCGCCTCGACCGAGGCTCCTTCACGCCGAATCCCAAGGGATTGCAGGCGTTTACGGCAGCAGCGTTCGGTGAGGCCCTGGGCGCCATCTTCGACGAGGCCCGGCCATGACCAGCACCGCCGCGCTCTTCGAGCAGACCGCCGCCCATGACATCCCGGCCGAGCACCCGCTCTCGCGCTCGGAGCAGGTGCGCATCGACGCCACGCTGGCGCTCATCCCGCCGGGGATCGAGACGGCGCTGGATGTGGGCTGCGGCCCCGGGACGCTGCTGCACCGGCTGCCCATCCAGCGGGCCTACGGGACGGATCTCGGCTGGCGGGGGCTGCGCAACGTCCAGCGGCCGGCGGTCCGCTCTTCCATCTTGCAGCTGCCCTTCGCTGACGCCTCGGTGGATCTGGTGACGTGCTGCGAGGTGCTCGAGCACCTGCCCCCGGCGGACGTGGCGGCGGCGGTGGCCGAGCTGTGGCGGGTCGCGCGCAAGGCGGTGCTGGTGACGGTGCCGTACCGGGAGCAGCTCCTCGAGTCGAGCCATCGCTGCCCGCAGTGCAAGACGGAGTTTCACCTGCACGGCCACCAGCAGAGCCTCGCCGAGGGGGACGTGCTGCCGTTGTTCCCGGTGGACGCCCGGCTCACCGTCCGGCGGATCTGGAAGGTGCGGCCGTACAGCCCGCTGCTGCTGCGGGCGCGGACCCGGGGGCTGGGGCTGTGGAAGCACGGCCGCCACGCCCTGTGCCCGGCCTGTGGCAACACCCGCTTCGAGAACCACGAGGGGCGCCTGCTCTACAAGGTGTTCGGCGCCCTCAACCACCTGCGGCACCCCCGGCGCAGCCAGGACAACTGGCTGCTCGTGCGTGCCGAGCGCCCGGGAGGGGAGCCTTGATCCGTCCGTCCGTCGGCCGCCGTGGGGCGGCCACCCCCGGCGAGCCCGCGCCCGTCATCGACCGCGCCCGGGTCGAGGGGCTGGTGCGCCTGTCGCTCGCCGGCCTCGAGGCCATGTACGACGCCGAGCGGGAGACGCTGTACTCCATCTCGCTGGAGAGCGGCCGCCGCGAGCGCGTCGAGCACCTGGGCGAGCGGTACACGGTGATGAGCTGCCTCGGGGTGCACGAGGCGAAGCAGGCGGGCTTCGCGACGACCCTGGACGGGGCGACGCTCCTCCGAAGCGGGCTCGCGCGCCACGCAAAGCCCGACATCGACCACCTGGGCATGGCGCTCTGGGCTGACGTCACGGTCCAGGCGGGCGTGGCCGACGCGGTGCTGCCGAAGCTGCTGAAGGCGGTGGGAGGCGACCTGGACGGGGTGGTCGGCCGCGAGCTGGCCTGGGCCCTGACCGGCCTCGCCCTCCACGCGACGCGGGACGACGCCACCGACGTCCGCAAAGCCGCGAAAATGCTGCGTAATCTGGCCATCGAGCGGTGCTGGAAGGAGGGCGGCGCCCTCTTCGATCACTTCGTCGGCGGCAACCGCCTGCTGCGCCCTCAGGCGCTCTTCTCGACGCAGATCTACTGGGTCTACGCGCTGGCCACCTACGGGCGGGTCCTCCAGGACGAGGAGGCGATCCGGATCGCGACCCGCTGCGCCGACCAGCTCATCGCCCTGCGCGACCCGTTCTTCGGCTGGCCCTGGCGGTACCACGCCCCAAGCGGCCGGGTGACGGAGCGCTACCCGGTGTACGCGGTGCACCAGGACGCGATGGCGCCCATGACCCTCGCGGTGCTGGGCGAGGCCAACGGCCGCGACTACCGGGAGGTCTGCCGGGAGAGCCTGGGCTGGCTGTGGCGCAACGAGCTGGGCGAGGCCATGGTCGACGACGGGGAGAAGGCCATCTGGCGGGCCATCCGGCGCGTCTACCCGCTCAACCGCATGGCCTATGGCCTCGGCTGGGCCACCTCCTGGGCGGGCATCGAGTCGCCGGTGGCCGAGCGCCCGTGGGGCCTGCGGGTCAACCGCACCAGCCGACCCTACCACCTCGGGTGGGTCCTGCACGCCTGGGCCACGCGCCTGGATCGCGTGTAGACGATGCGGCGCTGGCACCCCCCGGCCGACCGGGAGCGTGGCCGTCCCGAGGGCGTCTTCCAGCGCCTCGCCTGGCACCGCCACAAGGGCGACGCGGGGCGATACCGGGTGCTCGAGTGGGTGCCCGACGGCGCGAGGCGGGCCCGGATTGCCTTGCGAGACGTGTACTTGCCAGGCCTTTACCGGCGGTGGGCGCTGCTGGGGGAGCCGGACTGGATCGGTCCCCCGGGCGACGCCCGGGCTGCGCTGGACGATCTGCTGGCCGTCGCCGTGGCAGAGGGCGTCGACGTGGTGGACTGCCAGTTCAACATGGCCCGCTGGCCCCCCGACGCGCTACCCCCCGAGGCCGAGGTCAGCGACTTCGGCACTTACGTGGTCGACCTGCGGGGCGGCATCGATGCCGTCGTGCGGGGCTTGTCGTCGGGCCACCGCCGAGACTGGCGCCGGGGTCTACGCGACGGGCTCACCGCCCGCGAGCGCGTCCACCCGGCCGAGTTCATCGAGCTCCTGCGCGAGACATACGCCCATGGGGCCAAGGAGATGCCCTTCTCGGCCCCGTACCTGCGGCGGTTGCTGGAAGCGCCCGAGGTCCCGACGCTGCAAGTGGGCGTCTACGCCCAGGGCGCCCTCCAGGCCACCGCCCTCGTGCCCTACGACGGCCGCCGCGGCTGGTACCTCCACGGTGGCGTCCGCCGCCCCGGCCCCGTGGGCGCGGCGGTCCTGGCGCACATGGACATCATGGCCCGCCTGTGCGAGCGCGGGGTGGCGGCCTACGACCTGGGAGGCGTCCGCCCCCAGACCACGGATCCCCGCCTCGCCGGCATCGCCGACTTCAAGCGGCGCTTCGGCGGGATGTTCGAGCCCGTGGCGCGCTGGCGGGTCCTGCTCTCCGCCCGCGCGCGCCTGGTGGACCGCCTCCGCCCGGGCTGAGCCCACCGCGTTTGCAACCGGGTGTGTCGCCTGGAGGGTGCACTGCGGTGGTGACAGCGGAATTCGCTCGCTGCGGGCTCGACAGGGTATGTCGCCGAGGGGGTGTATTTCGGCCGTGGCACTGGAATTCTGAGGGGCTGGGCGGGGTGTCACTGCGTTGGGCGGCGTCGGGCGGCGCGGCGGATGGGGCGGAGGGGAGGCAGGCTGCCTGGCATCGACGGGCGCGCCGACGGCGGGCTGACTGGCGGGCGTACTTCGCCTGTGGCGCGGGTCTGCGCGCTGGATGGTCTTGATGTCAGGGGGAAGCGGCGGGATGGTTACCCGCTCTCGGCCCGCTCCCTGAGCTTCTTCCTCGCGTGGGACGGCGGGATGGTGCCGGCCGGGAACGGGATGAGCGGCCGCGTCGGATCCTCCAGCCACTTCCAGTAGGCGATGTGGGCGACCTTGTACGCGGCCTTCAGCTCGGCGTAGCGCTCCCACCAGGCCTCCTGGTCCTCCTTCGTGCCGTGCACCACCGGCGCGGGGCTGCGCTTGCGCTCTTTCGGGCGCGTCATCGGGTCGACGTAGCGCACCGCCTCCGGATCCGGCACCGGCAGGCCGGCCTTCTTGCGCCGCGGGCGGGCTTCGGCGGCGATGCCGTCGGCCAGCTCCCACATCAGCGCCTTGTGCTCCTTGGGGGTGAGCTCACCGAGGCCCGGCAGGCGGTCGAGGCGGACGGTGAGCTCTTCGCTGCGGCCGTCGCCGCGGACGAAGGTGCCGCGCAGCTTCTCGCCCCGCAGCAGCGCGGGGTTGGCGCAGGCGAAGACGTC
>JAWKQS010000046.1:0-60968 GCA_041389985.1 bacterium
CATCGCCGGGCGCATCCAGGAGCAGCAGGCGAGGCAGGCGCAGCCAGAGCCGGGCCAGACCGAGCCGCCGCCGCGCGCCGCGGGAGAGCCCCGCGACCAGGTCGTCCGGGGCCGCCAGCCCGAAAAGCTCGAGCACCCCGGCGCGCCGCTTCGCGACCTCCCGGCCGGGGACCCCGTCCAGGGCCGCCCAGAAGGCCAGCCAGTCCGCCGCGCTCAGGTCATGCGGGCCGGGCAGCGCCTCCGGCGCCAGGCCCGCGATGGCCCGCAGCCGCCCCGGCCGCCGGGAGACGTCCCGCCCCTCCAGCGTCACCCGGCCCCGCTGCGGCGTCACCTGCCCGGCGGCGACGGCCAGGGCCGCCGTCTTCCCGGCGCCCGATCCCCCGACCAGGCCCAGCACCTCGCCCTCGCGCACCTCGAACGACAGGCGATCGAGGCGCCCGACCAGGCGGTCGCTGATTCCCACGCCGATGAGTTCGAGCAACGGTCGGCCTCCGGTCGCACCAGGTCGCGGCCCTGGGGGGCGCGGCCCCTTCTGGGGGCGGCGCATCCTAGCCTGTCGCTGCGATGAAGTCAGCCCTTGCACGCCATGGCAAGGGATGTTCAGCATCGCGCTGCCCCCGAGGAGGAACCGATGCGCGACGCGCCCCCCCGAGATGACGCCCCGGCCGCTCCGCAGGCCCGCGGCACCGCGCTGCCCGTCCTCCCCGCCCACCCCGAGGGGGATCGGTTCGGGCGCGATCGCGAGGCCCTGCGCCTGCCGCCCTTCCTGCGTCGGCAGGTGGGCAAGGGCGAGGCCGTCGAGGGGGTCCGCCAGCTCATGCGGCGCGCGGGCCTGCACACCGTCTGCGAGGAGGCCCGCTGCCCCAACCTGGGAGAATGCTTCGAGAATCGGACGGCGACGTTCCTCATCATGGGCCGCGACTGCACCCGCGCCTGCGGCTTCTGCGCCGTCGGCACGGCCGTGCCAAGGCCCCTCGATCCCGGCGAGCCCGCCCGGGTCGCCCAGGCCACCGAGGAGCTCGGCCTCGACCATGTGGTCATCACCAGCGTGAACCGCGACGAGCTGCCCGATGGCGGCTCCCCACTTCCGGGCCACCGTCGATGCCGTGCGCGCCCGCCTGCCCGCCATCACGATCGAGGTGTTGACGCCGGACTTCTGCGGGGATCTGGACGCCGTGCGCCGGGTCGCCGACGGCCCCCTCCAGGTCTTCAACCACAACGTCGAGACGGTCCCCTCGCTGTACCGGCGCGTGCGGCCGCGCGCCCGCTACGCCTGGTCCCTGGCCGTCCTGCGCGAGGTGGCGACCCGGCGCCCCGACCTGGTGGTGAAGAGCGGCCTGATGGTCGGCCTGGGCGAGACGCCCGACGAGGTGTTCGCGCTGATGGCCGATCTGCGGGCGGCGGGCGTCCGCATCGTGACCATCGGCCAGTACCTGCGCCCCAGCCTGACGCATGTGCCGGTGGTGGAGTGGCTGACCGAGGAGGCCTACGCCGTGTACCGCGCGCACGGCGCGTCCCTGGGCTTCGATCATGTCTTCGCCGGCCCCTTCGTGCGCTCGTCCTACAGCGCGGCGGAGGCGCTGCGCCACGCGCGCGCCGGCCTGGCGTGACCGGCATCGACGTCCTGCTGCTGAGCCCCCGGCCCCTGCCCGGGCTGGATCCGTGGTCGAGCCGGGTGGCGATGCGAGCGGCCTCGCTGGCCCGACGGGGCGGCGGTGGGGGCGTGCTGCTGAGCCCGTTCTCGGCGACGGGCCCGCTGATCGAGACGGGCGTGCGCCATGTGGCGCTGCCGGTCGGCGCCGACGCCCCGGCCGAGGAGCGCCTGGCGGTGGCCCTGGGCACGCTGGCCCAGGAGCTGCGCCGGCTGCGGCCCCGGGTGGTGCACGCCTTCGATCCGCTGTTGGCGCCCCCCGTGCTGACGGAAGCCTGGCGCGGCGTGAAGCTCATCGTCGAGCCCGGCCTCACGGCGTCCTGGCGCATGCGCGAGCTGGACGCGCGGCTCTCCGTGGACCAGCTCGATGACCTGGCCGGCCACGAGGACCGGTGCCTGGCGGCCGCGGACGCCGTCGTGGCCCGCAGCCCCGTCGAGGCCAACGGCCTGGTCAAGCGCGGCGTCAGCCCGACCCGCATCTGGGTCGTGCGAGACGGCCCCCTGGCCGGCTTCGGCGCTGCGCCCCCCGGCGATCTGCCACACCTGGTGTTCTTGGGCGGCCTGGCCCCCAAGAGCGGCTGGGATCTGCTCGTGGAGGCGCTGGCCCGGGTGCGCGGGCCCTGGCGGGCCACCTTCGTGCTCACCGGGGCGGACTGGGAGCCCGCCGAGCGGCTCATCCGGGCGCTGCGCCTGGAGGGACGCATCACCTTCGCGCGGGTGGGGCCGGACACGGCGCGCCGCGTGGAGGCGGCGCGGCTCGTGGTCTGCCCGGCCCGGCCGGTGCGGTCGCTGCTGGCGGGCGCCTGGGTCCCGCCGGCCCTCTCCTTCGCCGCCAGCGCCGGCCGGCCGGTCATCGCCCCGGACCTGCCCGTGGTGGAGGCCGCCGCCGGCCCCGGCATGGCGCCCTTCAGCCCCGATGACGCCGCGAGCCTGGCCGCGACCATCGAGCGGCTGCTGGCCCGACCGCGGGAGCTGGCGTCCCTGGCCGAGGCCGCGCGGGCGCGCCTGGCCTCGTGGTCGTGGGATCCGGCTCACGGCGCCCTCGCGACGCTGTGGACCAGCCTTGCCTCTCCCTGGTAGACCCCCCGCGACCGGCGGTTGCGCCGCCGCCCCCTGCTCACTAGGATGCCGCCGCCATGCCTCGTCGCACCGACATCCAGTCCATCCTCATCATCGGCTCGGGCCCCATCGTGATCGGCCAGGCCTGTGAGTTCGACTACTCGGGCACCCAGGCCTGCAAGGCCCTGCGCCGAGAGGGCTTTCGGGTCATCCTGGTCAACTCGAACCCCGCCACCATCATGACGGATCCCGAGACGGCGGACCGGGTCTACATCGAGCCCATCACCGTCGACACCGTGACCCGCATCCTGGAGGTGGAGCGGCCCGACGCGCTGCTGCCCACCCTCGGCGGCCAGACGGCCCTGAACACGGCCCTCGCCCTCGCCGACGCCGGCGTCCTCGACCGCCTGGGCATCGAGCTCATCGGCGCGAGCGTGCAGGCCATCCGCAAGGCCGAGGACCGCGAGGCCTTCAAGGAGGCCATGCAGAGCATCGGCCTCGACATGCCCCGCGCGACCCTGTGCCGGACGGTGGAGGATGTCCGCAAGGCCGGAGAAACGTTCGGCTTTCCGCTCATTCTGCGCCCCAGCTTCACCCTCGGCGGGGCGGGCGGCAGCGTCTGCTACGACCCCGCGCTCCTCGATCGCCAGGCCCGCGCCGCCATCGCGGCCAGCCCGGTGGGCGAGGTCCTGGTCGACGAGTCGATCCTGGGGTGGAAGGAGTACGAGCTGGAGGTGATGCGGGACCGCAACGACAACGTGGTCATCATCTGCAGCATCGAGAACGTCGATCCCATGGGCGTGCACACGGGCGACAGCATCACCATCGCCCCCGCCCAGACGCTCACCGACCGGGAGTACCAGCGCCTGCGAGACGCGGCCATCGCCTGCATCCGCGAGATCGGCGTCGACACCGGCGGCAGCAACGTGCAGTTCGGCGTCGACCCCCAGACCGGGCGCGTCGTCGTCATCGAGATGAACCCGCGGGTCTCGCGCTCCTCCGCCCTGGCCAGCAAGGCGACGGGCTACCCCATCGCCAAGATCGCGGCGCTGCTCGCGGTGGGCTACACCCTCGACGAGATCCCCAACGACATCACCCGGGTCACCAAGGCGAGCTTCGAGCCGTCCATCGACTACGTGGTCACCAAGATCCCCCGCTTCACCTTCGAGAAGTTCCCCACCTCGGAGCCGGTGCTGGGCACGCAGATGAAGTCGGTGGGCGAGGCGATGGCCATCGGCCGCACCTTCGCCGAGAGCCTGCAGAAGGCCCTGCGCAGCCTGGAGGTGGATCGCCACGGGCTCGAGCCGCTGGTCACCGACGAGGCCACCGTCCGCCAGAAGCTCAAGGCCCCCACCCGGATCGCATCTTCTACATCGCCGACGCCATGCGGCTGGGCCTGAGCGACGCCGAGATCGCGGCCATCACGGCCTGGGATCCGTGGTTCCTGCGCCAGATCCGGCACATCCTCGACCTGGAGGCGGCCTTCACGGCCCTGCCGGCCGGCACGCCCACCCGCGAGCAGCTGCGGCAGATGAAGCGCGCGGGCTTCGCCGACCGCCGCCTCGGCGCCCTGCGCGGCGTCGACGAGGCCACCGTGCGCGCCTGGCGCCACGCGGCGAATCTGCGCCCCGTCTACAAGCGCGTCGACACCTGCGCCGCGGAGTTCGAGGCCCACACGCCCTACCTCTACTCGACCTACGAGGACGAGTGCGAGGCAGCCCCACCGAGAACCGCAAGGTGATGATCCTCGGCGGCGGCCCCAACCGCATCGGCCAGGGCATCGAGTTCGACTACTGCTGTGTCCACGCCGCCTTCGCCCTCTCCGAGGCGGGCTTCGAGACGCTCATGGTCAACTGCAACCCCGAGACGGTCAGCACCGACTACGACACCAGCGATCGCCTCTACTTCGAGCCCCTGACGCTGGAGGACGTCCTCGAGATCGTCCACGTCGAGCGGCCCCTCGGCCTCATCGTCCAGTACGGCGGCCAGACGCCCCTGAAGCTGGCCCAGGGCCTGGAGGCCGCGGGCGTGCCCATCCTGGGCACCTCGCCGGACGCCATCGACCTCGCGGAAGATCGCGAGCGATTTCAGCAGCTTCTAGCCCGCCTTGGCCTGCTGCAGCCCGTCAACGGCATCGCCCGCAGCGTCGAGCAGGCCCGCGAGGTCGCGGCCCGCGTGGGCTACCCGCTGGTGGTCCGCCCCAGCTACGTCCTCGGCGGCCGGGCCATGGAGGTCGTGCAGGACGAGGCCGGCCTGCTGCGCTACGTCAGCGAGGCCGCTCGCGTCGGCAACGACCGGCCCATCCTGCTGGATCACTTCGTCGATCGGGCCACCGAACTGGACGTGGACTGCGTGTCGGATGGCGAGCGGGTCGTCGTGGGCGGGGTGATGCAGCACGTCGAGCAGGCTGGCATCCACTCCGGCGACTCGGCCTGCTGCCTGCCGCCCTGGGCGATGCCGCCGGAGGTCATCGCCGAGGTGGAGCGCCAGACCATCGCCATGGCCCGGGCCCTGGGCGTCGTCGGCCTCATGAACGTGCAGTTCGCGGTGCGCCTGGTGGACACCCCCGAGATCTACGTCCTCGAGGTCAACCCGCGCGCCAGCCGGACGGTCCCCTTCGTGTCCAAGGCCATCGGCCGCCCCCTCGCCAAGCTCGGCGCCCGGGTGATGGCCGGCGAGAAGCTGGCCGATCTGGGCTTCACCGAGCCCGTCGTCCCGCCCTATCTCTCCGTGAAGGAAGCGGTCTTCCCGTTCACGAAGTTCGCGGGGGTCGATCCGCTGCTCGGCCCGGAGATGAAGTCGACGGGGGAGGTCATGGGCATCGCCGACGACTTCGCCACCGCCTTCTTGAAGAGCCAGGAGGCGGCCTCCCAGCGCCTGCCCCTGAGCGGGTGCGTCCTGGTCACCTCGGCCGACGAGGACAAGGCCGACTTCGTGGACCTGGCGCGCCGGCTCGTCGACCTGGGCTTCGCGCTGATGGCCACCCGGGGCACCGGCCTGGCGCTCGCCGCCGCCGGCATGGCCTGGACGCCCATCAACAAGGAGTACGAGGCCGGCGACACCACGGTGCGCGCCATCCTCGACGGCCGCGTCCAGCTCGTCCTCTGCACCACCAAGTCGCCCGCGCTCATCAGCCAGTCCCGCAAGATGCGGCGGGCGGCCCTCCAGCGCGGCGTGCCCTACTCCACCACCCTCGTGGGCGCGGCGGCCACGGTGGCCGCCCTGGAGCGCTTGCGGTCCGGCGATGTGCCGGTCCGGGCCCTCCAGGATCACCACGCCCGCCTTGCCCCCTGACAGGAGGTCCCATGGCTCGCATGCCCATGACCCGCGGTGGCTACGAGGCTCTCCGCGAACGGCTCAAGGTCCTCAAGACGACGGAGCGGCGCCAGGTCGCCGAAGAGCTCGAGATCGCCCGCGCCCACGGCGACCTGCGCGAGAACGCCGACTATGAGGCGGCCAAGGACAAGCAGGGCATGCTCGAGGCGACCATCCGTGACCTCGAGGACAAGCTCGCGCGCGCCGAAGTCATCGATGTGTCGCGTCTGTCGGGCGAGGTGGTGAAGTTCGGCGCCACGGTGACGCTCTTCGATCCGGCCAACGACTCCGAGCAGACGGTGACCATCGTCGGCGAGGTCGAGGCCGACGCGAAGGCCGGCCTGATCTCGGTCACCTCGCCGATGGCGCGCGCCCTCATCAACCGCCGCATCGATGACACCGTCCGGTTCGAGACTCCGGGCGGCCGCAAGGAGTATGAGATCACGGACGTCAAGTACGAGCCCTGATCCCTGCCGGTTCCGCCCCCCTGCCCGATTTCCGTAACACCACCGTCGATAGACCGCGTACAACCCGGACGGCGCGCCTGGTTCGGGGCCGGGTGCGCCGACGGAACGCGTGAGAGGCCGGCTCACCAGAGCCGGAGGGGGTATGTCGATGCTGCTGTGGAGAAACGCGCTCCTGGGCCTGGCCCTGGTGGTGGCCGGGCTCTCGGGCTGCGCGGATGAAGTCACTGACATCAACCGGGTCCAGCCGCACTACGTCAAGAAGGCCGACCTGGACGGTCAGTGGTTTTACCGCCAGACCGTGGTCGACATGCCACCCGAGTATGGCATCGCCTTCTCCGGCATCGAGTGCGGCCTGCAGAAGATCCGCTTCGAGGTGCGCGAGGACGCCCTGATCGCCTACCGGACCCACGAGGCCATCCCCGGCCTCGAGGCCGACGAGACGGCGGAGGGCGCGAGCTTCCGGGGGGATCCGGTGGCCGCCTTCCCCATCACCAGCCACTTCGACATCGTGCGCGACTACAACCGCCAGAACGGCGAGCAGTCCAACGTCCTGGTCGAAGACACCTCCACCCGCCCCTGGTACGAGCGCGACTACATGCGCGTCGACTGGCAGGTCGTGGGCCGCGTGAGCGCCTCGGTGCCGGCCCTCCCCAGCGCCGTGGACTGCTCGGGCATCGTGCTGGTGAACTACGTGGGGCGCGGCGGCGAGGGCTACGGCCAGTACGTCCGCGACACCGACAAGTTCAACCCCGACCATCTGCGCATCGACCACGATCACATCTTCTTCACCCAGACGGCCAACGTCACCGACGGCGGGTACGCCTGCTGGGCCGACCACGGCTACTCCAACAGCATCTATGGCAGCCCGTGCGGCTCGGTGGAGGCCAAGGTCCGCCACGCCTTCGCCCGCATCGACGCCGAGGCCGAGGCCCAGTTCGAGCCCGTGTCCCACCTGGACAGCGAGCTGATGAACGAGGCCGCCGAGCCCTTTACCGATGCCAACGCCAACGGCCGCTACGAGCAGGGCGAGGCCTTCCAGGACCAGAACGGCAACGGCAAGTGGGACGGCCAGCGCCGCATCAAGTACGCCACCGTGAGCGTCGGCCCCGACCGCGACTTCATGGTGGACGTCGCCTGCACCCCCGAGGTGCTCGACGCCCTGCGCGGCGAGGTCACCGCCGAGGACTGCCGCGACCTCCAGTGGCACCACGACGGCCGCTTCGGCTTCTTCCGCTCCGAGCGAACGGCCTACGACCGCCTGGTCGGCGGCGGCCACGACGACAACCGCCAGCACCTCGCCAACCACCACCAGATCTGGAAGCGCACGCGGGATGACGCCGGCAACCCCCTGCCCGCGGCCCAGCGCCAGCTCAAGCCGGTGGTCTACTACCTCAACCCCGGCTTCCCCGAGGACCTCAAGACCACGGCCGTGCAGCTCGGCCGCGACTGGAACGAGGTCTTCATGGAGGCCGCGGTGGCCGGCACGGGCAAGACCCGGTCGGCCATCGAGGCCCAGCTCAAGGGCGACTTCGACGACGAGGCCGAGATCGCCGTGTGGATGAAGGGCGACGACGGCCAGACCTTCGGCCCCGAGGCCCTCTTCCAGGTGCGCGACAACACCTGCTCGGTGCCGGGCGTCGAGGCCTACCTCAAGCGCTTCCCCGAGCTGAAGGACGTCGTCGACGAGGCCACCGAGGGCCGCGGGCTGCTGCCGGGCAACCTGCAGCGCGCCTGCTCCGGCCTGACCTGGGAGAGCCAGGCGCGGGATCTCGAGCCGCGGTTCACCTGGCAGCAGATGGGCGACGTCCGGTTCAGCTTCATCTGGTGGGTCAACGAGGCCCAGCCCAGCGGCCCGCTCGGCTACGGCCCCTCCTCCCCCGACCCCGAGACCGGCCGCATCGTCAGCGGCAACGCCTACATCTACGGCGCCGCGGTCGACGAGTACGCCCGCCGCTCCGCCGACATCGTCCGCGCCATCAACGGCGAGCTCTGCGACGGCGACGCCGATCAGACCGACTGCCTCGTCCAGGGCCGCAGCTACCTCGACTGGCTGGGCCGCGGCGGCGCCGCGACGGCCGCGGAAGTGGCCGAGATCACTCCGGAATACCAGCGCATGATCTCCGACCGCCTCGGCGGCGCGGGCATGGCGGCGGGCCGGTCCTTCATGACCGAGAAGGGCGTCGACAAGGCCGCGATGCGGCGCAACATGAGCGACCGCATGGAGCGCCCCCAGGCCAGCGACCCCATGACGTGGGCCAGCGAGGCCCCCGCCAACGAGGGCCAGCAGCGGCTCAAGGCCCTCATGCAGAACCCGAGCTTCCGCGCCCGGATGATCAGCGAGCCCATGCTCCAGGCCGTGGCCCCCCTCTTCGGGTGGCAGCCGGGCACCGACGTCCCCGAGGAGATGAAGGACCTCGCCCTGAAGCTCACCCTCGATCGCGGCGCGCTGCGCGAGCGGGCCGAGAAGCAGCAGCGGTTCCTCTCCGAGCGCAACGTCATGCTCAAGGAGACCCTCGACGACTCGGTCATCGGCCAGGCCCTCGCCCTCAAGGGCATGGATCCCGAGGAGGTCTACCAGCAGCTCCGCCGCGAGATCTTCGAGGCGGTCATGCTCCACGAGGTCGGCCACACGGTCGGCCTGCGGCACAACTTCAAGGCGTCCTTCGACGCCCTGAACTACCAGGACGAGTTCTGGGAGATCCGCGATCGGTTCAGCCAGGGCGAGTGGGACGCGCAGCGTCTGCCCGAGTATCGCTACGCCTCCATCATGGACTACGGCGCGCGCTTCAACTCCGACACCAAGGGGCTGGGCAAGTACGACCACGCGGCCATCAAGTACGTGTATGCGGGTCAGGCCGAGGTCTTCGACGACGGCGTGCCCGTCCCCGGCCGCCTCGACATCGAGCTGGAGTACGAGGACTACAGCCACATCCCGAGATGCTGGGCGGCGACCTGGCCAACCTGACGCGCCGCAAGAACCGGCCGGTGGCCGAGCTGATGGCCGAGAAGCAGGCCGGCGTGCTGAAGAACGCCCAGCTCCTCGTCCAGAACCGCGGCCGCAACCCCGCGGATTTCTTCACGGATCGCACCGTCCCCTACCACTACTGCTCCGACGAGCTGCGCGGCGACCTGAAGTGCCGCACCTGGGACGAGGGGGCCAACCACACCGAGGCGGTCCAGTCGGCCATCCAGCGATACTGGAACTACTACCTGTTCTCGTCCTACCGCGCCGGGCGCGACGAGAACGCCTTCATCCAGAGCTTCTTCGGCCGGCAGGACCGCGTGGCGGAGTACCTGGAGTACCCCTGGCGCTACTACCGCTTCTTCGACGCCTACCCGGTGGCCGCCCGCGACGACCTGCTGCGCGCCGCCACCCTCGGCCTGAACTTCATCTCCGAGGTCCTCGGCACCCCCGAGCCCGGGCGCCACTGCTTCTACGAGCAGCTCAACGCCTACCTGCCCAGCTACTTCTTCAACTTCGACTTCCAGCAGTCCTGCCAGCCCCTCACCGTGGGCCTGGGCGAGGGCCGCAACACCTGGCTCGACTTCAACGACGAGTACCTCTACAAGGTCGACTACCTGGGCGCGTACTACGACAAGATCAACCTGATGTACGGGCTGCTCAACACCGACAGCCGCTTCTTCCGGGTCACCAACGACACCGACGCCCGCCAGTTCACCATCGGCTACTACCAGGCCTTCCGCCCCGAGCTGGTGGACCTGCTGCGCGACATGGTGATCACGTCCCTCTTCTACTTCCGGGCCGACAACTCCTTCCAGCGGCTGGTGGCCAACGGGAAGCTGCGCACCCAGCTCCTGGTGGATCCCCGCCGGCTCGGCCAGGACCGCAACACCTATGAGGGCGTCGCCCGCGTCTTCACCCAGGTGCCCTACAACCTGATGTGGCAGGCCCTGGCCCTGGCGGCCATCTTCAACACCACCAGCCACGACCGGCAGATCGACTTCGTCGACTACATCTTCGTGTCGGAGGTGGGCTCGGGCGACGAGCGGACGCTGGGCGAGGACGCCTCGGTGGTCCGCTTCGTCCACCCGAACACGGGGCAGACCTTCGAGGCCATCCAGACGGACGACGGCCACTCCATCGCCGCCAACCTGCTGGCCCTGGCCCAGAACTACGCCAACACCACCTGGCGCGACGCCCGCGCGGCCCTCCAGGCCGCGACCGGTGCCGACCGGGCCCAGGCCGCCGCCGACTTCCAGGACGCCGAGGAGCAGCTCCAGCAGTTCGTCGAGCTGATGGAAGACCTGCGCGAGCTGCAGTCCTGGGTGGACGTGGGCCGGTGAGCGCGATGACCCACACCACCACCCCGAACCGCCACCGCCCCACCCGGGAGACGGCCATGCGTACCTCGAGCGTCCTCGTCCTCGCCCTGCTCGCCGGCCTCGTCGGCTGCACCGAGCCGGTGGAGACCATCAACACGGTCCAGCCTCACTACCTCAAGAAGGCCGACTTCGACGGCGAGTGGTACTTCCGCCAGACCATCGTCGAGGCCTCCCCCCTCACCTCCGCCGGCGGCTTCGTCGGCCTGGAGGGCGGGCTCGAGAAGATCCGGTGGGTGATCTCCGAGGACTTCCTCACGGGCTACCGGACCCATGAGGCGGTGCCCGGCCTGGACCAGGACCGCACCCAGGAGGGGGCCGACTACCAGGGCGACCCCGTCCTGCGCTTCCCCATCACCGCGCACTTCGACATCAAGCGCGGCTACAACAGCGGCACCGGCGAGCGCAGCAACGTCATCACCGAGAACGGCAGCGACCGCCCCTGGTACGACCGCGAGTACTTCCGCGTCGACTGGACGAGCAACCTGGCCTACAGCCCCGCCGAGGTCCTCAACCTGCGGGTCTACAGCGCCAACACCGACTACATCCGCGAGACCGAGGTCTTCGATCCCGGCCACCTGCACATCGACCACGACTACATGCAGGTCACCCTCCGGGGCGTGGTCGAGGCGCCCATCACCAACTGCTACTACACCCACGGCTCGTACGACTGTGGCCCTGGCGAGGTCCGCCTGCGCTACTCCTTCGCCCGCATCGGCGACGAGCAGGAGCGCTACAGCCCCCGCACCTACAACGACTTGATTCCCTTGAAGGATCCCGACGGCAAGCAGCTTCGCACGCTCACCCTCACGGTACCGTTCGACGCCAGCACCCGGGCCATCCCCCCGGGCACCGAGGCCGACCGGGTGGAGTTCGCCTGCACCCCGGAGTTCATGCGGTTCCTCGATGGGGTCTTCGCCCCGGGCTACTTCACCCTCGACGACTGCAGCGCGGCCAGCCGGGTCGACATGGAGAAGTTCGGGTTCTTCCGCACCGAGCGCTACCGCTGGGATCGCCGCCTCGGCGGCGGCCACGACGAGACCCGCGAGTTCTACGCCAACGTCCACGACATCTGGCAGAACGCCCGCACCCAGCAGGCCGACGGCTCCTGGGCCGACACCCCCGGCGACGAGCTGGCGCCGAAGCCCGTGATCTACTACCTCAACGCCGGCTTCCCCCGCGACCTCGAGCAGGTCACCGGCCTGATGTCCAACGACTGGGACGTCGCCTTCTCCCAGGCCGCCGCCGCCCGCATGGGCATCACCGTGGACGCCCTGCGTACGCGGCTGAAGGCCGACGACCCGGGCGAGGCGTGGATGTTCCTCGCCAGCGACGAGCTCAAGGCCGGCGGCATGTTCCAGATCCGCCGCAACACCTGCTCCGTCGAGGGGGTCGAGGCCTACCTGGCCCGCAACGGCGGCCTGAAGGACGTCGTCGACGAGGCCACCGAGGGCCGCGGCATCCTGCCCGGCAACCTCGAGCGCGTCTGCTCGGGCCTCACCCACTTCAGCCGCGCGCGGGACGCCGAGCCCTTCACCTGGCAGCAGGTGGGCGACGTCCGCTTCAACTTCGTCAACTGGGTCAACGAGGTCCAGGTCGCCGGCCCCCTCGGCTACGGCCCCTCGTCCTCCGACCCCGAGACCGGCCGCATCGTCGCGGGCAGCGCCAACGTCTACGGCGCCTCCATCGACACCTACGCCCGCAGCGCGGCGGACATCGTCCGCGCCATGAACGAGGACCTCGACCTCAACGCCGTCATCAGCGGCGGCAGCTACAGCGACTGGCTCTCGCGCCCGCAGTCGGTGGCCGACATGGAGGTCAACCTCACCGAGGCCTCCTTCGCCGAGCTCAAGGCCCGCGCCGGCAGCTTCGACGTCGAGGCCACCTACGGGAAGTACCGCCTGCCCGACGGCAAGCTCGACACCGCCGCCATGGAGCGCATCCTGAAGACCCGGCTCGACCACCCCCACCCCGACGACCCCATCGCCGGCGTGATGAACCGCCCGGTGGACGAGGGCCGCCAGCGCCTGGAGGCCCTCAAGGCCGACCCCAGTTCCGCGCCCGGATGATCCACGCCGGCCACATGCAGATCCTGCGGCCCCTCTTCGGCCTGGAGCCTGGCGACGAGCCCACCGAGGAGCTGGAAGAGGCGGCCCTGAACCTGAGCGTCGATCCCCAGGCCTTCCACGCCGAGCGCCGGGAGCTGCTGTCCCAGTTCGCCGAGAAGAACGTCTACATGTCGGACTTCATTGACGATTCCGTCATCGGCCTGGCCCTGGAGCTCAAGGGGCTCGACCCCGACGAGGTGTTCAAGCGCCTGCGTGAGGCCATCTTCCGGGGTGTCATGCTCCACGAGCTGGGCCACACCGTCGGCCTGCGCCACAACTTCGAGGGATCCTTCGACGCCCTCAACTACCAGGACGAGTTCTGGGACATCGCAGAGCGCACCGAGGACGAGGCCGAGCGCAACCGCCAGCGCCTGCCCGAGTTCCGCTACAGCTCCATCATGGACTACGGCGCCCGCTTCAACAGCGACATCCACGGCCTGGGTCGCTATGACATCGCGGCTGTGAAGCATGTGTACGGTGGCATCACCGAGGTCTTCGAGGACGACGTCCCCGTGCCTGGCCGCCTCGACCTGGACGTCTTCATCGACGGCCCCAACACCATCCCCGAGCTGCTCGGCGGCTACGAGAACATCCGCCGCCGCCGCGACATCCCGGCCACCGACCTCATCCCGGCCCGCTCCGAGGGCGTCGTCGAGAACACCCGCCGCGTCATCGAAGACTCGCTGCGGCCCCTCGCCGACTACTGGCGCGACCGCGAGGTGCCTTATGGCTTCTGCTCCGACGAGTTCAACGGCAACCTGACCTGCCGCACCTGGGACGAAGGCTCCACCCACAACGAGGTGGTGCGGTCGGCCATCCAGAACTACTGGAACTACTACGTCTTCAACGCCTACCGCCGCGGCCGCTCCGAGGTCGGCTTCATCAACGGCTTCTTCGCCCGGCAGGACCGGCTGGCGACGTACATCAGCTACCCGTTCCGCTACTTCTTCTTCTACCAGAACTACGACATCGGGCTGCGCAACGACCTCTACGAGGCCGCCCTGGTCAGCATGAACTTCATCAACCAGGCCATCGGCACGCCGGAGCCCGGCCTGCACTGCCTCGATCCCGACCGCAACGTCTACGTCCCCATGGCGAAGGTCAGCCCCGAAGTGGCCGCCGACTGCGAGGTGCTCGACGTGCCCGTCGGCACCGGGCGCTCCGAGTTCAACGAGATCACCGACGAGTACAACTACCGGTACGACTACATCGGCTCGTTCTACGACCGCATCGGCCTGCTCTACTACCTGATGGACACCAACACGAGCTTCATCCGGGTGGCCAACCTGGGCGACCGCCGCACCTTCGCCATCGGCTACTGGCGCACCTTCCGCCCCGAGCTGATGGAGCTCATCCGCAACCTGCTCTTCTCGTGGCTGGATGGCGACGTCAGCGACGCGACCGCCGCCCTCGTCAGCGCCGACGGCCCCGCCGACCAGCGCGTCAAGCCCCGCGTCCTGGTGGACCGCGCCGCGTTCTCCCAGACGGACGCCGAGGTCGCTGGCATGCCCCGTATCGAGGCCCCGTCAGCTACGACCTGGTCTGGCAGGGCCTGGTGCTCTCCAGCATCTTCAACACCAGCTCCTACGACGAGCAGCTCGACTTCGCCGAGTACCTGGCCATCAGCGAGAAGGGCTCCGGCGACGACCGCACCTACCCCGATGGCTGGGACGTGGTCGAGTTCGTCCACCCCCACACCGGCGTGACCTACCGCGCCGGCCAGACCGCCGACGGCCGCTCCCTGAGCCACGAGCTGCTCACCCGCGCCAACACCTTCGTCACCGACGTCTGGCAGCCCGCCGCCTCGGCCGCCCGCGCGACCCCCTTCGACCCCGACGCCCGCGGCGCCCTCGAAGCCGCCGACCGCAAGCTGGAGGCCTACACCGACGTCATCAGCGACCTGCGCCTGCTGCGCAACGCCGTGGATCGCGCCGAGGACTGAGCGCCCGCGGGCCGGCCGGCCCGGTCGCCGCGGCCACCAGGGCGTCTCTCCCGGGTCCTCCTTCGATTGACAGCCCGGCCCCGCGTCGCGCACCCTCCGCGGCGATGCGCATCGCCTACATCACCGACGAGACCTTCCCCAACAACTCGGCCAGCGGGCTGCAGATGATCCACACCTTGTCCGCGCTGGCGGCGGTGGGGGTGGACGTGGATCTGCTCTTCCCCGTGAAGCCCGCAGCCTGGCGGCAGGATCGGGAGGCGCTGCGGGCGACGCTGCAGGCGCACTTCCACGCGTCGTGCGGGTTCGGGCTGGTACCGCTGCCGACGCATGTGGGCGAGCGGAGGGTGCCGATCAAGCTGGCGACGGGGGTGGCGGCGACGCGGGCGGCGCTGTCGGGTGGCTATGACCTGGTGCACACGCGCACGGTGGCGCCCATCCTGCCGTGCATGCGGGCGCGGGTGCCGGTGGTGTTCGAGACGTACCGGCCGCTGACGCGGCAGTATCCCGCGTCGCGCTTCGCGTTCAAGCGTGTGGGGCGGCACCCGGCGTTCGCGGGCATCATCACGCACTCGCGGCTGGCGCGGCGGGCGTTCGTCGAGGACGGGGTGCCCGCCGAGAAGGTCGAGACCATCTACAACGGCTTCGATCCCTCGGCGTTCGCGGTGCAGCGCACGCCCACCGAGGCGCGGGCGCTGCTGGGCCTGCCCGAGGCGCCGACGGTGGTCTACACGGGGCGCATCGCGCCGGTGAAGAACATCGATCTGCTGCTGGACGCGGCCGCACGGACGCGGGGCGGGCAGTGGGTGCTGGCCGGCGCCGATGACACCGAGGAGGCCCGGCCCTATGTGGAGCGGGCGCGCGCCCAGGGGGTCCACCTGACGGGGTACCTCACGGGGGAGCGGCTGACGCTGGCTCTGCAAGCCGCCGATGTGCTCGTCATCCCGCCGAGCGCCGATCCGCTGACCCGCTTCGGGACCACCGTCCTGCCCATCAAGCTCTTCACCTACGTGGCCGCGGGGCGGGCCATCGTGGCCGGGCGCCTGCCCGACGCACAGGAGCTGCTGGACGACGGCCAGAACGCCTGCCTGGTGAAGCCCGATGACGTCGGCGCGCTGGCCGAGGCGGTGTCGGCGCTGCTGGGAGATCCGGCCCGGCGCGATCGTCTGGCGCGCGGGGCCCTGGCGACGGCCGCCGGCCTCACCTGGGAGGCGCGGGCCCACCGCATCCGGGCCTTCGTCGAGGGTCGCCTGGATCGCGCCCGGCTCGATCTCGCGCGCTGAGGCTCAGCCGCCCCGCAGCCAGGCCACCAGCGGCCGAAACACCTGCTCCTCGGCGGGCTCGCTGACAAAGAGATCGGCATGCGCCATGGGGCGGCGGTGGTCACCGGCGTGCACGACGGTGCGCGGGGCGCCCGTGAGCAGGTTGTGGGCCGAGCAGGTGGTCGACTCGGGCACGATGCCATCGGCGTTGGCCACGAGCGTGAGGAGCGGCAGCTCGCAGCCGGCCAGATCCGCTGTGAGATCACGGCCTTGTAGCACCAGGTCCCGGTCGCGGATCCACCGGGCGATCTCCTGGTTGATGCGCGGCACCGGGTCATCGACGGTCTGCACCAGCGAGGCGGGCTCGCTCAAGTCGCAGATGGCCGGGTGCAGGTAGACGTGCAGCAGGCCCGGCACGCGGGCCGCCAGCGGCAGCGCCCGCCGGGCGAAGTCGCGGGTGCCGCGGATGGCCAGCAGACCCCAGAGGGCCGGCGCCTGGGCCAGCACCTTCAGGATCGGGTGGACGGCCACCCACCGCAGGGGTCCGCCGATGTTGATCATCCGCGCCACGCGGTGGTCGGGGGCCCAGGCCACCTGCATGAAGACGTAGGTGGCGCCCAGGCTGGCCCCGACGGCGTCCACCCGGTCGGCGCGGGTCGCCGTGCGCTCGAGCACCGCGTCGATGGCCACACCGAGGTCGTGCACGCCCAGATCGGCCAGGCCGAACGTGCCGGGGCCGCGGGTGGGCTGGCTGGCCCCCTGGGCCCGCAGCTCGGTGCACCAGACCTCGAAGCCCTCGTGGGCCAGGTGTCCCGCCAGGGAGTCGCCCCCCGGCCGGTAGCGCAGGGCGAAGCTGTTCATCGCGAAGCCGGGCACCAGCACCACGGGCCGCCGCGCGGGGTCCAGCCGATCGGGATCGGCGATGCGGTGCAGCGCGAGCTGCCAGCCCGCCCCGTTGTCGACCAGCGTCCGGCTGTAGTCCAGGGCCATCATCCCTCCGCGTTGCCGCGCGCCGAGGCGTCGCCGGCGAAGAAGCCATGGGTGAGCGTGCGGCCGCCGGGCTGGCCCCGATCGCCGCCGGGGCCGAAGCCACGGACCCGCGCCGCGAGCTCCTGGGCCGAAGGCGCGGGCGGCACCGCCCGGTCGCTGGCCTCGGCCTGCGTCTCGATGTGCAGCGTCCGGGTCGGGAACGCGAACGACACGCCCACGTCCGCGGCGAGGCGCTTGATCTCGAGGAGCAGGTGCTGGCGCGCCTGGAGCTCCTGCGACCAGGAGCCCACCTGGAAGAACGTGTACAGCAGCACCTCCAGCCAGGAGTCCCCGTAGCCCGTGAAGTGGACCTCGTAGTAGTCCTTCCGGGTGTCCGGGTGGCGGGCGATCAGGGCGCGGACGCCCTCGACGAAGGCCTGCACCTGCTCGGGGGTCGACTCATAGCCGATGCAGAGGTTCGTCTTGAATCTCCGGTAGTTACGGCGCGAGTAGTTGTCGATGTTCGCCACCGCCAGGGTGGAGTTCGGCACCGAGACCTCGCTGTCGTAGAAGGTGCGGACCCGCGTCGACCGCAGCCCGATCTCGACGACGGTGCCCTCGACGCCGGCGGCCTGGATCCAGTCCCCGACGTAGAAGGGCTGGTCGATGAGGATGGTGATCGAGCCGAAGAGGTTGGCGGCGGTGTCCTTGGCCGCGAGGGCCAGGGCCAGGCCGCCGATGCCGAGGCCCGCGAGCAGCCCGGTCACGTCCACGTTGAGGTTCTGCAGGACGAACACCACCCCGATGGCCACCACCAGCACCCGCAGCGTCTTGCGCAGCAGGACCACGAGCTGGTCGTCGGTGCGGGTCGCCGTGAGGGCCGCGCGGGCCGCGAGGCGCATGACCACCAGATCGGCGAGGCGGTAGGCGAGCAGGACCCCCGCCCAGGCCGCCACGACCTTCACCCCGATGACCATCACCCGGGCGCTGCCGATGGGCAGGCGCAGATCGGGCAGCAGCAGCGCGAAGACCCCCGTCGCGGCCAGCAGGCCGATGGGCCGGGCGGTGCGCGCGAGCTGGGCCTTGACCCCCTCCAGGTTCAGGCGAGCCAGCAGCCGCACGAGCCGGCTCTGCACCAGCGCGCGCGTCAGGCGCGACACCAGGAAGCAGAGCACCAGCACCGCCACCAGCGCGATGGGCTGCCAGAGCTCATAGCCCCCGAAGCCCGCTCGAAAGGCCGGGGGCAGGCGGTTGATCAGGGCCTCGCTCCACCCCGAGAACGTCTCGCTGTAGAGCCGCGGAACCCGCTGGACCACCGCCGCGGGCAGCTGCCACTCCCCGGCGATGCGCTCGAAGTACACCCCCTCCAGGCCGGCCACCAGCGGCGCCCGCAGCCGGCCGTTCTCATCCTGGTGGTCCGCCGCGTCGGGCAGATCGTCCATCACGACGAAGAGCCCGCGAGCGTCCAGCACCGCCTTGAGCTCCCGCGCCCGCGCGATGAGGGCGTCGTTCCCGAGTCCCTCCGGCCGCTCGAAGCACGCGATGGCCACCTCGGGGCGGTCGTTGTCTGCCTGGAGGTTGTCGAGGAAGGTGCGCGCGGCCTCGCGCGGCGTGCGGCACACCCCGGTCGCCTGGGCGACGGCCTGCCCCGCCATCGCCAGCAGGCCCAGGCCCACCAGCAGAGCCGTCATCCCCTGTCGCGCGCGTGTCATCGATGGCCTCCACCAGCTCTGAGCGAAGGGCGCATATAGCAAGGCAGATCCGGTGTGTCCACGCCCCGCCGCCTCCCGGCCCGGCGTCAAGGGTAGTCGCAGCGGCTGGCCCGGAGCGGCACCCGGGTGCACCGCAGCGGTGCCTCGCAGTCGTCGTCCGTCTGGCACTCGCGGAAGATGCAGAGGGCCAGGTCATCGCTGGCGTCGGGCCGCAGGGGCGTCATGGTGGCGGGATCATCGGGGCAGTCGGCCTGGACCGCCTTGTTCAGCAGGCTCACGCAGAGGCCATGGGTGGGATCGTCGTCGACGCGGAAGCAGAGCCCGCGACAGGGCGAGACGCCCTCCTGGCTGGGGTCGCACGGGGTGCCATCGGGCTGGCCGGCCGTCGGCGCCGGGAACCCGCAGGTGCCCGACCGGGGGTTGCAGTGGGTGCCCGCCCCGCAGTGGGCGTCCTCGGTGCAGAACGGGAAGCAGCCCGGGTCGTCGGCCTGACCCAGCAGGAGCCAGAGGCCAGAGCACATCTGGCCTGCACCGCAGGGCGTGCCATCGCCGCAGGCGCGGGTGCAGAATGCGCCGATGGGGGCCCGCAGACAGGTGGAGCCCGGCTCGACGCAGACGGCCTCGTCTTCGACCTCGGCGTCTCCGCAGGCGCGGGTGCACACCCCCTGGCCCACATAGGACACATCACAGAAGAGCCCTTCGGCGCAGGCTGCGCTGTGGAGGCACGGCGATCCCACGGCGCCAGGCGCGCGCGGCGCCGGCGTCGAGGGAGGCGGCGTCCCACAGCCGGCTTGCAGCGCCCCGCCGAAGCTCGTCGGCCGCATGAAGAGCGTGAGCACCTCGGCATGCACCGGACCGTCGGGGCCCTCCCGGCAGTCGTGGTAGGTGCCGTCGGGCGCCAGGGTGCAGACCGGTCGGGGCACGGCCTCCCCGGTCTCGCCATCCACGGGCCCGCAGGCCCCGAGGACCTCCGAGCCGCACCGGCTGCCCGGTCGCCCGCACACCCTCCACGTCAGGGCCAGGGGATCATCCCCGTCGCCGCGGCAGGCGAAGCGCCGGGCCGGCGTCTGGAACACGTTGCCGAAGAAGGCAGCCTCGCGGACCGTGAAGCCCTGGCGATCCGGGGTGACGAGCGTCTGCAGGTGGGGGTTTGGGCCATCCAGGTAGATGCGCACCGGCAGCCCGTAAGCGTTCGTCCGGGCCAGAATGCAGGCGCTCACCCACCGCTGGCACGTCTCGTCGCAGGGGCCATCCGCCCACTCGCCGGCCAGGCCGAAGCTGCCCTCGAAGACCTGCTCGCCGGCCTCGACCTGGCTGCCGACCGGCAGAGCGCACTCCACCAGGTTGGTGAGCAGGTGCACGAGGCCCGGATCCTCGGCGAGGGTCTCGATCAGGCCGTCGAGGCTCGCGAGCGCCGCGCCGTCCAGCGGCAGCGCCGCCAGGTCGGCATACAGGCCGTTCTCGGTCAGCGGGGGGGGCGGCGCGGACCAGCCAGGGGCGGCCAGCGCGGCCAGGATGAGCAGCAAAGAGAGAGTGCGCATGGCAGAGCGGTAGCACGTCCCCCGGCGGCCTGGAAGCCACCACGGGAGCGATTGACGGCCCCACCGGGACCGCGCATCCTGCGGGCCATGAGGACCTCCCTGCTGGCTCTGCTCGCGCTCGTCTCGGCCTGTGACGGTGGCGCCTCCGGGACGCCCGGGAGCGCCGATGCCCAGGCCGCCGTGGACGCCGCGTCGGCGGACGCCCGCGCACCCGATGCCACCCTCCCGGACGCCAGCGCTCGCCTCCAGTGCGCCTGCGCGGAGGGCCCCGAGGACTGCGCCGCCTGCATCGCCCTGATCGGCCGGTGCTGTACCGGTGACGCGACCTTCGGCGGCCGGCTCGACTACCTGGTCGCCACCTGCCAGGGCAACCCTGCCTGCGCGGCCTGCTGCGATGAGTGCGCGGCCCGGGACTGCGCCGCCGTCGTGGCCGCCGGTGACTGCCCGGTGCCCCCCGACGAGCAGTAGCCCGCCAGCCTGGCCCGCTGCCCGCAAGGGGCTGAACTTACTGCCCTTTTCGTGGGGCGCCGTCCTGGAGGGCCCCGACCGGCACCGTCATCATGGCGAGCTTCCAGGCGTCCTCCGCCCGGGCCTCGAGCAGCGCGAGGCGAGCGGCGAGCCAGGCCTTGAACGTCGCCCGCTCGGCCTCTTGCTCGGCGGCGGTCAGCGGCCGCGGCGTGCAGACCGGGGGGATGCCGTCGCCGTGGTAGGGGCCATACTCGCAGCGCTGGACCTCGCCCGCCTTGAGGGCCCGGTCCACCTCGGCCGCGAGGGCCGCGAGCTGCGTCCGCCCCTCGTCGCGCAACGCGGCGGGCGAGACCATCAGGCGCCGCAGCACCGCCAGCGGGGTGCCCGCCGCCGCGACCCGCAGCGTCGTCTCGCCGATGCGGTAGCTGGCCTCGCTGCCCACCGAGACCTCGACGTCGGCGGCCCCGGTGGGAGCCGGGTACCAGCGCAGCGTCACGCCGCTCCCGGTCCCGACGATGCGCTGCCCGCCCTCGCTGAGCCAGACCGACACCCCCAGGCCTGGCCCGGCCGGCACCCGCAGGGCGTTGAGGCCGATGCCGAAGGTGCGAGGCCAGTCCTGGTCGTAGAAGAGCGTGTAGAGCTCGACGGCGTGCTGATCGCGGAGATCGGCGGTGCCGCTGGCGATCTGGCAGTCATCGCGCGCTCCGGCGCCCCGGCACCAGCGACGCTGGTAGAAGTTGCCGACCTGCGTCCATGGGGTGCCGTGGGCGAAGCCGCCGTCCAGGCTCTCCAGCCCGGCCTCCAGCGCCCGCAGCAGCGTCGCCACCTCGGCCGGCTCGGGCGTGACGCCCGCCAGCCCGCGCTCCGCCGCCACCGCGCTCCCCACCACCGCGCTCCCCACCACCGCGCTCCCCACCACCGCACTCCCCAGCAGGCACCACAGGCCCACCACCCACCGCCCTCTGCGTCCCATCTCGACCTCCCGCCGCCAGCGTGCCCGCGCCACCGGTGCGATGCAACGCCCGCCTCGCGCCGGCCCCGCGGGACGGCGTAGGATGCCACCCGATGCGCGCGCCGTCCCCCGTCCTGGCCCTGGCTCTCGCCCTGGCTCTGCCGCTGCTCGGCTGCACCCCGACGCCGCGGGGTGCGGAGGCGCCGGACGCCGACGCCGCGCCCACCCCCGACGCCGGCATCGTTCTCGCGGCCGACGCCACCGTCGACGCGTCCCCCGACGCTACGGCCGCCGACGCCGCGGCCGACGGTCCACCCGAGCCCGTGCTGCCGGCGGCCTGCCCCCTCGTCACCGTGCCGGCCGTCCCCCTGGCGCGACTCACACCGCTCCAGTACCGCAACACCGCGCGATCACTGCTGAATCTCCCCGACGCGGAGCCCGACCTGGCGCCCGATCCGGCGCCCGCGATCTCGCTCCTGGGGGCCGAGAAGCTGGCGGCCGCCGCCCGCACCCTGGCCGCCGAGGTGGACCTCGCCCCCGGCGGCCTGCTGCCCTGCGACCCGCTCGAAGTGGGCGAGGAGGCGTGCGGCGCCGCGCTGCGCTACGCCCTCGCTGACCAGGCCTTCCGCCGCCCGCCCAGCGCCCGGGTGCTCGACGGGCTCGACGCGGTCTGGGCCGCCCTGCCCGCCGACGAGGGCTTCGAGCAGCGCGCGCGGCTCTTCGTCGAGGTCATCCTCCAGAGCCCCGCCTTCCTCTACCACCTCGAGACCGGCGAGGCCGACCCGCGCCTGCCGCCGGGGGTGGTCCGGCTGGACGCCCACAGCGTCGCCAGCCGGCTGTCCTACGCCCTCTGGGACGCCCCGCCCGACGCCGCGCTGAGGGCCGCCGCCGATGACGGGCGCCTCGACGACCCCGCCGAGATCGCGCGCCAGGCAGACCGTCTGCTCGCCGATCCCCGGGGGCGGGCGCGCGTGCTCGGGTTCTTCCGGGCGTGGCTCGAGCTCGATCGCGTGGCCGCCGCGCCCAAGGATCCGACGCTGTTGCCGGCGTGGTCGCCCGCGCTGGCGGCGTCGATGGTGCGGGAGTCCGAGGCCCTCATCGAGGCGTCGGTCTACGCGGGCGGCGGCCTCGCCGGACTAAGGCTCGACACCGAGGCCGAGGTCGACGCCGACCTCGCCGGCATCTACGGGGTCGCGGTGCCGCCGGGCGGCCGCGGAGTCGTCGCCCTGGACCCCGAGCAGCGGGCGGGCATCCTCACGCGGGCCGCGTTCCTGACGCTGAAGGCGGGCCCGGCGGTGAAGTCGCCCATCCACCGGGGGGCGTTCATCCGCCGGCGGCTCCTTTGCCTGCCCATGCCGCCTCCGCCGCCCAGCGTCCTCGAGGTACCCATCACGCGCGGCGGCCAGGGCGACGACGGCACCCCCGTGAGCCTGCGGACGCTGGTCGAGCGCCGGACAGCGGGGCCCGAGTGCCAGGGCTGCCACGCCGCCATCAACCCCGTCGGCTTCACCCTCGACCACTACGACGCCCTGGGCCGCTTCGAGGTCGAGGAGCATGGCTTCGACCGCGGCCGCGGCGAGCCGTACACGGTCCCCGTCGACGCCCGCGGCGCCCTCCCCGACGCCGACGTGCTGCGTCGCATCGACGGCGGGGTGGAGCTGTCCCAGGCGCTCGCCGAGAGCGAGATGGTGGGCGATTGCTTTGCTGATCAATGGTTTGCGTACTTCTTCGGGCGGCCGGCCACCGCCGATGAGGACGCCTGCAGCGTCGACCAGCTCCGCCGGGCGTTTCGGGAGAGCGGCGGCGACTTCCTCGCCCTCGTCCGGGCCAGCACCACCCTCGACGCCTTTCGCTACCGACAGGAGGTGCCATGAGCGGGGTGAGCCGGCGCCAGTTCCTGCGGACGGCAGGAGGGCTGTGCATCGCCCTGCCGTTCCTGCCCTCGGTGGCGGGCGCCCAGGGAGCCGCGCCGCAGCGCTTCGCGCTGTTCTGGGAGACGGGGGGCACGCTCACCAACCGATCCACCGAGAGCCAGTTCGCGGCCATGCACCCGTGGAACGACTGGCGGCCCACCGGCACCCCCGAGGCGCCGGTGCCAGGCCCGCTGCACACCGATCTGCGGCGACACCTGGACCGCCTGCTCTTCCTCAGCGGCGTCGACAACCAGACCGAGCCCGGCGAGCACCGGCGGGCGGACGTCTCGAGCTTGACGGCGCGGGCGGCGGTGCCGGTGGGGGCCGACTTCACGGCGGGCGGACCCTCCATCGATCAGGTGCTGGCCGACCGCCTGACCGCTCGCTGGCCCGCCCCCTTCTCCAGCGTCGATCTCGCCGCCCCCGGGCCGCACTTCGGCGAGCCGTCCTACCGCGCCGCGGGCGAGCCCATCGTCCGCGAGCCCGATCCGCGCTCGGCGTTCGCGCGCCTCTTCACGGGGTTCGACCGCGGCCTGCCGGTGGAGGAGCTCGCCCGGCTGCGGGCCCAGCGCCGCAGCGTCCTGGATGGCGCCCTGACGGGGTTTCAGCACCTCGAGGTCCGGCTGAGCGCCGCCGACCGCCGCGTGCTGGAGGCCCACCAGGACCACCTGCGCGCCATGGAGCGCCGGCTGGCCGTCCTCGACGATCCCGATCTGGCGCGGGCCTGCACCCGCCCGCCATGGACTCGGCGGCCGGGCTGGCGACGCCGATCGGTGGGCCCTCTTCCCGGGCGATGTGCGGCGGCTGCTCGCCCTGCTCCAGGTTGACATCATGGCCCAGGCGCTCCAGTGCGGCCTCACCCGGGTGGTCAGCCCTGCACTACCCCGACACCATCGAGCCCTTCCTGCCCCTGCCGTTCCAGCAGCTCGCCCCCAGGTGGACGCCCACGCCCTCGGCCACGCGGGCCTGGAGCTGGGCGACCCTGCCGGGGAGCGGGCCCGGGCGTGGCGGGCGGAGGTCCAGGCGAACCGGCGGTTCAAGGCCAGCCTCGTGGCGCGCTTCCTCGACCAGCTCGCGCCTGCCGAGGACGCCGCCGGCCCGCTGCTGGACCGCACGCTGGTGCTGCACATCGCCGAGTTCAGCAACGCCGCCCTGCACATCGCCCGGGACCTGCCGGTGATGCTCGCCGGCAACGTCGGGGCTTGCGCACGGGTCGGCACCTCACGCTCAGCGAAGGGGGCGAGGCGACACCCTGGAGACCCACGTCGACTATCGGACGCCGTGGTCGCTGCACAACCTGCACACCAGCATCCTCCAGCTTTCGGCTTTGAAGACGAGCACTTCGGCGATGACCGGGCGGCGGTGCAGGCCCGCTTCCCTGGGGTGAGGCCGGGCGCGGGCGGGGCGCGGGGCGCGACGGCGGGGCGGGTGGCTCGAAACGCTCGCTCGCCTACACTGCGGCCGGACCTTGCATCCCGAAGAGGACACACATGGGACGAATGACCCGGAAGATGGCCCTGGGCCTGGTGGCGGTGGCGGCGCTGGTGGCCGCGGGCTGTGACGACGACGGCGCCACGAACGAGCAGGGCGGCGCCGATCAGGGCGCCATCCGCGACGCGAACCCGGCCGACGCCAGCGGCGCCGGCGGCGGAGCCGGTGGGGCTGGCGGCGGCGGCCCGATGGACCAGGGCATGGCGCCGGAGGACGCGGCGCCCCGGTGGCGGACATGGCCACACCCGACCCTGACATGGGGGCGCCGGTGGCCGACATGGCGGTGCCGGATCCCGACGCCGGTGATCCCCCGCCCCCGCCCATGGGCGACATCTTCGGCGGGCGCATCATCCGCCTCGCCATCGCGGCCAACCCTGCCGCAGACGGGTGCCGGGACCTCAACAACGACAACCGCGCCGACAACTCGCTGTCGCTTGCGGCGGCCCTCGCCAACGACGGCCTCCAGGGCGCGGTCGATGACGGCTCCCTCAACCTGCTGCCCACCTCCATCGGCCTGGCCGCCCCCGGCGCCAACGGCGAGTTCGACCTGGCCCTCCTCACCGGCAACGCGGGTGGGGCCGGGTACGTCGTCTCCGCCTCGTCCCTCGACGACATGGGCAACCCGCGGGTGATCTTCGGCGGCACCCGCATCGCGGCGGGACAGCTGACCGCCGGCCCGGGCAACTTCCCGGTGGCGATCCCGGTCGGCGGCATGGACCTCGCCCTCGACATCACCAACGCCACCATCACGGGGCAGGCGGGCATCGACGCCAACGGCTTCTTCATCAACAACGGCGTCATCTCGGCATCATCCCCCACGACGCCCTGGTCGCGGCGCTGGCCAACACCGACTCTGCCTTCGCGGGCCGGCCTGCTCCCGCCCGACATCAACGGCACCGGCAACAGCGTCTGCCTCACCTTCACCTCGGCGGGCGTCGCCCTCGACGGCTTCCCGGTCGAGTAGGCCTGCGGCTCCCCCCTTGAGCAGCGCGCGCGAGCCTGCTTGACTGTGCTGGCGGCGTCGCCGGGGGGAGCGGTGCGGACACGTTCGACGCCGTCGGTACCCAGCCCGGGGACCGGGTGTCGGTGCGGTTCCATGGCACCCTCTACCGGGGCGTCCCGTAGCCCGACCCGGGCCCCGCCGGGCGTTCCGCCCTCCCTCGCGTACCGGGTATCGCTCAAAGAACGTGCAACGCTGCACCCCGGCCGGGCGTTCCGCCCTCCCTTGCGTACCGGGTAGCTCGCCAAGAACGTGCAACGCTGCACCCCGGCTGGATTTCGGCCTCCCTTTGAACCCCCTGCGTTCTCCTCGGTGGCCCGCTGGGCCCTGCATCGCCCACCCCGCCCCCCTCCAGCCCCCCTGGACCCGACGCCTCGGCCCCGCCCCACCCTCCGGGCGCACCTCGCCCATGGCGCCGCCTGCACCCCCAACCCGCTGAATTCGCTACGAAACTACCCGCTCAGCCGTCCTCCACCCGCGCCCGCAGCGCCTTGCGGGCGAAGGCGGGCGGCAGCGTGTACGGCGGCCATGGCACCATCGGCTGCGTCGGGTCGAGCCTGCCACGCCGGAACGCTCGCGACGAGGTGCTGTAGGCGTCGCGGATCTCGGCTGGTGCTGGTGCCACCCTCCACGTGCTCCGGCGGACCGTGCACGACCGGCGCGGGCTGCGCTTGCGCTCCTTCGGTCGGGTGAACGGATCGACACGCCGCACGGCCTGGGTCGGGCACCGGCAGGCCGGCCTTCTTCCGCCGCGGGCGGTGCTCGGCGGCCACGCTGTCGGCCAGCTCCCACAGGAAGGCCCGGTACGCCTGGGGGCTCAGGTGGCCGAAGCCGGGCAGGCGGTCCAGCCGCACGCGCAGCCGCTCCTTCCGCCCGCCGGCGTGCACGAACGTGCCCTCGATGGCCTCGCCCTTCAGCAGCGCCGGGTTGGCGCAGGCGAACACGTCGTCGGCCGGGTGGCCGCGCCAGCAGCTGCGCCGTGCCCTGGCCTATGATGTAGCGCATGCGCTCGACGGCGTGCTCCAGCGTCGTGACCTGGATGGCGTGGTTGCGCGTGAGCAGCGGCCCCGTCCGCCGGCGCAACTTGTTGATACGCTTCGCGGATCTCGCGGTTGACCCACTCCAGCACCACGCTCTGGCGACCAGGTCGGGCACGCCGAGCAGCCAGTGAAAGTGGTTGGACATGAAGAAGTAGTTGTACAGGTCGAGCTGCCGAAGAGCTGCTGGGCTCGGGCCGGATGCCATTGAGGATGTCAACGGCCTGGTGGTCGGGCACCAGCAAGAACAGGTCGTCCACGGTCTTGGACGTGATGTCGAAGACCACCACCACCACGCCCTGGCGGGGGCTGATGGTGCTGTGAAGGGGCAGCAGGGTGCGCAGCGCGACGGGCATGGGAGTCCTCCGGGAAGTCGGGGCCTCCAACCACATCGGTCAAAGTCGGCGCGTGTCGCAGAGAATCGACGACGCGGACCGAGCCGATCGAGAAAAACCGAATCTTCTCGACCGGTTGGGCGCCGCACTTTTTTTTCAGTCGGCGTACCAGACGACGTAGGCGCTCAAGGCGATGTCGCCACCCCGCGGCGCGGTGTCCGCCCCGAGCGTGCCCTCGTAGGTGAGCACGTTCTCCGCACCCGGCATGACCTTCCCCGTGATGTCCAGGCGGATGGGCTGCACCGGCATGCCAGGGCACCAGTAGGCGCGCTCCGGCGCCCAGTTGCCGTACTGGCCGGGCGGGACGCCCGCGGAGGCCTGCTCGGCGCACCCGCGCAGCGAGCCCACCTCCCCCAGGTGGCGCACGACGGACAGGGGCTGGTCGTTGAGGGTGAAGGCGTGGCGGTGGTCGCACCACTCGGCGCAGTTGTCGTTCGCGGTCTGCCCATGGCCCGACAGCAGCAGCACCACCTCCACCCGGCTCGCGTCGGCGGGCGGGGTGAACCGGAAGGGCGCGCGCATGTTGTACTCGGCGCCGAAGCTGCCGCCGCCGAAGGCGAACTGCGTCCCCTCGGCCCGGCGTCCCCCCTGGCTACGCAGGCGGAGCGTCACCCGCACATCGCGCTCCGTGGCCCGCTCCCACTCGGGGCCCATCTCCACCCGGAACATCCGCGCCCCACCCTCCCTCAGCAGCCCCAGCATGGGCGAGGCCTCGAGCAGCCAGCGCCGCTCCCCACGCCGCCAGTACGGGGTGATCCACCGCGCCACCTCCTGGCGCGCCTCGCAGGTCTCGTCCATGCACAGCGCGATGCTGGCGATGCGATCCCACTCGCTGCACCCGAACACGTTGCGGGCCGGACAGGTGACGCTGACGTCGAACGTCATCTCATCCACCTCGGCCATGGCGGCCGCGTCGGGCAGCTCCACGATGGGCGTGAAGATGCGGGCCGACACCCGCCCCTCGACCATCGGCAGCGTGATCGTCGTGGCGTCCTCGGCCGCGACCTGGTCGTACACGCTGGCGATGTGGTTGTAGAAGGGCCCGAAGTAGCTGGCCATGTCCCACAGCATCGGCCGACCGACCACTTCGTTGAGGCTGCCCCCCTCATCCCAGCGCTGCAGGCGGTCGATCGCGAAGGCGAACGGCAGCGGCGGCTGGGCTCGCCCCCGATCGCCCAGATCGACCTGGCTGGCGGGGTCGAACAGGTAGTCCAGGTAGTCGCGGACGAAGGCGCCCACGCTGCCGTCGATCTCGGTCACCCGATCCGTCACCAGGTGGAACCGGTCGGCCAGGCCGTCGGGGGCCGCCCGCGCGAGCCGGCCCTCCATGGCCCGCATCCGCCGCTCGCGGGCCGTCGCGTCCTCCTCGAGCGACACGAAGAAGTAGTGGGTGTTGGCCGGGGTCTTGCGCACCAGCGCCTCGACATCGGTGTTCCAAAGCTCGGTGCCCACCCACGCGCCCTGCGGGTTCTGGCGCAGGTCGGGGATGTAGAGCAGGAAGACGTAGGCCTCGCAGCCCGTGAAGTGCTCCCGGAACGACCAGGGCCCGTCCAGGGTCTGGACCGTGAAATCCCCTGCGATATCACCGAATTGCACCCCCGTCCCCTCGGCGAACGGGCGCCGCGGGAGGGCCAGCTCGTCGCAGATGTCCGGGGGCCGGGGTGGCCCCATGTCGGGCGGCGCGGCGTCCGGCAACGCCGCGTCGAGCTCGCCTGCGTCCACCTGCGGGGCCGCGTCCGCGCCGGCCCCCATGTCGGGAGCGCCCACATCGCCCCCCCCGCCGACGCCCCCCCCACCGACGCCGCCCGCGCCCCCCGCGCCTCCGGCCCCACCACCACCGCCGCCGCCGTCATCGCACGCGGCCAGTGCGAGGGCGCCGAGCCCCAGCGTCCAGAGCAGAAGTCTCCCCACGCGCATGCCACTCCCCCGTTCGTTCGCCGGCGCCTGACCGGCGCCCCATTGAACCAGCAATCCCCGGCCCAGGCGAGCACCGACCCGCGCCCGCGCCCCGCGAGCCTTGACGCAGTGTCGGCGAGCGCCGATCCTCCCGCCGCATTGAAGGAGGGCCCCCATGGTCCAGCGCGTCGCCCTCGATCCACGCCGTGTCTTGCTGGGCGTCCGCGCCCCGGACCGGCAGGCCTTGCTGCTGCAGATGGCCAACGCCCTCCTGACCGCCCCGGGCATGCCCCACGCCGTCGGCCCCCAGGCGCTGGTCGAGGCGCTGATGGAGCGCGCGGACGGCGACAACTTCATGGTGGACGAGGGCATCGTCGTGCCCCACGCCCGCCTCCCCGGCGTCCTCGGCCCCCGCATCTGCCTCGCGACCCTCGCCGAACCCCTGCCCTGGGAGGGCGACGTCGCCCGCGTGGTGGTCCTGATCGTGGGCCCCCCGAGCCGACCCGGGGCCCTGCTCCAGGTGATGGGCCGCCTCGCCCGCCTGCTCATCGACCCGGCCAACCGCGCCCGCGTCGAGCAGGCCACCGATCCCGTGGCCCTCGCCACCTGGCTGCAGTCCACGGTGCGCGAGGAGGACGCCCCCATCCTCGCCGAAGACATCATGCGGCCGTCCCATGGCCGGTTTCACCCGGATCTGCCGCTGCCGTCGCTGACGCAGATGATGGCCGAGATGAACCTGGACGCCGCCGGCATCACCGACGCCGACCGCCGCCTGGTGGGGCAGGTGACGGCCGATGATCTGTTCACCCATGGCATCCCGGACTTCTTCCGGCAGCTCAAGAGCGTGTCCTTCATCGCCGAGTTCGATCCGTTCGAGAAGTACTTCGAGAAGGACCACGACCTGCTGGTGAAGGACATCATGAACCAGCAGCTCGCCACATGCGGCCCCCACGCCACCGCGCTGGAGGTCGTCTTCCTGCTGTCGGTGAAGCGCTTCCCCAAGGTGTATGTCGTCGACGCCGAGCGCCGCCTGCTGGGGGTCATCGACCGCATCCGGGTGCTGGATCGCATCTTCAACCTCTGAGGCGTTTCGCCCAGAACCCTCTGAAAGGACTGGCGAAAATGGCGAGCAAGGACTCACTGCGGGCCGCCTGGACGCCCCTCTGGCCCGCCGTCCTCGACACCGAGGCGTCGGCCCCGCCGGCTGGCCTCGCCGCGTTCGAGCGCGACGCCCTGGATGCCCTGGACCGCCGCCTCCGGGCCGCCGGCATGCGCCGCGCCGACTTCGGGCACCCCCGCGACGGCGTCGTCAGCCTCCGCGCCCGCCTCCCCGCCGACGAGGCCGCGGCGCGCCGCACCTGCGCCGAGCTGGGCTACGTCATGACGGCCGTCCTCCTGAAGAGCCGCCACCTGGCCGGCCAGCCCGAGGTCGTCCGGCGCGAGGCGGCCGCCATCATGGGCGCGACCGCCGCCGAGCTCTTCGACGACGCCGAGCTGCCGGCGCCCACCGCCGATGTGGCCATCGCCATCCTCCGGCTCCTCCCCACCGCCGTGGTCACCATCGTCCCCGGCGAGGCCGGGGAGGAGCTCACGGCGGAGGTCCAGCGGGCGCTGCTCTACGGCGCCCACGCCTGCGCCTCCCTCGACCGGGTGGCCGACGGCCTCGCCCTGATCGACGCCCTCGACGGCGTGGCCGCCCCCACGGTAGAGGCCTGGCAGCGGTCCCACGCCCGGGCGCTGCTCCTCGAAGCGGCGGGCCAGCTCGATGACGCCATCGCCGCGGAGGAACAGGCCCTGGCGGCGGTCGAGGAGGCGGAGGAGCGCGCGGTGATCGTCGAGGAGCTGGCGCGCCTGCGCGGCCAAGAGCCCTCGGAGGCGCCGTGAGGCCCGGGCTCGTGGTGGCCCTGGCGCTGCTGGGCCTCGCCCCGGCGTGCGACGACGCCTCCCCGGCCGGGGACGCCCGCCCCGCGGACGCTCTCCTCATGGACGCCACCGACGCGGACGCCGGCCGCACCGACGCGGGCCGGAACGACGCCGGCCCCTCGCCCGCCGACGCTGCGCTCGCCGACGCTGCGCTCGCCGACGCTGCGCTCGCCGACGCCGCACCCGCCGACGGCCCGCCCACCTGCCCCGAGGTCGCCTTCACCCCACCCCCGGCCTGGCTCGATCCCTTCTACACGCGCCACGTCGAGGTCGCCGGCATCCCGCTCGTGGGCTCCGACCGCGTCCCGGAAGAGGCCTTCCGGGTGGCCGCCTACCTCATCCACCGCCTCGGCCAGGACCGTCCCTGCCTGCTCGCCGCCCTCGCCCGCAACCACCTGCGCATCAGCATCATGGCGCGCGACGAGGTCACCACCGACCTGCCGGAGTACAGCGACTTCTACGACGCTTTCCCGGGGGTCGACTGGGACACCCGCGGCCGGGGCTTCGGCGCCACCCAGGAGCGCCCCCTCACCAGCACCGACGTGGCCAACCTGTTGAAAGAACAGGGAGATCCATGGCTGGGCGAGATCATCCTGCTGCACGAGCTCGCCCACACCTTCTTCGAGGTCGGCGTCGAGGATCAGGTCGGCGGCGCCGCCATGCGCAGCCGCCTCGACGCGGCCTACGCCGACGCCATGGCCCGCGGCCGCTGGGCCCGGACCTATGCGGCCACCAACGCCAACGAGTACTGGGCCGAGGGGGTGCAGAGCTGGCTGGACGACAACCTCTCGGCCGATCCCCCCAATGGCGTCCACGGCCCCATCGACACCCGTGCCGAGCTGGAGGCCTACGATCCGGCCCTCGCGGCGCTGATCGCCGACGTCTTCGCTCCGGAGCGGTGGCCCACCTGGTGTGATCCGGCGGGCGCGGGCCCGCCCTGGGTTCCGCCGGCGCCGGTCCCGGCGGCCTGCGAGTGGGCGGTCGCGATCCCGGCGACGGGCCGCTGCGGCGAGGCGCTCCGCTCGCAGGACAGCGACACCCCCGCCACCCTCACCGTCATCAACCGCCGCCTCGAGCCCGTCGACCTCTACTGGCTCGACTACGACGGGGTGCCGCAGCCCTACGGCCGCGTCGCGCCGCGCAGCCGCTTCGGCCAGAACACCTTCGCGGGGCACCCGTGGACGGCGGTGAGCGTCGACGGCACCTGCCGCGCCCTCGGCACCGCCGAGGCAGGGGCGAATCGCTTCCTGGTGGAGTAGCATCCGCAGCGCACACGGCCAGGAGTCTGACCATGACCACCGAGACCCGCTTGAAGATCGAAGGCATGGGCTGCGGCTCGTGCGTGCAGCACGTCGGCGACGCCCTGCGTGGCCAGCCCGGCGTCCAGCAGGTGGACGTCCAGCTCGCCGAGGGCGCGCCACCGTGCACCACCACGGCGCCGATCTGAAAGCGCTGATCGCAGCCCTGGACCGCGCCGGCTACCCGGCCGCCGTCGAGGGCTGAGCGGGCGGTCCCATCGAGCCCGGCCAAGCCCATGCTGCCCCTGCGAGCCTGCGCCAGCGTGCTGACCTGGCTGTTCTTCGCCGCGCTGCTGCTGGTGTGCCTGACGCTGGCCCTCGTCCTCACGCCCTTCACCGCCTGGGATCCCGACCGCCGGGTCCTGCACGCGGTGGTCGCGCACCTCGCCGCCGCCTGGCTCTGGCTGCACCCGCTCCTGGCGGTCCGGGTCGTCGGCCGCGACCGCCTGCCGGGCGGGCCGGCCGTCTTCGTCGCCAACCACCAGTCCATGCTCGACATTCTGCTCTGCCTCGGCCTGCGCTGGCAGTTCAGGTTCGTCTCCAAGGCGTCGCTCTTCCGGGTGCCCCTCCTGGGCGTGCTGATGCGCCTCCTGGGCTACCTGTCCATCGAGCGCGGCCAGACCGGCTCGGCCCGCCGCCTGATGGACCAGGCCCGCGGGGTGCTGGCCCGCGGCTCCGCGGTGCTGTTCTTCCCCGAGGGCACCTACGGCCCCGGCGGGCCCCTCCTGCCGTTCCGGCGCGGCGCCTTCGTCCTGGCCATCGAGGCCGGGGTGCCGGTGGTGCCCATCGTGCTGCGCGGCACCCACGAGACCGTCCCGGGCGACGCCCTCCTGCTGCGCCTGCCGGGCCGCCTGCGCGCCACCATCCTCCCGCCCATCCCCCCCGGCGACCTGGGCACCGACGCCCGCGCGCTGGCCGAGCGCGTCCGGGCGCTGGTGACGGCGGAGCTCGGCCAGGACGGCCCTTGACCGCCCCACCTGCGTCTGCCTCTGGCCCTTCGCCGCGGTTCCTGCTAACCCGTCCGTCGCGAGTTCTTCACGAAGAGGCCCCATGAGCGCCAAGCCGACGATCATCTACACCTGGACCGACGAGGCCCCCGCCCTCGCCACCCTGTCCTTCCTGCCCATCATCAAGGCCTTCGCCGGCAGCGCGGGCGTGGACGTGGAGACGCGGGACATCTCGCTGGCCGGGCGCATCATCGCCGCGTTCCCCGAGCACCTGCGCCCCGACCAGCGCATCCCCGACCACCTGGCCGAGCTGGGCGCCCTGGCGAACACCCCCGACGCCAACATCATCAAGCTGCCCAACATCAGCGCCTCCATGCCCCAGCTCAAGGCGGCCATCGCCGAGCTGCAGGGCAAGGGCTACGCCCTGCCGGACTACCCGGAGGAGCCGGGCAGCGACGCCGAGAAGGCCATCAAGAAGCGCTACGACGCCGTCAAGGGCAGCGCGGTGAACCCGGTGCTGCGCGAGGGCAACTCCGACCGCCGCGCCCCCCTGGCCGTCAAGGCCTACGCCCGCGCCAACCCGCACCGCATGGGCGCCTGGCGGGCCGACTCGCTGACCCATGTGGCCACGATGGAGGCCGGCGACTTCTTCCACAACGAGCAGTCCGTCACCGTCCCCGCCGCCACCCAGGTGCGCATCGAGCACACCGCCCACGATGGCACCGTGACGGTGCTCAAGGCGGGCCTCGCCCTCCAGGCCGGCGAGATCATCGACGCCACTTTCATGAGCAAGATCGCGCTCGTGGAGTTCCTCAAGGCCCAGGTCGAGGAGGCCCGCCAGGCCGGCGTGCTCTTCTCGCTGCACCTCAAGGCCACCATGATGAAGGTCTCGGATCCCATCATGTTCGGCCACGCCGTGAAGGTGTTCTTCGCCGATGTCTTCGCGAAGCATGGGGCCACCCTGGCTGGCCTCGGCGTCGACGTGAACAACGGCTTCGGTGATCTGCTGGCCCGCCTGGGCGAGTTGCCGGCCGAGACGCGGGCGGCCATCGAGGCCGACATCGCCGCCGCCTACGCCGCCGGCCCCGCCCTCGCGATGGTGGACTCCGACCGGGGCATCACCAACCTGCACGTCCCCAGCGATGTCATCATCGACGCCTCGATGCCGGCCATGATCCGCACGTCGGGCCAGATGTGGAACGCCGACGGCAAGCCCCAGGACACCAAGGCGGTCATCCCCGACAGCAGCTACGCGGGCGTCTACAAGGCCGTCATCGAGGACTGCAAGGCCCACGGCGCCTACAACCCGGCCACCATGGGCAGCGTGCCCAACGTGGGGCTCATGGCCCAGAAGGCCGAGGAGTACGGCTCCCACGACAAGACCTTCGAGATCCCCTCGGACGGCGTGGTGCGCATCATCGACGCCGCCGGGCAGGTGCTCACCGAGCACACCGTCCAGGCGGGCGACATCTGGCGCGCCTGCCAGGTGAAGGACGCCCCGGTCCGCGACTGGGTGAAGCTGGCGGTCAGCCGCAGCCGCGCCACCGGCGCCCCGGCCGTCTTCTGGCTCGATGACAAGCGCCCCCACGACGCTCAGCTCATCGCGAAGGTCAAGCAGTACCTGGCCGAGCAGGACGCCGCCGGCCTCGACGTGCACATCCTCGCCCCCGAGGACGCCACCCGCTTCTCGCTGGCGCGGATCCGTGAGGGCCAGGACACCATCTCGGTCACCGGCAACGTGCTGCGCGACTACCTCACCGACCTCTTCCCCATCCTCGAGCTGGGGACGAGCGCCAAGATGCTGTCCATCGTGCCCCTCATGGCGGGCGGCGGCCTCTTCGAGACGGGCGCGGGCGGCTCGGCCCCCAAGCACGTCCAGCAGCTCGTGGCCGAGAACCACCTGCGCTGGGACTCCCTGGGCGAGTTCCTGGCCCTCGCGGTCTCCTTCGAGCACCTGGCCGACTCCGCGGGCGTGGCCCGGGCGCGGGTGCTCGGCCAGACCCTCGACGCCGCCACGGCCGAGTACCTGCTGGCCGACAAGTCGCCGTCGCGCAAGGTCCGCGAGCCGGACAACCGCAGCAGCCACTTCTACCTGGCGCTCTACTGGGCCCGCGCCCTGGCCGCCTGCGACGACGCGGCCCTCGCGGCGAAGTTCGCCGGGGTGGCCGCCGCCCTCACCGAGAGCGAGGCCGCCATCGCCGCGGAGCTCATCGAGGTCCAGGGCCGCCCGGCCGACATTGGCGGGTACTACCAGCCCGATCTGGCCCTCGCCGCCGCCGTCATGCGGCCCAGCGCCCGCCTCAACGCCATCATCGACGCGCTCTGAGTCGCCACCGTCGGCCAGCAACCTGCTGATTTTCCTCCATTTTTCCGGTCACCTCGCCCTCCCCCCTGACCGGACGCCCCCCGCTCACGCATGCCCGTCGGGCCCTGACACCTGGCAGGTGCGGCACAGCCGTGCGACGCGACCTGGTCGGACGCGCGGGTCCGCCCTTGAGTCGACTGTCGAGCGTCGGTACCCTGCGAAGACGACCAACGGTCGGTCCACACCGGGAACGCCTGCGCGGCGGGAGACCTGCTGAATGAAGCAACTGGAGACGGAGCGGGGGCAGGTTCAGAAGAGCGAAGCCCACGACGCCGAGCCGGCCGCCCTCGAGCGACCCTCTTTCTCCCCTGCCATGCAGAGCGCCGAGCTGACGGGCACCCCGGTGGTGCAGGCCAGCGCTGCCGACGGCCAGTCCGCCGCCATGCAGAGCGAGCGCGCCGCCGAGGTCGTGCAGCTCGCCCAGGCCGGCGTGTCCGGGGCCGGCGGGGCCCTGCCCCACCAGGAAGCCATCCAGAAGTCCTTCGGCAGCCATGATGTGTCGGGGATCAACGCACACGTCGGCGGCGCTGCCGCCAAGGCCAGCGAGGGCATCGGGGCCGAGGCGTACGCCACCGGCAACGACGTCGCCTTCAAGAGCGACCCCGATCTGCACACGGCGGCCCACGAGGCGGCCCACATCGTCCAGCAGAAGTCCGGCGTCCAGCTCAAGGGCGGCGTCGGCGAGGCTGGCGATGCCTATGAGCAGCACGCCGACGCCGTCGCCGACCGGGTCGTCCAGGGCAAGAGCGCCCAGGACCTGCTCGACGCGGTGCCCGGCGGCAAGGGCGGCGGGGCGGGCATCCAGCGGGCGGGCGAGGAGCAGGGCGCCTGGCTCCAGCAGCAGCAGCTCACCAAGGACTCCTTCTTCGATCTCATCCGGCAGAACCTCCTGGCCGCCGAGGCCTGGAAGACGCGGGCCGAGGTCGAGGATCCTCCGCCCTTCTGGCAGGAGGCCCTGCTCGCCGTCGGCGGGCTCGTCCTCAACGCTGCCCTCGGCGGGGTCGGCGGCACTCTGGCCTCGCGGCTCACGAAGGGTGTCACCAGCTTCGTGGCCGACGCCGCCATCCGCGCCGCGGTCAAGGTCGGCGAGTCGGCCGCCAGCAAGGGCGTCAACGCCGCCATCTCGGCGGCCTCGGCCTCCGGCGACAAGAAGCCCCTCGTGGCGTTCTGCGAGCAGCAGCGCATGGGCATGAGCGCCGCCTCCAAGGAGGCGCGCGAGTCCTTCGTCAAGCAGGCCGGCACCTTCACCGACCAGAAGCTCACCATCGCCCAGATGGCCGAGATCAAGGCGGCCAACGACGCGGCCTTCGAGCGCGCCCAGGAGATCCAGAACCACGAGATGCTGGTGGGCTGGATGGGCATGAACGCGGGCGACACGACCAAGAGCGAGAACACCGACTCCAACGTCCAGGACATCGACAACAACGGCATCCTGCGCCTGACCATCGCCGGCTCGGGGGACAAGCCCACCAAGATCACCGCCGCCACGGCCGACGGCCTCAACGAGGGTCTGCGGGGCGACATCGCGGGCACGAAGGTCAAGGAGTGGCGCGCAGGCGCCAAGGGCGCCAACGGCCAGGTCCGCAAGACGGGCATCGACTTCCTGATCACGACCGGCGTGCCGGGCAGCGGCCACAGCCTCTTCAAGCTGAGCACCTCCACCTGGTCTCGCCTCGCGGCGGCGGGCAAGGCCCCGAGCAGCACCTACGTCTCCGGCGCCGAGAAGTCGGTGTTCTTCAGCGCCTTTGTGGAGCGCACCGGCAAGTGGAGCTGGAAGGACACCGACATGGACTGGTCCATCGACTGGAACTTCGGCGCCGACGCCGGCCGCTGGTTCCTCAGCAACGTGCACAGCGCCTTCGACATCCTCGCCATGCTCGACAACCTGACCCTGCCGGCCGTGAGCGGCTGAGGCGCGAATGTCCGATCACCCCCCCGCCTCCGGGCCTGCCTGGCCGGAGGCCGTCCGCGACGCCCGCACGCGCCTCGAAGCCAATCCCCGCGATGCCGCCGCCTGGCTCGATGCCAGTGCCGCGCTCGGGGCCGGCGAGCAGTGGTCGGCCTGCTTCCAGACGGCCGGTCAGGCCGTCCAGCTTGCCCCCCACGAGGTCGCCGGCTGGTCCTTCCTGCTCATGGCGGCGGCCCAGCTCCAGGCCCCTCCCGCCGTCAGCGTGCTGGCCGAAGCCGTACGCCTGCATGGCGACGATGAAGACCTGATGGCCGCCGTCGCCGAGCTGATCGCGCACCTGCCGACGGACGATCTGCGCCCCCTCAGCGCCGCCTTGCTGCACCGCGGCCGCGGCCTGGAGGTCCTCCGGCTGGCGCACCTGGCGCCGGCCGCCCTCGGAGAGCACGGCCTGGTCGCGGCGCGGCTCATCGACGACGCCGCCCAGATGGCCGACTGGGCCACGCGGCTCATTTCCACCCGACCCGACCACCAGGCGGCCCGCGCCACCCTCGCCGAGCTGGCCCACCGGGCCGGCGACGTGGAGGCCGCCGTCGCGCTGGGCGAGGGTCTCCTCACCGGCACGCCGCCGGCCGTCGACCAGCTCCTCCTCGCCCGCGGCCTCAGCCGCCTGGGCCGGGCCGACGAGGCCGCCATGCTGGTGGATCTGCACCGCGACCGCCCCGGCGCCCTGGCCGAGGTCGCCGAGCTGGCCGGCCGCCTGCAGATCCCGCCCGACGACGCCCACTGGCCCGGCCTCGCCCTCCTGCAGGCCGCCCTCGCCGCCGGCCGCTGGCCCGTCGCGATGCTCGCCGCCGACGACCTGGCCACCACGGGCGACCTCTGGGACCGGCTCGCGCGCGTCCTCGACGACCTGCATCGACCCCTCGAAGCCGCCGCCGCCCGGGTCGTGGCGCGGGGGCGCGGGTGAGGCGGATCGCCGCCGCCCTGGCCCTCGCCCTCGCGGCCTGCTCGTCCGATCCGGCGCCGGCCCCCAAGGAGGCGAAGTCCATGAATCCCATCCAGAACTTCCGCAGCAGCAAGATCGACGCGGCCCGGCTCCAGGTCCTCGTCGCCGACCCCGCCTTCGCCTCCGCCATCGCCCTCGACGTGACCGGCAGCCCCGTGGGCGAGGTGATCGGCGAGGCCCTGGCCCAGAGCCCCCACGCCGGCCGGCTCAAGTCGCTCTGGCTGGATCAGACGGGCCTGACCGACGCGCAGGCCACGGCGCTCGGCGGCTCCAAGGCGCCCCTCGTCGAGCTGTACGCGGGCTACAACCCCCTGGGTCCCGCGGGCCTCAAGGCCCTGCTGGCCACCCCCGCCGCCCGCCTCGTGGTGCTCCGGCTGACGTTCACCCGCATCGGCGACGAGGGGGCCGCCCTCCTGGCCCGCCACCCCCGGCTCGACACCCTGGAGCGCCTGGAGCTGACGGCCACCGGCCTCACCGACGCCGGCATCCGCGCCCTGCTGGGCAGCACCACCCTCGCCCACCTCGCCGCTCTGGAGCTGGGCCACAACACCGCGGGCCCGCGCGCCCTCGAGCCCCTGCTGGACCCGGCGCACCTGCCGCGCCTCCAGACCCTCGACGTCTCGGGCCTCGCCCCCGATCCCGCGCTGGTCGAGCAGGTCCGCGCGGCCCGCCCCGGCCTCGAGGTCGTCACGGGCGGCTGACGAGCACCAGCTTCCCCACCGTCCGCCCGCTCTCGAGCGCGGCGTGGGCCTCGCCCACCTGCGCCAGCGGGACCTCCGCCACCGTCGGGACCTGCAGCTTCCCTCCGCCAGCCAGCCCAGAAGCTGCCGCACCCCATCCATCAGAATCTCTTTCTGATCGAACAGATAGCTCAGGTTGAAGGCCAGCACCGAGCTGCTGAGGTTGGTCATCTTCAGCGGGTGGAAGCGCGGCGTGCGCAGCACCCCCGCGATGAGCTTGAGCCAGTTCGTCCGCCCGCCCTTCGGCATCATCGAGGCGAAGCCGTAGACCACCAGCTTCCCGGGCCGCCGCAGGTGCGCGTAGCTCTCCTTCAGCGTCTCGACGCCCGTCGCATCCAGCACCACGTCGTAGCCCTGGGGCGCCAGCGCCTTCGCCTTCGCCCACAGATCATCCGTCGCCTTGCAAATGACCTCGTCCGCCCCCAGCGCGCGCGCCTCGGCGACCTTCTCGGCCCGCCCCACGATGCCCACCACCCGGCACCCCGCCAGCTTGCCGAGCTGCACGATGGACCCCCCGGCCCCACCGGCCGCCGAGTGTACCAGCAGCGTCTGGCCCGGCCGCGGGTGGGCCAGCTCGAAGAGCGCGTACCAGGCCGTCAGCCAGACCACCAGCACCGCCGCCCCCTGGGCCATGGACAGGTCGTCGGGCAGGTGGAAGACCTGGTCCGCCGGCAGGGTGATGCGTTGGGTGTACCCGCCAAACAGCGTCAACCCGAAGACCCGGTCCCCGGGCGAGAACCCCTCGACCCCCGGTCCCACGTCTTCGATGCGCCCCGCCACCTCGAAGCCGGGCGTGATGGGCCAGCCCACCAGCTCCTTCGCCGAGGCGTACAACCCACGGCGCACGATGGTGTCGGCGTAGTTCACCCCGGCCGCCTCCACCGCGATGCGCAGCTCCCCCGCCTGCGGCGCCGGCGCCACGGCCGGCGCGAGCTCCAGGCGATCCAGGCCGCCGGCCGAACGGATGAGAATGCGCTGTGGTTCTGCGGACATGGAGCCCTCCCGAGCGTGGGCGCGCACCGTAGCAGATCTTCGACGGGAAGGCTTGCGCTCCACGCCCACCTGAGCGAACGTGCGGCATCCTGGGGCACGGGGGGCAAGATGGGCGACTTCGAGCGGTTGCGGGCGTGGCTGCGCGCCTGGCATGACACCGGACGAGCAGCCGCCGCGGGGCGGTTCTGCGAACACTTCCTGCTGGAGGCGGCGGAGCGGGTCGTCGCGCCGCTCGGTCTGCGCCCGGCGGACGCGGAGGACGCGCGGCAGGAGCTCGTCTGTCGGTTCCTCGACCGCGACCGGCCCGTGGGCCTGGAGGCGAAGACGCTGGGCTTCTGGCTCTGGTGGCTCCGGCGGCGGGCCAGGGACTTCGCCCGGAAGGTCCGCCGGACCGACAAGCGGGAGCGCCTCGACAGCGAGACGAGCCGCGACGACGACCGACCGACCGCCATCGACCGCACCCCGGAGGCCGACACCTCCCCGGAGCTGGCGCTGATCGACCACCTCGACCGCCCGGGGACCCTCGCGGCTCTCCGGTCGGCCGGGGCGAAGCTGGCCACCGACCGCCGCCTGTACCTCTTCGCGTACCACCCCGAGCTCCACCCGCTCCTGAGCGAAGCCGATCTCGACCGTCTGGAGGGCCGATCGGGCCTCGGGCGGTCCGAGGTGCTTGCACTGCTCGACGAGGCCGACGGCCAGAACGCCGAGCCACTGCTTCACCTCTTCTTCCGGGCCACCGACCTGGAAGGCGACGGCCGCGACCGCAAGCTCGATACCTTCCGCAAGGGCCGCAAGCGGGGCTTCGAAGACCTGGTGCGGCACCTCGGCGCGTCCGCGGAAGGTGGTTCATGAGCTGGCCAGTCACCCTCCTGTGCGGCTGGCTGGTCGACGACATGGCCAGCCGGAGTTGCCGCTCCAGCCACGTCCGCAAGCACCTGCTCAACGCCGACGAGCGCTGGGAGGACCTCTGCGGCGCCAGCCGGCATGAGCTGCGGCCGCCCGGGAGGCCATCGAGGCGACGGGCCTCACCTGCGGCCAGCATGCAGATCAGAGTGACGCCCCCGCATCCGAAGGCCACCGCCTCGCGACGACTTGCATGTCCGGTGGTACGGACCCACCGCGTCTTCGGCCCTGGCGTCCGCCGGCGATGACCCCCGGGGCTTCGGCTTCACCCCGAGCCCCCGGCGCGCCTGGCTCGTGGCGACCAGCGGCCTCGTGGTCATCTGCAAGGGAAACGAGAGATTGAGGCTGAAGACCGCGTACCGGCTCACGACCGACCACCGACCGAAGGCCTCGCTGGCCCGCCTCGTGGACAGGAAACGGCGGGCGCTGCTGGAGCTCCACGGCATCGACGAGGGACGGTGACACCATGAAGCACGACCTGATCGCCCAGACGAACGCCGCCCTCGACGACGGGCTGGCCATCACCGATCCCCAGCTCGACGACCAGTACGAGCTGGCCTGCGCCCTCGGCCAGGCCCTCCGCCTGCACCGCGCCCGCGCCCCCGGCAGCGAGGCCCTCGCCGGCCGCATCGCCCGGGCCCGGGCCGTCCTCGCCGGCGAGCGCCCCGGCCGCATCCTCGCGATGCTGGACGAAGACGCCCTCCTCGCCGACCTCGCCGACCGCCTCGACAGCGAGGAAGATGGCGCCCTCTACGCCGCCCTCCTGGACGTGGACGCCCACGCCGCCGCCGCCGCCGCCCTGGGCGTGCCCGAGGCCGCCGCGGGGCTCGTCCAGGCGGCGGTCGACCACCTGCGGGCCGCCCCCGACCAGATCAGCCTCATCCAACCGGCGGCCGCCCGCTCCGCCGCGTCCCGCGAGGTCGCCCCGGACGATCCGGCCCGCCCCCTGTGGGACGCCATCGCCGCGGGCGGCCTCGACGGCAAGCCCCGCGCCCTCCCCCCGGCGGTCGCCGCCTTCATCCAGTCCCAGGCCGTCGCGCCCGTCCTCACGCTCCCGCTCACCCGCGCCGAGGCCCGCCAGGAGCGGTGGCTGGCCGCCGCCGCCAGCACCATGCCCGACCTGCCCGAGACCCGGCCCCTCGCCCAGGACCTCGGCTGGGAGATCGTCCTGGAGCGCCCCGCGGCGGCCTGGGAGCTCGTCTGCTACACCGCGTCCGCCGACCAGATTCCCTTTTCAGTCCAGGTGGATGGACGAGACACTCCCGTCCAGGACGACGGCGACGGGCGCCGCTCTATCGTCCTCGTGGCCGGCGCCGATCTGACCATCGAGGTGGGCGATGAGCGGCTCTCGGTGCGCTGGCCCGGGGACGACGCTTGACCCGCGCCGAGCTGGAAGCCGAGCTCCAGGCGCTCCTCACCGCGGCGCGTCCGTTCGAGGCCCGGCGACGGCTCCTCGCCCTGCGCGACGCCCCTTCCCCGATGACGGCCCACCACGCACGCCGCCGCCTCAAGGCGCTCGAGCCCGAGCTGCGCGCGCGGCCCGGCCGCGCCTGGTTTCCGGTGCTGGGCCGCGTGGGTGCGGCGACCGGCGGGATGGTCCGGGTGGACGTCTTCCCCGGCACCGGCAGCGACGCGCGCTTCGCCACCGCCCTCGCCGAGGGCGCCACCCTGGCCGGTGAGACCCAGCCCCTCGACGCCCGCCTCTGGCCGCCCCAGGCCGAGCTGGAGGGTCGCAGCTTCGAGCTGGCCGTCGCCATGGCCGCGTGGTCCTGCCTGACCGAGCAGCCCCTCCCCGATCACCTCGCATTCTCCGGCCACCTCGAGGGCGCCCACCTCTCGGCCCCAGCAGGCCTGGCCGAGAAGCGGCGCACCATCGACGACGCCTTCGGCCCCCGGGGCCGCCTCCTCTCCGGCCCGACCGGCGCCCTCGGGGTCGAGTTCGCCAGCTCCCTCCCCGACCTGCTGCGGGACGTCATCGGGCCCCTCGGCCACGGCGTCCCGATCCACCGGCTCGTCGCCAGCGCCGACCACCACTTCAAGACCTCCCTCTGGCGGGAGGCGGCCGACTTCGCCGCCCGGACGCTGGACGCGGGGGCTGGCGTCCTCAGCCCCGAGGAGATCTTTCGCCTCACCACCCAGCGCGCGCACGCCCTCGCCCACCTGGGCGACGAGCGCGCCGGCGCGATCCTGGCCGCAGCCCTGGCCGACCCCAGCGCCGCCGGGCCCACCGCCCAGGCGACCGCCCGCGCCGTCTTCGCCATCGCGACGCTCGACGCCGGGCAGCCGGAGCGCGCCCTGGCCGTCCTCGCCGAGGGCCTCCCGGCCGCCCCCACCGCCTCCTCACGCATGCAGCTGCTCGGCACCCAGGCCCGCTGCCTGTCGGCCCTGGGCCGCCACGCCGAGGCCATCCGCAGCGCCACCGACGCCATCGCCTGCGCCCCGCCCGGCGAGCAGGCCCGGTGCCTCGTCGATCGCGCGCGCTGGCACCTGCGGGCGGGCGACACCTCTGCCGCCGCGGCCGACGTCGCCGCCGCCCGGGACGCGCTCGGGACGGCGCAGAGCGTGGACCCTGAAGGCGCTGGCCTCACGACGTCCTTCCTCCAGCTCCTCGCCGCCCAGATCAGCTTCGCCCGCGGCGACCACGCCGACGCCCGCCGCGCGGTCGACCCGCTGATCAGCCACCGCGACCGCACCCTCTGCCTCGGCGCCGCCGAGCTCCTCGCTCGCCTCGGCGGCGATCCCGATCCCGGCCTCGCCACCCTCGACGCCGACCTCCCCCCGGGGATCGTCACCCGCCTCCGCGCCCGCGTGGAGCTTTCCCGCCCCAGCCCCGACCGCGCGCGCGTCGAGCGGTGGCTGGGCCACCCGGTCGCCGACCTGGCCGCCGCCCACGCCGCGCTCTCGCTCGCTCTCCCCTACTGAAGTGCCTGATCTTTCAGGGGATTGACCCAGACTGCCGGGCCACCCAGGCCAGGCCCTCCAGCAGCGTCCCCTGCCGGTAGTCGCCCCGCTCCCCCCGGTGCAGCGCCACCAGCCCCAGGTCGGCCCAGTGGAAGATGGGCCCGCCGCTCGTCCCGCGCAGGGCGTCCAGGTCGTAGGTCAGGCGCCCCTCCGCCACCCCGCGCACGACGCTCTGCTCCATCGAGATGGCCAGCTCCTCCCCCCGGGGGAAGCCCATCAGGTAGACGCGGCTGTCCAGCGGCTGGACCTCCACCTCCGAGACCGCCAGCGGCGCCACCCCGGCCGGCGGCGTCGCCAGGCCCAGCAGGCAGGCGTCCAGCTCGGCCACCGGGGCCCGCCAGAGCACCCCCGCCACCGCCACGGTCTGGCCAGGCCCCGCCGCGGGAAACCCGGGAAACCGCACCTCGGCCTCCTCCGGCGCCAACGGCGCCGGCCAGCCCGTCGGCAGCGCGCCCGGGACGTCCGTGCACACATGGGCGCAGGTGAGCAGCGCCGGCCGGCCCGCCGCCGCCGCCACCAGCAGCCCCGCGTCCACCAGCACGCCGCTCCCCACGAACCGCCCACCGCGGGCATGCACCCGCCCGACCGCCGCCGCCTGCGCCGCCGCCGTCAGCAGCCAGGTCGCCGGCCGCAGCGTCCCGACGTCTCGCTTGCGGCCCTCCCCATCCAGGCCGATCCCCAGCAGCACCCGGTCCAGCAGCGCCAGCTCCACCCCCGCCGCCTGGGCCGCCTGGATGGACACCAGCGCCTCCAGGGGCTCCCCCGCCGCCAGCTCCGCCGCCGCCCCCAGCACCAGCTCGATGGGCCCTCGCTGGTCCCGCGGTGAGAGCATCGACGACAGCCACTCGCCTTCGCCCGGCGCCGCATAGACCCCCGTCGTACCCAGCGACTCCACCGTGAGGCGGCCCGCGACGAGCTCGCGCCACAGCGCATCCAGCGACCGCCCCTTCATGATCCCTCGATGGGGAACGTCGCCACGTCCGTGCGCGTCCCCTCCGGCCCGCGGAGCACCTGGCGCAGCGTCCCGCCCTCCCAGGTCAGAACTCCCAGGTTCGCCACCGCCACCACCGGCGTCCGCCGCACGCTCCAGTCGAGCTGCGGCACCAGCGTGTCCGCCTCTGCCGGCCCCACCTCCGCCCCGGCCCCCGGGACCGTCTCGACCACCGTCCCCACCTCCTCGCCCACCTCCAGCCGCGTCTCCAGATCCGGCGCCGGCGCCTCCTCCCCGTCCGCGTGCGCCGCTCCCCCGCCCAGCGCCTTGCCCCACGTCACCAGCCCGGGGCTGCTGTTCTTCAGCGCGCTCGACACGCAGTTCACGAAGCGCATCCCCTTGAACGCCCCCGCCTCCGCCACCGCCGACGCGATGAAGCCGTAGTGCACATCCCCCGACAGCACCACCGCTGGCGACCGGTACAGCAGCCGGTTCATGAGCGCGTCCACCGTGTTGCCCGCGCTCCACGGCTCATGATCCAGATCCAGCACCGCCTCGTCCGACCACTTGCTCCCCAGCCGCTGGATGGCCTCGATCAGCGCCACCCCCAGCACCGGCGTCGGCGAAATCACGATGGAAAACGGAGGCTTGCGCCCACCATCCAGCGCCAGGGCCCGGTTGATCTCCATCGACGACATCAGCCCGAAGCGCCCCCGTCCCCGGTAGACCCGGCGCGTCCGGCAGTCCAGCGCCACCACCTCGAACAGCGGGTTCTCGCCCCACCGCCAGCCCCACGCCAGCCGCTGCGCCTGGCTCGGCAGCGCCCCCAGCACCTCATCCAGCGCCTCCGGCGCCCCCGCCCCCGCGCCCCCGGCCAGCGCCTTGAGCACCTCCGCCCCCGGCCGCCCGCCGCTGAACTCCCGGGGCACATTGCCCCAGTGCTGGAAGACCGCGTACGCCGCCAGCGCGTTGCGCACCACCCGCCGCCCCAGCGCCGACCGCCCCACGCCGTCCACCCAGCTCTGCCGGATGTTCCAGTCGTCCGTCACCTCATGATCATCGAACATCATCCCGGTCGGGATGTGAGCCAGCGCCCGCCGCACCCGCGGCAGCGACGCCCGGAAGTCCGCCAGGGCCGCCACGCCGTCCAGCCCCGCCACCGCCCACAGCACCGGCGACCACACCAGCAGGTACATGCCGATGAACTCGCCCAGCGTGATCAGGTGGCTGCCCATCGCCCCCGAGCTCAGCCCCGCCTTCCGCAGCGGACTCGCCCGCCGCCCGGCCGCGAACCCGTCCCCCAGCTCCCCCTGGACCAGCTCCGCCTCGCCCGTCCCCACCAGCAGCGCCGCCACCCGCTGCGCCCCGGCCAGCAGCGCCGGGTGCACATCATCGGCGTAGATCTGATCCCCCGTCAGGAAGAGCTGCTGCGGCCGAACCCCCCGGGACCGGATGGCTTCATCCAGCTCCATGTCCGCCACCGCCAGCGCGTCACGCCCACCCCGTGGGGCTTGCGGCACGACCCGTGGAGCACCCGCAGCCCCTCGGCCCGGCTCGACGGCACCTGGAACCCCGGCAGAGGCCGCCGCCCGTACACCAGCTTGTCCGTCGGCGATGGCACCGCGCTCGTCGTCAGCACCCCGGCGTCACCCAGCGACCGCACCCTCGCTCGTCTGAAACTCCATCGAATACAGACACTTCGCCCCCCACGACGACGCCACCCCCGCCACCAGCCGCGCCGTCACCACCGCCACATGCAGCCCCGGCCCCAGGGCCAGCGTCGCCGCCTCCCTCCATCAGCAGCGCGCCGACCCCTCCAGCCTCCGGCTTCTCCCTCTCCTCGAACACCCGCAGCCGCACCGTCGCCGGCCCATGCAGCGCCACGAACACCGACGCCGTCTCCCGGGTCACCCGGCGCACCATCGGCCCGCACAGCACCAGCGGCAGCCCAGCCATCTGCACCTCCCTGCTCCCCCCATCCTCCCGCGCGCGCCCCCTTCGCCACCCCGCGCGCAGAATTCCTGAAAGATCCGCCGCCCACCCCGCGAAGAACCCCATGGAGGCCGGTGGCCACGAGGGGCCAAGGGGCTGCCGGCCTCCACTCTCATCGGATCGATGTCCGTTTCCTGCACACTTCGGCGTCCTGGGGCCACTTCACCTGCGAAGCCAGCCCAGGAGGCCCCATGAAGACCGTGACCCAGGCGTTCGACGCCCTCCGCCAGAACCTCGAGCTCACCGACAAGCAGCGCGACGCCGCCAGCGCCCAGCACACCCGGGTGCGGGAGCGCCTGCGCAGCATGCCCGGCTACCACACCGACTTCTTGACCGGCTCGTACAAGCGCCGCACCGCCATCCGACCCCTCAAGGACATCGACTTCTTCGTCGTGCTGGCCCTGGCGAAGTCGCACTGGGACGACCGCCCCACCGATCGCCCCACCACCGTCCTGGAGCGCCTGCACCACGCCATGGACCGCGCCTGGCCCACCAAGGGCAAGCCCAAGCGCCAGACCCGCTCCATCAACATCGACTTCAGCAGCACCGAGATCGGCTTCGACGCCGTCCCCGCCGTCGAGCGCGCGGGCGGCGGCTACTGGATCCCCGATCGCGACCAGGACGCCTGGATCGCGACGAACCCGAAGCAGCACGAGGCCGTCCTGATCGCCGCCAACGAGAAGGCCGGCGGGCGCCTCAACCCCATGATCAAGATGGTGAAACGCTGGCGGCGCGAGCTGAAGCTGCGCGGCATCGACGCGCCGTTCTCCTCCTTCCACCTCGAAGCTCTGGCCTGCCAGCGCTACACCGGTTGGTACGCCGCCCAGCCCCCCGCCAGCCTGCCCGCGGGCGTGGCCGACCTCTTCGACTACCTCGCCCGGAAGATGCAGGACACCTGCCCCGACCCCGGCGGCGTCGGCCCGGCCCTCGATGCCGGCATGACCAGCACCCAGCGCCGCCAGGCCATCGGCCTGCTCGCCCAGGCCGCCTCCACCGCCCGCGAAGCCCTGCGCCTCGACGCCCAGGGCCACACCTCCAGCGCCCACCAGCAGTGGGTCACCCTCTTCGGCAACGACTACCACTACCGCACCTGAGGTCTCCCCCATGCCCACCGCCCTCAAGCCCATCCCGACCGCGCTGCTGGGCCGCCTCGCCGACGTCGTCGCGACGCACTTCGACTACCACCAGCAGCGCGCCATCCTCCTGCCCGTGAACCACGCCGGCCAGCAGCGTCTGCCCGTCGCGTCGGTCGGCTCGCCCATCGACCAGGTCCTTCGCGACGTCGAGCACCTCGCCTCGCGGCTCCCGATCATCAGCGAAGCCCCGATGCTCCTCACCTTCATCGACCGCCTGATCGCCCACGCCGCCCACGACCCACGAGCCCGGGACGAGCTGACCAGCATCCGCACCGCCCTGCACGGCGCCGGCTCGATCGTGGCGACGCTCAACCCCGAGCGGCCGACCGACTGGCAGGATGCCCACCCCGGAGCCGCGCACGTGGAGATCGACAGTCCCCCGGGGGGCTGGGGCTCCCTGTCCCTGCCGGGTACCGACCCCTGGCACCGGGCGATTGCGGGCATCGACGCCTTCATCACCGGCCAGGCCAGCCTCCAGGCCCCGCTCCTGGTGTACGCCTCCCCGTCCGTCGCGACCGCGGCCTGGCTGGGCAACCGCCTGATGAACCTGGGCGCCGGCCGGGCCATCACCTTCTTTCAGCTCCAGCACGACCCGAAGGTCTGGCGACCGTGGGGTCCCCACGGCGTCCCCGCGCCCAGCCACCGCGAGACCACCCCCACTGGCCTGGATGCCCTGCGACCGGACACCCCGGCCGTCGCCCTCATCATCGATGTCATCCACCGCTACATCCCCGAGCAGGTCGACCACGGCCTCGCCACCGCCGGCGTCCCCGACGCCCCCCGCGTCGTCCTCCGCGCCCCCGACCGCATCATCCCCGACGCCCCCACCGCCGCCCAGCGCGCCTTCGACCTGGCCGCCGCCCTCGAGGCCATCTACGGCGCCGCCCCCCGCGCCGACGTCCACCTCTTCTACATCGGCCCCGTCGTCCCGCTGATGCTCGCCGCCACCCGCTTCCACAAGCTCAACCCGCTCGTGGTCCACGAGCGCGGCCCCGGCCTGCTCTTCCGCCCGGCCCTCCGCATTGGGGGTGGCGGCGCCCGGATTCTCGGCGACTGATCGTCGAAATCTGCTGCGATTCCTGGCCCTTCGGTCCCACCCTCGCTAGACTCGTCCTTGTCGGCAGAACCCTGGAGAGCAGCCAACGATGAGGGTCGAGGTCGCACCAGCGCTCTACGAGTGGGCCTGCGCGCGTGCCGGCACCTCCCTGCTGAGCTGGGCAGGCGACGGGCCTTCAAGCACCTCAACGCCTGGATCGAGGGCGAGCGGCAGCCGACCCTCCGCCAGCTGGAGGGGTTCGCCCACGCAACCCACGCGTCGCTCGGCTACTTCTTCCTGCCCTCGCCGCCCGAAGAGCGCCTGCCCCTTCCAGATCTGCGCACCCTCGATGGTCGGGCGCCGGCCAGGCCGAGCGTGCACCTCCTCGACACGGTCTACCTCTGCCAGCATCGCCAGGCCTGGTACCGGGAGCAGGCGCAGCACCTCGGCGCTTCGCCTCTGGACTTCCTGGGCACCGCCACCACCCAGATGCCGCCAGCGGACGCTGCCGGCGGCATGGCCCAGGTGCTCGGGTTCGACCTGGCCGCCCGCAAGCAGGCCTCTACCTGGGAGGAGGCGCTGCGCCTCTTCATCAGCAATGCGACGGACGCCGGCATCCTCGTGATGGTGAGCGGCGTGGTCGGCACCAACGCCCACCGCCGCCTCGATCCCGAAGAGTTCCGCGGATTTGCCCTCGCCGACCCGATCGCTCCCCTCGTGTTCATCAACGGCGCCGATACGAAGTCGGCCCAGATGTTCACCCTGGCCCACGAGCTCGCCCACCTCTGGCTGGGGCAGTCGGCCCTCTCTGCGGTGGATGCGCTCCACCCGTCGACCGCAGCGGTCGAGCGCTGGTGCGATCAGGTCGCCGCCGAGCTGCTCGTGCCTGCGCCTGCCCTCCGGGCCGCCACCCAGCCAGGAGAGGCGCTCCCGTCGGCGATGAGCCGCCTCGCTCGCGAGTTCAAGGTCAGCACGCTGGTCGTGCTCCGCCGGCTGCGCGATACGGGCACTCTCAGCCCCGCGCACTTCGAGCAAGCCTGGCAGGACGAGGTCCGCCGCCTCCGAGCCATCATGGCCCGGCGCCCGTCGGGCGGGAGCTTCTACAACACCCAGGGCAGCCGGGTCGGCAAACGCTTCGCCCGCGCGGTCATCGCCAGCGCCCTCGAAGGCCAGACCCCCTTTCGTGAGGCCTTCACGCTGCTCGGCGTCGCCTCGATGGGCACGTTCAACGAGCTCAGTCACCGCCTCGGGGTCGGCTGATGGCCTGGCTGCTCGACGCCAATGTGTTCATCCAGGCCAAGAACTTGCACTACGGCTTCGACTTCTGCCCCGGCTTCTGGGATGCCCTCGAGCACCTCAACCGGGGCGCCCGGCTCTTCAGCGTCTCCAAGGTGCAGGAGGAGCTGGCGAGGGGCGACGATGACCTGAAGGACTGGGCCGCCACGCGCGGACCTCGGTTCTTCCTCCCTCCTGATGAGGCGACCATGGAGGCTTTCAGGCGGGTCGCTACGTGGGTGACCACGAGCGGTCGCTACGAGACCTCGGCCCACGCCCGGTTCCTGTCGGGTGCCGATCCCTTCCTCGTCGCCCACGCGCTCGCGCACGGCCTCACCGTCGTCACCAGCGAAAGGCCGGCAGACACCCCCAAGAAGGTCAAGATCCCCAACGTCTGCCTCGGCCTCGGTGTCCGGTACGCCACCATCTTCGTCTGCCTCGGCGCCGAGCAAGTGCGCCTCGGGCTCATCGCCCCACCCTGACCCTTCCCCCGGCCCCCGCCTGCGTCACAATCCTGCACCGGGACGTTTCTCCAGGGCAGGTCGTGGCAGCACCCTCCGTTCAGAGCATCCTCGCGGCCCTCCAGAAGGTCCGCATCCTGGAGACCGCGCGTCGCCTGGACCTGCAGGTCCCGTCCACCGCGACGAAGGCCGATCTGGCCCAGCGCATCGGCGCCACGCCCGGCGTCACGCTGCGCGGCGTCCTCCCCCTGCTCCGCCGCGATGAGCTGCGCGAGGCCTGCCGCGCCCACGGCCTGCCCGACGACGCCCGCGCCCGCGACGCCCTCATCGACCGGCTGGCCACCGCCGCTGGCGAGCCGGCGCCGGCCCCCGGCCCCAGCTCCACCGCGACGCCGGCCTGCCCCACGTCAACGAGGTGGTCGTCGTCCGCCAGCGCCAGTACCTCGTCGAGGCGGTCGAGCGCTCGTCCCAGGAGCCCGCCGTCGGCGCCCCGCCCGCCGCCACCCGCGTGCGCCTCGTCTGCCTGGACGACGACGCCCGCGGCCGCCCCTCGAGGTCCTCTGGAGCTGGAGCTGGGCGCCCGCGTCGTCGAGCCCGCCCGCCAGGGCCTCGGCACCATCGACGCCGTGGACGACGCCGAGGCCTTCCGCGCCTACCTGCTGGCCCTGCGCTGGGCCCTCGTCACCGCCACCCGCGCCGACCTCTTCCAGGCCCCGTTCCGCGCCGGGATTCATGTGATGGATCATCAGCTTGCGCCGCTGGCGAAGGCGCTGGTCCTGCCCCGGGCCAACCTCTTCATCGCCGACGACGTCGGCCTGGGCAAGACCATCGAGGCCGGCCTCGTGCTCCAGGAGCTCCTCCTGCGCCAGCGCGTCGATCAGGTCCTCATCGTGGCCCCGCCCTCCGTCGTGCCCCAGTGGCAGGACGAGATGCTCACCCGCTTCGGCCTGCACTTCGAGATCCACGACCGCGCCTTCGTGGCGCGCCGCCGCGCCGAGCGGGCTTCGCCGTCAACCCCTGGAGCACCCACAACCGCTTCCTCATCAGCTACCAGACGCTGCGCCGCCCCGAGTACCTCGACGGCCTCCTGCCCACCTCGGCGCCCGCGCGCCCCGCTCGCTCCTCATCCTCGACGAGGCCCACACCATCGCCCCCGCCCTCGTCAGCAAGTACGCCGTCGACTCGGCCCTGACGCACGTCATCCGCGAGCACGTCGCCCCGCGCTTCGAGAACCGCCTCTTCCTGTCGGCCACCCCCACAACGGCCACTCCAACAGCTTCTCGGCGCTCCTCGGATCCTCGACCCCCAGCGCTTCACCCGCGGCGCCCCCATCCTCGGCGCCCGCCAGCTCGAAGCCCGTGATGGTGCGCCGCCTCAAGAGCGATCTGGCCGAGCTGGCCGGCACCACCTTCCCCACGCGCATCGTGCAGCGCTGGTGCCTCAGCCACCGCGACGCCGCCTGGCACCTGGACGTCGAAGCGGGCCGCGAGGCCGAGCCGCCCACCCATCAGCTCACCGAGGTCGTCGCCACCGCCGAGCCCGTCGAGCTGCGCCTGGCCGAGCTGCTGGCCCGCTACACCACCCTCATGGCCCCCACCCAGGGCCGCGCGCGCCTCGTCTTCATCAACCTGCAGAAGCGCCTGCTCTCCAGCATCGCGGCCTTCCACCGCACCTTCGAGGCCCACTGCAAGCGCCTGAGCGAGGGCGGCCCCCGCCGCCGCCCCCGGCACCCTGCCCATCTTCGACGACGCCCCCGAGGTCGACGACGCCCTCGTCGACGCCGCCGACGAGGCCGAGGCCGACGCCGGCTCCGCGGGCCTGCGCGACGCCACCGCTGATACGCGAACACTGCGCGCCGAGCTCGCCCGCCTGGCCCGCGCCGCCCGCCACCAGCCCGACGCCCGCATGCACGCCCTCGTCGCCTGGATCCGCCGCCACCAGTGCCCCGCCGTCGCCATCGGCGGCGCCGCCGACGCCTCCGCCGCCGACCGCCGGTGGTCCGACCGCCGCCTCATCATCTTCACCGAGTACGCCGACACCCTTGGCTGGCTCCACCGCCAGCTCTCGGCCCACCTCGAAGGCACCGACCAGGCCGACGCCCGCGTCATGCGCTTCCACGGGGGCATGGCCGACGACGCCCGCACCGACGTCAAGCGCGCCTTCAACGACCCGGCCCACCCCGTGCGCATCCTGCTGGCCACCGACGCCGCCCGCGAAGGCATCAACCTGCAAGGGGCCTGCGCCGACCTCCTGCACATCGACATCCCCTGGAACCCCGCGCGCCTGGAGCAGCGCAACGGCCGCATCGACCGCACCCTCCAGCCCGAGCCCGAGGTCCGCTGCGCCTACTTCGTCTACCCCCAGCGCCCCGCCGACGCCGTCCTCGACACCCTCGTGCGCAAGGTGGCCACCATCCGCAAGGAGCTCGGCTCCGTCGGCACCGTCACCCTGGAGCGCATCGAGCAGACGCTGGCCGCCGGCATCGACGCCGACACCGCCGCCCGCCTCGAGGCCGCCACCGCCGCGCCCCCCGGCCGCCAGGCCATCCTCGACGAGCTCGAGACCCAGCGCGCCAGGGCCCGCCTCCAGCAAGACACCGACGCCGCCCGCGCCACCTACGACCGCTCCGCCGAGATCATCGCCTTCGAGCCCGACGCCCTGCGCCACGTCGTCGACCAGGGCCTCCGCCTCCTGGGCGCCGCCGGCCTCGCGCCCACCACCGTCGACGACGGCGGCACCGCCATCGACGCCTGGACGCTGCCGCCCCTCCCCGCCGACTGGGACGCCACCCTCGACACCCTGCGCCCCGAGCGCCCCCGCGACGTCCCCCCCTGGGAGTGGCGCCGCCGCTTCCCGCCGCTGCCCGTCGTCTTCAAGCCCACGGCGCGCCTCACCACCCACGCCGTGCACCTGCACCTCGAGCACCCCCTGGTGCGCCGCCTGCTCGCCCGCTTCCGGGCCCAGGGCTTCGCCGCCCACGACCTGCGCCGCGTCGCCGTCCTCGGCCTCACCGGCCAGCGCACCCCCCTCGTCGTCGCCATCGGCCGCGTCTCCCTCTTCGGCCCCGGCGCCAGCCGCCTGCACGACGAGCTCATCTACGTGGGCACCCCCTGGCGCGAGGCCGGCGGCCCCGAGGCCCCCGCCCCCAACGACACGAAGACGCGCACCCTCATCGAGCGCGTCCTGCGCGAGCCCCCTCGCCCCGTCTCGCCCGACCCGGGCCGCCGCCTCGCCGCCCACGCCGCGGCCGACTTCCGCTTCCTCTGGCCCCACGTCGAGGCCGAAGCCGAGGCCCGCGCCCACGACGCCCGCCAGCTCCTCGACGCCCGCGCCCACGCCGAGCAGCAGGCCCTGCACGCCATCCTCGTGGCCCAGCGCCAGCACCTCGAGCGCGAGACCCAGCAAACCTCGTTTGATTTCGGCGACTTGCCCAAGGACGCCGCCCGCCAGCGGCAGGACGACGTCCGCCACATGGAGCAGCGCCTCCGCGCCCTCGAGACCGAGATCGTCACCGAGCCCGCCGCCCTCGCCGACCTCTACGCCGTCCGCCAGGCGCGCGTCGAGCCGGTGGGCCTCGTCTACCTCTGGCCCGTGGGAGCCTGACCATGGCCGACGCCCTCACCCGCTTCCACGAAGAGTGGCTCGGCCTCGCCCAGCCCAGCGACGGCCTCGTCCTCTCGGTGCCCGTCCTCGTCGAGGCCCAGATCCTCGAGCGCCAGCCCGTCGCCGTGCGCCACGCCCTGGCCGCCCTCGCCCCCGGGGGCCGCGTCGCCGACCTGGCCGCCCTCTTCGCCGAGCTGCTCGACCTGCGCGTCGGCGACGACCTGCTGCCCCCCCCGGACGACCTGCACCTCTACGTCACCGAGGGCCGCCAGCGCCTCGCCCCCACCTGGGCCCTGCGCGCCGCCACCCCCCGCGACGTCCCCGAGGACGCCGGCCCCGCCGTCGTCGCCGGCGCCGCCTTCGACGCCCTCGTCTGGCAGCTCCCCGAGTCGCCCGACCACCCCGACGGCCTGCCCCTCGACAAGCCCGAGACGCTCACCGGCGAGTGGCGCTACCCCCCCGCCGCCAAGCTGGATCGCCTGCTGCGCGCCTGCCGCGTGCCCATCGGCCTGCTCACCAACGGCCGCGTCATCCGCCTCGTCTACGCCCCCCACGGCCAGTCCACCGGCTGGCTCGAGTTCCGCCTGGCCGACCTGCTCACCCCCGGCGGCGCCCCCCTGCTCGACGCCTTCACCGCCCTGCTGCACGGCCACCGCTGGTACGGCGTCGACGACGCCCACACCCTGCCGGCCCTGCTCGCCCAGAGCCGCACCCGCCAGGCCAACGTCACCAACGCCCTGGCCGACCAGGTGTTCGAGGCCCTCACCGCCCTGCTCGAAGGCTTCGATCGCGCCAACGACCGCGACCCGCAGCGCCCCCTCGACGCCGCCCTCGCCGACGAAGATCCCAATGTCTACGCGGGGTTGCTCACCGTCCTCCTGCGCCTCGTCTTCCTGCTCTACGCCGAGGAGCACAGCCTCCTGCCCGTCGAGCACCCCCTCTACGCGGGCCACCTCAGCGTCCTCGGCCTCTACGACCAGCTCGTCGCCGACCAGGGCCAGCACCCCGACGCCATGGACCGCCGCTTCGGCGCCTGGGCCCGCCTGCTCGCCACCTTCCGCACCGTCTACTTCGGCGCCTCATGGCACGGCGACGACGCGCTGGACCTCCCCGCCCGCCAGGGGGACCTCTTCGATCCCGACCGCTTCCCCTGGCTGGAAGGCCGCCTGGCCGGCGCCGCCACCCTCGACGCCACCCAGAACGCCCACGTCCGCGTGCCCGCCATCGACGATGGCACCGTCCTCGCCGTCCTCCAGGGCCTCATCATCGTCGAGGGCCAGCGCCTCTCGTACAAAGCCCTCGACGTCGAGCAGATCGGCAGCGTCTACGAGCGCCTCATGGGCTACAGCGTCCTGCGCGTGCCCGGCCCCGCCCTCTGCCTGCGCCCCACCCGCGTCTGGATCACCGGCGAGGAGCTCATCGCCCTGCCCCCGCCCGCCGCTCCGCCTGGCTGCAAGACGAAGCCGGCCTCGGCCGCACCCAGGCCGGCAAGCTGGCCGACGCCCTCAAGCCCGCCCGCGACGCCGCCGCCGCCCTCGACGTCATCGCCCAGGCCACCGGCGCCCGCGACCGCGCCCCCGCCGGCCGCCTCGTCCTGCAGCCCGGCGCCGAGCGCCGCCGCACCAGCAGCCACTACACGCCGCGCAGCCTCTCGGCCCCCATCGTCGCGCGCACCCTCGAGCCCCTGCTCGCCTGCATGGGCCCCGCCCCCAGCGCCGCCCAGCTCCTCGAGCTCAAGATCTGCGACCCCGCCATGGGCTCCGGCGCCTTCCTCGTCGAGGCCTGCCGCCACCTGGCCGACCACGTCGTCGCCGCCTGGACGCGCGACGGCACCGCCGAACAGCTCGCCGCCCGCGTCCCCGACCTGGCCACCCACGCCCGCCGCCTCGTCGCCCAGCGCTGCCTCTACGGCGTCGACAAGAACCCCTTCGCCGTCGAGCTGGCCCGCATGTCCCTCTGGCTCGTCACCCTCGCCCGGGACCTGCCCTTCACCTTCGTCGACCACGCCCTGCGCCACGGCGACTCCCTGGTGGGCCTCAGCCTCGACCAGATCCGCGCCTTCCACTGGGCCCCCACCGCCCAGCAGGACCTCTTCGCCGCCCACATCCGCCAGACCCTCGACGACACCATCGACCTGCGCCAGCAGATCCTCGACCTGGCCGACGCCGCCGACACCCGCGCCAAGGCCCGCCTGCTCGACGACGCCACCACCTTCACCCGCCGCGCCCGCGACCTGGCCGACCTCTGCCTCGGCGCCTTCTTCAGCGAAGCCAGGCCCGCCGCCCGCGAGAAGGAGCGCCTGCGCCGCCTGGCCCTCGCCGAAGCCTGGCTGCGCGACGACGACGTGGACGCCGAAGCCGAAGTCCGCCGCCTGGCCGCCGAATTCCGCCATGAAGTCCCGGCCTTCCACTGGATGCTGGAGCTGCCCGAGGTCTTCTACGCCGAGCGCCCCGACCCGCTCGCGGGGGGGAAGCCGGGGGTGGCGTGGATGGACGCGTTCGTGGGCAACCCGCCGTTCGCCGGCAAGAACGGCATTTCGGATGCTGGCGGCCCCCACTACATCGACTGGCTCAAGACCGTGCACGAGGGCGCCCATGGCAACGCCGACCTGAGCGCCCACTTCTTCCGCCGCGCCGCCGACCTGCTCGGCCCCCATGGCACCCTGGGCCTCATCGCCACCAACACCATCGGGCAGGGGGACACCCGCGCCACGGCCCTCGCCCCCCTCATCGCCCGGGGCGGCACCATCTACGACGCCACCGACAGCCTGCCCTGGCCCGGCGAAGCCGCGGTCACCGTCTCGGTGGCCCACGTCGCCATCGGCGAGCCGAGGACCACACCGGGCCCCACCGCCTCGGCGGCCGGGTGGTGCCCGCCATCAACTCCCGGCTGCGGGGCAAGCCGGAGCGCCCGGAGGCCGTCGCGCTGGCGGCCAACCGCGGCAAGGCCTACCAGGGCGCGATCGTGCTGGGCATGGGCTTCACGCTGACGCCCGAAGAGCGCGACGCCCTCGTCGCCCGGGACGCCCGCAACGCCGAGCGCATCTTCCCCTACCTGGGCGGCCAGGAGGTCAACAGCAGCCCGACCCAGACGTTCGACCGCTACGTCATCAGCTTCGGCGACATGAGCCTCGACGAAGCGAAGGCGTGGCCTGATCTGCTCGATATCGTTCGAGAAAAGGTCAAGCCCGAGCGGGACCAGAACAACCGAAGACACCTACCGGAAGTACTGGTGGCAGTTCGGCGAGAAGCGCCCAGCGCTGTTCGCCGCCATCGCCCCCTCGCCCGCTGCCTGGTCACCTCCCGCGTCAGCAAGCACCTCATCTTCGCCTGGCAGCCCACCGACCGCATCTTCAGCGACACGCTCTACGTCTTCCCCGTCGACACCTGGCCCTGGTTCACCGTCCTCCAGTCCCGCATCCACGAGCCCTGGGCGTGGCTCCTCTCGTCGTCCATGGAAGACCGGCTGCGCTACAGCGCCTCCGACTGCTTCGACACCTTCCCCTTCCCCCGGACATGGCCGACGCCGACCTCGCCCGCGCCGGCGAAGCCCTCTACACCGCCCGGGCCGCCTACATGATCGCCGAAGACCAGGGCCTCACCGCCACCTACAACCAGCTCAAGGACGCGGCCATCACCACCGAGCCCATCCAGCGCCTGCGCGCCCTGCACGACGCCCTCGACCGCGCCGTCATCCGCGCCTACGGCTGGTACCAGCACGGCCCCGACGGCCAGCCCCTGCGCGACCCCGACGGCAACCCCATCCCCCTCGACGTCCCCCCCTACGGCACCGCCACCCCACAAGCCCAGGCCGCCTTCGACGACGAGGTCATCGACCGCCTCTTCCTCCTCAACGCCCAGCGCGCCCAGGAAGAAGCCACCACCGCACGCCAGCAAGCCGAAGCCCACGCCCGCCAGGCCCCGCCAACGGGCGGCAGGGGCCGAGGAAAGAAGAAGAAACCCGGCGGCACCGGCAACGACGACGATGGCCAGCTGGGGCTGTTGTAGGCAACGAGGAATCAGGAACCATGAACAGCCCTCACTTTACGCGCATCGAGTTCCACAACTACAAGGCGCTCGAGCGGTTCACGTTGAACCTCAAGGAAGTCAACGTACTCGTTGGTCCCAACAACGCTGGAAAGTCGACCATTATTGGGGCTTTCCGAGTCCTCGAGGTCGCCCTCAGGCGGGCCTGGTCCCGATCAGCTGAGCCCCTGCGAATTGGTAACCGTACGGTCTATGGCCACCACCTCGCTGCATCCTCCCTGCCTGTGTCGCTCGAGAATGTGCACTCGAATCTAGAAGAAGCGGAAAGTTGGGTGAGATTCACGCTGTCGAACGGCCACGCTCTCCAACTGCACTTCCCAGTCGAGGAGAACGGAGGCCCCGCGTCGTGCTTCTTCTTCGGCGATGGACCAACCCGATCTCCAAGGAGCCCAAGCCAGTTCCGTCGGGAGTTTCCGGTTTCGGTAGGAGTCGTTCCCGTCCTGGGGCCGGTGGAGCACGACGAAGCGACTGTTGCAAGAGACACCGTCGTCGCAAACCTGTCGACTCATCGGGCCTCCCGAAACTTCCGTAGCTTCTGGCACCACTTTCCGGAGGACTTCGAGAGGTTCGCCGCCATGGTGAGCAGGACGTGGCCAGGGATGGCGATTCAGCGCCCCTCGCTGTCCTTGGGAGGCCACATTGAGATGTTCTGCACCGAAGACCGGATGACGCGAGAGATCTACTGGGCAGGCTTCGGCTTTCAGGTGTGGTGTCAGTTGCTGTCTCACCTCCTGCGCGCCAGTGCCGCCTCGATCGTGGTTGTCGATGAACCCGAGATCTACCTTCATGCCGATCTTCAGCGTCGGCTGATTTCGCTGCTTCGCGACCTCGGCCCGCCGACGCTCCTCGCTACCCACTCCGGTGAGATTGTCGCCGAGGCCGACTCTGACGAAATCCTCCTGATCGACAAGCGGAGACACTCAGCCCGCCGCCTCAAAGCGTCGGACGACGGCCAGGATGCGCTCGCCTGCTTGGGCTCGGCCCACAATATGACCCTCACGCGGCTCGCACGAAGTCGGCGGGTACTCTTCGTTGAAGGTCCGACAGACTTCCCACTGCTCCAACGCTTTGCGAGGAAGCTCGGTCTCGACGATCTGGCGGCAGGCGATGGCCTCGTCGCTGTTCCGGTGGGCGGCTTCTCGGGTTGGACCGGTGTCCTGCATATCGCAAGGGGCCTCTCGACCGTCCTGGGAACGCAACTGCTCCTCGCTGCGGTGTTCGACGCCGACTATCGCTCAACTGGGGAGATTGAGGACACTACCGCACAGCTCGCCGGCTCGCTTCGACTCGTGCACATCCACCGTGCCAAGGAGCTCGAGAACTACCTGCTCGTACCAGCTGCCCTGCAGAGAGCTGTCGACGCCGCACTCCGCTCTCGCTCGGTGTCCGCCGAGGTGTTGGTACAGACCCACCTCGCCGAGATCGTGGAGCCCTTCAGGCACACTGTGACCGCGCAGCGCCTTGACTGCGTCGTCAAGTGGGAGAAGAAAGCAAGGCCAGGAATTGATGCCACGACCATCACGACTCAATTCATGCGCGACTTCGACGATGCCTGGAACTCTTCCCTTGAGCGACGCCTCGAACTCGTCAGCGGCAAGGAAGTCTTGCGATTGCTGCGTATTCGGCTCCAGAGCGACCACAATGTAACTCTCACCGAATCAGCCATTATCAAGTCGTTCCGTCGGGAAGACGTGTCTGAGCAACTACGCGACTTCCTTGGGCGCCTGAACGACTTCAGGCAAGCGACACTCGAATAGAGTTCTCACCAGGCGTCCACCAGAACCGTCTGCCGGCCATCGAAATCACGCGAAGGTGTTGCCGCTCGCGGCCCGCGGCGAAACGCCACGCACTACCGAAGGGCGAAGTCTGCGATCTGGTGAGCGCAGAGCGATCATGTTGGCCTCCTCCGAGGCTCGCGTTCCGCCGA
>JAWKQS010000047.1:0-55596 GCA_041389985.1 bacterium
ATCGCCGACGAGGTAGATGGCCTCGGCCTCCCCCTCCGCCTGCGCCAGGACGTCGAGCAGGGCGCGCCCGCCCGGCGTGTGGTCGCCGTGGAAGTGCAGGTCGCTGAGGAAGAGGACGGGCTTCACCGGCGGTCGAGGCGCTGGAGCTCGCGCAGCAGCCCGCCGGCCCGGCCGCTGCGCGGATCGAGGCGGCGGGCCTCGTTCAAGGAGGCGCGGCCGTCGGCCAGGTAGCCCGCCCGGGCCCGGCTGACCTCGGCGGCCTTGTCCGCCTCCCCCGCGCGGCGCAGGGCCGAGGCGAGGGCGTCCGTCCGGGAGACCAGCGTGAGGTAGCGCTCGGCCAGATCGTAGTGGCGCTCGGGGTTCGCGGGATCCTTGAAGGAGGCCGTCTTCTCGGCCTGGAGGGCCCGCTCGTTGCGCGCGACGGCCTCCGCGTAGGCGGCCCGGGCCTCGGCGTGCTGCCCCTTGCGAGCGAGCAGGTCACCGAGCTGCTGGAGGCGGGCGGGGCCGTCGTTGACGGTGTTGGCGCGCTGGTACATCTCGATGGCGAGATCGATCTCCCCGCGCTTCTTCAGGTCGCCGCCCCAGAGCCGGTAGTAGTCGTAGGGCACGTCGCTCAGGGCGGCCGAGGCGAACATGAGGCCGGCGATGGCCACATGGACGACGGCGACGGGGACGACGGCCGCCCCCCGGGCGAGGCTGCTGTGGAGCGTCAGCACCGCGACGGCGATGGCCACGGTGGTGGCGCCCTCGTAGGGCAGCAAGGCCGCCAGGGCGGTGGCGCCCGCGGCGGCGGTGACACCTACGGCGAGGCGCGCCCCCCGGGCGGCGGGCCAGCCGGCGAGCCGGTCGCGGAGCACCGCGAGGCGCGCCGCGAGGCCCGCGCCGAGGGCCTCGGCCGTCGTGTACACCCGGCGCGGCGCCAGCAGGATCACGTCCATCAAGATCATGTAGTAGGAGAACAGCTCGATGTCGAAGCCGATGATCTCCACACCGACGTGGAACCACGGCACGATGAGCAGGCCCACCCACCAGAGCCGACGCCACAGGAAGAGCAGCGTGGCGCCGAGCTCGCCGATCATCACCGCCCACGACGCCCAGACGTGGATGTGGCCGTGGCTGACGCCGAGGGTGTCGGCCAGGCGGTTGATCAGGGCCTGGTTCTCGGCGCTGGCGGTGAGCTGGTGCAGGGTGTCGCCGGTCAGCCAGACCGGATCGATCTTGGTGAAGCCCGTCCAGAAGTAGACCAGCGCGAACTGGACGTAGACCATGCGCAGGGCCCAGTGGCGGGCGTCACTGGCGGCGTCGCCCTCCCGGCGGCTGGCGGTGCGCCGCGTCCAGCGGCCGTGCCAGGCGGCGTCGAGGACGAACGCGAGCACCGCGAGCAGGAGGCGAATGGTAGTGGTGCTGGTAGCTGTCGGCCTGGCACCAGACGTAGACCCCGCCGTACAGCAGGGCGAGCAGCACCGCCGACTGGCGAACGGCGATGCCCAGCGCGGCGCGGGCCGCCAGGAAGCCACCCACCAGCCAGGCCGCCCCGCCACCGCGGCCGAGGGCACCGGCAGCAGGGTGTCCAGCCAGGCGAGCTGGGTCCGCGTTCATGTCGCCGGCCCCATAGCGGGGCGCGTGCTGGCGAAGTTCAGCAGAGGTCCACCGCCAGCAGCCCGAAGAACGCGAGGCGCAGGGCGGCCACGCGCAGCGGGTGGATCGCGAAGTCGTGCCAGTAGCGGTTCCAGGCGTTCATCGCAGATCCCCTGGCAGAGGTTGCCTTCGCCCTTCAGCAGCTCGACGCGGCAGCGCCAGGCGAAGCAGGTCGCCATGTCGCGGTCGCCGCAGTCGCGCCGGAAGCACGCCGCCGGATCCTCGGTGCACCCGGGGGCGTCGGCGTAGCCGTCGGGCACCCGGTCGCCGTCGCGATCGACGGCGCCGCCGCGGCAGATGCCCACGAGGCGCTCGTCCGCCGCGCCGCAGGTGAGCGTGGCGCGCAGGTCGGGATCGGCCACGCCATCGGCCCGGGCCTTGCCGCACCAGTGGCGCGCGAAGGCCTCCACCACGGGCAGGCGCCCACGCTTCATCAGGTTGAGCCAGACGACGTGCATCTCGGCGTAGGGATCGAGCCGCGCACGGCGGCCAGCCGTGGCGTCCGTCAGGTCGATCTGGCAGCCGACGATCCGCACCGGCGAGAACATCCGCCACGCGAAGCGCTCGTCGTGGGGGGTGTCACCCAGGTAGTAGGACAGCGGCAGCCCGATCTGGAGGGCCAGGAACGCGGCGATGGTGAAGTTGCGCATGGGCCTCCTCCGGGCGGGCCCAGGGTGCCCCGGGGGCGCGCGGCATGCAACCTCCTGAGACGCCCGCCCGCGGGCCCCCCTGGCGGCGGCTCGCGTTGGATTGTGCTTGCGCCCTGCCCGACCCTCTCGTATAAACCTCCTCCGCTGCACCTGTAGCTCAGCTGGATAGAGCGCCGGCCTCCGGAGCCGTAGGTCGCAGGTTCGAATCCTGCCAGGTGCGCCGCCCCGTGGAGTCTCTCCACGGGGCTTTTTTTTGCCTTCATGCACCCACATGGGCGCCTCGCGCTTTCCGCTTCTGCCCTCGAACCCGCGCCTCATCCGCGGTACTCTCTGCGACGTCCTGGTCGACCCGAGAGGCCCTCGTTGCGCAAGGTCATCATCCCCCTCCTCCTCTGGACCGGCTTCGCGTGCTCGCCGCTGCGGGACAACGAGTCGCTCCTCGCCTCGATCGGCGACCCCTGCAACGAGCTTGAGGACTGCGGCGCGGGCCTCGTCTGCAGCGCCGAAGAGCGGTGCGCCCCCGTCGGGGAGCCCGGCACGGCGGACATCCGCGAGGCGTGCGCCGAGGACACCGACTGCCGGATCGGCCTGGTCTGCGGGGGCGCCGGCCGGTGCGCCCGGGGGCGCCAGGGCGAGGTGGCCGATCCCTGCAACGGGGACGAGAGCTGCGGCGAGGGGCTGAGCTGCAACCGGGAGGGCCGCTGCGCCCGGGACGGCGAGCCGGGCACCACCAGCGAAGGGGACGCCTGCGCGGTGACGGACGAGTGCGGCTACGGCCTGGTCTGCTCAGCGAGCGCGCTGTGCACGCCCGTGCCCATCTGGGCCGGGGTGGAGTGCGACCGCATCGATGGCCCCGGCCGCGTGCTGTTCGAGGTGCCGCGGGGTGGCCGCAAGAACGACTTCTTCCGGCTGCCCTGGCCCAACGATGTGGCCCGGACGGGCAACGCGGTCGATCTGGATGGCTACCCGGGCCTGGAGCAGTACCCGGAGCCGGGCGACGCCGTGGGCGGCGTGCTGGCGGCGCTGGAGGCCGAGGGGGTCGGCTTCGGCCTCAACTCCGCGGTCATCTTCAGGTTTTCCCGCGCGGTGAACTTCGAGACGCTGAGCTTCGGCGGGGAGCGGCAGAACTTCATCTTCGTGGACATCACCCCCGGCAGCGAGGCGCGCGGCCGCCGGCCCCGGGCCCGGTTCTTCGCCACCACCGATCGCTCCCGCTACATCTGCGAGAACTGGCTGGGCATCCGCCCCAGCGAGGGGACCCCCCTGGATCCCGGGCACACCTACGCCGTGCTCTTCCTGGAGGGGGTGCTCGACAGCAACGGCGTCCCCCTGCAGGCCGACACGGATCTGATCACGGTCATGGGCCCGACCCGCCCCCGGGAGCCGGCGCTGTCCAACGCCTGGGAGCGCTACCTGCCGCTGAAGACGTGGCTGGTGGAGCAGGGCATCCCGGCCCAGCAGGTCATCGGCGCGACGGTCTTCACGACCGACGACCCGACGCGCCACATGGTCGCCATGAAGGCGGCCGTCGAGGCGGGCGCGGAGCCGGAGCTGACGCGGGCCGTCTCGTGTGATGACGCCGCGTCGCCCTGCGGCGGGGCCGCGGGTCGAAGCTGCGGTCCGCGGGATCCCGACTTCATCGAGGTCCACGCCGTGGCGCTGCTGCCGCGCTACCTGGAGGGGGTGCCGCCGTTCGAGCTGGCGGGCGGCCAGGTGCAGTTCGAGAACGGTCGGCCCCGGCTGCAGTCCCAGGCCGAGGTCTGCGTGGCCATCACCATCCCGCGGCGCGAGCGGCCGGTGGGCGGCTGGCCGACCGCCATCTTCTCCCACGCGGTCGGCGGCCACTTCCGCACCTTCATCGAGCGGGGTCTGGCGCGGTCGATGGCCCAGAAGGGCTACGCGGTCATCAGTTTTGACAACGTGCTGCAGGGGCGTCGCAACGGCCAGCCCGAGCCCCTGACCCCGCAGGTCATCGAGGAGCGGTTCGATGACCCCTACGATCCCATCTTCAGCCGGGACCACGCGTTCCAGGCCACGGCCGACCTCTTCAGCATCGCTCGCATGCTCAAGCGCACCCGGCTCCGGGTCGGCACGGCCGATCTGGGCTTCAACCGGGACCGGTTCGCCTTCATCGGTCATGGGCGTGGCGGCGAGCTGGGCCTGCCCTTCGCCGCGCTGGAGACCAACCTGGAGGCGGTCGTGTTGTCGTCGGCGGGCGGATCCGTGATGGACCAGCTGCAGCTCACTCTCGATCCCGTCAACCAGGCCGCCCGGTTCGGCGTGGCGCTGGCCGAGCCCAACCTCAACGGCATGCACCCGGGGCTGCAGCTCTACCAGACCTGGCTGGGCGCCCGGGATCCCATGAACTACGGCCCCCTGCTGCGCTCGCCCCCGAGGAGCTCGCGCCGCGCCATGTGCTCTTCGTGTATGGCACGGCCGACAGCATCACGCCGGGCCCGACCATGAACTACCTGGCCACGTCTGCGCGGCTGGGGCTGGTGGGACCGGAGCGCGAGCCGCTCCAGGCCATCCAGCCCGTCGAGGACGGCCCGTCGGCCACGGGCAACGTGCGGGTGAACGGGAAGACGGTCACGCAGGCCATGAAGCAGTACGCGCCCCCGCGCGGCGACGGCCATGACGTGATCTTCGACAGCCCCGAGGTGCAGGCCGACCTCCAGCGGTTCTTCCAGGCCCTCAACGACGGCCAGCCCCCGACCATCAGTCCCTGAGCGGCCTGGCGCGCCATGCAGCCGAGGGACGGCGAGACCCTGGACGTTCTGAGCCGTACGCTGCGGCTCCTGCAGCGATCCCGCGGTCACCGCGCGACCAGCGACGACGTCCTGCTGGCCGGCCACGCGGCCGAGGCGGCCCCGGGCGCGCGCCGGATCGCGGATCTGGGCACCGGCAAGGGCACCGTCGCGCTGCTGCTCGCCCGGGCGGTGCCCGACAGCATCATCGTCGGCGTCGAGGCCTACCCGGCCAGCCAGGAGCTGGCCGTCCGCAACGCTGAACTCAACAGCCTCTCACACCGATTCACCCCACTTCTCGGGGACTTACGCGATCCGGCGGTCCTCGCCGGCCAGGCCCCCTTCGACCTCATCTGCGGGGCGCCGCCCTTCATGCCGCTGGGCTCGGGGACGCTCCCCGCCGACGGCCAGCGGGCGGCGGGGCGCTTCGAGCTGCGGGGCGGCGTGGCCGACTACGCGAGGACGGCCGCGGCGCACCTGGCCGCCGACGGCGTGGTGATCTTGCTGATGGATGGCCACGGGGCGGATCGGCTGGAGTCCGCCTTCAGCGAGGCGGGGCTCTGCCTGCGGCGACGCGTCTCCGTGCTGCCCCGGCCCGGGCGGCCCGCCACCTACGAGCTCGGGCTTGGGGGATGGACCCGCGGGCCGACGGAGCGACGCGTGGTGGCGATGCGAGGCGAGGAGGGTGAGGCCTGGACGCCGGCCTTCGCGGCCCTGCGACGCCGGCTGGATCTGCCAGGCACCTGACGCCGGGCGGGTGATTCGCGTCGGCCAGGGCATTGGCCTACCATGCCACCCAGGCGTTCACCCTCGGAGGAGTCCCCATGCGATCCGTCCACTGGCTGCTGGCCCTGTGCGTGGCTGTCGGCTGCACCCGGACCAACGAAGATCTCGTCGATCCTGACGGCAGCGGCGGTGCCGGAGGAGTCAGCGACGTCGGGCCCGGCCCGATGGACGGGACGACGGGACCGGGAGGCCAGGGCGGCGGTGGCGCAGGTGGTGTGGGCGGCGCAGGTGGTGTGGGCGGCGCCGGTGGTGTGGGTGGCGCAGGGGGTGTGGGTGGCGCAGGGGGTGTGGGTGGCGCAGGGGGTGTGGGCGGCGCAGGCGGTGTGGGTGGTGCGGGCGGCATGGGGGCCGGAGGGATGGGAGGCGGCGAGCCGCCCGTCGACTCCGACGCGGATGCCGTCCCCGACGTCCGGGACAACTGCCCTCGCGTCCCCAACGCGGACCAGAGCGACCGGGACGGCGACGGTGTGGGAGACGCCTGCGACAACTGCCCGGCCATCGAGAACCCCGACCAGGGCGACTTCGACGGCGATGGCATCGGGGACGCCTGCAGCGATCTGCCCGACACGGACGGGGACGGCGTGCCCGACCCCCTGGACAACTGCCCGGGGCTGCCCAACCCCGCCCAGCCCGACGCCGACGGCGACGGCGTCGGTGACCGGTGCGACAACTGCCCCCAGGCCCCCAACGCCGACCAGGCCGACCGGGATCGGGACGGCGTCGGTGACGCCTGTGCTGGCCTGGACACCGACGGCGATCGCGTGCCGGACAGCGACGACGTCTGCCCCCTCGTCCCCGACGACCAGAGCGACGTGGACGGGGACGGCGTCGGCGACGCCTGCGACAACTGCCGCGGGCGCCCCAACCCCGACCAGGCGGACGTGGACGCCGACGGCCGGGGCGACGCCTGTGACGACCAGAACGCCCGCCTGACCATCACGCTGAGCTGGGCCGAGCCCGATCGAGACTTCGACCTGCACCTGCTCGCGCCCGACGGCACCTACTTCTCGCACACGAGCGACTGCTGGGCGCTCAACCGCAGCCCCGCGTGGTGCCGCCCTGGCTACCGCGGCGACGCGCCGGCCGAGGGCGGATCGGAAGAGCAGATCCAGCTCGCCGCCCCCTCTGCGGGCTGGTACACCGTGGCCGTCGACCTGTTCTTCAACGAGGGCCGCAACCGCGGCACCGCCCGGGTGGAGATCGCCTGTGGTGGCCAGCAGCGGGCCTTCGGGCCGCGGGCATGGAGGCTCAGAGCAGCCAGAGCCGGCAGCTCTGGGAGGTCGTGCGCATCAACCCAGCCACCTGCGAAGTCCGCGTGATCGACCAGATTCGCGGCCAGCAGTGCCAGGCCCCCACCACCTGCACCTGCGAGCGCTGTGAAGGCGCTATCTGCGGCCCCCCAACTGCCCGATCGGCGTCGCCTGTGACCCCGTGTCGGGCGCCTGTGACGCCCCGGCCGACGGCTGCGCCGGGGTCGTCTGCGGGGCAGGCCAGTCCTGCGACGCCGGCCGCTGCGTCGACACGCTGGGCGCGCAGTGCCGCCCGTGCGAGACCGAGGTCGACTGTCCGGACGGCTTCACCTGCCTGCTCTACGACGGCCGCCGCGGCGCCTGCGGTGTGAACTGCGACGCCAACCGTGCCTGCCCCGACGGGCTCGTGTGCTACCAGGTCGTCCGGGACAACCAGCCTCGATTCGCCTGCGGCAACCGCAGCGGCTGCAACCAGCAACCCTGCGAGGCGCTCGCCTGTGGCGGCCAGATTTGCGACTACACCATCGGCCAGTGCGTGGACTGCCGGGTCGACGCCGACTGCCGCCCCGGCCAGGCCTGCCAGCAGAACCAGTGCGTGGACGTGAACGGCGACCGCCAGGTCACCCCCTGGGGCAACGCCGGCCCGACCTGCGAGAACGACCGCGCCTGCACGGCCGACGAGCGCTGCCGGTCGGTCGGCGCCGCCGGCCTCGGCGCCCTCTGCCTGCTCGACTGCGCCGACCAGGCCTGCCCGGCCGGCTACACCTGCTGCCGGCGCTGGGTCGAGCCCCGCGCCTCCGCCGGGTGCATTCCGCAGGGCCAGGGCTCTCCTCTCTGCCTGCAGGCCGACTGACCGCAGCCCTCCAGCGCCCGGGCGGTTGGCAACCGGGTTCGTGGGCGGCGGGGTGTCGGGGTGCAGCGTGGCTGGAAGCTGGGCACACGCGAGCGACCGGGTTTGTCGACGTTGGCATGTTGCGCTGCCGTGTGGCTGGAATCTGGCGCGCCTCCGCGGGTGGCTTTGGCGCTGGCGGCGCACGGCGGAGACCGGGTTGAGCCCGGTGGGGGGCCTGGGTGCGGCGGGGCGTGGGGGCGCGGTGGGGGTCCGGGCGGAGGGCACCCGTGGCGCCTCGGTCTGGCGCTCATGCTGCGTGATTTCGGGCACTTCTGCCTGAGTCATCCGCTCTCGGCCCGCTGCCTGAGCTTCTTCCTGGCGTGCGACGGCGGGATGGTGCAGGCCGGAAACGGGATGAGGGGCCGCGTCGGATCCTCCAGCCACTTCCAGTAGGCGATGTGGGCGATCTTGTAGGCGGCCTTCAGCTCGGCGTGGCGTTCGCGCCAGGCTTCCTGGTCCTCCTTCGTGCCGTGCACGACGGGCGCGGGGCTGCGCTTGCGCTCCTTGGGGCGCGTCATCGGGTCGACGTACCGAACGGCCTCCGGATCCGGCACCGGCAGGCCGGCCTTCTTGCGCCGCGGGCGGGCTTCGGCGGCGATGCCGTCGGCCAGCTCCCACATGAGCGCCTTGTGCTCTTTGGGGGTCAGCTCACCGAGGCCTGGCAGGCGGTCGAGGCGGACCGTGAGCTCTTCGCTGCGGCCGTCGCCGCGGACGAAGGTGCCGCGCAGCTTCTCGCCCCGCAGCAGCGCGGGGTTGGCGCAGGCGAAGACGTCGTCGGCCGGGTGCCTCGACTTCAGCTCGGCGGTCGCCTGGCCCATGAAGTACCGCATGCGGTCCAGGGCGTGCTCCTCCGAGACCACCTGGATGGCGTGGTTGGGGATGAGGCACTGGCCCGTCCGGTCGTGGAACTTGTTGACTCGCTTCGCGATTTCCCGGCAGACCCACTCCAGGAGGAGGCTCTTGTCCACCAGCTCCACCACCCCCAGGAGCAGGTGCAGGTGGTTGGACATGAAGTAGTAGTTGTAGAGGTCGAAGTCGAAGGCGAAGCCGCCTTCTTCGCCGACGCGCTGCTGGGCCCGGGCCAGAATCCCGGTCAACAGGTCCACCATCCGGATCTGCGGCGCCAGCAAGAACAGGTCGTTGGTGACCTTGCAGGTGACCTCGAAGACGAGCACGTAGACGCCCAGCCGGGGGCTGTAGAGGCGCTTCTCGCGGTACTCGATGATGATCATTTCGGCCATGGGGGGAGTCCTCCGCGAAGTGGGGCCTCTCTACCCATCGGTCAGCTGCGGCGCGTGTCGCAGACTTTTTTTCAAACTCCCGAAACGGAAGAGAAAAAAGTTCTTCGGAGGCCCCCGCCGCTCAGGGGGCGGACTGGGCGGCTTCGATCTCGTCGAGGACCTCGGGGAAGATCTCGGAGCTGGTCTGCCGAGCGAGCTCCGCTCCTCGCTCTCGCAGCTTCATGATGCGGACCTCCGGCGCGATCCGCTCCCGCAGCTCGGCCTCGACCTCGGCGAAGCTGCGGTTCAGCTCCGGCTCCTTGTTCTCCAGCCGCGCCACATGCCAGCCGAAGTCCGAGCTGAGGACCGGGGTGATGTCGCCCGCCTTCTCCAGCGCGAAGACGCCGCGGGTGAACGCCGGATCATAGCGTCCTTCCAGGGGAAACCGGCCGAGCCGCTCGGGGCGCAGCTCCAGGCCGAGCGCCTCGGCCTCGGCCTTGTAGGCGTCAGCCCGCTCCAGGAAGGCCACGGCGTCGGCCGGCGGCGTCGCGACCACGTCGGCCCGAAACCGCTCCATCAGCGCGATGGCGGGTCCGACCAGGGCCGGGTCGGGGGGTCGCTTGCCACCGAGCGTGAGCACGACGTGGTCAGCCTCCGCGATGGCCGGGCGCACGAAGAAGATCTTGTTGCGCTCGTACGACGCCTCCACCAGTTCACGCGGCAGCTTGTCGGGGGCCCAGGCGGGCTCGAAGTCGGCCCGCAGGTAGCGCTGCACCAGCACCGGCCGGGCGTCCTCCAGCACCTGCGGATCCGCCGCGAGCCCCCGCCGCGCGGCCTCGGCCGCCAGCAGCTCGAACTCGACGAGCTCCTGGGCCAGCGCTCGCGGGGAGCGCCCCGGGTTGGCCTCCGCGTACCGCCGCAAGCGCCCGGCGGTGATGGTGATGGGCCCCCCCGCGCCCTCGGCGCGAGCCACCACGTGGTCGTCAGGCAGGTCGGTCGTGAACGGCCAGGCCGCCAGGAGCAACGCCAGCAGGGAACCGATCACCAGTCCTCCTCGTCGTCGGGATCGCGGGGGGAGGCTGGGCTGCCCAGCGCCACGAGCTCGAGGCCCAGGTGGCCGACGGCGGCCGCCGCGAAGATGAGCAGCCCGCCCGCCACATAGTCGCGGGCACCCAGGTGGCCCATGGCAGCCACCAGCAACGGGGCTACGGCCAGCAGCGCGACCATGCCCAGGCCGCCTTTGAGCTCAGCGGGCAAGGAGGAGCCCCCCCAGCAGCGTGGCCAGGCCCACCGCGGCCAGCACGAGCGCCCGTGAGCGGCTGCCCGCCATGGCCGGGCGCCCACGGGCAAGATCCGTCGCGAGGGCGAGGCCCACGAGCAGGACCATCAGCGTCAGCGCCACATGGCTCTGGCCCACCACGCCCGCGTGGCCGACCGCCACCTGGCGCGCGACGTCGGGCCAGAGCGCGACGCCGGCCGCCGGCAGCGCCACGATGGCGCCCGCGACCCACGGCAGCGGCCGCACGGGCGCCCGGACGGCCTCGTCGTCCAGCGCCGTCCAGGCGATGTCGGCGAGGCCAGGATCCCGGGGGCGCAGCCACGCCAGCGCCGTGGGCACGTAGGCCGCGACCGCGAGGAGCGCGACCATGCCCACCGATCCGCCCAGGGCGCCATCGGGCAGCCCATGGGCCGGGAGGGCCCACGCCACCGGCACGCCCACCAGCAGGGCCCACGGGCTCTGGCGGACGAGGCCGTAGATCAGCAGGACCGGAGCGAGGAGCGAGAGGGCCCCCCAGCGCACGCCGTCGGCCCCGAACGTCAGCACCCAGGGGGCCACCACCAGCGCGAGGTGGACCGCCACCGCCCCCGCCACGACCCACACCGGGTGCGTCGGCAGGCGCGGGCGAGCGGCCGCCACGCGCTGGCCGACCCGGGGCGTCGAGCCCAGCGGGCGGGCGCTCAGCGGCGCCCGGCTCAGGGGCCGACCGTCCACCGGTACGTCAGGGGCGTGGCCCCCCGCAGGAGCTTCACGTCGATGCGCTCGGCCTTCTTGAGGCCGCCCCAGGCCTTCATGAACTGGTCGGGGCGCTCGACGGGCATGCCGTTCACGGTGACCACCACGTCGCCGATGCGGACGTTCTCGCTGCCCTCCAGCGGCGAGCCCGCCTGCACGCCCGCGAGCTGGAAGCCGAGGAACCGACCCCCGTCCATGGCCGGGACCACCCGGACCGACGCGATGAAGCGCTGGGGACCCGCCGCCACCACGGCCTCGAGCTGGGCCCGGGGGATCGATCCCGCCAGCACCACCCCGTCCACCGGCGGGGCGGCCTGGAGCGTCGGGCGTGCCGCCGTCACCGGCGCCGCGGGCGGAGGCGCGGGCGGAGCGGCGAGGAGAGCGTACACGAGGGCGAGCGCAGTCATGGCGGCAGGATCACCCCCCGCCCAAGACAGGTCAAGGGGGGACCCGCGGCCACCGTCGGGCGCCGAATTCATGAGGCGAATCCGGCACGTGGCGATGACCGTGGGTCGCGCGCCTCAGCGGCGGCGCCGCCGCAGCAGGAGCACGAAGGCGACCAGCAGCGCCGGCGGGGGGCTCGACTCGCCGACGTCGCAGGCGCAGTCGCTGCCGCTGCCGGTCACCGTGGTGCCGCCGCCGTCGTCGCCTCCGCCGCTGGCGTCGTCGCAGGCATCCCCGATGCCGTCGGCGTCGCTGTCGAGCTGGTCGCCGTTGCTCACATCGGGGCAGTTGTCGTCCACGTTGGGCACGTCGTCGCCGTCCCGGTCCGGGTCGCAGACGTCGCCGGTGCGATCGCCGTCCAGATCGGCCTGCTGGGGGTTGGGGTCGTCGGGGCAGTTGTCCGCGGCGTCGTCGATGCCATCCCCGTCCCGATCGGTGGGCTCGGGGGTGTCACACGCATCCCCCGCCCCGTCCCCGTCGCCGTCGGCCTGGTCGGGGTTGAGGGCGTCGGGGCAGTTGTCGGTGTCATCAGGGATCCCATCGCCGTCGCGGTCGGGCTCGCAGGCGTCCCCCACTCCGTCGCCGTCGGTGTCGGTCTGCGCCGGGTTCACGACGTCGACGCAGTTGTCGGTGTCGTCGGCCACCGCGTCGCCGTCCTGGTCCGGCTCGCAGGCGTCCCCCACCCCGTCCCCGTCGGCGTCCGCCTGGCCGGGGTTGGCCACCGCCGGGCAGTTGTCCACGAGATCCGGCACGCCGTCGGCGTCCCCGTCGTCGGGCGCGTCGCAGGCGTCGCCCGCGCCGTTGCCATCCAGGTCTTCCTGGCTGGGGTTGGGGGCCAGCGGGCAGTTGTCGTCCCCATCGGGCACGCCGTCGTCGTCGTCGTCGTCGTCGCAGGCGTCGCCGGCCCCATCGGCGTCGGTGTCGAGCTGGGCCTCGTCGGGGACGTCCGGGCAGACGTCCACGGCGTTGTCGACGCCGTCGCCATCGCGGTCGTCGTCGCAGGCGTCGCCGGTGCCATCCCCGTCCGCGTCCCCCTGCTCCGGGTCGGCCACGAGGGGGCAGACGTCCTCGGCGTCCAGCACGCCGTCGTCGTCGTCATCGTCATCGCAGACGTCGCCGGCACCATCGCCGTCGGTGTCCACCTGCTCGGGATCCGGATCCGCGGGGCAGACGTCGAGCAGGTCGGCGATGCCATCGCCGTCGTCGTCCACATCGCAGGGATCGCCCTGGCCATCGCCATCCAGGTCGTTCTGGTTCGGATCGGGCGAGTCGGGGCAGTTGTCCATGCCATCGGCGATGCCATCGCCGTCGGCGTCGCCGTCACAGACATCCTCCCCATCCAGGTCGCTGTCGGCCTGGTCGGGGTTCGCCACCCGCGGGCAGTTGTCGGCGTCGTTGGGGACGCCATCGCCGTCCCAGTCGTCGTCGCAGGCGTCGCCCAGGCCGTCCGCGTCCAGGTCGGCCTGATCGACGTTGGGCTGGCGCGGGCAGTTGTCGGCCTCGTTCAGCACCCCGTCGCCGTCCAGATCGCCGTCGCAGACATCGCCCTGGCCGTCGGCGTCCAGGTCGGCCTGATCGGCGTTCGGCACCCGCGGGCAGTCATCCTGGTCGTTGGGGATGCCATCGCCATCCCAGTCATCGTCACACGCATCGCCGAAGGCGTCCCCGTCCAGGTTCTCCTGCCCCGCGTTGGGATCGAGGGGGCAGTTGTCGTCCACGTCCGCGATGCCATCGCCGTCCACGTCGTCATCGCAGGCATCGCCGATGCCATCGCCGTCCAGGTCGCCTTGATCGGGATCGGCCCGGCGCGGGCAGACGTCCACGCCGTTGAGCACGCCGTCGCCGTCCCAGTCATCGTCGCAGGCGTCCCCGATGCCATCGCCGTCCAGATCGGCCTGATCGGGATCGGCCACGGCCGGGCAGAGGTCGGGCCCGTCGCCCACGCCGTCGCCGTCGGTGTCCGGATCCAGCGGATCGGTGCCCTGGCCGGGCTCGTCGACGTCCAGCACGCCGTCGTCGTCGTCGTCGGGATCGCAGACATCGACCAGGCCGTCGCCATCGGTGTCCGTCTGGTCGGCCGGGCCCTCGCCCGGGCAGTTGTCGCACGCGTCCCCGACGCCATCGGCGTCGGCGTCGCCCTGCTCGGGATCTACGACCGCGGGGCAGACGTCGCAGGCGTCCCCCACCCCGTCGGCGTCGGCGTCGGCCTGGTCGGGATCGGGCGTCGCCACGCACACATCGTCGCCGTCGGTGATGCCGTCGCGGTCCTGGTCCGGCAGCACCACCACCCAGAGCGTCACCCGCACGGGCTCGCCGTCGGGGCCCGTGCCCTCCACCACGATGCGCGCCAGCCCGAGCTGATCGTCGCCGGGGGTCCACCCGACGCTGCCGTCGGGGCCCACCTGGACCCCCACCGGGCCCGCCACCAGGTGAGGCGCCGCGGGCTCCGCGTCGCCGAAAGTGTCGTGCATCCAAGGGGTTCCGGCGGTGATGTAGAAGACGTCCACCGCGCAGTCGGGCAGGCCGTCGCCGTCGCCGTCGTCGTCGGGCGTCCCGCAGCCGCAGACGCCCGGGGCCCGCTTGCCCGGGTCGTTGGGGCAGCCGTCGATGCAGTTGGGGGTGCCGTCGAGATCGCCGTCGGTCTCGGGACGGCCGCAGCCACAAGCCAGCGGCTCGACCTTGCGCGGATCCTCGGGGCAGCCGTCCAGGGGATCGGGGGTGCCGTCGCCGTCCCCGTCCTCCTCGCAGACATCGCCGCGGCCATCGCCGTCGGTGTCGGCCTGGTCGGGGTTGGCCGTGAACGGGCAGTTGTCGTCACAGCGCACCCCGTCACCGTCCACGTCGCCGTCGGGGACGCCGCAGCCGCACTCCCCCGGCGCGACCTTGCCGGGATCGTCCGGGCACGGATCGCAGAGGTCGCCGGCCTCGTCCCCGTCGGCGTTGGCCTGGTCGGGGTTGGCCACATCGGGGCAGTTGTCGTCGCCGTCGAAGATGCCGTCCATGTCCAGATCGACCCGGGCCGGCGGGAACCCCGAGAAGTAGCCCGCTGCGCCGATGTCGCCGCTGACGTTGACCAGCGTGACGGCCATGGTGGCCGTCGAGCGCACCGTGACGTCCCCGCGCATGCCGGCCTGCTCGTAGGCGACCCAGTCGGGCGTCCCGAGGATGGGGATGGGCGCGCCGGCGGGCGGCGCGTCGTTGATCGTCACTTCGGCCCCGGCGCGGGTGATGACGCCGAGCGTGGCGTTGCCCACCCACTCCACCTGAACCAGCCGGTCCACCTCCGCCTGGAGGGAGCCGGCGAGCTGCGGCACGAAGTTCATGCCCGGCGTGGCCGAGCTGTCGGACCCGGCCATCATCTGGTAGATGAAGCTCGGCCTCGACGTCCGCACCAGCATGGTCTCCAGCCCCGCGCCCGTGACCGGATCGCGGAAGTACCCGTTCAGGAAGCAGTATCCGCCCGCCGGCAGCGGCGATGGGCAGGTGGGCGTGTCGACGGGATCGGGCAGGCCGTGCACGTAGACGCGGGTGTCGTTCTCGGTGGCGATGACCACCGGCGTCTCCAGGACGTTGCTGGCGTTGGTGGCCGAGGCGTTGCCCTTCAGCAGCACGAACTCGGTGCCGGCGAGCTCGATGGGCACCACCTGGTCGATGCCGATGTCCTGCCCGGTGCTGGCCCCCACCCCCGGGCCGCCCAGCCAGTTGCCGCTCACCATGGCGATGGGGCGGTCGCTGACCACCCGGACGCCGTTGGCGTCGTCCAGGCTCGCCGTCCCGGCCCAGTTGGGCTGGTAGATGCCGATGACGTAGCTCTGGCCCGCCTGGAGCTGCACCTGGATCGGCGCCGTCGTGGCCGGGTCGCCCTGGGTCATGGTGTTGTAGAACACCACGCCGTCCTTGAACTGATCGAAGGTGACGGTGGTGTCGTCCTCGGCCGCCATGACCGAGATGAACAGGCCGCGGTAGTTGTTGTTCTTGCGCCGCTCCGGCATGAAGCCCGCCCGGAAGCGCGTCCCCAGCGCCTTGCGGCCCTTGGCCGTCAGCGACATCCCCTGGCTGGTCACCTTGTGCCGCAGGTTGGCGTAGACGGGGCGCTCAGCCTGGACGATGAGCCCCGTGGCGTGGACGCTGTTGAGCGCGGCGGGCCCGACCTGCACATGGGCGATGTCGCCCGGTCCGTTGGGCAGGGTCTGGTAGGTGCCGCAGCCGTTGCCCCGCAGCCGCAGGGCGATGGGGGCCACATTGCTGATCTCGCCCTGCCAGATGATGGCCCCCGTGCCGTCCGTGACGACGGTGCCGGTGGGCGAGGCCTCCGGCGTCGAGAGCATGAGGCAGTGGGTGCCCGCCTCGCTGGCGTTGGCCGACCAGACCGTCGGAATCCAGTGGCGCGTGTCGAGCTGGGCCAGGCTGGCGCCGCTCCAGAGCAGCGCCAGCAGCCCGATCAGGCCGGCGCCCAGGGTGTGTCGTCCCATGATGTCTCCCCTCCGTCTCGGCCCAGCATGGCCGAGATCGGGGCTAACATTCCACCCGGGATGCAGGGGTACACCTACCCGGTCACTGGAGGGACCGGAGGAGCGGCAGCAGGGGTGCCTGATCGTCCGTCCATGCCAGCCGCGGGGCGTCGGCGGGCACGTCGTCCAGCTCCCCGTCGCCCCGAGCTGGTCGTAGAGCGTGCGGTCCCGGGCGAGCAGCAGCCACCGCGCCTTGGACAGGCCCGCGCTGCGATCCCCGTCGCTGGTGACCTCGGCGAGGGTCAGGCCGAAGTGATCGGCGTGATCCCGCACCACCGGCCGCAGGTCGAGGTGGCGGTTGGAGACGTTCACCGCGATCACGCCCCCCGGCGTGAGGTGCTCCAGGGCGCTGGCGAGCGCCTCGCGGGTCAGCAGGTGGCTGGGCACCGCGTCCCCCGTGAACGCATCGAGCAGGATCAGATCGTAGGGCTCGGTGGCGGCCGCGAGGCCCAGGCGGCCGTCGGCGATGATCACCCGCACCGTGGCGCAGCCCGGATCGAGGTACGAGAAGTACCGCCGCGCCAGCACCTCGACCAGCGGATCGATCTCGAAGAAGTCGAGCTCATCGCCGCACCGCGTGAACGCCGCCAGGGTGCCGACGCCGAGGCCCAGGGCCGCGATGCGCCGGGGCGGGGCGTCCTTGCCCAGGGCGAAGACCAGCCCGACCCCGCTCTGGGGACCGTAGTACGAGTTGGGCCGGCCCCGCCGCGCGTCGGTGAACTCCATGCCATGCATGATGCGGCCATGCAGCAGCCGGCGCGCCGGGCCGCGGGGGTCGTCGGCGTCCAGCTCCCGCACCCGCAGCACCCCGTAGAAGCTGCGCAGGCTGGCCATCACGTCCCGATAATCATGAGCGAATTCGCGGGCATACAGGCCCCCCAGGCCGAGCAGGACCAGGACGGGGAGCGCCCAGATCCAGCCCGGCTCGCCGCGCAGCGGATCCACCTTCCGCGAGCGGCGCAGGCCCACCAGGGCGAGGCCGGCCGCCACCAGCAGCGCCAGGGGCAGCTCCACGCGGATGGGCAGCGTCGCCGGCGCCACGAGGCTGACGAGGGCCCCGCCCACCGCGCCGCCCAGGGCCGTCGTCAGGTAGAAGCCCGTCAGCCGCGCGGGGGCGGGCCGGGCCCGCACCAGCTCGCCGTGCAGCACCATGCACGCGGCGAAGAGCGTGCCGGCGTGGGCCACGATCTGCACGACGATGCTGGCCCGGAAGCCGCTCGACAGCGCCCACCACTGGGCGACGAGGCCCGCGCCGAAGAGGGGCAGCCAGACCGCCCGCCGCGCCCAGCGGGGATCGCCGAAGGCCAGGATGTAGCTGAGCAGGAAGAGCGCGAGGGGCAGAATCCAGAGGAAGGGCGTGGCCGCCAGATCCTCCGTGAGCTGGTCCGTGGTGGCCACCAGGAGGGCCGAGGAGCAGGCCGTCAGCGCGAACCACGACAGCCGATCGGCCCAGGGGGGCGCGGGGCCGGGCTCGCCGCGGGTGGCCTGGCGCAGGGCCTTGAACCCCTGGCCGCCCACGGCCGCCAGCAGCACCAGCGCCAGGCCGAACCCCACGGACCAGAGCGTCGCCTGGCGGGTGGCACCCAGGGCCGGCTCGAGCACGAAGGGGTAGCCCACCAGCGCCAGCAGCGAGCCCGCGTTGGACCAGGCGTAGAGCCGCCAGGGCGAGCCGCTGGCCTGGGCGACCCACGCCTGGACCAGGGGCGCCGTGGTGGCGAGGACGACGGCGGGCAGGCCCACCCCCAGCACGAGCGAGCCCAGCAGCCCGACCGCGGGCGACGCCGCGTCCACCGGGGGCGCCGCGATGGGCAGGCAGGCGAGGGCCGCCAGGGCCAGGGCGCCGTGGGCCAGCCGGCCCTGCCGGGGGGACAGCCGCAGGACGATGAGGTGCGCCCAGGCGTAGCCGAGCAGCAGCGCCGTCTGGAAGAAGACGAGCGTCACGGCCCAGACCGCCGAGCCCCCGCCGTAGCGAGGCAGCAGCATCCGGCCGACCAGCGGCTGGAGCCAGAACAGCAGGAAGGCGCCGGTGAAGACCGCGAGGGCCGCTCTCACTGGCCGCCGGCCTCCTGCCGGCGCCACTCGGCGGGCACCCCGATCTGCAGGAAGTAGCGGTAGCCGTACGTGGGGTGGGCCGCCTCCATGGCCTGGATCGCGCGGGCCATGGCGGCCTTGCCATCGGGCTCGGTCGCGCGGGCGGCCTTCACCCGGTCGATGGCCTCTTGCAGGTAGGCGGCCATCTCGGCCAGCAGCGCGGCGCTGCCCGACTTCCCGCGGCCCGGGTGCACGAAGCGCGGCTTCCAGGCGGCGATCTCTTCGAGGCGAGCCTGCCAGGCCCGCGTCTCGCCGATCTCGAGCCAGCCATGGTGCTGGCTGGCCACCAGGTCACCCACGAAGGCGTGGCCGTCGAAGGTGACGACCACATGCGCCCGGCTGCAGCCGGGGCCGTCGAGCACATGGGCGGTGACCGTCACGCCGCCCGCCGAGAGGGGCATCGTCGCGTCGCCGAACACCTCCGGCGTCGGCGTCTCGTTCGGGTAGTCGGGCTGGTGATCGGCGTAGAAGCGCCCGTGGCGCTGGGTGTGGATGGCGGGGATGAGCGCGGCCACCTGGGCCGACGTGACCACCTTCACCCCGTGGGCCTGGAAGGTCGCGGTTCCATTGAACTTGTCGGGGTTGGGGTGCAGCACCACCGCCAGCTTGACCGGCTTGCCCGTCAGCGCCTCGGCGCGCTGGATCAGGTCGGCGGCCGCCGAGGGCAGGAACTGGGTGTCGATGACGATGAGCCCGTCGGGCCCCTCGACCCAGTAGGACGAGGTGGTGAACCCCCAGGGGCGCGACACGTAGACGCCGACCCGCGGATCGTCCGGCAGGCGGAAGGCCTGGGCTTCGGCCGCCGCGGGCGCGGGCTTCGGGGCGCCGCAGCCGGCCAGGGCGGCGAGGCCGGCGAGGAGGGCGAGGGTGCGCATGGGGCCTCCGGCACTGGGCGCCGGCACAGTACGGACGCTCTGCCGCTCCCCGCAAGCATGGCGGGGAGAGCCGGTCAAGTTTTCGAGAAAGGTTCCGCGATTCAGGGGGGTTCGCCATTGACAGGCGGCCCCTCCCCCCACTAAGAGTGACGACTTATCGTGCGGCGACGTCGGGGTGTCGATGTCCACCACCCAGTGCTCTGTCTGCGGGACCGGCTTCGTGCCCCGCTTCGCGTTCCAGGTGCAGCGCACCGCGGACGAGGTCCAGTACTTCTGCAGCCAGACCTGCCACGAGGATCACCTCTTCGCGGCGGACTCGCGGGAGTGCTCGGTCTGCCATGAGACCTTCCGCCTGCAGTTCGCCTTCCAGCAGGTCCAGGTCGATGGCGAGACCCGGTACTTCTGCTCGGCGGACTGCCGCCAGGCCGAGCTGACCGAGGTCGAGCGCCGGCGGTCGTCCATGCGGCGCATCGCGGTCCTCAACCAGAAGGGCGGCACCGGCAAGACGACGACCAGCGTCAACGTCGCCGCCGGCCTGGCCGACATGGGCTACCGGGTCCTGCTGATGGACCTGGACGCCCAGGGCAACGTCGCGGTTTCGCTGGGACTTTCGGCGCAGTACACGCTGTACCACGTGCTCGTCGACGGGCAGCACCCCACCGACTGCATCGTGCCGGTGGCGCCGAACCTGGACGCCATCATCAGCAACACGAGCCTGGCCCAGGCCGAGGCGCGGCTGGTGACGGCGGCCGAGCGCTACAAGGTGCTCGCCCAGCGGATGGCCCGCATCACGAACTACGACTACGTGATCATGGACTGCGCGCCGAGCCTGTCGGTGCTCAACCAGAACGCCCTGACCTTCGCCGATCACATCCTCATCCCCGTCTCCTGCGACTACCTGTCGCTGGTGGGGGTGCGGCAGGTGCTCCGCACGCTCAAGAAGGTCAACGAGATCCTGCTCCAGCCGGTGAGCGTCCTGGGCGTCGTCCCGACGTTCTACGACAAGCGCACCAAGATCTCGGCCGAGGCGATGTCGACGCTCCAGGCCTACTTCCAGGACAAGGTCTTCACGCCCATCCACGTGAACACCCGCCTGAAGGAGGCCCCCAGCCACAAGAAGACGATCTTCGAGCACGATCCAGACGGCCGGGGGGCTGAGGACTACCGCACGCTGGTCCGGGAGATCGCCGAGCGCTGCGGGACCACGGTCGCGACGACCGGGAAGGAGAGCGAGGTTGGCGTCCAGCACGCGTGAGGTCGGTGGTCACATGGGCAGCCTGTTCGACACCGAGGCCGCCGTCGATGAGTTCTTCTCGCCTGCCACCCGGGCACGGGGGGTGACGCTGCGCTCGAAGAAGGAGCGCCCCGGTCACTACCGCTCCGTGTCCATCACGCTGTACAGCGAGGACGTCCAGCGGCTCGAAGCCCTGCTCGCCGAGCTGAAGAGCCGGGGCCACTCCCGGGCCAACAAGTCGCTGATCGTGCGCGAGGCGCTGCGGCAGATCGACCTGGATCTCATCCCGCCGCAGCGCTGACGCGCGCCCCGGGGCTCACGCTCCGCGGCTCGTTCTCCAGGCCGGGCTCCCCGGAGCGGACTGCACGCCTTGCAACGCCCGCGGGACCTCCCCGGAGCCGACTGCACGCCTTGCAACCGCCCGCCCGGGCTCCCCGGAGCCGACTGCACGCCTTGCAACCGCCCGCCCGGGCTCCCCGGAGCCGACTGCACGCCTTGCGGTCGGCTCCGTGGCCTCCTCCGGCCCGTGATCAGGGGACGATGGTCGCCGGGCGGGCGTCGAACTCCAGGCACGCGCTGTAGGCGTCGTTCTGGCCGTCCCCGTCGCGATCCACATCCTTCTGCAGCACCAGCGGCACCACCATCGCCACCTCGGGCGGCAGGATGACCAGCGCCGCCTGGAGCGACTCCTCGGGCACCAGCCCGGAGATGAAGGCGCCGTTGATGGTCAGCCCGTTGGCGTCGAGCGAGAGCGTCCCGCTGAGCGTCGCGTCCTGGACGTCGAGCTGGAGCGCCGGGCCCCCGATGGGGATCTGGAACGGGAAGTTGCCCGGCCCCGCGCTCAGGATGCCGTTCTCCAGGTTCGCGTTGACGAACAAGGCGTTGGGGTCGCCGTTGGCGTCGTAGCTGGTGGGCCGGATGCGGTAGGTGGCCGGGCGCACGAACTGGCCCAGCAGGATGCCCAGGTCGAAGCGGCCCCGGCGGACGCCCTCGGGCAGCCCGTAGGTCGTCGGCAGGATGGCGAGCTGCCCGCTGTCCACGGCGTCCTGGATCTGGCCGTTGGCCAGGGCGGCGATGCCGGCGAAGGCGTTGTCCTTGCGGCCATCGTCGTTGAAGTCGCGGCAGCCGATGCCGTTGGCGCCGCTGATGGCGAGGCGGGACACATAGGCCGAGACGCCGCCGCAGGGCGCGTCCGCGCCGTCGCAGTTCTGGTCGAGGCCGTCCTCGCAGACGTCGCGGGCGCTGGGGTTGCGCGCCGGATCCGCGTCGTCGCAGTCCAGGCGGAAGGCGTCCGGGCACTCGGCCGCGCCGGCGAAGCCGTCGTCGTCGGCGTCGAAGTCCTCGTCGATGGCGCCATCGCAGTCGTTGTCTTCGCCGTCGCAGGCCTCGGGGCCGGGCATCACGGGGGCGTGCAGGCAGACCGCCTCGCCCATGGGTCCGCAGCCCACGATGCCCTCGACCCGGCACCCGTTCTCCTGGACGACGCACGGGTCGTCCAGGCCCAGGCCCTCGTCGACGAGGCCATCGCAGTCGTTGTCGGCGTCGTCGCAGGCCTCGACGCCGCCGTTGGTCACCGGGCACTCGCAGCCATCCGCCAGCAGGCCGTTGGCGTCCCCGAAGCCCGCCTCGCAGCTCGTGAAGATGCAGACGGCCTCGTCGCACGCGGGGTTGGCGTGATCGAAGGCGCAGACGTTGCCGCAGCGGGCGCAGTTGCGCGGGTCGACGGCGAGGTCGATGCCCTCGTCGAAGTTCCCGTCGCAGTCGTTGTCCTTGCCGTCGCACAGCTCCTCGGACGGGGCCGGGGGGGGCGCGTCGCAGACGACGCCGGTGCCGTCCTCGGTGCAGATCTGCCGCCCGGTGCTGGTGCACATGCCGTCGGTGGCCTGGCAGCGGTCGCCGAGGCCGGCGAAGCCCTCGTCCGTCTGGCCATCCTGGTCGTCGTCGACGCCGTTGCAGGTCTCGGGCGCCGGCGGCACCACGGCGTCCGCGCCCCCGTCCGTCACCGGCGGCGTGGCGTCGACGATGGGGTGGATGGCGACGTCGGGCTCGGGATCCATGCCGGTGCTGGGCGACTCGTCGTCGCAGGCCGCGATCAGCAGGGCGAGCAGGAGGCAGGCGGAGAGGCGCATCGGAAAGCTCCCGGCATGGGCCCGCGGCGGGCGGGCGTGCCCGCCGACGATGCCATGCTGGAAGCGAGTAGCAGAGGAAGTCCGTTCACCGCAAACCGTGGCCGGTGCGGCGGGTGTCAGGGGACCAGGTACTCGATGCGCACGTCGAAGTCGGCGATCTCGCCGGTGTCCCGGGCGCCCATGTCCTCGACGCGCAGCGTCAGGCGGCCATTGGCGCTCAGGCCCTGGAAGTCGCGGTAGTCGCGGTTGTCGAAGTTGATGTCCCCGCCCGTCAGGGGCAGGAAGTCGTCGTCCAGACCCCCGTCACCGCCGTTGGCGTCGCCGTCGCGGTTCCAGACCACCTTGATGGGCTCGCCGTCCCAGAGGAGCGTCACCACGAGGTCGGGCAGCCAGTCGTGGTTGATGTCCAGATCCTGGACGCGCAGGGTGCGGATCACCGCGCCGGCGGGGGCCCGGAAGTCCAGATCCACCTCGGCCACGCCGGGCATGCCGTTGGCGAAGTCGGGGATGGGCACCGAGCCGCTGAAGGTGGCGGACACGGTGTCCGTGGTCCCGCTGGTCTTGAAGAGCGAGTAGCGGTTGGTGGCCCGGCCCACGCCATAGACCCGGACGCGGTAGGTGCCGGGGTCGAGCTGCTGGTCGATCACCTCGTCGTCGGTGACCGAGACGGCCCGGGCCACGGCGGCCGCCTGGCCATCGCGGAAGAGCTCCATGTCGATGTCGCCGTCGGCGTGGGTGAAGAGCAGATCGATGCGGACGCGCTGCCGCTGGCCGATCTGGAAGGTGTACCAGTCGTCGTCGTAGTCACAGATCTGGCGGGTCTGGCCCACCGGGGGCAGCGACTTCGCCGCCGCGCTGGTGTCGTTGTGCTCGCCCGAGGCGCTCTCGGTGTCGTCCACGCAGCCCTGGAAGACGTTGACGGTCATCCGGTAGGCCGAGCGGCCCGGCCGGAAGCGGTAGACGCGGATGAAGTAGGTGGCGGCCGTGGCGGCGCGGCGCTCGTAGACGGTCTCCTCGTCGGTCACGCCGACGCTGGTGTCCACGGGCACCGGGGGCCCGCCCGCCGCGCTCTCCTTGAACAGCGCCACGTCGATGTCGCCCTCGGCGTGGCTGAAGAACACGTCCACCTCCAGGCCATCGCCGGCCGCCAGGCGCACGCTGTACCAGTCCTCGTCGCGCTCGTCGCAGATCTGCAGGTCGCCGTACTGGATGCCCCGGCGGTTGCCGTCCTCGACGGCGCTCGCGGTCTCGGCCGAGCCGTTGTCGCGCGCGGCGTCGAAGGCATCGTTTTCACAGGGGAAGTCCATGTCCGGGGTGCTCTCGTCGCAGTCATCGTCGATGCCGTTGCCGATGATCTCGATCGGGGCGGGCACCGCGGCGTTGTCGGGCGCGCAGTCCTGGTTGTCGGGGATGCCGTCGCCGTCGCGGTCCGACGCGCCGGGATCGCAGCGCACGTCGCCGCCGCGGCAGTCGTCGTCGACGCCGTTGGAGCAGAGGGTGCTGGCGTTCTCGACCACGTCGGGGTTCACGGCGGGGTTGTCGTCGTCGCAGTCCAGCTCGCGGCCGAAGCCGTCGCCGTCCAGGTCGTCGTCGGGGGTCGCCCGGTCGCAGTCGTCGTCGAAGCCGTTGTAGGGGACCTCCTCCGCGTCGGGGTTGACCGAGGGGGCCTCGTCGTTGCAGTCGTCGCCGCCGAGCTGGCTGGCCACGAAGCCGTCCGCGTCCGCGTCGCCGTCGGCCGTCTCGGGGTCGCAGTCGTCGTCCTTGCGGTTGTAGTAGATCTCGTCGCGGTTGGGGCCCACCGCCGGATCGTCGTCGTCGCAGTCCTGGGGCGAGGCCACGCCGTCGCCGTCCAGGTCGTTGTCGCGGGTGTCCGGGTTGCAGTCGTCGTCGCGGCCGTTGTACGGCACCTCGTCGGCGTTGGGGTTGACCGCCGGATCCTGGTCGTTGCAGTCGCCGTCCTGCTCGCTCACGCCGTCGCCATCGGCGTCGCTGCCGTCGGGCTGCCGGTCGGCGCCGTCGCAGTCCTCGTCGATGCCGTTGCCGGGGATGTCGCGGGCCTCCGGGTTGATGTTGGCGTCGCGATCGTCGCAGTCGGCCCCGCCGACCTCCACCGCCGGGAAGCCGTCGCCGTCCACGTCGTCGTCGCGGGTGGCCGGGTCGCAGTCGTCGTCCTTGCCGTTGTAGGGCACCTCGGGGAGGTTGGGGTTGACGGCCGGATCGCTGTCATCGCAGTCCCCGCCCTTGTCGGTGACGCCGTCGCCGTCGTCGTCGCGCTCGCCGCACTCGGTATCGGAGCCGTTGCAGTCGTTGTCGACACCATCGCCGCAGAGGGTCTGGCCGTCCTCGATGATGTTGGGGTTGACGGCCGCGTCGCCGTCGTCGCAGTCGGGGCCTGCCTGGCAGCCCTCACCGAAGCCATCGTTGTCGCCGTCGACACACCGGGCGGTCATGGCCACGCAGCGGTACTGGGCGTTGCAGGTCTGCCCCTGGGGGCAGTGCTCGGGCAGCCGGCACTGGACGTTCTCGCAGCGGTTGGCGATGCAGAAGCCCTGGTCGCACTCGTTGTCGCTCATGCAGCCCGGGTTGCCACCGCCGGAGCAGGTGAACGTCAGGCGATCGCAGGTCTCGCCCGCCGGGCAGCGGCGGTCCAGGTTGCACTGGCCCGGCCGGCAGGCCCCGTCGGCGCAGACGCGACCGTCGCCGCACTCGGTGTCGGTGGAGCAGCTCCCGCCGCCGCCACCGCCCGCCCCGCCGATGCCCATGTCCGTGTCACCCCGCGGCGTCCCCGGCGTCTCCGACTCGGCACACCCGCCGAGCACGAGCACCACCGCCGCCAGCACTCCCCCCAGATATCGCACCATCGCTGTGTGTCCCCCTGGCTGATGGGCCGGGAGGCTAGCAGGGAACCGCCGTCGAGATCACGTCCCCCGCTGGCACCGGGGGTGCCGTCCTGGGCACAATGGGGCGATGCGCACCCTGATCTGTCTGCTGCTGGCCCCCCTGGCCCTGACCGCCTGCGACGACGCCGCCTCGACGTCTCCCGACGCGGGCACCCGCGACGCCGCCCCCCCGGCCGCCGACGCGCGCCCCGGCCCCGACGCGCGCCCCGGCCCCGATGGGGCGACGCCCGCCGACCTGGGCCGCCCGGACGCTGCCCCGCCTGCCGACGCGGCCCCGCCTGCCGACGCTGCCCCGCCTGCCGACGCTGCGCCTCCAGCCGACGCCGGCGCCGACGCCGCCGACGCCGCCGGCCCGCCCGTCGACGCCGCCGGCCCGCCCGCCGACGCCGCCCCCGGCGCCGACGCGGGCCTCGTCGATCCCGACGCCGACGGACCCGAGGCGGTCGACGAGGCAGACGTCATGATCCCCGTCGGCGGCGGGCGCACCCTCGCGGCCCGCGTCTACCGCCCCGCCGGCCCCGGTGACCGCCCGCTGCTCGTCCTGCTCCACGGCTTCCAGCTCACCGGCGCCGCCTACGCCGGCCACGGCCGCCGCCTGGCCTCCCACGGCTTCATCGCCCTGCTGCCCACCGAGGGCGACGGCCTCCTCAACCCCCTCACCCACGTCCAGCTCGCCGCCGACGTCTCGGCCATCCTCGACTGGGCGGTGGCCGGCCTCCCCGGCGTCGACGCCGCCCGCATCGGGGCCCTCGGCCACTCCCGCGGCGGCAAGCAGGTCATCCTGGCGGCCATCCGCGATGCCCGCATCCGCGCCGTCTTCGGCCTCGATCCGGTGGACGCCGCGCCGCCCTTCGTCGTGGATCCCGTCGCCTACCCGAGCGTCGCCCCGGAGCTGATGGGCGATCTGACCATCCCCGCCGGCTTCATCGGCGCGGGCCTCGGGTCCCAGCCGGCGTTCCCCGGCGCCCCCGCCTGCGCCCCGGACGGCGAGAACCACACCAGCTACTTCGCCTCGACGGGCGGGCCGGCGTGGGACTACCTGCTGCCCATGGCGGGCCACCTCGACTTCACCGATGACTGCGGCCTGCTCTGCTTCGGCTGCACCGCCGGCGCCAGCCCCGCGGCCGCCCGGGCCTTCGGCTGGCGCACGAGCGTGGCGTTCTTCAAGGTCCACCTGCTGGGCGATCAGGCCTGGCAGCCCTGGCTGGACGGCCCCCCCGTCGCCGCGGCCGGCGCCCGCCTGGAGCGACGCTAGCGTCGTTCCCCCTTTCCACCACGCTCGCCAGCCGCCAAGATGCCAGCACCCGGGCCCCAGCGGGCCCCGCGCCCGGAGTCTGCATGCTGCGCAAGCTCTTCAAGTTCCTGGGGATTCTCCTCGCGCTCCTCGTCGTGGCCGTCGTCGCGATCCTGCTCTTCGTGGACTTCGACGCCGTCATCAACGACCAGCTCACGGCAGCGCGGCCCCGCCTCGAAGGCCGCCCTCGGCCGCAAGGTGGAGATCGGGCCGGTCAAGGCCACCTTCTTCCCCCTCGGCGCCGAGCTGGGCGAGGTGAAGATCCTGGGCCGCACGCCGGACGAGGCCCCCCTGGTCACCCTCAAGCGCGCCCGCTTCAAGGTGGATCTCTGGCGCGCCCTGGTCTCGGCCGGCCGCGACACCCGCCTGGACGAGCTGGAGGTGGACGGGCTGGTCATCCGCCTCGTGCGCGAGGCCGACGGCTCGCTCTCCTACGAAGACGTCCTGCGGCGCCTCGGCGAGGGCCCGCCCCCGGAGCAGGCCCCCGAGCCCATGACGGCCGAGCAGAAGCAGGCCCTCCAGAACCTGGTCCTGGACCGGGTGGCGCTGATCCACAGCGAGATCCACCTGGAGGATCGGGCGACGGGGGGCGCCCCGGCGAAGACCTACATCAAGGAGCTCTCGGTCGAGCTGGCCGACGTCGCCCTGGTGAGCCCCTTCGAGATCCACCTCCAGGCCGCCGTCATCGCCGAGCAGCCCAACCTCGACGTCACCGTCCGCCTCGGCCCCGTCCCCATCGGCGAGAAGGGGGTGGTGCCGCTGCACCGCGTCCGGATCAAGGCGACCGACATCGACCTGGCCGCGCTGACGCCGTACCTGGGCGGCAAGGCGCCCCTCGCCATCGGCAGCGCGCGCTTCAGCGCCGACCTCGATCTGGTCGATCCCCTGGCCCAGCAGGGCGACACGAAGCTCTCGGGCACGCTCTCCGTGGCCGCGCTCCAGCTCGGCGAGCCCCTGGGACAGGCCTTCACCCTGGCCATCGCCCCCACCCTGGCCTTCAACCCGGGCGCCGGCGTGCTCGATCTGACGGGGCTCTCCATCGCCCTGGACGACATGCGCTTCCTGGCCGACGGGCGCGTGGTGGGCATCGGGGCGGGGCCGCCGCGCTTCGAGGGCGTGAAGCTGCGCACCGAGAAGCTCGACTTCGATCGCCTCCAGGCCCTGCTGCCGCCCCTCAAGGCCGCCCTCCCCCCGGGGGCGAAGCTGGGCGGGCCCTTCGGCTTCGAGGTGCTGGCCAGCGGGACGGCCGAGGCCCAGACCTTCGAGGCGAGCGTCGACTTCGATCAGGCCCTCATCCACGTCCCCGGCGCCCTCGCCAAGCCCAGGGGCGCCGCCCTGCACGTCAAGACGAAGGCCGATCTGGCCCCCGACGCCCTGACGCTGCACCGGCTCGCCCTCGCCCTGGGGCCCATGGCCCTCGACCTCACGGGCACCGTCAAGCGCTTCGCGGCCCCCATCATCAACGTGAAGGGGGACACCGGCCGCTTCGACATCAACGGCCTCGTGCGCCTCGTCCCCGCCGTGCACGCGGCCGTGCCCCCAGACGTGCAGATCGCCGGGCAGGCCCAGCTCGACGTGAAGTTCGCGGGCACCGCCGACCAGCTCAAGGGCGGGGTGACGCTGGGGGTCTACGCCGCCGATCTGGCGGTGCCTGGCGCCACGCTCCAGGGCACCGGCGAGGTGGTCGCCCAGGTGGAGGGGAACCCCGCCCGCAGCCTCGCCCTCCAGGTGGACACCGACCTCGCCGGCCTCGCCATCCAGGCGGGCGACGCCTTCCGCAAGCCCGCGGGCACTCCGCTGGCCGTCCACGCCCGGGCGACGCAGGCCCCCGGCAAGACCGACATCAGCAGTTTCTCTTTGGATCTCGGCCCCTTGCACGCGACGGGCAGCGCCTCCCTCGGGGCGACGATGGTGGCCGACGTGGCCCTCGCCCGCTTCTCGGTCGCCGAGCTGTCGGCGCTGCTGCCGAGCCTGAAGGACTCGCCCATCGCCCAGGCGAGCCTCGGCCTGAAGGCCCACGCCGCCGGCAACCCGGCACAGCCCGCGACGATCGAGGCCCGCGTCGAGGACCTCGACTTCGCCCTCGGGAAGAACCAGCTCGCGGGCCGGGCCGAGATCAAGAACCTCGACGCGCCGCGCATCCGCTTCGACCTGCGCTCGCCGTACCTGGATCTGGACGCGCTCATGCCGGCGGGCGGGGACGAGCCGCCGCCGCCCGACGCGGGGCCGCCCCAGATCCCCGACATCGTGAAGCGCATCGACGGCGAGGGCTCGCTGCAGGTGGCCCGCGGCGTCTTCGGCGGCATCCCCTTCACGCAGTTCGTGGGGCAGCTCACCCTCAAGAACGGCAAGCTCGCGTTCTCGAAGCTGGACTTCGACGCCTACGAAGGCCACTTCACCGGGTCGGGCACCCAGGCCGACCTCGCGCCGGCCCAGCCGTCCTTCGGGCTGAAGTTCGCGCTGAAGGGCATCAACGCCGCGCTCCTGCTGGCCGAGCAGGCCGGGCTGAAGAAGTCGCTGAGCGGTCGGCTGAGCACCTCGCTGGAGCTGGCCGGCAAGGGCCTCACCTGGGAGCAGCTCGCCCCCACGCTCTCGGGCGGGCTGGGGCTTGAGGTCGTCGACGGCGCCATCCGCAACCTGAACACCGAGACGGCCGTCCTGGGCGCCGCGGCGGCGATGCTGCCCATCATCCAGGGGGGCAAGCTGCAGCAGGGGCAGACGTTCAAGCGGCTCGCCGCCCAGTTCGAGCTGCGCAACGGCCGCATGAACCTCAAGCAGCCCCTCAAGCTCGAGGGCGACCGCGGCAGCCTCGCCCTCACCGGCGGCATCGGCCTCGACAAGACGCTGGCCCTCACCGGCACCGTCGAGCTGCCCGCGAAGCTGCTGGCCCTCGTCTCGGGCGGGCGCATCCAGGCGAAGAAGCCCGTGCCGGTGGCCCTCAAGATCGGGGGGACGCTGGATGACCCCCGCATCACGGGCATCGAGGCGCGCGCCCTGGCGATGGAGCTGGCGAAGGCCGCCGGCCTGAAGGGCCTGGACGAGGCCCGGGCCGTGGTGGAGCAGCAGATCGACCAGGTGCGCGACGCCGCCCAGGCGAAGGTGGACGAGGCGAAGGCCGCCGCCCAGGCGAAGGTGGACGAGGCGAAGGCCGCTGCCCAGGCGAAGGCCGACGCCGCGAAGGCCGAGGCGAAGCGCCGCGCCGACGAGGCGCGCAAGAAGGCCGAGGCCGAGGCGAAGAAGCGGTCGCGGGGCGTGGTGGACAAGCTCTTCTAGCGCGCGCGCCCGCGCTCCCGATCAGCTTGATTTGACAGCGAGATCGGCGTCGGAAACCATGGCGCCGGAGGTGCTCATGCTTCGCGACATCCGGCTAGCGCTCGTCCTGCTCACCGCTCTGGCCGCCGGCTGCGACCAGGACGCCCCGGCGCCGGCCGACGCGCCGGCCTCGGCGCCCCCGGCCGCGGCCGGCAGCGTGGCGTCCGACTCCCCGGCCGCCGCCAGCCTGCTCATCGATCCCGCCGCCCCCCAGGCCGGCGCGGGCGAGGCGGCCCCCCCCGAGCCCCAGGTCCAGGCGGCCAGCGCCGCCACGCCCCTGGCGGTGGCGGTGGCGGTGCCCCGGGGCAAGGTGGAGGGCGTCGTGCGCCCGACCATCACGTTCAACAAGCCCGTCCACGCCCTCGGCACGACGCGGGTCGAGGGGCCGCTGGCGGACATCAGCCCGCCCCTCCCCGGCGAGTGGAAGTGGCTCGGCACGGCGACGCTCGAGTTCGTGCCCAGCCGGCCGCCGCCGCTGTCCACCGCCTTCGAGGTGCGCGTCCAGGCCGGCCTCAAGGCCCTCGACGGCACCCGCCTGACCGAGGACTACCGGTTCTCCTTCGAGACGCCGCGGATCCAGCCCATCGACGGCGAGCCCGTGTCGTCATGGCGCGCCCACCCCTGGGTCCGCCCTGACCAGTCCTTCATGGTCCGCTTCGACCAGCGCCCCACCGAGGCCTCGCTGCGGGAGGCCATCCGCCTGCGCAGCGCCGACGGCGAGGTCGGCGTCAGCGTCATCAGCATCCGCACCGTCACCGAGCGCCTCGCCACCGAGGGCAAGCCGGCGCCGATGCCCACCGAGAGCGGCTCCGATCGCCGCGTCGAGGTGACGTTCACCCCCGAGCGTCCGCTGGCCGCCGATACCGACTACACCCTCGTCTTCACCGCCGGCCTCCAGAGCGCCGAGGGGGCGCTGCCCACCGACAAGGAGCACCGCTGGCCCTTCCGCACCTACGGCCCCCTGCGCATCAAGTCGACCGAGTGCCCCAAGTGGCTCAAGCCCTGCGCCCTCGGTCCCTTGCAGGTGGAGTTCTCCAACCCGGTGTCGGCGGCCGAGCTAAAGCGCGGCCTGCGTCTGGAGCCCGCCATCGAGCTGGAGTGGCCCGAGGACCTCACGGTGACGCGCAATGAGTGGCGCCTGTCCGGGGCCTTCAAGCCGGCCAGCACCTACCGCGTGATGATCAGCGGGGTGAAGGACGAGTTCGGCCAGGCCCAGGTCAGCCCGTACGACGGCAGCTTCATCACGGGCGACATGGACGCGCGCTTCGACATGACCGACGGGCGCCTCATCGTGGAGCGGGGCCACCGCCTGGCCCTGCCCATGAGCCATGTGAACGTGGACGGCATCGAGATCGGCTGGGTGCGCCTGACGCCGGCCGAGGCCCTGCCGTGGCTGCTGGAGCCCTGGCGCAACGAGGAGCCCCCGGGCATCAGCTGGGGCTACCGCCAGCTCGCCGGCCACCCGAACCAGGTCACCCGCACGCCGCTGGATCTCAACGCCCTGCTCGCAGGCCCCGGCGACGGCCGCATCGCGCTGGTGCGCACCCGCCGGCAGGTCGAGAAGTACACCGAGAAGCACTCGGCCCTGGCCCAGGTCACCGACCTCGGCCTCCACGGCAAGATCTCGCCCAACGACGTCACCCTCTGGGTGTGGAAGCTGTCCGACGGCCGCCCCGCCGCCACCGCCGCGGTCGAGCTGCTCGACAAGACCGGCCGTGTCCTGGCCACCGCCGCCGCCGACGACGACGGCGTCGCCCACCTGCCCGGCGTCGACGCGCTGGACCTGCCCAAGGTCGATCCCTGGGGCAACCGGCTCTGGGATCCGCCCCCGGTCGTCGCGCGGGTGCGCCTGGGGGACGACGTGGTGCTGGCGGCCCTGGAGTCGGACTGGTCCCTGTCGCCCTACCGCTTCGGGCTGGACTCCGCCTGGGAGAACAGCGCGCCCCAGGCCGAGGGCCTGGTGTTCACCGACCGCGGCATCTACCGCCCGGGCGAGAAGGTCTACCTCAAGGGCGCGCTGCGTGAGCGCGTCCTGGGCAAGCTGCGCACGCCCGCCGGCCGCACCGTCACCCTCAAGGTCGTGGATCCCAAGGGGCAGACCATCGCCACCTCGACGCAAACCCTGAGTCGTTTCGGGGGGTTCGCGGCCGAGGTCGAGCTGCCGGCCGGCGTCGTGGGCACCTACAGCTTCGCCATCACCGATGATCCCTCGAAGCTCTCGTGGTCGGCGTCGGCCCAGGTCGCCGAGTACCGCGCCCCCGCCTTCCTGGTGGACGTGACCCCCGCCCCGGGAGCCCGCTACGCCGGCCAGAAGTTCCAGGCCACGGTGGAGGGCCGCTACCTCTTCGGCGCCGCCATGCCCGGGGCCGAGGTGGAGTGGTCGCTTTCGTCGCGCCCCGGCGACTTCGAGCCCGCCGATCCCCAGGGCTACGTCTTCGGCCGCCGCCAGACCTGGGATGACGAGGGTCCCGGCCGCCAGCTCCTGGCCAACGGCTCGTGGACGCTCGACGCCCACGGCCAGTTCGCCTTCGAGGGCGGCCCTGCCGAGACCGACACCGATCGCCCCCGCATCTACAGCCTCGAGGCCGCCGTCACCGACGTGGATCGCCAGCAGGTGGCCGGCGCCACCGACCTGATCGTGCACCCCGCCGCCTTCTACCTGGGGGTCAAGGGTCCCCCGGGCTTCGCCACCGCGGGCCAGGCCTTCCAGGTGTCCGTCGTCGCGCGCACCGCGGCCGAGCAGCGCCCCGTGGCGGTCAAGGACGTCCGCCTGCGCCTCGTGCGCCACGTCTGGCACACCGTCAAGAAGCGCAACGCCTGGGGCGGCTACGAGACCATCAGCGAGCAGCAGCCCGAGGACGTCGGCGCCGGCTGCACCCTGCCCGTCCACGCCGATCGCCCCGGCCAGTGCGTGCTGACGGCCGAGAAGGCCGGCTACCACGAGATCGTGGCGGAGGCCGTCGACGCCGCGGGCCGCAAGACGGTGACCAGCGACACCCTCTGGGTGGTGGGCGAGGGCTACGCCGCCTGGCTGCAGGACGACGACAACAAGGTCGAGGTGGTGACCGATCGGGCCACCTACGACGTGGGCGACACGGTGGAAGTGCTCGTCCAGAGCCCCTTCCCCGAGGCCGACGCCTGGGTGACCGTCGAGCGGGAGGGCGTGCTCTGGCAGCAGCGCCTGCGCCTCCAGGGCACCGCGACCCCCATCCGCATCCCCGTGACCGCCGAGATGATCCCCAACGCCTTCGTGGGTGTGGTGCTCGCCCGCGGCCGCGTGGCGCCACCCGGCACGCCGGGCGACCCGGGGCGTCCAGCATTTCGCCTTGGATATCGAGAAGTCCGCGTCGTTCCGGCCATCAAGCGGCTGGCCGTCCGGGTGAGCCCGGATGCCGAGGGAGAAGCGGCCCGGCGACGAGCTGACCATCGCGGTGGAGGTCACCGATCACGCCGGCAAGGGCGTCGAGAGCGAGGTGGCCATCTGGGCGGTGGATCAGGGCGTGCTCCCCTGACCGGCTACCGCACCCCGGATCCCCTGGCGGCCCTGTACCGGCCGCGGGGCCTCCCGTCCGCCAGGCCAACCTCATCGGCCTCGTCCCCAGCTTCGCGTACGGCGAGAAGGGCAGGAGCAGGGCGGCGGCGGCGGCTTCGGCGACGAGGACGCCCAGGTCCGATCGCGCTTCGTGACCACGCCGCTGTTCTTCGGCACCGCGGTCACGGGGCCCGACGGCCGCACGGCGGTCACGGGTCGGCTGCCCGACAACCTCACCACCTTCAAGCTCATGGCCGTCGCCATGGACGCCGACGACCGCGCGGGCAGCGGCGAGAGCAAGGTGCTCGTGACCAAGCCGCTGCTGGCGCGGCCCGCCCTCCCCCGGGCCGTCCGGGCCGGCGATCGTTTCGCCGCCGGCGTCGTGGTCCATGCCCGCGAGGCCACCGACCCCGTGGACATCCAGGTCAGCGCCGAGGTCGAGGGCGCCGTGCAAGGCCTGGAGGCCCTGAGCCGCACGCTCACCATCCCGCCCGGCCAGGGCGTCGAGATCCGCTTCGCCTTCGCCGCGCAGGATCCGGGGGTGGCGCTGCTGCGGTTCAAGGTCACCGGGGGCGGCCACACCGACATCGTCGAGGCGCCCCTGCCCGTCCGATCTCCCACCCGGATGGAGACGGTGGCCACCTACGGCATCACGGAGGGCGAGAGCGTCGAGGCCCTCGCCCCGCCCGGCGGCATCCGCGCCGACCAGGGCGACCTGAGCATCACCCTGGCCGGCAGCGCCCTGACCGGGCTGGGCGACGCGGCGGAGTACCTGGTGGAGTACCCCTACGGCTGCCTCGAGCAGCAGTCGAGCCGGCTGGTGCCCTTCGTGGCCCTGCAGCAGCTCCTCCAGCAGCAGGAGGTGCCCTGGCTGGGCGGCCGGCAGCCCGCCGAGGTGGTCGCCACCGCGATCCGGGCCGTCGCGGCCATGCAGCGCCCCGACGGCGGCTTCGGCTACTGGCCCGACAGCGAGCGCAGCCACTTCTGGGCCACGGCCTGGGCCACGGTCGCCGTCCACGCGGCGGGGGCCGCCGGCTACCCGACGGCGCCGGTCCAGCTCGCCAAGGCTGCGGAATACCTGAAGAAAGGCCTGGACGCCCCCACCGGCCTCGGCCTGGAGGAGCGCGCCTTCGCCCTCTACACCCTGGCCCGCATCGGCGCCCCGGAGCGCGGCCACGCCCGCGACCTCTTCGGGCAGCGCGCGGGCCTGGCGCTCTTCGGCAAGGCCCTGCTGACGTCGGCCCTCGTGGCCGCCGGCGAGGATGGCCGCGCCCACACCGTCCTCGACGAGCTGCTCAACGCCGCCCAGGTCACCCCGGCGGCCGTGCACTTCGCCGAGGCCGACGGCGGCACCCACGCGCCCCTGTTCAGCAGCGACCTGCGCACCACCGCCATGGCCCTCCAGGCCCTCCTCGCGGTCAACCCCGAGCACGTGTATGTGGGCCCGGTGGTCCGCTACCTGCTCGACGCGCGCAAGGCCGGCGGGGGCTACCGCAGCACCCAGGACGCCGCCTGGGCCCTGCTCGCCCTGGCCGACTACGCGCGCCTGAGCGAGCCGGCCCAGCCAGACTTGCAGGCCAGCGTCGATCTCGCCGGCAAGAACCTGGCGAACCACCACTTCATCTCGGCCGGCCAGCCCGCGCTCACCACCGTGGTGCCCACCGCCGAGCTGCCCGCGGGGGAGAGCCCGCTGAAGTTCAAGGCCCAGGGGGTCGGCCGCCTCTACTACGGCGCCCGGCTGCGCTTCGCCCCGAAGGTCATGCCCACCGAGCCGGCCGACGACGGGCTGGTGGTCCAGCGCTGGTACACCGCCGCCGACGGCACCGAGCGCCTGCGCGCCGTGACGGAGGGCACGATGGTCCGCGTGCACCTGCGCGTCGCGACCCACCAGGAGCGCTTCTACCTGGCCATCGAGGACCCCCTCCCCGCCGGCCTCGAGCCCGTCGATCCCGGCCTGCGCACCAGCGCCCGGGCGCGGACGGCCCCCGAGGCCGAGGGGGGCGGCCTGGACGGCCACGTCGATCCCTGGTTCTCGCCCTTCAACACGGTCGAGATGCGCGACGACCGGGTCCTGCTCTTCGCCGACCACCTGCCGCCCGGCGTCTACAGCTACAGCTACACCGCCCGCGCCACCACCGCCGGCACCTTCGCGCTGCCGCCTGCCCGGGCCGAGGCCATGTACCGCCCCGAGATCAGCGGCCGCAGCGACGGCGGCACCTTCTGGATCCACCCGGCCGCCGAGCTGGCGCACCGCTGAACCGCCGACCAAGGACCCCCCGCATGAAGCCCCTCGAAGTCGTCCCCATCGAGCCCCCGCCGGCCGACCAGCGCGTCGCCCGCGGTGCCCGCTTCCCGGCCGAGGGCGAGCGCAAGACGCGCTACAGCCTGCCCACGCGGCTGGAGTCCAGCTCCCCGGTCGGCTACCGCCGGCGCCTGTCCATGACCCGCGCGGAGGCGGCCGAGGCCCTGCCGCTGCTGTCCATGAGCCGGCCCACGGCCTTCGCGGCCGCACAGCCGGTCACCGAGCAGGCCCTCTTCGAGGAGGCCAGCCTCGGCGTGCTCTCGGCGCGCCAGTCCACCAACTTCCGCGGGTTTCGGCAGGTTACCTTCGGCCCCGAGCGCTCCGCCGAGCTGCACGCCCTGCTTGGCCGCCTCCAGGGCCGCGAGGCCATCCCCCTGGCGGGCGCAGCCTACACGCACCTGGTGCTGGGGCGTCCCTACCGAAACCCCTTCACCATGCTGCTCACCCTCGTGGGCCACCGGCCGGGCCTCTCGCCGCTGACGGTCACGCGCCGCCTCTGGCAGAAGCGGGCCCGGTTCATCGATGACATCCCCACCATCGGGTACCTGCCCCACCTGCATGTGGGCATCCTGGCCGACGCCATGGAGCGCGCGGCCGTGGTGGCGTCGCTGGGCCAGCGGCGCGCCCTCGGCTTCATGGCCCTGTTTTGCGGATCCCGGCCCAGGAGAACCGGGCCACCATTCGGGCCCTCGAGAAGCTCTGCGGCCTCAGCCCGGCCCAGCGGGCAGCCGGCTGGGCCCTGGCCCTCGCCGTCCAGGTGGGCCAGGCCACCCCCGAGGAGCGCGTCCCCCTCACCGAGGCCACCGCCCGCAAGCTCGGCGCCAACCTGCTGGCCTTCCGCAGCGAGCGCATCCAGCCCGGCGTGAACCAGGAGGAGACGGCCCCCACCCCTACCAGGCCCGCCAGGACATGGACGTCTCGCCTGCGCTGACCGAGATGGCTGGCCGCGCGGGTACAACGCCTTCGCCCACTGGACCCCCATCGACCGGGAAAAGTCCAAGGATCTCCTGATGGTGGACCGCATCGACGTGCTCACCCCCGGGGCAAGGCGAGGCTGCGGGCCATCCGCGGCGCCAACAACGCCATCACCGACCGCGTGATCCGCGAGATGCCCATCTGGGCCGACCTGCCGGTGGGCCGGGCCTTCAGCAAGAACGCCGAGCGCGGCCGCAAGGCCTTCGCGTTGGTGGGCCAGCGCATCTACATCGGTGGCCTGTCCCGCCCCGAGATCGAGGCGGCCGGCCTCGACTGGCTCGGGGCCGTGCGCGCCATGGGCGCGGCCGCCTCCCGCTCCGGCCTCTACGCCGAGCTGATGGGCGTGACCGACATCCCCGAGGGCTGCGATCTGCTGGCCGGCATCTGCCTGATGGCCGGGCCGGTGAACCAGAACGACATCGGCAAGACCTACTACGGCATGCCCGACCTGCTGGCGGAGACGTGGCCCACCCGCCAGCCGACCTCCCTGCTGGTCTGGACGCTCAAGGCCAAGACCGTCGCGGATCCCGTGGGCAACGAGGAGCAGCTCCTCAACGAGAAGCGCAAGGGCGCCCTGGTCGACCTGCGCCCGGGGCCCCACGACGTCATCCAGATCGAGCGGGGCGGCAAGCGCCGGCCCATGCGGCAGGAGGGCAAGGCCACCAACGGGGAGCGGGCCTACGGCGATCAGGGCGGCCTGGCCACCGATCCCGACGGCCAGGCCATCCCCGGCAACGAAGGCCGCCCCTGGCCCGGGAGCGACCAGCCCGTCTGGTAGGGGCGCCGACGGTCGACTGACGGTCGGCCGACGGTCGACCCGCCCGACGCCGACAAGAAATCGCAAGATGATCAACCACTTACGGCCCAGCCCTGGTGGCATGGCCTGTGGAAGATGGGAGCCCACCCCCTGCGGAGGATCCCATGAAGAGCGTGCTGCTGGCTGCCCTGACCCTCATCGCCTCGCCCGCCCTCGCCCAGGATGACGAGGGCCCCTGCCAGGCCATCGCCTGTCCCATCGGCTGGACCGGCGTCGACACCGACGAAGATCTCTGTCCCGACACCTGCGTCCCCGCCGGGCTCTGCCAGGCCATCGCCTGCCCCGTCGGCCAGGTGGGCCAGGACACCGACGGCGACGCCTGCCCCGACACCTGCGTGGGCACGGGGGCCTGCCAGGCCATCGCCTGCCCCCTTGGCATGACGGGGCAGGACACCGACGCCGACGGCTGCGATGACGCCTGCGTCCCCGGGGGACCCTGCCAGGCCATCGCCTGCCCCGCCGGCCAGGTGGGCCTGGACGCCGACGGCGATGGCTGCCCCGACGCCTGCGTGCCAGGCGGCCCCTGCCAGGCCATCGCCTGCCCGCCCGGGTTCACGGGCACCGACACCGACGCCAATGGCTGCGCCGACAGCTGCGTCCCCGCCGGGCCCTGCCAGGCCATCGCCTGCCCGCCGGGCCGCGTTGGCGTGGACACCGACGGCGACGCCTGCCCCGACACCTGCGTGCCCAGCCCCGTCTGCCAGGCCGTCGCCTGCCCGGCGGGCCAGGTCGGGGTCGACACGGACGGCGACGCCTGCCCCGACACCTGCGTGCCCGGCGGCGTCTGCCAGGCCATCGCCTGCCCCCTCGGCTTCACGGGCACCGACACCGACGGCGACGGCTGCGACGACCAGTGCCAGCCCGGCGGCCCCTGCCAGGCCATCGCCTGCCCGCTCGGCCAGATCGGCATCGACAAGGACGCCGACGGCTGCGCCGACACCTGCGTTTCCGCGGGCCAGTGCCCGGCGATCGCCTGCCCGCTGGGCTGGACGGGCCAGGACACCGATGGCGATGGCTGCCCCGACGCCTGCGTGCCGGGCGGGGTCTGCAAGGCCACCCTCTGCCCCGTGGGCCAGATCGGCATCGACACCGACGCAGACGGCTGCGCCGACACCTGCGTGCCCGGCGGCGTCTGCCAGGCCATCTCCTGCCCGCCCGGCTTCTCCGGGAAGGACACCGATGGCGACGGCTGCGATGACTTCTGCGCCCAGTAGATCGGGCGGCGGCTTTCCCTGGGACCGGGCCCGGCCGTTGGACTATGCTCCCGGCCCATGAGAACCCCTGCCCTGGCCCTGACCGCCGCCCTCGCCGCCTGTGGGGGTGCGCCCCCCACGGTGCCCGACGCGCCCCCCGCGGGGTCCTGCGAGGTCATCGATCCCTCCACCCTCTCCGGCAGCGCCACCCAGGCGAAGGCTGGACCGGGGCTGTCGAAGCTCCTGCCCGGCCGTGGGCCGGGCACGGGGCTGCCGATGACGGTGCCCCAGCTCCTGTCCATGACGGAGGTGCCGGCGGACGCGCAGTGGCGTGCGCTGCCCCCCGGCGCCGACGCCGCCCTCGTGACGGTGGCCCAGGACGCCACGGCCGGTCCCCCCCAGCGGGCCCGGGCCCTGGCCGGCCTGGGCATCCGCAAGACCGAGGGCGCCGGGCCGCAGATCGCGGCGCTCCTGGCCGACGCCGGGGCCGACGCCACCGTGCGCCGCGCCGCCGCCCGGGCGCTCGCCGCCGGCTTCGTGGCCGACGCCGCGGGCGCCGAGGGGGATCAGGCGCCGGCGCTGCTCGCGGCCCTGGCCGACGGCGACGACCTGCTGCGCGAGGCCCTGGTCAAGGCGCTCGCCCCCCACGCGGCCCGCGCCGACGTCCGCGCCGCCCTCCTCGCCCGCCAGGGCGCCGAGTCCAACGAGCTGGTCAAAGAGGCCCTCGACCAGGCCCTGACCCCCAAGGAGTGATGATGCCGGTCATCGAGTCCCTGCAAGCCCGCGAGATCCTGGACAGCCGGGGCAACCCCACCGTCGAGGTGGACGTCCGCCTCCGCGGCGGCGCCCTGGGTCGCTTCGCCGTGCCCTCGGGCGCGTCGACGGGGAGCACGAGGCCCTGGAGCTGCGGGACGGCGACGCCGGGCGCTACCTCGGCAAGGGCGTCCGCACCGCCGTCACCCACGTCGAGGGCGCCATCGCCGGCGCCCTGGTCGGGCAGCGGGCCGACGATCAGCGCGGGGTGGACGCCACCCTCATCGCCCTCGACGGCACCCCCACCAAGAGCGCCCTCGGCGCCAACGCCCTGCTCGGCGCCAGCATCGCCACGGCCCGGGCGGCCGCGGCGCACTACGGCCTGCCCCTCTGGAAGTACCTGGGCGGCGCGGCGGCGCACGTCCTGCCGGTGCCGATGATGAACATCATCAACGGCGGCGCCCACGCCGACAACAACGTCGACTTCCAGGAGTTCATGATCCTGCCCGTCGGTGCGCCCTCGTTCAGCGAGGGGCTGCGCATGGGCGTCGAGGTCTTCCACCAGCTCAAGAAGGTCCTCAAGGGCCGCAAGCTCAACACGGCGGTGGGCGACGAGGGCGGCTTCGCCCCCGATCTGCCCAGCACCCGCGCCGCGCTCGAGGCCATCATGGAGGCCAGCGGCGCCGCCGGCCTCACGCCGGGCGTCGACGTGGCGCTCGGCCTCGACGTCGCCGCCAGCGAGTTCTACCGCGACGGCGCGTACGTCCTGGCCGGCGAGGGCGGCCGCGTGCTCAAGGCCTCGGAGATGGCTGATTTCTATCGGGATCTCTGCGCCGACTTCCCCATCGTCAGCATCGAGGACGGCCTCGCCGAGGACGACTGGGAGGGCTGGAAGGCCCTGACCGACGCCCTGGGCCAGCGGGTGCAGCTCGTCGGCGACGACCTCTTCGTGACCAACACCGCGCGCCTGCGGCGCGGCATCGAGCAGGGCATCGGCAACTCCATCCTCATCAAGGTCAACCAGATCGGCACCCTGACCGAGACGCTGGACTGCATCGCCCTCGCCCACCGCGCCGGCTACACCACGGTCATCAGCCACCGCTCCGGCGAAACGGAAGACACGACCATCGCCGACCTGGCGGTGGCCGTGAACGCGGGCCAGATCAAGACGGGCTCGGCCAGCCGCAGCGAGCGCATCGCCAAGTACAACCAGCTCCTGCGCATCGAGCACGCCCTCGGCGCCAGCGCCGGCTGGCCCGGCCGCGCGCCCTTCGCTCGCCAGCACTGATTCTCCCGCCGGAATTCGCTAGCATGCGGTCATGAGCGAGCAGGGAACCGATCCGCTGGGCACGCTGGACCTCGCCACCCGCCTCGAGGTGGGGGCCGAGGGCTTCGGCGACGGGACGTACGCCGACCTCCGGGTCGCGGGCGCGGTGCACCTCCGCGCGGGGGGCGACGGCGCCGAGGGCCTGGGCGAGGCCCTCGTGGCCCTCGAGCCCCTGCTCTCCCGCAGCTACCTGCTGGGGCAGCCGAACCTGGCCGGCATGGGCGTCTCGCCCTGGGACCTGTCGGTGGCCACCCCGGCCGAGGCCATCATCAGCCGCGTCACCGAGCGCACCCGCCGCATGATCGGCGGCGGCGCGCTGGCCGGCCTCGATGGCCCCGCCGAGGCGCCCCGGCCCGACGACCGGCAGGCCATCGAGCGGGGCGCCGATCTGGTCGAGGCCCTCCAGCGGCTCGACCAGGCCGCCGCCGGCCTGCCCGAAGAGACGCCCCTGGCCGCCCAGGTCGCCCGCCTGCGCGGCGAGCTGACCGCGCGGCTCGGCCAGGAGCGCCGCCACCACCAGGGGCTCGATCGGGCGCTCCGCCGCCGGGACCTGGCCGATCCCGCCACCATCGCGGCCCTGCGGGGCACCCCCGAGGCCCCCGCGCCCCGGGCCCGCCCCGCGGCGGCCCCTCGCGACGCCTATGGCGAAGCCCTCGAAGCCACCCTCGCCCACGAGCTGCGCGCCGAGCCGGGCGCCGTGGAGCACCCCCGGCTGGCGGACGTGCGCGCCCGCCTCCAGCAGGCTACCGAAGCCGCTCTGGCCCGCGACGCCGAGTCAGCCGAGGCCCGCCGCCTCACCGAGCAGGCTCGCCGCCTGATGGCCGAAGAGGTCGCGCTCTCCGGGGGCCGGCCCGCCGCCGCTGGCGCCGTCGACACCCTGAGCCTGCGCCGCGCCCTCGCCGATCGCCCGACCCGGACGCCCCGGCCTGGCGCGGGGGACGTGGCCCCCCGCGGCGACCTGCCCGAGGTGCCCATCTTCAGCAGCCGCGGAGAAAAGGCCAAGGTTGTCGGCTACTTGCGAGCCGACGAGCGGACCCTGGCGCTCCAGCGCACCGCCACCCATGTGCAGGTCGCCGTCCCGGGCAGCGCCCGCCCGGGCTGGATCCCCCTGGGTCTGACGGGGACGCCGCCCCTCGAGGCCCGGGGCCCGCTGCTGGCGCCCGGCACCGGCGTCGCCCGCGTCGTCCCCCCCGGGCCCGGGGGCGCCCCGGAGCTCGCGCGCCTGGCGGCCCTCGTCGCCCGCGAGACGGGCCAGTCCGCCGCCGAGCTGCTCGCCCGCGCCCTCCAGGATCCCGAGCTGGCCCGGGATCTCCCGCGCCGGGCGGCCCGCAAGGACCGCGGCGAGTCCATGGCCATCCCCACCGGGCCGCTGAGCATCGAGCGCGTCCAGGTGGACGGCCTCGCCGGCCCGGGCGGCCCCGAGGCTGCGCGCATCGTCGACGCCGCCCTCAGCCGCCTGCCCCACGTCCTGGAGCGCCGGCTGGCCGACGCCGCCGTCCGCGACCGCATCCGCGGCAGCACCGGCGAGCTGCGCGTCCCGCTGACGGTCGACCGCGGCGGCGACGCCCGCGTCCAGGCCGACCTGCTGGCCGATCGCATGGCGGACGCCCTCGTGCGTGAGGGCGCCGCGCAGGTGGGCACCCTGCGCCTCGGGGTACGCACGGCCGGCGGCGCCGACCCGGCCCCGCACCGCACCCTGCTGGCCCGCCTGGCCGCGGGCGACACCGACACCATCGCCGCCGAGCTGGCCGCCGAGCAGAAGGCCCTCGACACCGCCCAGCAGGCCCGCCTCGCCCAGTTCTTCGGGGATGACTTCAAAGACGTCCTCATCTTCGCGGGCCCGATGGCCGGCGCCCTCGCCCGCAGCCTGGAGGCCGAGGCCGTCACCCACGGCCGGATGATCTTCTTTGATCCTCTGCACTTCCGGCCCGACACCCCCAAGGGCGAGGCGCTGATGGCCCACGAGCTCGCCCACACCCGGCAGGCTGCCGGCGTCGATGTGCGCGTCAAGGAGGCCGAGGCTCTCGCCACCGAGGCGGCTTTCCTCGACTGGGTCCGCCCCGGCGCCGCCCCCTTCACCTTCGCCGAGGAGCTGCCCCTCGATCCCACCGCCCCGGCGGCCGCGGCGGCCAGCGACGTGCCCGCTGGCGCCCTGCGCGCCGCCTCGGGCCGCCAGGTCGATCAGGTCGAAGGCCCCCGCAAGGACGTCGCCAAGGACGAGAAGCGCGCCGAGGTGGTGATGCAGGCCGTCCGCCAGCTCCTGGACCTGGAGACGGACCTGGAGGGCCAGCGGGTCGGCGCCCTGCGGCGCATCTTCAACCGGCTGGTCTGACCGGGTCTGATCCGGTCTGATCGGGTCTGATCGGATCAGTCGAAGTCGACGGAGAAGCCCAGGCGGCCCAGGGAGTTCTCCCCGTAGATCAGCGCCGCGACCAGGCCGAAGCGGCCGTGGCGAACGAGGCCGTCGATGTACACCCCCGTATCGAGCAGATCCTCGCGCGCGGCGAAGATGACCCCCTGATCCGGGTCGGACCCGTCCGTGGGTACCCCATAGAGCGTCAGGCCGCCTCGGAGGCGGAAGGCCTCGTCCTCCAGGCCGATACCCGTCGACACGAAGCCCGTGTACCAGAGCGGATCCTGCGATCCCCCCTCCAGCTCGAACCAGATGCGGCGCGGCGTGCCGACCAGCAGCCGCAGGGCGGGAATGGGAATCCAGCCCTCCGAGAGGCTCGATCGCACCACCGAGATCCCGGCCTCGACGCCTACGTGGTCCCAGTGATACCCACCCATCAGCCCGCCGGCCCAGAGCTCGAACCGGCGCCGATCGAAGGAATCCGCATACTCGTCGTTGCGGATCGGCCGACCCGAGACGACCCGTGCCAGGCCGCCGACCACGACGCCGTCTGCGTCCTCGCGCCGCACCCCGACGCCACCACCCACGTGGCGTGCTTCCTGGGTGTAGCTGTAGTCGCAGCCCGTCGAGGTCTCACGGACCTGGCCCCCCAGGGCATCGCCGGTCACCGTCAGGCGATCGACCCGGCGCCCCGTGACGCAGGCCGAGGTCAGGAAGAGCAGGAGAGCCAGCCACCGAAGTCGCCGCACCATGGGTCACCTCCATCCGAGATGCCGACGCTGCTTGCCATCGCCGTGCCATCGCCGTGCCATCGCCGTGCCATCACCGCGCCATCACCGCGCCATCACCGCGCCATCACCGCGCCATCACCGCGCCATCACCGTGCCGCCACCGGACCGGCGCCCGACGAGCCCGGTTCCACCGGACGCCGACAGATGATGTGCCCGATGATGCGGTAGCGCTACGCCAGCGACGGCGCGAGCGTGCCGCACCCGCCCCCCTACAGCGGGATGTTCCCGTGCTTCTTCGCGGGGTTGGTGTCCACCTTGTCCTTGAGCATCTCCAGCCCCGTGATGATCCGGCGCCGCGTCTCGCGGGGGTGGATGATGGCGTCGATGTAGCCCAGCTCGGCGGCGCGGAAGGGGTTGGCGAAGGTCTCGCGGTACTCCTCCACCAGCTCGGCGCGCTTCTGCTCCAGATCGTCCGCCTCGGCCAGCGTCTTCCGGTGGATGATGTTCACGGCCCCGTCCGGGCCCATCACCGCGATCTCGGCCGTGGGCCAGGCGTAGTTCACGTCGGCGCGGATGTGCTTCGACGCCATCACGTCGTAGGCGCCGCCGTAGGCCTTGCGGGTGATGATGGTGATCTTCGGCACCGTGGCCTCGGCGAAGGCATACAGCAGCTTGGCGCCGTGCTTGATGATGCCGCCCCACTCCTGGGCCGTGCCGGGCAGGAAGCCGGGCACGTCCACGAAGGTGATCAGCGGGATGTTGAAGGCATCGCAGAACCGCACGAACCGGGCGGCCTTGATGCTGGCGTCGATGTCCAGGCAGCCCGCCAGCACCATGGGCTGGTTGGCCACGATGCCCGCCGGCCGACCCCGAACCGGGCGAAGCCCACCACCATGTTGCGGGCCCAGGCCCCCTGGATCTCGAAGAAGTCCCCGTCGTCGGCCAGCTCCTCGATGATGGCCTTGATGTCGTAGGGCTTGTTCGGGTTCTCGGGCACCAGGGTGTCCAGCTTCGGGCTCTCCCGATCGGCGGGATCGTCCGTGGGCTGCATGGGCGGCCGCTCGGAGCGGTTCTGGGGCAGGAACGACAAGAGCTCGCGGATGGTGTCGAGGGCCGCGTGCTCGTCGGGGGCCGTCAGGTGGGCCACTCCGCTCTTCGACGAGTGGGCGTGGGCGCCACCGAGGGCCTCCTGGGTCACCTCCTCGTGGGTCACCGACTTGATGACCTCGGGGCCGGTAATGAACATGTAGCTCGACCCCTCCACCATCACGGTGAAGTCGGTGATGGCCGGGCTGTAGACCGCGCCCCCCGCACAGGGTCCGAAGATGCCGCTGATCTGGGGCACCACCCCCGAGGCCAGCGTGTTGCGCAGGAAGATGTCGGCGTAGCCGGCCAGGCTCACGACGCCCTCCTGGATGCGGGCGCCGCCAGAGTCGTTCAGGCCGATGACCGGGGCCCCCACCCGCATGGCGATGTCCATGATCTTGCAGACTTTTTCGGCGAAGGCCCCGGAGAGGGAGCCCCCGAACACCGTGAAGTCCTGCGAGAACACGAAGACGCGGCGGCCGGCGATGGTGCCATGCCCGGTGATGACGCCATCCCCGGGGATGCGCTGCTCGCCCATGCCGAAGTCGTTGCAGCGGTGGGTCTTGAGGCGGTCGTACTCCTCGAAGCTCCCCGGATCGAGGAGCGCCTCGACCCGCTCGCGGGCGGTCAGCTTGCCCTGGGCGTGCTGGCGCGCGACGCGGGCCGGCCCCCCCGCCGCGTAGGCGGCCGCCTCGGCCTCGGCGAGGCGCTCCAGCATGTGGTCACGACGGCTCATCGAGCGATGTCTCCAGGCAGCAGGTCTTGGTAGAGGTGGTCATAGGCGATCGCCGCCTGGTCCCACGACCAGTCGGTCGCCATCCCGGCGGCCTGCACCGCCGCGCGCTCCGCGGGGGAGAGAGCCAGGGCCCGGTGCACCGCGTCGAGCAGGTGCGCCGGGGTCGGATCGAAGAACGTCAGGCCCGTCACCCCCTCGACCACCGTGTCGGCCAGCCCGCCCGTCCGCCGCACGATGGGGATGGATCCATAGCGCATGGCGATGAGCTGGGAGAGGCCGCAGGGCTCGAAGCGGCTGGGCATCAGGAAGAAGTCGGACCCGGCGTAGTAGCGCCGCGACAGGGCCTCGTCGAACGTCGACACCAGGGCCACCCGCCCCGGCTCCACCACGGCACGCAGCGCTGCGACGATGTCGCGATCGCCGTCGGCCAGCAGCGCCACGCGGCCCCCGCGGCGACGATGCCCGGCACCGCCGCCGCCACCAGGTCGAGGCCCTTCTGGTGCACCGCGCGCCCGACCACCGCGAAGACGGGGCCGTCCTCCAGGCCCAGCTCGGCCTGCAAGGCCGCGCGACACCGCGCCCGCCCGGCCAGGTCACCGGCCGAGAAGGCCGCCGCCAGTGCCGGATCGGCGGCGGGGTCGAAGCGCCCGGGGTCGATGCCGTTGAGCAGGCCCGCGACGCCATCGGGCCGATGGCTCAAGACCCCGGCCATGCCGGCGCCCCCCGGCTCCTCGACGATCTCGCGGGCGTACGTGGGGCTCACCGTCGTCACCCGGGAGGACAGCACCAGCCCGGCCTTCAGCAGGCTCAGGTTCCCATGGAACTCCAGGCCCGTAAACCGCCGAAGCTCATGAGGAATCTCCAGGTCGTCCGCCCACCCGGGGTGGCAGATCCCCTGGTAGGCCAGGTTGTGGATGGTGTGGACGACGGGCCGCGCGCCGGCCAGGTACAGGGCCGTGAGGCCGGCCTGCCAGTCGTGCAGATGCACCACGTCGAAGTCATGGGCGAGCGCCGCGGCCAGCTTGCACAGCGCCGCGAAGCGCAGCGGATCGTCGGCGTGGCCGTACATGCCCGCGCGATCGAAGAGATCGGGCGCCTCGAAGAAGAGCAGCCCCTCGCGGGCCCAGAGGTGGCCCTCGAACGTCCTCCACCCCACCCGCACGGTGGTGGGCTCGAGGCGCCGCACCAGCCCCTCGCGGGGCACCTGCCCGTAGAGCGGCGACAGGACCACCGCGTCGTGGCCGCGGCGGCGCTGGGCCACCGGCAGATCGGCCAGCACATCCCCCAGGCCACCCGACTTGCTGTAGGGCGCCACCTCGCTGGTGACGTGCAGAATCCGCATGGTCACGCGGGCAGGCTGCGCAGGAACGCCGCGGCATCCTCGGGGGGCGTCGGGTTGATGTTGAGCCCCGTCCCCCACTCGAAGCCCGCCACCTGGGTCAGCTTCGGGCTGATCTGGATGTGCCAGCGATACCAGGGCACCTCGCCCAGGCCGTACGGCGCGCTCTGGATGACGAAGTTGTAGGCCGGCCCGCCCAGGCCGCGGTCGAGCCGATCCAGGGCCCCGCGCAGCACCGGCGCGAGGGCCTCGAGCTGGCCGTCGCTGGCGGCCTCGAAGCGGGTGCCCTGGAAGCGGGGGATGATGGCCAGTTCGAAGGGCTGGCGGCTCGCGTACGGGGCCAGCAGGACGTAGTCGTCGGTCTCCAGGACCAGGCGGCGGCCGTCCGCGCGCTCCTGCCGGATGACGTCCTCGAAGACGTTGCGACCGCGGAACTTGTAGTACCGCTGGGCGCCGTCGAGCAGCTCGCGGACGGTGGGCGGCACCACCGGCAGGGCGATGAGCTGGGAGTGGCCATGGGCCACGCTCGCCCCCGCCGCGGCCCCATGGTTGCGAAACAACAGGGAAAACCGGAAGCGCGGATCCTTCTGCAGATCCGCCATGCGATCCCGGTACACCTGGAGCACGCGGGTCAGGTGGGCCGGCGCGAGGCTCTGGAGCGTGAAGTCGGGATCCGGCGACTCGATGATCACCTCGTGGGCCCCGATGCCGTTCATCCGGTCGTAGATGCCGTCCGGGGCCTTGTCCAGCTCGCCCTCGATGCGCAGCGCCGGGAACTTGTTGGGGACCACCCGGATGCGCCAGCCGGGGCCGTTGGGGGCCCCGCCTTCGGGCCGCCAGGCGTAGATCTCGGGCGGCGTCATGCCCTCGTTGCCCTCGGCGAAGGGCGACGTCTTCGACACCGGCGCCACGGCGTGCTCGAAGGCGTCCTGCGGCCGCAGGGCCCTCTCCGTGGCGATGACCACCCAGCGATGGGTGATGGGATCCCGGCGCAGCTCGGGCATGTGGCGTCCTCCCCCAAAGGTCTTGAGGTCTTACCGGAAAGCGGGCCGCGACGGAACCCCGGCCCGCGCGCCTCTGCACCGAGACGCCGGCGGCCCGGGGGGCGGTCGCGTCCGCGAGGGGCTGGTCGATCCGTAGGTTCCCTTGCATTCAGGGCCCGCATCGTGGCCTGATCGGGCAGCGAGAGGGAGGTGCGGCGCCATCCATGTCGTTGTTCTGTCCACGGTGTCGGCGCGAGCGCACGCCTGAGGATCCCGTCTGCCCGGAGCATGGGCTGTACGGCGTCTCGGCCGACGCGCTGGAGGCCTACGAGGACGGACCCCTGCTCGGGCACATCCTCGATGGCCGCTACGTGCTCATGGCGTACATCGGGGGCGGGGGCATGGGCGCGGTGTACCGGGGGCGGCAGCTCTCGGTGGGGCGCGACGTGGCCGTCAAGGTCCTGCACGCCTCCCTGACGGCCACCCGCGAGGATCGGCAGCGCTTCGAGGACGAGGCGCGCGCCATCTCGCTCCTGCAGAGCCGCCACACCGTCACCCTCTTCGACTTCGGCGTCGTCCGCGACGGCCCCCTCACCCACATGGCCTACATGGTCCTGGAGTACGTCGAGGGCGAGACCATCGCACACCGCGCACGGCGTGGGCCCATCGCCCATGACGAGCTCTCCGGCATCCTCGACGGGGTGGCCGACGCCCTCGACGAGGCCCACGCCCACGGCATCGTCCACCGCGACATCAAGCCGGCCAACATCATCCTGAGCCGCGATCACCGCGGCGCGCCCCTGGTGAAGGTCATCGACTTCGGGGTCGCGCGGTTCGGCGAGGGGACGGGCCATACGCGCACCGGCTTCTCGGTGGGAACGCCGAGCTACATGGCGCCCGAGCAGTTCGACGCGACGGGCGCCCGCCTGGTGGACGGCCGCGCGGACGTCTACGCCATGGGTGTCGTCTGCTATGTGCTGGTGGCCGGCGAGAAGCCGTTCAGCTCGACGAGCATGCTGGAGCTGGCCCAGATGCACCGCTCCATGCCCCCGCCCGCCATCCCGGGCGCTGAGGGCGACGCCCGGCTCCAGGCCATCGAGGGCGTGCTGCACCAGGCCCTCGCCAAGCACCCCGTCGACCGCTTCGCCACCATGGGCGCCTTCGCCCGGGCGCTGCGAGCGACCCTGAGCATCCCCGCCGATCAGGCGCCACCCCCGCCCACGGCTGTCCTCCCCATCGTCATCGGTCCCCCGCCCGCGCCCACGCCGACCGAGTCCTTCATCGGCATGATCGACGGCGTGATCGACGCCGATCCGCCGCCCCGCCCCCGCCGCCGGGGGGGTCTGGCGGTGGTGGCCGTGGTGCTGCTGGGGGGCGCGGCCGGCGCGCTGCTGGCCCACCAGCTCACGGACGGCGACGCCCCTCGGCCCGCCACCCAGCCCGTGATCGAGAGCGTGCCGGTGGGTGATCAGCCGGTGCCCGCCGAGGCCCCCGGGTGGTCGCCGCCGTCCCGGCGACGGGCACGCCGGCCTCCGACGCGCCCCGGCGCCGGTGCCCCCTGCGCCGGTCACGGAGGCGGCGGTCGCCACCGACGCCGCCCCGGCCACCACCGCGGCCGCCGATCCAACCGCCGCCCCCGAGTCGTTCGGCGCGCCGGCCCCGAGACGGAGGCCGAGCCCAGCCGTCCCGCCCCCGTCGGTCGGATCCACGCCTGGCCGGCCTGGAGCGCGGCCTGCGCACCGCCCTGGGCCGCTGCCAGTGCCGCCAGGCGCGGCGCTCGACGAGGCCGCCGGCCTGGTCGGCGGCGCCGCCCTCGCCCGCCGCTATCGAGCCCGGGTCGCCGCCTGCGTGGTGCCCGACGTGGACGAAGTCTGCCGGGACGGAAAGGCGGTCACCCCGTGAAACGCGCGCTCGCCATCGGCCTGGCGGCCGCCCTGCTCTCGACCGCCGCTCACGCGGCCGAGAAGCCCGACGTGCTGGACCGGCGGGGCCGGGAGGCGTTTCGCGCCGGCGACTTCGAGGGCGCGGCGGCGGCGTTCGGGGCCCTGCTCGAGGTGCTCCCGGCCGGGGATCCGCTGCGGGCCCAGACGCAGTACAACCGCGGGCGCGCGCTCCAGGAGGCCGACCAGCCCTGCGCCGCGGCGAGGCTCTCTTCGCGTATCTCACGGATCCGAAAACGGATTCGCCCAAGGAGGCGAAGCGTCGGGCCAAGGCCGAGGCGGCCCACACCCGCGCGCAGGCCGACTGCGAGGCGCGCCAGAAGCCCGAGCCGCTCCAGCTCGATCTGCCGCCGGTCGCGCCGGTGCAGGTGGTCGACGAGGTCGCCCCCAGCCCGCCAGCCCCCAGCGCTTCCGTCCTCGGCGCCTCGCTGGTGACGGGCGCCCTGCTGACGGGCGGGGCCCAGCAGCGTCCGGACGATGGTCGGCCTCGGCGCCGGGCTGGTGCGCGACGCCTTCTCTTCGATCTGGAGGCCGCTTCTCGGTGAGGACCCCGACCCCGACGCCGACGGCGCCTTCGTGCTCCGGCCCGGGTGCGCTGGGCACCCGGCTCGACGGGCTTCATGCGCGCCGCCGTGCCGACGCTCATCCAGCCGGTCCTGGCCTTCGGCATCCACGGTGGGGGGGCATCCGGTTCCCGGACGACGGCCTGTCGGCGCCGTCGCCGAGGGGGCGCCACCTACTGGCTCGCGACCCCGGGCGTGCTGGCCGCCGAGCTCCGCGTCGCGGTCGAGGCCAGCTTCTAGCAGGATGTTGAAATGAGCGGACCGAGCACTCGGCGAGTGCGAGCGGGCCGAATGCAAGGAGGAAGACCGCAGGCAATGCGGCGCGGAGAGCCGGTGACCACCGGCGACGCCGCATTGTCGAGGACTTCTGACGACGCAGCAGATGGCCCGCGCGCGCCGGCGATGCGACGGGAGCTTTTTTCGACAGCCTGCTAGCTCCTGGCAGGCCGTCAGGGCCCGGCGGCCACGGCGGCCTGCCGCCCTGCCCCACCGACCTTCAGCCCCAGCACCAGGGTGTCGCCCGCCAGGTTCACGTCGGCCAGGCTGAAGCCCTCGCCGGCGCCCTTGCCCAGGCTGAGCCGGGCACCCCGCGCCTTGCCCTCGCCCTGGCTGGCGGCGTTGCCCCAGAGGCGCTCGGCCCAGGCCGCCGCCTGCTGCACCAGCGGCGGCCCGTCCACCAGCTCCACCTCCGCGTCGCGCACCCCCACCGACAGGGCCCCGGACGCCAGCGACAGCTCCGGCGTCGCTCCGATGCGCGCCCGCATGCACAGGCCCGTGGGCGTCCAGAGATCCACCTTCAGCGGCCGCGCCCCCGTGGCCCAGCCCAGCGCCGCGAGCACGTTCCCGCCCTCGGCCGGGTTGCCCTGCAGGTCGTAGCTACCCGGCAGGTTTCCCTTGGAGATCGCGTGGTTGACGAGCTCCACCAGCGTCTGGGCCGCGAAGCGCACCTCGACGCGATCGGGGGTGCCCGCCTGAAGGGCCTGCTCCGCCAGGCCGGACACCACCGGCAGCGTCGTGCGCGCGTCGATGCGCAGACCGCCGGGCTCGCTCACCAGCGCCAGGCCGGCCAGGGGCAGGTCGGGCAGCTCGAACCGGAAGCGGGCCAGCTCCCCCATGGGGGTCAAGAGCGTGCGACGCAGCGTGTCGAAGGCCGACGTCGTCAGCGCCTGGATGGCCTGCTGGGCGATGCCCTGGATCTGGTTCTGCGGCACCAGCGCCCGCACGGCCGCCGGTACCTGGCCCATCAGCGCGTCGGTGAGGCGCCGGGCCGCGTCGCCCGGCACGCTGGGCACGACCGACTGGATCATGTCCGGGCGCAGCGCCAGCTCCACCGTGCCGGCCTGCAGGTCCGCCACGGGCTCGGTCTCGCTGGCCGCGCCGAGCTTGAAGAGCGACCGCCCCGCGAGCTGGACGTCCATCTCCATGGCGATGCGGTAGCGGCCGTCGGCCACCCGATCCATCGAGAGGCGGTCGGGCAGGATCTTGAGCGCGCTCACGTACTGGGCCAGCGGCCCGAGCCCGGGGAGCGCCACGTCCTGGGGGACCAGCCGGCGCATCCCCGCCGCGATGGCGTCATCGATGAGCTTCTGCGGGATGCGGATGGACAGGTGCGGAGCCGTCGTGGGCGCCACCTCGCGGGCCAGGAAGGCCTCGCGATCCGCCGTGACCTTGCGGCACTGCTGGGCACAGCCCGTGGCGAGGGCGGCGAGCGCCAGAGTGGAGACCAGACGAAGAAACGTATCCATGACGTGCCTCTGCGCGGTGCGACCCTCGCAGGATGGCAGGCTGCCGCCCAGGCGTCGACCCTCAGGCGCGCCGGCGCCGGCGCAGGAGGGGCAGGAGAAGCAGCAGCAGCGCCGCGGGCGGATCACCGCCGTCCATGCGGCAGCCGCAGTCGTCACTGGCCCCGCCGTCGGCGGAGGGCTGGCCGTCACAGGGGATCCCCTGGTAGCGGCACTGGTTGCAGGTGGGATCCCAGCGCAGCCCATCGCCGCAGATGGCCTGGCAGCGGCCATCCTGGAACGTCTGGCCGGGGCCGCAGATGCTCGCGTCGGGCGCGACGCACTGGCCGCCCACGAGCATGCCGCCATCGGGGCACATGATGGGAACGCACTCCCCCGTCACCGACCGCCGCTCCCCCTCCCGGCAGCCCGCGTCCGTCAGGGGCGGCTCGGCGTCCCGGGGCGGCGGGGCACGCCCATGTCCCGCGGCGGCGGCGGCGGGGCCGCGTCGCGCACCCCCATGTCGAGCGGCGGGGGCAAGCCGCCGTCGGGTAGATCGCCGACGGCGTGCTGCACCTCGTCCGAGTCGGCGGGCTCGATGCCGTCCGCCGCGATCCGCGCGACGTTGCGGATGATCGTGCCATCGGCCAGGCCGTCGTCCACGCGGACCTGGAAGCGCACCAGGTGCCGCTCCCCGGGCTCGATCAGGTCGATCTCGGGCAGCGTCTGCAGGTTGAAGCCCGCCGCCAGGAGCGCCCGCCCGGCAGATCGGCCACCGGGCGCTGGTCGACCACGGTGCTGCCCGCCACATAGGTCGTCCCCACGGGGGCGGCGTCGGTGATGGTCACGTTGGCCGCGAAGTCGCCGCCGTTGTTCTCGACCTGGATGAAGTAGTCGATGGTCGATCCGGCCTGCACGACGCTGCCGTGGGGCGGCTCTGCGCTCTTCTCGGGCTTGACGCTCACGAAGTTGGCCGGCACATGGTCGAAGGCCAGCATCAACCAGCCCGTGAAGATCTGCTCGCCCGCCGAGATGACGCCATCTCCGCGGGGCACGATGAACGTCACGTCGGCGCTCTCATCGCCGGGCTCCAGCGCGTCCACCACCCGGTAGGCGTCCAGATCCACCCCGTGCACGCCGCGCTGGCAGGAGCCATCCGCGCGGTTGCCATTGACCGTGCTGTTGAACACGTTGCGGCGCGGGTTGCAGTCGTTCTGGAGCTGCTGGCCGTTGATCTCGATGCTGTCACCCTGGGTCCCCTCGTCCCCCTCCAGCACCAGGTAGGTGACGTCCACCGTGGGATCGGGGGGCGCGCGGAAGCCGCGGGGACGCACCGTCCGGTTCTCCCCCGCCAGCTCCTCGAAGCCCTGGTAGTAGTAGAGCCGGCGCAGCGGCAGATCGGCCTGCTCGTAGACGATGAGCAGCGACCAGCCCCCGAGGGTGATGCTGATGGCCCCGGCCAGGGCGGTGCCAGGGTCGTTGGGCGAGCTGCCCGGGATGGTCACGTCCCGCAGCGTCCAGTCGCCGTTGAGCGTGCCGCCGGCCTCGAGGTGGGCGTTGAGGGCGTCGGTCACGTCGGCGTTGGCCGCGTAGAACGCCAGATCGCACGGCACATCCGCGCAGATGAAGGCCACCGCCTGGCAGTCGGCCGCCGGCAGGGCGTCCACATAGGCCTGGCTGATGGCGGGATCGAGGGCCGCCGCGATGGGCGCGCCCCCCGGGGGCACCAGCGTCACCGCCGCGTCCGGCATGTCGGCCGCCGCCGTCGTGGCGATCCAGCTCAGCCGGGCGTGCACCACGCGCAGGCCCGGCACCGCCGGGATGGTGTCGAGCACGGCGGTGGCCCGGTCGAGGCCGTCGCAGGTGTCGCCCTGGATGCCCAGGCCGCCGTCGGCGCAGGATCCCGGGACACAGCTCAGGAGCGTCGCCGCCGTGGCGGCGAAGTTCATCGGGCCCTCCCAGACCTCCGTCGGATCCGGGCCGAGCTGCCGCTGCTGCGCCTGAGCCGTGCCCAGCCAGAGCGCCCCACACCAAAGCACGGCCTGCACCGCGCGCCTTCGCACCAGTCGCGTCATGAGCTCCTCCCCCCGGGTCGCTCTGAGCAGCATAGCGTCATTCGGCCGCCGCGCGCGCCCCCGCCGCGACGCCCCCGTCCAGACGCAACACCAACGAGAAAAGCTCCATTCTTTCAGCGACTTGCCCTACGCCAGCGGCACCACCGCGCCCGCGTAGAGGACCGCCGGCGGCCCGTTGGCGTCCCGCAGCCACGTCCAGGAGCGCTCACCCGTCCCCCGGGCCACGCCGTTGTAGGTGGCCCGGAAGCTCACCTCGGCGGCCTCCGGCGGCTGCTCGGCGAACCACGCCACCAGCCCCTGGCGATCCCGCTCCTCGGCCACCTCCAGCAGGAAGGGACCCAGGCCGATCCGCCGCGCCAGGCCGTACAGCGCCATCAGGGCGGAGAAGCCCAGGGCCTCCGCCGGCCAGTCCTCGTCCGAGACCGGCCCGGGGGGCTGCAGGCCGGCCAGCAGGGGCGTGAGCCGCGCGACGTCCTCGGGCTGGCCGTGGCGCCAGAGCAGCCCCAGCACGGCCGGCCAGCGTGCGCCCAGGTCGTACACCTGCCGCGTGGCCTGGAGGCAGGCGGCGCTGTCGAGGGCGTGGAGCCCCCAGAGCGCCCCGATGGCGTGGCGTCGGTCGGCCGGCCGGTGGCTCAGGCGATCGGCGGCCGCGAGGAGGGGGCCCACGGCCTCCGAGCCGCCCAGCGTCCCCAGCACGACCCCGGCCCGCGCCACCGCCGCCGGCGGCAGCCCCGGCAGGGCGTCGACGAGGACCCCGACGGCCCCCGGGCCGCGGTCGAGCAGGCTGCTGCACAGCACCTCGGCCGCCACCACCCGGCGCGCCGAGGCCACCTGCCGGAGCGACGCGAGGCCCCGGGCGACGGCGGGCAGCACCGCCCCGTCGGGCAGTGGGCGCAGCCCCCGCTCGACGGCCGGCATGCAGGGCCGGGGGAGCACCAGCAGGGCATCGATGAGGGCCTCGGCGTCGGCCAGTGCAGCCACCTCGCCGAACCGGCGCTGCTCTTCCAGGCTGCGGAAGCCCAGGGGGGCCATCTGGCTCTGCAGCTCACGCTGCGCCGGATCGATGACGAACGCGCGGTAGACGGTGGCGGGACAGGGCTCCAGGGGAACTTCGAGGATCTTGGTCACGGGGCACCTCCGGGTTGGACCACTGTTCCCTTCGGTCAATCGGCGCCCGTGTCGC
>JAWKQS010000048.1:0-52298 GCA_041389985.1 bacterium
GGCGCCGCCGCGACCGGATCGGGCTTGTCCTTGTTGAGGAAGTACATGGTGGCGCCGACGGCGCCGCCCACCAGGACCAGCAGGCCGACCACCAGCAGGGCGATCTTGAGCCCGTTCCCGGACGACCGCGTCACGTAGGTCGGCATGGCCGCCGCCGGGGCGGCGGGGACCGGCGCGAAGCCGCCGCCCGCACCACCGAACGCGTCGTCGAGGGCCGCCTGGCCGCCCATGGGCGCGCCCGAACCCAGCGCCGAGATGTCGATGAGGCCCGACCCCTCGGCGCCCCCCGTGTTCGTCACGCTGGGGCGAGGCTCGGCCTCGGCGGCGAGGGAGTCGAGGCTGAAGAGGACCGAGTTCTCGTTGCGCTGCCCCCGGAGGTGCCGTGAGCTGGAGACGCGGGGACCCTCATCGAAGCCGTCGTCGTCCCGGCCGAACAGACCATCGGCCTGGTTGTTGGAGGCGATGACATCCTCGTCCGGCTCGACCGGGGCCGAGAACACCGACGCCACCGGCGCGGCCGCCGCCTGGACGGCGGGCGCCGCCGGCGCCATCGCCGCGGGGGCGGGCGCCGGAGCCGCGAGGCCAGCGAACTCGGGGATGGATCCGAGCCGGATCCAGTCGCCCATGCCCTCGGCCCAGCCGAACGTCTCGGCATCGACCTCACCCGCGGCGAAGCGGCTCTCCACCTCTTCGCGGGTCATGGGACCCACCTGCTCCCGGTTGACGACCACGTACCAGACGGCATCCGAGGCCTCGTCGGTGGACGCCACGGCCGACTGATCGGCCACCCGCGTCGGCTCATCCGCGACCGGGGCCGCCTCGCCCTGCTCTTGCTGGCCCGCCCGGACCACGATGACGTGCGCGCAGCGCTTGCAGCGGATCTTGAAGACCTTGTTGCGGACCTTCTCGTCGCTGATCTGGTACTTGGCGCCGCAGTTGTCGCAGACGATCCTCATTGAAGCGAGTCTCCCAATCGGCCGAGGGCCCACGACGGCAGTTTCGGGAAGCGCACGCTGGAGCGCAAGGCCTCACCTCATGCCGGAGTAGAGCCGATTATAGGGGCGCCAAACTTGCACCCGCAAGCACCCTCCCGGGTGCATCTCTCCAGGATCCATGCACAGCGGCGGTCGGGACAGATCGAACAGGGTGTGCCGGCAGCCTCGGTGAGTCTACGCCCCGCCAGCGCCGGGGTGTCCGCGCCGCCTGCAACTCGGACACATCGTGCTCTTCGAGGCCGGTCGAGCTGCTCGTCGAGCCAGGCCACCGGGGGGTGGTCGCCGGACAACCTCGGCCCAGAGGGCCGGGGGCCGCAAGAACAAGAAGAAGATCACCCACTCCCGAGGCTCGACCGCGCGGGAGCCTGCCGATCCCGGATGCCCTGGGGTCGACGCGAGCGGCCGCTGGTCAGGCGGTCAGGCCGGCCACCGCGGGCGAACGTCGGGTTGTCGGAGGAGGCGCCGACCGAAGGCGTGAACTGGAAGCTGGGGGGGGGCATCCGGGCCGCGACGACCCGGGCAGCGCTCGCGCGCCGGAGGTGAGCCTGGTCGCAGGCTCTTGACAGTGAGCACGCGCTCAGCGGCTGCGAGTCCACCCGATGGGAGACCGCCGGCCATCCGCCGCGGGGAGCCGGCGACGACTGGCGACGCCGGCTTGTCCAGGACCTCTGACGACGCAGCGGACGGCCCGCGCACGCGGGCGATGCGGCGGGAGTTCTGCTCTCAACGTCCTGCTAGCGCAGGACGGCGTCCTTCGCGGTCGCCTTGAGGCGGGGCAGGAAGTCCTTCTTGAGCTTCAGGAGACGCTCGAACTTCACCTTCTGGCGGGCATCGGTGTAGAGGACCTGGGGCTTCTTGTACTCACCGTCGATGAGCAGATCGTCGAAGTTATAGAACTTCGTCTTCACATCGCCGCCCGCGGCCGGCGCGTCCTGAGCCATGGCCCCGCCCACGGGCAGGCCCACCAGGGCCAGGGCCAGCAGCACGTTCACCACCTTCATGTCTGCTCCTTCCGGGCGGCTACGCCCACTGATCCGCACCTGGACTCCAACAGTGCCCGAAGGCCCGACCCTCGATCAACCAGCGGCGGGGGCCGCGCCCTCAGCGGGGGCCGCGCCCTCGGCGGGGGCCGCACCCTCGGCGGGGGCCGCACCCTCGGCGGGGGCCGCACCCTCGGCGGGGGCCGCACCCTCGGCGGGGACGCCCTCAGCAGGGGCGCCCTCGGCCGGAGCAGCCGCGGCCGGCTCCTGCGCCTTCATCTGATCCATCTGCTCCAGGAACTGAATGGTCTGGTGGATCGGATGGTCCGGCGCGGGCTTCGCCACGTCCCGGAACTTCTTGTAGAAGGGCAGCGCCTCCTTGGCCTTGCCGAGCTGCTCCTCGTGGATCTTGCCCACGCGCAGCAGGACCTCCGGGTTGTCCCCCCGGATCTCGAGGCTGGCGATGTAGAGCTTCGCGGCGTCCTCGTAGGCCGCCGTGCCGTACAGCGCGTCCGCCTCGCCCACCATGGCCTGGTAGTGCTTGGGGAAGCGCTGGCGGACGGCCTGGAACTGGGGCAGCGCCGCGGCGTAGTCCAGGTAGTCCAGGTAGATGGCCGCCAGGTTGAGGCGCGCCTCGTCCATCGTGGGGTCGAGGGCGATGGCCTTCTCGAAGGACGTCACCGCCAACGGGACGATCTTCATGGCGTAGTAGGTGAGGCCCAGATCGTTGTGCGCCCGGGCGTTGTTCTCCTCGTAGCCCAGCGCCTTGTTGAACATGAGCAGCGCCAGGGGGAGCTTGTTCTCCTTGAGGTACAGGAGCCCCAGGTTGATGGTCGCCGGCACGTTCTTGGGCTGGACCGCGAGAACCTCCTTCACGTACCGCAGAGACGTGGCGTAGTCGCCCTTCTCCAGGTAGCCGGCGGCCAGGTTGTTGCGGGCCTTGAGGTCATCGGGGTTCTGGCGCAGCACCGACTCGAACTCGGTGATGGCCAGGTCGGGCTCGCCCGAGAGGAGCAGGGAGCGCCCCAGGGCCAGCGTCACGCCCGCGTCCTGCACCTTCAGCTTGATGAGCTGGCGGTAGGTGGTGGCGGCATCGGCGTACCGACCGAGCTTCTCGTAGGAGTAGGCCAGGTTCAGCAGGGCGACCTGGTACTCGGGGAAGATCTTGACGGCCTTCTCAAAGGATTCCGCAGCCTTGGTGAAGTCGGCGGGCGTCGCCTGGAGGGCGGTGACGCCCTCGCTGAAGGCGCCCTCGGCCTCCGGGGTGAGCCCCTTGGGGCCCTGCTGCTGCTGGACCTTCACGGGATCCGGCGGGGGCGGCGGAGGCGGCGGCTTGGGACCACACGCCTGGGTGCCGACCGAACAGCCCACAATGAGCGCAAGCTTGCGCAGCGACGTGGCAGCTCGCATCACTTGCCTCCCTTCTCGCCAGCGTCGCCGGCCGCCTTGTCGGCGCCCGCGTCCGCGGCCTTCTTCGCAGCATCGGCGCCCGCCGCCGCAGCGGCGTCCATGGCGTCGGGATCAGCCATCACGGCCGGCGCGGCCGCACCGCCCTCGGCAGGCGCGGCGCCGGCGGCCGGGGGCGCCGCCTTGGGCTCCTCGGGCACCACGAGCTTCCCCTTGGGGTCGGTCAGGAACGTGGTGGAGAAGGTCGCCGGGACGTCCCACTCGGTGTTCACCACGGCGTCGTCCAGCACGGGGAAGGCGTCGGGCTCAGCTTCACCAGCAGCGCGGCCGACCGGCGAGACCACTCGTTGTAGACGTGGTTCTCGTGGGCCAGCTTGAGGGCGCGGCTGAGGGCCTCGATGGCCTTTTCCTGCAGCGGGGCGGCGCGGTCGTCCAGCTCGGCGCGGTAGATGATCTTCTCGTCCTCGGTCAGCTCGTCGGGGACGGGGAGATCGAAGAGGCTCTTGGCGAAGAGGTAGAAGCTCTCACCAATGCGGAACAGGGCACCGGCGCTCACGTCGTGCGCCTTGTAGTCGAGGACCTCGAAGTAGATCTTGTTGGTGTCCTCGAGCAGCTTCGCCTTCTGCACCAGGGTCTTGCGCAGCACGCTGTCGGGGAACCGGACCTGGATCTCCTCGAAGTCCGCGTACAGGTACTCGCCGAGCTGGAAGTTGGCGTCGGCCGCCGCGCGGCGGACGAGCTTGAACTTCTTGTCGGTGCCGGTCTTCACCTCGTCGGGCAGCTTCTTGTAGGTCTGCAGGGCCTTGTTGAACTCGGCCGACGCGACCTTGCGGGCGTTCTTCCCGCCCTCCGACTGGTAGGCCTTGCCCTTGCGCAGGTAGATCTCGACCAGCGACTCCGGGCGGGCCTTCGCGTACTTCTTGATGTACTCGTCGTAGGTCTTCTGAGCGCCCTTCCAATCCTTCTCCTTCTCGTGGAACTCCGCGATCTGGATGTAGATGGTCGGGGTGTCCTCGTGCTCGGGGAACTTCTTGACGAAGGTCTCGAAGATCTCGATGGCCTTGTCGTGCTGCTCCAGCGCGCCGCGGATGGCGCCCGCGTTGTAGAGCGAGTCGGCCATCTGGGGCACGTCGGGGAACGAGGCCATCTTCTCGAAGTACGTCGCCGCCTTCTCGAACTCGGTCTGGCTCTCGTAGAGGGCGCCGAGGACGAAGTGGGCCTCGGTGGCCTGGCTCGACTTCGGGAACCGCTTGATGATGCTCTCGTACAGGTCGATGGACTGCTCGGTCTTCTCGAGCTGCTCGGTGACGGCCGCCGCGTTGAACAGGGCCGCCGGCGCCTGCTCATGCTTGGGGAACTCCTTGGCGAACCGCAGCCACTCGCCGACCGCCTTGTCCTTCTCGCCCTTCTCGCGCAGCTCGTTGGCGTAGTTGTTGATCGACACCGCGATCACGCCCTCGAGCTGGGTCTTGTTGAGCACCTTGTAGTTCTTGCGCTCGAGCATGTAGCGCGCCCAGCGCTCCATCTGGTCCCAGCGGCGCAGGCGGTAGTTGGAGTCGAAGAGGGTCGCCGCCGCGAAGCCGGCGAACCGGTGCTTCGGGTGGTGCTCCATGATGACCTCGAGCCGCGAGACGCCCTCGGCGTAGTGACCCTTCTTGATGAAGATCTCGGCGGCACGGAAGGAGATGGCGGGCACCTCCTCATCCTTCGGGTAGAGGTCCAGGTACTTCGTGCAGGCGTCGAGGAAGCGAGTCTCCGCCTCCGCGAGGGGCTGCTCGGGCACCGGCTGGAACTCCTTGTCGTCCTTGTTGCGGTCCGTGTAGGCCACGTCCGCTTCCTTGGCCTTCTTCTTCTTGTCCTTGCCCAGGCCGTCGATCCAGTCGGGCTTCTCGACCAGGCCAGCGTCGAACATCTGCGCCTCGCGGGCGAGGATGATCTGGTAGGCCGAGTCCTTGGAGTACTTGCCCTTGGGATCGAGGTCGACGGCGGCACCGTACCAGGTGGCGGAGTTGTTCCAGTCCTTCATCTGGTAGAAGAAGATCTCGGCGAGGTAGAACTCCTTCTCGTACAGGTCCTTGGACTCCGGGAACGCCTTGATGAAGACCTCGTAGTACTTGGCGGCGTTGCGGTAGTACGCGTCCGCCTTGTCCATCTTGGAGATCTTCTCAAAGTCCTGGGCGCCCTTGTGGTAGGTGCTGATCAGCCAGTCGAGCTGCTCCTCGCGGAACTGCTTCGACCGGGTCATCGGCTCTTCCTTGTCCTTGTTGACGGCGTACCAGGAGCCCTTGGGGTCGAAGTACACGAAGAACCGGTTGATGACCTCATCGGTCTTCTCCATGTTCTCCTGCTTCTTGTACGCGGCCGTAATCTGCTCGGCGTACTCGGGGATCTTGGGCCCGTCCTTGTTGGCACCGATCAGGTACTCGTAGACCGCGACCTCGTCCTCGGTCTTGTCCTGCTTGCCGTAGATGCGGGCGATGCGCTCGAGCTGATCCACCGCCAGGGCGTCGCCGCCCAGGCCCCGGAAGTAGTCGCGCGCGAGCTTCCAGCCGTCGTCCACCTCGGCATACGCGAGCACGAGGCCCGCGTAGGCCTGGGAGGTGAAGTACACCTTCCGCTTGTCCTGGCCCTTGGAGAGCTCGACGACCGCCTGGAACGACTTGATGGAGTCGTCGAACTCCTTGAGGTTGTAGTGGACGTAGCCGAGCTTGTAGAGGGCGTAGGGGTAGTCCTGGCTGGACTTGTCCTCCAGGACCTTCTGGTAGTTGGTCTTGGCGGCGAAGAGCAGGTCGTTCTCGAAGTAGTACTCGGCGACGGCCAGGTAGGCGCGCGTCACGTACTTGCTCTTCGGGTACTCCTTGGTCAGGCGCAGCATGTAGCTGGCGCCTTCCTTCTTCTTGTCGGCGGCGTGCAGCCCGCGGCCGAGGTAGAACATGACCTCGTCGATGCGGGTGTAGTTGGGGAACTCCTTGAGGAGGGCCTTGTACTCGGTGAGCGCCGCCGAGTAGTCCGCGAGGGGCTCCTCGGGCTTCTCCTTGATGAGGCCCTTGCTCCAGGCCTCCATCTGCTTGTCCCACTCCACCATCTTGAGGGAGTGGCGGTACTTGGCCTCGTCCCACTCCTTCTCGGCGATGCGGAAGAGCAGGTCGGCCTTCTTCTTGTAGAGCGGGTTGTCGCGGAGGATCTTCCGCATGTCCTCGATCTGCCGCTTGCGGACCTTGGACAGCTCGACCTCCTTGGCGGCGACGACCTTGTCGATCTTCTCCCGCTCGGGGTCGATGGCCGCCTTGGTCTCGGCGTCCTCTTCGGGGCGGAAGACGTTGGCCGCCTTGGACTCGCCCGTCTCGAGCGCGGCGTCGGGCTCCTTGCCCTGGGACAGGGCAGGGGCGGCCGCCAGCAAGACGGCCATGAACGCGAGCAGGATGGACTTCATCGCTTGCACACTTCCTGGAGGTCGCTGCGGTAGCTGTTGATCTCGTCGGCCCAGTACTCGCCCTCGAAGGGCCAGGTGACGTACTTGTCGCCCACCAGCACCGACGCGGCTTCCTGCGCGGCCGCCTCGTCCACCGAGGCGTTGGCCTCATCGCCCTGCAGATCCTTGGCGATGGACTTCTCGATCTCCTCGGCCGCAGCCTCGTCGATCTCGATGCGGATCTCGGTCATCTGGACCTCGAGCTCCGTCAGGCCCTCGTCCAGCTCCTGGAGGAGCTGGTTGAGCTTGATGCCGAGGGCGATGGAGCCCTCCTTCTGGCGGCTCTCGACGGTGTCCAGCAGCCGACCGGCGAGGTCGGCGCCGAAGCGCTCGCGGTCGCGCTTGATGCGCGCGACCTCGCGCCGGTACTTCGTGACCGTGGTGTAGAGGTCGTAGAACTCCCCGTTGGAGATGATCGCGACCCGGACCAGATCCGGCAGCTCGGCACCCTTGCGGGTCTGGTTGAGGACGAACGCCTTGTAGAGGGCCTCGGGGGAGGCGTACTCGGTCATGAACTTGTTGAGGGGCTGCTTGAGCACCAGGTAGCGCTGGCGCAGCCGCTCGATGGCGTCGCGGGCCCAGTCGAAGTGGCACCGGTTCATGAACACGGTGGCCTCGAGCAGGTAGGTGTCGGGGATGTAGTAGTTGCCCCAGTCCGGCCCGTCGAGGGTGTGGAAGATGCCCATGCCGCGGCTGACGTCGCCCTTGAGGAAGTACGACCAGCCCGACTCCAGCAGCGCGTTGACGTAGTTCGTCGAGTCGCTGGGCACCTTGCGGTAGTAGAAGATGGCCGCGTCGAAGCTGCCGAGGCTGTAGGCGATGCGGGCGAGAGCCAGATAGCCCAGGTGCTGGATGCGCACGTTGTTCTGGCGGCCGGCCGCCGTCACCGCGGTCTGGAAGTTCTGGGTCGCGCCGATGAGGCCGCGGGCCCAGTCCGCGCCCTCCTCGCCCTCGGCGGGGGTGTCGCCCGCCTCGAGGACGCTGGCGAGGCCCATGAGGTACTGGGCGTCCGCGTAGTCGTCCGCAGCTTCCTTGACCTCGCCGAGGTAGCGCCGGGCCTCCTCGTAGCGGTTGTAGTCGAAGAAGAACTTGCCGACGAAGTAGTTGAAGCTGTCCTGGGTCTCCTGGGGGAAGCCGCCCACGAAGTGGGCCGTCAGCGCCTCCAGGGTCACCGGGTTGTAGGAGATGCGCCGGGCGCAGTTTCGCAGGCCCTTGAAGGCCGGCTCGAAGACGGGGCTCTCGACGCCCTGCTTGAGCAGGTCCTCGTAGATGACCGCGGCGTTGCCGTACAGGCCCAGGCCGTAGAGCGCGTCGGCCAGACCCCGCCGGGCCTCGGCCGTGCTGGGCTTGTTGGGCTCCGAGTTCTGGATGAACGCGTCGAACTCCTTCACCGCGGTGAAGTAGTCCTTGTCGTCCAGGGCCTCGTTGGCGTTGGCGAGGGCTTCGGCGATGCGCTTGCGCTCCTCGGCGGCCATCTTGGCGCGCTCGGCGTCGGCAGCGCGGCGGGCGGCGTCGCGGATGCGGGCCTCCTCCTCGATGCGAGCCTTCTCGGACTCCTCATCGGCGCGCAGCTTCTCCAGCGGGTCGACCGGAGTGCCTTCGGGGGCCGGCGCCGGCTCGGGAGCGGGCGCAGCGCCCGCGCCGCCGGAGGCCATCATGACCTCCATGACCTCCTTCGACACCCCGGCCGCCTCGAGCTTCTGCATGTCGGCGGGCGAGAGGGTGAAGGTGGAGCCAGTGCTCTGGATCGTCTGCACGATGACCTGAGCCGGCAGGCCGGACTTGTGCATCTGGATCACGTTGTCGACCGTGATCGCCCAGGCGCTCGCCGCGAGGGCGAGCGTCAGCAGGCCCGCGAGGAGGCTGCTGCCGAGGCGACGGCGACGGGAACGGTTCTTCGCGAGCACACGCGCCTCCATCAGATCATGATGCCGAGGCCGAGGCTCAGCTCGACCGGGGAGGAGACGCCACCACCGAACTTCTCAAAGAAGTAGTGCCGGTACTCGGTCCGCACGTTGATGGTGTCGTTGATGAACCACCGGAAGCCCAGGATCGTGTTGGCCGCGGGCTTGATGCTGTCGTTGCCCTCGGGGTTCGTCTCGGGGAACTCCTTGGTGTGGAAGGCCCCGAAGCCGACACCGATGAACGTCTCGAAGTGGGACAGCTTGGCACCCAGCAGGCTGATCTTGCCGTAGATGGGGGCCCAGAGGATGTCCACGTTGTAGTACATCTGGAAGTACTCCTGGATGTCGGCCCGCTTCAGGCCGATGTCTTCCACCAGGAACTTCGAGAGGTCGGAGTCGACGTCGATGGCGTACGCGAAGGACGCCTCGACCTGGAAGGCCTCCGAGAAGTGGTACCCCGCGCGCACGCCCGTCGGGTAGTACACGATGAAGTCGTCGTTGGGGATGATGCCCCCGTAGAGCGTGGCCTCGAAGCGGCCATCCTTCTCGTACAGGCGCTTCTGGACCACCTCGACGGCGCGGCGCTGACCCCAGAACAGGGCCAGATCCTTCTCCAGCGCCTTCTCGGCCTCGGTCGCCGAGTCGTCCTCGGCGGCGACGTCGGCCCCGGCCGCCGGATCGGCCTGAACGGCCTCCGGGGCATCAGCGGGAGCCTCATCCTGCGCGAGCGCCGGAGACCACGAGACGGCCAGCGCCGCCAGCACAAACAGGACCTTCTTCATCGGGATCATGCTCCCCGTGTTCACTTGCTGAGCGTTCACTTGCTGAGCCAAAGGCGGGTGTCGAGGAAATCAAGCCGCTCGTCGCGGTTGCGGGCCAGCCGCGCCGGCTGCGTCTCGCCACCGAGCTGCACCGTGAGCTGGGTCGAGAGGAAGTACTCGCCGGGACCGAAAGCCGGGCCATCGAGGGTGGTCGTCGTGCGCAGCACCCACGAGCCCACCAGCCGGTTGCGGACGATGTCGCCCAGGGGGCTGCGGCTCTCGGTGAACTCGCTGGCCTGCTCCAGGAAGAGGTGCTCGCCGCCCGTGCGGCACGCCAGCTCCACCAGCATGGGATCGCGGCCGCGGGGCAGACCCGAGCTGACCGGGGGCTGGAGCTGCAGCACGATGACCGGGATGCCATCGGCCTCGTAGGAGTCGATGGCGGCCTTGAGGCGGCTGCGATCCTCGTCGTCGGAGGTGTCGCCGTCCTCGACGCCGTCGGTCAGCAGGACCACCACGGGGTTGAGGTCGGTGTTGCCGTCGATGATGCTCGACTTGGTGTCGCGCAGGGCGCGCGCGAGGGCGTCCCGCCGCGCTCGGCGCGGGCGATGTCGGTCAGGGCGTCCGTGATGAGCGTGCGGTTGAGCGTCGGCACGGCCGGGCCGTCGTTGGCGTCGCCCGCGTCGATGTTCGGCAGCTCGCCGTTGAACGTCACCAGGGAGACGTAGGCGTTGCGGGGGAGCTGGCCGGTCAGCGTCTTGAAGAACGTCAGGCGCTGGTCATCGGCGTCGGAGCCCTTGTTGGTGTCCACCTCGTCGGTGCGGGGATCGCGACCGATGAGGCTGCCCGACGAGTCGAGCAGGTACACCACCAGGCGGGCCTGGTTGCGGCGGTCAGCGCCGCCATTGTACCGGAATTCCAGGGACTTGGACTGCAGGGTGGCGCCCCGGGGCATGTCGAGGGCGTCGCCCTCGGCCACCGCCGGCTCGTCGCCGTTGAAGTTGGTGCGGTCGGCGATCTTGTCCCAGGTGAAGTCCTGGGCGGTCAGCAACTCGCCGACCGGCTTCGTCTCGCGCTGGATCTTGTCGGTCGGCTCGATGCCCGCGTTGTTGTCACCGAGGAGGAGGATCGAGACGTCCACCTCGGACAGATCGGGGCGGTCGGGGACCGCACACGCCCCGGGCACATAGAGCTTCGCCAGAGTCGACCGGGTGGAGTCGAGGCCGACCGTCGAGTCACAGCCGGCGGCCAACGCCACCGCCGCGAGACCGATCGAAAACCGGAGTCCGCCAAACATCGCGGGGGCCTTTCTTTTCACGGGGTTCCCGCGTCCCCACCACGGGCGGGGTGCGCGCGAACGCGACTTGCTAGCACGGCCCCCTGGAATAGTCAACGAGGCGGATGCCTGCGAAAACCACCATTCCTAACAAAGTGCGATGGCAACCCGTTTGACAGCAGGAACGGGCCCCACGTAGCTTTGCAGCGGCTCGGCGAAGGGGATTCAACCAGCCTCACCGGGGTCGACCCGAGTGAAAATAGTTGCACTCGTTCCCCTTCCCGGCCGACCGGCAACGTGACGATAGAGATTGAACGAATCGCTGCCGGCATGACGAGGAACCGACGGGGGGGCCTCGAGACAGTGCGGCTGCGGGGCCAGGCGGGAGTCCAGATGAACCAGATGACGGCGTGTCGTCCCCTCACCGGGCGATTGAATTGGCTGCAGCTCCTCGTCGCAGGGGCGCTCGTCGCCCTCGCGGCGACCGGCTGCGATGACAGCGGCGGCGGCGGCGGGGTGCGCACCTCGGAGACGCCGACCATCCGCGTCAACCCCTCGGAGATGCTCTTCCCGAAGGTGGCGCCGGGCTCCAGCGCCGAGCGCCAGGTGGACGTCTCGAACACCGGCCGCGGCGAGCTGATCATCGCGAACATCGACTTCAACGTGCCCGCGAACCGCGGCTACGAGCTGTTCTGGTCGCGCCCCCAGGCGGGCGAGTCCGACGGCGGCGTCGATCAGCTGGTGGGCTACACCCAGGGCCTCGAGGACCGCTTCCCCTACCCGCTGCGCATCCAGCCCGGCGAGTCCATGACCCTGATCGTCGTGTACTCGGCCCTGGACGACAACCCGACCGACGGCACCATCACCATCGAGTCGAACGACCGCGACACCCCCACGGCCACCATCCGCATCCGGCAGTCGGACGTCGGCGCCGAGATCAACGTGTCGCCGCGCACCGTCGACTTCGGCCGCGTGCCGGCCACCATGGAGGCCTTCGAGGACGTGACCGTCGCCAACATCGGCCAGGTCACCCTGAACATCGAGCAGATCCTCCTCAACGGGTCGCAGGACTTCACGCCCCTCATCAACAACATGGATCCGCGGCGCCAGCCCGAGGCCCTGGACGACCCCGACCAGGACGGCGAGCCGGGCCTGGGCCCCGACAAGCGCTTCACCATCCGGGTGCGCTACTCGCCCCTGGTCGAGGGGCCCGATCGTGGCGAGATGTCCATCTTCAGCGATGATCCGGCCTCCCCCGAGGTCAAGGTCAGCCTGGTGGCGAACGGGGCGACCCCCTGCATGAACGTCACGCCGGCGGCGCTGGAGTTCCGCACGAGCCTCGTCAACCGCACGGACTCCCGCCCGCTCTCCATCGAGAGCTGCGGCGGCGAGCAGCTCGAGATCACCCGCATCTACATGGCCGATGACTCGGATCCGGCCTTCGAGCTGGACGTGGAGAGCGTGCCCGAGCTGCCGGCGCTGCTGCCGGCGGCCGATCCCAGCGCGGCGCCCCCCAGCCGGGCCATCCGGGTGCAGTTCACCCCGCGGGAGCAGCGCATCTACAACGGCAAGCTCATCATCGAGAGCAACGATCCCGTCACCCCGCGCCGCGAGGTGAGCCTCCTGGGCCGCGGCGTGCTCAACGCCTGCCCCCAGGCCCGGGCGCTGCAGGACGAGTTCTACGTGGTGCCCCTGGACGTGGTGACCCTGGACGGCTCGGCCTCCATCGACCAGGACGGCCCCAACAACCTGCCCGTCGAGTACGAGTGGGTGGTGGTCAGCCGGCCCGATGGCTCGGTCTCGCAGCCCGTCGAGAACTTCTTCAACAACCAGTCCCCCGCCGATGGCGGCCCGCGGGACGACACGATGACGCCGACGTCGCTGTTCTTCGTGGATCTCGCCGGCACCTACGTCGTCGAGCTGCGCGTGCGCGACAACCTGGGCCTGGACTCCATCGCCTGCGACAACCCCGCGGTGGTGACCATCGTGGCGCGGCCCGAGGAGGCCATCCACGTGCAGCTCGTCTGGGACACCCCCAACGATCCCGACCAGACCGACGCCGGCGGCGCCGACCTGGACCTGCACCTGCTGCACCCCAACGCCGAGAACTGGTTCTCGGCGCCCTATGACTGCCACTACGCCAACCCGGTGCCGGACTGGGGGCAGCTCGAGAACCCGGCCGACGACCCGTCGCTCGACATCGACGACATCAACGGCGCGGGCCCCGAGAACGTGAACCTGGATCTGCCCGAGAACACCGACGTGCTCGGCGCTCCCTACCTGGTGGGCGTGCACTACTACAACAGCAGTGACCGCCTCACGGGCTTCGACTACGGGGCGAGCTTCGCCACCGTCCGCGTGTTCATCAACGGTGAGCTCGCCTGGGACGGCCAGGACGATCTCGAGGGTGGCCGCCGCGAGATGGAGGCCGAGGACCACTTCTGGGACGTGGTCCAGATCACGTGGCCGGATGGCAACGTGACGACCCGCAACCGGTACTACAACCAGCGCCCGTAAGGCCTGGTCCACCGACCGGTCGACGACCCCGTGCTGCTTGCGGTCCGGGGTCGTCGTGTTTTCAGGCCACGCAAAAAAGCGCAGCGGGGGGCATCGGCCCTCCGGTCCCGCTACACTGCGACCCCGACGCTCCGTTCGATCTCTCCTGAGGCACCTGCACGAGGAGGTGGCATGCGCTCCTGGAACATCCCTGGTCTCGCCCTGCTCATCGGGCTGGCTTCGCTCGCCCTGCCGGCGTGCGACGACTCAGGGGGTGGCATCGTCGGTACCGAGACGCCCCTGCTGCGGCTCACGCCGTCGACCGGATTCCTGTTTCCTCGCCTGGGGTTGGGAGAGTCGGCAGAGCGGCAGGTGGAGCTGCTCAACGCCGGCCGCGCCGATCTGATCGCCGTCAACATCGAGCTGCGCGATCGGTCCACGGCGGGGGAGTACCAGCTCTTCCTGGAGCAGGGCGGCGAGCGGCGCCCCGTCCCCGAGCGCCTCGTACTGGCCCCGGATCAGCGCGCGCTGCTCGTGGTCATCTACAGCACGGGGGACGAGTCCCCCGCCCCGGATCGCGGCAGCGTCACCTTCGCGACCAACGATCCCCAGAGCCTGGATGTGGAGCTGCCCATCCTGGCCGGCGAGTCGGGTGGCGAGATCGACGTGTCGCCGCGCACCCTGGACTTCGGCGCCGTCGAGGCGGGCGAGACGGGGGTCGAGTCCATCGCGGTGCAGAACATCGGGCGCCTGCCGCTGACCATCAGCGGCGTGTCCGTGAACGGCCCCGCCGACTTCTCGGCCCGCCTGGGCGAGCGGCTGCTCACCGCGGGCGGGGCCTTCGAGCCCATCGTGATCGCCCCGGCGAGCGCATCACCATCGACGTGACCTACGCGCCGCCGACGGCGGGCCCCGACCAGGGCCAGCTCATCATCACCTCCGATGATCCGGAGCGGCCCACCGAGAACGTGAACCTGGTGGCCAATGGCGCGGCGGCCTGTCTGCGGGTCGTGCCGGACGCGGTGGAGTTCGGGGCGGCGCTGCTGGTGGCGAGCCGCGACGTCGAGACGCCGAACACGCGGCTGCTCAGCGTCGAGAGCTGCGGCTCCACCCCGCTGCGGGTGGAGCGCTTCGAGTTCCAGGGCGGCGACACGTTCGACCTGGCGGAGCCGTTCATGGTGGAGGACGGCGAGCCCCTCATCACGCTGCCGGCCGCGACCCCGGGCGAGGCCTTTCCGAGCCAGCCCGTCGCCATCGGCTTCTGGCCGACGCGGCAGGACGCCTACGGCGGCACGCTGCTCATTCACAGCAACGCCGAGGACAGCCCCACCCGGGTCCAGCTCTTCGGCCGCGGCGTGGACAACACCTGCCCCATCCCGGACGTGACCGAGGAGACCTACCAGGTCCAGCCCCTCGACATCGTCACCCTCGACGGCAGCCCCTCCGTGGATCCGGGGGGCCAGGTGGTGGAGTGGGAGTGGACGGTGGTCGAGCGGCCCGATGGCAGCGTCAGCGTCCCACTCCAGCGCATCGCCGATCTGCAGCGGCCGGCGGACGGCGGCGATCCCGACGACACCGCCGATCCCACCGCGCAATTCTTCGTGGACCTCGCCGGGCGCTACGTCATCGACCTGCGGGTGAAGGACAACCTCGGGCAATACTCTTGTGATCCGGTGGCTTACAAGCGCGTGACCATCGAGGCGGTGCCCGACAAGGATCTGCATGTGCAGCTGGTCTGGTCGACGCCGGACGACCCGGACGAGACCGACCGCATCGGCACCGACGTGGATCTGCACTTCAAGCACGGCGACGCCGGGCTGGCCTGGAACGCCGACGCCAACGGCAACGACTGCTACTTCGCCAACGTGAACCCCGACTGGGGGATCGCGGGCGATGCGGCCGACAACCCGTCCCTCGACATCGACGACACCAACGGCGCCGGTCCCGAGAACGTGAACCTGAACCGGCCCGAGCCCGGGGTGACCTATGAGGTCGGCGCGATCTACTTCCGCGCCGAGAGCACCTTCGGCGTGGCGGGCGCGGATCCGCGGCTGGAGCACCCGAGCTACGTGACCGCCCGCATCTTCGTGCGCGGCGAGCTGCTGGTGGAGGAGGTGGCCGTCGAGCTGACGACGCTGCGGCAGCTCTGGCGCATCGCCAGCATCCGGTGGTGCGAGGACAGCCCCGCCTGCCCCGAGATCATCCCGCTGGGCGAGGTGCTCCGCGAGGAAGACTACGCGGGGCGCTAGCGCCCGGGTGCGGCCAGGCCGCGCCACCTGCCCGGTCGTCGAGCCCGCCGATCCGGCCGATTCATGCCCAGCACGTTCGCTTGTCCGGGCGCCGGGGCCGCTGATAAGGTGCTGCGGCCATGCCGGCGGGGAGGTCCTGTATCATGCGGTTTTCGTTGCGTACCGCGGGGGTTGTGGGCGCCATGTGGGCGCTCCTGGTGGCCAGCGGTTGCTCCTGCGACGATGACACCGGGGGGGTGCGCAGCGCGCGCTTCCCTCGCCTCACGGTGGACCCCGATCAGATCGCCTTCGCGCTGGTGCCGGTCGGCGAGAGCACCGAGCGGACGGTCACCCTCACGAACGCCGGCGGCAGCCGCCTCAAGATCGACGCCATCGAGTTCTCCAACTCCACGGACGGGCGGGAGTTCACCAAGGTGAACGCCGAGACGCCCTTCATCCTGGAGGCGGGCGAGAGCAGCGAGGTGCGGGTCATCTACGCCCCGCGCGACTCGGGCACCGACGCCGGAGCGCTCGTCATCCACAGCACCGATGAGGCGCGGCCCGAGGTCATCATCCCCATCACCACCCTGGAGTCGGGGGCCGATCTGGTCGTCGATCCCGATCGGCTGATCTTCGTGGTCGGGGCGGAGGGGGCGTCGGAGACGAAGACCGTCAACCTGCGCAACATCGGCAACGTCCCGGTGAACATCACCGATGTGCGCCTGGGCGAGGCGACCTCCGACGACTTCAGCCTGGAGAGCGACGCCGAGGCCCGCCCCAGCCTCGCCCGCAACGACGACGTCACCTACAGCGTGACGTACACGGCGCGCGGCGGCGGCACCGACAGCGGCACGCTGATCATCGAGACCGACAACATCGCCTACGAGCGCCTGGTGATCCCGCTGGAGGCGGTGCAGCCCAGCGCCGAGATCGAGGTGAGCCCGGCGGAGGTCGCCTTCGGCGCCGTGGAGCTGGGCCAGGAGAGCGAGATCATTGAGGTCTTCGTCGAGAACCGCGGCGACGCGCCCCTGGTGATCGACTCCATCGACTTCGCCCTGGCGCCGCCCCCGAACAACGACCAGTTCAGCCTCATCGGCCTGGACGCCTTCGAGTTCCCGCTCACGGTGGCCGAGGAGGCCTTCATCCAGTTCGGGGTGCGCTACCACCCCCAGGTGGACGGGGCCCACCGCACGGGCATCGCCATCAAGAGCAACGACGCCGACGAGGGCCTGCTGACGGTGCCGGTCACGGGTCGGGTTCCCCAGCCGTGCATCGCCGTCGCGCCCAGCGATCGCCTGGAGTTCGGCCGCGTCGCCCTCGGGCAGGACTCGGCCCGCAAGCTCCTGCGCATCGCCAACTGCGGCGACCTGCCCATCTCGGTAGACGCCATCGCTATCGACAACCCGGGCTTCTCGTGGCAGGCCGCCGCCGGGGGCCCCGGCGTGGGCGCCATGCTCGATCCCCGCACCGGCATGGACCTGGAGATCTGGTACCACAACGACGATCTGGCCGAGGGCGAGCTGGACGAGGGCATCCTCACCATCGACAACAGCACCCGCGACGATCCCCGCCTCCAGGTGGACCTGCAGGTGGTCGGCGGGGGAGCCCCGACGTGTGACCTGCTGGTGGTGCCCAACCGGGTGAACTACGGCCTGGTGACCCGCGGCCGCAACGTCACCCGCGAGGTCAACATCGTCAACCGCGGCACCGGCGCCTGCGAGCTGCGCAGCGAGGTCATCGCCCCGCTCATCCCCATCCCGGGCTTCCCGTCCATGTTCATCCTGACGGGCCCCGCCGGCCGCCAGAACGTGCCCCCCGGGGCCTTCCTGCCGGTGGAGATCACCTACCGCCCGGTGGTCGTCGGTGCCCACGCCGAGCGCTACACCATCACCTTCTGGGATCCCTTCGCCAACGAGGAGCGCATGGCGTTCGCCGATCTCCAGGGCCTGAGCGGCGAGAGCGAGATCGCGGTCATCCCGGGGCGCCTCGACTTCGGGGCGGTGACGGCCGGTGAGTGCGCCTCCCGCGAGGAGCGCATCACCGTCTACAACAACGGCATCACCGACCTGTGCATCCAGGACCTGCGCTTCGAGGGGGCCTGCGACGAGTTCTTCGTGGTCGATCGCCCGGTGGCCGACGCCGACGGCTGCATCCTGGTGACACGCCGCCAGCCGGCCGACTTCCTGTTCGTCTACGAGCCCGGCGATCTGGGCGAGGATGACTGCACCCTGGTGATCGTCTCGGACGACAACGACAACCGCGAGCTGCGGGTGCCGCTGCGGGGCGAGGGCGTGGCCGACGAGCACCAGACCGACATCTTCGAGCAGGGCTCCGGCCGGACGGTCGACGTGCTGTTCGTCGTGGACAACTCGGGGTCCATGCAGGAGGAGCAGGACAGCCTCCGCGACGACTTCCGCAGCTTCATCCAGGGCGCCCAGCAGTTCCGCAACGACTACCAGCTCGGCATCGTGACGACCGACATGATGGCCGCGGGCGACTCGGGCAAGCTGAAGGGCAACCCGCGCATCATGCGGCGGGCGGCGGACGTGGAGGCGCAGTTCCAGCGCGCCGTCCAGGTGGGCACGAACGGTGCCGGCGAAGAGCTCGGGCTGGAGGCGGCGTACAAGGCGCTGTCGGATCCGCTCGTCTTCGACACCGGCGTGGCCTGCCAGAACGACGGGCAGTGCGTCATGCCCGACACCTGCGTCGAGGGGCGGTGCGGCGGCTACAACCGCGGCTTCCTGCGCGACAACGCCGCGCTCGAGATCGTCTTCGTCTCTGACGAGGAGGATCACTCGGCCAGTCCGCTGGACTTCTATGTCGATTTCTTCAAGAGCATCAAGGGCTTCCGCAACGAGGCGCTGATGCACGCCAGCGCCATCGTCGGCGCCCGCAATGGCGTCGCGGCGGAGTGCCAGGGCCCCGGCGGCGCGGCCGATGCGGGTCGCCGCTACGTCGAGGTCGCCAACCGGACCAACGGGTCCGTCTTCAGCATCTGCGATGGCGGCTTCGGGCCGCTGCTGCGCGACCTGGGCAACCAGGCCTTCGGCCTGCAGCGCCAGTTCTTCCTGTCTCGGCCCGCCGTGCGCGGGACCATCGAGGTGCAGGTGGACGGCATGCGGGTCCAGAACGGCTGGGCCTACGACGAGGAGAGCAACGCCATCGTCTTCGACGAGGCCGCGACCCCTCAGCCGGGCCAGACCATCCGCGTCGACTACGACGCCCGCTGCTTCCCGCGACGCAACTGACCGAGAGGATCTCGCATGAACCGGCGCCTGAACCCGCTGGCCCTCCTGGGCCTCCTCCTCGTCGTCGCCGGCTGCGATGACGGCGACCTGACCCGCAAGCGGTCCAACGACATCGCGCTCAACCCGACGACGATCAACTTCGCGCGCATCGTGCCGCCCCAGACCGCCGCGGAGGTGGTCACCATCCGCCACGCCGGCGAGACGGAGCTGCGGGTCGACAAGGTGTACCTGGAGGACTACCCCGAGTGCGATCGCGGCAAGCTCGGCTTCAGCGAGGCCGACCGCCTGCCCGATGACATCAAGGCCATGTGCCCGCTGATCATCGACGCCATCGGCACCGCCGACGGCCAGCTCCCGGCCCGGCTCATCAGCGGCCAGTTCTTCGACGTGAACCTGCGCTTCCAGCCGGTCGAGGCCACCGTTCCCCTCCCCACCCGCCTGGTGGTGGAGTCCAACGCCCTCAACAAGGCGAAGCAGTACGTGGACATCGGCTTCGATCAGCCCATCCCGCAGATCCAGGCCGAGCCGGTGGTCGCCTTCCCCGGCGGCGTGCCGGGCACCGAGTTCCTGCTGGTCCGCAACATCGGCAGCGGCCCCCTCCAGGTCGAGCAGTACACCCTGACCCTGGTCTCGGAGCCCGCCATCGATCCGCAGACCCAGGAGCCCATCCCCGAGTTCATCATCAGCCAGGATCAGCCGCTGCCCTGGACCATCCCCGAGAACCAGGCGGTCACCGTCCAGATCGAGTACGACCCGGCCGATGGCAACCGCGACACCGCCGAGCTGGTCTTCCAGAGCAACGACCCGGATCAGCCGCGCTTCACCGTGACCCTCACCTCGGCGCCGGTCTTCGGCGTGCTGAGCGTGCAGCCCAACCCCGCCATCTTCGGGGAGCCGCGCGCGGGTGACTCGGTGGAGCAGGTCATCAGCTTCACCAACTCAGGCGTGCGCTTCGTCGATGTGCAGAGCGTCACGCTCAACCAGCCTGGCGAGGACTACTCCATCGACAGCAACCAGCAGACCTCCTTCCGCCTCGCCGGCGGGCAGGCTCGCGAGCTGCGGGTGGTCTACCAGCCCGCGACCGCCGAGGGTTCGGATGCCGAGCTGGTGGTGCAGTACGACGACGGCGACGACCGCACGCCCGGCACCCTCAACATCCCCCTCGTCCGCCGCGGTGACGGCCTGCCCGCCATCCTCGAGGTGGCCCCGGCGGCCGTGGACATGAGCGACGTCGGCCTGGGCGAGGCGCGCACCGAGGACATCGTGCTGACCAACAACGGCGGCCAGGCCCTCAACATCTCGCGAATCGCGCTCAGCGCCGACGGCGAGGGCGGCGGCATCCCCGCCTCCGACCCGGAGTTCGAGATCGTCTCGGGCGGTGGCGCCACCATGGTCGCCCCGGGCGCGAGCCACACCGTTCAGGTGAAGCTGACCCGCGGCGCCGACGACCGCATCGTGCACATCGCCGCCCTGGTGGTGGAGAGCAACGCCGCCTCGAGCCCCGACGTGGTGTTCTTCACGTCCAACCCCCCCCGCGAGTAGCGCAGCGTGTCCAGCCGGGCGGAGCATGCCGCGCTGCTGGCCAAGGTCGACGCCTTCTCGGCGGCCGTCGTGGCCGGCCAGGGACCCTGGCTGGCCTGCCGCCGCGGCTGTGATGGCTGCTGTCGCCTGCGCCGCACCGCCTGGGCCGTCGAGGTGGACGCCCTGCGCGCCCATGTGCAGACCCTCTCGCCCGACGTCCAGGCAGCCCTCTCCGCCCGCCGGTCCGATCCCGCCGTCGTGGCCGGCGAGCGCTGCGTCTTCCTGGATCCGGACGGCGCGTGCGCCGTCTACGACGCCCGGCCGGTCATCTGCCGCACCCACGGCCCCGCCGTCTCCTCGGCCGATGGGGGCGTGCAGTGGTGCGATCTCGGCTTCGGCGGCCTCGATGTCGCCGGCGTGGTCGAGCGCGTCCCGCCCGGCAGCATCCTCGACCTCGATCGCCTCAACACCTTGCTGGCGGTGGTGAACGCGCGCTTCCTGGCGGCCCGCCCGGGCCCCGCGCGCCTGCCCCTCGACGCCGCCCTGGAGGACCACCCATGACTCGCGCCCTGCCCCTCGCCTGGTTGCTCGCGGCCGCGCTGCCCGCCTGCGACAGCGGATCGGACGCCGATCCGGCCGACGACGCGGCGGTGGTGGACACCGACGCCGACGGCGCGGCCCCGCCGCCGGCCGACGCCGGCACCGACGACGCCGCCCCGCCCCTGAGCCTGCGGGTCGTGTCCGGCGACCTGACCTACGTGGAGGATGGCCCCACCGGCGGCCACATCTACTCCGTGCAGGTCGATGGGCGGCTGCGCCAGCGCATCACCACCGACGCGGCCTTCTGGAGCGACCACGCCGTCGGCCCCGATCCGCGGTATGTGGCGGCGGTCCGCCACCGGGACGGCGACGGCGATGGCAACGACGACGCCGACGGCCCGGGGGAGGTCTGGATCCTGGATGTGCGCGATCGCCTGGCCTGGGCGGTGAGCCCCGAGGGCTGCGACGCGGGCATCGGCGGGGTCGGGTGGCGCGACGAGGTCCGCATCGTCTACGCCATGAGCTGCGACGGCCTGCCCTCGGTCATCTACCTGGGCAGCCGCGACGATCGCAGCCGCGCGCTCGCGAGCCTGCTGCCCCTCACCACCCACCCCGAGCCCGTCCGCGACGTCTTCCCGGCGGTGGCGACCCCGCTCATGACCTATGTGGTCGACGCCCAGGCGTGCAGCGCCGGCGGCACCTGCATCACGAAGCCCCAGATCTGGGTGGCCGACGCCGACATCGGCCTGCGCTGCCGGCTGACGGACGGGGACAGCCGCTTCACCGACACCGGCACCATCACCGGCCCGCACCGCCGGCTGGGCGATCACGAGCCGGCCTTCAACGGCGACCTGACGTCGGTGGTCTTCAGCCGCAACGTCGGCGGCAAGGGCCGCGGCCCCGATGGCCACCGCGACCTCTTCCGCGTCGGCCTCGACCGGCGCGCCCTCTTCGGGGGCCAGGAGACGTGCGCCCAGGGCGGCACGCTGGTGAACCTGTCGGAGGACCTCTTCGAGGACGCCTACCCGAGCGGCGGGCAGACGGTGACCGGCGACGAGCGCTACCCCCGTGGGCCGGCCGGCCGCGCCCCCGTCGGCACCGTCCTCTACACCGGCCAGCCGGTCGTGGACGGGGCCGTCACGGGCAGCGCCCTCTACCTGGTCGATCCCAACGGCACCCGCCGCGCCCTCACCCCCGAGGGCGGCCGCGCCTCCCACGGCACCTGGATCGTCACCGACTACATGCTCGACGGCGAGCGGTAGCGCGACGATGGCTCACGGCTCCACGGGGTCGGGCCGCACCAGCGCCTTGTAGAAGATCTGGATCTGCTCCAGCCGGTACGGCGCGACGCTGCCGGCCGCCGCGTTGTTGTAGAGGACGACCTCCAGCTGCACCGGCAGCGTGGGATCGGTTGGGGGCAAATGTTTCGTGAGATCAAAGACTTCCACCCGCAGGCGGCCCCGCGGCGGGGCGTAGCGCCCGAGCACGGTGCCAGCGCCCGCCGTGAGCGTCAGGAAGCACGGCCCGTCCCCCTCGGGGCGGTGGGTCAGGGCGACGTCCGCCTGGCGGGTGTCAGGCGGGAAGGTGACGCGGAGCTTCACGAAGCCACCGGGCAGCAGCAGGTGGGCCCCGGGCACGGCGTCCACCGGGCCGCCCAGCTCGGCCTCGACGGCGCTGGAGTGGCGCAGACGCGAGCCCGTGAGGTCGACGATGAGGGCCTGGTCGTCGCCGAGGCGGGCGCGCTCACGGCCCTCCGTACCCTGCCGTCGCTCGCAGGTCCGCGCCTCGAAGGCGCAGTCGCGCTCGCACTGGACCGCGTCCACCACCATGGCGCAGCGCTCCGCCATGCACCGGTCCTGCTCCTCGGCGCAGAGCCCGGAGGCGACCTCGAGCTGCTTGAGGGCGGCGCAGCCAGGGGTCAGGGCGATGAGGAGCAGGAGCGCACGCGTGAGCATCTGGGTCGAGTCCGAGCTAGAGTGGCGTCCTCGTGATACTGACCCAGATGGCGCTCATGGTGCACCTCCCTCGCTCCCCCCGCTGGCTCGCAGTGGCCCTGGTCCTGGCGGCCAGCCAGGCCGCCGCCCATGGGGGCGCGCCCCAGGTCAAGCACATCCGCTTCCCGGACGCAGCGGGCGGGGCCGCCTGGCTGATGGACGAGCTCGGCCTGCTCGCCCGCACCGAGGACGGCTTCACCTGGCTGTGCGATGACTCGGTGTCGCCGGTCGTGGGCTTCGAGATCGTCGCGCCCCTCGACGCCGACCGCTGGGTGCTCTCGACGCGCGCCGGCATCTTCCTCACCGAGACGGCGGGCTGCGGCTACACCCAGGTGCCCGGCCCCCTCACCGAGCACGTCACCGCCTCCCTCCTCCCCCACCCCGGCCGCCCGCTCGAGTTCCTGACGTCCACCGCGACGCTGGGCATCCTCAACGACGTCTACCGCTCCGTGGACGGCGGCCAGACCTGGACGCCGGCCGGCCTGGAGTCGACGACCCGCGTCCGCTCGCTGGTGCGCTCGGAGGCCGATCCCGAGGTCGTCTTCGCCAGCCACGGCGCCGGCGCGAGCCGCAGCGACGACGGCGGGGCGAGCTTCCAGCCCATCGCGCTGGGCCCCCCGGCCGAGGACCTTCCGGGCGAAATGCCCATTCGTCCCGAGGAGTTCCGCTTCCTCGCCACCCACCCCGTCGACCCGGGCACGGCCTTCGCCGTCGTCGAGCGGTTCCCCGCGTCGTTCCTCGTCCGCACCGACGATGGGGGCCAGACCTGGCGGGTGGCCCTGGCCATCGAGGACTCCCCCGACAGCCTCGCGTTCACCCGGGACGGGCAGCGCGCCCTGATGAGCACGCCCTTCCTCGGCCTCCAGCGCTCCGTCGACGGCGGCGGCACCTGGGAGCCCGTCGCCACGGACGGCATCGTCGGCTGCCTCACCCGCGAGCCCGCGACCGACCGCATCTGGGCCTGTGGCCGCGGCCGCCCCATGCAGTGGGTCGCGGCCCACACCGATGACCTGGGCGGCACGTGGGACGTGGCCCTCGCCCAGTACGCCGACCTCGTCGGCACCTGGACCTGCCCCGCCGACTCCACCACCGCGCGGGCCTGCCGGCAGCAGTGCCCGCCGGCGGATCCTGCGTGCGTCCCCCCGGACGCCGGGGTGCCGGGCGACGCCTCGATCGTGGATGGGGGCGTCGAGCCGGTCGACGGGGCCGCGCGGGACGCTGGCACCGAGGCCGACGCGGGCCCCACGCCCGCCGGCTCGACCGGCGGCGACGACGGCTGCCGCGCCACGCCCGGCGGCGCCCCGGCCCTGCCGTGGCTCCTCCTCCTCCTGATCTTCCGGCGGCGCCGCGCGCTTTGACACCTTCGCGACCCGCCGATCATCATCCCTCCATGCCGCCGCCTCCCCTGCTCGCGCCCCTGACCGGCTGGCTGGGGTGCGCCCTGCTGATGCTCGGCTGCGGCGCCGCCCCGCCGCCCCCCCCCGCCTTCGATCCGCTGCCCGCCGCCACCGAGGGGCGCGCCGCGGCCTGCGAGGCCCGCGTGCAGGCGGTTCCCGACGACGAGGCCGCCCAGCGCTGCTACCGCGAGGCCATGACGCGGCTGCGTCGGCCCCGAGGCGACCGAGCAGCTCGCCCGCTTCCGCCGGGCCCACGCCGAGGACGAGCGCGCCTGGTACTTCGAGGTCCGGGCGCGCCTGTCCACCGATCCGCGCGGCGCCCTGGAGGTGGCGCGGCTCTGCCAGGCGGCGATCCCGGCGGCCCCGTGGTGCATCCTGGCCGAGGCCGTCGCCCTGGAGCGCCTCGGCGACCAGCCCGCCGCCCTCGCCCGGGCCGGGGCGATCCAGCCGCCCTCTCGGCCGGTCCGGCGCTCGCGGCGCTCACGCGCCTGCGCCTCGCCGCGGGCGAGGGCCCCGCCGCCACAAGAGCTGGCCGCCCGGGCCCTGGCCGTGGACGCCGCCAACGGCGAGGTGCAGGTGGCCGCGGCCTCGCCGCGCTCGCCGCGGGGATCGCCCGCGGGCGGAGCGCCACATCGAGCGGGCGCTGGCCGCGTCCCCCGACGCCGCAGGCCCTCCTCGCCCGCGCCCGCCTGCACTTCCTGGTCGGCGACGGCCGCGCGCGCCGCCGCCGACCTGCGTGGCGGCGCTGGCCGCCGATCCGGACCACGACCCCGCCCGCGAGGCGCTGGCGAGCCTGCTGCTGGAGAGCGGCGAGACGGACGCCGCGCTCGAGCACCTCAACCTGCTCATCGATCGCCAGCCGCGCCGCCTCGACCTGATGGTGCTGCTGGGCGGCGCGCTGCTCACCCGAGGTGACGCCGAGCGCGCGCTGGGCTGGGCGGACCTGGCCCTCGGGCTCCAGGCCGACGACACCGCGGCCCTGGGGCTGCGCCTGCGCGCGCTCATCGCCACCGGGGACGACGCCGCGGCCGCCCGGCTCCGCGAGCGCGCCTTCACGGGGCCGCAGGCGGCCCGGGAGCAGATCCTGGCCGCCCGGGCCTGGGCCGCCGCGGGGCAGGCCGGCCGCGCCGAGTCGGAGTTCGCCGACGCGACCGCCCGCCACCGCGAGGACGCCGCCGTCTGGCGCGCCTACGCCGACTGGTACCGGCGCACCGGGCGCCTTGGCCGCGCCGCGACCATCCTGCGCAAGGGCATCGAGGCCGTGCCGACCAGCGCCCCGCTCCACGCCGATCTGGCTGCCATCTTCGAGGCCGGCGAGCACGCCGACCAGGCGCGCCGGGCGATGGCGGAGGCCGCCCGACTGGCCCCCGACGATCCCGACCACCAGGACGAGCTGGCCCGCCTGGAGCTGCTGGATCGGGAGGTGGACGCGGCCGTCGGGCGGTGGGAGGCGCTGCTGGTCCGGCACCCCCGCGCGGACCGCGCACGCCTCCGGCTCAGCCAGGCCTACCGCGCGCTGCGCCGCTACGACGAGGCGAGCGCCGAGCTGCGCACCTTGCTGGGCTGGCACCCGGGCGACGCCGCCCTGCTGGGCACGCTGGGGCAGGTCCTCCTCGAAGGAGATCGGCGCGCCGAGGCCGTCGTGGCCCTGCGCGAGGCGCTCGCGCACGGGGGCGACCCGCACACGCTCCAGCCGCTCCTCGCCACGGCGCTCGCCTCCACCGGCGCCCACGCCGAGGCCCGCCGCATGTTCGAGGCCGCCCTCGATGCTGATCCAGCCAACCGCGCGCTGCGCCTCACGTTTGGGCGCTTCCTGGAGGCCACGGCCGATCCCGCGGGCGCGGCCGCAGCCTACCGGGCCCAGCTCGCCCGCGACCCCCAGGACGCCGAGGCCCGGGCCCGCCTGGCTGCCCTGGGCATGACGCCCGCGGCGTCGCGCTGGCCCGCCGCCAGCGCCGATCCGGCCGATCCAGGGCTGGCCGCCCTGGCCGCCCGCGCGCCGGCCCACCCGGCCCACGGCGCCACCGTCCTGCGCGACGAGCACCACGTCACCGTCGACGCCGAGGGCCTCGCCAGCGTCCGCCACATCCGCACGGTGCTCATCCAGGACGCCGAGGTGGTCGAGCGGCACGCCACCGCCGTCCTGGGCTTCGACGCTGGCCAGGCCCCGACGATCGTGCGCGCCCGCACCCTGACCCCCGACGCCACCATCGCGGCCGTGGCCCCCGAGGATCAAGTCATCGAGAACCCCCACGCGGGCACCCCGCTGCATGGCGACCAGCGCCAGCTCGTGCTCCGCTTCCCCCGCGTCGAGCCGGGCGCCATCGTCGACTACGAGGTCGTCACGCACCGCCCCTACCCCGAGCTGAAGGGCCTGTGGTGGGATGGCTACGTCCTGGGCAACGTGGAGCCCACGGTCCAGGCGCGCTACAGCCTGGAGCTGCCGGCCGACGGGCCGCTGCGCCTGCGCACCACCGGGTTGCCGCCGGCCGAGGAGACCCGCGCGGGCGGCCGGCGGACGCTGCGCTGGTCGGCGGCCGATCTGCCGGCGTTCCAGGCCGAGGCCCGCCAGCAGCTCCCCGCCGTCTTCGTGTCGAGCCTGAGCAGCTGGGCCGACGTCGACGCCTGGTACCACGGCCTCTTCGCCGAGCGCGCGCGCCCGGTCGAGGCCCTCGTCGAGAAGGCCCGCACCCTCACGGCCGATCGGCCCGACCGCCGCGCCCGCATCGCCGCCATCTACCGCTTCGTCGAGCGCAGCGTCACCTACCTGGGCATCGAGTTCGGCATCGGCGCCTACCAGCCGCGGCCCGCCGAGACCACCCTCGCCACCCACCGCGGCGACTGCAAGGACATGACCGCCCTCATGGCCGCCCTGCTGACGGCCGCCGGCATCGAGGCCCACGCCGCCCTCGTCCGGCCCCAGGGCCAGGCCCCGTTCGTCGCGGATCACGTCTCCCCGGGCCAGTTCAGCCATGTGTTGCTGCACATCCCCGCGGGCGATCTCTGGCTCGACGCGACGGCCGGCCTGGGCACCCTCGACGCCATCCCGACCGCCCTGCGCGGGCAGACGAGCCTCATCGTCGACGGGCATGGCGGGCGGCTGGTCCAGATCCCCGAGGGCACCGCGGCGACCCAGCGCATCGAGCAGACGCTGGTGTACACCTTGAACACCACCGGCGGCGGGACGCTGGCCACCACGCTCCGGCTCACGGGCGACCCCGCCGGCAACGCCCGCCAGCGCCTGCTGCCGCTGGATGTCGAGGGCCGCGACGCGCTCCTCGCCTCCCCGGGCTACCTGCTGCCCGATGGCCGCATCCCGTCCACGGTCGGGGCTGATGGCCTGGACGATCCCACCGCCCCCCTCGAACTGCGGGCGGCCCAGGGCAGCACCGACCTGGTAGCCCTGCGCGTGGATGGCGGCCTGGTCGTCCCCCATGAGCTGCGGTTCCTCACCGACGGGCCGCTGCCGGCGCTGGGCACCGAGCCCTGGCTCGCCGCGCCCCGCACGCTGGAGCAGCGCGTCGTCCTGATCGCCCCGCCCGGCTATCGCTTCGACTGGAAGCCCCTCAAGGCGAGCCTGCAGATCGCCGACGCCCGCCTCACCATCTCGGAGCAGCGCAGCGCCGACAAGACGGCCATCACCAGCCGCCTCGTCCTCCCCCGGGCCCCCCGCGACGAGGCCGCCCACCGCCGGCTCCTGGCGCAGCTCCGGGCCGAGGCGCTGCCCCTCGGCCAGCCGCTCCGCCTCGTCCCCGGCCCGGACTTCGACTCGGTGGCCTTCCTGGGGGCCGTGGTGCGCGAGCGGCCCGACGACGCGCGGCTGCTCACGAACCTGGGCCGCGCCCTGCTCGACGAGCGGCGGCCGGTGGAGCCCTGCCGGTGCTGCACCGCGCCGAGGCCCTGGATCCGACGTCGCCCGCCGTCCAGGCCCTCCTCGCCGCCGTCCACCTGCAGCTCGAGAACCCCCGGGCCGCCGCGGCCCCCTCCGCGCCCTCATCGCCCGCGGCGACGCCGAGCCACCGGTGTACGGCATGCTGGCTGCGGTGCTGCTCGACCAGGGCGAGGCCGGGGAGGCCGTCGGCGTCCTGGATGCCGGGCTCGCCCGCTTCCCCGACGACGCGCCCCTCGGGCGATCGCGGGTGCTGGCCCTGGGCCGCGCGGGCAAGGGCGATCAGGCCGTGGTCGCCGCCGAGCGCTACGCCGCCCGGGCCCCGGGGACGCCGCCCGCCTGGCCCTGCTGGGTGACGTGGCCGCCGAGGTGGGCCGCCCCGACGTGGCCGAGCGGGCCTACCGCCGCGCCGTGGACCTCGCGCCCCGCGACGCTCGCCTGCTCAACAACCTGGCCTGGCTGCTCCGGGACCGGGCGTCCGCCCGTGACGAGGCCCTGGAGCTGGCCGCGAAGGCCGTCGCCGTCGAGCCCGCCTTCGACGCCGCCTGGGACACCCTGGCCGAGCTGCGCTTCCGGTCCGGCGACGCCGCCGGCGCCATCGAGGCCATCGATCGCGCCATCGGCCTCAATCCCCGCCGCGCCGAGACCTACCGCGAGCAGCGCGCCCGCTACGAGGCCGGCACGCCCTGACGGCGATCTCTCAAGAAGATCAAGTGGTTCCGTGCCCAGGCGCCAGCCTGATCCAGGCCCAGGCCGCCAGCAGCGCGACCAGGGCGACGGGGGCCCAGGCCGCCAGCGCCGGCGCCAGGAAGCCAGCCCGCGCCGTCAGCTCCCCCGTCCGAAGCAGCCAAAGAGCGGCGCCCACCGCGGCCGCGCCCGCCACCACCGCCCGGCGTCCCCCGAGGCCACCCCCGAGCAGGCCGCCGAGCAGCGCCCAGATCGGCGCCAGCGCCGGCAGGGCCAGACGCCGGGCGGCCAGGAAGGCGTGCCGGCGGTCCGTGGGATCCAGGGCCGCCGTCGGCAGGTCATGGGGCGCACCGAGGGTCTGCAGGCGCCGGTGCAGGGCGTCGGGCCCCAGCCGCACCACCACCTCCCCCACCTGGGCCCGCAGGCGGGGTCCCCAGATCCAGGTGGGCCCCAGCGTCAGGCCCGCCCCGCCGCCCAGCAGCGCGGGCCGCTGGCCATGGACGAGCACCGGGCCGGCCGCCGACGGGAAGCCCGCCCAGAGCGTCCGCGCCTCGGGTGGGCCGCCGATCTCCAGGGCCGCCCCGGCCGGCAGCCGCAGCAGGCCGGCGGGCGCCGGCCCCTCGAGATCGAGCGCCCGCGCCCGCAGATCCGTCACCGCGCGGGGGCCGGCGTCGGCCGCCACGAAGGCGGCCAGCCCCCCCAGCATCACCCCGACGGCGACCGCCGGGGCCAGCACCCGCGCCGGGGGCGTCCCGAGGGCGGCCAGCGCGACCAGGGCCCCCTGCCGCCGCAGGCGCCCATAGGTCAGGCCGGCCCCGAAGAGCGCGGCGAGCGGGAGCGCTGGCTCCGCCAGGGCCAGCACGGCCGGGAGCAGCAGCGCCGGGCGGGGCACCACCCCTGCCGGCCACAGCCGCACGGCCTGGGCAGCCACCAGCAGCCCGCAGAGCACCGCGAGGGCCAGGCCGACATGCAGCAGCAGCGAGGGGAGGAGGCGGCGGGCGATCATGCGCGGCGCCCGGCGAGCCTGAGGCTCAGTCGGCGCTGAGGTTGCGCTCGATGAAGGAGAGGAAGTCCTGCAGCCCCAGCGTGGTGGCGGTCTCGCGCAGCTTCTGCAGACCCTTCACCTCGACCTGGCGGATGCGCTCGCGGGTGAGGTTGAGGATCTCGCCCACGTCCTCGAGCGTGATGCCCCCGCGCTCGGCCACGTCCAGCGCGCAGGTGTGCTCCATCTCCCAGACCTCCAGGTCCGGGAAGTTCAGCTTGATGGAGCCGGTCTCCGGGTTCACGTCCAGGTAGAGGTGGTGCTTGCAGGAGACGTAGGGGCATGGACGCGGCCCGTCGACGCACTGCGATCGCAGCGCGGGCCGGTCGTAGTTGAACGTCTCCAGCTCTTCGGCGAGCGCCAGCTCTTCGCGGGTCAGGCGCTTCGTCGCGATGGTGCGCGAGCGACGCCGGCCCTTCTTGCCGGGGCGCGGCCGCTCGTCCTCCGGGTCCTGGAGGCGCGAGACGGGCAGGCCGTCTCCCAGCCCGCGATTTTCCCGAGAATCGCCCATGGCGCTCCGTTTGAGTCTCTCGAACCGGACGGCCGGCAGGCGCCGGGGCCCGCGGCGTTATCGTGCGCGGGCGACTCCCCGGACGCGCCGCGAACGCAGGCTTAGCATAGCGTGTTTTCAGGGGTCAACGGGCAACCCGCGCGCTCGCGAGCCGCCCTCAATCCGCGACCAGCAAGTAGACCCCGGTGACCACCAGCCCGACCGCGGCCGTGAACGAGATGTCCGCGAGCAGCGCGTCTCGGCGGGCCGCGTCCTCGTCCTGGCTGGCCCCGCTGCGGTTGTACCGATCGGCGGCGTCAGAGGCCGACAGCCCCAGCCAGGTGCCGACGCCCGCCGCCACCGCCCCGCCTGCCAGCGTGGCCAGCGCGAGGCCCGTGTCGCCGCCCGGCTCCACCGGATCGACCACGGGCGGGCGGACGGCGTCCACCACCGCCTGCTCCTGCCAGAGCTCTGCGATGGCCTCGGCGGGGACGTCTCCCTGCAGCTCGGCGTCGCAGTGGCGCCCGAGCCGGCTCCAGTCGGCCTCCGCCGCAGGCGCCGGCTCGCGGTGGGCGGCCACCACCCGCCGGCCCGCGCCGTCGATCCGCAGAATCCAGGCATCGGAGCCGACCACCAGGCCCGCGCAGACGGCGTCGGCGCCCTCCTCCCGCTGGGCGGCGGCGGCGGCGCGGTAGGTACCCGCCTCGTCCCCGGCGACCAGCGCCTCCACCACCGCCGGGTGGCGCCCTGCCCCCTCGGCCAGCCGCACGCGGGCGACGCCGTCGGCCAGGACGACCCGCTTCGCGACGGACCGGCCCGACCGCAGGCTGGTGACCCGCACGGGCCCGGGCGCCAGGCGCTCCAGGCGGACGGGGGCGGGCCCGACCTCGACGCCGTTGACCCGGATCTCGGCCCCCGGGGGCTCGCTCTCTACCACCAGCGTCGCCTTCAGGCGGCCGCCGAGCCGCGAGCGGACCTTCTCGATGCGCGCCTGGATGTCCGGCGGCGGCTGGCCACCCCGCGGGAAGCCCGGCAGCGTCAGCAGCGCCCGCTCCAGCACCAGATCCGCCGCGTCGGGCTGGCGCCGCGCCACGAGCACCTGGGCGAGCAGCAGCGATCCGCGCACCGCCGGCTCGGCATCCACCAGCTCCGTCGGCGACGCGAGCAGACCCTCCACCGCGTCGTTGAGCCGGGTCTCGGCCACCTTCAGCTTGAGCTCGAGGTACGCCGCCTCGCCCTCGCCGAGGGCCTGCACGGCCGTCGCCTGCTGGGCCAGCGTCGCGGGGCCCACCGGCTGGAGCGCCCCCGCCGCCTCGGCCGCCCCGGCCAGGAACGCCTGGGCCGCGTCGGGGTGGACGCTGGCCGGCCGCCGGGCGCCGATGCCCGCCACCGCCGGCACCGCCCCCGCCGGCGCCGCCAGCGTGAGGCCGAGCGCGAGGGATCCCAGCGTCCGGGCGAGGCGGCCCCCGCCTCCCACCGATGGCCGGTCGTCGACGGGCATCACGCCGGCTCAGCCTCCCTGGCGCCGCTCGGCTTCACGCTTGAAGGCCTCGAGGTTGGCGGGCAGCGTCCGCTCGATGAGCGCGCGGGAGATGGATCGCGGCACGAAGCCACGCAGCTTGACGTCGATGGCGTAGGTCGCCTGGGTCTTGCCGCCCTCCAGGGGCTCCAGCGTCCAGCCGCCGACGTTCTGCTCCATCATGTCGCCCGCGACCAGCGTCCACCGCACCGAGCGGCCGGGAACCCCTGTCAGATCAAGGGTATAGCGCAGCTTCCGCGCCACGCTCAGCTCGAACTCCACCTGCCAGGCGTCGGCGCTCCCGCTGGACAGGATGCGTGCGCCCACCTGGTTGGGGACGAAGCTGGGGTAGCTCTCGAAGTCGGTGACCAGACGATAGACCGCCTCGGGAGGCGCGTCGATCACGACCGAGTGGGTGGCCTCCGCCATGCCGGAGCCTCCTTCAACCGAACGTCGGGGCAATGTAGCAGCCTCCCCCCCGGGGGTCCATCCACGGATCCCCGGCGGGTGACGCTGCCCTCAGCCGAGCAACCCGGCCCGGGCCATCAGGGCCTCGGGATCGGGATCACGGCCCATGAAGGCGTGGAAGAGGGCGGCGGGATCGTCGCTGTTGCCGCGGGCCAGGATGGTCTGCCGGAAGGCCGTGCCCACCTCGCGCGAGAACAGCGCCCCGCCCCGGAAGCGCCCGAAGGCGTCGGCGTCCAGCACCTCGGCCCATTTGTACGAGTAGTAGGCGGCCGCGTAGCCGGTGGGGCTCGCGAACAGGTGGTTGAACGAGGTGACCAGGGCGAAGTCGTCCGGGAGCGGCGCCGCCGTGAACTCCGCGAGCACATCGCGGGCGTAGGCGACGACGTCGACGCCCGCCATCGGATCCAGCTCGCGGTGCAGGCGCAGATCGAGGGTCGCGAAGCCGAGCTGGCGCATCTGCGCGTCCGCGCTGCGGAAGCACCGGGCGGCGACCATGCGGTCGAACAGGGCGGCGGGCAGCGGCTCCCCCGTCTCGTGGTGCCGCGCGAAGAGATCGAGGGCCGCGCGCTCCCACGTCCAGTTCTCCATGATCTGGGAGGGCAGCTCCACGAAGTCCCAGGCCACGTTCGTCCCGGCCAGGCTGCGCACGGGCACGTCGGTGAGCAGGTGGTGCATCAGGTGCCCGAACTCGTGGAAGAGCGTCTCCACCTCCTGGTGGTTGAGCAGCGCGGGCCGGTCGCCGAGGGGCGGCGTCAGGTTGCCGCAGATGAGGCCCACATGCGGATCGCCCCCCGTCGACGGCGATCCCGTGTAGAGGGGCCGCATCCACGCGCCGCTCCGCTTGCCGGCCCGGGGGAAGAGGTCGGCGTAGAAGAGCCCGATGGTGGCGCCGCCCTCCCGCAGGGCGTAGGCCCGTACGTCGGGGTGCCACACCTCGGCCGCGGGCAGCGGCTCGACCTGCACCCCGTAGAGGCGCTCCAGGATGGCGAAGAGGCCGCCCAGCACGGAGTCCGCCGCCAGCCAGGGCCGCAGGGCCTCGCCGTCGAAGTCGAAGCGGGCGCGGCGCAGCTTCTCGGCGTAGAACGCCAGGTCCCAGGGCTCGAGGGGCGCGCTCTGCTGGTGCAGCTCGTCGCGAAACGCCTGCAGCTCGGCCTGCTCCCGCCGGAAATGGGGCGCCGTCCGCGCCCGCAGATCGTCCACGAACGCCGCGGCCGTCGCCCCGTCGTGGGCCATGCGGGGCTCGAGGAAGAGGTCGGCCACGTCCCGGTAGCCCAGCAGCGCCGCCTTGCGCTTCCGGAGCGCCAGGATCTCGCCGACCCGCGCCCGGTTGTCATGCTCCCCCGCCGTCGCGCGGCTGTTGAAGGCGCGCCACATCGTCTCGCGCAGGGCCGCGTCCTCGGCGAACTGCATCACCGGCATGTAGCTCGGGTAGGCCAGCGTCAGCCGCCAGCCCGAGATCCCGTGGGCCTCGGCGTCGGCCCGGGCGGCGTCCAGCGCCCGCGCCGGCAGGCCCCGCAGGCGCTCGGGATCATCGATGACGAGCGACCAGGCGTCCGTGGCGTCCACCACGTTCTGCGCGTAGCGCGTCGTCACGCGGGACAGCTCCACCTCGACGGCCTTCAGCTCGGCCTTGAGGTCCTCGGGCAGCTCCGCGCCGCCTCGGCGCATGTCGGCCAGGGTCTCGTCCAGGTAGCGCCGCCGCACCGGATCCAGCGCCTCCGCCTCATCCGTCGCCGCGAACCGCCGCAGCGCCTGGTAGCAGGCCGCGTCCTGGGCCAGATCCGCGTAGAAGGCGCTCACCAGGGGGCGCACCGCGTTGCTGGCCTGTCGCAGCGCCGGATCGTCCAGCACCGACTCGAGGTGGTCCACCACCCCCATCGCGGTCTCCAGGTCGGCGGTCAGGGCCTCCAGCGCCCCGGCGGTGGCGTCCCAGGTGGCCTCCTCGGCGGCGCCGAGGGCCGCGAGCCCCGCCCGGGCGCGCTCGATCAGGGCCCCGATGGCCGGCTCGACGTGCTCGGCGTGGATGGCGTGAAACGGGATCTGCCAGGTGAGGTCGATCAGCGGAGTGCTCATGCTCTCTGGATGTTCCTGTTCCCCAGGCGGTCGCGCTTGCATCCATCCGGCCACTTCCCTAGCGTGCCCCCCGCCTGGGGCTGGACGAGGACCATGGCCGACACACACGGGATCCCGGTACTGGAGTTCGCCGACTACCACGAAGGCGGCCTGAAGCGCGCCACTTTCGTACAGGCGCTCGGCGGCGCGCTGTCGCGCTACGGCTTCGTGGCCATCACCGGCCACGGCGTCGACGAGGCGCTCATCGACCAGGCGTTCGCCTCGGCGGCCGAGGTCTTCGCGCTGCCCACGGCGATCAAGCACGCCTACGAGCGCCCCGAGTGCGCCCGCCAGCGGGGCTACACGCCCTTCGGCGTCGAGAAGGCGAAGGGCGAAAACAGCCATGATCTCAAAGAGTTCTGGCATGTCGGCCGGGATCTGCCCGCCGACCATCCCGCCCGCCTCGCCGGGCTGATGGCCGACAACGCCTTCCCCCCCGAGGTGCCCGCCTTCGCGCGGGCCATGCGCCACCTGTTCGCCGCCCAGGAGCGCTTCGCCCTGGGCATGCTGGCGGCCATCGCGCGCTACCTGGGGGTGGATCCGACCCTCTTCCTCGATCTGGTGGAGGACGGCAACTCGGTGCTGCGGGTCATCCACTACCCGGATCTGGCGGGGCCGCCGCCGGCCGGCTCCATCCGGGCGGCCGCCCACGAGGACATCAACCTGCTGACGGTGCTGCCGACGGCCACGCGGCCGGGCCTGCAGATCCTCACCCGCGAGGGCGAGTGGCTCGACGTCGAGGCGCCGCCCGGCGCGATGATCTGCGACACCGGCGACATGATGGCGCTGCTGACCGGCGGCCGCCTGCCGGCCACCACCCACCGCGTCATCAACCCCGAGGGCCAGGGCGACGGCGGCCGCATGAGCATGCCGTTCTTCCTGCACCCCCACCCCTTCGCGGTGCTCGCCCCCATCGACGGCAGCGGCGCCGGCCGCGTCGCCCACGAGTTCCTGGCCGAGCGCCTGCGGGCCAACGGCGTCGGCTGATGGCCGCCACCTACACCCTCAAGCTCCCGGCGGCGGACGCCCCCACCATCCAGCGCTTCCTCGACGAGCACGGCTTCGAGTTCGCCGAGGCCCCGCACGCCTTCTGGACGGCCCGCGGCCCCGAGGTGATCGCCACCTTCTACCGCTCCGGCAAGCTGCTGCTCCAGGGCAAGGAGGCCGACACCTGGCGCGGCCTGCTCGGGGACGTCACCGCCGACGCCCGCCCGTACCACCGCGCGCTCCAGCAGCACCCCACCCCCGCCCCGGCCTGCTGGATCGGCACCGACGAGGCCGGCAAGGGCGACTACTTCGGCCCCATGGTGGTGGCCGGGGTCGCCATCCGCCGCGAGCAGCTCGAGCTGCTGCACACCCTCGGCATCGACGACTCCAAGGCCATCGCCGACGCCCGCCTCCCCGAGATGGAGCAGGCCATCCTGGCCCTCGGCCACAGCGAGGTGATCGTCATCACGCCGCCGCGCTACAACGCGCTGCACGCCAAGATGGGCAACGTGAACCGCCTGCTCGCCTGGGCCCACGGCCGCGTCATCGAGACGCTGCTGGAGGCCACGGACGCCGACTGGGTGCTCATCGATCGGTTCGCCGAGGAGCCCGTCATCCGCCGCGGCCTCGGGGATCGGGGCCGGGCGGTGCGCGTCTCGATGCGCCCCCGGGCCGAGGAGGATCCCGCGGTGGCGGCGGCCAGCGTCCTGGCCCGCTGCGCCTATCTACGCGGACTCAAAAGCCTTTCGCGGCGATTCGGGGTGCACCTGCACCCCGGCGCGGGCGCCCCCACCCTCACCTCGGGCCGCCAGTTCCTGGAGACCCACGGTCGAGCGGCCCTCGGCGAGGTGGCCAAGGTGCACTTCGCCACCACCGAGCAGATCGGCGGCTGACCGCCGGCCGGCCTACTGGCCCGCGGCCGGCGCCTCCGGCGGCTTCGCCCACGCCGTCTCCAGCGCGTCGATGGCCGCCGCCGCCTCCGCGGCCACGCTCGACGCGTCCAGATCGGCGAGGGCGCCGAGGGCCGGCGCCAGGCGGGCCAGCTCGGCGTCGATGCCCCCCAGCCGGCGCGCCATCCCCAGCCGCTCGGCCAGGCGCCGCGCGTGGTGCAGCTCCCGGAACGCGCGCACCACCTCGCCCTGGGCGGCGAAGCCCCGGGCCAGCTCCGTGGGTCCGCACGATGGCGAACCGATCCCGCGCCCGCTGGCGGATCTCCACCGTCTCCAGCAGGGCCGCGGTGCCGTCGCTCGCCTTGCCTGATCCAGCAGGCAGCGGCCCACCAGGAACCACGCCTCGGCCCACTGCACCGCGGCGCCGGCCTTCTTGAAGGCCTCACTGTGCGCAGCCGCGGCTCGGCCGCGGTGCTGCCGTGGCGACGCTGGAGCCCGGCCGCCGCCATCTCGACCACGTGCAGGGGCATCCCCACCCGCTGGAAGGCCTGGGCCGCCTCGTTGAGCAGCTTGAACGCCGCCTCCAGCTCCCCCGATTCGCCGTACACGAAGGCCCGCGCGAGCCGCGCCGCCCCGGAGGCCCGCGGATCCCCGCTGTTGTCCGACGCCTGCACGGCCTGATCGAGGGCCGTCGCGCTGGCTTCCACCTCGCCCAGCTCGTAGAGGATGCGCCCCAGCCGCATCAGGCCCAGGGCCTCGTGCCCCCGGTCCGACGTCTCGCCGAGCCGCTTGAGGCCCGTGCGCAGCAGCCCCGCCGCTCCGCTCAGATCCCCTTCCAGGACGCGGGCTTCCGCGCAGGATGGGCAGCCGGGCCAGGCTCGCGGTGTGGCCGCCCGCCTGCAGCAGCGTCTCGGCCACCTCCAGGGCCGCCACGGCCGGCTGGGGCATCGCCAGCGCCAGCCGCACCTCGGCGAGCCGCGCCAGCGCCTCCCCCGCGGGCCCTGGCCGCTTCAGGCGCTGGGCCGCCGCGGCCGCCGCCTGGAACGCCTGATCCGCCGCCTGCACTGCCCGAGCCGCGGCCACGGCCCCGAACTCCATCGCCGTCCTGTGAGCCGGGCGAGGGCCAGCGGCATGGCTGCTGGCTCTGGATCACCGGCATGCGCCGAAAGCCCATCTCGATGCGGGGGCGTTCTGTCCCCACCAGCAGCTGCTGCACCTGCCGCGGCCGATCCGACGCCACGTCCAGCCGCCAGATGCGGTCGGCGATCTGCCAGACCGCCGCCGGGCCATACCCTGCAGCAGCAATGCGACATCGCGGCCGCGTTGGTCGGCGGGCAGATACCAGCGCGACGGGCAGCCGGGCATCGGAGAACTGGAAGACCGGGTGCAGGCCGTCGGGCAGGCTCGTCCACGTCATGGCCTCCGAGGGCACCGCCGCGCTGCACGTCCCCACGGGCTTGCCATCCAGCTCGAACTCGTCGTCGTGGAGCAGATCCTCGACGTCGTCCTCGCTCTTCTGGAGCAGGCGCCCGACGGAAAAGCCATGGAATCCGGACCCTTGCAGCGCCTCCAGCGCGGCCAGGGCCAGCACGCTGCGGGCCCCGGCGTGGGCGGGCAGCAGGCCCGTGGGCTGGAAGCCTGCCTGGAGGCGGGCCCGCGCAGCCTCGGCGTCGAGGCCCGCCAGATCGTCGAGCCAGGCCGAGGCCGCCGCGATGCGCACCGCGTCGCGCGGTGCCGCCGCCACGGCCTTCACCAGCAGATCCGCCACACACCCGGCGGCACGGTACCGAGCCGGGCCGCCCACAGGGCAGCCGCGAAGTCGGCGTCGAAGCCCGGCAGGTGGATCTCGTGGATGTCGGCCTCGCGTCGGCGACCAGCTCGATCAGCGGGCCGTCATCGGGATCGTCGGGGCCAGCACGAGCAGGGCGTTGCGGGCGGATTCGGGCTCTCGACGAAGAGCGGCAGGCCCAGCAGCACGGACCGGCCCTGGAGGTGGGCGTCAGTCCAGCAGCAGCGCCGCGGGCGCCGCGTTGCCGGCGCGCCCGAGGACACCCACCGTCCTCGCCCAGCTTCAGCTGCGGCAGGGCGTCGGCCAACGCCCTCTTCTCCAGCGTCGCGCGCGGGCCAGGATGGGCCGCAGCACGTCGGCGATCTCGTCGCGCGCCGGCAACACCGGGGCACCTGGACCTGGACGCCGTGGGCCGCCAGCAGGCTGCGGCGCAGGGCGGCCAGGAAGCTGGACCGGCCCGCCCCGCGGACCACGACCCGGACCCCGGCGCCGAAGAGGCCCGGCCACTCCCAGCGCATCGCCGCATGCCGCACATAGGTCGTCGGCTGGGAGCGGGCCGTGAAGGCCCACGTCTCGGTGGCGCCGTCGCCGCCGAAGGGCGGGCGGTCGCCCGTCTTCGCCAGGGCGTCGGAGAGGGCCAGCCAGGCCAGCCGCAGCACGCCCTCGGGCAGCGGTGCGGCCGGCGCGGCCGCGTAGACGGCGTCCTCCAGGGCCTGGGGGTCCTCCCCCGCCAGCACCGCCGCGCCCACCGCCGCCAGGCCCGCCCGCAGGGCCGCCACGGCGTCGGCGGCCGAGCCGGCGGGCACGAGGCCCCGCACGCGCTCGGTGGCGGCCTCGACGGCCGGCCGCAGGCGATCGGCGGTGTGGGTACCAGCAGCAGCGAGGGCAGCGATCAGGTCATCGGCCATGGGGGGGTCCTCCGAAGGGCACGGTCGGCGCCGTGGGTAGCAGAGGCCACCGACCGGTGCAAGCCGCTCGACCCGCCCGCCACCGGGGGGCTGGATTCCCAGGCCCGGGAGCGCCAGGATGGCGGTGGCCAAAGGAGGCGGGTTGAAGCCCAGGGTTCGCATCATCGAAGAGGACGTGGAGTCGGCGGCGCTCCTCGCCGACCAGCTCGGCGTGCTGGGCTGGCGCCCCGAGATCTTCACCGCGGCCGCCGCGGGCCTGGCCGGGCTCGAGACCGCCGAGGTGGACGCGGTGCTCACCGTGCTCGAGCTCGGCGCCACCAGCGGGCTCGAGGTCTGCCGCGCGGCCACCGCGGCGCGCCCGGACGTGCCCGTGCTGCTCATGACCAGCTACGGCACGCTGAGCGCCGCCGTCGAGGCCATGCGGGCCGGCGCCCAGGACTTCCTGGTCAAGCCCCTCACCCGCGACGCCCTGGACGTCGCCTTCACCCGCGCGCTCGAGTACCGGCGCCTGCGCCAGGAGCTCACGCGGCTGCGGCGAGAGGTGGGGCCGACGGTCCACGCCGGCCTGCTGGGCCAGAGCCCCCCCATGCAGCGCGTCTACACGCTCATCGATCGCCTCGGCCCGTCGTCCGCCTCGGTGCTCATCCGGGGCGAGAGCGGCGTGGGCAAGGAGCTCGTCGCCCGCGCGCTCCACGCCCGCAGCCGCCGGGCCGACGGCCCCTTCGTCGCCATCAACTGCGCCGCGGTCCCCGAAAAGCTGTTGGAATCCGAGCTCTTCGGTCACGAGAAGGGCGCCTTCACCGGCGCCGATCGCCCCCGGGCCGGCCTGTTCCGCGAGGCCCAGGGCGGCACGCTCTTCCTCGACGAGATCGGCGAGATGTCCGCCGCACTCCAGCCCAAGCTGCTGCGGGCGCTCCAGGAGCGGCGCATCCGGCCGGTCGGGGCCGACCACGAGGTGGCCGTGGACGTGCGCGTCATCGCCGCCACCCACCAGGACCTCAGCCAGGCCCTCAAGGCCGGCCGCTTCCGCACCGACCTCTACTACCGCCTGGCCGTCGTGCTGCTGGATGTGCCCCCGCTGCGGGCCCGGGGCGAAGACATCGTCGCCATGGCCGAGGCCTTCCTGGACGAGATCTGCGGCCGGGACGGCCGGCCGGCCCTCGGCCTCTCCCAGGGCGCCGCCACCAGCCTCATGCTGTACGACTGGCCCGGGAACGTGCGCGAGCTGAAGAACGCCATGGAGCACGCGGCGGCCTTCGCGACGGGCCCGCTGGTGCAGGCGGCGGACCTGCCCCCCGCCATCGCCGGCGACTCGCAGCAGGAGCCCGACGAGCCCGCGGTGGCGGCGGGCTTCGTGACGCTGGACGAGGTGGAGCGCCGCCACATCCTGCGGGTCTTCGACGCCGTGGGGCAGAACAAGAGCGAGACGGCCCGCATCCTGGGCATCGATCGCAAGACGCTGCACGCCCGGCTGGCCCGCTACGGCCACGACGGCGGCTGAGCGGGCAACCTCCGGTTTCTCCAAAGAAAAAGGGGAGCCGAAGCTCCCCCCTCTCCCGTCGCGCGGGCGGTCACCCGCGCGGCGCGCCTCAGATCTTGCCCTGGAGCAGGAACGCGATGATGAGGGCGTAGATCACGAGCGACTCGATGAGGGCCAGACCCAGGATCATCGGGGTGAAGATCTTGTTCTGGGCGCCCGGGTTGCGGGCGATGCCCTCGAGGGCGGCGGCCGCAGCGCGGCCCTGGCCGATGGCGCCGCCGGCGGCGGCGATGCCGATGGCGAGGCCCGCGGCGATGGCGAGGGCGGAGCCGTTGGGGTTGAAGTCACCGGCGGCGAAGGCCGGCAGGGCGAACAGGGCGATCAGCGCGAAGCTGAAGAAGGCGGCGACGTTCTTCATGACGTCTTCCTCTCTGTAGGATCCCGCAGGATCCGCTCAGGCCTGCACCACGCAGGCCGGGTCATGCCCGCGAACGGGCCGTCTCCACACGCCTCGCTCCCCCAGACAGCTCGGCCGGGGCCTCTCCCCTCCTCTACGCTCGACACCACGACGCCACGACAGCGGGGCGGCATCCAGCAGAGCAGGCCCGGGAGGGGGCGTGCGTCGGGGATCGAGCCACTCGATCCCCCGAGTCTCCAGGCAGCCCGCCTCAGTGGGCGTGGGCGTGCCCGTGGTCATGCCCGTGATCGTGGTCATGCCCGTGATCGTGGCCATGCTCCTCATGGTGGGCCTCCTCGATGGCGAGGCCGATGTACACCACCGAGAGCAGGCAGAACACCAGGGCCTGCACCACGCACACGATGATGCCCAGCACCATGATGGGCATGGGCACGATGAGGGGGATGAGCCCCAGGAACAGGCTCAGCACCTTGTGGTCGCCGATCATGTTGCCGGCGAGGCGCAGCGTCAGGCTGAGCGGGCGCGCCACGTGCGACACCACCTCGATGATGAACATCAGGGGGGCCAGCCACCACACCGGACCGAAGAGGTGCTTGATGTGGGCCATCCCGTTGACCTTGATCCCGTAGTAGTGGGTCGCCCCGAACACCACGAGGGCCATGCCGACGTTGGTGCTGGTGGCGTCGGTGGCGGGCAGGAAGCCCGGCACCAGGCCCAGCAGGTTCGAGATCAGGATGAAGAACGCCAGGCTGCCGATGAGGGGCAGGAACTGCCGCGCCGCCTTGGGGCCCATCACGCCGGCCATCATGCCCAGGCAGGCCTCGCAGATGGTCTCGACGATGGCGCGGGCGTTGAAGCGCCGCTCGGGGATGAGCCCGCCGTCGCCGGCCGCCTGCACGTGGGCGCGGTAGCGAAGCGCCAGCACCACGCAGAGGAATGCCGCGAACAGGCCCATGATCACATGGGGCAACCCATGGAGATCATTGCCAAAAAGCAGGCTCTTCTCGCCCAGGGCGTGGCGGAGCGAGTGCTCGGCCTCCCGCACACCGGGGATGAGGTGGAACCAGGTCTCGTGCTCACCCATCGCTCACTCCGCTGACGGCCCCATCGCCGCCCTTCGCGTTCACATCGCCTTGCCCCGCGTCCGGCGCCGGCCCAAAGAGGGTCCCGAGCAGCACCGCCACGATCACCACCGACAGCCCGGCCATCAGGCCGAGGGCGTGGAGGGGCACGAACTTGAACAGGGCCCAGAGGCCCACGATCACCAGCAAGAACTTCAGCACGAACACGCCGGTCGCCCGGCCCGTGGCGCCCCCGCCACCATGCGCCGCACCACCCGCCGCAGGGCGAGCAGGTTGAGCACCGCGATGCCCGCGCCGATCCCGACGCTGTAGGAGAGCACCACGTCGCCGAGGGGCAGGGTGCCGAGCGCCGCGACGACCCCGAGGATCGCCGCGCAGATCGTCACCCAGTTGAGGAGCCGCTCATGGCCCATCGTCGCCCTCGCGCGGCAGCCGCCGCGCCTCCGCCGCCTGGGCCTCCGCCCGGCGGTCGTCCTCCGCGCTCTCGCGGTTGACCTCGTGCACTACCCGGACGAGGGCCTTGACCCCCGCCCCGACGCCCACGAGCGTCCCCACCATCAGGCCCCAGGGGGCCCAGCCGTAGCGGCCATCCAGCCACCAGCCGATGCCGGCCCCGATGGCCACCGCGACCCCGACCTCGAGCCCCACGCTGGCATGGCGCGCACCGCGCCAGACCGCCCGGGACTTCTCCTCGAGGTCCGTCACGCCTGCACTCACGCCTGCAGCGCGATCCGCGCCGCCCGGATCACCTGGGCGATCTCGGCCTCGCCATGGGCCGCCGAGACGAAGCACGCCTCGTAGCCGCTCGGGGGCAGGTAGACGCCCTGGGCCAGCATCGCCCGGTGAAAACGAGCGAACCGCTCGTGATCACTGGCCTTTGCGTCCTCGAACCGCCGCACCGGGCCGTCGGTGAAGAACAGCGTGAACATCGTGCCCACGTGCTGCACCACCGCCTGGACCCCGGCCGCGGCCACCTCGGCCCGCAGGCCGGCCACGATGGCCCCCGTCGCCGCCTCGGCCCGCGCGAAGGCGTCCGTCTCGGCGAGCAGGCGCAGCGTCTCGTTGCCGGCCGCGGTGGCCAGCGGGTTCCCGCTCAGGGTGCCCGCCTGGTAGATCGGCCCCAGCGGGGCCACCTGCCGCATGTACTCGGCCTTGCCGCCGTAGGCCCCCACCGGCAGCCCGCCACCGACCACCTTGCCGAGGCAGGTGAGGTCGGGGGTCACGCCGAAGAGGGCCTGGGCCCCGCGGAGGTGCACCCGGAAGCCCGTCATCACCTCGTCGAAGATGAGCAGCGCGCCGTGGCGCTTCGTGAGGGCCACCAGGGCGTCGAGCCAGGCACGCTCGGGGGGCACGACGCCCATGTTCCCGACGACCGGCTCCAGGATGACCCCGGCGATCTCGCCCCCGCGCACCGCGAACAGCGTCTCCAGCCCGGCGACGTCGTTGTAGGGCAGCGTGAAGGTGTGCTTCGCCACGTCCGCCGGCACGCCGGCCGAGTCCGGGTTGCCGAACTCGGCGGCGCCGGAGCCGGCCTTCACCAGGAAGGTGTCGGCGTGGCCGTGGTAGCAGCCCTCGAACTTCAAGATGCCGTCGCGCCCCGTCACCCCGCGCGCCACGCGGGCGGCCGCCATGCAGGCCTCGGTGCCGCTCGACACCATGCGCAGCATCTCGATGGAGGGGAAGAAGGCGCAGATGCGCTCGGCGAACTCGACCTCGGCGGCCGTGGGCGCGCCGAAGCTGGTGCCGTGCACGGCCGCGTTGCACACCGCCCCCACCACGTCGGGGTGGGCGTGACCCAGGATGGCGGGCCCCCAGGTGCCCACCAGATCCACGTAGCGGTTGCCATCCACATCCGTCAGCCAGGCGCCGGCGGCGGCCTGGATGAAGGGGGGACCGCCCCCGACGGACCGGAAGGCGCGCACCGGGCTGTTGACGCCCCCGGGCAGCCGCACGCGGGCGCGCTCCAGCAGGGCCAGGCTCCGGTCGTGGGAAAGCGCCATCGGTCGCTCCAGGGCAGGCGGGGGCCGAGGCTCCCGCGGGTCCGCGGCGACTTATCATTTCAGCCGCGCCGGGGCAACCCGCAACGCGCCGTCAGGCGTCGAAGACGCGCAGCAGCCGCTCCGGATCGTCCGTCTCGCACCAGTCCACGCCCATCGCCTGGAGGCGCCGCGCCTCGGCGTCCTGCACCGGCGGCGGCATGACGGTGCCCTTCACGTTGCGCTGATCGAGGGGGAAGAGGGTGTAGACCCCCACCGCGCGGCGGTGGGCGTGCAGCTTCGCCACCGTGTCGTCATCCACCAGCGACCGCTCCAGCCCCACCACCGAGGCCCCGATGAAGCGGCCCACCTTGTCGGCCTCCGCCAGGGCGTTGATCCAGCTCACCCGGTTCGTCCCGAAGGTCGGCCGCAGCTCCGGCATCTGGTCGAGCCAGGCGGGCAGGTAGTCGGCGAAGTCGTCATCGTAGGCGAACCCCACGTGGATCCCCGGCGTCTCCTGCTCCAGCGCGCGCAGCTTGAAGAAGTCGAACCCGGTCACAAAAGCCCGCTGAGACGCGGACTTGCGCTGGATGAGCCGGCCCACCTCCGCCCCGACGTGGCGCTCGCCCCACCGCGGCTGGCTGGGCTTGAGCTCGACGTTGATGATCGCCGTGGCGGGCAGCGCCTCGAGCACCTCCTCCAGCCGCGGGATGGGACGCCAGGTCCCGAAGTCGCGCACGGTGCCATCGCCCGGATCCAGGTGCCGCTGGATCCGGAGCTGGCTGACCAGGGCCCAGGTCATCTCGGTGATCTTCCCCTTCACCCCGGTCAGCCGCTCGGTCTCCTCGTCGTGGAAGCAGACGACCTGGTGATCGAGGGTCAGGAAGACGTCCAGCTCGACCCCGTCGGCGCCCAGCGCCAGCGCGTGCTGGAAGCCATCGAGGGTGTTCTCCTGGAAGTGGTGCGGGGAGCCGCGGTGGCCCAGGACGAGGGGGCGCGACTTCGGGCTGAACAGGCGCTGGATCGACATGGGCGGGCCTCCGGGCGGTGGCCTTGAGCCTACGCCGTCACAGGCCGCTGTTGAAGACGAAGGGGAAGCGGATCTGGCACATGCCGCCATCCGGCTTCGCGAAGGTCCACCGCTTCACCTGCCGGAGGACACGGCTCGCGACCGTCGGATCCGCGACGGTGCTGCTCTCGATGTGGGCGGCCGCCACGGCGCCATCGAGGCCGATCCGCCAGCTCACGCTGATCTTTCCCTGGAGCTCGGGGCGGCTGCGCAGCGCCGTCTCGTAGCAGTGCTGCACCGCGCCGCGGCGAGCCTGCACCACCCGCATCACGTCGGCCTCCTGGCAGAAGCCGGCGCGCTCGAACTTGTCGAGCGTCACCTTGTCGGTCGACTTCGGCTTCGTGGCCTTGAGCCGGGTCGCCACGCGCTTGCCCTCCCCGCCCCCCTCGATGGACCCCATCCCACCCACCTTGCCGAAGCCGGGGCCGCCGCCGCCATCGCCGGTGCCGCGCAGGCCCATGCCGCTCCCGCGCCCCACCACGACGTCGCCGTCGTGGCCCGCCATGGCCATGCCCAGCTTGTCGGCGAAGCCCTTGCTGTCGCCCATCACCGTCTTCAGGGGCCCCCGGCCCAGCAGGTTCGAGCCCAGCGCGCGGTGCAGGCCGGCCTCCTGGATGCGGTTGACCAGGTCGCCCTCGCGCTTCTGGCGCTTGCTCGGCTCGCGCTTGTCGGGCTCCCCGAAGGCCCCCTCCTCGCGCTCCACGGCCCGGCCGGGATCCTCGGCGATGGCCTCCTCGAAGATGGGCTTCTCCTCCTCGCGCATCGGCGCCGTGTCCATCACCGCCCGCAGGAAGCGATCCTCCTGGCTCAGGTCCACGAGCTGGGGCTTCTCCTCGAACAGCAGGAACGCGGCGATCAGCACGCCCAGGTGCAGCGTCAGGGCGCCGAGCAGGCTCGTGAGCACCGAGGCCTCCATCGCCCCTCGCAGCGACCGGCCCGGCGCCACCGGCAGGGCCGCGTCCACCTGGGCGAACAGGGCCAGCGGCCCCAGATCCACCTGGGCCCAGTCGCCGGCCCGCAGGGTGACCCCCCGCCGCAGGGGGGTCTCGCGCCCCCCCACGCTCATCCGGCCCACCATCTCCCGCGTCGGCTCCAGCAGGTAGCCACCGTCGGGATCAGGCACCAGCAGGGTGTGTCCATGGCTCAGCGCGCTGCCTGCCGGCACCACGACGGTGCTGGCCAGATCCTCGCCGACGGTGACCGGCGTGGTCACGACCCGCTCGCCGAGCACCGTGTCATGCCAGAGGGTCGCGACGCGCAACACTTCGTTCTTCTTGATCATTTCTCTCCCTCCGCGTCGGGGCCGACCCCGCACGTGCCGCGCCCGTCGTCGGAGCGGGGGCTGGCTGGCTGGTTGCTGGTGTGGGCCCCGGCTGCCCCGGGGTCACGGCCGGTCTGGACAGCCCCCGCCCGGACGGGTTCCGCCGGCGGTCTACTTTCTGCATTCTGGTCCGGCCGGAGCCCGAGGCCGCCCCGCGGGCGACCGGGACCTCGCGGCCGCGACGCGGGTGTCACGGGCTGGGACATGGGCGCCACGGGCGCTGGGGTGAGATCGATGACGGCCAGGCACGGTGACCTTCTCTGGGTGCTCCTCCTCGCGCTGCCCGCGTGCAGCGACCGACCCTCGATCAGGGCGGCGGCGCCATCCTGCTCGACGGCGGCCTGCCCGACGTCCAGCAGGCGGGCTTTGGCGGGGGCGGCGGCTCGCCTCCCCGCCCGGGTTCGGCGGCGCGGGCGGCGGGGCGGGCGGCGCCGGCGGCGGGGCGGGCGGCGCCGGCGGGGGCGGCGGCCGGCCGAACCGACGCTGCGAGGCCAACGAGGTCTGCGGCGACGACCTCGACAACAACTGCGATGGCCTGGTGGACGAGGGCTGCACCTGCACCGTGCCCGAGAAGCCCTGCTACAGCGGTGACCCCCGAGATCTCGAGGCCCGCGACGGCCAGTGCCGCCAGGGCGTGCAGGCCTGCCGGCTCGAGTTCTACGGGCCGTGCGAGGGCGAGGTCCTGCCGACGGCCGAGGTCTGCGACGGCATCGACAATGACTGCAACGGCCGCGTCGACGACCTGCCCGGCTGCGACAACGCGCCGCCGACGGCCATCTGCCCCCCCGACCAGCAGGGCCCGCCCCTGGCCGACTACAGCTTCGTCGGCGGCTACGCCGATCCCGATGGCGACCGCATGGTGCGGGCGACGTGGCGCATGGTGCTCCAGCCGCCCGGCAGCACCTCGACGCCCAACCCGAGCAACCAGCTCTCGACGCGGATCTTCGCGGATTTGCTGGGAGATTACACGCTGGAGCTTGAGGTCGAGGACGAGAACGGGGGCATCGGGCGCTGCACGACGAACCTGACCACCATCACCTCCGACGGCCTGCGCATCGAGATGGTGTGGAACGTCAACGCCCGCGGCGACACCTCCGACGTGGACATGCACCTGCTGCGCGCCCCCGGCGCCCAGTGGTTCGAGGACGGCGGGCGGGGCGACGACTGCTACTTCCGCAACTGCCGGGTCTGCGACTCCTACGACGAGGCGGCCTGTCGCCGCCAGCTCGCCGACTACAACAACAGCGGGCGCACGCCGCCGGCTCAGGTGGAGTGGTCGGCGCCGCTGGACGCCAACGATCCGCGGCTGGACCTCGACGACGTCGAGGGCAACGGCCCCGAGAACATCAACATCCAGGCGCCCCAGGCGGGCACCTACCGGCTGGGCATCCACTACTGGGAGGACGACGGGTTCGGGGCCTCCAGCGTGAGCGTCCGGGTGTTCTGCGGGGGGGAGCTGGCGCGGGAGTTCGAGCCCCTGGTGCTGCAGCCCGGCGGCAGCAATGGCGATCCCACCACCGAGTTCTGGGAGGTGGCCGACATCGTGTGGTCGGGCGCGGGCTGCCAGGTCCGCGAGCGCGGGCCCTTCGAGTGCCCCCGCATCTGCACCCGCGGCGAGGTCGAGACCCTCGGGGAGTGCCCGGCCGGCATGACGCGCGGGCGCCGCTGCAACTGAGCGGGCCCCACGAACGCGTTGACGTGCGGCGGCGGCCGGCCCAGCATGCGCGGCACATCGACTGGAGTCCTGTCATGCTTCGACGCCTCGCCCTGGCCACCCTCCTCCTCCCCCTCGCCGCCTGCGGCGACAAGGCCGCCGACGGCGGCGGCGGCGCCGCGAAGCCCGCTGGCAAGTCCGCCAGCGATGTGCGCGCCGAGCTCCAGGCCGCGCCCCTCTCCGGGGTCATGGCCGCCCGGCCGGCGGGCTCGACCGTCGAGTTCGAGGCCCGCGTCATCGACGAGGACAAGAGCCTCGTGGCCATCGTGCCCAAGGGCTGGGAGGAGTCGAAGGGCATCCCCGGCCGCTTCAAGCCCCCGTCCAACAGCGACTTCGGCTTCATGACGTCGTTCTCGGTCGGCACCAACTGCGACGGCATGTGCAGCCCCAAGGACTGGAAGGCCACGGCCGAGAAGGTGGATCTGGCGCAGTTCCGCGATCCGGCGAAGTTCACCATCGTGAGCGAGACGGACATGACCGCCCCCACCGGCAAGATGCTCCAGGCCACCAGCGCCGGCGGCGGCTTCGGCGGCCCCAAGACCTACCTCACGATGGTGCGGTGGAAGGACGGCGCCGACCGCTACCAGACCTGCCGCGCCACCCTCGAGGGCGAGACCGCCAACGCGCTGCTCCCGGCCTTCCAGAAGGCCTGCGAGGCCGCCGTGGTGATGGAGCTGCAGTAGCCCCGCCGGCTGCGCGCTGATTGACACGGGCCCGCGACCCCCGCGAGCATGCGGAGAGGTCCGCCGTCGGCGGATCCTGCGCCGACCGCGAGGCCTGATGGCGACCGATCCCCCCCACCCGACCGGCACCGAAGTCATCATCGCCGACTCCCAGGACGACTGGCAGGCGCCGGCGCTCGCCCTCCCGTCGGGGCCGCCGCGCTACGCCGTCCTGCACGAGCTCGCCCGGGGCAGCATGGGCGTCATCAAGGTCGCCCGGGATCTGACCCTGGAGCGCCTGGTCGCCCTCAAGGTCCTCGAGCCCTCGGCGGCGCTGCCCAACGCGGAGGCCCGCTTCCTCGACGAGGCGCGCATCACCGCCCAGCTCCAGCACCCCAGCGTCGTGGCGGTCCACGCCCTCGACACGGATGCCGAGGGCCGGCCCTGCTTCACCATGCAGCTCATCGAGGGCCGGACCCTGCGCGACATCCTCCAGGGGCTGCGGCGCGGTGACGCCGACGACGTCCGGCGATACGGGCGCGCGCGCCTGCTGGGCATCGTCATCCAGATCTGCAACTGCATCGCCTACGCCCACAGCCGCGGCGTCCTGCACCGCGATCTCAAGCCCGAGAACGTGATGCTCGGGGAGTTCGGCGAGGTCTTCGTGATGGACTGGGGCCTCGCGAAGATCACCCGCGCCGACGTGAAGAACCCGGTGGTGGGCGGGAGGCCCGACGAGGCGGCGTTCCGCACCCGCGCCGGCGACGTGACGGGGACGCCGGCCTACATGCCGCCCGAGCAGGCCCTGGGGCTCGTGGACGCCCTGAGCACGCGCTCCGACATCTTCTCCATCGGCGCAATCCTCTATGAAATCCTGACGTTACGCCCACCGTTCGTGGGCGAGGATGCCCGCGAGGTGCTGCGGATGGCGCAGCGGGCCTCGGTGCAGCCCCCCTCGGAGGTGGCCCCCGACGCCGACATCCCACCCAACCTCGAGGCCCTGGTGATGACGTGCCTGGCGCGGGATCCCGGCGAGCGGCCGGCCGACGCAGCGGCGCTGCGCGACGAGCTGGAGAGCTGCCTGACGGGCGGCGGCACCGTGCTGCACCAGGTGCGCGCCACCGGCAAGACGCTGCGGGACGCCGCCCGCGCCAGCCAGCTCTTCCGGGATCTGGCCCGCCGCCGCCGGCGGCTCAGCCGCGAGGCCCTCACCGAGGCGGCCCTGCGCCTGCCGTTCGATCCCCCCGACGAGGTGGAGGCGGCCTGGGCCCAGGCCGACCGCCTGCGGGATCTGGAGGAGGAGCTGGAGCAGGCCTTCGACGACGCCGTGGCGCGGTTTCACCAGGTCCTCGCCGAGGAGCCCTTCCACGCCAGCGCCCACGATGGCCTGCGCGACCTGCTCTGGTACCGGTTCCTGGAGGCCGAGCGCTTCGGCGACGAGGCCGGGATGATGGTCTTTCGCAGCCTCGCGGTGCAGCACGATCGCCGGGATCTGCTGCGGCCGGCCCTGGTGGGCGACGGCACCCTGACGGTGTTCGTCCAGCCCCCGGGGCGAGCCTGCACCTGGAGCGGCAGGTGGTCAGCGCCCGCCGGCTGGTGGGTGAGGAGGGCCCCGCCCTCGTGGACGGCCAGCCCATCCCCATCGCGATGGGCAGCTACCTGCTGCGCGCCGAGGCGTCGGGCTTCGAGCCCCTGACGGTGCCGGTGCTGGTGACCCGCCAGGAGCAGGCCGAGCTGACCGTGACGCTGGTGGCGGCGGGCGCCCTGCCGGCCGGCTGCGCCCTGGTGCCCGGGGGCCCTTCCTGCACGGCACGCGGGCCCCGTTCGTCCTCGGCCCGCCGCCCGCGCGCGTCCAGCAGCCCACCTTCCTGATCGCCCGCACCCCCGTGACGGTGGCGGAGTACGCGGAGTACGTGAACGCGGAGGCCCCGGAGGCCCGCGCGGCCCTGCTGGCGGTGCCCTGGCCCGAGGGCCGCGACGGCCGCCTCTACCCCGAGGGGCCCGGCTCCAACCCCATGACCGGCCTCAACCTCGCCCAGGTCCGCGGCTACCTGACCTGGCGCCGCGAGCGCGACGGCCTGCCCTGGCGGCTGCCGACCGCGACGGAGTGGGAGAAGGCAGGCCGGGGCGTCGACGGCCGCGCCTTCCCCTGGGGCGACGTCTGGGAGCCCTCGTTCTGCCGATGCGCCGAGGGGCCCGAGGGCGGCGCGCCCAGCCCCGTCGGCAGCGACACCGATCGCAGCCCGTACGGGGTGCAGGACATGGCAGGGGGCGTGCGGGAGTGGACGTCGACGGAGCACCCCCGCGACCCGCGCCGCCGGGCGGTGAAGGGGGGCAGCTTCGCGGTCGGCCGCGCCTGGTGCCACCTGGCCGCGTGCGACTTCCGCAAGGTCGATCAGGGCGGTGGACGTGGGGTTCCGGCTCGCGCTCGACGCGTCGGCGGTGCTCGCCGACGATCCCGTCGCCCGGTAGAGGGCGTCCTCGACCGCCCGCAGGGGCCGCGGCGCCTCCAGCCGGGGGACGTGCTCGGCGATGCGGGCCACCACCTCGTAGTTGATGGTGCCGGCCCAGCCCGCCATGGCCTCGGCCGAGACCTCCTCGGCGCCCTGCCGGCCGAGCAGCACCACCTCGTCCTCCAGGGCCGGCGCCGGCCCGTCCGTCACGTCCACCATGATGATGTTCATGCAGACGCGGCCGCGGACGGGGGCCCGCCGGCCGCCGATGAGGACGTGGGCGAGGTTGCCGAGCTGGCGGTCGTAGCCATCCGCGTAGCCCACCGGCAGGATGGCGAGCCGGGTCGGGCGGCTGGTCACATAGGTCAGGCCGTAGCCGATGGACGCCCCCTCGGGGACGTCCTTGACCTGGGCCACGCGGGTCTTCCAGGTGAGCGCCGGGCGCAGCGCCACCTCGGAGTGGCCGGCCAGCGCGGCCGCGACCCGCGTCTCGCGCGAGGGCCACAGGCCATACGCCGAGATGCCCAACCGAATGAGATCAAAGGCATTTTCTGGCCAGAGCAGGGCCGCGGCGCTGTTGGAGATGTGCCGCATCGAGACGGGGTGGCCGGCGGCCCGAAGCGCCGCGATGGCCTCCTCGAAGCGCGCGAGCTGGTAGCGGGCGTAGCGGTGGTCGGTGGTGTCCTCGATGTTGGCGAAGTGGCTCGCCACGCCCTCCAGCTCCAGGCCGGGGGTGCGCGCGATGAGCTCGGCGAGCGCCAGCGCCTCGGGCAGCTCGACCCCCTGGCGGTGGTTGCCGGTCTCGACCTTGAGGTGCAGCCGGGCCCGCACGCCCAGGGCGGCCAGGCGCTCGATGGTGGCCCGGTTGTAGACCACCAGGCGGGCCTCCAGGGCGGCCACCTCGGCCAGATCGTCGAGGGCCACCGGCCCCAGCAGGTAGATGGGCGCGGTGACGCCGGCCTGGCGCAGGGCGCGCACTTCCTCGGGGGCGTGCACGCAGAGCCAGTCGGCGCCGCCGGCCAGGAAGGCCCGAGCCGCCGGCACGAGGCCGTGGCCGTAGGCGTTGGCCTTGACGGCGACGCTCAGCCGCGTGGCCGGGTCGATGAGGCGGCGAAAGGCCCGG
>JAWKQS010000049.1:0-51217 GCA_041389985.1 bacterium
CGCATGGGTTGCCGCGACCTTCAGCACCGCCCGCGCGGACAGGTAGTCATAGCGGGACTGCAGGATCAGAAGAACCGCATTGGCAGAGACGCTCACGAAGCCCTCCAACGGCAGGATGACAAGCCCGAACCCGACGTTCGGGGCGCAGGCATGGTGCCATACGCGGGGGAGGGGAACAAGGCTGGTCAGAGACCGACGCCACCGTCGACGCCGATGACCTGGCCGGTGACATAGCTCGACCCGGGGCCGGCGAGGAAGCTGACCACGGCCGCCACCTCGTCGACCTGGCCGTACCGCCGCATCGGGATGCCGGCGAGGACCTCCTTGCCGGCGTGGTCGCGGATGCGGGCGCTCATCTCCGTCTCGATGACCCCCGGGGCCACGGCGTTGACGGTGATCTTCTTGGGGGCGAGCTCCACCGCCAGGGCGCGCGTCAGCCCCTCGATGCCGGCCTTGCTGGCGACGTAGTTGGCCTGCCCGCGGTTGGGGCGCGTCGCCGCGACGCTGCTGAGGTTGATGATGCGCCCGTGGCGCTTGAGCAGCATCGGCCGCGCGACCGCGCGGGCCAGGTAGAAGGCGCCATCGAGGTTCGTACGCAGGACCCGCTGCCAGGCGTCGTCGTCGAGCTGGAGCGAGAGGCCGTCGGCCGTGATGCCCGCGTTGTTGACGAGCACGTCGATGCCGCCGAAGGCCTCCAGGCAGGCGTCGACGGCGGCCTGGGCCTGGGTCGGATCGCTGACGTCGGCGGCGTGGAGCTGCACCTCGCCGCCCGCGGCCACGCAGGCGTCCCGGGCCGCCTCGGCCTCGTCGGCGCGGCTGCGATACACGAGCAGGAGCTTCGCCTGGTAGTCGCGGGCGAGGCGCTCGGCGATGGCGCGGCCGATGCCGCGGCTGCCGCCGGTGATGAGGGCGATCATGGCGCGATCTCCAGGGCCAGGAACGTGGTCTGGCCGCCGAGGCCGGCCGCGTGGATGAGCACGCGGCGGACGCTGGCCTGGCGGGGGGCGCGCACGAGGTCCAGGTGGCTGGCCCCCGGCGCGACGGTGGTGATGCCGGTGACGGGCGGGATGCGGCCAACCCGCCCCGCCTCGAGGGCGCATGCGACGGCCAGCGGGCCCGAGGCCGCGATGGTGTGGCCGAGCTGGGCCTTGCCGCTGGTCACGGCCGGGCCGGCCTCGCCGAAGAGGAGGGCGAGGGCCCGGGCCTCGGCGTCGTCGAAGGCCGGGGTGGCGTTGCCGTGTGCGAAGACGACGTCCACCTCGCTCGGGGCCCAGCCCGCCGTCTCGAGGGCCCGCCGGCCGGCGGCGGCGATGGTCTCGGGGTCGCACGAGGGCAGCACATGGGCCGCGCAGCCGTTGCCGTAGCCGCAGACGCGGCCGTGGACGCGAGCGCCCCGGGCCTCGGCGTGGGCCCGGGTCTCGAGGACGAAGAACGCGGCGCCCTCGCCGGGAGCGAAGCCGTCGTGGTCCACGCTGAAGGGCCGCACGGCGTCGGCGCCGGTGCCCGCCGTGAGCATGTCCAGCCGGCCGAAGCCGGTGAAGTGGGCGGGGTTCACGGCGGAGTCGGCCCCGCCGGCCACGATGACGTCGGCCGTGCCCTCGGCGAGGGCCCAGGCGGCCTCGCCGATGGCCTGCAGGCCCCCCACCGCGGAGTTGCAGTAGTTCTGGTTGGTCCCGCGGGCGTCGAGGACGGCCGAGCCGAAGCCGAGGACGTTGTTGGACAGGCCCTTCAGCAGCCAGAGGGGGCTGACCTGCCGTGTGCCGTCGACCGCGAACCGGTGGAGATCAAAGCCATCTTCGCCGAACCCGGCCTCGATGGCGGGCACCAGGTCGTAGGTGTCGCCGAACGCGGTTCCCGCCCCGACGAAGAGCCCGAGGCGCTCGGGATCGAGGCTCTCGTAGGGGACGCCGCCGTCCGTGCAGGCCAGGCTGAGGGCGGCCATGCCGAACTGCACCGCGGGCGTCATCAGCTTCAGGTCGCGCCGGCTCTTCACGAACTGGCGCGGATCGAAGCCGCTGACGGCCGCCGCCACCCGACAGGGGAAGGGGCTGGCGTCGAAGGCGGTCACCGGGGCGACCGCCGTCCGGCCGGCGCAGAGGGCGCCGAGCAGCGTGGCGGGATCGTGGCCGAGGGGCGCGATGACCCCGCTGCCCGTGATGACGATGTCGCCGAGGGCCGAGCTCATCGGGATCTGCCTCGCCCATGGTCGGGGTGGCCGAGCACCAGGCAGGCGTTCTGGCCACCGAAGCCGAAGGAGTTGCTGAGGATGGTGTCCGGCGTCGCGGCGCGACCCGCCGCCGGGACGAAGTCGAGGTCGAGGCCGGGGTCGGCGGCGCTCAGGTGCGCGTTGGGCGGCAGGCGTCCACCCCGGAACGCGGCGAGGCAGGCGAGCAGCTCGACGGCGCCCGCCGCGGCGATGGTGTGGCCGAACTGGGCCTTGCTGCTGCTCGTGGCCGGGCGGCCGCAGACGCGGGCGATGGCGGCCGCCTCGACGCCATCGTTGAGCGGAGTGCCGGTGCCGTGGGCGTTCACGTAGTCGATCGCCTCGCCCGGGAGCCCGGCGTCGGCCAGGGCGGCCCGCATGGCGCGCTCGGCGCCCAGGCCCTCGGGGTGCGGGGCCGTCACGTTCCAGGCGTCGCAGGAGCTGCCGGCGCCGAGCACCAGGCCATGCACCGTCCGCCCGGCGGCGCGGGCGCGGGCGAGGGGCTCCAGGACGAAGAAGGCGCCCCCTCGCCCATGACGAACCCGTCGCGGTCGGCCTCGAAGGGGCGGCCGGCGCGACGCGGATCCGCCTCGGTGGTGGTCGCGCCCAGCAGGATGAAGGGCAGCAGGCCGAACGGGTGCACCATGGAGTCGGCGCCGCCCGCGAGCATCACCTCGGCCTCGCCCCGGCGGATGAGCTCGGCGGCGTGGGCGATGGCGGCCGCGCCCGCGGCGCAGGCGCTGAAGTGCTGGGCGCGCGGCCGCAGGCCGAAGTACGCGGCGATCAGGTCGGCCGGGCGCGAGACGAGGTGCCGGGCCGGGGCCTGGGGGCGGGGCGCGGGCGGCGCCGCCGCGAAGGCCGCGTAGTCGAACTCACCGTTTTCCTTCAGGAAAGGCAGAGAGTCCTGGTCGATCTCGGCCACGCTGACGCTGGAGAGGCCGGTGGCGTAGATGAGCCCGGCGCCCGCCGGCAGCCCGCCGTGATCGGCGACGGCGGCCAGGGCGGCGCCCGCGGCGAGCTCGCCCTTGCGATCATCGAGACCGGCGAAGGCGGCGGCGAGCTGGTCCGGCAGCGGCGGCGCGTCGACGACCTCGCAGGCCAGGCGGACGGGGAAGCCGGGCGCATCGAACCCGCGGATGGGCGCCACGGCGGACTCGCCGGCCAGCAGCCGCGCGGTGAAGCGCTCGAAGTCATGGCCCAGGGGGGTGACGCCGCCGATGCCCGTGATGGCCACCGGCTCGCTGCTCCGCCGCAGGTGCAGGGCGGGGGCCCGGGCCGGCGAGACCTGCACCCCGCCCGCGGCCGCCGCCTGGCCCGCGCCCAGCGCGAGCGCCAGCGCGGCGACGTCGGTGGCCGCGCCGCAGTCGCCCAGGTGGCTCGCGGGCGCCGGCGTCTGGTCGTCGGCCGCCCCCACGAAGCCCAGGATGCGGGCGCCGCGGGCGCGGGCCCGGTCGGCGCGCTCCAGCACGAACACCGCGGCGGCCTCGCCGAGGGGCCCCGTCTGCCCGAGCCGCAGCGCCGTGGAGCGATCGGTGAAGGCCGTCCGGGCGTCCGCGCCGCCGGCGAGGGCGACGTCCACCAGGCCCTCGGCCACGGCCGTCGCCGCCTCCAGCAGGGCGCGCGTCCCGGCCCCGGCGTCGTCGGTGAGGGCCTGGCCCGGCCCGTGGATGCCCAGGTTGATGGCCACATGGGCCAGGCTCATGTTGGGCAGCGTCTTGAGGGAGGACAGGGGGTTCATCTGCCCCATGCCCTCGGCCACCAGGCGGCCGGCGTCGAAGCGGCCGTCGGTGTGGCTGTGGGCCAGCACCGGCAGGATGTCGTCCAGGTTGCCGGGCTCCCGGCCCACCCCCAGGTAGAGGCCGGCGGCGTCCAGCGCGTCGAGCAGACCGGCCGCCGCGGCGGCGGCGTGGGCGGCGCCCACCGCCAGCTCGTTGGCGCGGGCCATGAGCTTGCGGTCCTTGCGCCGCTTCAGCAGCGGGCGGGGATCGAAGGCCTCGGGCACCGTCAGGATGGGCGGATCGGGCAGGGCGTCCCCTTCGGGGCCCTCGGGGCGCCGCGGGGCGAGGGGGCCCACCGCCAGGCGAGCCAGCGATGCCGCGAGGCCGATGCCCGCCGGGCAGACGAGGCCGATGCCGGTGATCGCGACCGTCACGGCCGATACCGACCCACGATCAGCGTGCCGTTGCTGCCCCCGAAGCCGAAGGCGTTGGTGAGGGCCACATCCACCTTCGCCGCCCGCGCCTCGTTGGGCACATAGTCCAGATCGCAGGCCGGATCGCGGTGCTGGTAGTTGATGGTGGGGGGCAGGAGGCCGTGCTTGATGGCCTGCACGCAGGCGATGAGCTCGACGGCCCCGCAGGCCGCCACCAGGTGGCCCATCATGGACTTGGTGGACGAGACGGGGACGGGATGATCGCCGAAAGTTGCTGTAATTCCTGCGCTTTCCGAGGCGTCGTTCTGCTGGGTGCTCGTGCCGTGGGCGTTGATGTAGTCCACGTCCGTGGGCTTGAGGCCGGCGTCTCGCAAGGCGGCCTGCATGGACTGGCGGGCGCCGCGGCCATCCGACGGGCTGTCGGTGATGCGCCACGCGTTGGCCGACCAGCCGTACCCCAGAATCTCGGCGTGGATGTGGGCCCCCGGGCGCGGGCGTGGCGCTCCGTCTCCAGCACGAGGACGCCCGCGCCCTCGCCGAGGACGAAGCCCTCGCGCGTCCGGTCGAAGGGTCGGCAGGCATGCTCCGGGTCGTCCGTCCGGGTCGACAGCGCCCCCAGCAGGCCGAACCCCATCACCATCAGCTCCTCGACGAGGCGATCGGTGCCCCCGGCGAGCATCACGTCCGCGCCCCCGCGCCGCAGGACGCGCACCGCGTCGGCGATGGACTGGGCCGAGGAGGTGCACGCGGTGCTCGTGGTGTAGTTGGGGCCGCGGGCGTCATGGGCCACGGCCAGCAGCGAGGCCGGGAAGAAGGCCGACATGACGATGAAGTCCTTGGGATCCACCGCCCGGAAGGCCTCCTCCGGCGTCAGCGTCGCCAGGGCGCGGACCTTCTCGGCCATCTCGGTCAGGTCGGGGCGGCTGACCTCGGCGCCCATGCTCACCCCGAAGCGGTGGGGATCCACCCCGAGGGGGCCGGCGTCGGCGAGGGCCTCCTCGGCCGCGGCCAGGGCGAAGCGCGCCTTGGCGTCGCACCACCGGTGGAAGTGGCCGCGCAGGCCCGGGTGCTCGAACCCCTTCACCTCGGCGGCGAAGTCGGTGGCGAAGCCCGTCGGGTCGAACCGCTCGATGCGGCCGATGGCGTTCTTGCCCGCCGCGAGGCCGGCCCAGGTGGTGGCGACGTCGTTGCCGAGGGGCGTGACGCAGCCCAGGCCCGTGACGACGACCCGCTCGCGCGCCGCGCCGCTCACTCGTGCCCCTCCGACCACGCGGGGTAGCCCGCCCACAGGATGCGCAGGTTCTCGCGCTCGACGCGCTCCAGCGTCTTCTGCGACTCGGAGTTGTCGAGCTCCTTGGGGTTGAACACGAACAGCAGCTCGGCCTCGGTGCAGCGCTGGCCGTCCACCGTGGAGACCACCCGGCACAGGGCAGACTCGTCGCGCAGCTCCAGCAGGCGCGTCTCGAGCACCAGCCAGTCGCCCGGGCGCACGAAGCGCCGGAACTTGGCCTTGCGGACCATGCTGAGGATGGGCCAGACCCACCGGCGTTGCTGATCGAAGAGGGTGACCTCGACCAGCTTGCCCGAGAGCTGCGCCAGCGCCTCGACCTGCACGACGCCGGGCACCACCGGGAAGCCCGGGAAGTGATCGGCGAAGTAGTCCTCGCTGGAGGCTACGCCCTTGCGGCCGCGGGCGTGCTCGCCCGGGACCAGCTCATCGATTCGATCGAGAAACCACCATCGCATGGGGGGCACCTTAACGCCCGGAGCCGCGGTGGCGCCATGGGGTTTGGAGGTCTCGGGCGGCCGGGGTCGAAAGGCCCCACCGCCCCGCTACTTGCGCGGCCGGGCCTCGACCACGCGGCCCTTCCAGACCGCGCCCTTGCCCGACTTGATGCGCCAGGCGCTGTTGAGGAAGAGGCCCAGGACCACCAGCATGCCCAGCGGGAACGTCCAGAACAGGCCCCAGCGGTAGCCGTTGGTGCGGTGGCCGACGGCGTCGGTGGCCAGGATGAGCGCCACCAGGGCCAGCTCGGCCCAGAGGAAGGCGGGGTAGGGGGGGCCGAAGGCGAGGTTCTTGGCCACCAGCACGAAGGGCAGCAGGGACGACGCGAAGAGCAGCGCCACGATGATCAGGGTGGCGATGACGCTGTAGCCCAGGGCCGGGAACAGGTTCTTCGTCCACCCGTTCCAGATCTCCTTGAATCCCGTGTACATCCGGCATCGGAAGACGCCCGGGGCGAAGTAGAGCCGGTAGGGCACGCGCTCCGCCTTCGCGCGCTTCGCGAAGTCCACATCGTCCAGCACGCTGCCCTTGATGGCCTCGTGGCCGCCCAGGGCGTCGTAGGCGGTGCGGGCGAACAGCAGGCACTGGCCGTTGGCGAGGGCCTGCTCGTCGTCGGGGTCGTTCACCTTGGCGAGGGGGTTGCCCCCCGCGATGAGGGCGCCGATGCGCGTCTGCACCACCCGCTCCCAGAACGTCTCGACCTCCAGGCGGCCCAGGCCGGAGGCCATCGTCGCCTCCTGGGCGAGGGTGCGACCCACCAGCAGCCGCGGGCCGCGGGCCTCGAGGGTGACGTCGGCGTCGACGAACAGCAGCCAGTCGCCCGTGGCGTGCTGCTGGGCGATGTGCAGCGCGTGGGGCTTGCCCAGCCAGCCTTCGGGCGGATCGGCGCCGCCCACGACGGTCAGGCGGGGGTCGGCGGCGGCCAGCCGGGCCAGGATGTCGCCGGTACCATCGGTGGAGCGGTCATCCACCACCACCACCTGTACCGGCCCGGGCCAGTCGACGGCCAGCGCGGCGCGCACGCAGCGCTCGATGTTGGCGGCCTCGTTGCGCGCCGGCACCACGATGGACAGCGACAGCCCGTCGGGCACGGGATCGGCGGGGGTGTCGGGATCGAGCGTCCAGGCCGGGGGCCGGTCGCTCCCGCGCAGCAGGTTGACGAAGCTGCGCACCCAGCTCAACGCCAGGAGGCCGAGGCCCGTCCAGGCCAGCACGGTGCCGATCAAGATCGCCTCCAGGGGTCACCAGGCCGCCATCGTAGCAGCGCGGGCCGGCCCGTGCGATCCCCTGGTTTACCGGGCTGGCGCCGGTAAAGTATGGTCTCGCGGTGACAGCCAGCGGGCGCCAGCGGCAACGCCCGGCTGGACAGACGTGGGGGAACATGCGGTTGCGACTGGTATTTTCGGCCATCCTGGCGGGTGGGCTGCTGGTCTCGGGCTGTGACAGCCAGGAGAGCTCGGGCGAGGGCGGCGCCGGCGGCATGAACACCGACGGCGGCAACGTCGACGTCGGGCCGGGCGGCGCGGGAGGCGAGGCGGGCCAGGGGGGTCAGGGCGGCATGGGCGGCCAGCCGGGCGACGCCGCCGTCGATGCCGCGCCGCGGCGGCCGGCGTGCAGCGACGGCATGGACAACGACGGCGATGGCCGCGTCGACCTGGACGATCCCGGCTGCGAGGGCCCGGGCGACGAGGACGAGCGCAACGCCGCCCAGTGTGACGACGGCCAGGACAACGACCAGGACGGCTTCACCGACTTCCCCGACGACCCGGGCTGCGGCTCGGTCTTCGACGACGACGAGTTCAACGAGCCCCCGACGCCCCAGTGCGCCGACGGCGTCGACAACGACCGCGACGGCCTGGTGGACGAGCAGGATCCGGGCTGCTCCTCGGCGGCGGATCCCCGGGAGACCGATCCCGACGTGCCGCCCCAGTGCTTCGATGGGATCGACAACGATCTGGATGGCATCATCGACTTCCCCGACGAGCCGGGCTGCAGCGCGGCCGGGGACGACGACGAGCAGGATCCCCCCACGCGCCCGGCGTGCGCCAACGGCCAGGACGACGACGGCGACGACTACACCGACTACCCGGACGATCCGGGCTGCGCCGGCGTGGGGGATCGCGACGAGACGGACAAGGAGATCGCGCCGGCCTGCTTCGACGGCCAGGACAACGATCGCGACGGCCGCATCGACTACCCGGAGGACGACGGCTGCGTCGCCGCCTCCGACTACAGCGAGCGTGGCGCGTGCGGCAACGTCTACGATCCGCCCAGCCTCCAGAACGGCGTCTCGCTGGTGGTGGACACCGCCCGCGGCGTGTTCGAGACCGAGGGGAGCTGCGGTGGCCGCGGCAGCCCGGAGGTGGCCTTCCAGTACCGCCTCGCGCGGGACGTCGAGGCCCTCGAGGTGAGCACGGTGGGGGCGGGGACCCGCGTCCCGACCACCCTGTACGTGCGGCGCACCGCCTGCCTGGATCCCACCGCCGAGGTGGGGTGCCAGCGCGAGGACGTGGCGGCGAACCCGCCGGGGCACACCCTGGTGCTGGAGCGGCCGACCCGGGGCGACTACTACATCTTCGTGGACGGCGTGGCGGGCGCTGGCGGGCCGGTGCAGGTGACCGTTACCGAGCGGCCCCTGGCCGAGTGCCTCAACCGCCTCGACGACGACGACGACGGCCGCATCGACTACCCGGCCGACCCGGGCTGCTCCGACCCGTCCGACCGCGAGGAGGCCGATGGCGACATCTTCCCGGCCTGCGCCAACGACGAGGATGACGACGGCGACGGCCTGGTGGACTACCCGCTGGACGTGGGCTGCATCAGCGCCGGCTCCGACAGCGAGGTGGACGTCTGCGGCCAGGGCGTGGCCTTCGAGGAGTTCTTCTTCGATCAGGGCTTCGTGCTGGGCAACCTGGCGAACGGCACCAACGTGCTGCAGGGCACCTGCGGCGGGCAGGGGGCCAACGAGGTCATCTACTTCTTCAACAACCCCTTCAACGCGCGCCTGACCTTCAGCACGGCCCACCCGGAGAGCGAGGCGGCGACGACGCTGTATGTGCGCCGCGACTGCGCCGACCGCGCCACCGAGCTGGCCTGCGACACGGGGCAGGAGGCGGGGGCCATGAACGGCCGCGTCGTCCTGGAGCAGGCCGCCGTCGGTGGCTACTGGGTCATCGTCGACGGCCGCTTCGGCGTCGGCGGCCCCTTCAAGCTCACCGTGGAGGCCGAGCGCCTCGATCCCGGGTGCAGCGACGGGCGCGACAACGACCTGGACGGCCGCGTCGACGGCGAGGATCCGGGCTGTTCGGATCCCTCCGACGAGGACGAGCGCGACGAGCCCGGCCCGCCCTCGGTCTGCAACAACGGCCGTGACGATGACGACGACGGCCTCACCGACTACCCCTACGATCCGGGCTGCCTGACCCGCGGGGGCGGCAGCGAGGAGGACCCGGCGGTGGCGCCAGCCTGTGCCAACGGCATGGACGACGACGGCGACGGCGCCATCGACTTCCCCGTCGACGCCGGCTGCCAGGCCCGCGGCGACAACAACGAGGTCGATCCCCGGCCCCGCCCCGCCTGCGCCAACCGCATCGACGACGACATGGATGGCACCATCGACTACCCGTTCGACCCGGGCTGCGAGGCCGCGGGCGATGGGAGCGAGGAGGACGTCGGCGACCCGGTCTGCTCGAACGGCGTCGACGACGACCGCGATGGCATCGCGGATTTCCCTTTCGATCCGGGCTGTTCCTCGGCCGCTGACCCCAGCGAGCGCGACGAGGAGGATCCGCCGGTCTGCTCCAACGGCATCGACGACGATGACGATGGGCGCACCGACTTCCCCCTCGACCCCGGCTGCCAGTACGCCGCCGATCCCGATGAGACGAGCCCGGCCTTCCCGCCCCAGTGCGCCAACGGCCGCGACGACGACCAGGATGGCCGCGCCGACTTCCCTGATGACCCGGGCTGCCGCTTCGCGGCCGACACCCTCGAGGAGAACCAGGGGGACATCCCGCCGCGGTGCGCCGACGGCGTGGACAACGATCTGGACGGCGCCATCGACCTGCGGGACCTGGGCTGCCTGGAGCCCGAGGACGACGACGAGTCCGATGACCCCATGCCGGCGCCCCTCTGCGGCAACGGCCAGGATGACGACGCCGACGGGCTGGCCGACTGGCCGGATGATCCGGGCTGCCAGGCCCGCGGCGACCTGACCGAGGATCAGAGCTGCCGTCCCGAGGTGCGCACGCCCCTCATCCCGCCCAACGGCACCGTCCGCGGCGCCACCCTGGAGGCGGGGGCCGACAACTACTACAACCGCTGCGGCGGCCGCATGGCCCCCGACGCCGTGTACCGCTACGTCCTCGCCGAGCAGGCCAATCTGCGGATCAGCGCCGACAACGCCGGCACCGACTTCCCGGTGGTGCTCTCGGTCCGCAACGACTGCGAGGAGCCCGACGCGATGCTGGCCTGCGCCGGCAACTTCGCCGCGCCGGATCCGACCATCCTGCTGCCGAACGCCGAGCCCGGGGAGTACTACATCTTCGTGGACGGCGGCGGCCCGGAGCAGTGGGTCGGCGGCGCGGTGGCCCCCAACTGGGCCGATCCCCGCGGGTTCCGGCCGACCCAGAATGACATCCGCGCCAACTGCGGCTGGAGCGATGGCGGCGGCGACGCCTTCGACTGCTTCGGCAACCCCATCTCGGTGACGTTCAACGGGGCCACGACCAACATCGACCCCACCCTCGGCCAGCGCAACGCGGCGGCGGGGGCGTACCAGTTCCGGGTCGTCTCGGAGTTCGTGGGCGTCTACACCTGGCGCGTCTCGCTCCTGCCTGCGCAGGAGTTCGACGAGCGGCTGGTGACGGTGAACGTCCTGGGCAACCTGGGCAGCGACGGCGGCGGCAACGTGGCCCAGCGGCAGGCGGCCTTCCAGGGGCGCCAGCTCCCGTACACCTTCGCCTCCGACGGCTCGGATCCCTCCGCCCTGGTCGCCCTGGTGCCGGGTGATCCCGAGCAGCTCGGGGCGGTGCGGCACAGCGCCGTGCGCGACAACGTGACCGTCACGGCCACCAACATCAAGCTGCCGGCGACGCTCTACATCACGGTGTCCTATGCCGCCGAGAACCTGCACCTGCAGGGCGTGCTGGGCAACATCGAGGTCCAGGCGGGCCCGGGCGGCGACGAGGCGCCCCGCTTCGGCAACTTCGAGCTGTCGGTCACCGAGGAGTAGCGCACGGGCATGGTACCCCGCCCCAAGGCGGGGTACGCTTCGGCCGTGAACGTCTACGTCGAACCCACCGGCCGCCGGGTGGCTCCCTTCGGAGACGCCCCCGGCGACATCCCCATCCTCAACCGACCCCTCGCCGACTGGCAGGCCGAGGCCTTCGTCGGCGCCGGCCTCACGCCCGTGGCGGCCCTCACGCCGCCGTGCCTGGTGGTGCCGGACAACCTCTTCTGCACCGCTGGCACCCTGCGCGCCTTCCTGGCGGGCGCGGCCGGTCGAGACGCCGTGTTCGTCCTGAAGCAGTCGCGCTTCGGCGAGGGCACCACCCCGGTCCAGCCTCGGGTGACCCGCATCGAAGGGGGCTGGCGCTTCGATCGGATCCGCTTCGTCTCGGGGGACGGGGCGCCGCCGGTGGACGTGGTGGTCGACTGCGAGGAGCAGCACCTGGATCTGCCCACGCCCAACTACTTCCTGGGCACCGACAAGCTCGAGATCGGCATCCCGCGCCACCCCGTGATGGAGCTCAACCACTGGGTGCACATCCTGTGGGCGAACCAGCAGGCCGGCTCCATCGAGCTGCGCAACACGCCCTCATGGCAGATGATCCTGCGGGGCCTCTGGGCCGCCATGCGCGCGTTTTCCTTCAACAAATGGAAGGTCCTGGGGAAGCTCAACCGCATCGGCAAGGGCTGCGACATCCACCCGACGGCCGTGGTCGAGGGCAGCACCCTGGGCGACGGCGTCTCGGTCGGCCCCTTCGCGCGGGTGCTCCTCAGCCGCATCGGGGACGGGGCCACCATCATGCCGGGGGCCCAGGTGGACCTGTCCACGATGGGGCCGCGGACGGTGCTGAGCGAGAACTGCGTCCTGCGGTTCTCGGTGCTCTACCCCGAGGCCGTCGTCAGCCAGTACCTCATGCAGCAGTGCGTGCTGGGCCGCCGCGCCGTCACCACGGGCGGCTCGTTCTCCATCGACCTGAACTTCGACCAGGACATCCGGGTGCCGCTGGACGGCCAGCTCTACTCGACGGGCAGCCGCTTCATCGGCTCGGCCTTCGGGCACCGCTGCCGGGTGGGCACGGGGTTCTGGATGGCCAGCGGCCGCATGGTGCCCAACGACACCTTCCTGATCCGGGATCCCGATCAGGTGCTGTCCCGCATCCCGGAGTCCCTGCCGCCGGGGCCGACGGCGGTCATCGGCAAGGGCGTCCGCTCGCTGGGCGGCGGCTGATCGTCAGGCCGGCGGCGCGTCGTCGCGGCGGGCGATGGCGAGCTGGTGGCCGGCCAGCCCGACCAGCCGCAGCAGCGCCTGGCTGGGGATCTCGAGCACCAGGTACAGCGGCAGCGTGGCCAGGAAGAGCAGCACGTCGAAGGGCGTGCGCCAGGTGGGCTTCGAGCCCACCGGCGGCATCCGCAGCACCCGCGCCAGCCAGATCCACAGGCTGGCGACGCCCTCCAGCGGGAAGAACATGGTCTGGTGGCGCGCGACGGGGCCGAACCCGGCCGCCTTGAAGGCCGCCGCCAGCGTCTTCGGGGTGAAGTGGTAGAGGTGCTGGGGGATGAGCAGCGGCAGCCAGCAGGTGCGGAAGACCCGGCGCCAGAGCCCCCCGAAGTTGGGCACCTCGACCAGGCAGAGGCCGCCCGGGGCGAGGGCCTCGCGGGCGGCGCGCAGGGCGGCCACCGGATCGGTGTGGTGCTCCAGCGACTCCAGAAACGTGATGACGGTGAAGCTGCCGGGGGCGTAGCCGGCCTCGGTGAGCAGGCCCACCCGGTAGTCGGTCTGCTCGGCGTCCACCGCCTGGGCGATGCTGCCGGCGTCGAGATCGAGGCCGCTCGTCCGGGCGCCCGTCCGCTGCCGGACCAGGCGCAGGAAGCCGCCGTAGGAGCACCCGACGTCGAGCAGGCGATCGGCGGGCGCCAGCTTCCGCACCCGCTCCAGGACCGCCAGCCGGTACCGGTTGATGAGGCGCCCCAGGCCGCTCTCGGTCTGGAAGTGGCGCATGCCGGCCTCGGCCTCGCCGGAGTAGGCGTTGTCGTAGTAGAACCCCAGGGCGTCGTCAGCGGGGCGCGGGCGGGTGGCCACCAGGTCGCAGCCGGCGCACCGCTGGAGCTGGAACGTCCCGGGTTTCCTCCAGATCCAGTCGCGCGCGCCCCGCAGGACGGTGGTCCAGGTGGTGCCGCCGCAGATGGGGCAGGGGGGCTCGACGAGGGCGACGGGGGCGTTCATGGCCTGGCAGTCTACCGCATGCGGTCGAGAGGTGGGGCGGGATGGTGGTGCTGGCGTGGGGGGTGGTCGCGATCTGGGGGCTGGTCCTGCTGGCGTCGGCGCGGATCGCCCTGCGGCGCCTGCCCGATTCCCCGGTCAAGCCGGGCATCTACCAGCTCTGGCTCCCCGGCGGCGGCGACGTCCCCGCGCTGGATCCGCCGCCGGCCCAGGTGGTCCGCGGCGCGGCCCCCGTCGATGGGCCGCGGCGGGTGCTCGTGCTGGGGCCCGGGGTGCGGGTGACCCCCGATCTGCCGACCCGGCTCATGGCCTGCCACGCCGACTTCGTGGCGGTGTTCCCGGTGCCGCGCGGCGGGCCCTGGGGCTGGCGCGGGAGCGGACGCTGCGTGATCTGGCCGGGGTGGACCAGGTCCACGACGCCCGCCACCCTGCCGGCTACGCCGACGGCCGCTGCGCCTGGCTGCACCTCCAGGACCTCGCCCTCCCCGGGGTGGGGGAGGAGCCCGTCCTGCGCACCGCGCGCGCCCGCAAGGCCCATGGGCTGCCGGTCGAGCTGCGGGACGGGCGCGACGCGGCAGGGGCGTGCGTGGAGGCCCCGGCCCTGGACGGGGCGACCTTCCGCGCCGGCCTGCCGGACTGGACGGGCGGCGTGCGGCTGGTGCGCGGGGTGCTGGCCCTGATGCCGCTGCTGCTGGTGGGGACGCCGCTGCTCCTGCTGCTGCACGACGCCGCCCGGCCGGCCGCGCTGCTGGCCCTGGGGGTGGGCGCCGCGGCGCGCCTCATGACGGCGGTGCGGGACGGCTTCCGGGGTCCCCTGGCGCTCCTCGGCCCCGTCGTCGAGCCCCTCGTGGCCCTCGACGTGCTGCGCGCGCCGGCGGCGCCCCGGGCCGGGCCTGCCCCCGCTGCCCGCCGCCGCCCCCAGCAGCTCACCGGCGCCCGCCCGGCGGAGCAGGGCGGCTGGCTGGCCCGCGCGGCCGTGCCCTATCTGGCCCGTCACCTGGGCGGCGCCGCGGCGGTGATGGAGCAGATCTACGACAACCGCCCTGCCGGTGCCGATGGCCTGGGGCGGGCCATCGATCGCATGGTGCACGCCGCGCCGGGGGCGCGGGCCGTGCGCCACCGGCTGATCATGACGGCGGAGACGGGGCGGGCCCTGGCGCCGCGGCGGCTGCTCTCGGTGCCCTGCGGTGGCGCGCGGGACGCGGCCCTCATCGGCGCCCCGGAGACGGTGCTCGTGGATCCCGATCCCCACGCCCGCGCGCTCGCCCAGCAGGCCTGTCCGGCGGCGACGGTGGTGGCCGGCACCCTGGAGGATCTGCCGCGGGGCCCCTTCGACGTCATCTTGTTCGTGGGCCTGTCGGAGTACCTGGACGAGCGGACGCTGGTCGCGGGCCTGACGCGCCTGCGCGAGCGCCTCGCGCCGGGCGGGGCGCTGCTGACCACCACCACCGCCGAGAACCCCGACCGCCAGCGCATGAAGCGACTGCTGGGCTGGGAGACCCGCGCGCGCAGCCCCGACGAGCTGGCGCGCCTGCTGGGGCTGGGGGGCCTGCGCGTCGAGGCAAAGCGCTCGGATCCCATGGAAATCCAATGGCTTTTCGTCGCGAGGGCGGCGGTGCAGGAGCTGGCCCCCGAGGCCTGAGCCCCGCTCAGGGGGCGCGCACGGCCAGCGAGATGCCGAAGGCCGAGCAGACCTCAACGTCGTGGCCATCGCCGATGCTGAAGCCGTGGAAGCGCCCGTCGCCCGCGCTGCTGGCGCAGCGTCGGCTGCCCTCGTTGTCGACGCCCTCGCGGCCGCAGTCCCCCCAGTCGTCGGTGTCGTCGAGCAGCGAGGGGGCGCCCGCCGAGCACTCGAACACCACGCCGCGGGCCCGGAACTGCCAGGCCAGGCGGGCCACGACGCTGGCCTGGAGGCCCGCCGCGCGATCGGGCCGGGCGGGGTCGTCGCAGCGCAGGGCGATCGCGAAGCTGTCGTTGCTGTCGACGTCGCCCCGCAGCCACATGGGGTGGAAGAGCGCGTCCCCCTGCGTCCGCACGCACCGTGGGTTGGGTGCGAACCCGGCCACCACCTGCGGACCGCACGTCGTGGGATCCAGGGCGCTCAGATCGCCCAGGCTGCCGCCATCGACGTGGGCCAGCGCCACCTGGCAGTGCCGGGCGAGCCAGGCGTCCAGCGCCGGGGTGCCGCCGCCGCAGGTGAACGCCACCCCCAGCACGTCGTTGTCGTCCACGTCCCCCACCACCGGCACGGCGTAGTAGCGCTCGGTGCCGCGGGAGGAGGCGCAGCGTACGCCGCCCTCCCAGTCCCGCTCGCTGGCCGGGCAGCCATCCCAGGCCCGGTCGGGCCGGGCGGGGACGGCCCCCAGATCGGCGGTGCCCAGCCAGATGCGGCACTGGCGGGCGGCGTAGACCGCGCAGGTGGCGTCCTCGTCGATGGCGCCGTCGCAGTCGTCGTCCACGTCGTTGCACTGCTCGGCGGCGGGCTGCCCCGCCTCGCCCACGCAGCGGCCGCCGCCGTCGCCGTCGCAGGCGCGGAGGCCCGGGCGAGCGCAGGCGCCGCGCCCCACCTCGCACGCGGCGCCGACCATGAAGTCCTCGTCGATGGCCCCATCGCAGTCCTCGTCGGTGCCCTCGCAGCGCTCGACGTCCGGCGGGCCCGCCTCGCCGCCGCAGACCACGTCCCCCTCGACGCCGCAGGCCTGGGCGCCGGGCCGCGCGCACGCCCCCAGCCCGACGGTGCACGGATCGCCCAGGCCCAGCCCCTCGTCGGTCTGGCCATCGCAGTCGTCATCCGCGTCGTTGCAGGCCTCGTCGGCGGGCTCACCGGCCACGGCGACACACTCGATCTCCCCGAGATCATTGCAGATCCAGTCGCCCGATCGGGTGCACGCCCCTACGCCGGCCGCGCACAGGTCGGGCACGTCGACGAAGCCCTCGTCGGTCTGCCCATCGCAGTCATCGTCCAGCCGGTTGCAGGCCTCGGTGGCCGGCTCGCCCGGGGTGGCGTCGCAGATGACCGCCTCTTCGGCGCAGCGCAGGCGGCCCGATCGCTGGCAGCTCCCGCGCCCGACCACGCAGGGCTCCGGATCCAGCTCGTCGACGCGGCCGTCGCAGTCGTCATCGCGGCCATTGCAGCGCTCGCCCTCGGCGCAGCGCGCGGCGTCGGGGCCGGCGGCGTCCGGGGCGGCGTCGTGCGCCCCTGGTCGCCCGCCTCGACCCCGTCGTCGATCCGCCCGGTGGGCGGCGGGGCCGTATCGGGGGGATCAGCGTCCAGGAGGGCCGGCGCCGACGGGAAGGCATCCAGGCAGCCCGTCAGCGTGCAGAGCACCAGGGCCGCCAGCGCTCTCACAGAGACGCCACCCGCTTGCGGATCGCGTCGTACATGTCGGGCAGGCTGCTGGTCTGGGCCTTGCGGATGATGGCGTCAGGGACCATCGAGTCGGGGTTGACGTCCACCCGGTAGGTCACGAGGGACTGCTGCCCGTCGGCGCCCCAGGGCTGCACCGTCCACTTGCCGTTGTTGCGGGTGTAGGTGCCCTTGATCATCGTCCACTCCCGCTCGAAGCCGCCCTTCGGCAGCGGCTTGCTGACGGAGCGGACCTCCGACCAGAGGTTCGACAGCGGGAAGGGCATGGAGATCTCGACGAAGCAGATGCGGGCTTCGCCCTCCATCCGGCGCAGGGCGCTGTCCTTCGTGCGGGGCATGAACTCCTTGAAGCGGGCGCAGTCCTCGATGACGTTGAAGACCTTCTCCGGGGGCGCCTGGACGATGCCGAAGGCCTCGGCGGCGACGCCGACGCCGTCGGTGGGCTTGAGGGGCCGGACGAGCACCTCACCCGCCGCGAGGCGCTCTTCCGGGGTGGCCGCCTGGGCGGGGAGCAGAATTCCGAAGCAGATCAAGGGGATCAGACGAAGAGCACGCACGCTCGCCTCCACGGTTCAGGGGGTTTCCAAGAGGGCGATGCCGAAGTACGCCCGGCAGTCGAGGGGGTCGGTCACCAGCAGGCCGTGCAGGACGCCATCGCCCTCCGACTCCACGCACTGCGTCCCGGGTACCTGGCCACCGCAGCCGACGCCGTCGTTGGCCTGGAGGTCGGCGCCGCAGCGCTGGGTGAACTGGGTGAGCAGGCCGAGCGCGACGTAGGCGTCGACGCCCCGCGCGCGCTCCTCGTCGGGGGCGTCGCAGCGCAGCGCGATGGAGAAGGTGTCACCGTCAGCGGTCGGGCCGCCGAACCAGAGCGGGTGGAACTGGCCGTCCCCGCCGGAGTGGATGCAGGCGGGGCACGCCGGCCAGGGCCCGACGGCGTCGACGCAGGTGCCGACGTCGGCGGGGGCGGCTGCCCGCCGGGTGTGGGCCAGGTAGAGGCGGCAGTGGCTCTCGACCCAGGCGTCCACCTGGTCGCGGCCGCCGTCGCAGGTGAACGCGAGGCCCAGGGCGTCGTTGAGGCTCAGCCCCAGGTCCTCGTTCTGGATCTGGGCCGCGTTGTCCACCGAGATGCGCCCGAAGCGCCCCCATCACGAGACGCGGCGCAGTGCTCGTCGCCCTCGCCATCGATGAGGGACGCCGGGCAGCCGCCCCAGGTCGGGGCAGGCCGCTGGGCCCCCAGGCCGTTGCCCGCCCAGCCGAGCCAGGCCCGGCAGGCGGCGGTGACGTAGCCGGCGCAGGTGCCCGCCTCGTCCGTCGAGCCGTCGCAGTCGTTGTCGGCGGCGTCGCAGAGCTCGGCCATGGGCACGCCCGGTCGGGCGTTGCAGCGCAGCTCGCCGTCGAGGCAGGTGTTCACGCCGACCTCCTGGCACCGGCCCAGGCCCACCGTGCACGCCTCGCCCACGCCGGGCACGTCGTCCACGGTGCCGTCGCAGTCGTCGTCGAGGCCGTTGCAGACCTCGGCCGCCGGCTGGCCCGCCGACGCGCTGCACACGGGGGTGGCGCTGCCCATGCGGCAGATGTTCTCGCCCTGCCGGCTGCACGCGCCGACGCCCACGGCGCAGGGGGCGCCGATGCCGGGGGCATCGTCGGTGGTGCCATTGCAGTCGTCGTCGAGGCCGTTGCAGGTCTCGGGGGCCGGGGCGCCGGGCACTGCGTCGCAGGCCAGCCGGCCGCCTTCGCAGTGCAGGGTGCCGTCGGCTGCGCAGATGCCGACGCCCAGCATGCAGGCGCCGCCGCCGCCCGGATCCCCCTCGTCGGTGCGACCGTCGCAGTCGTCGTCGGCGCCGTTGCAGACCTCGTCGGCGTCCGGCCGCGGCTCGCAGATCACGGCCTGGCGCTCGGTGTCGCAGCGCAGCACGCCCACGCAGTCCACGCCCACGACCTGGCAGGGCGACTCCAGCACCGGCAGGTCGTCCACCCGGCCGTTGCAGTCGTCGTCGATGCCGTTGCAGATCTCCGGGGACGGGGCGCAGCCGTCGCGCAGGATGGCCGCGTCGGGCACGGCGGCGTCCTCCGTGGTCGCGTCCAGGCTGCCATCGGTCGGGCCGGCGTCCGTGGGCAGCGGGCCCTCGTCCGGACGCGTCGCGTCGGGGCGGGCGCCGTCGGGGCCCACGCCGCGATCCGCGGGGCGCGCGTCCGGGTCCGCGGCGTCGGCCGGCCGGGCGTCCACGCCGCCATCCGCGCGGCCCGCGGCGTCAAAGCCGGGCGCCGCCGGGAAGTCGTCGATGCACCCCGTGGCCGCCAGGGCCGCCAGCACCACCCACCATGTCCGCACCCGCAATCCCCCCGGACCGTGCCGCGACAGCATACCCGAAAACGCCGGGCCCGAGGCACCGCCTGCGACCGCACCCGTCAGCGGTACAGCCCCTTGAGGTAGAGCTGGTACAGGCTGGGCTCGAAGATGGAGTTGACCGCCACCTCGGTGGCCACGGTGTCGGCCGGGAAGACCCGTGCGGCGGCGAGCACGTCGGCGCTCATGAAGCGGGTGGGGACCGTGATGGAAGGCTCGGGCACCGCCGTGCCCGCCTCGCCCGCGAGCGTGAAGCCCCAGACGCTGAAGGACGGGACCGTGATGTGGTAGCTCTGCGGCGCCATGCCCGCCGCCTCGACCGTCGCGGCGATGGACCAGAACGCCTCGCGGGTGAAGAACGGCGAGGTGCTCTGGGTGACGAAGAAGCCACCCGGCCTCAGGGCCCGGCGGACCATCCGGTAGAACTCGACGCTGTAGAGCTTGCTGAGCGCCTCGTTGTGCGGATCGGGCAGGTCGATGAGGATGCGGTCGAATTCTGCTGTGTGTTCGCGCACATAGCTGAAGGCGTCCTCGTTGTGGACCGTGAGCCGGGCGTCGTCCAGGGCCCCCTCGTTGAGCCGGGCCACCGGGGCGAAGGTGCGGCAGAGCGTCGTCATCGCCGGATCGATGTCCACCAGATCGACGCGCTCCACCCCCGGCCAGGCGAAGACCTCCCGCGCCGCCATCCCGTCGCCGCCGCCCAGGATGAGCACCCGGCCGCGGGAGCCCGGCAGCCCCATGATCGGGTGCACCAGGGCCTCGTGGTAGCGCCGCTCGTCCTGCTCGGCGAACTGCAGGTGGCCGTCCAGGAACAGCCGCACCTTGCCCGTCACGTCGTTGCGCGTCACGACGATGCGCTGGTAGGGCGTCTGCTCGCGGTAGATGATCGTGTCGGCGAAGAGGCGCCCCTCGGCGAAGGCCGTCACCGCGTTGCCGTAGAGCATCCCCCCGGTCAGCAGCGCCGTCCCGACCACCGCGGCGGCCGCCAGCCGGCGGGGGCGACGCAGCGCACCGGCGAAGAGCCAGACGTTGAGCAGCGCCACCCCGAAGTTGAGCAGCCCGATGGCGAACGAGGCCCGGAAGAGGCCGAGCTGGGGCAGCAGCACCAGCGGGAAGGCCACCGAGCCCACCAGGGCGCCCAGGTAGTCCAGCGAGAGCACATGGGCGATGGAGTCACGCAGGCTGCCCGCGCGGCTCAACAGGCGGGTCAGGATGGGGATCTCGAGGCCGACCAGGGTGCCGATCACGATGATCAGCCCATACATGACGGGCACATAGAAGGCCCGAGAGGGAAAGACCAGGAAGAGCAGCGTGCTGGACAGGCCCCCGACCAGCGCGACGGCGATCTCGACCTGCACGAAGCGCTCGAGCAGGTCGGCCTCGATACGCTTGGTGATGTACGAGCCCACCCCCATGGCGAACATGAACAGGCCGATGGTGATGGAGAACTGGTAGACGCTGTTGCCGAGCAGGTAGGCGCTGACCGACGCGATGATCAGCTCGTAGACGATGCCGCAGAGGGCCACCACCAGCACCGAGCCTTGCAGCACGGCGAGCTGGCGCGACGAGAGGGCGGGCTCTTCGGTCATGGTCGGGGGGGCGTCCCCGTCACTTGCCGCCGCGGAAGCCGCGGGAGCCACCCCTGGCGCGGGCCGAGCCGCCCGCCGAGGTGCGGGCCCGGGACATGGCCGCGCCGTGGTAGCCGCGGGGGCTCATGCTCAGGCTGCCGAACCGCGGGCGCGTGCGGCCGGGGCTGCTGTAGAAGCGGTTCTGGCGCCCCAGCATGCGGCCCAGGATGTAGCCCCCGATCAGCCCGGTGGCCAGACCCCCGGTGCTGTGGGGCCGGCGGTACGTCTCGCCGCCGATGAGCTGGGACACCACGACGCGGTTGCGCTCGGCGTCCACCTCCAGCCAGAAGAGCTGCCGCTCGCCCACATCCTTGGTGCCGTTCTGGTTCGCGTCGCGGAAGCCCTCGATGGCGCCGTCGTTGCGGACGTAGGTGGCGACCGGGTTGGAGCCGTCCACCTGCCGGCTGTTGAGCTCGCGGGTGAACCGGTCGAGGAAGCCGCGGGTGCGGTCGGGATCCTCAGCCACCTCGGGGGCGGCGGCCTCCCCGCCAGGGGCGGCGGAGGGGGCCTGGCCGTTCTGGTTGTCGGCGACGGCCCCGGCGCCGTCGGGCGCGGCGCTGTCGGGGGCGGCGCCGTCGGGGGCGGCGCTGTCGGGCGCGGCCGCCACGCTCTCGGGGGCGACGCTCTCCGGGGCAGCGGTGGCGGCCGCCGCGGCCACCGGATCGGGCGCGCTCAGGGCGGCCTGGAAGGCGTCGATGACGACGTCGAGATCGACCGCCTCGACCACCTCGCCGGGTCCGTCGGACTTCGAGCAGCCCGGGGCGAGGGCGATGATGGCCAGGACGGTCAGGAGCGCACGCATGATGGACCTCTCGGAGTGGAGCCGGACGGCCATGGGTACCGGCCGAGCGCGGGGCGTCAATGCCCACGGCTCGCCGGGCCGGCCGCGGGCAGGCCGAGGATCGCCGTGCGGACGCAGGCCTGGAAGGCGTCGCCTCGCGCGGCGTAGCTCGTCCCAGGCGTCGAAGGACGAGGCGGCGGGCGACAGACGACCTGATCGCCGGGGCGGGACTGCGCAGCCGCCAGGGCGACGGCGATGGCCATGTCGGGCGCGGCGGTGGTCGGCACCTCGCCCGCGAGGGCGGCGGCGGTGCGGATCCCCGTGGGGCCCGTGACGATCACGTGGCGGGCGCGCCCCCGCACCGCGTCGAGAAAAGGCTTGAGATCCAGGCCCTTGTCGAAGCCGCCGGTGATGACGACCAGGGGACCCGGCAGGGCGGCCAGGCCCACCGCCGAGGCGTGTGGGTTGGTGGCCTTGGAGTCGTCGTACCAGGCCACCCCGTCGCGCTCGCCCACCCGCTCCAGGCGGTGGGGCAGGCCGCGGAAGGTCTGCAGCGCGCCCACCATGGGCCGAGCGGCAGCCCGAGGCCAGCCCGGCGGCCAGGGCGGCCTGGGCATTGGCGATGTTGTGGGGGCCGGGCAGGGGGCAGCGAGGCGGCGGCCATGATGGCCGCCCGTCCAGCGTCAGGGCGCCGTCGACGAGGCCGAGGCCCGCCGGACGCGGCGAGGGCCCGAACAGCACCCGCGCCACGCCGGGGCGGTCTCAGCCGCTCACCACGGGATCCTCGGCCCGCAGGATGGCGGCGTCGCCGGGCTGCTGATCCAGCAGCACGCGGGCCTGGCCCGCGCGTAGGCGGCCGCGTCCTGCTCGAAGTAGTCCAGGTGGTCGCCGGCGACGTTCGTGATCACGCGACCTGGGGCCGGAAGTGCCCGCAGGACCAGAGCTGAAAGGCGCTCACCTCGACGACCAGCACGGCGTCCTCGGGGGCCTCGTCCACCCGGGCCGAGAAGGGCACGCCGATGTTGCCGCAGACCTCCGCGGGGCGGCCCGCCGCGCGCACGACGGCGCCGATCATCTCGGTCGTCGTGCTCTTCCCGTCGGTGCCGAGATGGCCACGATGGGCGCACGGGCAGCGACGCCGCCAGCTCGATCTCGCTGAGCAGGGGCACGCCGACGCCCCGCAGGCCGGCCGGCAGGATGCCCGGGCTGGGCACGAGCAGCTCGGCGTCGCCCAGGACGTTGCCGCCCCCCCGCACGGCCACCCGCGGGTCCAGCCCATTGATCTGCAAGGTGTTTTCTGGACGGCTGTCGCTCAGGACCACCGCCGCTCCCCGGCTCGCCAGCAGGTTGGCGGCGGCCACGCCGCTCACCCCGGCCCCCCAGACGGCCACCCGCCGCCCGCGGTAGCGACTCACCGGGCGTCCAGGGCGTCGGCCCAGGCGTCCGCCATGCGGGAAAGAGTCGTCGCCGCCGAAGAAGATCACCATGTCCCCCGGCGCGACCCGCTCCGACAGCCAGGGCACCACGCCGTCGTTCTCTTCCACGTAGTCGCCCGGTTGCCGGCGGTGCGCAGGACGTCGACGAACCAGGGGGTGTCGATGCCGTCGATGGGGCGCTCTTCCGCCGCGTACATGCGGGTGATGAGCACGTCATCGGCGCCCTGGAACGCCTCGGCGTACTCCTCGCCGTGGTAGCGCATGAGGTGAAGCGGTAGGGCTTGAAGACGCACCAGATGCGGCTGTGCTCGATGCGGCGGGCGCTCTCCAGGACGCGGCGCATCCCCGTCGGGTGGGAGATGTGGTGCTTGACCAGCGTGAGGCCGCCGGCGCGCCGGACGGTGAAGCGGTTCTCCAGGCCCCGGTAGCCGTCGAGGGCGCGCTGCACGGCCGCGAAGGGCAGCTTCAGGGCCCCGAGGGCGATGGCCAGGGCGCCCGCGGCGTTGTCGGCGTTGTAGTTGCCGGGGATGGGCAGGCTGATGGGGCCCGGGGCCTCGTCCCCGCGGTACGCCATGAAGCGGACGCGATCCCCAGGTCCTCCACGTCGCGGGCGGCGAAGTCGAGGGGGCCGTCCACGGTGCCGTAGCGCAGGAACGGCCGATCGAGGTGCTCGGCCAGGGCCCGGACGCCGGCGTCGTCCCAGTTGAGGGCGAGGGTCTCGAGCTGTGCGTTCTCGGCCACGAACGGGCCATGGTCGCCACGATGTCGTCGAGCCCCGAGTGTAGTTGAGGTGGTCCACCTCGAGGTTGTTGACCACCACGTGCCGGGGAGGTTGAGGTGGCTGCCGTCGCTCTCGTCCACCTCGGCCACGGCGTGCGGCCCGGCGCCGGCGCGGGCGTTCGTCCCATGGTGTTGAGGATTCCGCCGATCAGGAACGTGGGGATCCAGCCCGGCCTCGATGAGGCAGTGGGTGATCATCGCCGAGACGGTGCCCTTGCCGTGGGTGCCGGTGACGCCGACGCTCTCGCGCCCCTCGATGGCCAGGCCCAGCAGCTCGGAGCGGTGGGCCTCGACCTTGCCGGCGGCGCGGCAGGCGGCGCGCTCACGTTGTCGGGGCGGACGGCGGTGGAGTGCACCACCACGTCGGCCTCGGCGATGTTCTCGGCGCGGTGGCCGATGACGACGGGGATGCCCAGGGCGCGCAGGCCCTCGGTGACTGGCTCTCGCGGACGTCGCTGCCCTGGACCCGGACGCCCTGCTGGTGCAGGACGCGCGCGACCGCGCTGACCCCCACACCGCCGATGCCCACGAAGTGATAGGTCTGGCTCGGGCTGAGCATGCGGCTCTCCTTATCGTGCCGGTCGGCGGCGGGAGCATAGGCAGCGGCCGGGCGGTTTGCAACGGGGCGCCGCCCGCCGCGCGGCGGCCGGGGCATGGGCCACAGTCCCCGTCCGCGCAGCATGAGACGGAGGGCCGGCATGGCTGCCTCGCACCCCTGAAGATCGCCCTGGCCGTGGGCCTCGCCCTGGCCGCTTGCTCCGGAGTATGCGGAGCCCACGCTGACCCCGGCCAGCAGAAGAAGGTGCAGGCGCACCTGCTCGACGCGGTGCCGACGCCCCAGCACGCCGTGGGCGCCGTCATCGAGGACCAGGTGCGCCTCGTCGGCTATGACATCGACAAGACGTCGGTCAAGCCGGGCGAGACGCTCACCGTCACCTGGTACATCGAGGGCTTGACCGATCGCCCCGACGACAACATGCTCTTCGTCCACCTGCAGGGGCGCCCGGCCGACAAGGCCGCGTGGCAGAACCTGGATCACCACCCCGTCGAGGGCCTCTTCCCGCTGCGGCGGCTCAAGAAGGGCAAGGTGGTCAAGGACGTGCAGATCATCACCGTCAAGCCCGACTTCAGCCCGGGCGAGGCGAAGCTGTACTGGGGCGTCTGGCGCGGCGACTACCGCCTCAAGATCAAGAACGCCGAGCAGGTGCCCCACGACAAGGAGGGCCGCGTCATCGGCCCGGCGGTGACCATCGAGGGCAAGCCCCAGGCCCCGCGGCCCTGCCGCTGGCCCAGGCCACGCGCCTGGCGGAGGGCAAGACCATCACCCTCGACGGCAAGCTCGACGACACCGGCTGGGAGGGCCTGAGCTGGACGGACTGGTGGGCCTCCCCCGACGGCGCCAGCCGGGCCGCCCCGCGCACCCGCGCCCGCTTCACCTGGGACGACCAGTACCTGTACGTGGGCGTCGAGGCGGCGGACACGGACGTCTGGACCACCTTCACCGACCGGGACAGCAACACCTGGGAGCAAGGAGGTCATCGAGCTGTTCATCGACGCCGACGGCGACCGCAAGGACTACCTGGAGCTGCAGGTCACCCCGGCCAACGTCATCTTCGACGCCCGCTTCGCCACCCACCGCAGCGATCTGGGCGTGGCCCGCGCCTGGAACATGGAGGGCCTGAAGACGGCGGTGCACGTGGACGGCACCTTGAACCAGCGCGACGACGAGGATCGCGGCTACACCCTCGGAGATGGCCGTGCCCTTCGCCGAGGTCCCCGGGCGGGCAGCACGCCGGCCCATGGGGCCATCTGGCGGGTCAACCTCTTTCGCTGGGACTTCCCAAGGCGGGCGGCCAGAAGGCGGCGGCGTTCTCGCCCCGGTCGTCGGCGACTTCCACGCCCTCGACAAGTTCGGGCGCCTGCGCTTCGTGAACCCCGCCAGCGTCAAGGCGCCGGGTGTGGAGGGGACGGTGGTCCCCCTCAAGCGGATAGACCCATCCGCCTCGATCCGGCGAAGCTGCGCAAGGGTCGGGATGAGTTGGGGAATCTGCCGGCGCCGGCCCCCGAGTCGGCGGCCCCGGCCTCTGTGCCTGACTTGACGCCCCGTCGGTCTACGATGGTGCGGCTGATGAACGCTCAGATCAACGCAGAGCCAGACTGGAGGAGACCTTGATGGCAGGCTCGGACAAGCGGAAGCAGAGCCTCTACTTCCCGGAAGACATGCTCAAGGAGATCCAGGCCGAGGCGGCCCGACAGGATCGCTCCTTGTCGTGGATCGTGCAGAAGGCCTGGAAGATCGCGCGCACCGAGATCCGCAAGTTCCCCTCCATCAACGATCCCGACGACGGCGCCCCGGAGGGCGACGACGAGGATTGAGCCGGAGGGGCGCACGCCCTCGGTCCGCCCCGGTCAGGTCGTCCTGACCTCCACCGCCCCGCCAAACACCCGGCGGACGGCCTCGTCCAGGTCGTCGCTCGGCGTCACCGTCACCGGTAGCTTCAGCTTCACGACACAGCGGTCGGCCGTCTGTACGGAAGCCACGTCTGGCAGGTGCCGGCGTGCTCGCGGTGCGCAGCAGGCTGTTGAGGGCGTGCAGGCGGTCGGCGTTGATGGCCCGGGCCGGCGCCGTGAGCTCCAGGCCCGACGAGCGCTGCTCGCGCACCACGCTCAGCCGCTCCACCAGCCGCTCGTCGGGATCGGGCGTCTCGCCCCGGCGCCCGGTGCCGAGCCGCAGGCTCACCCGCGTCGCCGTCCTCGTCGCGGTCCATGCGCACGGCCCCCGCAGGAGCAGGGGCTCGTCCGCCGAGATCTCCGCCTCCCAGCGGTCGAAGTCCTCGCCCATGGCCACCACCACCGCCCCGGTGGCGTCCTCCACCAGCAGGATGGCCATGCGGCCGTTGCCGTTCTTGAAGGGCCGGATGCGCAGGGAGGTGACGACGCCGGCGATGGTGACGCGCTCGAAGTTGTCGCGGCGGGTGAGGCTGTCGATGGGGGCCGCGCCGCTCTTGCGGATGATCTCGGCGTAGCGGTCGAGTGCCCGCTCACATAGAAGCCCAGGACCTCCTTCTCGTTGGCCAGCAGCTCCGCCTCGCTCACTCGGGCACCGCCAGGATGTCCTCGGTGAGGGTCTCGTCGGCGGCCGTGGCGCCCGGGCAGGGTGAGCATGCCGAAGAAGTCGGCCTGGTCGGCCTGGCTCTGGGTGTTCTGGGCCCGCTGGAGGGCCGGCTCCAGGGCCCCCATCAGGCGGGCGCGGGGTGGCCGCAGAAGTCGAAGGCCCCCGTCTTGATCAGGGCCTCCAGCGTCTTGCGGTTGACCCGCTTCATGTCGACGCGCTCGCAGAAGTCGAAGAGCGACCGGAAGCGCCCGTCGGCCCGCCGCGCCTCGACGATGGCCTCCACCGCGCTCGACCCGACGCCCTTCACGCCGGCCATGCCGAAGGATGCGGCCGTCCACCGCGTCGAAGTCCACCCCGGACCGGTTCACGTCGGGGGCAGCACCTGGATGCCGCTCTTGGTGGCGTGGCGGATGCTCTTGGCCACCTTCTCGGCGTTGTCGCGGTCGTTGGTGAGGCAGGCCGCCCAGAACTCCACGAGGTAGTGGACCGAGCCAGGCCGTCTGGAACGTCAGCAGGGCGTAGGCCGCCGAGTGGGACTTGTTGAAGCCGTACTGGGCGAAAGTCTCCATGAGATCAAAGACTTCACCGGCGATCTTCCCGAGACGCCGCAGCCCTCCGCCCGTCCACGAAGATCTTGGCGCTGCTGCGCCATGACCTCCGCCTTCTTCTTGCCCATGGCCCGGCGCAGCGGTCGGCGCCGCCCAGCGTGTAGCCGGACATGACCTGGGCGATCTGCATCACCTGCTCCTGGTAGACGATGACGCCGTAGGTGTCCTTGAGGATGGGCTCCAGGCAGGGGTGCTGGTAGGTGATCTTCTGCCGCCCGTGCTTGCGGGCGATGAAGTCGAGGTGCATGCCCGAGCCCATGGGCCCCGGCCGGTAGAGGGCCACCGCGGCGACGATGTCCTCGAAGCAGGTGGGCTTGAGCTTCTTGAGCATCTCCTGGAAGCCCGACGACTCGAGCTGGAAGACGCCCTCGGTGTCCCCGCGGGAGATGAGCGCCCAGACCCCGGCGTCGTCGAGGACGAGCTTCGACATGTCCACCCGCTGCTCGGGCGGGCGGCCGCGGTTGATGAGCTGCACGGCGCAGTCGATGACCGTCAGCGTCTTGAGGCCCAGGAAGTCGAACTTCACCAGGCCGGCTTCCTCCACCTCGTCCTTGGCGGAACTGGGTGACGATCTCGCCATTGGCCCCCTGGAGGAGCGGGCAGTACTCCCACAGCGGCTTGTCGCCGATGACGACGCCGGCGGCGTGCATCCCGAAGTTGCGGTGCAGGCCCTCGGGCTCTGGGCGATGCTGAGCAGATCCGCGATCTTGGGGTCCTCGTCGGCCATGGCCTTGAGGCGCGGCTCCTGGGCGATGGCCTGGGACAGCGTGATGCCCAGCACCTCCGGCACCAGCTTCGACAGCCGGTCCGTCTCGACGAAGGAGAGGCCCAGCACGCGGCCGACGTCCTTGATGACGCCCTTGGCCTTGAGGCCGCCGTAGGTGGCGATCTGCCCGACGTTGTTCTTGCCGTACTTCTCGGTGACGTACTCGATGACCTCGCCGCGCCGGTTCATGCAGAAGTCGATGTCGAAGTCGGGCATCGACACGCGCTCGGGGTTCAAGAACCGCTCGAACAGCAGACCGTAGGGCAGGGGATCCAGATCGGTGATGCGCAGGGCGTAGGCTACCAGCGAGCCGGCGCCGGAGCCGCGGCCGGGGCCCACCGGGATGCCGTGCTCCTTCGCCCAGTTGATGAAGTCCTGCACGATCAGGAAGTAGCCGGCGAAGCCCATCTCCCGGATGATCTTCAGCTCGACGTCCAGCCGGTCCTGGTAGGGCCCCTCGTCGAACGAGAGCCCGAGCGCCCGAAACTCCGCGTAGCGCTCCTCCAGGCCCTCCTGCGCGCGCTTGACCAGGTACGACTCGGTGTCGAAGCCCGCGGGCAGGGGGTAGGTGGGCAGGTAGGGCGTCCCCAGGGCCAGCTTCAGGTCGCAGGCCTCGGCGATGCGGACGGTGTTCTCCAGCGCATCGGCGTACTCGGCGCCCAGCGCCTCCCACATCTCGTCGGGGCGCTTGAGGTAGTACTGATCCGTCTCGACCTGTGGCCGGCTGCGGCTGTCGAGGGTGTAGCCCTGGCGGATGCACTCCAGCACCTCGTGGGCCCGCGCCTCGCGGCGATCCAGGTAGCGGCAGTCGTTGGTGGCCACGAGGGGGATGCGAAGCTCGGCGCCCAGGGCCCGCAGGGCCGCGTTGAGCTGGCGCTGCCGGGGGGTGCCGGTGGCCAGGATCTCCAGGTAGAAGCCCTCGGGGCCGAAGAGATCGCGGTAGCGCGCGGCGGCCACCCGGGCCTGGTCCAGCCGGCCCGCCTCGATCAGCCGGGGGATCTCCCCGTCGAGGCCCCCGGACAGGGCGATGATGCCCTCATGGTGCTCGGCCAGCAGGGCCTGATCGGCCCGCGGCTGCTGGTCGTCGGCGTCCAGCCAGGCCCGCGTCGACAGCTCGCGCAGGTGGGCCCAGCCCGTCTGGTCGCGGGCCAGCAGCACCAGGTGGTGGTCCTGGGCGCGGCTGTCGCGCTCGAAGCGGCTGCCCTCGGCCACGGCCAGATCGATGCCGATGATCGGCTTGATCTTCGCCTTCCCGGCGCGCTTGTAGAAGTCGACGGCGGCGCACATCTGGCCGCGATCCGTCACCGCCACGGCCTGCATGCCGTAGCCGGTCACCCGATCCATCAGATCCGGCAGCCGGATGGCCCCCTCGAGGAGGCTGTACTGGCTGCGCAGGTGAAGGTGGACGAAGTCCCGCATCGGATCCTCTCGCGCCGTCGGTGGACGGGGGAGGATACGCCGCCCGGAGGCGGTGGGGAACCGGAACGTCAGCCGAAGCGGCGGTCAGGCCGCGAGACCGCGTGGCCAGCGAGGCGACGCGCCCGGATCAGGCGTCGTCGTCGTCGTCCGCGGTGGTCTCCCAGCTGTTGACCCGCTCGCGCAGCTCCTTGCCCGTCTTGAAGAACGGCGCACGCTTGGCCGCGACGAAGACCTCTTCGCCGGTCTTGGGGTTGCGACCCCGATAGGCCTCGTACTGCCGCACCTCGAAGGAGCCGAAGCCCCGGATCTCGACCCGTTCGTTGCGCTGGAGCGCATCCGTCATGGCGTCGAAGATCGTATTGACGACGATCTCTGCCCGGCGAAGGTTGAAGCCTTCCTGCCGGGCGATGATCTCGATCAGCTCACCCTTCGTCATGGGGCACCTCGTCCCTTTCCGCGACCGGTGGGCATCATCCAACCCTTTGAGTTCATTCGCAAGATCGCGTCGCCGAGTTTTTTTTCGAGGGGGGCGGTTTCGTCCCGGGCGCCCGGCGGGGTCAGCGGGGGACGACCCGGGCCCGGCGGGGCAGCAGGCGGCCGGCCAGGTCGGCGGCGATCCAGGCCGTCAGGAAGTCGCCCTCCAGGCCCAGCCCCGGCAGGACCCAGGGGCCGGCCCGCAGCAGGTTCTTGAGGGGGCCGCGGATGGGCTGGCGGAAGAGCCGCAGCAGGTCCACCTCGTCGCTGGCCACGGGCAGGTGGCACGCCTCGGTCACGTCGGCGTCCACCTCGGCGAAGGGGGTCAGCCCGAAGAGGTCGGCGGGCTCGTCCTCACCCCGCCAGACCATGCGCAGGGCCCGCTCCCCCGCGCGGACGCGGGCCGGCGTCCCCCCGGCGACGGGCAGCCACCCGAGGGGATCGGCGAGGCCCTGGGGCCGCTCGGCCGGGGGCACGACGGCGTGGCGGACGCGGGCCACGGGGGCCTCCGGGGCCGGGGTGCCCAGCAGCTCGGCGAGCACGGCGTCGTCGTCGGCGAAGACGACCACCTCGGCGGTGTGGCGGCGCTGCCGGTTGTCGTAGATGGCGACGACGCGCTGGCGGCGGACCGTGACGGCCTTGACCGTCCGCTCCGGATCCAGCAACCCCCCGAAGCTCCTCAGCTTTTCGGTGACCATCTCCGCCAGCGAGCCCGGCCCGTCCTTGAACCGGTGCACCCCCTGGCAGAGGTGCCAGATGGCGCGGGCCCCTGCCGCGCTGATGGGGCCGGCGGCGTCCTCGTGGCGGCCGGCCACGGCGAGCAGCGTGCCGATGAGCCCCCGCAGCGCCGGCACCTCCGACCACGGAGGCGCCACCCCCACCAGCAGGCTGACGGGCAGGGCCATGACCTGGCGGCGCAGCAGCCGGCGCGCGGCGAAGCCGTCGGGGGGCAGCTCGGTGTCCCCGCTCAGGAGCTGGTCGAGGCAGCGGCCGTAGCCCTCGATGCGGTCGAAGAGGCGGATGAGCTCGGTGCGGGCCTCCGGGAACGCCGCCCCCAGCACCCGGCCGCGGGCCTCCAGCGTGGGCTCCAGCGTCAGGCGGCGGTCGGGCAGGGCCAGCACGACCGGCTCGGGCGGCCCGACGAGGCGGCTGCGGGTGGCGTGGACGAGGCCCAGGGCGTCGAGGCCGCGCTGGACGACGGGGGCCTGGAGTCCGAACAGGGGCGGCCGCGGCACCGATCCGGCGGCGCGTCGGGCAGGATCACCCGCACCCGCCGTCCGCGGCGCGCCAGCAGCGCTGCGCTGAGCAGCCCCGCCAGGTCGCGCCCGATGATCACCACGTCGTAGTGCTCGGCCGTGCCCAACCCGTCCCCTCGCGGACCCCCTGCGGCACGCTACGCCATGGCCCCGGGCAGGCGCAACGCTGGCTTGCCCGGCGGCGCCCGGCCTTACCGTGGCCCCCGCGCCCACGAGAGCCTGCCTTGATGATCGTCGACGCCCTCATCCCCGCGCTGAACGAAGAGGAGAGCCTGCCCGGCGTGCTCGCCGGCCTCGCCGGCCGCGGGCTGCGGCGGGTGGTCGTGGTGGACAACGGCAGCACCGACGCGACCGCGCAGGTAGCGGCCGCCGGCGGCGCCCAGGTCGTCCACTGCGCGCGCCGCGGCTACGGCTCGGCCTGCCTGCGGGGCCTCGACCACCTGCACGCCGATCCCCCCGACGTGGTGGTCTTCCTCGACGCCGACGGCGCCGACGATCCGGCGACCTGCCGGCCGTGCTGGCGCCCATCGCCGTCGGGGAGGCCGATCTGGTCATCGGCTCGCGGGTGCGCGGGCAGGCCGAGGCCGGCGCCCTCACGCCGGTGCAGCGCTTCGGCAACGCCCTCTCCTGCACGCTGGTGCGGGCCCTCTTCGGCGTGCGCTTCACCGATCTGGGCCCTTCCGGGCCATCACCTGGGACGCCCTGCGGCGCCTCGACATGGCCGACCCCGACTTCGGCTGGACGGTGGAGATGCAGGCCAAGGCCGCCCGCCGGGGCCTGCGCTGCGCCGAGGTGCCGGTGGACTACCGCCGCCGCGCCGCGGGCCAGAGCAAGGTGTCGGGCACGCTCGAGGGCTCCGCACGTGCGGGCGTGAAGATCCTGTGGACCATCGGCCGCGAGCGCCTGCGGGGGCGCCCATGAAGGGGAGCAACCCTGCGGAACGCTTGATGATCTTCGCGAAGGCCCCCGAGCCAGGCCAGGTGAAGACGCGGCTGGTGCCGGCCCTGGGCGTCGAGGGGGCCGCCCGCCTGCACGCCGCCTTGCTGGCGGATGTCGCCGAGCGCCACCAGCGGCCGGGTCGGGTGGTGACGCTCTGGCGCGCCGGCGACCTGGCCCACCCGATCTGGACGACGCTGGGTCTGCCCCTGGCCACCCAGCCCGACGGCGACCTGGGGGATCGCCAGCGCGCCGCCTTCGCCGCCGAGGGGGCCGACGGCGCGGCCGTGGTGGTCATCGGGACGGACAGCCCCACGCTGCCGCCGGCCCTGGTGGACGCCGCCTTCGCCGCGCTGGCGCGGGTGCCCGTGGTGATCGGCCCCGCCACCGACGGCGGCTACTACCTGCTGGGCCTGCGGGGCCTCTTGCCCCCGCTCTTCACGGGCGTGGCCTGGGGCACGGACGCCGTCCTCCCGCACCTGCTCGAGACGCTGCACGCGCTGCGAATCTCTTTTGAAGTCCTGGACTTCTGGTACGACATCGATCGGCCCGCCGACCTGCGCCTGCTGCGGGCGCTGGCGCCGACGCTGGCCCACCCCCGCCCGTGGCGCACCCTGGCCGCCCTGGAGCAGCTCCCTTGACCGACCTGCCGTACCTGCTCGCCCTGTCCCAGCTCTACGGCCTGGCCCGCTTCGGCGAGAAGCTGGACCTGTCGACGCCCCGCGCCCTCCAGGCCGCCCTGGGCTGGCCCGTCCGCTTCCCCCGGGCCGTGCTCGTGGGCGGCACCAACGGCAAGGGCAGCACCTGCGCCTTCCTGGAGGCCGTCCTGCGGCGGGCCGGCGTGCGCACCGGGCTCTTCACCTCGCCGCACCTCGTCTCGTTCCGCGAGCGCATCCGCGTGGATGGCGAAGACATCGACGAGCAGACCATGTACGAGGCGGCCTTCCGGGTGCTCGGCGTGGCGGGGGAGGCCGGCCTCGAGCCCTCGTTCTTCGAGGTCGCCCACGCCATGGCCAGCGTCATCTTCGCCGAGGCCGGCGTCGACGTCGCCATCTGGGAGGTCGGCCTGGGGGGTCGCCTGGACGCCACCAACGTCTGCCACCCCGAGGCCTCGGCGGTGGTCACCGTCGACCTCGATCACCAGGACGTGCTCGGCCACACCCTGGCCGAGATCGCCCGCGAGAAGGCCGCCATCTTCCGCCCCGGCCGCCCGGCCCTCACGGCGGCCAGCGGCGCCGCCCTGGCCGCCCTGCGCGCCGCCACCCCCGGCCAGCTCGCCGTCGTCCAGCCCAGCGACGACCTGCCCGACCTGCCCCTGCCCGGCGCCCACCAGCGCCACAACGCTGCCCTCGCCCTGGCGCTGGCGAGCTGCCTCGGCGTCGAGCCCGACCCCGACGCCCTCCAGGACGTCCGCTGGCCTGGCCGCGCCGAGCGCATCGGCAACGTCATCCTCGACTGCGCCCACAACCCGGCTGGCGCCGCCGCCCTCGCCGACTTCATCCGCGACCGCGTCCGCGGCCCCATCCACCTGGTCTTCGGCGCCATGGCCGGCAAGGACGTCGCCGGTGTCATCGCCCTGCTCGAGCCCCTCGTCAGCAGCGTCGCCGTCGTCACCCCCCAGTACCCGCGGCGCCTCGAGGCCAGCGCCCTCGTCCCCCTCTTCACCCAGGTCCCCGCCTGGGACGCCGGCACGGTGGAGGACGCCCTCAGCGCCCTGCCCGCCGACCGCCTCACGCTCGTCACCGGCTCCTGTTTCCTGGTCGGCGAAGCCCGCGCGCTGATGATGGGCCAGGAGTTCCCCGAAGGCGGCCTGCTCACGATGGCGCGGTGACGGGGGCGGGCAGAGCAGGCTTCGGTTTCATGGCACCCACCCCGGACCGTTGCGACGGGGGCCGCCCACGGGTACGCCTGGTGCACGCACCGCACAATTTATTGATTGCCTTCGTGTTTCGAGCGTGCGAGATCATCACGATCAACGGCAGGAGGTGCGTATGCGCTGGATCATGGGGGTGCTGCTGGCCGCGGGAGCGGCGGCGGCGGAGCCGGGTGGCTGGGTCGAGGAGATGTGCTCCGAGGGGTCGATCTTCGGGTCAGACGCGTCGGCGGAGGGGTTGGCGCGGGTGCCGGGCGTGGGGCATGAGCCGGCGCCGGATGGGCGGTTCGTGCGGGTCGGTGCGGCGGGCTTCTCGGGGGCGGGCTGGGGCTGGCGGCCTCGGCGAGCGATGACGAGCTGGCGCGGTGGGTCGGGCCCGGGGCGGGGGCCGAGGTCTGGATCCAGGCCGATGTGCCGGGGGCCCAGGTGGTGCGGCTGCTCGAGGTGCTGGCGCGGAGCGGGCGCACGCAGGTGGCGCTGGCCTTCGACGGGGGCCGTGAGCCCTTCGCGTCCCCGGATCCCGGGCGGACGCAGGCGGTGCGCGAGCGGCTGGCGGCGGCGAAGGGCCCGAGGAGCGGCAGGCGGTCGTGACCGGTCTGGCCGCGGAGGGCGGTGGCTGCGCGGCGGTGGCGGCGGCGCTCGAGGCGCTGGCCGATCCGAGCATCCCGCCTTCGGCGCGGTGCGCGCGGCTCAAGGCGGGCCTGCGGGCAGCCCTGCCGGCCTGTCCGCCGGCGTACGGCGCCGCGCTGGGGGCGACCTGGCGGGCGATGATGCCCGCCACCGTCGCCTCGACGGTGGTGGTCGCGCTCGATCCTGCCGCGGGGGCGGTGGTGGACGCGAAGCGGACGTGGGGGGAGCAGGCCGCGTCGGTGCTGGCGGCCCGGCGCGTGCGCGTCGCGGTCCGCTGACGGGCAGGGGGCGTCTGCCTGGGCGCCGGTGGGGTCCCGCGCCAGGCTCGGGGCCGCCCTCGTGTGGGGCAGGTCCATCATCGACGTGAGGGCGGCTTCCAACGTCCGGTGTGGTCACATCCATGGCCGGCGACGTCTCGTCGGAGAGTGCTCGCCGGCCAGTCGTCGCCGGCCAGCAGTCGCCGGCCCGTAGTCGCCGGCCAGGACCACGGCTGAGAAGGAGGCTCCAGTGACCCGTGCCCTCATCTTCCTCCTGCTGATCGCGACCCCGACGCTCGCCCTGGGCGATCGTGCCGCCTCCTCCGTGTTCCCCGACCTGGCGACCTGCGCCGCCTCCCGCAAGCACCTGACCGCGGGCCCCGTGGTCGTAGCCCGGGTCGAGGGCGTCGACGCGCTCGTCGTCTCGGCTCGCCGGCAGCGCCCGGCGCGCCTGCCCCCGGCTCAGGTGCGCCTGCGGGTCTTGGAGGTGCTGGCAGAGGGCGGGCCCTCGACCCGTCTGGCCCGCGCGGCCGACGCCGGCCCCCTCACCATCTACTGGATGGGCCAGCTCGGGGGAGCCAGCCGCTGGCCCCCACCGCAGGTGGGCAGCACGGTGATCGTGCCGGTCGACGTCCGCCCACGCGGGGCGTTCGCCGTGCGCGCTGGCACCTGTGTCCTGGCCCACACCGCGGCCAACGTCGCCGCCGTGCGCACCGAGCTGGCGCGCCGCCGCACACGGGAGGAGGCGTGGGAGCGCCTGGACGAAGGCCGGGCCGCGCACCGGCGCGCCGTGGAAGAGGCGCACTGCGCCCTCGTGGGGGGGACCTGGCGCGGCGGCGAGTGCGCCCGTCTGCCGATGCCGGCGGTCCAGTGGGAGGCCACCCTCGCCCAGCCCGAGGCCGAGTGCGCCCGCACCGGCGGGGCGTGGTTCACCTTCTCCTCCACCTGCACGGACACCTGCAGCTACCACCCGCCCGGCCTGTGCGGGCAGGCGCTCACGGACGCCTGTCGGTGTGGCGCGGGTCGCTGCTGGCTGGAGGGCCCAGAGGGCGCGGGCACCTGCGTGGACGCGCCCGTCTGGCACCACAGCCTCGACCTCAACGAGATCGACACCGACTACATCTTCAAGCAGCTCGCGGCGCCCTGAGGGGTCAGAACCCAGCGCGGCCGTCGTTGAGGGGCCGCCGCCTAGCATCGTTGACGTCGGCGGGCACGATGGCGGCCGCTCCGGGTCTCACCTAGCGAGCGCTCCGCGGCGGCCGGGAGCTTCGGGACGGCCTTTGCGCTGAAATCGGGGAGGGATGCGGTGCTGGCCAGGCGCGACCTCGGCGACGCCGGTCCTACCCAGTGCGATTTGCTCGGGTGCCCGGCCGACTCGTTGATGACCATTCCGAAGCCGTGGCCCACGAGGCGCCGGCCGAGCAGACGGCACGTTCAGGGCTGGTGGCGTTCGTTGGCCGCAAGGCGGGGCCCGCCTCCGAGACTCAAGCCACCAGGCGCCCCCCGTCGGCTGCTTCGTTCCTCCTGTTCAGGGACGTGCAAACCCTGGTACCCTCTTGACCAGGCAATCTGGGCAGGAGGGTCCGATCACCATACTCGGTCGCGATGAGATGGAGGAAGTGCTCCGCCGCCTCCAGGCGCAGGCCGTGGACGACGCCCAGCTACGTGCTCGGTTGCTGGCCGGTCTGGAACATCCGCTGGTTCTCTCTCTTCCCGACAAGACTCGGCCTGGTGATCAACTCCGAAGCGACCTCCACGAACTTGCGGGGCTCAACTCACACGACGTCCTTGCGGGCTATCTCAGCAACGCCGCTCGGATCGCTGAGGTCCGCGATGACTGGCGGTTCTTCAGCAGACTGCTATTGCGTACCGGCGGTGAGCCCACCCCCTTTCTTTGGGATGAGATGCGCGGTCGCCTCGAAAAGCACCTTGAGACTCGCCTCCAAGGCCTCGGATACGAGGAGTGCTACGATGTTCGCCCCGCCCTCCGGTGGCTCGACCACCACCGGTCGCTCGTCGTGCATGGACCGGCGGAGTCGGGAAGACCTGGATGCTCGCCGCGTTGGCCCGCCACTGCGCTCAGACAAAGTGTGTAGTCTGGCTTGAGGCCGGCCAGGGCATCGAGGAGCTGCGGTCCCGAGTAGCGTCGTGCTTCGGCGGGAAGGACTGCATGAAGATCCCGATCCGGCCAATCTCGCAGTCCTGCTGCGGAGGATGGAGAGGGATGGGGGCCGAAGGTTGTTTGTCTTCGTAGACGGCATTGTCTCCGACCGTGAGGTTCCGCGCATCCGGGAGCCTTGAACTCAACGCCGCATGTCCGATCGTCGTGGCGCTGCCGCAACCCAGGCAGCCAGGAGCGCTGGGGGATGGCTGGGCGTTGGTGGAGGCGACAGACTTCACGGCGAGGGAGTTGGAGAGCTACCTGGATCGCCGCGGCATCGATGCCGCCCTGCTGGCTCGCCCAACTCGAGAGCTGCTGCGCCGGCCACTCCTTGCACACATGTTTGTCGAAACGGGGAGCACCGAAATCCCCGAGCAAGCGCGTGAAGTCTTCTTGAACTACTGGGGCAAGCTGTCCCCCTTCGAGCAGGGGGCAGTGGCTGACCTGGCAGTTCGCCTGTTTCGCGGGGAGCTTGTCTATCCCATCCCGGCGGGGAAGGTAGAGAACCGCGACCTTCAGTCTCTGGCGGAAGCCGGTCGCTGGATTCGGCTGGATGGCGAGAGGGTACAGTTTCTCCACGACCTTCTGCTGACCTGGGCGGTGGCCGAGGGCCTTCGACGGAGCGGCCTCACCGAGGAGGACCTTGAAGCGCTGCATGGCAGCGGATTCATCTGCAAGCACGTCGCCGAGCCGAGGCGGGAGATTCTGAGGCATCTGGGAGGCCTGCCAGCCGGCCTGCTGTGGCTGCTGTGTCGCGATCGGGAGTTCGATGACGCTGCGCGGATTCTGGCGGCGTTCAACGCGCACGGCTACCTGAACCGCCACACCCGCGACCAACTGGATGGCCTGGGCCACGAGCTCCTACCCGCCATCGAACGTCGGCTTCGCATGGAGGACGCCAAGGGGAACGCCCCCGTGGCCTTCGGTGAGCTCGTCGAGAGCTACGACGACGACGAGGTGGGTCGGTGGGCGGTCGAAGTTCTCGGGCACCCCCATCCGCTGGTTGATGAGCTCGCAGCACGTGTCCTCATCCGACTTCCGGCGCGCCAGGCCATGGACGCCCTGTGGTCGCGGGTCATCCAGGCGGAGACCAACAACCAGCGCCAGACTCCCAGGGAGGCGCTGCTGGCGGCCGTCGCCCTCTGGCCCACCTGGCTCGGGGAGCGGCTTGACGAAGGCGCTCTCACTACCCGACAGGCTATCAGTCTGCTTTCCGGGTTGAAGGATGAGCCAGGTGAGTGGGTCTGGAGACACATCAAACTCCGCCTCTTTGTCGCCGCCGAGACAAGCGACCAGGGTGTCTTGGCCAGGGCGGTCGCGACCTTCCGAGATCGGGAAGAGCTTGATCGGATCGAGGGATGGTTGATTGGCGGACAGCCATCCCGACTTCTCATGCTCCAGGGTTTGCGCGCCCTGACGGTCATGGACCCGCCGCAGGCACTCCAGCGGGTTGAGCATCTGGCCGGGCTGGACCGCGGGGGTAGGCGCCCGGATCCTCTCGATGCTCGCCATGGACCTGCCCGGACCTGTGGAAGAGCTGCTGGCGAAAGCTTGCAGCTTCCGACGAGGCCGCGCTGGACTGGGCGATCATGGTGTGGTCCGTGCCCGAAGTCATTGAGTCAGCAGGCCTCGCTGAAGGGATCGTCGATGCCATCGATCGAGGAGCTCTCTGTTGAAGGCCATGAGGATCGGCTTGCGTCCGTCCTCATTCGGGCGGTGGGAAGTGTGTGCACCTGGCCGTTGCTCGACGCCGCCGCTCGACGGAAGGGCACTCCGCTGGAGGAGAAGCTCTGGAAGATGGCCCAGAAGGAGCACCGGCCCAACACGACGGCCGCCAATCCCAGCTACGAGGGCGTTCGTGCATTGCTGCTGGCCATCGGTGGTGTCGGGGCGAGTCGAGTGATGGAGCTGGAGCTCGGCGGACGGGGCTGGAACGCGCTCCGCGGGGGAGATGCGGCGGCCTTCTCAAGCGAGGCCGTCGTACAGCTCGTCCGTGAGTTCGCCTTGGGCCGTCGCGGAGCAGAGAGCCATCTCTTTCAGGATGCCGCCATGGTGCTGGCTCGCCTGGGCCGGGCCGACGACGTGATCGACGCCCTTCTGGCAGTGGGGCCCGACCTGGCCGGTGATTCGCTCCTCTTTGAGTTGCTTACCACCCCGGTCAGCGATGCCGCCTACGCTCATGCCCTGGAGGCCGCGAGGAGCACCGACGAGGAGAGTGCCTCAGCGGGACGGATCGCCCTCGCGCTGAGCAGGCGACCTGAGGCTGTGCAGTGGTTGCTTGCCGCACCCGCCGAGGCGCAAAAGCTGCGCTGGTGCCACGCGTATGCCCTCCGCCAGCTCGCTCAGGTCGATGAACTGAGAAAACTCTTCATCGATGCCCTGGGCGATCCGGTGTTTCGGCCCCGAGCGGTCGATGCGCTCTGGAATGCCGGCCGGGAGACGGACGGCTTGCTTGCTCGGCACCTCCTCGGCGCTCGACCAGGGAGGCCGTCGATGACCTCGAGTTCCTGCGGCGCCTGCAACACGCGGCTGACGGAGTCGCTCGCGACAGTGGTTGGCGTGGTGCTCAACAACGGGGCCATGACCTGGGCCCCGAGACGCTGAAAGATCTACGCCGGGAGGTCCGCCGAGGACACATGTTTTTCGCCGACCAGCATGGCTGGCTGGTCCACCGTCTCGCGAGGGATGACCGGTCGGAGGCCTGGCGCGCGGCCTGCGCCTTCTTCGAGGAGAAGGCGAGCCCGCGGCGGGTTCGTCTGCTCCTCGATGTGGACCGAGAGCAGGCATTGGACTTCCTGCTTGATCAAGCGGTCCGCCATCCCGAACGATGCGAGGCCATCGGCATCGCCCTCGACCGCCATGGCGAAGGAGCCGACCTCGACGTGGCGCTCCAAGCGCTCGCCGGGCACTCGGATGCCCACCATCGACGGGCAGCCATTCGGCTCCTGGGGTGGCGGACTGACGGGAGCATGAGCGACCTCTTGGAGGCCGCTTCGCGGCACTTCACCACCCAGAGCGAGGCCCTGGAAGCGTCATGGCGCCGTCGGCATGCCGCGAGGGCCGTCGCCGTGCTCAACGGCATCGAGACCAGTGCCATCGCCGAGCAGTGGCGCCGCCTACGTGCGTTCTCTGCCTGCTGTGATCCCGAGCGAGAGGCCAGCGCGGACGGGATCAGCGTCTACTGGCGGGCCGACAGCCCCAAGCTCGACCCGCTCCTTTCTCGACGGCTCTGGAAGCCCTTGCAGCGGCCCAAGCGCTGATGCCGGCGGGGGGTCTTCGTGCAGACCCAGGGCGCTGATGGCCGGGGGGCGGGCCGACGCTCCTCCTAGGAGAAAAGTTTCATGAAATCATGGCTTTGGTCGAGCGGGAACGGGTTGTCCGGGACCTGGACGCGACCGCAACGTGGTCGCCCACGCGCCTCACCGCAGCCGGCCGTGGTGGCGCGAGCGGCCGTTGAGGTAGGCGTCCCAGAGCTCGAGGATGCGGCGCTGGCCGGCGGAGAGGCACCGGTTGACGGGCATGTAGGCCGTCTCGGTGAAGCGGGCGGGGTCGGTGACCTGCATGATGGGGCCGCGCCAGGACTGGAAGGCCAGGGGATCACGCAGGAAGTCCATCACGGGGAAGAGCCAGGCCCAGAGGGCGAAGACCTCGTGGTAGACGCGGGCGTTGACCTCGTCGGCGTCGGGGTTCGTGGTCAGCCACTGGGCGAAGTCGTCGGCGCGCTGGTCGTGGAAGGGGAGGGCGCGGGCGACGACGTAGGCGACGTCGACGATGGCGGTGCCGCCGATGGTGCGGGCCAGGGTGGGGATGGGGGCGCCGGGGGGCAGAGCCAGCAGCGGCAGGTTGGGGATGCCCGGGCGCAGGGCCCGCACGGCGAGGGTGGCTTCGGCCCAGTCGCCCGGTCCCGCCGTGACGGTGCAGGCGAGGCCGCCGGCGCCGACGGGCTCGGGGTGGCGCGCGGGGTCGGCCAGCAGCTCGACCATGGGGGACTGGCCGGCGGGGCCGACGCGCGTGAAGCCGGCGTCGTACTGGGCGACGACGAGGCGGGTGCCAGGGGGCGGGCGGCGGCCGCGGTGCTGCACGCGCACGGTGAAGGTGGGGTCCGGGCGGGCGTAGGCGCCGGCGCCGGGCTCGTCGGCGTACACGCCGCGCAGGTCGCAGCGGGCGGTGAAGGCCTGCTCGACCAGGGCTTCCACGGGGGCGTCCGTCTCGGCGTGGACCACCAGGCGCAGGTCGGCCCCGTACCAGGCGTCCAGAGGGACGGGCGGGTCGAGGGTCACGTCCACGAGGCCCCCCGTCTCCGCCCAGGCGGCCTCGGCGTAGGCCTCGGGCTCGATGCAGGCGATGGTCTGCGTGCCGAGCTGCAGCGCCAGGCGGCCGTACCGGGCCATGGGACCCCCGAGCCAGAGCTTCGGCAGCGTCACCGCGGTGTCGAGCACCACCCGCGCCACCGCGCCATCGCGGATGTCCGCCTCCACCGGCGTCGGGCCGAGTGGCAGGGGCGCGTAGGGCTGGCCCGCCTGGTCGCCATGGGTCTGCGCCTGGCTCGGCGTCACCGTCCGGGGGGTCTCGCCGAGCAGCGTCGCGCCGGCGAACAGCAGCCGGCCCTCGGGCTCGCTGCACAGCGCACCCTCGTGCCACGGCGCGATCCACCCGACCGTGCGGCTGTAGGCGCGGTTCACCGGTCGGGCCGGCGCGACCGTGCGCTCGCCCCGGCTCCAGGCCTCGCGCTGGGCGGCGTAGTCGGCGTAGAGCTCGGCCATCAGGCCCATGCGCGCGCTGAGGCGCTGGGCCTTGGTGCCGCCCAGGGCGCGGAACGGGGCGCCGTTGAAGTACAGCGTCTCGAAGGTCGAGAAGCGGATCATCAGCCCCGCCACCCCGGGGCGGTCGAGGGCCTCGGCCAGCGCGCGACCCGGTCCGGGCACGGCCAGGTCCCCGAAGAGCGTCAGGTCGCGCCGGTCCAGGCAGCCCTGCCAGATCACGTTCATCGAGCCGGCGATCAGCAGCTCGCCCGTGGCGTCGTAGTTGTTCTGCAGGTTGGGGAACCGTGAGCACATCCGCCGAGCGAAGGCGCCGCCGAAGCCCACCGTGTCGGGGCTGCCCACCTGGAGGCGGTCGGCGAAGAGCTGGGTGCTCCAGAACGCCGCCGGGTTCACGTCGCACATCTTGGTGGGCATGCGATCCGGGTTGAGGGTCACCTGCGCCGCCGCCCACGGGCCCTCCGAGGGGTAGGTGCCGGCCTCGTCGCTCCAGCCGGTGACGGTGGTGCCCCCCGCAGGCCGGTCGAACCAGGCCGGATCCTCGATGGTCGGCGCGGTGGGGCTGACGAACCCGCAGGCCATGCTGCCGTAGTAGTTCCACTCGGCGGGGGGCAGGTGCTCGTCCTGGCTGGCGTCGTAGGCGGAGGTGATGGCCCAGCGGCGGAACTGGTCGGGGCTGTAGACGCCCTGGGTGTACAGGTACGGCATGTTCAGCCGCACGTTGGCGGCGTCGTAGGTGGGGAAGTTGTCGTTGTTGTTGAACGTGGACGGATCCCACCAGGCGTGGCCGCGGAAGTAGAGTCGGGGGCGGGCGATGGTGCTCATCCGCGGGCTCCTCGGGGCAGGTATTCGAAGGTCGGGCCGGCGAGCCGATCGGTGCCGGGGATGGGGCCCAGGGCGCGCAGCACGGCGGCCTTCTGGGGCATGGCCTCCATGGCCGCGGTCGAGGCGCCGTAGACCTCGGGGGCCGCGCTGGTGAAGGTGGCCTGGAGCGCGTCGAGCAGCTCGCTGTAGGCGGCGTTGAAGGCCCGGTTGGCCACCTGCTGCGCCTCGGTGTAGGCGCCGAGGTGGGCGTAGGGATCGGCGACGACGGGCAGCACGTCCCGCTCGAGGTCGATCTGGCCGCTCGTGAGGAGCGTCTCGACTTCCTTGAACCGCCAGTAGTGGCTCAGCTCGTGGTCGCCATCGTTCTCGTGCCCCTGGCCGAGGCCCTCCCCCTGGTGGACGATCTCGGACAGGGCGGCGACGGCGGTGGCGTGGCTGGTGATGGCGAAGAGGACGCCGGCGGCCGGGTTGCCGCGGGCGGCCATCTGCCGGCCGTGCCCGTAGGCCGCGTCGTCGGTGGGCAGCTCGGCCTCGATGCCCTGGTAGAACTGGCCGATGGTGGCCCAGCCCTCGGTCGTCGGCTGGCCCGGGTCGTCGTAGGCCGGCAGCTCGATGTCCAGGAAGGTGGCGATGGCCTCGGGGCCGAAGGGCCGCAGCACCACCGTGAAGGGGTTGCTGGTCGTCGAGTGGCCGGGCAGCGGCAAAGGCTTCGTGAAATCAGGCACATAGGCCGGATCGGTGATGGCCGTCTGGAACCCGAGGGCGTTGATGAGGTTCCCCACCAGCGCCATGTGCAGCATCTCCTCGTAGGCCACGCGGCGGATGAGGCCGATGGCCTGGCGGGCCGGCGCCCGGTCGGGCCGCAGCGTCATCATCGTGTAGAGGTAGGTGGGCAGCGTGGCCAGCTCGATGGTCATCGCGGTGCGCAGGTCATGGCGCAGGCGAGCCCGGTCGGTCTTCATCACAGCTCTCGCAGGCGGTGGCGTGTGGACAGATTGCCACGGTCGGCGCCGCTGCGGCAGTGGGCTGTGCGGGGATCAGCCGGGATCGGCGCTGGCGGGCAGCGGCTCGGCCGGGCCGATCCAGTAGCGGCGCACCAGGCGGGCCTCGGGGGCGAAGTACTCTTCGGCCTCCAGCACGCCGCCGTTGCGCTCGATGGCGCGGATGGAGCCCAGGTTGTCGGGGGCGCAGGTCAGCAACACCCCCGCGATGCCCCGGGCGCGGGCCTCGATCAGGCCGGCCGCCAGCATGCGGGTGGCGAGGCCGCGGCGACGCGCGCTGGGCAGGACGGCGTAGCCGATGTGGCCGCCGAAGAAGCGCAGGCGGGCGTTGAGGCGGTGGCGCAGGCCCAGGACCCCGAGCAGGGCGCCGTCCTCCTCCCAGAACAGGGTGGAGCCGGGCACCTGGTCGGGCGGAGCCCCTCGCCCCGGGCGCGCGCGGCGAGGCTGGCCACCACCTGGGCGATGGGTCCCTCATAGGCCTGGAAGTACGCGGGCAAGTGGCTCGGCGGCGCGGAAGCCGGCCAGGAAGGCGGTCAGCGCCGGGCCGTGGTGCGCGGCGAGGGGGGTCAGCATGGCAGCGCTCCCGCGCGGCGGGCCAGGCCGACGGCGACGGAGGTGAACTCGCCGCCGTCGTGGACACGGGCAGCGCCGAAGCGGTCGTCGAAGAGGCGGCGGACGGCCGGCACGAGCGAGGTGCCGCCGGTGAGGAAGACCTCGTCGATGGCGACGCCGGGGGCCGACCCCAGCAGGCGGTCGACGGCGGCGCCCATCCGGGCCACGTCGTCGGCGATCCAGGCCTCGAAGTCGGCGCGGCGGATGTCGACGGCCAGGTCGATGGGGCCGTCCTGAAAGCGTAGAGTTGTCGATGGGTTGCGCGAGAGGTCGGCCTTGGCGGCCTGCACGGCGGCGTGCAGGAAGAAGCCGCGGTCGGCCCGGACGAGGTGCAGCAGACCCTGGAGCTTCTCGGGCTCCTCGGCGTGGGCGGCCCACTCCAGGATCTGCTGGAGGGTGCGGCGCTCCTTCAAGAACGACAGCAGGTGCCAGCGCTCCAGGTTGCCGTAGATGCCATGGGGGACCTCGAGGGTCTTGTCGAGGCCGCGGTAGCGGGTGCCGCGGCCCAGGGCGGGGGCGACGACGTTGCGCACGATGTGGCCGTCGAAGACGTCGCCGGCGATGGGCTCGCCATCGTTGCCGATGACCTCCGCGGCGTCGGGGGCGATGCGCAGCAGGGAGAAGTCGCTGGTGCCGCCGCCGAAGTCGCCCACGAGGACGACGCGCTCCCGGTCGACGCGGGCACCGAAGGCCCAGGCGGCGCCGACAGGCTCCAGCTCGAACTGCACGTCGTCGAAGCCGGCGGCGGCGAAGGCACCGCGCAGGCGATCGAGGGCCAGGGCCTCGTCGGTCGCCCCCTCGCCGGCGAAGCGGACGGGGCGGCCGACGACGGCGCGGCGACCCAGGGGGCCCAGGCTGGCCTCGGCCTCGCCGCGCAGGGCCCGCAGGAAGTAGCTCAACAGGTCGCCCAGGCTGTAGCCGCGGTCGAAGATGCTCGTCTCGCGGAAGGCCGGGCTCGCCAGGTAGGACTTGATGGACTGGATGAGGCGCCCCTCGCCGTCATCCAGGTAGCGGGCGATGGCGTCGGGGCCGGCGAAGGCCTCGCCGACGCCGGAGCCGCGGGCCCGGCGGGTGAGGTAGAGCACGGAGCGGAAGACGTCGAGGGTGTCGTGGGCGAAGGTGGCCAGGCGGGTGCCCTGGGCGTCCGTGACGGCCAGGGCGCTGTTGGTGGTGCCGAAGTCGATGCCGACCGCGCGCATGGGTGCCTCCAGTCCAGGGGGCCGGGCAGGGTAGGGGCAGAGCGGGCGGAAGGAAAGCGGTTTTTTCGAGGAAGTTCGCTGGTTTCCAGCGTTGGGGCGTGCTCTCATCCCGGGGACTGGCGCCGGAGGTGGGCATGCATGTCGTGGTGACGGGGGCTTCGGCCGGCATCGGGGAGGCCCTCGCGCGGGCCTTCTCGGCCGGGGGGCATGGCGTGACCCTGGTGGCCCGGCGGCGCCCGCTGCTGGAGGCCCTCGCGGCGTCGCTGCCCGGTCCCAGCCATGTGGTCGAGGCGGATCTGGGGATCCGGCAACGTGCACGGCCTGGCTGCCCGCGGCGGAGGCGGCCCTGGGGCCGGTGGATGTGCTGATCAACAACGCGGGCATGCAGGTCATCGGGCCGACGGCCGAGGTGGACGTCGAGCGGGCCGAGCTGTCGCTGCGCCTGAACCTGCTCTCGCCCCTGCGGCTGACCCACGCGGTGCTGCCGGGGATGCTGGCCCGCGGCCGCGGCTGCATCGTGGACGTGGCGTCCATGGCCGCGCTGGCGCCGACGCCGGCCATGACCTGGTACAACGCCAGCAAGGCCGGGCTCGCCGGCGCCTCGGAGGCGCTGCGGGGCGAGCTGCGCGGCACGGCGTGCACGTGGTCACGGTCTATCCCGGCATCATCGAGACCGACATGGGCAAGGCGGGGCTGGCGGCCTACCAGAAGAGCCGGCTGGTGGCGCTCCAGCCGCGGGGGACCACCGAGGGCCTTGCGGCCCGGGTCGTGCGGGCGGTGGACCGGCGCCGGCCCCGGGTCATCTATCCGGCGGTGTATGGCATGACACGCTGGCTCCCACCCCTGACGCGCTGGTTCATGGACCGCCTCACGCCGCCGCTCGCCCACCCGTAGCAAGGGGTTCGCGAACGGGATGACATCTGCGCGCCGGATCACTATGGTGCGCGCCGTCACCGCCTGGAGGGATCCGCCATGCGCCACCTCGTCCCGATCTTCGCCCTCGGCCTCGGCCTCGCCGCCTGCGACGCCACCGACGTCACCGCCCCGGGCGACGACGTGAACGCCACGGGCGGTGTCGCCACCACCGGCGGCGGCAACCCCTACGATCAGGAGCACCCGGGGGAGGTCGGCCCCGATCTGAGCAAGGCCGACGGCAACGCCTACGTGGTGCCGGCCCTGCTGCCCGTGCTGGAGGATCCCCGCATCGTCGTGAGCCTCGCGGGCTTCACCGTCGAGCTGATCGACGACGCGACGGGCTTCCACAAGGTCTATCCCACCGGCGTGGGGGCCCTGGGGTCCAACGGCCGCTCGTTCACCCCGGTGGGGGAGTTCACGACGCACCCCGACGCCGACGATGGCTGGTTCTGGACGCCGCGCCGCTACCAGCCCAGCTATTTCGCCGGCCTGCCCTTCATGCGCATCACCGCGCGCAACAGCGCGGGCAACCAGACCTACGGCTTCCACGGCCCCATCACCGAGACGCTGCGCCGCGGGTATGTGAGCCACGGCTGCATGCGCATGGCACCCGATGACATCATCGAGCTCTTCTACATCATGCGAGAGCACCCCGGCGCCAAGGTGAAGATCCAGTCCGAGAAGCGGCGCGATGCCAACGGCCGGGTGGTGGACGTGACGCCCGCGGACCGGGATCCCGTGGCGGCGTACCGGGCCCAGGTCTGCGAGGCGTGGGAGAAGGGCAAGGGCGAGGTCATCGAGCCGGGGACCCTCGGCGATCAGGTGCTGTGCCGGGGCGAGGCGACCTACACGGTGGCGGTGGGCGCCGGCGATCGCATCGCGGCCCGCGTGGACGCCGCCGGGCCGTTCCGCCTCGAGATCGAGGGCCAGGGGGCTCTGGAGGGCGCCGACGCGACGGTGAAGAACCTGCGCTTCGGCGCCGAGACCTCGGTGCGCTTCCCAGAGGCCGGCCAGGTCACGGTGCGCGTCATCGGCGATCCCACGATCTTCACCCTGGCGCTGGATCACACCCCGTTCGGGGCGACGACGGTGGATGGCTGGATCGGCGAGGGCTGCACCAGCGCGAGCCAGTGCGGCGAGGGTGGCCTGGCGTGTCTGGCTGATCTGCCCGGCGGCCTCTGCACCGACGCCTGCGACCGCTTCTGCCCCGATCGGGCGGGCGCGGCGGCGACGTTCTGCGTGGATCTGGGCTTCTCGGACGGGGGCCGCTGCGTGGCCCAGTGCGCGGGCGCCGCGGACTGCCGCGAGGGCTACGCCTGCCAGACCATGCCCCGGTTCAACGAGCCGGCCGTCAGCCGCAGCGTCTGCGTCCCGATCCGCTAGCGGCAGCCGCAACTGCCTGAAACTTCTGACTTTCTCCCGGGGGGCTTCCCCCGGGGGCTCACATCATCAGCACCTTCTGGGAGATGGCGAGGCGGGTCCGCGGCGTCATCTCGATGCCGCCCTCCACCGACAGGCCGAGCCAGACCACCTTGGGCAGGGCGGGCAGGTGCTCCTCGAGGCCGAGGAGGACCTCGAAGCTGCCGCGCTCGACGCGGACCTCTTTGAGCTTCTCGCGCCAGAGGGGGTCGCCGCCCTGCTCCTCACCATAGAGGCTGAAGGTCATGGGCAGCTTGCCGCTCCAGATGTCGGGGCCCTCCAGCAGGACGGCCTCGAAGCGCAGCGCGGCGGGGGGCGGCGGACGCACGGGGGCCGCCGGCGCGAGGGGCGCCGCCTCCGCGGCGGCCGGGGTCTCGGCGGGCGCCTCCGCCTCGTGATCGTCGGCGGGGGCCGCGGCGGCCCCGGTGGCTTCGCCGTGCTTGAACAGCTTGCGCTTGAGGCGACCGAAGAGCCCGCCGCCGCTCGGGCGGTCCTCCTCGGCCGGGGGCAGCGGGGGCAGATCCGCCTCGTCGATGACCGGCTCGGGCTCGGGCTCGGGGGCGTCGGCGGCCACCAGGGCCTGGAGGCGCGTCACCAGATCGCCGCCGTCCTCGTCCTCGTCCCACTCGGGATCGTGGGGCGAGCGCGGCAGCGTTGGATCGCCGTAGGGCTTCGCCTTGACCACCTGCCAGAGCAGCGTGGCGGCGTCGGCCACCACGCCTTTGCGGGCCTTCTCGCGCGCGTTGAAGATGAGCCGGCGGGCCTCGCGACTGTTGATGGCGTAGAGCGCCTCGAGGGCCGCGAGCTGCATCTCGTCGGTGGCCTTGAAGGGGGCCTGCTGGTTGACGAGCTTGTCGTCGGGGGTCGCCAGCTTGCCCAGCATGGCATTGAGCACGGGCAGGGCGCGGGGGACGTCGAGGCGGCAGAGCCCCAGGGCGAGGGCCCGCAGCTCTTCGGGGCGCTCGACGCTGCCATGGCGCAAGTGGTTGACCAGATAGATGAAGAGGGATCGATCGCCGCTGTTGCCGACGCGCTCCACGACGTCCAGCCGGACGTTGGGCGAGGGATCGCGCAGGTGCGAGACGAGCATGTTGCGCAGCGTGGCGTCGGCGCCGAAGGGCATGGCCCGGATGACGCTGCGGCGGACCGCCTCCTCGGGGTGGGCGATGACCGTCTGGAGGAAGATGAAGGTGTCGTCGTCCAGGGCCGAGAGGAGCGACGGGCAGGCCTCGACGAGGGCGGGCGTGACCTCGGGCTTGCTCCAGAAGTGCACGTCGTCGCCCAGCAGGCCGTGGGACAGGCCCCCGCGCAGCTCGGGGGGCAGGGGACCCGCCTGCATGACGGTGGAGGCGACGCGCATGAGGGCGGCGGCGCGCTCGGGGAGCTGGTCGTTGGCGTGGGCCTCGCTCAGGGCTTCGTCGAGCGCGTGGCCGGCGTCCTCGACGCACTGGGCGCTCAGGAGGGCCGAGAGGGCGGCCGCGTGAGCCTGGGCCTTGTCTTCGCCGTGGCAGCCGCGGGCCGAGGCGAGGGCCTCCCGGGCGGCCTCGGCGGCCTGTTCGGCCTGGCCGCCGGCCATGAGCCGGCGAGCCGCTGCCTCGAGGGCGCGGGCGCGGTAGAAGGGCTCCCGGATGGCGCGCGCCCGGGCGAAGCCCTCCTGGGGATCCATCGACTCGAGGCGCTGCTCGATGTCCTCGAAGCTCGTCGCCTCGGCCGCTTCGAAGAAGTCGACCTGCTCGCCGATCATCGACATGCGGCCGAAGAAGGCGCGGCCACGGACGCGGCGGACGCGCTCCAGGGCGTTGGCCAGCCGGAGGAGCTGATCGTCGTCCTGCTCCGTCGTCTCGCCCAGGAAGTCCATCTCGGCGTCGACTTCGGCGTCGCGGACGGGCTCGGGGGGCGGGGCCGCCCCGCCGCCCATGGCGCGCTCGTGCTCGCGCTCGCGGCGCAGCAGGTTGAAGTCGTCGTACATGCGCCGGGTCACCGCCAGCAGCGGCTCCTCGGGCGCGTTGGCCAGGATCATGTCGGCGGGGTTGTACCCGCCCGGCGCCTCGAGGTCCTCCCCCAGGGCGTCGGCGTACTGGGCGACGTCGGAGAGGCCCTTGCCGCCGAGGCTGGCGCCCAGCGCGTCGTGGATGTTCTCGGCGGCCTCGGGGTGGGGCTGACCGGCCTTGATGCGCCGCGCGAGCTGGCTGTAGAAGGCCTTCACCGGCCACGACACCGGCAGCCGGCGGCCGATGACGTCGTTGTGGAAGAGCACGTCCAGCTTGCTCTGCCCCGCGCGGCGCAGGGCCATGCGGAAGCGCTGCTCTTCCTCGGCCGACGTGCCCTCGATGCGGGTCGACATGAGCCGCGAGAAGGTGAGCAGATCGGCCTCGGACATGCTGGCGTGCAGCGTCAGCGCGTGGATGTTGCGCTGCTCGAACACACCGGCGGTGCGGGCGATGAGGGTCATCATCCCGAACTTCCGGCGCACCACCCGCAGGGCGTTGCGGGCGTCGAGGAAGGCGTCCGTGCCCTCGCGCTGGACCAGCAGGGCCTGCACCGACACCGGCGTGCGCTCGAAGTCGTAGACCATCAGATCCTCGACCCCGCTCGACAGCAGGCTCACCAGGGTCACCCGATCGGCGAACCCGTCCATGGCGTCATGCCAGTTGCGGTTGAGCTCCGCCTTCTGCATGCCCGCCTCGGGGTGATCGGGGATCCAGAGCTTCAGCAGGTTGATCAAGGCCTTGCGCAGCATGGAGCGGCGCTTCTCGCTCTCGCTGCGCCAGTCGTCGGCGCCGGTGACGATGCCCTGCTCGCTCATGCTTCCCTCCCTCGACCCCGTGACGGCTATGATGGGCCACCCCGAACGGAGATGCCATGACTCCCATCGATCCCGTCGCGCTTGCCCGGCACTATACCGCCTTCCTGCGCCCCGGGCGCATCCTGCTGACGGGCCACTCGCACCAGGCCTGGCCCGACGTGGCGGCCGCCGCCATGGCGCAGGCCTTCCACGACGCCGCGGATCACGTGGACGACAAGTGGAGCCAGGTGATGGACCAGGCCGACCGCGTCC
>JAWKQS010000050.1:0-49570 GCA_041389985.1 bacterium
CGGCTTGGTGGTGAAGAAGGGCTCGAAGAGGTGCGCGCGGGAGGGGCCACTCAGGCCGGGGCCGTGGTCGCGCAGCGTGACGCGGACGCGCTCGGGGCCGGCCTCGACGTGCACCTCGATGGCGCCGCCTGGGTCGGCGTCTCGCGAATTCTGCAACAAATTCACGAAGATCTGGACGAGCTGGTCGAGGGGGTAGGCGGGGGTGTGGGCGTCCCCCTCGACGGTCACGCGGCGGCGGTCGTGGGTGAAGACCACCGCGACGGCGCGCTCGAGGGCGAAGGGGACCGGGGCGGCGCCATGCTGCCGGGGGTCGAGCGTCTCGACGCGACCCAGCAGCGCATGGGTGATGCGTCGGCAGCGCTGGACCTCGTCGACGATCATGGTGGCCGACTCCTCGAGGTCGGCCCGCAGCTCCGCGGCCAGTGGGCCGGCGCGCACCACGTCGAGGACGTCGCGGCCCAGCGTCTGGATGGTGGCGAGGGGGGTGTTGAGCTCGTGGGCGACGCCCTGGACCGTCCGCCCCAGGCTGGCGAGGCGCTCGGTGAAGACCAGGCGCCGCTGATCGAGGACCTCCGTCGTCCGGTCGACGTAGAGGGCCATGTGGCGGCCGGGCTGGGGGAGCGGGAAGGCGAGCAGCTCATAGATGTGCTCGAGGCCCGTGGGGCCGGCGAGCGTGAACTGGCACCGCAGGGGGCCGGTGCGGTCGCCGTCGCTGCGGTCCAGATCGGCGGCGGTGGGGCAGGCGGGCTCGCCATGGCTGCCGGGACAGCGCCAGCCGTGGCCCCGGCGCACCCCCAGGAGGGCCTCGGCCATGGGGTTCTGCCAGACCACCCGGCCCCGCTCGACCACCTCGAGCCCGGCCTCCAGGCCGTCGAAGGCGAGGCGGAGCATGATGTCGGCCTCCTGGCGGGCCCGGATCTGGGTGCGCAGGGCGTCGGTCAGGCGGGCCGCGAAGTAGGCGGCCATGGCCACCGTGAAGAGCACCGAGATGACGGTGAGGATCTGGTCCCACGGGGCCTTCGGATCCCAGTGGCCGACCTGCAGGGCGGGGACGTGGGCGACGAGGAGCTGGAACCCGAGGCCGAAGGCCGAGGCCGCGCCCGTCGGCCAGAGGGCGCGTCGACCGGCCAGGAGCGCGGCGAGCAGCACGGGGAAGACGTAGAAGCCGATGAAGGGGCAGTCGGCGCCCCCGGCCGCCCAGAGCACGAGGCTGAGCGCGCCGGTGTCGAGGAGCGCCTGGCCGAAGTGCAGCGCCTCGGCGTCGCGGCGGCGGCTCTGCCACCACAGCCAGAGGTTGGTGCAGGCGCCCAGGATGACCGCCAGGGCGACGACCTCGACGTTGACGCCGGGGACGAGGCCCGCCTGGGCGAGGCCGGCGCCGACGCTGACGCCGAGCAGCGCCAGCCAGCGCAGCCGGATGAGCCAGTGGATGCGCGCGGGGTGGGCGGCTGCGTCCTCCACCATCCGCTCAGTGGGGCAGGTACAGCGTCGTGGCGGTGTCCTGGAGGAGGAGGAGGCCGCCGTCGCCCGTCAGGTGGAAGGCCAGGGCGCCGGTGGCCGTGACGGGCCGGCTCGGGGGGGCGTCGACCGCCCGGTGCTGCACCCCTTCGTCGTCGAGGAGCACCACCGTGTCGTCGGCCAGCACCTGGTGCGCCCGGGCCCCCGGGCCGCCACCGCCCTGGACGGCGAGGGCCCGCCAGGCCGGGCGATCGGCGGGGCGGACGGCGACGGCGCCGTCGGCACCGAGCAGCGAGGCTCCCCCCCGCAGCGGTCGCAGATCGCGCGGGCCGGGGACGGGGGCGTCGGTGAGCCGCCAGCCATCGCCGGCGTCGGTGGCCAGGCGGCCCGTCTCGGTGAGGGCGAGGCGGGTGCCGTCGGCCAGGAAGACCACGGGCTGCAAGGGCGCGGGTGGCAAGGGCGCCTCGGCCCACTGGCGACCCCCGTCCGCGGTGGCCAGCAGGCTGCCATCCAGGCACCCCACGAGGCCCTCGCCCCCGGCGCCGAAGCGCACCCACCGCGCCCGGCACGAGGTGGGCAGCGGGCGCGGATCGAAGTGCTCGCCCGCGTCGGTGCTGCGCCAGAGCACGCCGTCGCCCACGACCATCACCGCGTGATCGCCCGCGCTGGCCACGTCGCCGAAGCGGATGCCAGCCCAGGCCGGCTCGCCGTGCCAGGTGCGGCCGCCGTCCCGGCTGCGGAACAGGCCGCCCGTCTGGCCGATGCCGACGGCCACCTGGGGGTGGGTGAAGGCGACGGCGTGCAGCGGCTGGTCCAGCCCGAGGATCGGTCCGCGGGCGCCGAGCGTCGTGATGAGCCCGCGGGGGCTGCCGGCGACGAGGCCGCCCGAGAGCGCGTCGGCGGCCCCGGCCACCAGCCGGCCCGGCGGCAGCTCCTCGAAGGTGCGGCCGCCATCGACGCTCAACACCGCGCCATCACTGGCGTTTTCGGGAACGGCCAGCAGGGCGCCGTCCCCGGCCAGGGCCAGCGCCGCGATGGTGTCGAGGCGGCGGGGGAGGGGGACGGGGCGCCAGGTGCGCCCGGCGTCGACGCTCACGATGAGGGCGCTGCCGGAGGGGCGATCGAGGGCGGCGCGGCCGGCGGCCAGCACGGTGCCCTTCCCGGCGAAGAGCACGTCGCGCACCTCGGCGAGGGCGGCGGGGCGCGGCCGCAGCTCGAAGTGCTCGCCGCCGTCGTCGGAGCGGGCGACCTGGCCGGCGCCGAAGATGACGACCTGGGCGTCGAGGGCCCCCAGCGCCTCGGCGCCCTCGACGGGCGAGGGCACGAACCGGGCGCGACCGCGGGCAGGGGCCCGATGCGCAGGTGGTCGCCCTGCGAGGGCATAGACGAGGTCCCCGCGCCCCGCGACCGTGCGGTGGCCGGCCTGGCCGCACTGCAGCCCGAGGCTGGCCCACGACCGCCCCCCGTCGACGCTGAAGCGGGCGGCCTCGGCGGGCGGCGTGCAGGCTACGAGCACCTCGCCCAGGGCGAAGGCGCGGGTGACCGGCTCGGGCAGGGGCGTCACCTCCGGCAGCAGCCGGTCGAAGGCGTCGGCGCGGAAGATGCCGCCGCGGGCCTCGATGACGAGGAGGCCATCGGGGCGCGGCATGAGGCCGACGGCGTCCTCCGACGCGACGACCATGCGGCCCAGCCGCGGCGCCAGGACGTCGAAGAGGTCGGGCGACCAGGCGGGCGGCAGCGCGGGCGTGGGATCGAAGATCGGCGGCGGGGCGTCGCCGGCCCGGGGGGGCGTGCGCGGGACCGTCGGCGGCGTCCACGGCGAGGGCGTGGCGGCCGGGGGCGGCGGCGTGGGCGTGGGCCGGGCCGGCAGCTCGCGGCGAGGGCCCGCGAAGAAGCCCCGATCCCCGGGCGGCGTGCGCTCGGGGAGGCAGCCCGCGAGGAGGGCGGCCGCGGCGATGGCGATGCGTAGATCCACGGATGGCATCCTAGCAGAACAGCACCGAGGAGCGAGAAGCGCATCGTCGAGGGCCGGGCGGCGGGCCGACGGTGGCGCGCCGCGGCGGGCTTTCGGGGCCGTCTGTGTCGCCTTTGTTGAGCCGACGGGCCCGGCATGGCAAATTGGGCGGGCAGTCAACGTGGCCAAGGACCGGTCTTCAAGATGCGCGATCCGCGAGATGTGCTGAAGGGGCGCGTTGAAGGCCGGATCAACGAGCGGATCTGGGGCGTCCAGAACAAGATCGACGGCACGGCGCAGGGTGCCATGAACAAGGCCGTCAAGGCGGTCGACCGGGTCATGGATGGCAAGCCGCCCCCGGGCGGCGATCAGAAGAAGAAGAAGCGTATGAGCTGGTGGCCTTTCGGGGGCAAGGACGAGGAGGGGGGTCAGACCCCTGGGTGTCCGAACTGCGGCAACGAGGTGGATCCGTCGTGGCCGCACTGCCCCTACTGCGGGGCGGGGCTGGCGGCCGCGCCGCCGCCGCCGGCGCCCCCCGGCCAGCAGCCAGGCGCCATGCCCGGCGGGCCGATCCCCCAGGGGCCGGTGCAGGCGACGGCTGGCTCGAACCGGACGGTGGCCATCGACATCGCGGCCCTCAAGGCGCCGTCGCGGGGCGTCGTCGGCTGGATCGTGGCCCTCAACGGTCCCCAGAAGGGGCTCGACTTCCGCATCATGGAAGGCAAGAACACCATGGGCGCGGCGGCCGACAACGACATCGTCATCACCGACGAGTACCTGTCGTCGCGCCACGCCACCATCCGCTACGAGGATGGCCGCTATGAGTTCATCGACGCGGACTCCACCAACGGCAGCTACATCAACGAGAAGCGGGTCACCAAGGAGGAGCTGATCGACAATGACACGATCCGGCTCGGACGGACGGAGTTCCGGTTCAAGGCGCTCTACTGACGGCCGCGTGTCGTTGGATCTGCCCGCCCCCCTCGCTGCCCCCCTGAGGATCTTGATGCGACGGTACCTCTGGCTCGTTCTCGCCCTGCCCCTGCTGGCCCTGCCCGCCCACGCCCAGGAGCGCGTGCAGCAGGGCGCCACCGCCCTGCGCCTGGATGCGGTGGACATCGAGCGGGCCAGCGAGGGGCGCTTCATCTTCTATGCGTCCTTCCTGGACGAGTTCTTCAAAGCCATCTCGGTCACCGAGCCCCAGGCCTGGACGGTGTACTTCCAGGGCAAGCCCAAGCAGGGCGAGCTGCAGGTCCAGGAGCTGCGCAAGGCTGACGGGGCCGGCGTGTCGGTGGTCTTCGTCTTCGCCCGCGATGAGCAGAGCGTCGAGGACGGGGTGTTCAAGGCGGCCAAGGAGGGCGTGCAGCGCTTCTTGAGCAAGCTGCGGCCCAACCAGGACCGGTCGGCGGCCGTCGTGTACGCCAACAGCGTGCTCGACAGCGGCCGGTTCGCGGTGGATCACAACCAGACGGCGACGTGGTTCGAGGACGTGAAGGGCGAGGGGCGCATCCCGGCGCTCTACGACGCCATCGAGAAGGCGCTGACGTTTTTCCCTTCGACTTTCAAGGACATCGGGCCCAACCGGGTGATCATCGTCATCGGCGATGGCGTCGATCGCGACCTGGAGAAGAAGCGGGTCGTCCGCGAGCGGGTGGACAAGACGGTGAGCGAGGCCCAGCGCCTCAACGTGCGCATCGTGGTCATCGGCCTGAAGAGCCTGGCGGACGACGCCCTCGAGGCCCTCAAGGGGCTGGCGCGCAGCACCGGGGGGACCTACCGCGAGGCGGACGACATCCCCCAGCTCGACCAGTACATCAGCCACGCCGAGGATGAGGTCATCCGCCAGCAGGTGGTCTTCTTCAAGACGCTCGACTTCGAGCCGAAGCTGACGGGCCTCAAGGCGGTGGTGAAGTTCAGCGGGAACGACTACGCCACCAACGACCGGGTGCTGAAGCTGCCCGAGCCCAAGTCCGAGATCTGGTTCTGGGTCATCGTCGGCGGGGCCGGCCTGGTGGGGCTGGTGCTCCTGTTCTTCATCGTGAAGCTCCTCGGCGGCCTGCTGGGGCGCCGGCGCCCGCGGGAGCAGCGGGCCATGGGCCCCGAGATGGGCAAGTGCCGCCAGTGCGGCAACGTGCGGCCGGCCGAGTGGAAGGTCTGCCAGTACTGCGAGGCGCTGCCGCACCTGGGCCGCCTGAAGGTGGTCAGCGGCGGCGACATGAACGGGCTGACGTTCTTCATCAAGGACTCGCTGACCAACATCGGCTCGGCCGACGGCAACCAGTTCATCGTGCCTGATCCGTCCGTCTCGAAGCGGCACGCGGGCATCAAGGTGCAGGACAACCGCTTCGAGCTGGCCGACTACGGCAGCACCAACGGGGTGCTGGTGAACGGGCAGCGCATCACGAAGCAGTTTCTCAAGGATGGCGACACCTTGCGCATCGGCATGGTGGAGCTGGAGTTCAAGCTCAAGGGCTAGCAGGGCAGCCTGCTAGAAGGCTGGAGGGAGATCGTCAATGCGCGGCGCCATCGCGGTGTGGGTGATGCTGGGCTTCCTGAGCCCGGCGCTGGCCCAGGACGAGTCTCGCTATGAGCGCGCCCGTCAGCAGGCCTCCGAGGCCTTCTCGGCCGGCCAGTTCGAGGAGGCGGCTGGCCTGTTCCAGCAGGCGTTCGAGGCGTCGCCCAAGGGCAACCTGCTCTACAACATCGGGCTTTGCTACGAGAAGGCCGGCAACAACGCCCAGGCCGTGGCGTTCTACCAGCGCTTCGTGGAGGCCATGCCGGCGTCGCCCAAGCGCCCGGCCGTGCAGCGCCGCATCGTGGAGCTGCGCGAGACGCTGAAGGGCAACATGGTGACGCTGGACGTCTCCAGTGATCCCCCGGGCGCCATCGTCTTCGTGGACGACAAGGCCAAGGGCGCCCTGGGCAACACGCCGGTCTCGGTGGATCTGCTGCCGGGCGAGTACGCCGTCATCGTCGAGCTGAAGGGCTACGAGCCGACCACCCAGCGCGTGACGCTGACGGAGGGGCGCGGCGAGCGGGTCAACGTGTCGCTGGTGCCCCAGGGTCAGGTGGGCAGCGTGACGCTGCTGGTGACCGAGCGCGGCGCCAACATCATGATCGACAAGAAGAAAGTGGGGACGAGCCCGCTGACGGAGCCGGTGCGGCTGCGGGCGGGCACCCACGAGATCATGGTGATGAAGCCGGGCTTCGCGGCGTGGAAGAAGGACGTCGAGGTCGCGGCGAAGTCGGAGCAGAACGTCCGGGTCAGCCTGGAGCCGGAGGGCGGCGGGCTGGTGGCGGGCGGCGGCGGCGGCGATGCCGGGGGCAGCACCCGCGGCGGCAACATCTGGCCGTGGGTCGTGGTGGGCGCCGGGGCCGCGGCCATCGGCGGGGGCGTGTTCACGGGTCTCTCGGCCCAGAGCCTCTACGACCAGCTCGACGAGAAGCGCAAGAACGAGGAGCTCGTGGCGGCCTCGGACATCGACGCCGGCAACAGCCTCGTCCTCACCACCAACGTGCTGCTCGGCGTGGGGTCGGCGGCGGTCATCGGTGGCGTGGTGTGGTGGCTGATGGACGACTCGGGCGTGGAGACCGAGGGGTCCTTGTCGGGCACCTTCGGCGTCGGCCCCGGTGGGCCGAGCGTGGGGCTGCAGGGCTCGTTCTAGGCCCGCTCCCGGGGTCGGCGGCGCAGAGGCGCGCCGGTTGGCGTCGATCGGGCAGTCTGGTGCACTCTGGCGGAGGAGGCCAGGCGGGGCGGCCCGCGCGGCGTCCCCCGGGGGGGAGAGAGAGTTGATGATCCGCTGGTTGACCTTCGCAGCGCCGACGGCCCTGGCGCTGGCGGGCTGCACGCTCGACTTCGACGAGTTCCAGAGCAGCACCACGCCCCCGGCGCGCTTCGTGGAGATGGGCCCGCCGCCCGCCGACATGGGCCCCGAGGGGGATGTCTTCATCCCCCGCGACATGGCCGAGGTGCCCGTGGACATGGGCGGCCCCGACGGCGACGGGGACGGGCTGGCCGACGGGGCGGACAACTGCCCCGAGGTGCCCAACCCCGACCAGGCCGACGGCGACCAGGACGGGGTGGGCGACGCCTGCGACACCGATCTGGACGGCGACGGCGTCGAGGACGCCCAGGACAACTGCGTGGGCCTGGCCAACCCGGACCAGTTCGATCTGGATCGGGACGGGCAGGGCGACGCCTGCGACACCGATCCGGATGGCGACGGCCTGGATGAGGCCGCCGAGGCCGCCAAGGGCACCGATCCGCTGCGGCGCGACACCGACGGCGACGGGGTGGACGACGGGGTGGACACCTGCCCCCTCCAGGCCGACCGGGTGGGGCGCGATGGCGACGCCGACGGCATCGGCGACGCCTGTGATCCCGATGATGACGGCGACGGCGTGCCCGACTGGCAGGACGTCTGCCCGGGCACGGCCAACCCCGATCAGGCCGATATCTGCGCAGGGGATCGCGACGGCGACGGGGTGGCCGACGATCAGGACGTCTGCCCGTTCGTGGCCAACCCCGATCAGGCGGTCGTGCCCTGCGCCGCTCGCTTCGCCTCCGTGACCTATGTGCGCGACGCCCACGCGGTGCGGCTGGCCGGCAACGAGGTGCTGGTGGGCACCAGCGGTGGGTTGCTGTCGGTGGTCGGGGACCAGATCGAGCGGATGACGTCGGCCGATGGCCTGGCGGGCAACCGCGTGCGCTCGGTGACCGTCGACGGGGAGGGCCGGCAGTGGCTGGCCACGGATCGCGGCGTGGTGCTCGTGCGCCCGGACGGCTTCGTGTTCAGCATGCGCGCCGGTGATCCCGGCGGCGGGCCCCAGGGAGATCTGCGGGACGTGGCCGTGGACGGCGCGGGCACGGTGTGGGTGTCGAGCGATCGGGGCCTCAACCGCCTCAACGCCCAGGGCTGGACGCTGGTGGCCGAGGGGCTGCCGTCCAACGACGTGCGCGGCCTGCTGGCCGACGGCCTGGGGCGCGTGTGGGCCGCCACGGCCGGCGGCGTCGTGCGGGTCACCGGCGGCGCCGTCGAGCGCACCCTCAACGGGCTGCCGGACGTGGGCGGCTTCCTGGGGGTGGCGCCGGCGGAGGACGGGGTGTGGCTGCTGGCCGAGCGGGGGGCCATCCGGCTCGGCGCTGATGACGGCGTGGTGGCGAGCTTCTCGGGCTTCGAGGCGCGGGCCGTGGCGCCTGCGGGCGACGGCGTCTACCTGGCCACCGAGGCGGGCGTGAAGCGGATCGATGGCGCCGGGCGCGCCTACGCCCCCGGGGCGGCGCTGCTGCCGTCGCCGGATGTCCGGGGCGCGGCCGGTCGGCCCGACGGCCCCCGCTGGCTCGGCACCGCGGGCGGCGTCATCGCCCTGGATGGGTACTTCGCACCCTTCGCGGGCGAGGGCCTGCCCTCGACCTGCATCACGACGTCCGTGCGGGTGGGCGATCGCCTGTGGATCGGCACCGACGCGGGGCTGTACTTCCAGGGCCCGGACGGCAGCTACATGGCCGCTGGCGAGGGGACGCTGCCCGGCCGCCGGGTCAACGTCATCCGGCGGATCGGCAACGAGATCTGGGTGGGCACCGAGGGCGGCGTGGGGGTCTTCACCCTCGAGGGCATCCCCGACCGGCAGATCACCCCCGCCCAGGGGCTGCCCCAGGCGCCCGTGTCCGACGTGGCGCAGGGGGTCGGGGCCCAGATCTGGCTGAGCACCCTGGGGGGTGGCCTGGCCCGGTCGGACAACGCGGGCGCGGGCTGGACGGTCTTCACCGTGGCGGACGCCGGCAACTCGTTCCTCAGCGACGAGGTGCGGGCGCTGGCCCACGACGGGGAGATCCTCTGGGCGGCCACCAACCTGGGCCTGACGAGCTTCGTCGAGCAGAGCAATGCGTTCGGGACGCCGGTCACCACCAACGGCGGGCGCCTGCCGGCCAACGACGTCACCGACGTGGTGGCGGCCCGGGGGCGGGTCTTCGCGGCGACGTCGCGCGGCCTCGCTGCCCGCGGCGGCGATGGCCTGTGGACGACGCTGCGCCGGGCCAACGGCGGGCTGCCCCAGGCGGCGGCCACCGACTTCGTCCGGGCCGTGGCCTACGATGGCACCTACGTCTGGATGCTCACGGCATCGGGTCGCCAGCAGCCCTACGGCACCCTGGTGCGGCGCGACGCCGACGCACCCGCCGAGACGCCCGAGGCCATCACGATGTATGTGCCTGAAAACTCTGGGCTTCCGCTGACCGGTGGCAACGGAGGCGTCAACATCGAGCGGACAGGCGACGAGACCTTCTTCAGCTTCTGTGGGGATGTGCAGGAGCCGGGCGCCTTCGTGGTGCTCGACGGCGAGCAGATCGTCCAGCGGGATCTGACCCACCTGGGCATCCCGGGCGATGGCGTGGGCGCGGCGCTGAGCGCCGGCCCGGACGGGCGGCCGCTGTTCAGCGCGTTCGTGGACGGGCGGCCCCAGGCCCTGGCCATCGGCGCCGACGGGGCGGGCACCCCGCTCTTCCTGCCCGAGGCCTTCGACTCGCGCATCCTGGAGTGCTCGCGGCCGCCCGTGGGGACGCTGTGGTGCGCCCTCGACGGGGTGGGCGTGGCGCGCCGCATCGACGAGAACCAGTGGCGGATCATCCGCGAGGACAACTTCCCCCAGCTTCGGGGGGTGGCCGTACGCGGCGTGGCGACGCCGGAGGAGCTCGTGGCCTGGGTCGCGACGGACGCGGGCGTCATCGAGATCAACCTGGGGACGGGGGCCACCAACGTGTTCAACGTCGCGGGCACCAGCGGGGGCCTGCCGGGGGACGACGTGCGGGTGGTCCGGGCTGGCGCGGACGGGGCGCTGTACGCCGGCACGTCGGCGGGTGTCGGCATCCGCGCCAACGGCAGCTGGACGACGCTGGGGGCGGATGTGCTGCGCAACGTGGACGTCCGCAGCCTGGCGGTCGCCGGCGACGGCACGCTGTGGATCGGCACGGCCGACGGCCTGTTCCGGCGAGGCACCGACGGGACGATCACCGAGTACAACGCCGGCAGCGGCCTGCCCGTCAACGGCATCAACGCCCTCGCGCTCGCCGGGGACAAGGTCTACGCGGGCACCAGCGCTGGCCTCGCCGTGGGCGGGCCCGACGGCAGCTTCAGCGCCCTCGGCTTCGTGGACGGCCTCCCCGGGGTGGCGGTCTACGACCTGACGGTGGCCGAGGACGGCCAGATCTGGGCGCGGAGCGACGACGGCATCGCGCGCCTGGTGGATCAGTGAGCGAGGGCGACCTCGACGGCCAGGGTACCCGCGTCGGCGAGTACGTCCTGGAGCGGCTCCTGGGCCGCGGAGGCATGAGCCGGGTCTACTTCGCCCGCGAGCGCCTCACCGGTCGAGGGGTCGCCGTCAAGATCCTGCAGGCCGGCCTGCCCCCCAACCTGGCGGCCGACCGGCGGCTGGAGCAGGAAGCCCGCGCCATCACCCGCATCGATCACCCCAATGTGGTGGAGGTCTACGCCTGGGGGCGCACCGGGGACGGGCTGCCCTACATCGCGATGGAGTACCTGGAGGGCAAGACGCTGGCCCACCTGGTCAGCGTAGGGCGGCAGGTGTCGGTGGAGCGCATGCTGCCCATTGCCGCGCAGATGCTCTCGGCCCTGGCGCGGGCCCACCAGCTCGACATCATTCACCGCGACATCAAGCCCGACAACGTCTTCCTGGTGCGCCGCGACGGCCAGGAGGATGTGGTCAAGATGCTGGACTTCGGCATCGCGAAGCTCCTGGGGGCCCAGCCCCACTCCCTGGTGCAGACCGTCCAGGGGCTGGTCCTGGGGACGCCGGAGTACCTGCCCCCCGAGCTGGCCCTGGGCCAGGAGATCTCGCCGGCCACCGACATCTATGCGCTGGGGGTGATCCTGTTCGAGGGGCTGACCGGGCGCCTGCCGTTCATCGGGCAGGGGGCCGGGGAGCTGGCCGAGCACCACTGCTTCTCGCCGCCGCCTCGGCTCCGGCCCCTCGCGCCGGACGTGCCGCCCGAGCTGGAGGCCATCGTCCTGAAGTGCCTGGCCAAGGATCCGACGGCCCGATTTGCCAGCGCAGACATGCTCTTGCAGGCCCTGCAGCCCTTCCTGGGCGGGGGTCCCCGGGCACCGACGGTGGCCAACTCGCCCCTGGGGCTGCCGCAGCGCCTCGAGCCGGGGGACAACGCCGCCGTCGAGCGCGCGCTGCGGGAGGTGGTGGCGCGGCGGTGGTTCGACGAGGCGCAGCTGCCCGCGTCGCTGAGCGAGGATCTGGACGAGCTGGACGGCCTGCGCCAGCGGGTGGAGGCCCTGGGGACGGAGCTGGCCCTGGTGGAGGACGCCCTGGTGGAGCTCAAGGACGCCCTGGCCCGCCGGGAGCTCCAGCTGCAGGACCAGGTGCAGCTGGAGGCGTCGCTGGCCGAGGAGTTGCGGTCCCTGGCCCGGCAGGACGCCGAGGAGGGCAACGCCCTCTACGCCCTGGATCACGCCCGGGACATCCTCGACGGGCTGGTGGCGCAGGGCGCCGGGCACCAGAGCGGGGTGGTGCAGGGCGTGCTGGTCCCCGGCCGCCTCGATCGCCTGGAGGCCCAGATCGCGTCGGCCGAGGCGGCGGACGCCATCACGGCGCGGCGGCGGCGGCTGGGCATGCAGTACGCCAACCTGACCCGGCGGCGGGCGCGTGTCTCGGCCGAGCGGGCCGCGCTGGAGTCCGAGCTGGTGCTGGAGCGCGCTCGCATCCTGACGGAGCGCGAGCAGCTCGCGGCGCGGCGGATGGCGCTGCGGGTGGATCTGGACGACCTGGAGCGCGCCCAGGCGCGGTCGCTGGCCCAGACGGCGGTGGATCTGGCGGTGGCGGTGGGCTACCGCTGAGCCGGGCTGGCCGCCCGGGCCTCTCGATCGGGCGCGGCCGGGCTGGACTTGTACGTCGCGGTCGTCGAGACTCGGCGGGGGCGCCACCCGGGCCGCCCATGCACGCGAGCTGAGTAGAGGAGCGGACGATGATGCGCGGTCTGCTGGCAATCTGTCTGGTGCTGGGGGCACTCCCGGCTCAGGCCCGAGTCGATCTCGTCGGGCCCAATGGCACGACCTTTCGCGTGGAAGACACCGGCCGCGGCGATCTGACGGGCCCCGCGGGCATCGCCGGGTGGCCGGAGCTGTGCGTGCGCGTCTGCATGGACTGCGACGCCGCCTGCGCGCCGGGCGAGATCTACGACGCCGCCGGGGCGGCCTCCCAGGCCGAGCTCAACCAGCGGCAGCGGGCGATGGCCCCCGTCCGCATGGCGGGGCTGCTCGTGCAGCGGCGCATCTACGTTCCGTCGGCCGGCCAGGCCAACGCCGATGGCTTCATCCGCTACCTGGACACCCTCACCAACGACGGCGGCGCCCCCATCACCGTGGCGGTCCGCATCGGGACCGTCCGCCCCGGCGGGGGTGGCATCGCCGAGGCGGGCGCGACGCTCTGGCGCACCCACTCCGACGACGCCGTGGCCGCGCCGAGCGACCGCTGGCTGCTGCTGGATGACGAGGACCCCGAAGGCAGCGCGGCCGCCCTGGGCATCCTGGTGTTCGGCTCGGGGGCCCGGTTCGCGCCGGCGCGGCTCGCCACGGACCTGGCCGAGCCCGGGCGGGCCGGGGCGGTGGGCTGGGAGTACCGCGACGTCACGGTGCAGCCCGGCCAGACCGTCATCCTGCTGTCGTCCATCGTGCACGAGGGGCTGCGGGTCGCGGCCCTCGACGAGGTGGAGCACCTGCTGGAGGCCCAGCCGGTCGACCTGCTGTTCGGGCTCGACGAGGCCACGCGCCGCGCCATCGCCAACTTCGACGTCGATCCCGCCAACGCCGCTCCCCTCGCCGACGCCGGTGGCCCCTACAACGCCACCGAGGGATCGCAGGTGGCCCTCTCGGCCGTCCGGTCCTACGACGCCGAGGGGGCGGTGCTCCAGTACACCTGGGATCTGGACGACGATGGCGAGTTCGACGACGCCCAGGGGGCCAACGCCTTCGTGACGTTCAACGACGACGGTGCCTACCCCGTGGCCGTCCGGGTCCAGGATCCCGGCGGCAAGGCCGACGTCCATGCGGCCATCGTCTCGGTCCGCAACGTCGCGCCCCGCATCGACGGCGTGGTCACCGACAGCCCCATCGACGAGGGCCAGCGGCTCTCAGTGGAGGTGCGCATCACCGATCCGGGGGCCGATCAGATCCTGCTCGACTTCGACTGGGATGGCGACGGCACCTACGACGAGGTGGACGTGGCGGACCGCCAGTACGAGCACCGCTACCTGCAGGACGGCATGTACATGGCCCGGGTCCGGGTGCGCGACGACGACGGCGGCAGCAGCGAGCGCGACTTCCCCGTGGTCGTCGGCAACCGCGGCCCCGAGATCCAGCAGTTCTTCGCCGCCAGCCCGGTGCTGGAGGGGGCCGAGGTGGCCATCAACACCGTGGCCTCCGACGCGGGCGGTGATCCCATCACCTACTGCTACGACCTGGACAACGACGGCGCCTACGAGCGCTGCGGCCCCGATCTGGCGGCCACGACGACGGTGTTCAACGACAACGGCCTCTACACGATCCGGGTCCGCGTCGCGGACGACCAGGGGGCCTCGACGACCCGCGACTTCCAGGTCTCGGTGCTCAACGCCCGCCCCGAGATCCGCAGCGTCACGAACACCGGCCCCGTGCTGGAGGGCAGCCCGGTGATCATTGACGTCGACGCTTTCGATCGGGGCGCCGCCGATGTGCTCGACTTCTCCTTCGACCTCGACAACGACGGCCGCTTCGACGAGGACGTGGCCGGCCAGGCCGATCCGTTCGTGGAGCACACCTTCCGCCAGCAGGGCGTGCACATCGTCGGCGTCCGGGTACGCGACGATGATGGCGCGTTCGCCAGCGGGAGCACCGAGGTCACCGTGAACAACGCCCCCCCGACGGGCGTGATGCGCGCGCCGCAGTTCGTGGTCGAGGGCCAGGAGTTCGAGGTCAGCGTCCAGGCCATGGATCCGGGCGATGACGTGCTGACCTACGACTGGGACTTCGACGGGGACGGGCAGTTCGAGCTGCTCGACAGCCGCCAGCCGGTGCAGCGGCACACCTTCCCCCAGCAGGGCGACTTCACCATCCGCTGCGTGGTCGACGACGGCGACGGCGGGCAGGTGGAGCTGACGGCCGCGGTCCGGGTTCGCAATGAAATCCCGCGGTTGCAGGTGGATCTGGAGAGCCCCCAGCCCGAGGGCGCCGAGGTGGTCATCCGGGCGGTGGCGGACGATCCGGGCAACGATCGCCTGCTCTTCAGCTTCGATGTCGACAACGACGGCGTCTTCGAGTTCGAGCAGCAGGCCCAGCCCTTCGTCCGCTGGCGCTACACCGACGACGGCTTCTACACGGTCCGCATCCTGGTGGACGACGGCAACGACGTGATCGACGCCCTGCGCGAGATCGAGATCACGAACGTGGCCCCGACGGTGCGCCTGTCGTCCAACTCGCCCGTGAACGAGGGCGACGAGATGGTCTTCACGGCCGAGATCACCGATCCCGGCGCCGCTGACACCTTCCGCCTGGTCTGGACGGTCCAGGGGGAGGAGCGCGAGGTGGAGGTGGTGGACGACGAGAGCCGCCGCTTCCGGATCCCGGCGCTGGACGACGCCATCTTCAACGCCCAGGTGCGGGCCATCGACGACGACGGGGGCGAGAGCGAGGTGGCGCGGGCCCAGATGATCGTGGCCAACGTCCCGCCGCACTTCGTCCCCGTGGAGTTCGTGCGGCCCGCCATCGAGGGCCAGGCCTACAACCTGGTGGTGCCCGCGGAGGATCCTGCGGGCCTCGCCGACCCGCTGACCTACGGCCTCATCGATCCGCCGGCCGGCGTGTCCATCGACGCCCAGATCGGCCTCATCGACTGGGTGCCGACCTTCGACCAGTTCCTGGCGAGCCCGATCACCCTGACGATCACGGTGGCCGACGGGGACGGCGGGACGGCGCGGACCGAGCTCATCGTGCCGGTGCTGCCCGAGGACGTGGACGCCGACGGCATCCCCGACACCTTCGAGCGCAACACCTGCAACGCCGATGGCTCCATCTGCCTGGATCCGTCCGATCCCGACGACGCCACGGCCGATCCGGATCGCGACGGCCGCGACAACCTGACGGAGTGGGAGGAGGGGACCGATCCCTTCATCTACGAGGGCGCCTCGGTGCCGGAGCTCATCGCCCCGGCGGACGGCTCGCGCATCGAGACGCTGACGCCCACGTTTCTGGTGAGCGCGGTGACGTCGGATCGCGAGGATGACGAGCTGTTCATCGTGTACGAGATCTTCGCCGACGCGGCCCTGATGGACCGCGTGCTGGCCAGCGAGCCCCAGCCCCAGCCCGACGGGGCGGCCCAGAACCGGTGGACGCCCGACGCGGGCAGCCTGCTGGAAGATCAGGACTACTACTGGCGCGCGGCGGCCATCGGGGGCGGCGTCCGCAGCCCCTGGACGGCGGCGTGGCGCTTCCGCACCAACGCCCAGAACCAGCCCCCCTCGGCGCCGGTCCTCGACTCGCCGCCCAACGAGAGCATCGTCGACACGGTGGCGCCCACCCTGCGGGTGCTCCCCTCGGTGGATCCCGACGGGGACGCGCTGGTCTACAAGTTCCGCATCTACCGCCGCAACGGCGAGGCCTTCACCAACGGGGTGGGCCAGCTCGCCGACGGGGTGGTGGTCTTCGACACCTCCGGCGCCGGGCTGAGCGAGAACGGCACCTTCCTCTGGGACGTGGTGGCGGAGGACGAGGCGGGCGCACTCTCGGAGCCGAGCGAGCGGTGGGGCTTCACCATCGACACCGAGAACCAGGGTCCCTCGGTCCCGGTCATCCTCGCCCCCACCGAGGGGATGCTGGTCACCAGCCTGACGCCGGAGTGCGTGGCGGGCCAGGTGCGCGACGACGACGACACCGAGGTGGGCTACGTCTTCCGGGTGCGCCTGGCCGGTGCGGCCGAGTACCTGGAGGAGAGCGAGCCGGTGGTGGTGCCCCAGGGCGAAGACGCCCACTGGGCGCCCACCGTGCCGCTGGTGGAGGACACCGACCACACCCTCGAGGTGCACGCCGTGGACGACGGCGGCTCGGCCTCGGCGCCGGCCTCGGTCACGTTCTTCGTGTCGGCCGTCGATCACCCCCCGCCCCAGCCGATGCACCAGACCCCGCTGGACGGCGGCAAGGTGCGGCTGAGCGACGCCTGCGTGACCTGGACGCCCGTCGAGGATCCCGAGCGCACGGCGGTGACGTATGTGGTGACCTACTGCCTCGGCTCGGGGGAGTGCGGCGAGTCGGTCCCGCTGATGAACCAGGGCTTCTGCCTGGGCAACCGCGTCGAGGCCGGCAAGACCTACCAGTGGCAGGTCGAGGCCTTCGACGAGGGCGGCAACAGCGCCGGCAAGACGGCCCCGTGGTCGTTCGCCATCGAGGCCCAGGGGGCGGATCCGCCAGCAGCGACGGGTGCTGCTCCGTGGTCGGCCGCGGCGTCGACTCGCCCTGGAGCCTGGCGCTCCTCGGGCTGGGGCTGCTGGGCCTGCGCCGCCGCCGGCGCTGAGCCTGCGCCGCCTCAGCCGCCGGATCACCCCCCGGTCGGCAGCCCCTTCACCAGCCGAAACCCCAGCCCCGCGATCGCGGTGCGCGGCGAGTAGCCGAAGCGGCTCGCCGCCCGGCACAGAAACGCGTAGTGGTTGAAGGCCCCGCCGCGCGCCGAGCGCAGCCCCGCCTCCAGCCAGCCATCCACCCACTCCCGCACCCCGCCGGCCATGTCCTGGACGCCATAGGGCGACGTGTCGGTGGGGTAGCTGCCGACCGGCCGGGGCAGCAGATCGCCCGGCACGCTGGTGCGCATGCGGCAGAAGGTCGGATCGAAGTGGTCCCCCCACGGGAAGATGCGGCCGTCGGCGCCCCGCGCCGCCTTCTCCCACTCGTCCTCGGTGGGCAGCCGGTAGGCCACGCCGTCGCGCCGGCTGCGCCACGCCGCGTAGGCCTCCGCGTCCTCGTAGCTGATGTTGAAGACGGGCCACCGCGGATCCCAGACGTCGCCGTCGACGTCGCGGGTCGGCGCCGCCCAGCCGGTGGGGCCCGGGGGCACGATGACCCCCTGGCCGGGGGCCCGCGGTGCGTGGCGAAGCGCGTCTTCGCGGTTGAGATCATTGAGGAATTCGAAGTACTCCCCGCAGGTGACCGGGTGGCGGGCGATGGCGAAGGGGGCGACCTGCACCAGCCCGGAGGGCCGGGCCAGGATGGCCTCGGGATCGGTGCCGCGGACGTAGTGCCCGCCGGCCACGAACGCGAAGTCGGCCCCCAGCTCCTCCTCGGTCGGGATGCGCACGGAGAGCCCGAGGGTGTCGCCCTGCCAGGCCATGACCGGGATGGCCACCGGTCGCCGCCCCGGGGCCCGGATCTCGAGGGTGCTGCGCCCGGTCGGGATGGGCACGGCGACCAGCGGCGTCCGCCCCAGGGTGCGCTCGGCGGTCGAGACGAGGACGCGATCCTGCTCCACCACCCGGGACAGCACGACCTCGGCGCCGGGCGGCCAGGTCGTCAGCGTCAGGGCCACCGGCTCGCGGAGGCGGGGATCGGAGGGCCGGTAGCGCGCGACCGCCTTGAGGTGCTCGTCGGCCGACTCGGGCTCATGGCTGGCGCGGGCGTGGCGGTACCGGCGCCAGTGCATGTCGGCCAGCAGGCTGCGCGCCTGCTCGTGCCCGGGGCTCTGCTCGACCGCCTGGATGAGCTTGCCCTCGGCCCAGCCGAAGGCCTGGCGCTGCTCGCGCTCCAGGGACTCGCAGCGATCCTCGGCGGCCCAGTAGACGCGCTTCTGGCCGATGGGCTCCTGGCCGGTCAGGGCGGGCTGCTCGGCCAGGCGATCCTGCAGATCCGCCAGCTCGTCGCGCAGCATGCCCAGGTACCAGAGCGACTCCTCGGCCTCGGCCACCAGCCGGTCGGCCTCGGCCTGGCGGCGATCCCGCTCGCGCGTGCCGGTGAGGTACAGCTCGATGTCGTCACAGAGGGCGCGGGCGGAGGGGTAGCGCTGGCCCGGCTCCCGGGCCAGGGCGCGGGCGCAGATCTCTTCCAGATCCGCCGGGACCTCCCGGGCCGGATCCACCGACGAGGCCGGGGGGACGTCGCGGCTGGACGTCGCCACCAGCACGCTCAACGTGTTGTTTTCACTCTGAAAAGGCCGCTGTCCGGTGAGGATCTCGTAGAGGATGGCGCCCAGGGCCCAGACGTCCGCGCGGCCATCGATGCGGTCGTGCTCGCCGCGGGCCTGCTCGGGGGGCATGTAGCCCGGGGTGCCGACGATGCTGCCCGCCAGGGTGCCTTCGCCGCCCTCGGGGAGCCCCACCACGGCCCCGCTGGCCTCGGCCGGCCGGCGCAGCAGCCTGGCGACGCCCCAGTCCATCACCAGCACCTCGCCGAAGTCGCCGACCATGATGTTGTCAGGCTTGAGGTCGCGGTGGACGACCCCGTGGGAGTGGGCGTAGTCCACGGCCTGGCCGACGCCGATGAGGATGCGCAGCAGGCGGTACGGGCTGAAGGCGGCGGTGCACTCGGGCTCGCCGGCCAGCAGCCCGGCCAGGACGGCCTTCAGCGAGCGCCCGCGCACGCGCTTCATGGCGAAGCACGGGGTGCCGTCGGGGAGCACCCCGAAGTCGTAGACCGGGACCACGTTGGGGTGCTCGAGCTGCGCCGTGGTGCGTGCCTCGGCCACGAAGCGTCGCAGCGCCGAGGCGTTGCTGGTGCCGACGTGCAGCGTCTTGAGCGCCACCGTCCGCCCGACGAGCTCGTCGTGGGCCTCGACCACCCGGCCGACGCCGCCGCGCCCCAGCTCGACCCCGGCCCGAAACCGGCGGGCGAAGCGGGCGGGGGACAGCCCCAGGACGGCATAGCCCTGGAGGCCGCCGTCGGCGCCCCCCTCCGAGGGCGTGTCCACGAACGTCGGCTGCCCGACCTCGACCGTGTGATCGTCTTCGTCGACGCGGGTCAGCCGCAGCAGCTCCAGCGTCGGGGCCGCCACCCCGAGCGCCCGCAGCGCCTCCTCCAGCGTCTGCGTCCCGCCGCTGGCCCCCACGGCGGCGACGGCCTGGCCGAGCACCCGGGGATCGATGGCGGCCGAGGAGAGAGCCGCGAGGTAGAGCGCGAGGTCGAGCTCGGTCAGCATGGGGGTGGGCGGGTCCGGGGTCGGTTTGCGGCAGCGTCGGCGCTGCCCGTACGCTAGCAATCGAGCGAAGGAGAGGCAAACCATGCGGAAGATCGCCTGCGCGGTGGCCCTGGCCCTGGGGACCGGCTGCGCCGTCAACACGGATCCGGTGCTCGCCAACGCCGACGCGGGCTTCCCCGGCAGCGACGCCGGCCTCGGCCCGGCGCTCACCGGCTTCGAGGCGGTGATGCCCTACGCGGGCTGCGACGTGGATCTCGCCTGCACCGAGGGCTGCGACGAGGATCTGGACTGCGCCAACGCCGCGGGCGGCGAGCTGGACGAGCGCCTGGCGGAGCTGGACGACGCGACCTCGATGGTGATGGGCGAAGCCGCCGAAGCCTGGCTGGCCCTTGGCACCCCCGCCCGATCCCAGGGCATCGAGGCCACGGTCGACGCGGGCGTCGTCATCCTGGCGGCCTACGACCAGGCCGACCACCTGATCGCGCGATCCACCGAGCTGCCGCTGCTGGTGGTGCCGGCGGCGCTCGCCGATCAGGTGCTCCGCCTACGGATCGTGGCCATGCCGGGGGCCGAGGTGGATCTGGCCCGCACCTGGCTGCCCTGACGGCGCCTCCGCCACCGGCGGCTTGACGTCGAAGCGCGTCCCCAGCGCGGCGAGCCCGGGCGTGGCGGTGATGGTGCCATCCGGCGCCAGGATGGCCGCCTGCACCCCGAGGCGCTGGGCGCGCGCCGCGGCCGCCGGCCCCTCCACGAAGAACGCCGTCGCCAGCGCATCCGCGCGGGTCGCGTCGGGGGCGATGACCGTCACCGCCACGCTGCGGTCGGCGGGCAGGCCGGTGCGCACGTCGATGATGTGGTGGTAGCGCCGGCCGCCGATCTCGAAGAAGCGCTCGTAGTCCCCGCTGGTGACGATGGCAGCATCCCGGACGGGCAGCTCCGCCAGCAGGCCCTCAGCCCGCGGGTGGCGCACCCCTACGACCCACGGCTCGCCGGGCGCTTCTCGCCGGCCACGTACAGGTCGCCGCCGCCGTCCACGATGAACCGCTCGAAGCCATGGGCGCGCAGGATGGCCGCCCCCGGTCGATGGCGTAGCCCTTGGCGATGCCCCCAGGCCCAGCGCCATGCCGGGGGCGGGCAGGAAGAGGGTGGGGGCGGGCCCGCCTCGGCCTTCACCCGGGCCCAGCCGATCCGCGCGACGGCGGCGGCCAGCGTCGACTTGCGGGGGAGGCGGGGGCGCGGGGCGCTGAAGTCCCAGACGCCGCGGAGGGCCGCCCAGGTGGGATCGAAGGCGCCGTCCGTCTCGCGGGCGACGGTGAGCGCGCGGCCCACCACATCGGCCAGCTCCGGGGGCACCTCGACGGGGGCCTTGCCGGCGGCCAGGTTGACCGCGCTCAGCGCCGAGTCGGGCCGCCACTCGCTCATCAGGTGCTCGATGCGCTCCACCTCCCGGAACACGGCGTCCGCTGCAGCCGAGATCTCCGCCGGGGGCCGATCCGACGCGACGAGCAGGCTGAACGGCGTGCCCATGAGGTGGGCGGCGAACCGACGAACGGGCACCGGGGCCGGCGCGGTGGGGGCCGGCGCGGTGGGGGCCGGCGCGGTGGGGGGCGCCGCGGTGGGGGGCGCCGCGGTGGGGGGCACCGCGGTGGGGGGCGCCGCGGTGGCAGGCGCGGTCCCGGCGGGGGTCCCAGCGGGCTGGCAGGCCGCGAGCGCGACCACCAGCCAGGCGCGCCGCAGGGCTGGCTTCATGGCCCGTACCGCAGCCCGATGGTCAGGGGCACCATCAGGGAGGACGCCAGCCGGTCGGCATCCGAGGTCACGAAGAGCAGGGCGCCAGCGCGGGCGCCCAGCCCCAGCTCACCGAAGAGGGGCAAGCTGACGTCGACGGGGATGGCCCCGTAGCCGCCCCAGTAGGCCTCATCGCGCAGGGCCCCCTCGACGGCCACATGGGCCCCGCCCAGGCCCACCCCCACCTGCACCCGTGCGGGCCCCACGGCCAGGCGCGCCCCCAGCTCGACCCCCACCTGGGACAGCGCGAGCCCTTGATCGACGAACGCCCGCGGCCGGTGATCGCTGTAGCCCCCCGAGAGCTGGATCACCCAGCGATCGTCGAGCAGGACGCCGGCGTTGGCCGCAACGCCGAGGCCGGCGCTCCAGCGATCCGCGTCGTCCCCCGTCGGCCGCAGGGACGTCAGATCCACGCGCCCGAGGGGCCGGGGGGGCGGCGGCGGCAAGGGCCGCTCCTCGGCGAAGATGGCGGCCAGGCTGGGCGGCAGATCCCCGGCCGCCCAGGTGGGATCGATGGCGAAGATGGCGCGGGCGGCCCGGCGCATGCGGGCCTCGTCGCGAAACGCCAGGGCCAGCAGGGCCTCATGGCGGCGGGCGCGGATCTGGTCGGCGGGGGCCAGGCCGCCGGCGAGGGCCTCGGCGAGGCGCTCCTCGGCGCAGGCGTAGTCGAGGCCCTCATAGCAGGCCACGGCGGCCTCCAGGGCGGCCTCCGGCGGGGCCAGCAGCACGAGGAGGGGCAGCGCCAGCACGGGTCAGGGAAACACGATGACGGTGGTCTGCACCGCGAACGTGCCGTAATGATTGCTGATCTGGAGCGCGACCTCGTGGCTGCCGACGGCCGCGCGCTGGCAGCCGGGCGACTCGACCCCGACGCACTCGGGCACCAGGGGCGCGAGCTTCACCTCGACCTGGAAGTTGGACAGGAACTTGTAGCCATCCAGGAAGAGGCCATCCAGATCGTCGGCCACCACCTGCCAGGTCGCGGGATCGCCGGTGGCGTCGCCCGGATCGTCGATGTCGTCGAACGTGAGGATGAGCGTGCTCACCCCGTCGCCCTCGAGGTAGTCCGGCTCGAAGCGAGCGCCATAGCTGCCCGGTGAGCTCAGGCTGAGCGCGTTGCTCTGGCAGGCCGCCAGGGCCAGCGCCGCGATGAGGGGGATGAGCCGCACCCGGTCAGCATACTTCGGTGCGCGGCGACTGCCCATGGAGTTGGCGTCCCACGGCGCCGGGGCGCCGGCGGCGATCTACTGGCAGGCGGACGCGGGGTAGGCGCAGCGGAAGCCCAGGAGGGGGTTGGAGACGACCTCGAAGTCGCGGCGGGCGACGCGGCCAGCGCAGACCTTGTCCTCGTCGAAGCTGCCGCCCCGGACCACATGGCTGTTCTGGATGCGGCCGCTGTTGAAGGCCGCCGGACGCTGGTGGACCGTGTCCCCCTTGTGGTCGGTGCGGGCCACGCAGACGGGCCGGGGCAGGACCGGGTCGTTGCCGCCGGTGGCCACCTCCATGCACGTCGAGCGGGTGTCGGGCACGGTGCAGGCCGTCGCGCAGAGCTGGTACTCGCCGAGGCACCCCTGGAGGCAGGCGGTGTCGTTGAAGGTGGCGTCTACGGGCGCATCGAGGCAGCCGCAGTAGTCGGCGCAGGCCTGGGCGTCCTGGCCGCGACCCTCGCAGTCCGCGGCGCAGCCGGCGCCGGCCGGGACGATGAAGCCCTCGCCGGCCTCGGCGAGGTGGCGCACCCGGCAGTCATCGGCGCGCCAGGCGGCGCGCTTCTCGGCGCCGCTGTCGGTGCCGCGGAAGGCCCGGGCGCAGACGCCCCGGCACTCCAGGAAGCCCTTGTTGCAGCCGTGGTCGTAGCCGTTGCCCATGCCATCGTCGAGGCAGGCCGCGTCGGTGATGAGGCTGGCCTGAGGCCGGGCCTGATCAGGCGAGAAGAAGGGCCGCGTGCCGTCGCTCTTGAGCGTGAAGGCGTCGGTGATGCCCGCCTGATCGCAGTAGCCGGTGAAGTCGAACTCGTCGAGGACCCACTCGCGGGCGTTGCCGGCCATGTCCAGCACGCCCTGGGCCGTCGCGTCGCCCTTCGACGACGCCACCGCGCGCACGCGCTCCCCGGTGCACGGCCCCAGGCTCACCAGGCGATCCCCGGTGTCGCACTCCCCGGCCTCGACGGCCTCGGTGGTGGCCGCGTCGGTCCAGATGGGCGACACGCCCGCCTGGGCGCCGCGGCTCGACGCCGCGAACTCCCACTGGGCCTCGGTCGGCAGGTCGCCGCCGTGGAACTGGCAGTATTTACGGGCGTTTTCCCACGAGACCCCGACCACGGGGTGATCGCCGTACTTGTCGGGATCCGAGTAGTACTTCTTGATGAAGCCCGGCTCGCCCTGGGCGCCCACGTTGGTGGACTCGGGCTTGCCGCAGGCGTCGTTGTCCACGCAGTGCCGGTACTGGAGGTTGGTCACCTCGCTCTTGTCCAGGCAGAAGTCCCCCACTGCGACCTCGTGGGGGATGGCCGCCGACTGATCCTTGGCATCGCAGCCGAGGGCGTAGCTGCCGCCCTGGTTCACCCGGGAGTTGCCGCAGGGATCGAGGGCATCGGTCCCCATGGTGAACGTCCCCGCCTGGATGCGGATCAAGGGGGTGGCGGCCGGCGGATCCTTGCCCTGGGCACAGCCGCCCAGCAGGGCGGCGAGGCCGAGGGTCAAGGCGAGGTGGCGCGTCATCGTCCGTGTCATCTTCCCGACCTTCTTCAGAAGCTGAAGCCGAAGCTCACGCCACCGGGCGAGACCCCGAAGCGCACCGCGGTCGGCTCGCCGGCCGCGCCATCCTGGATCTTGACGGGCTCGCCATACTTCGGGTTGCGGTCCTCGTCGGCGATGACGTCGCGCACCGCGTCCCAGATGAGCAGGCTCGTGCCGATGGCCATCAGGCCGCCGCCGACCCCGTAGCCCAGCTTCTCGTACAGGGCGAGCTCCTTGAACTTGTCGGTGTCGTTGAACTCCTCCTCGGCGAAGAAGTACGCCGTGACGCCCCCGCCGATGGCCAGGAGCCCGAAGACGTTCATCGTCCAGCCGAGGGGAGAGCGCCAGGTGCTCTGGGTGCTGGTCTGCACGAGGTGGGCGTCCACGCGGGCCAGGCGGCCCTTGTCCACCCGGATCTGGCTGGAGTAGCGGGTGTAGCCGTCGCGCTCGACCACCACCTGGTGGGAGCCGGCGCTGTAGGCCAGGGGCGCCTGGAACGGCGTCAGGCCGACGTTCTTGCCGTCGATGTAGACCCGGGCGTCGATGACGGTAGAGTCCACGAAGAGCCAGCCGCGGTTCTGCACCTCGCGCAGCTGCACGTTCATGCGGAACGGCGTGGCCTTCTGCACCTCGATGGTCTGATCGGTGGGCTCGAACCCGTCCAGCTCGACCCACACCCGGTGCGAGCCCGGCTTGACGTAGTTGCGAAACGGCGTCGTGCCCTGGACCCCGCGGGCGCGGTCGTCGATGTAGACCTTGGCCCCGGCGGGCGCCGACTCGATGGTCAGCTCCTGATCGCGCTCGATGCGGGCCTCGCAGCTCTTGCGGGTGTTCTCGGCGCGATCGCGCTTGGGGCCCACGCCGGCCTTCTCCAGGTAGCGCTCCATGTAGGAGACGCATTCCTGCCAGGCTTCGAGGTTCTGGTAGCTGACGCCGATGCTGTAGACGAGCTCGACGTCCCGCGAGATCTCGTAGGCCCGCGAGAACTTCTCGATGGCCTCTTTGTAGCGACCATCGCGGAAGAGGATGTTGGCTTCACCCTTGAGCGCGTCGGCGCGCTTCTGATCCGCCGCCGAGAGCTGGGCCTCGGCCTCGGGGGTCAGGACCACCGCCGGCTGCTGAGACCGGGCCAGGCTCGGCAGGACCAGGCAAAGGGCGGTGGCGAAGATGCGGGCGGCTTGGCGCATGGGACGCTTGCTTTCTCCATGTCCGGCGCGCCTCGGGGCGCGGTTCGACCCGAGGGCGGGCGCGGAGCAAGATATAGTCGTGGCCCCCCGGGGCTGTCAAAGCCCGCGGGTGACCGCCGCGGTCACTCGAATCCCAGGAAGTCGAGCCGTTCCATCAAGAACAGCACCTGGTAGATGTCAGCCTCGCGCACGCCCGGGATCGCAAGCAGGCGTCCGAGCTGGCGATCCAGGGCCGGGCCGTGGCTGATGGCGTTCCAGATCTGGACCTGCCGCGGTGAGAGCTCGAGCTGGGCGGCCTCCAGCAGCCGGTGCCGCTTGCGCAGCACCGGGCGGAAGAACATGGGCTCGAAGTGCTGCTCCAGGACGGCCAGGGGCATCTGCCGGACCACCCCCTCATTGATCAGCGGCCACGCCCCCAGCTCGAGGGGCACGATCTGCGTCGAGGTGTGCTCACCCCCGAAGAAGGCGTACTCGCCGCCGGTCCACGAGAAGAGGTCCAGCAGCTTCTCCTTCACATGGCTGCCCAGCACCGAGAACAGATCGGCGGGGCTGATGAGCTTGAGGTGCAGCAGCGTGTCGCCCAGCCGCCCGTCGAAGTCGGCCAGCATGCCGAGCACCTGGTTGAGCTGGGTGCGCGTCAGGTAGCGCCGCGCCACGAGGTACTCGCCCAGCAGCTCGTGCTTCTGGCTGCTCGTCACGTACTCCGGGCGCCCCGTCCGCCAGAAGATCTCCTTCTGGCGCGCCCCGTCGATGAGGCGCATGCGGCCCGTGGCCCGGGTGATGGCATAGCGATACAGCAGCCGCGGGAAGTCGACCTGCACGAAGCGGCCCTGGAAGTCGGGACGCGCCCCCGCCGCCAGCGCGGGGGCCTCGCCCTGCAGCATGGCGCACACCTCGGGCGCCGGCCGCCACACCCCGCCGTCGATGCTCACCTCGTCATCCCGCTCCAGGGCGTCCTGCTCGATGAGGCGGATGATGGCCGTGAGCGCGATGGGCTCCGTCATCTGCCCCGAGCCGCGCCGGATGCGAAACGCGCTGTCCCGCGACCAGGCCGACCGGGGCCCGGTGGGGAAGCGGGGCCGCAGGGAAGAGCCCGTCACCGGCGGCGGCGGCCGCGGCACGTCGGGCTTCGAGACCACCTCGGGCTCCACCGGCTCCTGGACGCGGCGCTCCTTGTCCTCCTCGAACTCCTTGGCGAAGACCGAGCGCATGAACCGGCTCATGTCCGCCTGGGACACCCGGATGCGGGCGTCGAAGAGGTGGTCGGCCAGGGCATCGTGGAGCTCGCGCGCCGACTGGTAGCGGTCGACCGGGCGGCGGGCCAGGGCCCGCAGCAGCACATCGCGCAGGCCCTGGGGCACGGTCGGCGGCAGGCCGCGGATGGGCTCCTCGACTGCGGCGTCGCGCACCATCACCATGGTGTCGAGCTCGGTGTCCGCCTTGAAGAGGCGGTTCATGGCCAGCATCTCGAAGAGCATCGTCGCGGCGCCGAACAGATCCGAGCGCGGATCCACCGGGTGACCCGAGATCTGCTCGGGGCTCATGTAGCCCAGCTTGCCCTTCATGGTGCCCGCGCGCGTGCTCTCGGTCTCGCGGCGCTGGGCCTTGGCCACCCCGAAGTCGCCCAGCTTGACGTGGCCGTCGTAGCTGATGAGCACATTGGACGGTGACACATCGCGGTGGATGATGTTGAGCGGGTTGCCGCGGCTGTCGGTGGCCGTGTGGGCGGCCTCCAGGCCCTTGAGCACCTCGCTGGTGATGAAGAGCGCCAGCTTCTGGGGCACCCGGATGCGCAGGTGCGTGCAGCGGATGAGCAGGTTGAGCAGGTCGCGCCCGGCGACGTACTCCATCGCGATGAAGTACTCGCGGTCCACGGACCCCAGATCGAAGATCTGCACGACGTTGGCGTGCTGGAGCGAGACCGCGATCTTGGCTTCGTCGATGAACATGCGGACGAACTCGTCGTTCGCCGCCAGGTGCGGCAGGATCTTCTTGATCACCAGGTCCTTGTGGAACCCGGCCGCCCCGAACTGGCGCGCACGCCAGATCTCGGCCATGCCGCCCGAGCCGATGCGGTCCAGCAGCAGGTACTTGCCGAATTTTCGGGCCTGAACGGTCAATGTGCTCTCGACCGGCCGATCCTGGCGTCGAAGGTCGCACACCCGGCGAGGGCGAGCAACCGCCGCCACGCCGGAGATCCCGGTGGGCCTGGGTTCGGCTATCATGATGCCATGAAGACCCATGACGACGCCCGGGCCGATCTCGCCGCCTGGCGAGCCGCGCGGCCGACCAGCTTCTACGACGCCGATCCCTTCTTCCAGCGCGTCCTGCGCCACCACCTCGGGCCGGCCCGGCTGGCCGAGGAGGCCCCGGGGCTCTCGGCCTTCGGCGCCGAGTGCGCCGGCCTGCTCGACGCCCTGGTCTGCGAGACCAACCGCGACGAGAACCTGCCGGTCCTGCGCCGCTTCGACGGCATCGGCCGCCGGACGGAGGAGGTGGTCTTCCACCCGGCCTACGACGTCATCGGCGAGCGGGTCTACCGCACCGGGGTGATGAGCCGGTATGCCCAGCGCGGCCAGGAGACCATCCAGCTCGCCTACGCCTGGCTCTTCAGCCAGAACGGCGAGGGCGGCCACCTCTGCCCCCTGGCGTGCACGGCGGGTCTGATCAAGATCCTCCAGCGCCGCGCCCCGGCCGAGGTGCGCGACCGCTTTCTCCCCGGCCTGCTGCGCACGGATCGGGGCCACCCCGAGCACTTCCACGCCGCCCAGTTCCTCACCGAGATCCAGGGCGGCTCCGACGTCGGCGCCAACGCCTGCACCGCCACCCCCGCCGGCGACGGCACCTGGCGCATCAACGGCGAGAAGTGGTTCTGCTCGGTCATCGACGCCGATCTCTACCTCATGACCGCCCGTCCCGACGGCGCGCCCGCGGGGACGCCGGGCCTGGGCGCCTTCGTCGTGCCCCGCCGCCTCCCCGATGGCAGCCCCAACGGCATCTTCGTACGGCGGCTGAAGTACAAGCTGGGCACCCGCAGCATGGCCAGCGGCGAGGCCGACTTCCAGGACGCCGTGGCCTGGCCCATCGCCGCCGAGGGGGGCTTCAAGGCGGTCGTCGAGATCGTCCTCAACACCAGCCGCCTCTACAACGCCATCGCCTCCACGGGCTCCATGCAGCGCGTCCTGCACGAGGCCTGCGCCTACGCCGCCCACCGGCGGGCCTTCGGCCAGCCCATCGGGCGCTTCCCGCTGGTGGCCCGCACCCTCGCCCGCATCGAGGCCCACACCCATGGCGGCGTGGCGGGCACCTTCGCCCTGGCCGCCCTCGCCGATCGCCTGGACGTCGGCCAGGGCAGCGAGGCCGACGAGGCCCTCTTCCGGCTGGTCGTCAACATGAACAAGTACTGGACCTCGGTGCGCAGCAGCGGGGTGATCCACGACGGGATCGAGATCCTCGGCGGCAACGGCGCAATCGAGGATTTCTCAGTTCTTCCGAGGCTTTATCGCGACGCCATCGTCTGCGAGAGCTGGGAGGGCACCCACAACGTGCTCTGCGCCCAGGTGCTCAAGGACCTGCACCGCTACCGGCTGCACACCGCCTTCTTCGCCCACGCCGACGCCCGCCTGGCCGCCGCGCCCGCGGGGCCCGAGCTGCGCGCGCTGGCCGCCCGGGTGGCCGTCGATCGCCAGCGGGTCGGGCGGCTGCTCGACCTGCCCCCCGAGGAGGCCGCCTGGGAGGTCCGCGGGGTGGTCGATCGCCTCTCGGTGACGTGGCAGGCCCTGGCGCTCCTGGATCTGTCCCATGAGGATCCCATTCCTCCCGCGCTGCCCTGGCTGCTCGACGACGCGCGCGAATTCTAACGCCTCCGGGCGGGATCGTCTTTTGCACACCGGCCCGCAACGCCTTATAGTGCGGCGATTTTCCGACGGCCGGCGGTGACGCGGGCTCGTGCGGAAGCCAGACGACCCGGGCACGACGCCCGTGTGGGGGGACGCGCCCATGAGACTTGAAGCAGGAGGGAGGCGCATGCGCAGGACCGTAGCGCCGCTCCTCGTGGCCCTGGTGGCACTGGCCGCCGGCTGCGAGGACGGCCCCAATCAGATCTACACGCCCGACAACACCGATCCGGCGCAGCGCAACGGCGACACCCGGACGGCGCCCTTCGTGCCCGATGGGGAGCAGAACTTCGGCAGCACGGAAGGCACGGACGACAACGCCGGCCGCGCCCGCTTCTGTTCCGAGCGAGAGAACGAAGAGATGATCCAGGGGATGGTGGTCGCCCCCATCCTGCCGGACGAGTCGGTCGGCGGGGTGCCCATCCGCAACGAGGACGGCACCCCCACCCACGCCGACCAGCTCGTGGGTCGCCCGGAGGACGGCAAGTTCTGTGATCCGACGGTCTACTCCAACGCGCTGACCTGGGGCCCGGTCAACGAGATCATCGCGTTCATCGACACCGAGACGCGCCTGCTCACCGACCTGGTGGCCTACTCCCAGTACCTGGGCAACATGAACTGCGCGTTCCCCGACGTGGACGCCGAGGGCAACGCCGTCGAGACGCCGGTCAGCATCAAGCTGCGCGAGCGCGTCCGCATCGGCGACCAGGAGCTCGACCAGTACACCAGCCGCGCCGAGCAGGCCAACAAGCCCACCGCCTGGCTCAACAACGCGAACATCAACAAGATGTACCGCGCGGTCCGCCACACCTTCTTCCAGGAGACCGTGGACCCGGCCTACGACTGCGTAGCCACCAAGATCTGCAACACCTTCTACCAGAGCGAGGAGGCCCAGGAGGTCCGGCAGAGCACCCAGCTCTACTTCATCGACTCCGAGGTCGTGATGGCCTTCTCGGCCGAGGGCCAGGTGGAGTTCGTGCTGATCTCCCCGGTCCGCATCGCGCCCTTCGAGATCCGCAGCAGCTTCGCCTTCGGCCGTGAGGGCAGCGACGTCTACGCGCCCACCTTCACCAGCCTGGCCAAGGCCGGCTGCAGCATCGATCTGTCCCGCAACACCAGCTGGGCGCAGTTCAAGCGCGACTGCATCGGCGCCGAGGACCAGCGCACCCTGGATCGCGTGGGCTACAACGTCTACGCCCAGCGCGACGGCGTGAGCGTCGAGTTCAACGGCGTGGACATCGAGTTCCAGCGCAAGATCTCCGAGAACCCGGTCTACGCCGACGGCGAGCGCCCCCTCGACAGCGATGAGCTGACGGGCATGACCTTCACCCGGTCCCTCAACGCCCCCGTCACCGAGTTCGTGCCCAAGACCCTGGCCTGGAACTACCGCATCCGGCTGCGCGAGCGCATCCGCGCCGCCGTGCACGTGCCCCAGGCGGACGAGGGCGCCGGCACCGGCGATCCCATGGATCCCCCGGTCGACCCCCCGGTGGATCCCCCGGTCGACCCCCCGGTCGACCCGCCCGAGGATCCCATGGATCCCCCGGTCGAGCCCCCCGTCGAGCCGGCCCCCGTGCACCCGCTCCTGGCCATGGAGATCGAGGTCCCCGACAGCCTGTCGGAGGAGCCCCAGCCCATCGAGCAGCTCTTCTGGGATGGCCCCAGCGGCCGCGAGAACTGGAACAACACCGTCATCGCCCAGATCCGCGCGGTCTGGGATGATCTGACCCCCGAGGAGCGGGCGGTGGTGGATCCCCGCGTGGTCGAGCCCACCTGGATCATCGAGCCCTTCGTCGACACGGTCATCGACGCCTTCACCCATGGCCTCGCCGATCCGCGCCTGAGCTACAAGGCGTTCCGCAACACGGACGACCGCAAGTGGGTCATCGGCTACGCCAGCTTCATCCACCAGGACGTGCCCTACCGTCTGGTGGTCCAGTACAGCCTCAACTACGGCGCCGTGACGGCGGTCTCCATCGGCCGCGGCTACAGCGAGATCGACGGCATCTTCAACGCCTGGAACGAGGAGCTCCGCGAGCCGATCGGCTTCGGTCAGCCGAAGTACCCCTACTTCGGCATCGATCTCGCCCGCATGGATCCCGGCACCAACCCCTTCGCCCTGGGCGGCGACGGCGTCCGCATCGGCGAGTTCGACCGCAAGCTGGGCACCATGGAGGTGCAGCTCACCAGCCTCAACGATCAGGGGCGCCGCGAGCTCGTCCGCCTCACCGTGCCGGGTGATCCCATCGAGGATCGCAACGGCTACCTCCGCCAGATCCGTGGCGAGCGCTACGAGTGGGTCCCGGCCAACGTCGTGCGCCTCTTCGGCCGCGAGAACGGCCTGCTGGTGTACGTCGAGGCCGACAACCGCATCGGGCGGGTGGCCCAGGGCGGCTTCAAGCTGCCGGTCAACCTGTGCCCGGGCCTGTCCATCGCCTATGGCGACGACATGCGCGAGAAGATCGCGGCCTACACCGCCGAGCGGGGCGTGGATGCGTACCGCGAGTGCGAGATCGTCTTCAACTACTCCGACAACGGCAACGTGCTCGACGGGGTGGCCTCGCTCACGAACCGGGTGAGCTTCGTCACCGTCAACGGTCGCGCCGTCCAGGTGGACATGTGGCGGTGATGGGAGAGATGGCAACCATGAACGGCAAGCGAGTCCTCATCGCCGCGGCCGCCAGCGTGCTCCTGAGCGCCTGCGTCGACCACCGGCCCATCCGCAACGGGCTCGACGACGAGGCGGTCTACCTCACCAAGTCGTCCCTGACGGCCCCCAACCCGCTCATCGAAGGCTCCACCGACGAGGGCTGGCTCTTCAAGGTCACCACGGTCAAGTCCTCGTCCCCCAACGTGATGGGCGACGTGGTCTTCCCCGGCCTCGAGGGCGAGCTGAAGTACGTCAAGCTGCGCTTCCAGGAGTCGGGCCTGCAGATCCTCGATGGCCGCAGCATCCAGCGCGACGACCCCGAGGATCCCAACGACGATCTGGCCACCCAGGCCGAGCGCGTGCTCTTCGAGTTCTCCGGCAAGCACGTCGACGTGAAGCTGCGCGAGAGCCTCGACGGCGAGCGCACCAACTACCTCGAAGAGAACACCGAGAAGCCGTGGCGCGACCGCCAGAGCTTCAAGGTGGACTTCGAGAACACCAGCATGGAGCCGGCCAGCCAGCTCCTCTGGGTGTACGGCCTCTACGCCAACCTCTGCGCGGTGCCCCTCTCGGCGAACCTCGTGCCCGACAGCTTCGAGTGGGATGAGAGCGCCCAGTCCCTGGGCTTCACCATCGACGTGACCTACCAGCTCAACTGGCTGGGCTGGGTCTGCACCGATCTGCTGCACCTCTACGAGCGCGACGCCCAGACCGGCAACGTCCAGTACCACTTCGCCCTGTTCCGGCGCGGCGAGAGCGACTTCGTGCCCCAGATCATCGAGGAGAAGGATCTGGTCAACAAGAAGTACGGCGCCTTCCAGGTGGCCAACACTTTCCGCGACCACGACACCGGCCTGGTGGGCAACGTCAACCTGCTGCACCGCTGGAACCCGAACCGCCCCGAGAACGACCCGGTCGTCTTCTACTTCCACGAGGGCTTCCCCGAGGCCTTCAAGCCCATGTGGAAGGAGATCCGCGAGCTGACCAACGCCGTGATGGCCGAGGCCGGCGCGACCCTGCGGTTCGACTTCCGCGACTGCCTCAACCAGGGCAAGGACGAGGCCATCCCCGACGACTGCCAGCGCCCCACCTTCGGCGATCCGCGCTACAGCTTCGTGGTGTGGCACCACAGCATCGACACCACCACCGGCCTGCTGGGCTACGGCCCGAGCATCAGCGACCCCCGCACCGGCGAGATCATCAGCGCCACGACCAACCTCTACAACGTGGGCCTCGACCGCTACCGCTTCTACATCCAGGACTACCTGGAGCAGCACGGTGGCCTGCTCAAGCCCGATCCCGAGAAGGCCTGGGAGGACACGGAGTGTGTCGAGGGCGCCACGGTCGCCCCCGGTGATCCCGTCCGCTGCGCCCTCATCGCCGAGGCGGCCATGAACGAGTGCACCGCCGCCGGCGACGAGGGCTGCGCCCAGGTGCGGTCCCAGGCCGAGACCGAGTGCAAGCAGTCGCCCCGCCTCAACACCCAGCTCTTCGCCGAGATGCGCCGGGTGATGGACCTGGAGGACGGGGCCGACGGCAGCGCCGACGACTTCGTGCCGAAGCCGCTGCGCTCCGAATTCCGCAATGATTACCACAAGGTGCTGGGCGAGCTGCGCTACAGCTACCCGCCCTGGAACCGCTTCGTGTACCGCACCGACCAGGTGCCCTTCCAGATGCTCCAGGAGATGCAGCAGAAGGAAGGCGAATTCCAGGACGCCATGCAGGACGTCATGGCGGGCAAGAACCCGTTCGGCGCCCAGGCCCTCTACACCCGCGAGGGCATCGAGGCCCAGCTCGGCTTCACGCAGAACATGCGCGACTGGCGCAAGAACCACGCGGAGCTGCAGCACCTCAAGGACTTCCTGTTCTCGACCAAGAGCATCTACACCTTCGATCCCAACGACGCGATCAACGCCATCGCCATGGGCGCCCGCCGCTGCGTGAAGCGCGACAGCGGGTTCACCTGGGAGTCGGACAAGGAGTACAGCGACCGCATCATCGAGGCGGTGGTCTTCCACGTGGCCATCCACGAGTTCGGCCACAACCTGAGCCTGCGCCACAACTTCTACGGCTCCGTCGACGGCAAGCACATGCGCGAGGGCGAGGTGTCGGCCTCGATCATGGACTACGTGACGGCGTGGGAAGAGGCCGGCTCCAGCCGCGGCTACGGCCTCTACGATGAGTGGGCCCTGAAGTGGATCTACGGCGGCGACGACGTGCGCGCCGAGGCCATGAAGCAGGACATCCTGTACTGCACCGACGAGCACCGCATCCTGTCGCCCCTGTGCCGCGCCCACGACCTGGGCATCACCCCGGCGCAGATCACCCTCAACGCCATCGAGCAGTACGACTGGCTGTACAACCTGCGCAACCGCCGCGCCTACCGGAAGTTCTGGGATACCTCCAGCTACGTGGGCTCGGTCTATGGCGCCATGTTCGACATCCAGCGCATGTGGCACCTGGGCATCTTCGACTGGGGTGGCGGCGGCGTGCAGGAGACGCTCAAGCGCCTCGATCAGGTGGGTGGCGGCGACGTGCTGACCGATCCCGAGTACGACGAGATCGCCGTCGACTTCTACAACGACATCTCAGCGTCCATCGGCATGACCATGGCCTTCTACGACGCGGTGATCAACCAGCCGGCCAGCTTCCGCAACTACCAGACCGAGTACGACCCCTTCTACGGGGACATCCTCCGGCTGGGCATCATCATCGACAAGCTGTTCAGCACGGTCGCCTACATGGACCTCCAGGACATCTACTACAGCCCCAACGTGGCGGCCTACGTCTCCATGTGGGACGCGCCCTTCGACTCGCAGAACCTGGCCCTGAGCCAGCGCGTGCTCGACAACATGCTGGGCGCCAACTACGACACCTTCGCCTGGTTCAAGTACTACGCGCTGGCCATCTTCGCCTCGACGAGCAACACCAACCTGGTGGGCTCCATCGAGACGAAGGAGCGCATCGCCATCGAGCGGTACGAGAACGAGATGGAGCTGCGTGAGGCCTATGGCGACGCCGCCATCGACTACGCGACCCGCGTCGACAACCCCCAGCAGACCTTCGTGTACGACAGCGAGCTGTACGTCTACACGTACCTGCCGGACCGCAACTGGCACCTGGTGGCCCGCGCCTCGCGCAGCCCCGTCAGCTACCAGTACCTGCGGGAGTACAACGAGTCGCTCAACGCCGGGGCCGACCCCGACCTGGACAACTACGGGCTGAAGATCCTGCTGGCGTACTACGAGTACTTCAACAACTTCGTGGGGTTCTGAGATGAAGCGCCCCGCGATCGTCCTCGGCCTCGGGCTGTGCCTCCTCGGCACCGCCCAGGCCCAGGGCCCGGATGCCGAGCCGGAGAGCGACGCCCAGGCGGGCCTCGAGCTGCCGGTGAAGACCACCCTGTCCAGCCAGTTTCGCATGCTGGCCGTGGTGGATGAGGATCCGGCGAACGACCAGCTGCTGCTCTACGGCCTCCGGGTCCGCGGCGAGGTCTTCAAGGGCGGGACGGTCTTCCTGGGCGCTGGCCTGCGCCAGCTCTTCGTCGCCGAGCCCCAGGAGTCGGGCGTCGACCTGCAGGACACGCAGGTCGGCTTCGCCTGGAAGACCCCCGTGTCTTTCGGCGCTGACGCGAAGCTCTCCCTCACCCAGGAGGCCTCCGTCTTCCTGCCCACCTCCCGGACCAGCCGGGTGCAGGACCTCTACCTCGCGCCCCAGGTGCGCCTCGGCTTCGCCTTCGAGCCCGTCGCCGGCCTCACGGTCGCCGGCGGCCCTCGGTTCCGCTACCGGTTCCACGAGTTCGCCGAGCGCGCGGGCCGGGCGGGCGGGATGAACACACAGCTCGACACCGGCCTCTCGGCCGGCATCGACTACGCCATCCTCGACTCGAAGACCTACGGGCGGATCGGGGTGGGCGTCGGCGCGGGCACGAACTACGTGCGCAAGTACGACTCCCGCGAGAGCTACGAGTCGGACGCCAGCGACCAGGGCGTGTGGTACCAGCAGTATGACTGGGAGGCCCACGTCGGCTACGGCTACTCCGTCTTCGACCTGGGCTTCTCGGTCGAGCAGGGCGGCAACGTCCTGCGCGATGGCGTGGTGAACACCTTCTTCGTCCACCGCGACGAGACGCAGCTCGCCTTCACCCTCTCCGCCTCGCTGTAGCCTCAGCGCTCGGCCCCGCCGGGCGCCAGGATGCAGGTCAGCCCACCCTCGTCCTCCAACATCCAAACTCCCGGCAGTCCGCCGAGGGGCCTCAACCCAACGGGGAAAGTAGCCAGTGCAGTGGCGGTCGGTTGCGCCAGCGCATCCAGGCGAGTGCATCCAGGGAGGGAAGCCCCATCCGGGCGGCCGGGCTGTCGGGCAGCGCTTGCTGCCGGTCGAAGAACTCTCGCCTGAAGGTCTCAAAGTCCGAGAGTTCGTAGACTCGCGTGTGGCCGGTGTGGTTCAGGTTGCCGCCGAACCACCGGGTTGGAGCGTCCGAGGGGAGCTGCCAACTCTGTGGGTAGACGGGACTCAGGCGACGCCCCCCACTCTCGAAGCCATCAAAGTAGGGTAGCCAGCCGTCGACACTTTCAGAGCCTAGCCGGGCGGCGAGCCAAAGGGCCGCCGGCAGGAGGGTGCTGCCGCCTTCCTCGAAGCCGTATGGCCGAAATCCGAGGGGCCGACCCGACTCCCTCACCCAGGCCTCAGCTACGATTCTCAGTCGCACAGGATCCATTGGGTGGGCTGCCTGGGTGCGCAAGTCCGGCCCGGGAAGGTCATCGCGGCGACGCAGCGCAAGGCGGACGACGACTTCTTCGGCGAGGACGCGTGCCTTCTCCGGCATGCCGTGGTCAAGCCAGGTGCGCCATAGGATGGCCAACTCGATCAGGTTATCATCGGTGACGGGCATCGCCGCACCGCCAAGATTGTGCTCGGCGAGATCGCACGAGATGGCGGCGAAAGCAGCTGCCTGTGCTTGTAGAGCCTCGGAGGCATCGTCGGCGCCTGAGAGAAGTCGAGAGAGGTCCTGGGCGCATCGTGCGGCGACTGCCAGCCAGGCGGTCAGACGCAGGGTCCGCAGTGGCCAATCGACTCGCTCAGATTCATTCGCAAGGCCAAGGCTGTCAGGCTGTTCGCGAACTGAATTGAGGGCGTCGTACAGTCGCTGAGCAACTTCTACGAACAGGCGAACGAGGTCGACCAGCACCTTTGATGTCCGACGGACATCGCGTTCTGCATCGACGACAGCGCAGATCAGCCGACATAGTGTATCGACGAGATCGAGCAGCCCTCCGTCAGGTCTGGTCAGGGCGGCGGACAGCATGGCGCCGAAGAGGGAGAGCTCTGCCAGAGTTCGAGGCAACTGCTTGGGGTGGATACCTGGTAGCGGATCGCCTTCGGCTGTGCGGCCAATCCGGCGCGGTGCCATTCCTTCCTCGTGCCCCACATCGTCCATCAGATGCAGCGCTCTACGGAGGAGTCGATCCACGTCGGTAGGGTCGATGCGCCCAGGTGGAGCCGGTCGAGAAGAACAGCATAGAACGCCCGGCTGGCAGGCGGAAATAGGCGTCGTCGGGCGGTCCGGCGAGCTCGACTTCCGCGACGAGCTTCCTCAGCGTCCCACCACTCCAAGGCGAACCCTGGCACCTGCCCGTCGTCGGGCACCGGCGACCAGGTGGGTGAGGGCATCCCTCTCCAGTTCTCCGTTGTGACAGGCCACAATCACGGTACGGTCGGGCACAGCAGGGGGTGGAAGCCACTTGTGGTGTTGTCAGCCCCGCGTCGATGAGCTCCTGAGGTCCGCCTGCATGCCCCGATCACTTCGCCAATCGGAGCGCCTGACATCACCGCACTTCAAGACAAAGAGGTAGAGATCCCCGGGTCTTCACCCTCGGTCGTCTTCGAAGCGACCAGATCTACCCCGCCCTGGTAGCGGGCTCTGGCTCACTCGGCGGGTTGGCCCGGCAAAAAGGATACGGGTTGAGCCTGAGAGAGTATCCGCGCCGGATCAGGAGCCAAGCCAGAAAGGTTCCGAGGTCCCGATCGAACCTCTCGGGTTGCCCGGCGCGCTCGCCGAGGAGCGGAATGTAGCGGTCGAGTTGGGGTCGGAGGCTCATTTCGTGCCCTCCAGGATTTCCCGTGCCAGCCGCCGGTGGCGGGCCATCGCCAGGCTGACATCGGCGGGGGCCCGGCCGGCTCGAGCATGGACTTCCTGAACTGAACAAGGCTGGTCTTGAACTCGTCTCCTCTGGTCGACTCCCGAAGTTGAAGGCGGTTCCTTCGCCGCAGGCGACAGGAACCTTGGGAATCATCGCCAGGAAGCTCCCAGCGTCGATCTGGCGACTCCATTTGGCTCATGCGTCGCTGTGCCAGATCTTCGAAGTCGGCAACGGCCGGACGTAATGCTGCGAGGAGAGGAGAGGGCGCCTCGTATCCAGCAACCGTTGGCGCACGGCCACCGCGTCCTTGAGCTGTCGAAGCGCCGGCCCTGCAGAGGTCGCCCCCGTGGCAATTGGCCAAGCGTCAAGCTCCTTCTGAAACTCCCCTGGAAAGATGTCCAGTGCATTGAGCAAGGGCCCCACTAGCGCTTCCAGGCAGTCGGGACGGTGGCGGGCCAACGCGAACAGCAGGCGGACCTGGAAGGTGAAAAGGCCAGGGTGGCCGAGCGCCGTATGGGCGATGGCAAGCACCTGAGGCGGTGAAAGAGCCTCACATCCCTCGGTGGGTGGAGGAGAGTTCAAGGATTCAGCCAGGCACGAAAGGGCGGCGAGTCTCCGTCCCTCTCTCAGCGAGGCCGTCGCGTGTAGCAGCCAGGAGACGGCGGCAACTTCATCGTGGTCTCGGAGAACGTGTTCCTGAAGGAGAATCCCGCCTCATCACCGCGCCGAGATGCACTTGCCCACCGAAGCACTACATCTTGAATCTCGGCGGGCAACAGCCGGATGCGAGCGGACTCAACACTTCGTCCAGTGGGTTGAGGCGAGCAGGCACTACGAGCTCCAGGGGTGGCAGGCGCTCTAACACCGCTCTTCCGATATCGACGTGATCCGCTCGCTTCGTCTGATGCGCCGCTTGGAAAAGAATGCTCAGCCATGCCTTCACGATGGCCGGATCGATGTCAGCAGGCATGCTCAGGATGGTATGCAAGGTCGCGAACGTCTGCTGCCAGTCTTCCGCGGGGTCGTATGCCATCACCCGCAGGGCTGCTTCCACCCCACGGGTGCCGGCCCGGTTGAGGAGGCTCAGCACCGCAGCGTGGCGGGTGGCCATGGGGCGCCTGGGCCAGCAGGAGGCAGCGATGCTCATCGCGGGCAGCATGCCCTGTTCGGTAGGCAAGCGGAGGAGCTGGTTGACCAGCCTGCCGGCCGTCGCTTCGATCTCGGGTTCTTCCCGCAGGACGTGCAGCACCAGAAACTCGACCTGGACTGGGAGTCACGGTGGCGAAGGGGCCTCGCCTTGGAGCCAGCCTTCGACGACCTCCCATACAGCATCCAGTGACGAAGCGAGTAGAGTTCGGGGTGTGAGTTCCGACGTCAGACCACTGCCTTCTCGAAAGAAGGCCACGATTTCCGCCGCATCAAGCGTGAGCGACCGGCGCTGAATCTCCGCGGCGACGGCGGTACGGACGGCATGTCCATTCAACCCACCCAGAAGACGAACCCGAGCCTCCGGCGAGCCACGTTCAAATAGCTCAGCACCAGCGGTCCGCAAAGATGTAGTCCTACCCGGTCGGTCTTTCCAGTCTGCCCAGACGCGAAAAGCTCTCCCTGCGGGTGGCCGAATGGAACCGGAACCTTTCCAAAGAAGAGTGAGACCAAGTCAACAGCCTTGGCCCACTGTTCCGGCTGGTCCAGCAAGTGGGAAGCGAGAAGCCTTGCCAGGGCTACTCGCACTTCGGAGAAGCCCTCCGCGTCAGTCGGCCAACAGCTGAGCAACCTCGCAAAGCAGCCTGCTATCGGTCGGCCTTCGGCGAGGAGATCGTCGAGCACGCCCACGACTCCCGCTCAAGGGCCTGCAACGTCGTCATATGGACACTCGATAATGCAGCAGAAAAGTTAGAAGGCGGTCTGGTCCGAAGGTTCGATTGTTCGGGAAGGTCTTGGCTTGTGGGTTTCATGCCCAATACTGCTGTCGACAGTGAGTTGAGTGAACATACTATGCATCTGGTAGCGCAATCGAAAGGGTTTGCGTGGCGGCGAGCGACGGAGCCGCCCGGTTGTGCTCTTGGTCGACCCGAGTCCTGTCACCGCGAGAGGAGTTACGTTCCGCGGTGCTCACCGGATGACCGGCCGCCCTGGCTGCACCGGCACCGGCGTCGGCTGGGGCCGGGCCGCGGCACCAGGCTGGCGCACGTCATCACGATGCCCTCGTCCACCCGGCCATCGCAGTCGTCGACGCGGTCGCAGACCTCCTGGCTGGGGCGAGGGCGCCGCAGCAGGCTCCAGCGGGCGTCGCGGCCGCAGGCCTGGTGGCCGGCCTGGCAGGCGCCCACGTCGCGGACGCCGCTGGCGTAGCAGGTGCGGATGGCGCCGGGCAGGCACTCGCAGCCGTCGTCGACCTGGCCGTTGCAGTCGTCGTCGGCGCTGTTGCAGGCCTCGCGGCTGGGCAGCACGGGCGCCGAGGCAGGCGCCCCACCGGTGATCCAGCGTGCAGGCCTGGCGACCGGCGCGGCAGACCCCCACGCCGAGCGTCGGGCGGGGGCCGGCGTAGCACTCCCGGACGCTGCCCGGCGTGCACTCGCAGGGCTGACCCTCGTCCACACGCCCGTCGCAGTCCGTGTCGAGGCCGTCGCACGTCTCCGCCGTGGGCAGGCGCTGGTGGGCGCAGGCCCCCGCCGTCCCGCGGGGGCCGCAGATCCGCTCGCCCTCCCGGCACTCGACCCTGCGGGCGCCCGCCCGCCTGCAGCACGCCTCCGTCTGCCCGGGCGTGCACGTCGTCTGGGGCACCCACTCGGCGCAGCGCCGGTTCCAGCAATCTCGCTGGGAGGAGTCGCACACGGCGTCCGAGTCGCACGCCTTGTCGGCGGGGACGCGGCCGCACTGCCGGCCGACGCAGACGTTGCCGCAGCACTCGGCGCCGTCCCCGCAGCGGACCTGCGCTCGCCGGCCACGCGGCCAGCAGGCAGAGACACGAGAAGAGGGCGGACTTTCATGGGCACACTCTCCGGGCAGACGTGACGGTCTGTCGGGTAGGTGTCGGGGCGGAGGCGGCGTAACAGCCCCGCGAAACATGAGCAAGATCAGGGGGCTCTGCCCAGAAATCAGCCGCCCCCGGAGGCCCTCGGCCACCGCCGCGATGCCGGCCAGGGCCGCCGGCACCGACGCGAAGGGCCGCGTGGCGCCGTAGCGGGCGACGAAGCGGCGGCCGTCGGGGCCATCCGCCCAGAGGGCCTGGGGCAGGGTGCGCGCGAGCCCGACGAGGCGGGGGCGCAGGGCGTCGGCGGGCGCGTCGATGGCGGCGAGGCAGACGGCGGCGAAGCTGCCGCCGCGCACATGGGGGGCGTGGTCGCGGGCCTCGGCCAGGCGGTCGGGCTCGGCGATGCCCCGGGCGAAGGCCGAGGCCATGCGCATCAGCTCGGTGTTCAGGGGATCGATGCTGGCGGCCCGGGGCAGGTGGGGCTCGACGCAGGCGTGCAGGCCGGCCACCAGCGCGGGGCGGTCGCCGGCGTCGAGCAGGGCCAACAGGGCGGCCTCCAGCGGCGCCACCGCGGCCTCGAGCGTCAGCGCCGCCGCCATCGGCGCCTCCCCAGGGCCAGCAGCGCCAGGCCGGGCCACCACCCGGGCGCGCCCCCTTCCGCCCGGCACCCGCAGCCGGCGTCGTCCTGCATCACTGGCTGCTCCATCGCGGCGTCGGGGGCCGGGCCGGCGTCGGGCACGATGACCGGTGGCGGCACCCGGAAGGGATCCTCCACCTCGTCGGCGGGCAGGCAGAGCCGCCCCTGGCAGACCTCGCCGTCGCCGCACTCCGCGTCCAGCGTGCACGGCCGCAGGCAGGTCTCGCGCACGCAGACGAGATCCGGCGCGCAGAACGGGTCGCAGAGCCGGGGGTGGCAGAAGCCGTCGGGCGCGCAGGCGAAGTGGTCGGGGCACTCCCCCGAGAGGCAGGGCCGCAGGCACTGGCCCTCGTGGCCGCAGACGCCGCCCTCGGGGCAGGGCGCGGCCTCGTCCACCACCCCATCGCAGTCGTCGTCGGCGCCGTTGCAGCGCTCGTCCCCCGCGGGCAGGGCCGAGCAGCGCGTGAGCGAGCCGTCCACGCAGAGCCGCCGCCCCATGTGGCAGCCGTCGGCGCAGGGCTGCGTCGTCCCCTCATCCACGGCGCCGTCCTGGTCGTTGTCCACGCCGTCGCAGATCTCTTCGCGGCTCGGGTCGTCGGGGGCGCAGTCCCCGGCCAGCACGCCCTCGACGCAGGCGACGGTGCCCGGGTTGCCCGAGACCGTGGTGCACGGGTAGGCCTGCACCTCGTCGATGGCGGCGTCGCAGTCGTTGTCCACGGCGTCGCAGACCTCGGCGGGGATGTCGCCGCCGCGGCACTCGCTCAGGCCCCCGTCCACGCAGAGGCGCTCGCCGGATCCACAAGCAGTTTCGCAGGGTTCTGGCGCGATGCCCTCGTCCACCCGCCCGTCGCAGTCGTTGTCGACGCCGTCGCAGACCTCCGCGGTGGCGGCGTCGACGATGGCCTGGAAGACCTCGAAGAGCTGCCGGCCGTCGTTGGCCTGGTACGCCTGGCCGGTGCCGCCGACCTGGGCCATGCGGTTCAGGGCGCCGCGGTCGACACCGCCGCCGAAGCCGATGACGAAGACGGGGAAGCCGTCGATCGTGAAGGCGCCCTCGGCCGCCCGCACCGGGTTGCCGTCGCACGTCTCCATGCCGTCGGTCAGGATGACGATGAAGCCGCGGCGGCCATCGAGGGACTGGCCGATGAGGTAGCCGCTCGCCTCGTCGAGGGCGGTGCCGAGGGGGGTGGCCCCGTCGCGCTCGGGCCGCAGGCCCGGCAACGCCCGCCTTACGGCGGGGCCGTTCAGGGGCGCGGGCGGCACCCGCACCGCCTGGCTGCGCTCCACGAAGCAGGGCCCTTGCCAGGGGAAGACCATCAGGCCGAAGCGGATGACGTGCTCGAAGGTGCGCACCACCTGGGTGATGGCCTCGGTGGCCTGCTCCCACTTACGCCCCTCCAGCATGCTGCCGGAGCGGTCGAGCACGATGAGGACGTTGGGCTCCTCGCACGCGGCCACGGGCTGCTGGGCCCGGGCCACCCCGGCGAGGGCGAGCAGCAGGGCGACCGCCCGGATCACCGCCGGCGCTCCTCCGCGTACAGGCGGCGCGCGAAGGCGACGGACGGGTGGTCGGCCACGCTCGCCATCCAGGCGCGGTAGCCCGGCGCCAGGCGCTCGGCGGGGGGCAGGGGGGCCCCGTAGGCCGGGGGCAGGAAGGCCGGGGCCAGCAGCGAGGCGAAGGTGAGGTCGGCGGCCGTGAACCGATCGCCCACGAGGAAGCGTCGTCCGTCCGCCAGGCGGGCGTCCACCTCGGCCAGCACCTCCTCGATGGTCCGGCGCGCCTGGGCCAGGTCCTCGGCCTCCAGCCCCACCACCTTCGAGAACTTCGGCCGCGCGAACGGCAGGGCCAGGCGCAGCAGCACCCGGTCCAGCCACGGCACCCCCTGGCTGGCCGTCCACACCATGACCCGCGGCGTCTCGAACCCGAAGGCATAGACCAGCCGCCGGGTGGCCGGCCCCAGATCCTCGTCGAAGCGATCCTCCAGGCTGCGGATTTCCTCTGCGAGATCAGGGGGATACAGCAGGCGGTCGGCCGGCAGGCGCGCGTCGATCCAGGCCAGGATGGCCGACGAGTCCGCCATGGGCTGCCCGTCGACGACGAGCACCGGGACCTGCTTGCCCACCCCCAGGCCCCGCAGGTGCCGGTAGTGGATGAGGGGCGGGTGGGCCTCCTCGACGTAGGGGATGCCCCCGCGGTCGAGACCCCAGCGGGCCTTCTCGCAGTAGTGGCTGAACCCGATGGTGATGAAGCGGGCGGGCGTGTCGCCGCTCATGGCGCGCCGATGCCGGCCCGCACATGGACGAACTCGGCGCCGCGATCGGCCTCGAAGCGCGGGTTCGTGAAGCGCACCGGCACGGGCAGCACGTCGGCCCCGAAGGTGAACGTCTGATCCGCCAGCAGGCCGGGGATGGCCCCCGCCAGACCCTCCAGCAGCGCCTCGAGGCGGGCGTCGTCCACCGGCCCCCGCGGCGTCTCGGCCACGTCGGCGTGGACCTCCACGTCCAGATCGGCCCCCAGCTCGATGGCGTCGAGTCCCGTCACTCGCACGGCCGCGCGGCTCACCACATCCGCCGCGACGGTGACGAGCGGCCCGTCCGTGGACGAGACGAGATCGAACAGCAGGTCGCCGAACTCGATGACCAGCGGCCTTTCCCCTTGCTCGACGCGCACTTCCGGGGGAAGCAGCGGGCGCATGCGGACGGTCAGCGTGGCCTGTCGGTCCAGGCCCTCGGCGGCCTGGCCCAGCGCCCCGGCCACCAGGGCCGTCGTCAGCGGCACCGGCAGCTCGAAGTCGCCCCCCGGCCCCAGCTCGACATCCAGCGCGCCGCCGGCCCAGGCCGCGTGCAGCACCCGCGCGACCAGATCGGCGCTGGCCGCCAGGTCGATGTGCTCGCCCTTGTCGAACGTGGGCTGCCCGCCCAGCACCGGCACGGCGCCGCCCATCCGCTCCACCCGGCTGGCCTCGGCGTGGCCATCCATGTCCAGCGTCATGCCCTCGGGCACCACCTCGACGTCCTCGATGCGCAGACCCAGGGCCACCTCGGTGCCCAGCACGTCCACCGTCCGCTCCAGCGCCGACGGATCGAAGAGCGCGGGCACCACGAAGCCGGCCACCGCGTCGCGCAGCAGGCCCTCGGCGAACTCCTGCACGCGATCCGAGAACCAGCTCTCCACGAAGTCGGGGACGAACTCGATGTCGTACTCGAAGCCGCGCAGCGAGACCTCGGCCCCCTCGATGGCGAGATCCAGCCCCCCGCCCATCGGCCTCGGCGCGGATCTGGGCGACCACCTCCGCCGGATCGGCCTGGGCGCTGCCGCTGACGGTGAAGCTCACGCCGAAGCTGACCTCGCCGTCCAGCTCGACGTACAGCCCGTACAGCCGCAGCCGCGCCTCGATGAGCCCCCGCAACGGCACGAGCTGCACCTCCAGGTGGTCGTAGCGCAGCGTGTTGATGGTGATGCCCTCGGGGACGTTCCCCGCGACCAGGCCCCCAGATCGATGCCGTCCAGGGCGTCGGTGATGAGGGCGCTGATGGCCCGGAAGCCGGGCTGGCTGACGTGCACCCCCGCGGCGTGGGCGACCCGGGAGCGGGGATCCACGTCGCCGTCCACGAGGGCCGCGCGCCGGTCCTCCAGGTCGCCCGTGTCGTCCACCACGGTCGTGACCAGCATGTTGATGCCCGGATCCACCGCCACATCGGCCTGGAAGCGGCCGTCGGGGCCCACCTGTACCGGGCGCCCGGCGACGGCGAGGTGCGGGGCGACGCCGCCCTCCAGCACCCCCGCCACCTGGACGAAGCGGCCGCTCGCCCGGTGGCCTCGCTCGGGCGCGGTGACCCGCAGGCGGACGGGCCGCGCGGCGGGGGGATCGCCGGGCTGGGTGGGGGCTGTCGGGGCGGCATCCGGCGGGCCTGCGTCCCCCGCCGGCTCCTGGGACTCGGAGCCCGGGATCTCCACCAGGGCCCCGCGCGGCTTCGCCTCGTCCTCGCAAGCGGCCAGCAACGCGAGGGAAACCCAGAACATCCAGGGGGTGTGACGCTTCATGGCGGCACCGTAGCAGAACCCGCCGTTGCGCGTCGCTGCGGTTCGCGCTACTACCCTCGGCGACCTGTTCTGGGAGATCCCGTGGCCTACGACGTCATCATCATCGGCAGTGGCCCCGGCGGCTACGTGACCGCCGTCCGCTCCGCCCAGCTCGGGCTCAAGACCGCCATCGTGGAGAAGGACACCCGCCTCGGCGGCACCTGCCTCCTGCGTGGCTGCATCCCCACCAAGTCCATGCTGCACTCGGCCGAGCTGGCCGATCATGCCCGCCACGCCGGCCAGTTCGGGATCAACGTGGGCGACGTCAGCGTCGACCTGGGCCAGGTGCTCAAGCAGAAGGACAAGGTCGTCCAGCAGAACGCCGGCGGCGTGGCCTTCCTGATGAAGAAGAACAAGATCGACGTGCACAGCGGCTTCGGCAGCCTGGCTGGCCCCGGCAAGGTGAAGGTCACGGGCGACGCCGGCGAGACCATCCTGAGACGCGCTACGTCATCCTGGCCACGGGCTCGGCCCCGCGCACCCTGCCTGGCATCACGGTCGACGGCACCCGCGTCCTCACGAGCGACGAGCTGCTCGACCTGCCCGAGATGCCCAGCCACCTCATCGTGCTCGGCGCCGGGGCCGTGGCGTGGAGTTCGCCAGCGTCTACCGCAGCTTCGGCGCCGAGGTGACGGTCGTGGAGCTGGCGGACCGGCTCGTGCCCGTCGAAGATGCTGAAATCTCGAAGGAATTCGAGAAGATCTGGCCAAGCGGCGGGGCATCGCGACCCACACCGCGACGAAGCTCGCCGCGGTGGAGCTGACCGAGAACGGCGTGCGCGCCCGGCTGGAGCCCGTCGCCGGCGGGAAGGCCCAGTCGGTCAGCGGCAGCCACCTGCTGGTGGCCGTCGGGCGGCGGCCGGTGACCGAGGGCCTGGGCCTCGAGGCGACCGAAGGTCGAGGTGGATCGTGGCTACGTGAAGGCCGACGGCTTCGGCCGCACTGGCGAGCCCTGGATCTACGCCATCGGCGACATCGTGGCTGGCACCCCCAGCTCGCCCACGCCGCGACGGCCGAGGGCGTGGTCGCCGTCGAGCACATCGCCGGCCTGAACCCCGAGCCCGTCCGCTACACCCATGTGCCGGGCTGCACCTACTCCAGCCCCGAGATTGGCAGCGTGGGCCTCACCGAGGAGAAGGCGCGGGCGCAGGGCATCGACGTCGTGGTCGGCAAGTTCCCCTTCACCGCCATCGGCAAGGCCAAGGTGATGGGCGACACCAACGGCTTCTTGAAGCTGGTGGCCGAGAAGCAGTACGGGCAGATCCTGGGGGTCCACATCATCGGCCCCCGCGCCACCGACCTCATCGCCGAGGGCGTGCCCCTGGTGAAGCTGGAGTACACCCTCGAGGAGCTCACCCGGACGGTGCACGCGCACCCGACGCTGGCCGAGGTCTTCCACGAGGCCGCCCACGCGGCCCTCGGCCACGCGCTGCACATGTAGGCGGGATCGTCGATGGCCACCGCGACCTACCTCGAAGCCGTCCGCGAGGCCCTCTCGGAAGAGATGGAGGCCGATCCGCGCGTCTTCCTGCTGGGCGAGGACATCGGCGTCTACGGCGGCGCCTTCAAGGTGACGCAGGGCTTCCTGGAGCGCTTCGGCCCCGAGCGGGTCATCGACACCCCCATCGCCGAGGCCGGCATCATCGGCGCCGCGGTCGGTGCCGCGCTCATGGGCATGCGCCCCGTGGTCGAGATGCAGTTCATGGACTTCATCTCCTGCGGCTTCGACATGCTCACCAACTTCGCCGCCAAGTGCCGCTACCGGTGGGGGGCCTCGGTGCCCCTCGTGGTGCGCGGGCCGGGCGGTGGGCTGGTGGGCGGCGGCCCCTTCCACAGCCAGTGCGTCGAGATGTACTTCGTCAAGACGCCGGGCCTGAAGGTCGTGGCGCCCAGCACCGCCGCCGACGCCAAGCTGCTGCTGAAGGCGGCCATCCGCGACCCCGATCCGGTGCTCTTCATCGAGCACAAGGCGCTGTACCGCGCCCCGGCGCTGCGCGAGGCGCTGCCCGGCCCCGAGGCCGTCGGCGAGCTGGGGCGCGCGGCCACGCGGCGTGCCGGCACCGACCTGGCCATCATCACCTACGGGGCGATGGTGCACCGGGCCCTGGAGGCGGCCGACCGCCTCGCCGCCGAGGACGGCGCCTCCGTCCAGGTGCTCGACCTGCGCAGCCTCCAGCCCCTCGACGACGCCGCGGTGCTGGCGGCGGTGAAGACCTGTGGCCGGGTCCTCCTCGTCCACGAGGACACCCGCACGGGCGGTCTGGCCGGCGAACTGACGAGCCGCATCCAGGAGGGCGCCTTCGAGTGGCTCGACGCGCCCATCCTGCGGGTCACGGCGCCCGACGCGCCCGTCCCGTTCGCCAAGAGCCTCGAAGAGGCCTACCATCCCAGCGTCGACGCCATCGCGGCCAAGGCGCGCTGGCTCTTGAACTACTGAACTTCATTCTGGATTTTTCGAGGAGATCGACGATGGCGACCAACGTGATCATGCCCCAGATGGGGGAGTCGGTGGCCGAGGGCACCATCACCGTCTGGCTCAAGAAGGTCGGCGAAGAGGTGGATCGCGACGAGCCCATCTTCGAGATCACGACCGACAAGGTGGACGCCGAGATCCCGTCGCCCGCGGCCGGCGTGCTCCTCGAGATCAAGGTCGCCGCCGGCGAGACCGTCGAGGTGGGCACGGTGGTGGCGGTCATCGGCACGGCCGCCGAGGCGGGCGCCAGCGCGCCGGCCGCCCCGGCGGCGGTCGAGGCGGCCCCGGCGGCCGCGGCCGTCAGCGCGCCGGCCGCCCCGGCAGCGGCCCCTGCCGCGCCGGTCGCCGACAAGCCCCGCAGCGAGATGACCGCCGCCGAGCTGCGCCGCCTGCGCAGCACCCCCGTGGTCCGCAAGATCGCCAGCGAGCACGGCGTGGACATCCAGGCCATCGCCGGCAGCGGCCTCGACGGGCGCGTCACCCGCAGTGACATCGAGGCCTACCTCGCGTCGGGGGCCGCCGCGCCGGCTCCGGTTGCGGCAGCTGCGGCCCCGACCCCCGCAGCCGCCGTGGCCGCACCGGCCCGCGCGGCCGTCGCCCCCGAGGGCAAGATCAGCCTGGGCGTCCCCATGGTCCCCGTCGCGATGCGTGAGGGCGACTCCATCGAGCGCATGAGCCCGATGCGGCGCTCGATCAGCGACCACATGATCAAGAGCAAGGCCTACAGCGCCCACGTGCACAGCTGCTTCGAGGTCGACTACACCGTCGTCGACGCGCTGCGCCGCAAGCACAAGGCCAGCTACGAGCAGCGGGGCGGCAAGCTCACCTTCACCACGTTCATCGCCCGCGCCGCGGTCAAGGCCCTCCAGGCCTTCCCCATCGTCAACGCCAGCCACGACGGCGAGAGCGTCATCTACCGCGGCGACATCGGCCTCGGCATCGCCGTCGCCCTCGACTGGGGCCTCATCGTCCCGGTCGTCAAGCAGGCCGACGAGCTCTCGCTGCTGGGGCTCTCCAGGCAGATCGCCGACCTGGGCGAGCGCGCCCGGACCAAGAAGCTCAAGCCCGATGACGTCGCCGGCTTGACCTTCTCCATCACCAACCCGGGCATCTTTGGCAGCCAGTGGGGCACCCCCATCATCCCCCAGCCGTCCGTCGCCATCCTCGGTGTCGGCACCATCGAGAAGCGCGTGAAGGTCGTCTCGCTGCCCGGCGGCGGCGACACCATGGCCATCCGGCTCTGCGGCTACATGACCCTCGGCTTCGACCACCGCGTCATCGATGGGGCCGTGGCCGATCAGTTCATGAGCCACCTCAAGAAGACCCTCGAGACCTTCGACGAGTCGGCGATGTAGGCCGCCGGCCGGCGGCCGCCGGGCCCGCCGGTTCCTTCAAAAGTCCTACCAAAAGTCCTACCGG
>JAWKQS010000051.1:0-48237 GCA_041389985.1 bacterium
CGCGCCCCACCCCTGGGCGGCCTTCCGCGACCAGGCGGCCCTGGGGGCCTGTCTGCACCACATCGCCGCCGAGCCACCCCTGACCCTCGTGCTGGCGGGGGACACCTTCGACTTCCTCATGCTGCCCGACTACGAGGGCTTCGACGCCGCCCGGTCCCCCGACCGCCTCTCGGCCATCCTGGACTGCCCCGAGAACCGCCCCGTCCTCGACGGCCTGCGCGCGGTCGCAGCGCGCCACCAGGTGGCCCTGCTCGCGGGGAACCACGATCCCGAGGTGTTGCTGCCCGCCGTGCGCGCGCGCTTCGCCGCGCTCCTGGGCATGGCGCCAGGCGACCTGGTGGACGAGGATCTGCTCGACCACGCCCTCTGGGGCCTGCGCTTCGGCCCCCCCGACGCCGAGGCCTGGGTCGTGCACGGCGACCTGTGGGACGAGGCGAACTTCATCGACCGCGCCGGGCTCCTCAGCGCTGCCCTCGGCGGGGACGCCGTGCGCCTGCCCCCCGGCTCGCGGCTGGTCTATCGCGTCATCCGCCGCCTCAAGCAGGCGGACTACCCGTGGATCGATCAGGTGAAGCCCGAGATCGGCTCCGTCATCCCGCTGCTGCTCTACCTGGACTGGTCGCTGACGATGGGGGTGCTCAAGCAGGAGTGGGGCGTCGGGGCCAGCCTCCTGGTCGGCCGCCTGGCCGCGGGCGGGGCGCCGCTGCTGGGGCCCGCAGGCTCGGCCCGGGACGGCCACGAGCTGGCGCCGTTCTTCGAGGCCATGCGCGACGCCATGCCTCCCGCCGAGCGGGACGCCCTGCTGGCCGCCCTCGCGGCCGCCGAGCACTTCCCGCCCCCGCGGCCCGCGCCGGGCACGCTGGCCGGCCACGGCGGCGTCTGGCGGTGGCTGCTGCGCGCCTGGATCGAGGCGGCGCGGCGCGAGAGCGCGACCTTCTTCGACCCGTCCGGCCCGGACGCCATCGTGGGCACCCACGCGCCCGTGCCCCAGCACGTCCGCCTGCTGGTCGCAGGCCACACCCACGGGCCGCGGGACCGCGCCGGCTCGACGCGCTACCTGAACAGCGGCACCTGGACGCCGACGTGGCCCCTGCCGGCCGGGGACCTCGAGGACGTGATCGACGCCCTGGAGCGCGGGGAGCTGCCCCACCCCGAGGACGTCACGCCCCGCACCCTGGTCGAGCTGACGGTGGGGGCGGAGGTCCTGGGGCGCCTGCTGCGCTGGACGGGCGCCGGGCTGAAGCCAGTGAACGAAGAAACTGCTTGAATTTTAGCGGCTTGTGTAGGCCGCTACTGCTGTCACTCCAGCGGGAAGTCGGCGGGGGCGCCCTGGGACCAGGCCCACATGGACGGGGCGTAGTTGCGGGCGTCGCGGAAGCCCAGGTCGTGGAGCACGGCGACGAGCCACGCGCTGCGGACGCCGCCGGTGCAGTAGACGACGACGGGGCGGTCGGGGGTGGCGCCCTGGGCGGCGAGGAGGGCGAGCAGCTCGGCGCGGGGCTTGAGGCCGGTGGGGCCGAGCAGGGCCTGGAAGTGCAGGGGCTTCGCGCCGGGCAGGTGGCCGCCGCGGGCCTCGCCGTACGGGGTCTCGCCGGCGTACTCGCGGGGCTCGCGGGCGTCGATGAGCGTCGCGGCGCCAGGCTTCGCGAGCAGGGCCTGGAGGGCCGGGGTGGTGATGGACCAGCGCGCGTCGCGGCGAATCGTGAAGGATCCCGGGGGGATGGGGCCGGCGTCCGCCGTCGCGAGGGGGGCGCCGGCGGCGACGAGCGCCGGGTGGCCGCCGTCGACGAGGGCCGCGTCGGGGTGGCCCAGGGTGCGCAGCGTCCAGACCAGGCGGCCGTCCTCACCCCAGCCGTGGGTGGGGTCGCCGACGACGCGCACGGGGCGGTCGGCGCGGACGCTGAGGCCCGCCAGCACCGCGGCGAGGTGGGCGTCGTCGGGGTGCAGGGCGCCCTGCTGGGGGCCCTCGGCGGCGAAGCGCTGCCAGTCGACCTGGCGGGCGCCGGCGACGTGGCTGGCGGCGTAGGCCTCGGCGGGGCGGGCGTCGAGCAGGGTGGCGCCGGCGGCCAGGGCGGCCCGGGCGTCGGCGGGCGAGACGATCCACGGCGTCGCGACGGGGGGCGGCGGCGGGGCGGCGGCGGGGTGGCCGCAGGCGGCGACGAGAAAGGCCAGCAGGATCAGCAGGTTGTGGGCCTGCCTCATGGGTTGTACCGGCGCTGGAAGAGCAGGCGGACGATGGCCAGCGAGGCGGCGGTGGGGCTCCAGAAGGCGTAGGCGCGGTGGCTGGCGAGGCCGTTGAGGCCGCGCAGGAAGTCGCGTACCTGGCCCTGGAGCTGGGCCTTCATGCGCACGCCCGCGAAGACCGCGTGGATGTGCGGGGCCTCGTCGGCGGGCCAGCCGTCGGCGCCGGGCTCGCGATACCAGGCGGCGAAGCCGTGGCTGGCGAGGCGCTCCAGCAGGGCGCGGATCTGGGCGCGCGTGAGGTCGCGGGTGCGCAGGTCGACGGCGGCGCAGTAGTCGAGGCCGTCGGCCTGGCCGTCGGCGGCGTGATAGCCGGCCGAGGCGGCGGCGTTGCCGATGGTCTGGCTGATGCGGTCGGCGGTGACGCCGGCGCAGCGCAGGCGGTCGGAGGCCTCGGGGTGCAGGCCCCGGGCGAGCAGGCCGCGGTGGGGGCAGTCGGCCCAGCCGGGGTCCTGGGGGGTGGCGACGAGCTCCTCGTTGCAGGCGTCGGGGGTGCCGCGCGGGGCCTGGAAGCAGCCGTCCTCGCAGCGCCGCTGCACGATCCAGGCGCCGTCGCGGCAGCCGAGGATGTCGCCGTCATGGGCGGGGGACAGGGGGACGCGGCAGGGCGGGTCGCGGCTCAGGCCCTCGCGGGCGGCCCCCTCGCCGCACCACGCGACCTGGACGAAGCAGGCGCACTCGGGCAGCGCGCAGGCGGCGGGCTCGCCGGGCTGGCAGCCCTCGGCACAGGCCTCGGCGACGCGCCATGCCCCGTCGCGGCAGGCGAGCAGGTCGGTCGGGTGCTCGGCGGCGAGGGGGATCGAGCAGCCGGCGGCCTCGGCCTCGGCGGCGGCCTCGGCGCCGCAGCGCAGGGCGCTGGCGTCCTCGGGGCAGGGGCAGGCGGCGGGCGTGGCGGCGTCGGGCGCGGCGGCGTCGGGCGCGGCGTCGGCCTGGGCCGCGTCGGGTTCGGCGTCCCGCGGCACGGTCGCATCCTGCGCGACGGTCGCGTCCAGCGCCACGTCGGGTCGGGCCGCGTTCGGCTGGGCCGCGTCGCCCGCGTCGTCCACCTGGCCGTCACTCAGCGTGGCCGCCCCCGGCTCCAGGGCGCAGCCGGCCAGCAAGGCCATGAAAAGACAACACAATCCCCTCATGGCAGGGCCCGGATGGCGGCCTCGATGGCGGCGAAGTCGGCCTCGTACGCGGCGAAGACGGCGTCGTTTTCGAGGCGCAGGAGCGTCTCGTCGTTCCCGCGCAGGGCGGGCCCCGTGTAGTTGTGCGAGCCCGTCCAGACGAGGCGGCGCTGGCTGCCGGCGTACTGCCCGTCGATGAGCAGGTACTTGGAGTGGATGGAGCGGTCCCCGATGACGGGGAAGAGGCGGACGGTGACGCCGCCGGCGCGCAGGGCGGCCAGCACGTCGTCGCCCGGGTAGGTGGGGGGCTCCTCGCGCAGCAGCGCGGTGACGCGGCAGCCGGCGCGGCGGGCGTCGGCCAGGGCGCGGGCGACCTCCAGGCGGGCGTCGGTGAAGAAGGCCATGGCCACGCGGATGCGCGCGCCGGCGGCGCAGTCGGTGTTGCCGATGATGCTGACGATCGTGTCGCCGGCCGCCCGCGGGTAGAAGTAGACGCGGCGCCCGTCGGCCCCGTCCTCGATGTGGTAGTAGTCCAGGTCGCGCCGCTGGCGGCGCAGATCCTCCCAGTAGGCGCGGTAGGCGGCGTGCAGCGCGGCGTCCCCGCGGATGACCACCAGGTTGTTGTGCTGGTAGAGCTGGGGGTTGGTCAGGTTGGCCGACGACTGCATGACCACGTCGGTGGTGCCATCCAGCAGGCGGCTGATGGTCATGAACTTGTTGTGGTTGATGCCATCGCCGATGCAGCCCCCGCCATCGGCGCAGGGGCGGCAGACGGTGACGTGATCGGCGCCGAGGCCGGCCTTCAGGTCGGCCACCGCCTCCCAGTCGACGCAGCCGTCGTGCACGTTGGTGTTGCCCAGCACGAAGCGGACGTCCACGCCGCGCTCGGCCGCCTCGACGAAGGCGCGGGCCATGCGGCGGCGGCTGAAGGTGTACCAGGCGGCGCGGATCTCGGCCCCCGGGGCGGCCTGGGCGAGCAGGGCGATGAGCGCGTCCTCGAGGGCGGCGTCGGCGCTGCCGTCAGCGGGCGGCCGGTTGAAGAAGGCCTGCACGGCCGGGGGCGAGGCCCGGGTCGGGGCGGGCGGCGTCGGCGGGCGGGCGCGGCGTCGGGCTCGGGGCCGGCGGCGGCGTCGGCCTCGACGCGGGCGGCGTCGGCCTCGGGCGCCGCGTCGGCCGCGGGCCGCCGTCGGCTCCGGGCCGCGCCGCGTCCCGGTGCCGTCGGCCGCCGGCGTCCGGCCGCTGCGGCTGGCCGCGTCGCGCGGGCGCCCGCGTCGGCCGGCGCGTGCCCATCCGCGCGCGGCGTCCGCGGCGGGGCGGGCGTCGGCCGCGGATCGGCCCTGGGAGACCCTCAGAGCACCCCCAGAGACCAGAAAGAGCAGCAAATACAAGCGCATGGCTTACCAGTCGGCGACGAAGGCGCGCTCGGCGTGCACCGTCCACCAGGCCGAGATGGCCGTGCAGCGGCCGTCGGCGTCGGGCAGCAGGTCGGCGCGGCTGATGAGCAGGTTGGTGGCGAGATCGCGGATGGAGGTGTCGATGGAGCCGGCGAGGTCGAGCACCGTGCTGATGGGCAGCGCGCCGCCGAACAGGCCGTCGGCCGAGCCATCGGGGTTGAAGGTGAGCTGGACCATGCCGATGGGCATCACGAGGTCGAAGCTGGCGTTGAGGACGCTCACGGGCAACAGGACGTCGAACGGGCCCGCCGTCAGGGTGCCGTCGACCAGGGTGGCGGTGGTGGGGTTCGGGCGCGCGTCGGGGTCGAGGGCGAAGGTCTGGTCGCTCTCGATGAGGCCGTCGGTGGTGAGGAAGGGCGCCGGCCGGCGCCGCTCTGCAGCACGAGGCCGACGGCGTCGTCGTCGCGCCAGTCGTCCAGCCCGTCGAGCTGCACCAGGAAGAGGATGCTGCCGCCGTTCACCGACTCCTGCAGCAGGCCGTCGATGGCCCGCGCCTCGGTGGCGCGCAGGATGGGCATCAGGGTGGCGAGCTGGTTGTCGATGCCCGGGGCGCCGTCGGGGCCCTCGAAGTCGGGGTGGCGGCAGCCGGTGCCGTCGAGGCCGTCGCTGTCGAGGCCGTCCAGATCGAAGCCGGGGGCGACGCCGGGGCCACCACGTCGCTGAACCGCAGCTCGGTGACGACGAGGGCGTAGCGGCCGGGGCCCGTCGGGGCCGCGGCGGCGGCGTCCAAGACGTCCGCGTCGGCCACCGGGGAGCGGCGTCGCGGGCCGCGTCGGCCGCGGCGGGGCCTCGTCCTCGGCGCAGGCGGCCAGCAGCAGCAGCGGGAAAATGCCTTTCAAGACGCGCATCTGCATCCTCCTCATGCCTCGATGGCGCTCAGGCCATCGGTGACGCGGGCGGTGTCGACGCCCCACTCGGCCACCCGCAGATCCATGGCCCGCAGCAGGGACAGCATCACCTTGCTGGCCGACTCATCCCCGGGGCTTCGGTAGTGGAGGCCCGGCTTGAGGGCCCCGCAGGCGCTGCCGGCCAGCAGGATGGGGTAGTCCTCGAGGGAGTGGGTGCGGGCGAGGGCGACGTCGGTGGTGCCGAGCAGGACGCAGTGGTCGAGCAGCGTCTCGCCCCCCTCGGGCACCGCCCGCAGGGCCTGGACGAACCACGCATACTCGGCCACCACGTGCTGCATGATGGCCGCCACCTCGGGCTGATCGCCGGGCTCGTCATGGGTGAGCTGGTGGTGCCCGGCGCTGGCCCCCGGGAACAGCATGTTGTTCACCGGATCGGTGAAAACATGAGTAAAGACGCGGGTCTGGTCGCAGGCGAGGGCCATCACCACCAGCTCGCCCACCAGCCGCGGACACGGCGCTGAGGGGTAGCGGCCCTCGGCGTCGGCGGGGAGCTCCTCCGGGGCACCCCCGGCCGCGCGCAGGCCGCCAGTTGGGCGGGTCGGCCTCCAGGGCGGCCAGGCGGTGCTCCAGGGCGCGGATGCCCTCGAAGTGCTGGTCGAGGCGGGCGCGGTCCACCCGGCCCACCCGCGCCTTGAGCCGGTTGCCGTCGGCCAGCACGGCGTCGAGGACGCTGCGGCGCAGGCGCACGCGGGGATCGATGACCCGCCCTCGCCCGGGGCCACGAAGCCGCCGCCGAACAGGCGCTCGAAGAGGCGCGCCGGCACCCACTCCGGCGGGTTGGTGTTGTCGGGGCCGTTGTAGGACATGGGCTTGGGGTGCGGCTGGGCGGCCGTCTCCAGGCTGGCGAAGCGGGTGGTGGTGCCGATGGCGCGGGCGATCACCTGGTCGATGGTGGGGGTGGCGTGGGTGTCGCCGCCGGGCCGCGTGAGGAGGCGCGAGCCGCTGAGCAGGCCGGCAGGGCCGGCGCCATGGGGGCGTCGTTGGGCACGGTGACGCGCGTCCCCGAGACGACGGTGACGTGGGCCGACAGGTCGCCCAGGGGGGCGAGCTGCTCGGAGAGGCGATAGCCGGGGCCGGTGTCGGCTGGGTTCCAGCGGTCGGGCTGGGTGCCGTTGCCCCAGAAGAACATGCCGAAACGCTTGGGGAATCCGCCCCCGGCCGCGTGGGCCCGGCCGTCGCCGAAGATCTCGAGCAGGGGCAGGCCGACCGTGACGGCGGCGCCGCCGAGGAGCCCGCGCAGGATGGCCCGGCGGTGGGGACGCAGCGTGCGGATCACCATGTCACTCCTCCTCCGGGCGGGCGATGGTGCGCAGGCCGTCGCTCAGGGCGATGGCGGCCAGGAGCGCCTTGACCTGGTAGCCGCTGGCGGCGAAGCGGCGCTCCAGGCGGACGAGCTCGCCCTCCTCGCCGGCGGTGGGGGGGCGGCCGAGGGCGTAGGCGTAGAGCTTGCGGGTGAGGCAGGCGCCCAGGCGGGGGTGGGCGGCCACGGCCTCGCCCAGGGACCGCGCGTCGACGAAGGCCAGGCCGTCCAGGTCGCCGCTGGCGTCGATGGGGACGTCGTTCTCGGTGGCCCGGAAGCGGCCGATGCCGTCGAACTGCTCCAGCCCCAGGCCGATGGGATCCATGATCTGGTGGCAGCCGCGGCAGCTCGGGGCGGTCATGTGCACGGCCACGCGGTCGCGCAGGGTGGGCAGGTCGGGGCTGGGCTCGGGCAGCGAGGTGTCCACGTCGGCGGGCGGCGCCGGGATTGTGCCGCAGAGCAGCGTCTCGCGGATGAAGCGGCCGCGCAGGGTGGCGGACGACGAGACCGGGTGGGCGTTCTGGGCCAGCAGGCTGGCGTGGCCCAGCAGGCCGGCGCGGGGGCCGTCGGCGGGCAGCTCCGTGCGGGCGAAGCCCTCGGCTGCCGGGGCGGGCACCCCGTACAAGGCCGCCAGCTTGCGGTTGAGGAAGGTGGTCTGGCCGGTGAAGGCCGCCCGGTAGTCGCCCCCGACCTCCAGCACCAGGTGCTCGAGGGTGGCGAGCGTCTCCTCGCGGGCCATGGCGCCCAGCTCCGGGCTGAAGCGGGTGAACAGGACGGGGTCCTTGATGAGGCCGTCCAGCTCACGCAACCGCAGGTAGTCATTGAAGAATGCGCGGATGCCGCGGTGCGCCCGGGGGTCGTCGAGCATGGCCTCGACCCAGGCGCGGCGGCTGGCGGGTCGGGCCAGATCGCCGGCCTCGGCGGCCGCCAGGAGGCCCTCGTCGGGCCCCGAGTCCCAGAGGAAGAAGGCCAGGCGGCTGGCGTACTCCCAGTCGGTGACGGGGCGGACGTCGCCGTCGGCCGCGCCGAGGGTGGGCCGGAAGAGGAACCAGGGCGACTGCAGCAGGGTCGCCAGGCCGAAGACCAGGCCCTGGCGGCGATCGCCCAGCTCCCGGGCGGCGTCCCGGCCGATGGCCACCACGGCGGCGAGCTCGTCGGCGCTCAGCGGGCGGCGCCAGAGGCGGCGGCCGAGGCGGGCGAGGGTGGCCTCGAGGCAGGCGTCGACTCCCAGATCGCAGCCCACGAGGCGGTGGGTCGGGGCCTCTGCCACCTGCTCGGCGATGGCGAAGGCGGCGGCCTCGTAGAGCTCGACGCCCCGGGCGAGATGGTGCTGCTGCCGGCGCCGATGGCCCAGAGGCCGTCGAGGGCCACGTCGGGCTCCAGCGGGCCGGGCACCACGATGGCCTCACCGAACACATCCGCGATGATGTGGGTGTACTGGGCGCGGGTGAGGCGGACGGTGGCGGCGGCTCCCGGCACCAGGGCCGCCGGGGGTGGGGGGGCCGCGTCGGGGGCGGGCGGGCCGGCGTCGGGCGGCTGCTCGACGAAGCCGCCCGACGACGGCGCGCAGGCCGCCAGCGTCCACACCACTCCCCACCACCACAGCCGCCGCACCATGCGTCCCCGCGCCCACGCCAGCAAGGTAGCGAAAGCCCGCGGCCGCCGCGAGGGGGCGCCCGTCAGGGCGTGATGTCGAGGAGGGCTTCGAGGGAGGGCGCGACGAGGATGGCGTCGAGCCAGGCATCGAGGTGGCCAGCGCCGGCCGCTGCGACGCGGGCCTCGGCCGCTGCCGAGAGGGGCCCGAAGCGGCGCTCCATCAGCCGGCGGAGGCTGGCCCGCTGGCCCTCCTCGCGGCCCTCCTCAAGGCCCTCTTCGCGGCCGCGGACGAGGCCGATCTCGATGCCCTTCTCGATGCCCTTCTCGATGAGCTGCTCGGCGATGGTCACGACGACCTCCTTTCCTGGCGCGCCCACGGCCTCCTCGAAGATCAGCTTGAGCCTCTCCGGTCCGTCCGCGGGTGCAGCCACTTGCAGAATATAGCGGATCAACGCCTCGACCGCCCCCACTCCGTTCGGCGCCTCGAAGGCACGGCGCAGCGCCTGCTTCCAGGGGGCCAGGCGGTCGACGAGGTCGGGGACGGTGCGGGCGTCGCGAAGGCAGACGAGGACGAGGAGGGCGAGGGCGGTCAGCGAGCGGGCCTTGAGCTGGGCGTCGGTGATGCCGGACAGGTCGTCGAGCACGCAGCGGAAGTGGGGGACGAAGGGCCGGAGCGGCGCCTCCAGGTCGGGAGGCAGGTCGATGAGCTCCTCGAAGGCGAGAGGAGCCGTCCAGGCCTCGGCGCCGTGATAGAGGACCGACGGGATGAGGAGTGGGAGCCGATGGGCGTCGGGGTGGGCGGTGTGCCAGCGCTCCCAGATGCGCAGCATGTAGCGCAGCAGCCGGAAGGGCATGAGGGGCTCAGGGGTGCTCTGGTGCTCGAAGAGCAGGTAGACGAGGGCCTCGCCCCCATCCCGGTAGGGCACCGCGTAGAGCAGGTCGGCATGACGCTGGCTCAGTTCCTCGTCGACGAAGCTGCCCGGCTCGACGCGGAGGCCCGCGAAGTCGAGGCGAGCGACGAGCGCAGAGGGCAGGATGGCCTGCAGCTCGCCAGCGGCGTGCTGGGGATCGCCGAAGGCGCGCTTGAAGAGGGCGTCGTGGGGCGTGGGCGCTTATGACGCGGAGCATGGCAGACGCACGGCCGGGTGTCATTTTTTCACCGCGACCGCGGTCGTACAGACTATCGGCACGCACCCTCTTCCTTCCCCGCCCCGCGCCCGGTACTTCTGGCCGATGGACACTGCCCCCCTTCGGCGTCGCGCGCCTGGCATCCGCGGGCTGCTCGCCCTCGGCCTCGCCGGGCTGCTGGTGGTGGCCGGGACCATCGCCGGCGTGGTGGTGACGCGGCTGGTGGGGGGGGAGGCCGAGTCGCGGGTGGTGGCGCAGCTCGAGCGGCGGGCCATCGCCCTGGCCGAGACGGCCGAGGTGGTCTGCCGCGACATGATGCTCTGCGTGCCGCAGCTCGCCCGGGTGCTGCGGACGGATCCTGCCGTCGGTCCGGACGCCGCCGTGCTCCTCGATGGCGAGCTGCGGCCGCTGGCGGGGCAGCCCGAGTCGAGCCGCCCGGATCCCCATGTGGGCGATGTGGTGCAGGGCGCGCCCTGGGCGACGGCGCGGGTGGCGCGGCCGGCGGATCACCCGCGCGGCGAGGGGGTCGATCAGCGCGTGGCGGTGTCGGTCCGGCTGGGCGACGGCCGGCGCGGGGTGCTGGCGCTGGCGTTCAGCCTGGACGGGCTGCACCGGGCGGTGGCGGCTCGTCAGTGGGCGGTGCTGCTGTTCATCGCCGCGGATTTGTTGCTGATTCTGCTCTTTGGGACGTACCTGGGCGGGCGCTGGGTGGTGGCCCCGCTGGAGGCGCTGACGCGGTCGGCCGAGCAGGCGGCGGAGGGCGCGCCCATGCCGCTGCAGCGCGGACCGCGGGAGGTGGAGCGCCTGTCGGAGGCGTTCGCCGCGCTGGTCGAGCGGCTGCAGTCCCAGAACCGGGAGCTGGCCGCCGCGGTGGCGGAGCTGTCGGCGGCCCGGGATGATCTCATCAAGACCGAGCGCCTGGCCACGGTGGGGCGGCTGGCGGCGGGCCTGGCCCACGAGATCGGCAACCCCCTGGCGGCGGTGCTCGGGTACGTGGAGTACCTGCGCGGCGGCGACACCCCCGCGGAGCTGCGGCAGACGCTGCTGGGGCGCATGGACAAGGAGCTCGGCCGCATCCGGGACACCCTGCGGGACCTGCTCGACTTCAGCCGGCCGTCGCCGGCGCAGCCGGGCGTGGTGGATCTGGCGGCGACGCTGGCGTCGGCCCTGACCCTGCTGGGCTACCAGCGGTCGTTCAAGGGGGTCGAGGTCGGGCAGCAGGGGCAGGCGCCGAGGGTGCGGGCCGACGCGGGGCGGGTGCGGCAGGTGCTCGTGAACCTGCTGCTGAACGCGGCCGATGCCATGGGGGGCGAGGGGCGCGTCACGGTGGAGCTGGGCGCGGAGGGGGCGTTCGCGCGGGTCGTGGTCCGCGACGAGGGGCCGGGCGTGCCTGCCGCCGATGTGCCCCACCTCTTCGAGCCCTTCTGGACGACGAAGCCGGTGGGCCAGGGCACGGGGCTGGGGCTGGCCATCTGCCAGCGCATCGTCGAAGAGGCCGGGGGGCGCATCGCGCTGGTGCCGACCGAGCGCGGCGCGGCCTTCGCCTTCACCCTGCCGCGGGCGGCGTCAGGCGACGACGAGGGCGACGATGGCGTCGGCGAGGCGCCAGATGAGGTCGTGGCCGAAGAAGAGCGCCTCGAGGGCGCCCAGGGCCAGGAAGGGCCCGAAGGGGATGACCAGGTGTGACTCCAGGTCGGCGTGGCGGGCCTCCTCGCCGAAGCGGGCGTCCAGCTCCTGGGTGGTCATCGTCAGGCCGGCGCGCTTGCCGGTGAGCCGCTGGTAGAGCCCCGCGATGGCGACGGCGGCGAGGGCCTGGAAGGCGGCCGCGACGAGGACGAAGGGCAGCGCGGCCACCCCCAGGAAGGCGCCGATCACGGCCAGCAGCATGGCGTCGCCCAGGCCCATGGCCTCGCGGCGGTAGACCAGCCAGCCCACCCCCGTCACCAGCAGCAGGAAGCCGCCGCCGGCGAGGGCGCCGTAGAGGCCCCCCAGCGGGTCGAGGCCGGGGATGAAGAAGCCGCCCGCCAGGCCCAGGACGAGGAGCGGCACGCTGATCTCTTCGGGGATGAACGTGTGCTCGAGGTCGATGAACGTGAGGGCCACGAGGCTGAAGACGAACGCCTGGAGCCAGAGCCAAAGGGCCAGCATGGTGGTGAAGGTGTCGGGGTCGAGGGGATCGACCGTGGAGCGCCAGAGGGCCAGGCCGAGCAGGCCGCACATGGCCTCGATGAGCATGTAGCGGGGGCTGAAGCGGGTGCCGCAGGCTCGACAGCGGCCTCGCAGCACCCACCACGAGAGCACCGGGACGTTGTCGTACCAGCGGATGCGCGTCAGGCAGCTGCTGCACCGCGACGGGGGCGTCGAGAGCGACATGCCCAGCGGCAGCCGGTAGATGACGACGTTGATGAAGCTGCCGAGGGAGGCGCCCCAGAGGAAGGCGAAGCCCTGCAGCAGGAGCAGGGGCGCCGAGATCACCGCACGTTCACGGTGCCGACGCGGGCACGGTTCTCGTTGTCCTTGTCGCCGGACACGATGGGCATGCGCGTGTCGCCGCGGTAGAGGCCCACGTAGAGCGTGAAGCGGGCGCCGGAGATGGTGCGCTTGACCACCACGCGGTGCTCGTCCTGGACCAGGTCGCCCACCTTCCAGTTGTCGGTGGGGAAGAGGCCCTCGACGGGGTCGTGATCGCCGTGGATGCGCTGGCCGGGGGCGTCGAGGTGGACGAACACCTTCCAGCGGCCCGAGATGCGCTTCTTGGCCTTCCAGTACAGCTTGAACGTGAGCTCGGAGCCCGGGTGGGGCACGTCGGGCTCGAGCTTCCAGCCGACCAGCTCGATCTGGTCGTCGAAGACGATCGAGGTGGGGTTGACCCCCTCGGGCAGGCTGGTGAGCAGCGCCCGGGTGATGGGGTTCTGGTCCTCCTCGCCCTCGCTGAGCTGGTTCGAGATGAGCAGGAAGCGGTAGCCGCGCTCGTCGAGCACGGGCACCGTCCGCCCCGTCATCCCCCGGAATTCATTGTTGATTCTCGCCAGGTCCTTGCGGGGGACGATGGCGAAGAAGCGGGCCTCGTCCTTGGCGCGCTCCCGGAAGGCCGGCGTGTCGAGGGCCTCGAGGCGGTCGGCGTAGAACGAGCTGTTGCGCTCGGCCACCAGGTACTTGAAGAGGGGCTCGTCGTGGGTGGCCAGCTCGCGGTAGCGGTCGAGGATGTCCTTCTGGCTGAAGTTGGTGGTGAGCGTCTTGGCCACCACCAGATTCAGGAAGCCGCCCCACGCCACGAGCACCCCGGCGAGGGCGATCCAGCGGGCCCACGGGCGGCCGAGCTGCCGCTCGATCAGCGCGGCGGCCGCTAGCAGGCCCCCCTCGCGGTTGCCGGCCAGGCGGCGGACCCGCAGGTTGTAGGCCAGGCGAACGAGCACGCTGAAGACGACCCAGGCGACGCCGAAGATGACCACCCAGCGGGCCGACACGACGAGGCGGCCCCAGAAGGTCTGGCCGACGAGGGCCTCGATGCCGGGGAGGCCGAGCATGGCCCCGGCGAGGCCGGCGGCCACCACCAGGACGCCACCATGGAAGAAGCCCACCGGGCGGACGGGATAGAAGACCGACCGCACGGCGGGGCGGATGAAGCGCAGCAGGCCGCCGGGGTAGAGGAGCAGCACGCCGAGCAGGCCCAGGTTCAGGAGGCGGGCGAGGCCCCAGTGGGGCAGCTTCGGCGGGAAGGCATCGACGCTGCCCGTGACCAGGGTGTCGGCCAAAGACTGGGTCTGGTGCTTGAGGTTGCTGTCGAGCAGGGCCAGCAGGACGACGGCGACGATGACGAGAGCGGCTGGGGCGGCGACCGCAGGACGCGCGCGAACCAGACGCCCACGGCGACCGCCACGGCGGGGGCGGCCAGGAAGAAGCCGGCCTGGCTGATGGGGGCGCCGAGGGCCGGCCCGAGGAAGCCCACCGCAAACCAGAGCGTGAGGGCCGGGGCCACCGCGCGGGCGGCCGGGGCCTCGTCGTCGCGGCCCGGGGTGGCCAGCAGCTCCGCGAAGGCGAGGGGGACCAGGGCGCCCAGGGGGAAGAGGCCAAAGCCGATCTGGTGGACGAAGAGGTCGAACGACGGGCGGCTGGCCGGCGAGGCGGGAGCGCCGAACCCATCGATCCACAAGAGCAATCCGCGAAGCGACACCCCCTCGGGGGCCTGGGACACGGCGGCCCACCAGCCGCCGGCGAGGAGGGCGAGGCCCACGCCGACCGCCGGGAGGGGGAAGAAGCGCCGGGCCGCGCCGCTCCGCCGCAGGGTGGCGGCGTCGGGGCCGCCGAGGGCGATGATCCCCAGGAGCGCGAGGCCCCCCATGGCGGCGTAGGCGCCGTAGCGGATGTAGCCGACGCCGATGAGGGCGACCACGGCGATCAGCAACAGCACGAAGCCCGTGGCGAGTGCGCCGGGGACCCAGGGCTGGCCGGCGGCGCGCTCGACGCCCGGGTCGCGGGCCGCGCTCAGCGCCAGGACGGCCAGGACGCCCAGGGGACCGAGGAGGCCGGGGACGCCGGCCGTCAGGCCCGCGCCGGCGAGGGTCAGCCAGGCGAGCCAGCGCCACCCGGCGCCTGCGTCGGCGTCGCCCTGGATGCGCAGGAACGCGAGGGCGGAGAGGGCGGACAGGTTCACGCCAACGGAGGTGCCGAAGGCGAGGCGGCCGTGGAAGATGAAGAGGGGCATGGCCAGCAGCCCCAGGGCGGCGGCCCAGGCGGCGAAGCGACCATGGGTGCGCCGCGTCGTGGCGAAGGCCAGCAGCACGACGGGGAGCATGAGCAGCAGGCCGGGCAGCCGCAGGGCCAGCTCGCCCGTGCCCAGCACGCCGGCGAGGGCGGCGGCGGGCCAGAGGCCGTAGGGCAGCTCGGCGACGGCGCGGGTGCCCTCGCCCTCGGGCTGGAGGACGGCGAACCAGTCGCCGCCGCGCAGGGCGTCGACGGCCGCCGCCACGTCGGCCTCCCAGGGCTCCCAGATGCCCAGCAGCGGGCTCTGCAGCACGAGGAAGACGAGGGCGATGCCGAAGAGCGCCCAGCACTCGGCCCGGGCGGAGGGGCCGCCGGTGGGCAGGGGCACGGCGTCGGCCGGAGGCGTGGTGGCGTCGTCGGTCATCGGTGGTCCGCGGTCGAAACCGCCGGACCATAACCGGCCCGGGGACGCGGCGCCAACCCCTCCGGCGCCCGGCCCTGAAAGGCGGGGGTCGATGCGGTATGCTCAGGGCTCCCGCCGTCGGAGGCACTGTGCGCCTGACCGCCCGTCGACTCCTGCCGTTCGCGCTGGCCCTGCCGACCCTGGCCTGCGGCGGCGCCCGAAGACGGCCGCGCCGGTCCAGCCGGTGCCGGTGGTCCTGGCGTCGCTCCAGGCGCCGCGCCTGGGGGCGACCCTGGCGCGCCTGTCGGACTGGGGCCAGCGCTTCGGCGGCGACCTCGACGCCCGGCAGGCGGTGCGCCGGGAGATCGAGGGCGTCGTCCCCGGGGCCACCCTCGATGGGCCGTGGCGGATCGACGCGGTCGCGCTCGACGCCGACGGCACGATCCTGGTGGGCACCCTCCCGGGGAGGGGCCGGTGGCCTGGAAGTCGGGCAGCGTCAACGGCCTGGAGCTGGCGTTTCGCGCGCTGGGGCCGGGTCGGATCGTCGTGACGGACAACCCGCCCTGGGTGGACGCGCACACGGACTGGGTCGCCGATCGGCCGCTCCCCGCGGGCGAGCACGATCTGGTCGTCGAGCAGCCGCCGGCGCCCGGCGGGGGGACGGCGCCCCGTCGTGGGCCCAGGCTCGCGGACGCGGACGGCGGGCCCGGGCAGCGGTGGCTGGACGAGCGGATCTGGGACGTCTCCCGGCAGATCATGGGGCTGCGGCTGGTGCTGACGCTGCACCGGGATCGCCTGGACGCCGAGCTGCAGGCGAGGCCCGTCCCGGGCAGCGCGCTGGCCGAGACGGTGGTCGACGCCCTGCCGGAGCGCGCCCTGGCGCGGGTGCCCCGCGACGCGGCCATGCTGGTGGCCCTGCACCTCCCGCCGGCGGCGTGGGCCATGATCGATCGGGTGGCGCGGGCGGCCGAGGATGACCTGCTGGAGCCGGCACCGGGGGAGCTGCGGCACCGGCTGTTCCGGGCGCTGGCGGGCGAGCTGATGCTGGGCCTGGCGGCCGGGGAGGCCCCACCCCTCCTGGTCGGCTCGCTGCGGCCCGCGGATCCCGCGACGCTGGCCGAAGTGCTGGCCGAGCTGCCCGGCGCGGAGGCCTTCTCGGCCGGTGGGCGGGCGGTGCGCTCGCTGCAGCTCGAGCTGGGCCCGGTCTGGTTCTCGCCGGGGCCCGAAGGCCTGCTGGCGGCGGGGCCGCTGGCCGATGGCTGGCTGCGGGGGCTCCTGGAGGGCGCCGTCGAGACGGGGCCGGGGGTCGATGGCGATCTGGCCGACGCCTGGCGCCGGGTGGGGCCGGGCATCTGCTGCGTGGCGGTGGTCGACGTGGCCGCGCTGCGGTCGCTGGTGGGGCCGGCGCCTCCCGGGGACTCCGGGCCTCCCATCCTCGCGGTGGCCGGGGCGCCGGGCGGGGTCTTCACGCTGCGGCTGGAGGTCCCGGCCGGGCAGATCGCGGCGGCGCTCTGGTCGCCGGGTCCCCGCCGTCCGCCGCCGCCGCCACCCTCGGGCGCTGGCGGTTCTATCTAGCCGAAATCAGACCGGTTTGTCGTGGAGACGGGGGCTACTCGACGCGGACCTGGGCCTCGTCGCTGGTCGCCTTGCGGGTGGCGTTCTTGTCCTTCTCGATGGTGAGGCGGCCCTCGAAGCGCTTCCCCGTCTTGTTGTCGACGATCACCATCTCGTGGTCGCCGGCCTTGAGGCGCACGTCCTTGAAGGGGACCGTGCCCACCTCCTCGGGGCCCACGTAGACCGTCAGGCCCTTGGTGCCGCTCACCGAGAGTGTGCCGTAGTGGACGACCGGCGGGGCCAGCCGCAGGTACAGCGTGTAGGCGGGATCCTTCACGTCCAGATCGGCCACCGCGGGGCTGTGCCGATCCAGGGTGGCCCGCAGGTGCAGGGGGTGATCGATCCGGGCGTTGACGAGGACGCCATCCCGGGCGGTGGTGCGGCCCTGGGCCTTCTCGGCGGCGTCCTCCACCACGCCCACCGTCGCGCCGATGGGGTTCGTCTCGACCAGCACCGTCGCCATGGCCCGCTCGCCGACCGCGGGGGCCATGCGGACGTGCAGGCGGCTCTCCTTGTCGGCCTCCACATCGGCCAGCACCGTGTGATCGTAGAAGCCAGACCGGCGCAGGCGCAGGGTGTGGACGATGCCGGCGGGCACCTTCTCGAGCTTCAGGGGCGTCGTCCCGACGGCCTGCCCGTTCAAGTAGACCTCGGCGGCGTCGGGCGTGCTGGCCAGATCGAAGCTGCCCATGGGCGGCGTCCCGGCCTCCAGGGCCAGCGAGACGGAGGCCTCGGCCCCCGTGACCACCAGCTGCTCTCGACCGGCAGGTGGCCGTCGAGGATCAGGCGGACGGTGGCGGACTGGTCGGCAAAGGTCTGCACAGCCGTGGGGGTGACCCCGACGAAGGCGCCGTTGACGGTGGCCAGGGCGCCCGGCGGGGTGGACTCGATGCGCAGCATCGCCTTGGCCGGCGGCGGCCGCGGAGCCCCGGCGTCCACCGCCGAGAGGTCCTGGAAGCGCGGCGGCGCCACGTTGAGGTTGGGGTTGCCGCGCTCCTTGTCGCTGGTCGAGTCCCGCATCATCACGGTGTAGAGGCCGAAGCCGGCCCCGCCCAGCACGAGGAGAATCAGGAGCGGTGTCAGGAAGTTGCGCGGCGAGCGGATGCGCAGATCGTCGTCATCCACGGTGACCTCCGGGGCAGGCTCGAAGCCGATGGGCGCCTGGGCCGATCGAGGGCGAGCCGCGGTGCGAGGGGGCGGTACGGTGAAGGTGCTCCAGGGGTTCATGCTCGGCGCCGCGGCGCCGGGGGTGGGGGCCGGCGTCACCGCCTCGGCCCGCAGCCCGGGGGACGTCAGCGACGGGTCCACCACGACGGACTGGCCCCCGCCCGGCGCGGCGCCGGCGGGGCGATGATCTCCGCGGGGACGGCGGCCGGGGCGGGCGTCGGGGCCATGACCGGTGAGGAAGCGACCGGGGTGACCTCCGGGGCGGCGGCGGGCGGAGCCGACACCGCGGCGGGGCGTGACCTCGGGGGCCGGGGCGGCGGCGGGCGGGGCCGACACCGCGGCCGGCGGGGCCGACACTCGCGGCCGGCGGCAGCGAGACCCGACGCGGCGGCACCGAGAGCGCCGCGCGCGCGCGCCCAGCGGCGGGTGGGAGCCCGGCGGCAGCGCCCCCGGCGGCAGCGAAGTGCTCACGGGCGCCAGGGCGGCCGGCGGCAGCGACCGCGCCCGGCCGCGCAGCTCGTTGAGCTCCTCGTTCTCCACCGCGATCTGCTCGCGGAAGATGCGCCGCATGTAGGCCGCCAGCATGCCCGAGGTGGAGCGCAGGCCGGCGCCCACGAGGAACTCCTCGAGGGCCATCTGCATCTGGCGGGCGTCCTGGTAGCGCTCCGCCGGATCCCGGGCGAGCGCCCGCATCACGATGCGCTCGAGGGCCTCGTAGCGCGGGTTCACGGCGCGGGGGCTCGATGTCGCAGGCCTCGATCTGCTCCAGGTCTCGACCTCCGTCTCGCCCCGGAAGAGGCGACGACCGAGGGTGACCTCGTAGAGGTTGATGCCCACGGCGAAGATGTCCGTGCGGGCGTCCACCTCCATGCCCAGGCACTGCTCGGGCGCCATGTACCCGAACTTCCCCTTGATCTGCCCCACCTTGGTGAGCGTCGACTGGGTGCGGGCCTTGGCGATGCCGAAGTCGATGAGCTTCACCGCGCCGTCGTACGAGACCAGGATGTTGGTCGGGGAGACGTCGCGGTGGACGACCTTCAGGGGGGTGCCGCCGGCGCTCACCTCGCCATGGGCATAGGCCAGAGCGTCGCAGACGTCGGCCATGATGCGCACGGCGTGGTGCAGCGGCAGGTAGTTGTTCTCGGCGATGCCCTGCTCGCAGACGCGCCGCAGATCCACGCCGCGGACGAACTCCATGGCGATGAAGTGGCCCGCCTCCGCGTCGCCCCCCAGGTCGAAGATCTGGGCGACGTTGGCGTGGGTGAGGTTGGCGGCGGTGCGGGCCTCGTCGAGGAACATCCCGACGAGATCCGGGTTGGCGGCGTGCTCGGGGCGCAGCCGCTTGACCACGACCTCCTTCTCGAACCCCTGCAGCGAGCGCATGTGGGCGAGGAAGATGTCGGCCATGCCACCGGTCGCGATGCGCTTCAGCAGGGTGTACTTGCCGAATCGCTGGGGAAACTCCATGCGGCCCTCTTTGCGGGTACCGGGCGCGGCGTGCCCGGGTCAGCCAACGGAAACGTCGGCCCGCATCCTACGGCGCCGGGCGCCCCGTTGTCACCCATCCCCCGACCTGGGCCGACATCGACGCCCTGGCGGGCAGGGCCGGGCCGGATGCCGGGCGAAAAGCGTGAAAACCACTTGACGTTTGTACAGGGGAATGGAACGCTCCGCCGACGTCGGGACCGCTCTCGAGCGCCCGGCGAGCGAGGTGCGCCCCGGCGCACCGGAGGGCGCCATGCGCATCGAGCTTTTGACCACCGGGGACGAGGTGCTGGATGGCACCATCGTCGACACCAACGCGGGCCACATCGAGCGCGGCCTCGACGCCCTGGGCTACCGGGTCGAGCGCGTGACGGCGGTCCGCGACGATCAGCGCGAGCTGGAGGACGCCCTGCGCGCCATCACGGCCCGGGCGGATGTCTGCATCACGTCGGGGGGCCTCGGCCCCACCGAGGACGACCGCACGGTCGACGCCCTGCTGGCCGTCGCCGGTGTCGAGGCCGAGCACGACGACGTCGCGTGGCAGCACATCGTGGCGCGCTACGGCGATCGGCCCGTCCCGCCCCGCAACCGCCGCCAGGCCCGCCGACCGGTGGGCGGTCGCCTGCTGTACAGCGAGGTGGGCACGGCCCCGGGCGTCGAGCTGGCCGTGGGGAGCTGCCGGGTCTTCTGCGTGCCGGGCGTGCCCCGCGAGATGGCGTGGCACCTGGATCGCCATGTGCTGCCGGCCCTGGGCCCGGCCGACGCGTCGGTCGTGCGCCGCAGCGTCCGCCTGGTGCTGCTGGGCGAGTCGACGGCCGAGGCGTAGCTGGCCACCGTCACCCTGCCGCCCACGGTACAGGCTGGCTGGCGCGCGCTCGACACCGAGATCGAGCTGAAGCTGCGGGGGCCCGCGGTCGACGTGGCGACGGCCGAGGCGCAAGCGCGGCGCCTCTTCGGCCCGGTGGCCATCGAGCACGCCGATCTGGCGGCGGCGACGGTGGCGGCCTGCCAGGCGGCGGGTCTCAGCCTCGGGACGGCCGAGAGCTGCACCGGGGGCCTCGTGGGCGCCGCGATCACCGATGTGCCGGGGGCCTCGTCGGTCTTCTTCGGCAGCGTCGTCTCGTACAGCAACAGCGTGAAGACCGGGGTGCTGGACGTGCCGGCGGAGGTGCTGGCCGAGCACGGCGCCGTGAGCGAGCCGTGTGCGGCCGCCATGGCGCTGGGTGCCCGTCGGCGCCTCGGCGTGGACGTGGCGGTCTCCATCACGGGCATCGCCGGGCCCGGCGGGGGCTCGCCCACACGCCCGGTCGGCACCGTGTGCTTCGGCTTCGCCGGACCGGCCGAGGGCCAGATCCGCACCGAGACGCGGCACTTTCGGGGTGACCGCAGCCTCGTGCGGCGGTATGCGGTGGCGTTCGCACTGACGGCGTCCGCCGGGAGGTGATGGGTGGGAAGGCGTAGCGGCCGCGGACCGCGGGGCGACGACTTCGAGGGCAAGGCCCCCGAGGGAAGGCCCCCGAGGGCAAGCCCGCCGAGGGAAGCCCGCTGAGGGCGAGGCTCGGGTCGAGGGCGCCGCAGCCAGCGACGGCGAGGCCGCGGGCGGGAGTCGGGGGCCGCGCCTCCCGGGCGGGAGTCGGGGGCCGCGCCACCGCGCCGTGGGCGGGAGTCGGGGGCCGCGCCTCCTCGCCGTGGTCGGGAGTCGGGCGCGTCGGCTCCTGGGCGGGAGTCACGTCGGGAGTCGGGCGCTGCGGCGCCGCGGCGTGGCCACGAGTCGGGCGCTTCGGCGCCGGGACGCCCCGAGCGCGTGCGGGAGGAGGAGGTCCGCCGGCCCGTCCGCGAGCCCGAGCCGCCTCTCGAGCTGCCCGCCGACCTCGAGGCCATCATGCGGCCCATCGACGCCACCACCCGGGGCTTCCTGGCCATCGAGGCGGGGCGGGCGGTCGAGGAGGAGGCCGTGCGCCAGCAGGCCCAGCTCGCCGCCCTCGGCGCCGAGTGCGTGCCGCGGCCGTATCTGCACGTCACGCTGGACGATCTGGGCGAGATCCCGCCCGAGGCGCTGGAGGCGGTGGTGCTCGCGTGCGAGCGCGTCCTGGATCGGCAGCCGCCGTTCACGCTGCGCGTGGCGGGCATCTGCGCCTTCCCGACGCCGACGGCCCCCCGCATCGTGGGCTTGAACGTCCTCGATCCCCGTGGACGCCTCGCGGGCCTCCGGCAGGCGCTGCACGAGGCCCTCGCGGCCTACGGCTTCGAGCTGGACGCCCGGCGCTTCTGGCCCCATGTGGCCCTGGCCCGCCTGCCCGAAGGCGCCCCGCCGCTGGACGGTGCCCGCTTCACGGCCAACGAGGTCTCGCTGCGGGTGCGATCGGTGCAGGTGGTCGAGCGGGCCGAGCCCGACGTGCCTGGACCCGCCTGGCGGGTGCGGGCGTCGGTGGACCTGCGGGCGGAGCCGACCCGCGCCGAGAACCGGGTGGACGCCGAGGCCGAGCGCGCCGCGCTGGGCGCCCTGCTCGAGGCCCGCCTGGACGAACAGACACCTGATGAACCCCTGGCGGCCCGCGCGGGCCGGCGGGGACGCGGGCGCCGCCGCGACGAGCGGCCCCGTGGCACGAAACCGAGGAGCGAGGAGGGCCGATGAGCCGCGGCAGCAAGGACAAGGGGACGGAGTCGGAGCGCGAGCGCGCCATCGGACTGGCCGTCAGCGCCATCGAGAAGCAGTTCGGCAAGGGCGCCATCATGCGCCTGGGCGAGGGAGAGTCCCTGCATGGGGACGTGCCCGTCATCCCCACCGGGAGCGTCGGGCTGGACATCGCCCTGGGCACGGGCGGCTACCCACGGGGCCGCATCATCGAGATCTTCGGCCCGGAGTCGAGCGGCAAGACGACGCTCACCCTGCACGCGGTGGCCGAGGCCCAGCGGATGGGCGGGGTGGCGGCGTTCGTGGACGCCGAGCACGCCCTGGACGTCAACTACGCCCGCAAGCTGGGCGTCAAGACGGACGAGCTGCTCATCTCCCAGCCCGACACCGGCGAGCAGGCCCTCGAGATCTGCGACATGCTGGTGCGGTCGGGGGCGGTGGACGTCCTCGTCATCGACTCGGTGGCGGCCCTGGTGCCCAAGGCCGAGCTCGAGGGCGAGATGGGAGACAGCCACGTGGGCCTGCAGGCGCGCCTCATGTCCCAGGCGCTGCGCAAGCTCACCGGCAGCATCAACAAGAGCCGCACGGCGCTGTTCTTCATCAACCAGATCCGCATGAAGATCGGCGTGATGTTCGGCAGCCCCGAGACCACCAGCGGCGGCAACGCCCTGAAGTTCTACGCCTCCCAGCGCCTCGACATCCGGCGCATCGGCTCGATCAAGCTGAGCGGCGACGAGGTGGTGGGCAACCGCACCCGGGTGAAGGTGGTCAAGAACAAGCTGGCCCCGCCCTTTCGGTCCCACGAGTTCGACATCATGTACGGCCAGGGCATCAGCAAGGCGGGTGATCTGCTCGACCTCGCCGTGGCGGCCGAGGTCGTGGCCAAGTCGGGCGCCTGGTACAGCTACGGCGGCGACCGCATCGGCCAGGGGCGCGAGAACGTCAAGACCTTCCTCGACGAGCGCCCCGAGCTGCTCAACGAGATCGAGAACCGGGTGCTCGCCCACCACGGCATCCAGCGCCGGCTGGCCAGCGCGGGCGCCGAAGAGGCCTGAGCGCCGCGGCCCTGTCGTCCCCATCCTCGCCGGCCCGCCACTGTGCTACGCTGCGCGCCGGCCGGGCCTGGGAGGCCTGGGCCTGACTCTCCGGAGGGGGACCGCGCGCCGTGATCGATCTGCCCGCCATCCTCAACGTCGCCGTCCAGGGCGGCGCCTCGGATGTGCACCTCAAGCCCGGGCTGCCGCCCCTCTTCCGCATTCGGGGATCCCTCGTACCGGCGCGCGGAACCGCCCGCCTGACGGGCGAGGACCTCGAGCAGGTCGTGCGATCGCTGACGGACGAGCACCAGCAGCGCGACCTGGCCGAGAACCGCGAGCTGGACTTCGCGTTCTCGGTGCCGTCGCTGGGGCGGTTTCGCGCCAACGCCTTCTTCCAGCGCCAGCACGTCGGCCTGGTGTTGCGGGTGATCAGCAGCGAAGTCCGCAGTATTGCTGATCTTTATCTACCCGCCGTGCTCGAGAAGATCGCGTCGGCGCCCCGCGGCCTGGTGCTGGTGACGGGGGCCACCGGCAGTGGGAAGAGCACCACGCTGGCGGCCCTGATCAACCACATCAACCAGACCCGGGCCGCCCACATCCTCACCATCGAGGATCCCATCGAGTTCGTGTTCCGGGACCGCCGCAGCATCATCAGCCAGCGGGAGGTGGGCGACGACGCCCGCAGCTTCGCCCGCGCGCTGCGCGGCGCGCTGCGCCAGGACCCGGACGTCATCCTCGTGGGCGAGATGCGTGACCAGGAGACCATCGAGACGGCCCTCGTGGCTGCCGAGACGGGCCACCTCGTGCTGAGCACGCTGCACACCACCGACGCGCCCGAGACCATCGACCGGATCATCAACATGTTCCCGTCGCACCAGCACAACCAGATCCGCCAGGCGGTGGCCAACAACGTCCACGCCGTCCTCAGCCAGCGCCTCGTGCGGCGCGCCGGCAACCAGGGGCGGGTGGCGGCGGTCGAGGTCATGATCTCGACAGCCCGCATCCGGGAGCTGCTCACCGAGTCCGGCCGGCTGCACGAGCTGCGTGAGGCCATCGCGGCGGGCCACCGCACCTACGGGATGCAGACCTTCGATCAGGCCTTGATGGCGCTGCTGACCAGCGGCGCCATCACCAAGGACGAGGCCCTGGAGCACTGCACCAACCGCGACGACTTCCTGCTGCGCCTTGGCGGCGTGCAGGCCACCAGCAGCGCCACGTGGGATGGGTTCGAGCAATGAAGCGCATCGGTTGGGCATGCCTGCTGCTCCTCTGGCTGGCGGGCGAAGCGGCGGCGGCGGTCAGCGTCCGCGTCGCCATCGGTGACTTCACCGGTCGAGGCTCGAGCCCCGCGGGCATCGAGGCCTTCCAGTCGGCCCTCAAGCGCCTGGGCGGCATCGGGCTCGAGTCGACGTCGGCCTACCAGGACAAGGCGCGGGAGCTGGGGGTCGAGGCGGCCCTCCCCCGCGATGTCTACGCCGTGATCGACGTCACCGCGGGCATCGACGTGGACGCCGTCCTCTACCTGGAGTCGCGCCCGGGGCGGGGTCGCGACACCGACCTGATCATCCAGGTCTACGCCGGGCGCAGCGGCTCGATGCTGGGCGAGCACACCATCCGCGTGAAGCGGGGGCGCCTCACCAGCGGCATCTGGAAGAAGGCCGCCCGCTCGGTGGAACAGGACATCTACGCCACCCTCGACGCGGTCGCCCCGCCGCCGCGGCGTGCGCCGCCGCCCCCGCCCGTCGAGCCGGCGCGGCGGCCCGAGCCGACGCCCCGGGTCCGCGATGACCTGGACGACCTGGACGATGAGCGGGGCGCCGGCAACCAGCCCATGTTCCGCCTTGCAGCGGGCCTGAGCCTGCTCGCGCGGACGTTCTCGTACACCGCGCTCGCCGACTCCCCCCAGTTCTCCGACGGCGGCATCCAGTACGAGTCCGCGCTGGTGCCGGGCATCGTCCTCGACGCGGAGTTCCACCCCTTCGCGGGTCGCGCGGGCTTCCTCGGCGATCTGGGCCTGGGCCTGCGCTACGAGAAGGTCTTCGTCAGCACCGAGCAAGAGGTCGAGCTCACCGACAGCCGGACGAAGACCCAGCCCCTTGAGACGAGCCACGACCACGTGGTGGTCCGCGGCCTCTGGCGCCACGCCCTCTCCGGCGATCCCGCCGCCATCGAGCTGCTCGGTGGCCTGGGCCTCGGCATCCTGGCCTTCGCGGTGGCCGACAACGACGAGTACAACGGCGTCACCTACACCTACCTCGACCTGACGGCGGGGGTTTATCTGCCCCTGGGCACGCCCCTCGCCGCGCTGGACGTCCAGTTCTCCGTCCTGCCCGTGGTTGGCCTGGGGGACACGGTCAAGGAGCTCGGCGCCGAGGCCTCCACCTTCGGCTGGCGCGCCTACCTGGGGGCCGGATCGCGCCTGGCGTCGGGCCTCACCGCCAGCGCCGGGGTCGAGTACCTCTCCATGGCGGCCGACGTCACGGGCAGCGGCCGGGGCGGCCGCAAGGGCCAGACCGCCGAGGACGCGTTCCTCGGGCTGCGGCTCCTGGGCGGCTACCAGTTCTGATCCCCGACGCCGGATGTCGTGTGATCTCGGGCCTGTGCCCGGAAGGATGGATCTTGGCGTCCGCCGTCGGTAACGTCAGGTATCGGTCCATGAAGGTGAATGTAGGATGATGCCCGACGCCCTTGAGCAGACCCTCGCCGCCCTCGTGGCCGAGGCGATCCAGCTCCCCGCCACCGAGGTGGGTCGGCCCCTGGGCCTCGCCGACGCCGAGGCCCTGCTGTCGGCGCTCCAGGCCGACGTGGGCGTGGCGACCCTTCCCCTGAGCATCCCCCCACCGCGCATCGGCCCGCCGTCCATCTTCCCCATCGAGCTCGAGGATGTGGACGTGGATCTGGAGGAAGACGAGGACGAGCCCGTCGCGCTGGTGGAGCGCCGCGGCGCCATCGGCCGCGAGGTCCTGCGCCCGCCCTCCGAGCGGCCCCAGCCCCCGGCCTTCGACGCGCTGGCCGAGGCCGTGAGCAGCGCGGCTCTCTATGCCGAGCGCCGCCGCTCCGACGCGCCGCCGCCGCTCCCCCGCGAGACGGACGGGGCCATCGTGCTGTCCGAGGATGACATCATCGACTTCGAGCCCTCGGCCGCGCCGTCCGGCCGGCCCCTGACCCTGAGCGAGCTGCTGGAAGAGGACTGAGGCGTCAGGCGATGCGGGTGGCGGCCATGAGCGCCCCCACGTCGCCCGTCCAGACATCGCGCAGGTCGTCGGCCGGGCAGCGGCCCTGACGGACGCGCTCGGCCAGGCCGTCCAGGTAGCGCTCCCCCGACGGCTGCCAACGCGAAAGTCCTTGCTTTGCAAGGCGAATCATCTCAGTCGACCACTCCTGGGCCGAGGCCTTGCCCAGCCGACCGTGCAGGCCCTCCACGGCGACGACGCGCCGGTACCCGGCCAGGGCCGCGGCGTCCACGTCGTCCCACAGGGCCAGGGCCTCGTGCAGGGTCGGCTTGTCGTAGAACAGGCCCATGTGCAGGGCCGGCACCGCCACCACGTCGGCGCGGGATCCCATGTCGGCCCCCCGGACCTCCAGGTGCTGCTTGAGGCGGGCGTCGGGGAAGAGCGTCGAGAGATGCAGACCGAAGTCGCCCAGCGTCGCCCGGTGAGGCCCGAGGCCCTCGGCCAGGAAGCGGCGGAAGGGCAGGCCGGTGCACTCCAGGTACTTCCCCCCGCGTACGATGAAGAACATCGGCACGTCCAGGGCCCACTCGATGTAGTCGTCGAGGGTGGCGCCGGGGGCCAGCAGCCGCGCGGGGTAGCGATACCGGGCGTCGTCCGTCTCCTCCCAGATGCGGGCCCGGAACGACCGCTCCGGCAGCAGCTTGCCCCCGAGCACCGGCGAGTTGGCGAACATGGCCATCACCAGCGGCTGCATGAGCAGCGACAGCCGGAGCATCGCCATGGCGTCCGCCTCGTCGGCGAAGTCGTAGTTGGCCTGGATGGAGCAGGTGCCGTGCATCATGTAGAGCGCCAGCCGCCCCCGGGTGGGCAGGTAGCGGCGCATGATGCCGTAGCGGGCCTTGGGGACGCGGGGCCAGGTGGTGGGATCCCCCGTCGGCGCGACCCCGAGGCCGCTCCAGAGGATGCCGAGGTCGGCACCGACCCGGGTCAGCTCGTCGAGGTGGTCGTCCAGCTCCGCCGCGACCTCGTCGAGCGTCCGAAGGGGCGCCCCGCTCAGCTCGAGCTGGCCCGCCGGCTCGAGGGTGATGGTGGCCTTGCCGCGGGAGAGGGCGATGATGTCGTCCCCCTCGCGGGTGGCCGCCCACCCACCGGCTGCCAGCCGCTCCAGCAGGGCGCCGATGCCCCGGGGGCCCTCAAAGCCGGGGAACCGCCCCTCATCGGGCAGCCAGCCGAACTTCTCGTGCTCCGTCCCGACGACCCAGCGCGACGAGGGCTTGGCCCCGGCCAGCATCCAGGCGGAGAGCTGGGCGCGCTCCTCGATGAGGGTGGCGTCCTCCAGAACCAGTGAGCTCATGTGCGCCCCGCGCTAGAAGGTCAGCCACCGTAGCCGTGGCCCCCACCGCCGTCAATCGACGCTGCCGCAGCGCCGCGCGAACAATGCGTGCCCCAGAACAGGCCGTCCGGGTTGCGATCCGCGGGCGGTTCTGGTATCCACCGCCGCGCCTTCGGGCCCGAGCGGCAGCCGCGGCTGCCAGAACCATCACTCACGCGTCCCGAGCCCCGGGCCGGCGTCCTCTGCGAAGAGGCGGCCCCAGGCGACGACGGACGCGGCGGAACAACGCGATCGAGAGGGATCATGTCCGCTATCAGCATCCGTGAGCTCCTTGAGGCCGGTGTCCACTTCGGCCACCAGACCAGCCGGTGGGACCCCGCCATGCGCCCCTACATCTTCGGCGCTCGCAACGGGATCCACATCATCGACCTGCAGAAGACCGTCCCCATGTTCCAGCGCGCCTACGACTTCGTCGTGGCGTCGGTGGCCCGGGGCGAGTCGGTGCTCTTCGTCGCCACCAAGAAGCAGGCCCAGGAGGTCGTGCGGACCCATGCCCAGCGCTGCGGCATGTACCACGTCACGCACCGCTGGCTCGGCGGCTTCCTGACGAACTTCCGCACCATCAAGGGCAGCATCGAGCGCCTGCGCACCATCGACCGCATGCTGACCGATGGCACCAGCAACGCCCTCACCAAGAAGGAGACCCTGCGTCTCTTCCGTGAGCGCGAGAAGCTCGAGGCCAACCTGGGCGGCATCAAGAGCATGGAGCACCGCCCCGGCGTGGTCTTCATCGTCGACATCAACAAGGAGCACCTCGCCGTGGACGAGGCGCGCCGGCTGGGCATCAAGACCGTCGCGGTGGTGGACACCAACACCAACCCCGCCCACATCGACTTCCCGGTCCCGGGCAACGATGACGCCATCCGCGCCATCGAGCTCTTCGCCAGCCGCATCGCCGACGCGGTGATCGAGGGCAAGCGCTCCCACAACAGCCAGTTCACCCGCTCCGACGAGGGCCGGGTCGAGTTCGGCCAGCACGTGGGCGGCCCCGAGGTGGCGATCAAGCCGGCCGGCATGGAGATGCCCATGCCCGAGGCGAGCGCCAGCCCCGACGACATCGAGGACTCCGAGGACTGAGGCGCGCCCCCGCGGGCGACCTGGGCACCCCTACAACCTAGCGACAGGATTGGACAAATGGCGATTTCCGCTCAGCAGGTCTCGACGCTGCGCAGCCGCACCGGCGCCGGCATGATGGACTGCAAGAAGGCGCTGGTCGAGGCCGACGGCGACATGGACAAGGCCGTCGAGATTCTCCAGAAGAAGAGCCTCGCCTCGGTGGCCAAGCGCGCGGACAAGGTCGCGGCCGAAGGCCAGATCATGTCGTACGTGCACGGCGGCCGCATCGGCGTGCTCGTCGAGATCAACTCCGAGACCGACTTCGTCGGCCGCGGCGAGGAGTTCACCGAGCTGGCCAAGAACATCGCGATGCACATCGCGGCGGCCAACCCGACCTACCTCGACGACAGCCAGATCCCCGCCGAGGTGGTGGAGAAGCAGAAGGAGATCTTCCTCGCCCAGATGGAAGACTCCAACAAGCCCGCCAACATCATGGAGCGGATCATCGAGGGCAAGATCAAGAAGTGGAAGAGCGAGATCTGCCTCCTCGACCAGACCTACGTCCGCGACACCGACAAGACGATCAGCCAGTACGTGACCGAGGCCGCCGCCCGCATCAAGGAGAACATCCGCGTGCGCCGCTTCGTGCGCTTCGAGCTCGGTGAGGGCATCGAGCGCGAAGAGACCGACTTCGCTGCCGAGGTCGCCGCCCAGGCCGGAGTCTGACATGACCGCCGCCCATCAGCCTCGCCGTCGCATCCTCTTGAAGCTGTCGGGCGAGGCCCTGATGGGCCGCGGCCAGTACGGCGTCTCCCCCGAGGTGGTCTCCCGCATCGCCGGCGAGATCACCGACGTCACCGCCGCCGGGGTCCAGGTCGCCGTCGTCATCGGCGGCGGCAACATCTTCCGCGGGGTGGCGGGCGCGGCCGAGGGCATGGACCGGGCCAGCGCCGACTACATGGGCATGCTCGCCACGATGATCAACGCCCTCGCCCTGCAGGACGGCTTCGAGAAGGTCGACCTCAAGACGCGGGTGATGAGCGGCCTCGAGATGCCCAAGGTCGCCGAGCCGTTCATCCGTCGGCGGGCCATCCGGCACCTGGAGAAGGGGCGGGTGGTCATCTTCGGAGCCGGCCTCGGCAGCCCCTACTTCACCACCGACACGGCGGCGGCGCTGCGGGCCGTCGAGATCGGCGCCGACGTGGTCTTCAAGGCCACGAAGGTGGACGGCATCTACGACGCCGACCCGAAGCTGCACCCCGACGCCCAGCGCTTCGACGCCCTCACCTACGACGAGGTCTACGCCCGCAAGCTGCGGGTCATGGACCTCACCGCCATCAGCCTGCTGCGCGACAACGGCGTGCCGCTCCAGGTCTTCGACATCGAGGCCCACGGCAACATCCTGCGCGCTGCCCTCGGCGAGCCCGTCGGCACCCTCGTGCACTGAGCCCGGTCGGCTCGCCGACCGCTCCCGGGGGGCTTGATTGCATTCCGAGCGGTCGTGGCGTGTGCTATGGTCCTCCCTGTCGAGGCGCCGCCTGGCGCCTTCCGTGCGAAACTCGGGGAACCACACCGATGGACGAGATCTACGAAACGCTGGAGCTTAGCTTCGAGAGCACCTTTGACGCCCTGCGGCGCGAGCTGTCGCGGGTGCGGTCGGGGCGCGCCAACCCGAACATCCTCGACAACATCCGGGTGACCTACTACGGCCAGCCGACGCCCCTCAACCAGGTGGCGAACATCCAGGCGCCCGAGGCCCGCCTCCTCACGATCAAGCCCTTCGAGCCCTCGGTGCTCAAGGAGATCGAGCGGGCGATCCTCTCGTCGGACCTGGGGCTCAACCCCAACAACGATGGCCAGATCATCCGCCTGGCCGTGCCGCCCCTCACCGAGGAGCGCCGCCAGAAGCTGGTCAAGCAGGTCCACGACAGCGGCGAGTCGGCCAAGGTCGCCATCCGCAACGCGCGGCGCCAGGCCAACAAGGAACTCCAGACCCTGGAGAAGGACTCGGTCATCAGCGAGGACGACAACAAGCGGGCCCAGAAGGAGGTCCAGCGGCTGACCGACGACGCCACCGCCAAGGTCGACGAGATCGTCGCGCACAAGGACGCGGATCTCATGGATATCTAAGGGGAAATCGCGGGCCTCGCCCTGGGCGGCCCGCGCCCCGCTCCCGCCCCCTCCACCACCGCATCGTCCGCGACGCTGGCCCTCAGGGCACCGGCTGAGGCGCGATGGGGTTGGCGTCGATGTCGGCCAGGATGTGCAGGAAGGCCCCCACCGCCAGGAAGCGGGGATCGGCCAGGTTGATGGGGGCGGCGGGCATGGGCTCGGCGTCCTCGGCGGCGAGCCCGTTGGCCAGCATGCTGGGGAGCTGGGAGAGGATGCCCCCCACCAGACCCTCCAGGGCCGCCGCGTTCACCTTGCCGCGGGGCTCCTCGGCCACGTCCACATGGGTCGTCAGCTCGAAGTCCAGCTTCAGCTCGCCGTTCTCGTCGAACGCGATGCCCAGATCCAGGTTCAGGTCCACCGCCAGGGTCACCAGCACCTCCCCCTCGGCGGCCAGGTCGAGCAGGAAGTCGCCCACCTCGATGTGCAGCGGGCGGTCGCCCTCCAGCAGCGTGCAGACCGGCGGCAGCAGGCCCCGGGTGCGGATCTCGATGGGCGCCTGCGGGCTGATGCCCTGGCCCGCCTCGGCCAGCGGCACCAGCAGCAGGGCGGCGGTGAGGTTCAGGGGCAGCTCGATGGCGCTGTTCTCGCCGCCGATCTGCAGGTCGAGGGCCCCCGAGGCCCACGCCGCGTGCAGGATGCGGTTGACGAAGCCCCCGGCCAGGGCGATGTCCAGCTCGGAGGGCTCCACCGCGCCGTCGGGGCCGGGCAGGGGCCGCACCGCCTTGCCCGGGTTCTGCACCACCGCCGGCATCGCCGACGCCGCCAGCCCGATGGTCAGGCCGCTCGGATCCACGAACACCTGATCGATGGCCAGCCCCAGGTTCAGCTTCATGCCCAGCAGGTCCAGCTCCTGGTTCAGCGCGGCCGGATCGAACAGGTTGGGCATCACCACATCGTTCAGGGCGTCCTTCAGCAGATCCTCGGCCAGCTCCCGCACCGGCCAGTCGATGAGCTCCTCGAAGAAGCCAGGCAGGAAGTCCAGGTCGAAGTCGAAGTTCGCCAGGGCGACGTCGGAGCCCCGGATGCGCAGCGTCATGCTGCCGAAGCCGTCCGGGATGAGCTCGATGAAGGCCGTGATGGTCGCCGGATCGGCCGACGCCACCACCTGCATGGGCCGGGCGACGTCGATGCGCAGGCCGTGCACCGCGAGCCGCAGCTTCAGGGCGCCGAAGTCGGGCTCCAGGGCGATCTCGACGCGGTTGTAGGTGATGGAGCGCACCTCCAGGTTGCCTCCGCCCCCCGCGCCGCCCAGGAGGGCGCCCAGATCCAGGTTGCCCAGGTTGCTGGAGAGGAGCCGCGTGATGGTGCGGAAGCCCTCGGCGCTGACGGTGAGCTTGATGGCGTCGGCCACCTCGGTGCCCGGATCCTGGTCGGCGTTGATCAGCACCGCGCGGTGGTCTTCGCTGCGGACGCTGCCGTCCTGGAGGGTGGTCACGAGCACGGCGAGGCCGTCGGGGACGGGGACGTCGGCGATGAAGCGGCCGTCGGCCTGGACCTCGGCGGCGACGCCGTTGACCTCGACGGTGGGGCTGCCGGCGTGCTCGACCCGGCCCTGGACGCGCAGGCTGTTGCCCAGCGCCCGGGCGCCGCGGGCGGGGGCCTCGACGAGGAGGGTTGGCTGGGGGGCGGCGGGGGGCGGGGCCTGGCGCTGGCCGCCGCCGCCGCCCGCGGCCGGGGGCGCCGCCTCGGCGCCGCCCCCGCCGGGGCCGGGCGTCACGCCGCCGCCGCCGTTGGGGTTCTTCGACGGCAGGAAGGGGTCGCGGCCCGCGCCGGCGACGTCGTCCCCGGCGGTCAGCGTCGCCGGCTCGCAGCCCAGCAGGCCGAGGCCGAAGGAGACGGAGAGGAGCAGGAGGGTGCGCATGGCCGAGCCTTTCGTCGTCGTCGCCCCACCTGCGCAAGAAGCGTGCCCCTTCCCAACCCCGCGCCCGCCGTCGGGGTGGGGTGTCCGCACCCGAGACATGCCTGCCACAGGGGCGCCGCCGACCGCACCATTGCGCCGCCGCCGCCGACGACGCACGATGCCGTCCGCCATGACCGCGCCCACCACCCTGTACCAGACCGTCCACGGGAGCCGCGCCTACGGCCTCGATCGCCCCGGATCCGACTGGGACACCAAGGGCATCGTCGTGGGGCCGGCGGCCTGGTACCACGGCTTCCGCGGCGGGCCCGAGCAGCTCGAGGAGTCGGCCGACCACGTGCTCTTCGAGGTGCGCAAGTTCTTCCGGCTGGCGGCGGAGGCCAACCCGACGCTGCTGGAGGTCCTGTTCACCGATCCGCGGTGGCACCGCGTCCAGACGCCGGCGGGCGAGCGCCTGCTGGCGGCCCGGGCGGGGTTCCTGTCGCGCCGGGTGGCGGGCAGCTTCGGCGGCTACGCCCTCTCCCAGCTCAAGCGCATCCAGACGCACCGGCGCTGGCTGCTCACCCCGCCGAAGGCGCCCCGGATCGCGCGGCCTTCGGCCTGCCAGAGCGCGCCGTCGCGCCCCCCGACCAGCTCGGCGCCTACCAGGCCATGCTCGACCAGGGCATCCCCCTGGACGCGAGCGCGAACTTCCTGGAATTGCTGGACAAAGAGCGGCGCTACCGGTCTGCGCGCCAGGAGTGGAGCCGCTACCAGGGCTGGCTGCAGAGCCGCAACCCGGCCCGGGCCGAGCTGGAGGCGCGCTTCGGCTACGACACCAAGCACGCCCAGCACCTCATCCGCCTGCTGCGCATGGGGGGCGAGATCCTGCGGGGCGAGGGCGTCATCGTCACCCGGCCCGACCGCGACGAGCTGCTCGCCATCCGGGATGGCGCTCTGACCCATGACGCCCTGCTGGCCGAGGCCGAGCGCCTCGGCGCCGCCGTGCGCGCGGCGGAGGCGACGTCCCCCCTGCCGGTGGCGCCCGACTTCGACGGCCTCGACGCCCTCTGCGCGTCCCTCGTGGAGGAGGTGCTGGCCCCATGATGATCCCCGACCTCGACCTGGGTCGCCGGTTCGTGGCCGAGCGCGGCCCGGCCGGCCGGGTGCTGCTCTGCGCGGTCACCGGGGCCCACCTGTACGGCTTCCCGTCGCCGGACAGCGATCTGGACCTCAAGGGCATCCACCTGGCGCCGACGCCGACGCTGCTGGGGCTCCAGGTGCCGTCGGAGTCCCACGACCGCCTCGAGATCTTCGAGGGGGTGGAGTGCGACCTCACCACCCACGAAGCCCGCATGGCGCTCAGCCTGCTGCTGCGGGGGAACGGCAACGTGCTCGAGCGCCTCCTCTCGCCGCTCCAGCTCGTCGGCGGCCCTGACGTCGAGGCGCTCCAGGCCCTCGGGCGCGGCGCCATCTCGCAGCGGTTCGCCGCCCACTACCGGGGCTTCTTCCAGGGGATGCGGCGCGAGCACGACCGGCAGGGCACCGCCAAGACGATGCTCTACAGCCTGCGGGTGGCCCTGACGGGGACGCACCTGCTGCGGACGGGGGAGCTGGAGGCCAGCCTGGCCGTGCTGGGCCCGGAGTACGGGCTGCCCGAGGTGGCCGAGCTGATCGCGGCCAAGGGGGCCGGGCAGGAGAAGGGCCCGCTGGACGCCGGCCTGGACGCCCACTTCCGCGGCCGCTGGGCCGGCCTGGAGCAGGGGCTGGCCCTGGCCCTGGCCCGAAGCCCCCTCAGCCCCGAGCCTCAGAACGCGGCCGCCTGCCATGACTGGCTGGTGGGCGCGCGCCTGGCGGAGCTTCACGCATGATCGTCGAACTCGTTGATGTCGATAAGGAATATCCCCTGGGCCACACCACGGTCCACGCCCTCAAGGGGGTGAGCCTGGCCCTGGAGCGGGGGGAGTTCGCCGCCCTGGCGGGGCCGTCGGGCAGCGGCAAGACCACCGTGCTGAACCTGGTGGGCTGCGTGGACACCGCCACCCGGGGCACCGTGCGGGTGGATGGCCACGACACCGCGGCCCTGAAGGAGAAGGCCCTGACGACGCTGCGGCTCGACCGGCTGGGGTTCATCTTCCAGAGCTTCAACCTGGTGGCCGTGCTCGACGTCTTCCAGAACGTCGAGTTCCCGCTGCTGCTCCAGAAGAAGCTGTCTCGGGCCGAGCGCCGCGCGCGGGTCGAGGCCATCGTCGAGAAGGTCGGCTTGACGGAGCAGCTCCCGCAGCGGCCCGCGGAGCTGTCGGGGGGGCAGCGGCAGCGCGTCGCCATCGCGCGCGCCCTGGTGACGACGCCGGCCCTGGTGCTGGCCGACGAGCCCACCGCCAACCTCGACTCGGAGACCGGGGCCCGCATCATCGATCTCATGCGGGAGCTCAACCGCAACGAGGGCACGACGTTCCTCTTCTCGACCCATGATCCCCAGGTGATGGCCCGGGCCGACCGCCGCATCCGCCTCGTGGACGGCCGCGTCACCAGCGACGATCGCGGCGCCCCGTGAACGCCCTCATCTGGCGCATCGCCCTGCGCAACGTGCTGGCCCACCGGGTCAAGTCGGTGATCGTCGGGCTGATCTTCGGCCTGGGGGCGCTGGTGGGGGTGGTCGGCAACGCCCTCGTCGATGCCATGGATCGGGGGATGTCCCGCAGCATCATCGAGAGCCTGGCCGGGCACCTCCAGCTCCACGCCAAGGGGGGCAAGGATCCGTTCTCCATCTACGGGGACGAGTTCGCCGGCATGCCCGACTTCGGCGTGATGCCCGACTTCGCGGCGATCCAGGCGGTGGTGGAGGCGGTGCCGGGGGTCAAGGCCGTCATCCCGATGGGCAGCCAGGTGGCCTTCGGGGACGGCGGCAACCTGCTGGATCGCAAGCTGGCGGCCCTGCGCGCGGCGGTGAAGGTCGGCGACGGGGCGGCCGGCGCGGACCTCGTGGCTCACATCCGGCGCATCCTGGATCTGGTGGTGGCCGACATGAGCGCGGCGCGCGGCCTGACCACCGACGCGGACGTGGAGGCGCGCCTGCGCGACGCCGAGGCGGCCCGGACCGATGCCTTCTGGGCAGACTTCGAGGCCGATCCGCTGGCGAAGCTGGAGGTGCTGGAGAACCGCGTCGCGCCGCTGCTGGCGCAGCCGGGTACGCTGCCCATCTGGTTCCTGGGCACCGATCTCGACCGCTTCCAGGCCAGCTTTCCCCGCTTCAAGGTGGTGCTGGGCGGGGCGGTGCCGCCCCTCACGCGCGGCTTCCTGTTCAACCACGGGGTGTACGAGGAGGCGGTCAAGCACCGCGCCGCGTGGGCCTTCGACAAGCTCGTCCGCGCCGCGGGCCGGGGCAAGCGCATCGCCGACGACGCCGAGCTGCAGGGCCACGCCGACGTGCTGCGCGGCCAGGTCCGCTCCCTGGAGCAGCAGCTCGGCCCCGCCGACCAGGCGGTGGTGGCCCAGGCGCTGGCCGAGGGCCTCGGGGGGCCCGCGACGCTGCGGGAGCTGCTGACGCGCCTCGTGACGGTGGACGACGAGACCCTCCAGGCGCGCCGCGACCTGTTCTACGCGGTCGTGGCCCCCCGCATCGAGCTGTACGCGGTGCAGGTGGGCGACACCATCACGCTGCGCTCGTTCACCCAGGCCGGCTACGCCCGGGCCATCAACCTGAAGGTCTACGGCACGTACACCTTCGAGGGCCTCGAAGACTCCACCATCACATCCCAGCACAACCTCGTGGATCTCTTGAGCTTTCGGGAGCTCTTCGGCCACGCCAGCGCCGACTCCCAGGCCGAGATCGCGAAGCTGCGGCAGGTGGCGGGGGTGCAGGACGTGGCCCGCGGGGACGCGGAGGCGGATCTCTTCGGCGGCGATGGGCCGCTGGTGGCCGAGGGCAGCGCGGGGGCAGTGCTGCCGGCGGGCACCCTGACGGTGCAGCGCGCAGCGAGCACCACGTTCCGGCCCGAGGAGGTCAACCAGGGCATGGCGCTGCACGCCGCGGTGCTCCTCGACGCGGGCGATCCCGCGGGGGTGGCGGCGGGGAAGGTCGCCGTCCAGGCGGCGCTCGACGCGGCCCACCTCCCCGTCGAGGTGCAGACCTGGCAGGAGGCCTCGGGCATCGTGGGCCAGCTCGTGCTGATGATCCGGCTGGTGCTCGTGATCGTGGTCAGCCTGCTGTCCATCGTCGCCCTGGTCATCATCAACAACTCGGTGGTGATGGCCACCATGGATCGGGTGCGCGAGATCGGCACCATGCGGGCCATCGGCGCCCAGCGGGCGTTCATCAAGCAGCTCTTCATGACCGAGAGCCTGGTGCTGTCCCTGGTGGCCGGGACGGTCGGCGCCCTGGCGGGGGGGGCGCTGGTGCTGTGGATCCAGCATGTGGGCCTGCCGGCCACCGATGAGTTCACCACCTTCCTCTACAGCGGGCCGGATCTGCGGCCCACGCTCACCGCCTTCCACCTGCTCGGCGCCGTGGGCAACGTGGCCTTCGTGGGCTTCCTGGCCACGCTCTACCCGGCCGCGGTGGCGGCCAGGATCCCCCCCGTCGAGGCGATGGCCACGCGCGGCTGAGCGGGGCTCTCACCCTCGCGGTGCGCCGAGGCCGCCGCCCGCCACGCCCGCGGCCGCCCCCCAGGCCGCTTGCAGCAAGGACTTTGTGCCCTGGGTAGATTCCCCTATCCTCACAAACGGGGAACACCCGGGGGAAACATCTTGAAGAGTCTGCCGCTCGCGCTGCTTTCGCTGCTCGCCACCTGTCTGGCCCTGGCCACGCCGGCCTTCGCGCAGGTCACGCCCTTCAGCCAGCGAGTCAACGCCGCCATCGACCGCTCCCTGGTCTGGTTCCGGGCCAACGAGGCCGGCGGCAACCTCGGGGGCCAGGCCACCGGCCTCGCGACGCTGTGCTTCCTGGAGAAGCGCGCATCGGCGGACTGGCGCGCCCAGGCCGTGGGCTACGTGGGCATGGACGCCGCCGATCAGGCCCTGGTCCGCCGCGCCATCGCCTATATGTTGAACAATGACCCGGGGTTGCAGCCGGGGGGGACCGCCCAGGTCTACCAGACCGGCGCCTCCATGATGGCCATCGGCCTGTACCTGGCCACGGGCGGGCCCGACAACGTGGGGGCCGCTCGCGGCGCCTCGGCGGGCCTCCAGGCCGGCGTCGCGGCGCTGGTCCGCCAGCAGAACGGCTTCGGCGGCTGGAACTACACGTCGCCCTCCAACTACAACGACCTGTCCACCACCCAGTTCGCCCTCGCCGGCCTCTCGGCCGCGTCGTCCGTGGTGCCCGTCGATCTCGCGGTGCTGACCCGGGCCGGCGCGTCGGTGGACGTGCACGCCGCGGCCGGGGTGCCGGGCTGCTTCACCTACACCACCCAGAACGGCTGGGCCGGCTGCTCCAGCAGCATGACGGCCTCGGCGATGTGGGTGCAGCGCCTCGGCGGCCGCCCCATCGATCACGCCCAGGTGCAGGCGGTGATGCGCTGGCTCCAGGCCAACTGGCGCTATGACACCCACATCGCCGCGCCCCAGGCGGGCTGGGGGGCCAACAGCTACTACTACTACCTCTGGGCGGTCTCGAAGGGCCTCGAGGTGGCCGACGCCGACCGGCAGGACGTGCTGACCGCCGACGACGTGGGGGCCGTGCGCAACCCCGTGGCCGACGGGTTCCCGCAGGAGCAGCCGACCTGGTACTACGACGTGGCCTGGCAGCTCACCCAGACCCAGGCCGCCAACGGCCAGTGGACGGCCCTGAACAACGGCCGCGGCATCTGGAACCAGTGGTCGGCCCAGGCCTACGCCACCCTGGTGCTCCAGCGCTCCCTGGGCGGCGTCTGCCTCGACGAAGACGGCGACGGCGCCGAGCGGCGCAACGGCGATCGAAACTGCGTCGAGGACAACTGCCCCAACGTGCCCAACGCCGACCAGGCCGACGCCGACGGCGACGGGGTCGGGGATGTGTGTGATCTCTGCCCGGCCATCGCCGATCCGGCCCAGGCCGACCAGGACTTCGATGGCGTCGGCGATGCCTGCGACAACTGCCCGGCCGTGCCCAACCCCAACCAGGTGGATGTGGATCGCGACCAGATCGGCGACGCCTGCGATCCGGTGGTCTGCGTGCCCCGCGGCGCCGAGGAGTGCAACGGCGCCGACGACGACTGCGACGGCCGCATCGACGAGGGCGGGCCGGGGGCCAACGTGGCGTGCAACACGGGGCAGCCGGGCGTCTGCAGCGCCGGCCGCACCCGGTGCGAAGGGGGCCAGATCCTCTGCGGCGGCGCCCCCGCGCCGTCTCCCGAGCGGTGCAATGGCACCGACGATGACTGCGACGGCCGGGTGGATGAGCAGGTGCCCGAGGACGGCCAGGCGTGCCAGAGCGGGCAGCCCGGCATCTGCGCGGCGGGCCGCCAGGCCTGCGTCGCCGGCGCGCTGCAGTGCCGGCCGCTGGTCCAGCCGGGCGCCGAGGACTGCGATGGCATCGACAACGACTGCGACGGGCGCGTGGACGAGGGGGATCCGGGTGGCGGCGCGGCCTGCCAGACGGGCCAGCCCGGCGTCTGCGCGGGCGGCCGCACGGCCTGCCTGAACGGCGGCATCGTCTGCGGTCCCATCATGCCGGCGGCGCCCGAGGGCTGTAACGGCCTGGACGACGACTGCGACGGTCGCACCGACGAGGACAACCCCGGCGGCGGCGGGCAGTGCGACAGCGGGGAGCCCGGGCGCTGCGGCTCCGGCCGCGAGTTCTGCATCGGCGGGCAGCTCGTCTGCCAGGCTGTCAACGAGGGCATCGCCGAGCTCTGCAACGGCCTGGACGATGACTGCGACGGCCGCATCGACGAGGGGGATCCCGAGGCGGGCCGCGCCTGCGAGACGGGGCAGCCCGGCGTCTGTGCCCGCGGCCAGACCGTCTGCGCCCAGGGCCGCGTGGCCTGCGTGGGCGAGCAGGACGCCGCCGTCGAGCTCTGCAACGGCCTGGACGATGACTGCGACGGCCGCGTCGACGAGCAGAACCCCGGCGCCGGGGCCGACTGCCAGACCGGCCAGCCCGGGATTTGTGCAGCCGGATCAACGGTTTGCCGCCAGGGGGCCCTGGCCTGCGACCAGCGCGGCCAGCCCGACGCCGAGCAGTGCAACGGCCTGGACGACGACTGCGACGGCCGCACCGACGAGGGCGATCCCGGGGGCGGCGCGGCCTGCCAGAGCGGCCAGCCCGGCGCCTGCGCCGACGGCCGCCTGACCTGCCAGGCCGGCGCGCTGGCCTGCGCGCCGGTGGCTCAGGCCGGCGCCGAGGCGTGCAACGGCAACGACGATGACTGCGACGGCACCGTGGATGAGGGCCTGGAGGACGGGCCGCGCTGCGTGGCCGATGCCCTGGGGGTCTGCGCGGGCGGCGTGCTGCGCTGCGAGGGTGGCTTGCAGGTCTGCGTCGCCGAGGCCGATCCCCAGGCGGAGCTCTGCGACGGCCTGGACAACGACTGCGACGGCGCGGTGGACGAGGATCTGGGCCTGGAGGACGCCTGCGAGACCGGCCTGCCGGGCGTCTGCGGCCCCGGCCGCCCCGTGTGCGACGCCGGCGGCGTGCGCTGCGCCCCCGAGGTGCAGCCCGGCGACGAGCTCTGCGACGGCCTGGACAACGACTGCGATGGCACCGTGGACGAGGATCTGGCCGACCTGGGGGCGGTCTGCGGCAGCGGCCTGCCCGGGGCGTGCGCCCGCGGCCTGCTGGCCTGCGAGGACGGCGGCGTCGCCTGCGGCGAGGTCCCCGAGCCCGCCAACGAGATCTGCGACGGCCGCGACAACGACTGCGATGGCACCATCGACGAGGGCCAGCGCAACGCCTGTGGCCGCTGCGGCCCGGTGCCGGCCGAGATCTGCGACGGCGACGACCAGGACTGCGACGGGACGGTGGACGAGCAGGCCCCCTGCCCGACGGGCCAGTCGTGCCAGCACGGGTCGTGCGTCGATCCCTGCGACAACCTGGAGTGCCCCGGCATGTTCGCCTGCGTTGATGGCTGGTGCGTCGATCCCTGCGACGTCCTGACCTGCGACGCCGGCCAGCTCTGCCGCGCCGGCCGCTGCGTGGACGCCTGCGCGGGCGTCGACTGTGCGGGCGGCGAGGTCTGCAACGGCGAGGGGCGCTGTGGGCCCGACGACTGCTTCCACACCGGCTGCGGCGAGGGGGAGCGCTGCGGCGCCGGCGGGTGCGAGGCCGATCCCTGCGACGGCGTCGACTGCGGCCTGGGGGAGTTCTGCCGCGACGGGCGCTGCATCCCGAGCTGCGGCGACGTGAGCTGCCCCTTCATGCAGGCCTGCGTGGATGGCGCCTGTGAGGACGAGCCCTGCGTCGAGGTGACCTGCCCCGACGGCGAGGTCTGCGAGCACGGCGCCTGCGGCCCCGACGTCTGCGCGGCGGTGGACTGCCCCGAGGGTCAGCGCTGCCAGAACGGCGCCTGCATCTTCGACGACTGCTACCACATCGAGTGCCCCCCGGCGGAGCGCTGCGTCATCGTCAACAACCGCGCCCAGTGCGTCTGGGCGGGCGACGACGAGCCCGTGGCCCCGGTGGATCCCGACGGCGGCGTCGAGCCCCCGCCCCCCGGCCCCGACTATGGCGCGGTGGACTGGAGCACCGGCGCCCCCGACTTCGGCATCGGGGCCAGCGAGGGCACCGGCGGCGGCGGCACCGATCCCGCCGAGGGTGACTGCGCCTGCGACGCCGGCAAGGGCGGCAGCGCGCCCCTGGGCCTCTTCATCGCCTGCGGCCTGCTCGCCGTGCGCCGCCGCCGACGCCGGTAGCCGTCCGCGTCACCGGGTACTGGCGGTGGACGGGGCTTGTGTGCGACGAAGGCACAGGCCCCAGAGCGAGAGGCGACCCCATGCACTACCACGGCGTCGTGCGCGTCTACGCCACCACCCAGACGCCCGACCACGACAACCCCTGGCAGAGCCGCACCCCCCAGGCGTCCACCGGCTCCGGGGTGGTCATCGAGGGCGGCCGCATCCTCACCGGGGCCCACGTCGTGGCCAACGCCACCTTCCTGCAGGTCCAGAAGATCTCGGCCCCCGACAAGGCGCTGGCCCACGTCATCGCCATCTGCCACGACGCCGATCTGGCCCTGGTCGCGGTCGACGATCCAAGCTTCCTGGACGACATCGAGGGCGCCCCCCTGGGCGAGCTGCCCCATCTGCGCGACAAGGTGTCCGTGGTGGGCTACCCCATCGGCGGGGAGGAGATCTCCATCACCGAGGGGGTCGTCTCGCGCATCGAGGTGCAGCGCTACAGCCACTCCCAGCGGGTGCTGCTGGCGGCCACCGTCGACGCCGCCATCAACCCCGGCAACTCGGGTGGCCCCGTCTTCCGCGACGAGAAGGTGGTCGGCATCGCCTTCCAGAAGCTGGATAACGCCGACAACATTGGGGAAATGGTCCCCCCGCCTCTGATCCGCCGCTTCCTGGACGCGGTGGATCAGGGCCTCCACCCCGAGGTGCCCTCCCTCGGCATCGCCGTCCAGGGGCTCGAGAACCCGACGCTGCGCCGCCACCTCGGCATGACGGCCGGCGAGAGCGGGGTGCGGGTCGCCGCGGTCGACTTCGGCGGCTCCGCGTGGGGTGTGCTCAAGGTGGGCGACGTCCTGCTGGCCATCGACGGCCTCAAGATCGCCAACAACCACACCGTGAGCTTCCGTCCCGGCCTGCGCACCCGCTTCGACGTCCTGCTGGGCACGCGCCAGGTGGGCGAGATCCTGGCGCTGGAGGTGCGGCGCGGCGCCGAGCGCCTGACGGTGCAGGTCACCTTGAAGCCCCACACCGACCTGGTGCCCCGCAACCAGTATGATCAGGCGCCCAGCTCCTTCATCCATGCCGGCCTCGTGTTCCAGCGCCTGACCCGCGACTACCTGGCCACCTGGAACCAGTGGTGGAAGCAGGCCCCCAAGGAGTTCCTGCACCTCTACTACTCCGGCGTGCGCACCCCCGAGCGGCAGGAGCTGGTGGTCCTCACCCACATCCTGGCCGACGCCATCAACCAGGGGTACGACCACCTGCACGACGAGAGCGTCGCCGCGGTCAATGGTGTGCAACCCCGCGACTTCATGGACTTTGTCCGCCTGGTCGACGCCGCCGACGCCACCGTGATCATCGAGCTGTCTCGCGGCGGCCTCATCGTGCTGGACGTCGCGGAGGAGCGAGCGAACCACCGCGCCATCCTCGATCGCTACAACATCGCCCAGGATCGCTCCCGGGATCTGGCCGTCGCCCCGTGATGCATGTGCCGCTGCCCGCGCCGCTGGCGGGCCTGACGCTGCGCTGGTCGGCCCGCGGGCTCACCGAGGCGCGCTTCGAGGAGGCGCCGCCGGTGGCCACCGACGATCCCCACGGCGTCCAGGTCGCCCTCACCGCCTGGCTGGCCGGCGACGCGCGGGCGCTGGACGCCGTCCCCGTCGATCCGGCGGGCACGCCCTTCCAGCGCCAGGTCTGGGCGCTCCTGCGGACGCTCCCCGGCGGCCAGACCTGGACCTACGCCGAGCTGGCCCGCCGCCTGGGCCAGCCCACCGCCACCCGCGCCGTCGCGCGGGCCAACGCCACCAACCCGGTGGCCCTCTTCATCCCCTGCCACCGCGTCCTTGGATCCGATGGCACCCTGACGGGGTACGCTGGCGGCGTCGCGCGCAAGCGCTGGCTGCTCGCCCACGAGGGCGCCGCCGGCTTCCTGGTCCCCTGAGCTTCGAGGTTCTCCGATGCGCATCCCGGCCCTCTGCCTGGCCCTGACCCTGCTCGCCGCCTGTGACGACGCCGGTGGGGGGGCCGATCCCACCCCCGACCGCGGCGCGGCGGCCGACGCGGCTCCCGTCGTCGATCAGGCCGTCGAGGCCGACCTGGACGTCACCGACGCGGGCCCCGCCGACGCCGGCCCCGACGCCCGCGTCCCCCTCATGCCCGACGAGCAGCCGACCGAGGGCCCCGCCACCCTGACCGGGGCCCCCGACCTCGTCGCCGCCGTCCCCGCCGGCCGCGCCCGCGCCGGCCGCGTCGACACCCCGGGCGAGGCCCTCACCGGCCCCGACGCCCGCTGCCGCCCCGGCTGCTTCCGCCTCGACAACGCCCTGATCAGCGTGTGCATCCAGGGCGAGAGCACCTTCAGCCAGCTCACCTTCCAGGGCGGCAACATCATCGACGCCTACCCCGCCGATCGCCCGGGCACCGACCGCCTGCGCGAGGTGGTGATCTCCCCCGGCCTGGGCGAGATCAGCGTCGAGCGCATCGGCATCGTCCGCGACGGCGCCGACGGCGGCCCGGCCGTCCTGCGCACGGTGGGCCACCTGGGCGGCAACCGCACCATCCAGGCCTACTTGCCGGGCACCGCCCCGGCCCCCGTCGCCGTGACGACCGAGTACCGCCTGGCCCCCGACGCCGGCCACGTCGACGTCCTCACCTGGCTCACCGCCGAGGCCCCCGCCGGCTTCCTCATGGCCGACCTCGTCATGTTCGGCGACCGCACCGACGCCTTCTTCCCCGGCGGCCCGCCCGACGCCGCCCCGGGCGGCCAGATGGACTTCCTGGCCGCCAGCGCCGAGGACGTGGCCTACGGCTGGGCGGGCGTGGCCGGCCCCATCGCCGTCATCAACATCCCCATCGACGCCTTCCCGCTGCGCCCCGTGACCCATGGCCAGCTCGCCCTGCAGACGGGCGACACCCTGCTCCTGCGCCGCCGCTTCCTCGTCGGCCACGACATCGAGGACCTGCGCGACCCCCCCGAGGCCTTCGCGGCCGTCACCCTCGCCGGCCCCCCCGGCGCCTGGATCGACGTCGACGACGGCGAGCGCCAGATCACCCGCGCTCACCTGGCCGCCGACGGCACCCGCACCGTACGGCTCGCCCCCGGCGCCTACCGCGCCCGCCCCGTCGACTGGGCGGGCGGCGAGCCCGAGCCCGTCTGGTTCACCGCCGGCACCGACGACCGCGTCGTCCTGCCCCTGCCCGAGCCCGCCCGCCTGCGCGTCCGCGTCCGCGACGATGGCGACCGCGGCATCGGCGCGTAGCTCGTGCTGACCTCCGCCGGCGAAGAGCGCATCGAGTTCATCCTGGCCGAGGGCGAGCTGGCCCTCCCGGCGGGGGACTGGCGCGTCGTCACCACCCGCGGCTGGCACTACACCGTCGACGACCGCGTCGTGACCCTCGAAGCCGGCGTGGAGGCCAACCTGGACCTGCGCCTCACCGAGGTCATCCCCTTCGATGGGTACTCGGCGGGCGAGTTCCACCAGCACTCCACCTCCAGCCTCGACAGCGAGGTCCCCAACCGCCGCCGCGTCCTGGCCAACATCGCCGAGGGCGTGGGCTTCATGGTCCCGAGCGACCACGACATCATCTTCGACTTCCGTGGCCTGGCCGAGCAGATGGGCGTCCTCGACCGCATCGCCCTGCCCCTGCCCGGCGTCGAAATCTCTCCGACTTTCGGGCACCTGGGGGCCTACGGCATCCAGTTCGCCGCCGACGCCGGCGCTGGCGGGGCCCCCGCTGGCCGTCCAGGAGGGCGACCGCTGGCGCGTGCGCACCACCGTCGAGCTGGTCGAAGACGCCCGCGCCCGGGGCGCCACCGTCATCCAGATGAACCACCCCCGCGACACCTCGGGCTGGTTCAACACCGTCGGCTACGCCCCCGAGATCCCCGTCGAGGCCCTCGACTCCCCAACTGGACCACCGACTTCGAGACCGTCGAGGTCTACAACGGCCAGACCGACTTCTGTCAGGTCCTGGCCGACTGGCTGGGCCTGCTGAACCAGGGCCTCCGCATCACCGCCGTGGGCAACAGCGACACCCACGGCGAGAGCCGCGCGCCCGGCTACCCCCGCAACTACGTCCGCACCGCTGGCGCCGCCGCCCACGAGGTCACCGGCGCCGAGGTCACCACCGCCCTGCGCGAAGGCCGCAGCATCGTCACCGGCGGCGCCGTCCTCGACTTCCCCTTCGGCCCCGGCCCCGGCGACACCGTCGTCCCCGACGCCGGCAGCGTCCGCGTCCATGTGCGCCTGCGCACCCCGCCCTACACCGGCATCCGCCGCCTCGTGGCCTTCCACCGCGGCGCCGCTGTCTTCGACCGCGAAGCTCGCCGTCGACGACGCGGCCATCATCGACCTCGACGAAGAGATCGCCATCCCGGTCGAGGGCGACGGCCCCCTCGTCCTCCTGGCCCTCGGCAACCCCCGCCTGCCCTACATCGCCGGCGGCCCCGTCTTCGCCCTGGCCAACCCCATCTGGATCGACGCCGACGCCGATGGCACCATCACGCCGGTCGGCCCCGGCCCCATTGCCCTGCCGGCCATGAGCATCTGCGAGTAGGCATCACCTTCCGCTCAGGCAGGCGGGGAGCCCCCCGACAGCGTGAGGAACGTCCCGAGCCAGGCGACGACACTGACGGCAGCAAACCGGCCGCCGCGGCAGGGCCGCGAGCGGCCCGCAAGAAGGGACTTGCCCCCCCCGGACATGCGTACCGTAGTGCTCGTGGGTTGGGACACGAACCCGGGCAGGAGTTGAGAGTAGATGGGTGCCAACATCGGGCGTCTTCAAGCAACAAGTGGGACTGCCGTCATGGCTCTTCTACTTCTCCTTCCGATCTTCGGCTGTGAGAACGTCTGCAAGAAGAATCCCGGCGCAGCCGGATGTCTGAGCGACCTTCCACCCCGAGACGGCGGACTGGACGCGGGCGATTCGACCGTTTGCGGAACAACGGTCACCTCGGAACGTCTCTTCGTCAAATCGCTTGAGTTGGACAACGGCGAGGATGTCGAGGTCGGGTACTGTGGCTTCTACCGAAGGGACCTGGTATTCCAAGTGCCAGACCGTGCGCCCCAGCGGGGGTTTATCGTCCAGCGTGTCGAGAAGTATCTGGAAGGGCATACTCAGGATCCGGATGCCTTTAGAGAGAATCTGGAGAGCGAGCCCAACGCCTGCTACGACGGTGAGGAAGGAGAGTCAGAGATCATCTGGGAACTCTTCGGTCCCATCGAGATGTGTCAGGTGTCCCCCTATGCTGTGCCTTGTCGGGGGCCTTACAATGAAGTCAATGGAGTTCTCCAGCCGAATCGCACTCCAGATGGCGACCCGATCTTCTCACGGGACATCAATTTCATCAATCAGTTCCCCACTGCCATGGGAGTGGTTGTCTACGAGTTTCAGGCTTCGTACTACACGGAGCAGGAAATGGGCACCTATTGGCCGACGGGAGCAAATGGCGGCTACTGGGGCGTTGCGGATCCGCGGTTCAGTGACCCGATTTGCGGCCATGTTGGAGGGGAAGGCCCACCCTTCTGGGACGATCTTCCCAAGAACCGGCTCACTCGTCGGATCAAGGTTTCTTGGGATTGTTGTCCGGCCGAGGAAACCGTCGTAGAGGACGACACGCACACACGATGAGGAGCATCCACATGAAGGTCATGCTCGTTGCACTGATTTTTGTCGCAGGGTGTGTTCAGCCCTTGGTCATCACCTCTGAGCGGGCCCCCCTGTCGCAGGCCGAGCAGGATACGGTGGACCTCATCCTGGGCCTGAATCCTTGGCCAACAACACTCCCAGGTGCAACCTACGGCAACAAGCCGTTCACCCTCTCCGATGTTCACGAGTACCTGGATGCAGCAGAAGCCCTGGCAGCTCTGACGACCGGTCAGATCAAGAATGTCTATGAGGCAGTCTGGTTCGAGCTGGAGAGCGACGGAGTCGACACTGAGCTCGGAGACTACGTCTTTTTCGTCCTGTGGCGGATTGTTGCTGAAGTGCCTCCGGCCGTACCACTCAGCTCGATGAAGTTCCACTCACCCCATGCCGCGCCCTATGACCGAACCTGGTTGCAGGGGACGGTTCGCATGTATCCGGCCGACTATCCGCTGGTCCTCAACACCAACGGAAAGCTGACGGAGATCGAGTCCCTGCTGGGGGCGCAGAGCACCTACCTGTGCTGGTACGACTTTGAGGAACTGGTAGCCGACTACGGTCGACGCACCCCGACCGAGGTTGCAGCAATGCGGCCTTGAGCAACGTGAATCGCCAGCGCTTGCGCACCACAGTCGAGCTGGTGGAAGACGCCCGCGCCCGCGGCGCCACCGTCATCCAGATGAACCACCCCCGCGACACCTCGGGCTGGTTCAACACCGTCGGCTACGCCCCCGAGATCCCCGTCGAGGCCCTCGACTCCCCCAACTGGACCACCGACTTCGAGACCGTCGAGGTCTACAACGGCCAGACCGACTTCTGTCAGGTGCTGGCCGACTGGCTGGGCCTGCTGAACCAGGGCCTCCGCATCACCGCGGTGGGCAACAGCGACACCCACGGCGAGAGCCGCGCGCCCGGCTACCCCCGCAACTACGTCCGCACCGCCGGCGCCGCCGCCCACGAGGTCACCGGCGCCGAGGTCAGCACCGCCCTGCGCGAAGGCCGCAGCATCGTCACCGGCGGCGCCGTCCTCGACTTCCCCTTCGGCCCCGGCCCCGGCGACACCGTCGTCCCCGACGCAGGCAGCGTCCGCGTCCATGTGCGCCTGCGCACCCCGCCCTACACCGGCATCCGCCGCCTCGTGGCCTTCCACCGCGGCGTGGCCGTCTTCGACCGCGAGCTCGATGTCGACGACGCCGCCATCATCGACCTCGACGAAGAGATCGCCATCCCCGTCGAGGGCGACGGCCCCCTCGTCCTCCTGGCCCTCGGCAACCCCCGCCTGCCCTACATCGCCGGCGGCCCCGTCTTCGCCCTGGCCAACCCCATCTGGATCGACGCCGACGCCGATGGCACCATCACGCCGGT
>JAWKQS010000052.1:0-47649 GCA_041389985.1 bacterium
CAACTGTGCCGGTGGCTGCTGCCCGCCCCTGGTCGACGGCGAGATCCGCGGCGCGAGCCTGCGCGCCGGGCAGCCGCACCGCTTCCGCCTGGACGTCGAGCGGCTCTCCAGGACGACGTTCACCCTGGAGTTCCCCGACCGCTGCCCCGCGGACCCAGGCATCATGCTCTGGCGGTACGACGAGCACGGCCTCCGCGTGCCCGACTTCGACTACCCGGGCAGCCGGACCTACGGCCAGGTGGGCCCCTGCCGGCTGCAGCACGAGACCGCCATCTTGCCGCCCGGCCGCTACGAGCTGGAGATCAGCCATGGTGACGCGGCCGTCTCGCCGGGCTACGTCCTGGGCTTCCGCCCCCGCCTGCCGGTCTGGGATCCCATCGGCGTCCCCCCCGCTGGCCTGGAGCAGGGGATCGCCTTCGATGCCGCCCACCCGAACTTCACCGCGGTGATGCTGAACGTGCAACGGGCCGGGCTGCAGCGTGTCGAGATCGAGCCCTGGGATCCCATCGATCCCGAGTGCCGCAGCCTCACCGCGACGCTGGTGGACACGGCCGGGCGCTTCGTCGCCCGCCACACCAGCCGGTGCGATCGCTGGCCGACGACCATCTCCTGGGGAGAGCTGCCCGCCGGCCCCTTGCTGCTGACGCTGGCTCGCAGCGGCGGCCGCGAGCGCTGGCGCGTCCGCATCCGGCCGCCCGAGGGCCCGCTGCGCGACATCGTGCTGACGGCCGGGCGCTACCCGCAGCCGGCCATCCCGGCTGGCCAGGAGGCCCAGATCGCGTTTCAGCTCGGCGGCATCTTCGGCTTCCGCGTCGCCGGCCTTGACGGCGCCCCGTGCCCGGCGGTGGAGCTGCGCGTCGACCTGGACGCCGGCGCCCCCTATCAGTCCGTCACCGATCACCAGGGCTGCCGGGTCGTCCTGCCCTCCGCCTTCCTGGCCGCCGACCGGCGGCTGGGCACCGTGGTGGTGCGGGGCGCCGGCGGGGCGGCCGTGCCCCCCTACGTCCTGATGATCGAGTGAAGAAAGTCCAGCAGGCGCGCTGGCTTGCAGGCTAGAAGCTGACGTTGACCGTCAGGCCGCCGGGGCCCACTCGCACACCCACCTCGTCGTCGTCGGGCCAGAGCAGCCAGGCGGCGGTGCCGGCCGCCGCGACGGCCACCGCGAGGGTCGCGAAGCCGGCCGTTCGCTGGACGCCGAAGGCCTCGTTGGCCTCGGTCGCATCGGCCCGCAGGCGCGCGAGCGCCACCGGATCCCGGCTGGCGTCGTAGCGCTCGTCGCTTGATCTCGCTCCCTTTGCTGGTCGGCAGCGGAGGAGAACAGCCACAGGCTCGTGGCTCCCAGCACCACGGCGCTGCCCGCGGCGACCCACCCCAGCGTCCGGGGCGGCTCTTGGGCGGGGCGACGACCGCGATGGCCTCGGCGCCCGCCTGGATGGTCAGCACCTGCCGGTGGACGGCCTCGCCGTCGAGCACCTCCAGGGCATACCGGCCGGGGGGAGCGCCGGGATGCCAGGGGGTCACCCCGAGGGGCGCCCCGTCGAGCTTGACCTGGGCCCCGGGGCGGGCGTCCACGCGGCCCGGCCCGCTGCCGGCACCTCCACCTCGGCCTCGGCGCCCGCGGTGAGGACGACGATCCGCGGCGGAAACGGCCGCTCGGCGATGCGGGCCAGGACCTTGAAGTCGCCCGGCTCCAGGCGCTCCAGGCGGGTGGGGCAGGGCCTGTGGCGTCCCCGGCGCCGGCGCCCTCGACCTTGATCTGCGTCTCCGGGCTCTGGCAGGTGACGGACAGGCGGGCGAAGAGGGCGGCGGTGAGCTCGGCGATCTTGGCCTCGACCTGGGCGCGCCGGTCGGCGTCCACGACATCCAGGCAGGCCTCGAAGGCGGCCAGGCCTCCCGCCGGGCGGTCCAGCGCCTCCAGCGTGCGGCCGATGTTCCAGCGGATGCGATCCAGCTCGCCCAGCTCGGCCCCGTAGGGCTCGGCCGCCGGAACCGCGCCAGCGCCTCGGCGTTCTGGCCGGCGCGGGCGGCCTTGACCCCTTCTGCCACGTCCGCCTTCGCTCTCGCGGCAGCGTGGCCCGCGGCGTGGCGATGGCGGGGCCCGGCGGCCAGCACCCCGGCGAGCGCGAGGAGGGCGAGCCTCAAAGCCACCCGTCCGTCGCCGGGGCCTTGGGCCGGGTGCGCCCACCGCGTGGCGGATCGGGGGCCCCGGGCGCCTCCGCCGGGCGCTCGACCGGGCGCGGGGCGGGGTCGGGCGTGGGGCGGGCGGCTCCACCGGGCGCGGCGGCGTCTCCACCGGGCGCTCGTCGGCCCGGGCCGCCCGGGCCGGCTCGGCGGGGGCGGCGCACCCCGGCGTCCACCGGCGCCGGGGCCAGCGCCTCCAGCCCGGGCCGGCCATGCAGCGGGCGAAACCGGGCGTCACCCGCCAGCCGGGCCCGATCCTCCGGGCTGGCGTGGCGGAGCAGCTCCCGCAACGCGGCCTCGGCCTCCTCCAGGCGACCGGCCTCGACGGCGACCGCGGCGCGCTCCTCCGGGGAGGGGGCCGCGAGCGTCGGCGGCGCCACGTCGACCTGGATCGGGGCCCCCACGTCGGCCCGCTCCCCCGTGGGACCCAGCACCACGAACGTGGCCCCGCCAGCGACGATGGCCGCGAGCGCGATCCAGGGCCAGCGTCGGCGGCGAGGCGGCGGACGGACGGGCTGCTCGGGCAGGAGGAGGGCCGTGAGGGCCTCGCCGTACATCGCCGAGCCGGTGCTGGGCGTGGGGGTCAGCGTCGTGGTGGTACCCGCGAGCTCGTCCTCTTCGGTCACGGGCAGCGCGACCGGCACCGCGACGGGCAGCGGCGCGACGGAGGCCCGGCCGCTGACGTCGGCCACGGCCTGCCCCAGCGCCACCGCCATGTCGGCCGCGCTCGCCACCCGGTCGGCCGGATCCTTCGCCAGCGCCCGGTGGATGACGTCGGCCACGGCCACCGGCACCCCCGCGCGCTCCAGCCCGTCGGGCACGGGGAAGCGCAAGTGCGCCAGGATGATCTGCAGGTCGGACTCGCCGCCGAAGGGGCGCTCGCCGGTGAGCATCTCGTAGAGCATCACCCCCACGGCGTACAGGTCGGAGCGGGGCTCCGCCCGGGCCTGGGCCTGCTCGGGGGCCATGTACGCGGGGCTGCCGTAGACCATGCCCTTGCTGGTCTCGATGCCGTCGCTGCGCTCGGCCTCCACGATCTTCGCGATGCCGAAGTCGAGGACCCGCACCTTGTCGTCGCCGAACGGGGTCAGGCTCAGCATGACGTTCGACGGCTTCAGATCGCGGTGCACCAGGCCCAGCGTGTGGGCCTCTTGCAGCGTCTCCAGGATCTGCCGGGCGATGTGGATCGCGCGCCCGACCCCCAGGCGGCCCTCGCGCTTCAGCACATCCCGCAGCGTCTCGCCCTCGACCACCTCGAGCACCATGTAGAGCACATCGGCGTCCTCGCCGAAGTCGTGCAGGGCGACGGTCGCGTGGTGGCGCAGCGACGCGATGGCCCGCGCCTCCCGCATGAAGCGGGCGCGCAGGTCCTCCATGTCGTCGGCGTGCCGGCCGCCGATGACCTTGACGGCCACCATGCGGCCGACGGGGGCCTGGAGGGCCCGGTACACCGCGCCGAAGCCGCCGCGACCGAGCACATCGATCAGGTGGTACTTGCCGCCGAGGACCCGCCCCAAGAGGGGAGCCCGGCCGGCCCGCTCGCTGACCTTCCGGGAAATCAGAGCGATTTCAGGGTGTTGAGGACAGGTCCAGCTGGACGGATCGGGGGTGCGCCGCTGACTGTGGCCGCACGATCTGCAGTGGACCTCTTCGCTGGTCACCGCGCCCCCGACGCTCGTGATGGCGGAAATCTACTCCGATGGCATCCGGGCGTCCACGCTGCGCAAACAGGTGCGGCCGGCCCGTCCTTGCGGCACCATGTAGCCCGCCGGGCGCGCCCCCGGCGCCGGCCCCCGTGAGGTGCCCGATGTCCATCCTCTCCCGCTTCCGCCGTCGCCCTGCGGAGGGCCTCCCGGCCCTCGACGATCCGGCCCTGGAGGCCCGCATCCAGACCCTCGGAGGCGAGCTGCTCGATGCCTCCCGCGGGCAGAAGCGCGGCCTGCTGAGCCGGGCGTTCTGGTCCGACAAGCTCATGGACTGGGCCATGAAGGATGATGCCTTCAAGGTCCAGCTCTTCCGGTTCGTGGACGCCTTCCCGACGCTGCGCACCCCGGAGGAGATCCACGACTTCTTCGTCGACGCCATGGCCCAGCCCGGTGTCCGGCCTCCGCCGGGCTTCGGGCTGGGGCTCGCGGCCGGCGGCGTCTTCAAGGGCACGCTGGCCCGTACGCTCACGGGGCGCATCGAGGGCATGGCCAGCCGCTTCATCGCGGGGACGGACGCCGCCTCCGCCGTGCCGCGCCTGCGGGCGCTGTGGGACGACGGCATCGGCTTCTCGGTGGATCTGCTGGGGGAGGCGTGCCTGAGCGAGCCGGAGGCGCTGGCCTACCAGGCGCGCTACCTGGATCTGGTGCACACGCTCCCCGCCGCCGTGGCGGGCTGGCCGGCCCGCGAGGCCCTCGAGGCCGACCACCTGGGGCCGGTGCCGCGCACGAACATCTCCATCAAGATCAGCGCCTTCGACCCGCAGGTCAGCCCCCTCGACCACGCCCGCGCGCTGGACCGGCTGGCCGCGCGCCTGCACCCCATCCTCGTCGCAGCCGCCCAGGCCGGGGTGTTCGTCAACTTCGACATGGAGCACCACGGCCTCAAGGACCTGACCCTCGACCTGTTCGAGCGGTGCTGTCAGGCCGTCGACTTCCCGGCGGGGCTGGCGCTCCAGGCCTACCTGCGCAGCGGCGAGGCCGACGCCGAGCGCCTGGTCGCCTTCGCGAAGCGGACCGGCCGGGTCTTCACGGTGCGGCTGGTGAAGGGCGCGTACTGGGACTTCGAGACCATCCACGCCGAGCTGCACGGCTGGCCGGTGCCCGTGTGGAGCCGGAAGGCGGACACGGACGCCTGCTTCGAGCGCATGGTGCGCCGCTTCATCGCCGCGACGCCGCGGGAGGCCGGGCAGGGCGGCGTGAAGCTGGCCCTGGGCAGCCACAACCTGCGCTCCATCGCGACGGCCCTCGCCCTGGTCGAGGCGGCGGAGCTGCCGAGCGCGGCCCTCGAGCTGCAGATGCTCAACGGCATGGCCGACGCGCTGAAGGCCGTCGCGGTGGCGCGGGGCCTGCGCCTGCGGGAGTACGTGCCCGTCGGCGAGATGATCCCGGGCATGGCCTACCTGGTGCGGCGCCTGCTCGAGAACACCAGCAACGAGTCGTGGCTGCGCGGCGGCTTCGCCGACGACCGGCCGGCGGCGGTGCTGCTCGCGTCCCCACACGGGCGTCGCGAGGGCGACGATCCCGGCGTGGCGCGCATCGCCGGCGGCCCCGAGCGGCATGCGCTGAGCGCCGCCGCGCCCGGGGTGGGCGACGGGCGCCCGTTCTTCTCGGAGCCCCTGCGCGACTTCGCCCGCGCCGACGTTCGAGACGCCTTCGCGAGCGCGGTCGCCGAGGCTGTGGTCCCGGTGGTACCCATCGACGCGACGGTGGCCCAGGCCCGCGCCGCGGTGGAGGCGGCCCGCGCGGCGGCGCCCCGGTGGCGGGACACGTCGGTGGTCGAGCGCGCCGCCTGCCTCACCCGCGCGGCGGCCCGCATGCGCAGCCGGCGTGACGCGCTGGCGGCCCTCATCGTCGCCGAGGCGGGGAAGGGCTGGGCCGCCGCCGACGCCGATGTCTGCGAGGCCATCGACTTCTGCGAGTACTACGCCCGCGAGGCGGTGGCCCTCTTCACGCCCCACCGCCTGGGCGCCTTCATCGGCGAGCTCAACCAGGAGCTCTACCGACCGCGGGGCGTAGCGGCCATCATCAGCCCCTGGAACTTCCCCCTGGCCATCGCCTGCGGCATGACGGTCGCTGCGCTGGTCACGGGCAACCCGGCGCTCCTCAAGCCGGCAGAGCAGACGCCGGCCATCGCTCGCCAGCTCGTTGAAATCCTTTGGGATTCCGGTGTGCCGCGCGACGTCCTGCACGTCCTGCCGGGGCCGGGCGAGACGGTCGGCGCCCACCTGGTGCGGGATCCGGGGGTCGCCTTGATCGCGTTCACCGGATCCCTGGCCGTCGGCCTCGACATCCTGCAGGCGGCGGCCGTGACCCCCCCGGGTCAGGGCTACGTCAAGCATGTCGTCTGCGAGATGGGCGGCAAGAACGCCATCATCGTCGACACCTCGGCCGACCTCGACGAGGCCGTGCTGGGTGTCCGCGAGAGCGCCTTCGGCTACCAGGGCCAGAAGTGCTCGGCGTGCAGCCGGGTCATCGTCGTCGATGCTCTCCACGACGCCTTCACCGAGCGGCTCATCGCCTCGACGCGCAGCCTGCGCATCGGGGACGCCCGCGATCCGGGCACGGACGTGGGGCCCATCATCGACGTCGAGGCGGCCGACCGCATCCGCCGGGCCATCGCCGCGGGCCGGCAGGAGGCCACCCTGGCCCTGGCCATGGAGGGCCCGGCGGATCCCCGCTTCGTGGGACCCCACATCTTCACGGGCGTCGAGCCTCAGCACCGGCTGGCGCAGGACGAGATCTTCGGGCCGGTCCTCGCCGTCATGCGCGCCCCCGACTTCGAGGGGGCGCTGGCCCTCGCGAACGGCGTCGGCTACCGGCTGACGGGCGCGGTCTACAGCCGAAAGCCCGCCCACCTCGAGCGCGCCCGCCAGGCCTTCGACGTCGGCAACCTGTATCTCAACCGCGGCAGCACCGGCGCTCTGGTCGGGCGCCAGCCGTTCGGGGGCTTCGGCCTGTCGGGCGTGGGTGAAAAAGCCGGTGGTCACGCCTACTTGCGCCAGTTCGTCGTGCCGCGGGTCGTGACCGAGAACACCATGCGCCGGGGCTTCGCGCCGGGCCTCTGACGCGGCGCCGCCGCCAGGCCGCATAGACGCTGGAAACCCTGACATACCCCTGACATTGAACTGCGCACGGCGTCCAGAACGCCGTTGCCGGTGGCCGTCCGGTGCGGTCTTCTGGGGCCACGCACGACGCGTCAACGACCGAAAGAGGATGACATGACCGACTCGAACCTCCTGGGCAGCTTCGTCTGGTACGACCTCGGCACCACCGATGTGGAGGCCGCCCAGACGTTCTACGAGGCGGTAGCCGGCTGGAAGCTGGTGCCCCACAACGACCAGTACATGATGTTCGCGGGCCCGCGCGGTCCCCTCGGCGGCGCCATGCTCCTCAGCGACGAGGCGAAGGCCATGGGCGCGCCGCCCCACTGGCTGGCCTACATCGGCACGCCCGACGTCGACGCCACCATCGCCCAGATCCGGGCCATGGACGGCAAGGTCTACGTGCCCGCCTTCGACATGCCCAACGTGGGGCGCATCGCCGTGGTGGCGGACTCCCAGGGGGCGGTGTTCGGCCTCTTCCGCCCGGAGAGTGGCGGCAGCGGCGGTGCGGGCCCCGGAGGTGGGCGAGTTCTCCTGGAACGAGCTGATGTGCGCCGACAGCGACACCCACAAGGCCTTCTACCAGAAGCTCTTCGGGTGGCAGGACGCGGCGGCATGGACATGGGCCATGGGCACCTACACCTGTTCTCGTGGCGGGCGCCCACCAGCTCGGCGGCATGATGAACCTGCCGCCCGAGATGCCCAGCGCGGCGTGGCTGCCCTACATCAGGTGGCCGACCTCGACGCTGCGCTGGCGGCGACGGTGGAGCGGGGGCGAGATCCTCAGCGGCCCGATGGCCGTGCCCGGCGGCGAGCGGGTGGCCCAGTGCATGGACCCGCAGGGCGCGGCGTTCGCGCTGCACGGCGTCTGAGCCACAGGGGCGCTCCCCGACGCCCCGCCATCGCTTGCGCCCGGCCGGCGGGCGGCCTCTCGAAGTCGGCAGGCTGCCCCGATGGCAGCACAGCGATGCGGAGGGAGAGATGGCGTGGCGACTCCATCGGGGCGGTGCTGGCCCTGCTGCTGGCGGTCGGTTGCAGTGATGACGGCGGAGACGGCGGCGGCGGCGCCGGTGGAGCAGGCGGAGAACGGCCCGCGGCCGACATGGGCGTCGTCGGCGGGAGCAGCGAGACGTTCACCTTCACCGAGCTCGCCCTGGAAGAGCCCGGCGCCCTCGCCGGCCTGCTGACCACCCTGCTCAACAACAACCTCAACGCCGGCGCCATCATCATCCTCGTCCAGATCGATGGCTGGGGCGGCGGCGGATCCATCATCCTGCGCGGCGGCGCGGGCCAGCAGGTGGCGGGCGCCGACACCCCGGCCGACTTCACGGATGATGGCTTCACCTGGCTGACCGAGGGCGACTGCGCCAACGCCGACGGCACCACGATGCCGTGCTCGGTGGACATCAGCGAGCGTGGCGGCACGCAGACCGGCGAGGACTTCACCATGGAGGGTGGTGAGATCTTCATTTATTCCGAGGACTTGAAGATCATCATCCCGATCCAGGGCCTGTCGCTGACCGGGACGCGGGACGGCGACTACCTCGACGCGCGCCTCGACGGGGTGATCACCGACGCCGACGCCGCCGAGGTGCCGGTTCAAGCTGAACCGGCCCATGAATGACCACCGACCTCAAGTCGCTGCTGGCCGGCGCCCGCATCATGCCCACCGAGAACGGGGGTGAGCCCGCCTACGCCTTCTCGGGCACCTTCAGCGCGGAGCTGGTGACGTTCGTCGCGCCCTGAAGCGGTTGACACTCCCCTGGGCCCGTTCTAGCTTCGCCGACGTCGGCGCGGCCCTCCGGCGGCATGACCCCATCCATCAGTGGGCGCCCACGGCCCGGCCGGGCGCGCGGAGGGCCGATGTTCCAGCTCAAGGCCGCCGTCGCCCTCGCTCTCGTCTTCGGCGTGGCGGGGGGCATCCTCTATCTCCAGCTCGACGAGGCCTTCCGGCTGACGGCACGCGAGCGCATCGAGCAGCGCCTGGCGGTGGCGCGCCGATCGCTCGGCCAGGCGCGGGAGCTGGAGGATCACGCCCTCGCCGCCCGCGCGCAGCATGTGGCCGCCTCACCCGGTCTGGCCCAGGCCCTGGCCCACCCCGCAGAGGACTTCCCCGGCGAGGACGGCAGCCTGCCCAGCCCCGACGAGCACCGCTACCAGATCCACCGGCTCATGAACGACGAGCTGAAGACGTGGAAGGCGCGGTTCGCGGCGCTGGCGGATGGCAAGGCCCCCGCTGAGGGCCTGCGCGACCTGCGCACGGCGGTGCCGACTTCCTGGCGGTCGTTGACGCCGAGGGCATCGGCGTGGCCCAGGCGTCGGATCCGGCGTGGTTCGGTCCCCAGGGGAGCGAACCTGGCCGCCGAGCAGCCCGGCCTCAAGCCGGCCTCCGGGCGCCCCGATCCACGCTGGGCGTCTGGACCATGAAAGACGCACCGATGGAGGTCGCGGTGGCCCCCGTCCGGCAGGGCGAGAAGCTGCTGGGGGCCGTCATCGTGGGCTACCGCCTGACGTTTGCCGCGGCGCGCCGCGGCAAGAGCCTCGTCGACACGGAGGTCAGCGTGGTTCGTGGGGCCGCGCGTGAGCCAGAGCTCACTCGCTGGATCCCGACCGCGAGGTGGCGCTGCAGAAAGTCGTGGCCGAGCAGAAGCTGCACACGGTCGAGGTGATCGGGTAATGGCCGAGCTGAGCGTCGGTGGGCACCAGTACCTGGCGCGCCTCGGGCGCGCGGCGGGCCTACCAGAGCGCCTCCGAGGTGGAGCTACATCGCTGCTGGATCTGGACGCCGCCCTGGCGGAGGCCTTGGCCCTCGTGCTCATCCCCTCGTCTGCAGGCTGGGCTTCGTGCTGGCCCTGGCCATGGTCATCTTCTTCTTCCAGCGCTTCCTCAAGCCCTTCGGCCAGCTTCGAGCGGGCATCCTCGACATCATCGGCAACCACGAGCACTGGTTCGCCTTGAAGGGCCGCTCACACCGCGCCGTGATGTCCCACAACCTCAACATCATGGTCAGCCACCTGACCGGGCGGGCCATGCCCGAAGACGATGAGCCGGGCAGCTGACGGGGCGGCCGTCCGCATCGGCCTCGATCGCCTCGCCGCCGACGGCTGCGCTGCCCTCGCCGGCCTGCGCGTCGGGCTGCTCTGCCACGCGGCGAGCGTCGCGTCGGATCTGCGCCATCCGCACGGATTTTTCGGGACGCCGAGGTCCAGGTCGTGCATGGCCGGTCCCGAGCACGGCATCTGGGCGGACGCCAGGACATGATCGCCGGTGGGCGAGCAGCGCAGGCCCGTCCTGCGCCGGTCTCGTCCTGTACGGCGCCTGTGAGGCTGACCTGGCGCCTCGCGCCGCCGATCTGGCCGGCTTCGATGTGCTGGTGGTGGACCTGCAGGACGTGGGCTCGCGCTACTACACTTACATCTACACGGCCGCGCTCGCAACGGGCAGCGGCCACGTCGGTCCGCACCCTCATCCTCGACCGCCCCAACCCCTGGGCGAGCTGGCCGTCGAGGGCGGGCTGGTGCAGCCGGGCTTCGAGAGCTTCGTAGGGCTCTGGCCCCTCCCGACGCCACGGGCTGACGCTGGCGGGTGGTGGAGCACATCGGCAGCCAGGAGGGCTTCTCGGTCGACATCCTGGCGGCCGACGGCTGGCGCCGCAGCCAGTATCATGACGAAGAGACGGGCCTGCCCTGGGTGCAGCCCTCGCCGAACATGCCGACGCTCGACACCGCCCTCGTGTACCCGGGCATGTGCCTGATCGAGGGGACGAACCTCAGCGAGGCGGGGGACGACGCGCCCCTTCGAAGCTGATCGGCGCCGACTTCATCGATCCGTTTCCGCTGGGCCGACGCGCTCGGCGAGGCGCGGCCTGCCAGGCATCGCCTTTCGGCCCGTGTACTTCCGGCCGACGTTCCACAAGTTCGGGGGCGAAGGCATCGGGGTGGCGCTCCACGTCACCGACCGGCACCGGTTCCTGCCCTTGCGGACGGGCCTCCATGTGCTGGCGACGGCCCGCGCGCTGTTCGGCGACGCCCTGGCGTGGCGCACGGAAGTCTACGAATTCGTTGGGGATCGCCTCGCCATCGACCTCCTGTTCGGGGGAGAGGAGGCGCGGCGGTGCATCGATGGCGGCGGGGACGTGGACGCCCTGTGGCGCGCGTGGCAAGGTGAAGCCGAGGCCTTCCGGGCCAGCCGCCGCTGCCTGCCGGAGTACGCATGACGCTCGCGTTCGTCGCCCACAGCCACGGCAACCTCACGCTCCTGGAGCGGGCCCTGGTGACCCTCGTGGATCGCTACCGGGTCGAGCGCGTCGTGGCCCTCGACAGCGCCGCCGATGACGCCGTCGCGCTCCTCCGCGCCCGGGACCTGCGCTTTCCGGCGGTGGCCGAGCCCGACGATCCCGGCTTCGCCGATTACGTCCTCGCCTCGGTGCTCTCGGGCAGCCCCGGAGCCCGCGGTGGACGAGGTGGCACACCCGCCGCCTGCGGTCGGCCGTCACCGATGCCGCGGGGGCGGCCAGGTCTTCGCCCTCGACGGCCACCGCATCGGCGTCGGGGTGACGAGCACCGACCCGGCCTCCTCTCCCGGTGGTGGTGCTCACGGCCATCGAGCGGCGCGCCGTGGCCCGCGACGGGCGCCCGTGCGGGTCGCCCCCGGCCACCTGCACGCGCGGCCTCCGTCGACGGCGAGCCCCGGCCTGCCTGCTGGTCGGCGTTCAGGGCCGCCTCCAGGGGCCAGTTCATCGGCCCCGATGGCTCCAGCTCGGCCGCGCCGAGCTGCTGGAGGTGGGGCCGGGGTGAGCGACGCCGGCCCCCGGGTCGCCCTGTACGGCGGGGCGTTCGATCCTCGCGCGTCTGCCCTGACGTGGCTGCTGCAGCACGCGGATCTCGACGAGATCTGGTGCTGCCGGCGGCGTCCACACGTCTTCGGCAAGCGCATGTCGCCCTTCGCGGATCGGGTCGCGATGCTACGAGGGCGGTCCTTGGTGCCCTGGGCAGCCCGCGGGTCAAGATCTGCACCATCGAGACGGAGCTGCCGGGCTGAGGCGCACCTTCAACACCCTCTCGGCGCTGCGAACCGGCACCCCGATCACGCCTTTCGCCTGGTGCTCCGGGGCCGACAACCTTCTCAGCGAGGCGGATCGCTGGTACCGCTTCGAAGACCTGGTCGCGCGCTGGCCGGTCATCGCGCTGGGGCGCCCCGGCCACGAGGCCACGCTGGCGCGCTGTGCCCAGGGCCCTGGTGCACCGCGGGCCCGACGCTGCCCGCCGTGTCGTCGGCCCGGCTGCGAGCCGCGCTGCCTCGGGCGGCGGTGACGAGAAGACCCGGCGCTGGCTGCCCGAGGTCTGCTGGCCATGGGCGCGCCACCTGTACAGCGCTCCGTCCAGGGCCGGCCTCTCGGTGTGGATCTTCGGGGCTGGCCGCACCGGCGGCCGTGTATAGGGGCTGCGCTGCGGGCGGAGTGGCGTCGACGTGCGGGGGATCTGGAACCGCGGCCCCCGCCGGGCGACGGAGTGGCCGATTTTCGGATCTCACGGCCGATGTGTGGATCCTCGCGGTCTCGGATCCGGCCATCACCCCCCTGGCGGCGCGGCTGGCGGCGCACCCGCACCGACCCGCCGTCGCCCTGCACTGCGCAGGCCGCCTCGATCAGGCGGCGCTCGCGCCCCTGGCGGGGATCGCCCTCGGCAGCCTGCACCCGCTCCAGGCCCTGGGCGATGATCCCGGGGCGCTGCGGGGGTGTTTCTGCGGCATCGAGGGGGACGCCCCGGCCCGGGAGGCGGCCCTGGCGCTGGTGCGGGCCTTCGGTGGGCAGGCCGTGCAGATTCCGGCCGGCGAGAAGGCCGCGTGGCACGCGGCCGCGGTGCTCTCGGCCAACTTCGTCGCCACGCTCACGGGAGGCGGTGTGGCGTTGCTGGCGGCCCTGGGCATCGACGAGGCCCGGGCCCGGGCGCTGCTGGTGCCCTTGCTGCGGGGCACGATCGGGCGCCTGAAGGACCTGCCGGCCCCCGAGGCCCTCACCGGCCCGCTGGCGCGCGCCGACCTCGACGCCGTGCGGGCCCACGTCGCCGCCCTCCAGCGGCACGCGCCGCTCTTCCTGCCCGCCTACCAGCAGCTCGCCGACACCACGGCGCGGTGGCTCGACTGGGACGCGGCTCGCCGGGCGGCCCTGGCGGACGCGCTCTCGCAGGCGCCCTGAGCGCGCATTCAGGCTTGTCCGAAACGGCCCTGCCGTGCATACTTGCGCGCCTTTGATCGCGCACGCGCACACTCTGGAACGGGAGATTCCGACCATGGCCATCGAGCGTACCCTCAGCATCATCAAGCCGGACGGCGTCGCCAAGAACGTCGTCGGCCAGATCCTCGGCCGCTTCGAGGCCGCCGGCCTCCGCATCGCCGCCGTGCGTATGCAGCAGCTCTCGCAGGCCGAGGCCGAGGGCTTCTACGCGGTCCACAAGGAGCGCGGGTTCTTCAAGGATCTCGTGGCCTTCATGACCAGCGGCCCCGTGGTCATCAGCGTCCTCGAGGGCGAGAGCGCCATCCAGCGCAACCGCGACCTGATGGGCGCCACCGATCCCAAGAAGGCCGACAAGGGCACCATCCGCGCCGACTTCGCCGACAGCATCGACGCGAACACCGTGCACGGCAGCGACGGCCCCGACACGGCGGCGGTCGAGATCGCCTACTTCTTCCGGACCACCGAGCTCTCCAGCCGCGGCTGAGCGCAGCATGTCCATCCGCCCCAGCGTCCCCGAGAAGAGCCTCACCGATCTGTCGCGTGAGACCCTTCGCGAGCGGGTCAAGGCCCTGGGGCTGCCCCGGTACCGCGCCGATCAGATCTTCAAGTGGGTGTTTCAAAAGGGGATTCGCGACTTCGACGCGATGACCGATCTGCCGAAGGCGCTGCGCCAGACCCTCACGGACGACGGGTGGACCATCGGCCGCGTGACGCTGGAGCGGGTCGCCGAGAGCGTGGATGGTACCCGCAAGCTGGTCATTCGGCTCCAGGATGGCGGGGCCGTGGAGTCGGTCCTCATCCCCATGGGTGAGGGCCGCTTCACCCAGTGCCTGTCGAGCCAGCTCGGCTGCGCGCTGGACTGCAAGTTCTGCTTCACGGGCACGCTGGGCCTGTCGCGGCACCTCACGGCCGGCGAGATCGTCGACCAGGTGCTGGTGGCCCGGGGCGCGGTGCCCGAGGGCGCCGTGGTGGACCACCTGGTCTTCATGGGCATGGGCGAGCCGCTGCACAACTTCGATCATGTGGTGGCCAGCCTGGGGCCGCTGACCGATCCGGACGGGCCGGGCTACAGCCCCCGCCGCATCACCATCAGCACCAGCGGCCTCGTCCCCCAGATCGACGCCCTGGGCAAGGTGGCCCCGGTCAACCTGGCCATCAGCCTCAACGCCACCACCGACGAGGTGCGTGAGCGCATCATGCCCATCAACAAGCGCTACCCCATCGGCGAGATCATCGCGGCGCTGCGGCGCTACCCGCTGCCGCCGCGGCGCAAGCTCACGGTGGAGTACGTGCTGCTCGGGGGCGTGAACGACACCGACGCCGACGCCCAGCGCCTGGGGGATCTGCTGCGCGGCCTCTCGGTGCGCATCAACCTCATCCCCTGGAACCCCTTCCAGGGACCCGGCTTCGCGCGCCCCGCCGAGGAGCGTGTGCGGGCCTTCCACCAGCACCTCGACCGCCGCGGCTACACCGTCACCGTGCGCGGGACCAAGGGCCTCGACATCGACGCTGCCTGCGGGCAGCTCGGCGAGCGGCCCGACGCAGCCTGATCAAGAAGCAGGGGAGGACACCATGGCGGAGGTGGTGGTCGGGGTCATCGGTGGCTCCGGGCTGTACGACATCGAGGGCCTGACCGAGGTGGAGGAGGTGCGGGTCGAGACGCCGTACGGGCCGCCCTCGGACAGCTTCATCAGCGGGCGGCTGGAGGGGGTGCGCTGCGTCTTCGTGCCGCGCCACGGCCGGGGTCACCGGCTGCTGCCCACCGAGGTGCCGTACCGCGCCAACATCTGGGGCCTCAAGCGGCTCGGGGTGCGCCACGTCATCTCCGTGTCGGCCGTGGGCTCCCTGCGCGCCGACATCGAGCCCGGGCACATGGTCTGCCCCGACCAGCTCATCGACCGGACCAGCAGGCGGGTCGGGACGTTCTTCGGCGACGGGGTCGTCGGGCATGTCCAGTTCGGCGATCCCATGGAGGAGCGCCTGCGCCAGGTCTTGCTGGAGGCGGCCCGCGAGGCCAGCGGCAAGGTCGTCCACGACGGCGGCACCTACGTCTGCATCGAGGGGCCCACGTTCTCCACCCGAGCCGAGAGCAACCTGTTCCGCTCCTGGGGGTGCAGCGTGGTCGGCATGACCAACCTGCCCGAGGCGCGCCTGGCCCGTGAGGCCGAGCTGGCCTACGCGACCCTGGCCCTGAGCACCGACTACGACTGCTGGCACGACGGCCACGACGAGGTGAGCGTCGAGTCGGTCCTGGCGGTCATCAAGGCCAACGTCTCGGCCGCCCGGGCGGTCATCCGCGAGACGTGCCGGCGCCTGGGCGCCCTGGGCGACGTGACCTGGCCGGCCCACCAGGCCCTGGCCGGCGGCATGGCGGTGATGACCGCCCCCGATCGCATCCCCGATGCAGCGCGCCAGCGTGTCGATCTGCTCGTGGGGCGCTACCTCTGGCCGGAGAAGCAGGCATGACCATCGATCCCGGTGCGCCCATCCTCGTGGTGGGCAGCGTCGCCCTGGACGACATCGAGACCCCCGCCGGGAACCACCGCGACGTGGTGGGCGGCTCGGCGAACTACTTCGGCGCGGCGGCGAGCCTCTTCGCGCCCGTCCGGCTGGTGGCGGTGGTCGGCGAGGACTTCCCCCAGGCCCATGTGGACATCCTGGAGAGCCGCGGGGTCGACACCGCCGGCCTCGAGCGCGTCCCCGGCCGCACCTTCCGCTGGCACGGCCGATACGGGGCCGACTTCGGCGACGCCGAAACGCTCGAGACGCAGCTCAACGTCTTCGAGGACTTCGATCCCAAGATCCCCGATGCCTTCCGGGCGACGCCCTGGGTGTTCCTGGGCAACATCCACCCGACGCTGCAGGCGGGCGTCCTGGAGCAGATCGCCCGGCCGCGGCTGGTGGCCGCCGACACGATGAACTTCTGGATTACCCAGGAGAGACGGGCACTTCGGGCGGTGCTCGCCCACATCGACCTGCTGATCATCAACGCCACCGAGGCGCGGATGCTCTCCGAGCAGGACAACCTGTACGACGCCGTGGATGCGATCCGGGCCATGGGGCCCGAGATGCTGGTGATCAAGAAGGGCAGCCACGGGGCGATGCTGTTCCACCCGGAGGGCACCTTCTTCGCGCCCGCCGTCCCGCTGCGTCGGGTGGTGGATCCGACCGGGGCGGGGGACACCTTCGCGGCGGGCCTCATGGGCTACGTCGCCCGGGCGGGTGCCCGCGACTTCGGGACGCTCAAGCGCGCCGTCATCAACGGCGTGGTGATGGCGAGCTTCGCCGTGGAAGGCTTCGGCCAGGACCACGTGCTGGCCCTGGATCGCCGCCAGATCGACGCCCGGACCCGCACCATCGAGGGGATGATCAGCCTCGACTGAGCGGCGAGGGCTCAGCGCGGCGTCGCGGCGCTGATGATCCGGGTCCGCTTGAAGACGTCCTGCCGCCCGGCGACGGACGGATCCACCTCGAAGTACGGCCAGAACCGGGTCTCCCGATCCTCGACGTCGATGTAGATGACCTGGCTGCCGGTGCGCGGGTAGGGGTCGTACAGGTAGCGCAGGCCGCCCTTCTCGTCCGGCTCCCGCCCGACCGTGATGAAGTGATCGGACTCCTCGTTCGCGTGCGGGTGCGTCGGATCGGGATCGCCGCGGCTGGTGTCCACGAGGATCATGTAAGCCTCGCCCGGAAGCAGCTTGTCCACGAAGGCGTCCATCTCGGCGCGCGACTCGATCATGTCGCCCAGCACCTTCCGCTCGCCGGGCGCCGTGCCGACGAACTGCATGGCGGCCGCCTCGTCCGGGCTCGAGAACCCGGTGTCGTTGGCGCTCACCAGGCGCTTGGTGGCGTCGGCGATGATGTTCAGATCGCTGTAGGCCGCGGGATCGGCGAAGAGGGGATCCCCCCCGATGCCCAGGAAGGGATCGGGCGGGATGGGACCGACCGGCTCGACGAACTTGTGGAAGAAGTGGGAGCTGCGCAGGGAGGCGATGGCCATGACCACCGGCATCCGCAGGCTGAAGAGGCGATCGCGGTAGACCTCGGGCGTCGCCGGGTTCTGGGCCAGGGCCTCCGCCTTCGCCAGCATCTCGGTCGCGTAGGCGATGACCGACTCGGGCCCCTGGATGATGCGGGGGGCGAGGGCGGCGTTGGCCGCACAGCGCACGGCGTCGGTCACGGTCGCGGAGTCGGTGTCCACCTGGGACCACTGGCTCAGGATGTGGGCGTGGTCCCACTCGCCCCCCTTCAGCCAGGGGAGCTTCTGCTGGTCCCGGTTATTCGTATTGTCTTGATCAACAAGGATTTTTCGGCCATCCGGGGCGATGACCTCCTTGTCGTTTCGGTCCAGCCGCGGATCCATCTCCTTGGGATCGTGAGTGGGCGGCGCCGCCCCGGTGGTGGCCGCCACGAGGTGGCTCCAGGTCGTCGGGCCCACCACGCCGTCGCGATCGACGCCGGCCCGGTCCTGGAAGCGGTGGACGGCCCCCTGGGTCAGGGGCCCGAAGATGCCGTCGGGGGTGAGCGCGTCGCCCAGGAAGTTCAGGCCCCGCTGGAGCCAGCCGACGTCCTCGCCCTGGCTGCCGATCCGCAGCATGCGCGAAAGCACCAGGGTGGCGATGCCGCTGATGTCCGTCGCCGCCACCTCGGCCGCCTGGCCGCGGGCGGCCTCGTGCTGGTCGTCTTCGAAGCCGGCCGCGTCCTGCGCAGGGGCGGCGGCCTGGCCGACGGTGTCACGCTGAGAGTCGTAGGTACTCATGTCTGCACCCGGATCCGGAGAGGATCGACGGGGGCAGCATAGCGGAATCAGGCGGAAGATCCCTATCGGGGCGCGACCTCGCGGGGCCAGACCCGCGGGGTGTAGAGGGGCTCGTCCCGGGGCACGGACAGCCGGCGCGTCCAGTCCAGGTGCACGTCGAGGCGCTCGACCACATCCGCCTTCTGGTCGGGACAGTCTTCGGCGCAGAACGACACATGGCTGTGGTTGAAGTGCCAGACCCAGCTGCCATCGTCGTTGGCGCTGGCCTGGGACCGCATGCAGGCGGTGTAGGCGGCTGCGGTGATGGTGCCCTCGTCGCGCAGGCGGCGGTACTCCGTCTTGAGCTGCGCCTCGATGGAGGTGTCGACGCCGAAGACCCGCACCCGGCCCGTCGCGCACATGGTCGCCAGCAGCAGGGCGGTCCGGGGGATGTCGACGATGTGGGTCTGGTCGGATCCGGGCACGCACTCCCCGTAGTGGCCGGTGCTGCCGTCGGTGTCCACATGGCTCCAGTCGCCCAGGCGGGCCTGGTCGCTGCAGATGGGCCGGTAGACCAGGTTGCCCCAGCCCCGCTGGGCGTCCTCCCGGATGAAGTAGGCGAGGTCCACGTTGGCGCCGTAGTAGTGCGTGAAGTTGGGGTGGCCGTTGGGGGTGCTCCCGTCTCGCATGGAGATCTCGCCGATGCCCAGGGGACCGGTGCCGGGGTAGGTCTGCTGCACGGTGTGGATGGCGTGCCGGATGGCCATCACCATCTCTCGCCGGGCCCAGTGGGCCGAGCTGGGCACGTAGGTGGGGGTGTTGGTGTTGGACAGGCCGCTCGCGAAGAAGACCCCGTTGCCGATGTAGGGATCGGCGTCGTGGCCCGCCGGGAAGACCATGTACTGGCTGACATCGAGGGTGCCGCGGGGGGTGATTCCACGGCACTCCTGCTGGGTGAACCCGGCGGCCTCGCAGTCGGGCCCGTCGCGGTAGGGGCGCGCACGGTAGAACAGGTCGTAGGCGTTCACGGCGCCCCGGCGGCCGAACACATGGACGAAGAAGTCCTCGGCGTCGGGGTGGCCCACCAGGCCCGCGATCTCCAGATCCATGGGGCCGCGGGGGTTCTCGTCGTGGTAGCCATCCGGCAATAGCCAGGTCTGGTCCCGCACGGCGCCCGCGCCGTCCACCAGCGTCGCGTCCAGATCCCCCGACCCCCACTGCGAGTGCTGGCCCACCTGGTAGATGACGTCGGCCCCGGTCGGGCTGAACCGGAACCAGTCGTGGTCATCGGCGCAGATCTGCAGGCCCTCGACGGCCGCGTCCACCACCGAGGCGGCCTCCGCCGACTCGTTGGGCTCCAGCGGCCCGTCGGGCGCGCAGGCGAAGGCCTCGCAGGCGCCATCGACGCAGATCTCGCCGGCGGGGCACTCGCCCTCCGCCGGCCGGGCCGGCGAGCAGCGGTAGTCCACCACGCAGATCTCGTCGGCGTTGCACACCATGCCGGCGGGGCAGTCCTCGTCGCCGCCGCACCCGGCGAAGCAGATGTCGCCGTCGTCGGTCTGGGCGCAGCGGTAGCCCTCGCGGCAGCCGCCGTCGGCGTCACAGGCCCCCATGCAGACGTTGTCGTCGGCCAGGCCGCTCACGCAGAGGCCACCCTCGCCGCACTCGGAACCCGCTGATCCGCAACCGAATTCGAGGCAGTAGCCGTTGACCCAGCCCTCGGCCTGGTAGCAGGTCGCGCCGCCGCAGTCGCTGTCGTCCTCGCAGGCGCCGCCGATGTCCCCGGTGATGGCGGGGCCCCCGCCACAGTACGTGCTGCACGCAGCGTCGCAGGCGTTGCCGTCCGCCGGGGCGCACGAGCCGTCCCCATCACAGGCGCCCGCGCAGGCCGCCGCGCCGCCGATGGCCTCGCAGTCGGGCCAGCAGAAGGGGCCCGCGCCCCCCGACAGGCTCCAGCACTGGAACCCCTCGGGGCAGCCGGCCACCTCGCCGCCGCCGCAGGCCGCGCTGGGGGCGACCATGCAGACGCCCAGCACGCAGACGCCTGCCTGGCCGTCCACGGCCTCGCACTCGGCGTCGCAGCCGCACGCGCTGCCGGGGGGACCCGCCATGGGGGGCGCGCCCATGTCCGCCGGGGGCACCTGCATGTCGGCCGGGGGCGTCTCCATGTCCGCGGCCGGAGGCGCCATGTCCACCGCGGGCGGCGCCGCATCCGGGGCGGGCAGGGCGGCATCCGTCGCCATGGCCGGCGGGTCATCCGCCGGCTCGTCGTCACATCCCACCAGGCCCAGCACGGCGAAGGCCGCGCAGCCGATCCACAGGTGTCGCATCATCACTCTTCCTTCCGCCGCCCGCAGGCCCCAGGCGGCGGGGGTCGATAGCAGACCGGGGCGCCCGGCGTCCATCCTCGGGGGGACTTCGGCGCCGATTTCGCGGTAGAGTCCCCCGGTTCTGTGGGAGGCCCCATGCGCAGCACCCTGATTCTCTGCCTGATCCTCGCCCCCGGCCTGGCCGTGGCCCGGCCCGATCCCGGCCCCTTCGCCCGCGGGAAGACGCGGTTCTCCCTGGGCGGCGGGACGTCCGGGCAGTTCGGCCAGCGCTACATCACCATCGGGATGGGGGTGGGCTACTACGCGGCCCACGGGCTCGAGGTCGGCCTCGACGGCCAGGTCTTCTTCGGAGCCGAGCCGGCCATCTTCACCGTCAGCCCGCAGCTTCGCTACGTCTTCTGGCAGGCCGATCCCATCCAGCCGTACATCGGTGGATTCTTCCGGCACCAGTTCATCGGCGACGTGGACGGCCAGGCCATCGACGACGTTGACTCCGTGGGGGCGCGCGGCGGGCTCTTCTGGATCTCCGGCCGCACCTACGTCGGCATCGGTGTCGCCTACGAGCAGATCCTCAACTGCGACAAGGCGGTCTTCGAGTCCTGCGATGAGATCTACCCCGAGCTGGCCCTGGCCATCTCGCTGTGAGGCACCCGATGCACCCCGTCGATCTGCGCTCCGATACCCTGACGAAGCCCACCGACGCGATGCGCGCCGCCATGGCCGCGGCCGAGGTGGGCGACGACGTCTTCGGCGAGGATCCCACCGTCCAGGCCCTCCAGGCCCGGGCGGCCGCCCTGCTCGGGCACGAGGCGGGCCTCTTCGTGCCGTCGGGCACCATGGGCAACCAGCTCGCCATCCTGGCCTGGTGCCAGCGCGGCGACGACGTGCTGGTCGGGGAGGGGCCCACGCCTACCTCTACGAGAGCGCCGCGGGGGCCGTCCTGGCGGGCGTGCAGTTCACCGTGGTGGGCCGGGGCGGACACTTCACCCCCGACGAGGTCAGGGCTTCCGCCCACACCACCGACGCCGCGGGCCATATCCCTCCCACCACCTTGCTGATGGTGGAGAACACGCACAACCGGGGCGGCGGCAAGGTGATGACGCCCGCCGCCCTCGCCCAGGTCGCCGACGCGGCCCATGGGGCGGGCCTCCGCGTGCACATCGACGGCGCCCGGCTCTTCAACGCGGCCTGCGCCACGGGGGCCCCCGTCTCGGCGTTCGGCCAGGCGGCTGACTCGGTTTCCATCTGTCTTTCCAAGGGGTTGGGCGCGCCTGTCGGATCCGTTCTCTGCGGATCGGAGGCCTTCATTCGCCGCGCCCACCGCTACCGCAAGATGCTGGGTGGCGGCATGCGGCAGGCGGGCATCCTGGCGGCCGCGGGCCTGCACGCCCTGGAGCACCACGTGGCGGATCTGGCGGCGGACCACGCGCGGGCCCAGGCCTTCGCGGAGTCCCTGGCGGCCCACCGGTGCGTGGCCCTCGATCCGGCGAGCGTCCAGTCGAACATCGTCATCTTCCGGGTGGCGGGCCGGGCCCCGGCCGACGTCTGCGCCGCCCTGGCCCCTGGGTGCGCGTGCTGCCCTTCGGCCCCGACGCCATCCGCGCGGTGTTCCACCGCGACGTGGACGACGCCGATCTGGCGCGCGCCCTGGTCGGCGTCGACGAGGTGCTGGGCGGGTGAGGATCCACCTCCTCGTCGCGCTGCTGGCCGGCTGCGGCGCGGATCCGGGCCCCCGGGCCGCGCGCCGGGCCGATGACGCCGCCCTGGCCGCCGGGGAGCGCGCCCTGGCGGAGGGGGCGCTGGCCGAGGCCGAGCAGCGCTTCGCCGTCCTCGTGGCCGAGACGTCGGATCCCGAAGCCCGCGCCGTCGCCCAGTACCGGCTGGCCACGGTGGCGCGCCGGCGCGGCGACGCCGAGCGCGCGCGGGCGCTGCTGGCTCAGGTGGCGGCGGGCCCGGTGGAGGAGCGCGCCGCCCTGGCGGCCTACCAGCAGGCCATGGACGCCATCGAGGCCGGCGATCCGGCGGGGCCCTCGGCGCTGCGCGGCCTCGTCGAGGCATACCCGGACAGCGCTGGCGCCGACAAGGCCCTGAAGTTCCTGGCTTCTCACCCGGGCGAGCCCGCCGACGCGGCCGCCACGGTGGCCTGGCTCGGCGACGTCGCCGCCGCCCAGGCCCGCTTCACCTCGGCCGACAACGCGCTGTGGTGGTCGGCCGCGGTGCGCATCACCTCCCTGGCCGACCTGGCCGGCGCCCGGGCCGACCTGCGCCGCCTCATCCGCGACTTCCCCGACAGCGCCCTGGCCGACGACGCGCTCTGGCGGCTGGCGCAGCTGCACCTGCGCCAGGGCGAGTGGGCCGAAGCCGAGGCCGCCTGCCAGGCGCTGGTGGACCTGCGCAACGAGTCCAGCCTCCTCGTCGGCTCGTACCGCAGCCCGCTGCTGGACGACGCCGCGCTCCTGATCGGCGCGCTGCGCTACCACGGCCGGCGAGACGCGCGCGCTGCGGCCTGGGCCTACGACGCCTTCCTGGCGGGCTTCCCCACCAGCACGCTGCGCGACGAGGCCTGGCTGGGCCTGGCCCAGGCGCGCCTGGCCGCGGGTGATCAGGCCGGCGGACGCCGGGCCCTCGAGACGCTCCTCGCGGAGGAGCCCGAGAGCCGCCACGCGGCCGCTGCGCGCTCGCTCCTGGCCGATCCGCGACCGGCCGAGATGGACGCACGCCTGCTGGCGCCGCTGCCGTTCGGGCCGACGCCATGATCCGGCTGGAGGGCGTCCACAAGCGCTTCGGGGGCACGGCGGTCCTGACGGACGTCAGCCTGCACGTCCCGCCCGGCGGCACGCTGGGCCTGATCGGCGAGGGCGGCGCAGGCAAGTCGCTGATTCTCAAGCTGATTTGCGGGCTCATCGACCCCGACGCGGGGCGCGTCGTGGTGGATGGCGTCGAGATCAACCGGCTGGACGAGCCCGACCGCATGGCCATCCGGGGCCGCATCGGCATGATCTTCCAGAACTACGCGCTCTTCGACTACCTCACGGTCGGCGAGAACATCGCGTTCCCGCTGCGCCGGCTCGGCGCGGCCGCCCCGGCCGACGTCGACGCCCGCGTCGCGCGCCGCCTGGCCCAGGTCCACCTGCCCACCATCGCGGGCAAGCTGCCGGGCGAGCTGTCGGGGGGGATGAAGAAGCGGGTCTGCCTCGCGCGCGCCACCATCCACGATCCGCCGATCATGCTCTGCGACGACCCCACCGCGGGCCTCGATCCGGTCACCACCAACCGCATCTTCGCCTTGCTCAAGCAGCTCCAGGCCGAGAACCAGGCCACCGCGATCATCGTGAGCCATGAAGTAGACGCCCTGCGCCCCATCTGCGATCGCTTCGCCATGCTGGAGCGCGGCAAGCTGATCTTCGAGGGCACGGCGGCGGAGGCGAGGCACGCGGCGCCCGCCGTGCGACGCTTCATGACGGGCGAGGGCATCGAGTGACGCGCGTCTTCGACCTCGTCGGGGACTGGTTCCTCCGCCTGGCCCTCGTGGTGGGCGAGCTGTCTCTCTTCACGGGCCAGGTGGCCCGGGCCATCGTGCGGCCCCGCATCGACCGCTTCGAGATGTGGCGCAGCCTCTACCGGGTCGGGGTGCGGTCGCTGCCCATCGTCGCGGTGACGGCCTTCTTCGCCGGGGCCATCACCGTCCTGCAGGTCGGCACCTACGTCGTCAAGCTGCGGGCCTACGAGGTGGTGGGCTGGGGCTTCGGCTTCTCGGTCTTTCGCGAGATCGGGCCGCTGCTCATCGGCCTGATGTTCAGCGGCCGCGTGGGCGCCAACGCCACGGCCGAGCTCGGCACCATGGTGGTCACCGAGCAGGTCGACGCCCTGCGCGCCCTCGCCATCGACCCCATCGACTACCTGGTGCTGCCCCGCATCCTGGCGATGGTGTCCATGATGGCGCTGCTGTTCGGCATCGGCAGCCTCTTCGCGCTCGTGGGTGGCATCGCGACGGGGTGGGGTCTGATCGAGGTGGATCCGTTCGTTTTCTGGAACTCCTTCGTGGAGTACGTGAAGGTCGACGACTTCCTGAACGGGCTCACCAAGGCCACCGGCTTCGGGCTGCTGATCGGGGTGGTGAGCTGCGCGTTCGGCCTCGGCGTCCGCGGAGGCGCCCCCGGGGTCGGCCGGGCCGTCAACGCCTGCGTCGTGGCCTCGGCCGTGGGGATCTTCGTGCTCGACTATTTCCTGACGACGCTGCTCGGCTGATGGAGACGCTGCGCGCCCTCCTCGTCGACGTGCTCGCCCAGGCGCGGTCCACCTGGACGCTGCTGCTGCGGACGCTGCACTACGTCTTCCACGCCCCCTGGGACCGCCCGGCCATCCGCCAGCAGATGTTCAGCGTCGGCAACCGGTCCATCGTCTTCGTGCTGCTGACGCTCGGCTTCCTGGGCGCGATCACCAGCCTGCAGGCGGGCTTCCAGGCGCGGCGCATCATCGGCGACACCTCCCTGATCGGGCAGCAACTCCTCCCGCTGCTGGTGCGGCAGCTCGGGCCGACGCTGGCCGGGTTGATGGTCGCCACCCGGGTCGGGACGGGCATCGCCGCCGAGATCGGCAGCATGGTCGTCACCGAGCAGGTGGACGCCTTGCGCATGTGCAACGCCGCGCCCGCCGACTACCTCATCAAGCCGAGGCTCCTGGCCTGCCTGATCATGTTGCCGGTGCTGGTCATCTTCGGGGTCCTGGCCGCCTTCCTCGCCGCCATGGGGTGGCCTACCTCATGTTCCACACCCCGCCCCTGGTCTTCGCGAAGCTGGACTTCGTGCACCTCATCGACCTGGGGAGGGCATGGCGAAGGCGGTCGCGTTCGGCGTCACCATCCCCATCATCGCCGGGGCCGCCGGCCTCGACGCCCACGGGGGCAGCGAGGGGTGGGCGAGGCGACGACGCGGGCCGTGGTGTCGTGCAGCCTGGCGGTGATCGTCCTCGACTTCCTCATCGGCGGCCTCGCCTTCCTGGTGCGGACGTGATCGAGTTTCGGCACGTCAGCAAGGCCTTCGGCAGCCAGGTCGTGCTCGCCGACGTCAGCCTCACGGTCCACCCGGGCCAGATCGTCTTCATCATCGGCAAGAGCGGCGCCGGCAAGAGCGTGCTGGTCAAGCACCTGCTCGGCCTCATCCAGGCGGACTCGGGCCAGATTCTCTTTGAAGGTCAAGAGATTACGAGCTTCAAGGAGAAGGACTTCTACCCCCTGCGCAAGCGCTGCGCGATGGTCTTCCAGCACAGCACGCTGTTCGACAGCATGACGCTGGTCGAGAACGTCGCGCTGCCCATCCGCAAGCACCGCGGCCTGGACCAGGCCGCCAGCCTGCAGGCAGCCCGGGAGAAGCTGGCGCTGGTGCAGATGGAGGGCCTGGCGGACCGCTACCCGGCCGACATCGGCGATGGGCTGCGCAAGCGGGTCGCCATCGCGCGCGCCCTCACGCTCGATCCGATGTACGTCGTCTTCGACGAACCCACGACGGGCCTCGACCCGGTCAGCGCCGTGCGGGTCGACCGCCTCATCCGGCGCCTGGCGGATGAGACCGGCGTCACGAGCATCGTGGTCTCCCATGACCTGCGCAGCATCTTTGGCGTCGCGGACCGGATCGTCATGCTCTACCAGGGCCGGGTGCACCTGGACGGCTCACCCGCCGAGTTTCGCCAGAGCACCGATCCCGTGGTACGTCAGTTCATCAACGGGCTGCCCGAGGGGCCGATGGAGCTATGAGCGACCGTAGCCTGAAGATCCGGGTCGGGGCGCTGGTGATCGCCGCGCTCGCCGTCCTGACCGTCTTCGTCGTCCTGCTGGGCGGCTTCTCGGTGGGCAAGAAGAAGCAGCTCTTCCTGGAGTTCACCGACTCCGGCTCGCTCCTGTCGGGTGCCCCGGTCAAGGTCGCCGGCGTGCGGGCCGGGCGGGTCACGGACGTCGAGTTCCTGGTGGAGCGCGACGCCCGCAAGAGCGCACCGCGCCGGGCCCACGAGGCCCCCGTCAACGTGCGCGTGACACTCGCCATCGACGCGAAGATGGCCCGCGCGGTGCGCCAGGACTCCGAGTTCATCGTGACGACCCAGGGCGTCCTGGGCGAGAAGTACGTCGAGATCCTGCCCGGATCGGCCGGGTCACCGGAGTGGCCGGACGGCGCCGTCATCCGGGGCAGTGATCCGCCGCGGATCGACCTGCTCTTCGCGCGCATCGACGGCATCCTGGCCCAGGTCGAAGCCGCGCTCGGCGGCAGCGAGCTGAACGTGGGCGAGCTGGTCAGCTCGGCGACCCGGGTCATGAAGCGCATCGATGCGTACCTGGAGAAGCACCAGGAGCGCCTGGACCGCGTCATGGAGAGCGTCGACGGCGCCACTTCGGACGCGCGCGCCCTGCTGGCGGGCCTTCGAGCCGGCGTCGGAGACGGCAGCGACGTCGCGGCCATCCTCGCCGACGCCCGGTCCGTCGCCGCCACCGTGGCCAAGGACATCGGCCCGACCACCGCGGCGGCCCGCGGTGCCTTGAAGAACGCCGACGAGACGCTGACGGTGGCCCGCAACCTGCTGAAGAGAAACGAGAAATCTCTGGACGACACCCTGTCCCGCCTGCCCGCCGTTGCCGCCTCGGTGGATGAAGCGACCCGCGACGCTGCCTTCCTGACGCGGCGTCTGAAGGGCGGCAAGGGGACGATCGGCCAGCTGCTGGTCGACCAGGAGCTCTACGACGATCTCAAGGAGATGCTGCGGGACCTCAAGCGGCACCCCTGGAAGATGCTCTGGCGGGAGTAGCTCCTTCGCGACGTGGGGTATTGGAGTTTATCAGATTTTTATCTCGTGATTTCGGGCAGTTGAGAAAAAGGCGCGCGACACGCGCCGCGACTGACCGAAGGGAAGAGAGGCCCCCACTTCGCGGAGGACTCCCCCCATGGCCGAGATGATCATCATCGAGTACCACGAGAAGCGCCTGTACAGCCCCCGGCTGGGCATCTACGTGCTCGTCTTCGAGATCACCTGCAAGGTCACCAACGACCTGTTCTTGCTGGCGCCGCAGGTCCGGATGGTGGACCTGCTGACGGGCATCTGGCCGGGCCCAGCAGCGCGTCGGCGAAGAAGGCGGCTTCGCCTTCGACTTCGACCTCTACAACTACTACTTCATGTCCAACCACCTGCACCTGCTGCTGGGCGTGGTCGAGCTGGTGGACAAGAGCCTCCTCCTGGAGTGGGTCTGCCGGGAAATCGCGAAGCGAGTCAACAAGTTCCACGACCGGACGGGCCAGTGCCTCATCCCCAACCACGCCATCCAGGTCGTCTCGGAGGAGCACGCCCTGGACCGGATGCGGTACTTCATGGGCCAGGCCACGGCCGAGCTGAAGTCGAGGCACCCGGCCGACGACGTCTTCGCCTGCGCCAACCCCGCGCTGCTGCGGGGCGAGAAGCTGCGCGGCACCTTCGTCCGCGGCGACGGCCGCAGCGAAGAGCTCACGGTCCGCCTCGACCGCCTGCCAGGCCTCGGTGAGCTGACCCCCAAAGAGCACAAGGCGCTCATGTGGGAGCTGGCCGACGGCATCGCCGCCGAAGCCCGCCCGCGGCGCAAGAAGGCCGGCCTGCCGGTGCCGGATCCGGAGGCGGTGCGCTACGTCGACCCGATGACGCGCCCGAAAGAGCGCAAGCGCAGCCCCGCGCCGGTGGTGCACGGCACGAAAGAAGACCAGGAAGCCTGGCGGGAGCGCCACGCCGAGCTGAAGGCCGCCTACAAGATCGCCCACATCGCCTACTGGAAGTGGCTGGACGATCCGACGCAGCCCCTCATCCCGTTCCCCGCCGGCACCATCCCGCCGTCGCACGCCAGGAAGAAGCTCAGGGAGCGCGCCGACAGCAGCTGAGCCACCCACAGCCTTCCGCATCCAGACAGCGTCAGCGCCCGCACCGGGCGCCCGGGCACGGGTCCGCCCGCAACCAGCCCGGCCCGCCGCGCCGAGGGCCCGGGGGGCTCCTCCGCCAACACCTGACCGGCGACCACCGCCCTATCAACGTCGGAACGTGGCATCCAGCCGCCACAGCATCCAATCCGGCTGAAATTCCGCACCCCTCGAGGGACGCACCCGGTCAGGCACCCACCCGACCAGGCCGGTGCGTTCACTCGGAGTGCAACGCGACAGTTGCCCTTCGTCGAACCCCGTAGGTCCACGAGGTGCGTGGGCGGGTGGTGAGGCGGGTGAGGGTCGGGGGGCTACTGGAAGCAGGCCGCGATGGTGCCGCAGTCGCCGTTGGCGCCGTTGACGCAGGCGCGCTCGACGGCGGTCGACTCGGCCTCGCACCCGGTCTGACACTGCTGGCGGAACTGCTCGATCATGTCGGGGGGGACGTCGGCGGCCTGGCAGATGACGAGGGCGTCACAGGCCGAGGCGCACTCGGCGGCGACGCCTTCGCCGGGACCCTGGACGCAGGCGACGGCGACGTCGCACTGGCGGTCGGCGGCGGCGATGCACTGCAGCTGCTCGACGGTGGCGTCCGCCATGCAGCCCTGGACGCACTCTTCCAGGGCGGGCGGCTCGCCCATCGGGTCGAAGCAGACGGGCACCCACTGGCAGGCGTCGCGGCAGAGCGGCTCGAGCTGGGGATCGGGCGGGCCGTCGAGGCAGATCTCGATGGACTCGCAGGCGATCTCGAGGACGCAGCCGAGGATCTCGGGGGTCAGGTTCTGGGCCGTGCACTCACCGACACACTCGGCGATGGCGACGTCGCGGTCGTCACCCGGGGGGACCAGCGCACAGTCGTCGGCGAGGCGGGTGCAGACCGACTCGCAGTCGGCGGTCGGCGGAGTGCCTGCGCACTCGGCTTCGAAGTCGGGGCTGGTCGCCGCGACGGCTGCGATCACGGCGTCGCAGGTCGGGAGGGCGACGATGGCTTCGGCTTCGGCGCCGCGACCATCCGCCGAGCAGCTCTCGTAGCAGCCGGCCTGGAAGTCGTCGACCGTCTGATCGGCGAAGCCCGGGCAGAGGCCCTCGCCGATGGCGCAGTCGGCCACCCGCTCGCAGGCGAGGGCACAGGGGTCCTGGGGCATGCCGCCCGCGCCACCCATGCCGCCGCCCATGCCGCCGTCGCCACCAGCGCCGCCGCCACCCATGCCGGCTTCGCCACCGGCGCCGCCGCCACCCATGCCGGCTTCGCCACCGGCGCCGCCGCCGATGCCGCCTTCGCCACCGGCGCCACCGGCGCCACCGGCGCCACCGCCCATGCCAGCCTCGCCACCGGCGCCGCCGGCGCCACCGCCCATGCCGCCTGCGCCCATGGCCGCGTCGTTGTCGTTCATGGGGTCGCTGCCACCGCCCGAGTCACACGCGACCAGGGAGGCGCCCAGCGCCACGGTCAACCACCACGTCCTTCCCATCGTCGATCTCCTCCTGAAGGTGGCCGACTTCTACCCGAACCGGGCAGGGCGCTGCATCCCCCGCACCGGGGACCCTTGAGCGGGGACCCGGAACCCCGCACACTGCCGGCGCTACCTTGAACCAGGAGGACCCCATGGCGAGCCTCGCCGGCAAGACCATCTTCATCACGGGCGCCAGCCGCGGCATCGGCCTGGCCATCGCGCTGCGGGCTGCGCGCGACGGCGCCAACATCGTGGTCGCCGCGAAGACGGCCGAGCCCCACCCCAAGCTCGAGGGCACCATCTACTCGGCGGCCGAGGAGATCGTCGCCGCCGGCGGGCAGGCGCTGCCATGCGTGGTGGACGTGCGGGAGGAGGATCAGGTCCGTGAGGCGGTCCAGGCGGCCGTCGAGCGCTTCGGGGGCATCGATGTGCTCGTGAACAACGCGAGCGCCATCAGCCTCACGGGCACGCTCTCCACGCCAATGAAGCGCTATGACCTGATGCACCATGTGAACACCCGCGGGACGTTCCTGTGCTCGCAGGTCTGCTTGCCGCACCTCCTCAAGGCGGAGTCGCCCCACATCCTGAACCTCTCGCCGCCGCTCAACATGGAGGCGCGCTGGTTCGGCCCTCATGTGGCCTACACGATGGCCAAGTTCGGGATGAGCATGTGCGTGCTGGGCATGGCCGCCGAGTTCAAGGGGAAGGTCGCCGTCAACGCGCTCTGGCCCCGGACGACCATCGCGACGGCGGCGATCAAGAACGTCCTGGGCGGCGATGCCATGATGAGCGCGAGCCGCACGCCCGACATCATGGGCGACGCCGCCTGGCACATCCTGACGCGCGGGGTGGACTTCTCGGGGAACTTCTGCATCGACGACGAGGTGCTAGCGGCCGCCGGCATCACCGATCTCGAGCACTACAGCGTCACGCCGGGTGCCCGCCTGATGCCCGATTTCTTCATTTAAGTCGCGCTGTTGGTCCCATCTTTCGCCGCCTGGAGTCGGAGGTGCCGATGCTCCGCTTGTCTTTTCTGGCCCTGGGTCTCCTGGCCGTTTCGGCTTCCCACGCCGGCCCGGGGGTCGCCGATGTGGTGGCCGGTCCGGGCCTCGCGGACGAGGCGAAGCCCCTCGACGCGCCCATCACGGCGGTGACCGTCTACAGCGATCTCGCGCGCGTGACCCGCCGCGGGGTCGTGCCGGCCGGGCGGGGCGTCGTGGCGGTCCGGTTGCCCGATCTCCCGGGCGCCGTGCAGGTCGACAGCCTGGGCGTCGAGGCCTCGGGTGCCCGGGTCATCCGGGTGCAGGCGCGCGCCGTCGAGCGCAGCCGGGCGTCCATCGACCAGGCCGAGGGGGTGCTGGACGCGCTGGAGAAGAACAGCTTCGCGCTGGAAGCCGTACGGCTGGAGCAGGGGCTCATCGATCGGGAGCTGGGCCTGCTGGGCCGCCTCACCCCCGCAGCGCCCGTGGCCGAGAAGGACCGGCCCGGCGCCGCGCCCCTCGCGACCGACACCTGGGATGCCGTCTTCGCGTTCGTCGAGCGCCGCCGCGCGGCTCGCACGGCTCGCTGGCGCGCGCTGTACGCCGAGGGGGATGGGCTGGAGCGCGCTCGCCGGGTCCTGCTCCAGGAGCTGCAGGGCTACAACGCGGGCGCCTTCAGCAGTCGCCGCCTCCAGGTGGTGGTCGTCCTGGATCGCCAGGCCGACGCCAGCCGCCTGGAGCTGAGCTATGCCCTCGGCGGCGCCTCCTGGACGCCGGTGTACCGCATCGAGCGGTCGCCGGGGGAGGACCGCCTGACCCTGAGCACCGCCGGCCTCGTCACCCAGGCGACCGGGGAGGACTGGGTGGACGTCGCCGTCACCCTGTCGACCGCGCAGCCCGGCCGCGCCATCGCCTTGCCCCGGCTGCTGACCTGGACGCTGGGCGAGCAGCGCGACTTCCTGCCGCAGCCGCAGGCGGTGGCCGACGTCTCGGATCCCGGGCCGCCCCCCGCGGCGGGCCCGCCGCCGCCGGATCCGCGCGCCGAGGAGGTGGTCGTGGCGCTGCGGCGCCGCCTGGCCGAGGTGACGCCGGACCGGGACGCCGACGGCATCGCCGACAAGGACGATCGCTGCCCAGAGCAGCCGGAGCAGGGGGGAGGGGACGGCGATGGCTGCCCCGACCGCGCGGCCTTCATGCCGCCGCCGCAGGAGGCGCCCGCCAATCTGCCCCCGCCTCCGCCGCCCCCGGCGCCCGCGCCGATGAAGGCGATGGCGCTCGAACGGGGCGAGGTCGAGGAGGATGGCGACGGGTATCGGGACGAGCCCGCGTCCGAGATGGTGGCCCAGTCAGCCGACTGGGGCGGCGCCCCCGGCAGCAAGTCGTTCGTGGCCCCCGTGGCCCTGGACCTCTTCGATGTGCGGGAAGTGGGGCGCGGGCCCTTCGGCCCGCCCGGCTCGCCGGCCGCCCTCGCGGGGGGGCTCGACTTCGCCTACGCCGCCCCAACGGCCATGACGCTGCGGTCCCAGCCCGAGGCGCAGCGGGTGCCCCTGGCCGTCGAGACCTGGCCGACGTCCCCGTTCTATGCGGTCTCGCCGGGCCTCCGGGAGACCGCCTACCTGCAGGCCGTGGTCAAGAACACTGGCAAGCGGCCCGTGCTGGGCGGCCCGGTCAACATCTTCGTCGGCACCGACTTCATCGGCCAGGGCCGGCTCGAGACGACGGGCCCCGGAGGCGAGCTGACGCTGCCGCTGGGCGCCGACGAGGATCTGCGGGTGACGCGGAAGGTCATCGCCCACACCGTGACCGAGGGGGTCTTCTCGAAGGAAGAGGTGACCACCTACCGCACCGCCATCGAGGTGGCGAACGACAAGCGCCGGCCGGTCCAGGTCCGCGTGCTGGACCAGGTGCCCATCTCGAACGACCAGGACGTCAAGATCGCCGTGGGCACCCTGACGCCGAAGCCGGAGGGGCCGCCCGACAAGGAGGGCCTCGTGACGTTCCGCCTCGATCTCGCCCCCGGCGCGCGCGGCCGTGTCGAGATCGTCTACACCTTGACCCGGCCGGTCGGCCACCAGCTCAGGCAGCGATAAGGGGCGGACATGAAAGCACTTTTCTTGATCATGCTCGTCGCATCGCCGGCCCTGGCCGAGGGCCCGGTGGAGCGCGTCGTCGTCTTCGGGGATCGGGCGCAGGTCACGCGGAAGGCAGAGGTCCGCTGCGCGGCCGGGAGCGCCCGGGTCGAGTTCTCGCCGCTGCCCCTCGGCCTCGACGAGCGGACCGTCCGTGCCGAAGCCACCGGGGGTGCCGAGGCGGTCGGCACGACGCTGTCGACGTTTACCCTGGCCGCCGACCGGGATGGCGAGGTGCAGGCGGCCCAGGCGGCGGCCGACGAGGCGTGGGCGGCCCTGCAGGCGGCGAACGCCGAGCGCGACCAGCTCGCCCAGGCAGACCAGCTCGCCGTCCGGTACCTCGGCTACGTCGAGACGGTGCTGGTGGAGGGCATCCGTCGGCCCAAGCCTGATCTGGGGGGCTGGGAGCGCGCCCTCGACCAGCTCGCGCGGCGATCCCTGGAGGCCGGCCGCCAACGCCTGGAGGTCGAGGCCCGCGTGCGGCGGCTGGCGGCCGACGCCGATCGCCTGCGGGCGCGGGTCGCGCGGCTGGGGCCTCGCAGCGAGCGCCGCGCGCGCCGCGTCGAGGTGGCGGTGGACTGCAAGGGCGTCGCCTCGACCACGGTGCGGTTGGCCTACGTCGTCGGCGGGGCGAGCTGGCGACCGGAGTACGATCTGCGCTTCACCGAGACCGGGGGCGGCGGTGAGGTGGAGCTGGTGACCAGCGCCCTGATCCAGCAGGCCACCGGTGAGGACTGGACGGACGCCCGCGTCGTCCTGTCGAGCGCCCGGCCCTGGCTGGGGGTGCAGGCGCCGACGCCTCGCCCCGTGGCGGTCTACACCGAGAAGGTCGGGGAGTCGAAGGTGCTGGTCCAGGCCCAGGAGAAGCGGGAGAGCCTGGCCGCCGGCGAGACCACCATCACCCGCCGGCCGGCCGCCGCCGCCGACGTGGCCGACGCGGGCACGGCGGTCACGCTGACGCTACCGCGACCGGTCACCATCCGGGCAGACGGCGAGCCGTACTGGATCCCCATCGACGCCGTGAAGGCCCCCGGCCAGGCGAAGCGGGTCGCCTTCCCGGCCCAGCAGCCCTTCGTCTATCAGGTCGTGCAGCTCAAGAACCCGGCGGGCTACCCGCTGCTGGCGGGGCCGCTGCACGTGTACCGCAACGGCGCCTACATGGGCGATACGGCCCTGGACCATGCGGGCCCCGGCGCTCCGCTGGAGATCTCGCTCGGCGTGGACTCCACCTTCCGGGTGGAGCGGGGACCGCGCAAGGAGGCCAACCAGCGGCCGGGCTTCCTGAGCGACACCCGGCACCTCGCGCGGGCCTACGAGATCATCATCCGCAGTGGCGCCCGGGCGGCCGCCGAGGTGGAGATCCGCGAGCAGATCCCCGTGTCGAAGAACGCCGCCATCCGGGTCGAGCTGGGGACGAAGGGGACGACGGCGGGCTATCGCCTGGAGCCCGAGACGGGCCTCGTCACCTGGCCGCTGCAAGTACCGGCGGGCGCCGAGCGCCGCCTGGACCTGGCCTACACGGTCCACCTGCCCGAGGACTGGAAGCTGCAGTAGCGCGAGCTACGGCATCAGCACCAGGCGTCGCCGCAGGTACGACAGGTTGATGTCGTTGAAGCGCGGGCGCGTGGTCAGCGCGTCCGAGAAGCTGAAGGCGGAGCCGGGCTGCATGAGGTTGAAGCCGCGGGTGTCGACGTGGGATCCGTCGACCACGGCCACCGCCCACGGCCCCTGCACCCCCGCCAGCATGCCCCGCGGGGGCAGGCCCTCCTTCACCAGCCCCAGGGAGTGGCCCATCTCATGGGCCGTCACGGCGGCGACCGCCAGGCTCATGCTGTCGAGCAGGAACCGGAAGCGGTTGGCTCGCACCTGCAAATCCGCAGGTAGATCAGCGAGTTGCACCGACAGGTCCAGCAGCCGCTCGTCGCCCGGCAGGCTGCCGAAGGCCGCCCCGCCTGCCGCCGGCACATAGTCGAGGATGAGCGAGATGATGACCCGGTTCGAGAGGGCCACCCGCACGAACGTCGTCGAGAACACCCCGCGGCCCGGCTCGGTGTTGTCGTTGGGCGCCTGGTTGTTCCAGTCGAGGGCGGCCCGCCCGAACAGGCCCGGGTCGTCATCCGGCGGCGGTCCGCCGACGGCGATGCTCGACCACCCCAGCATCGCCCACTCCTCGACGGGCGGAGCCCCCGGCTCGCCATCCAGCACGATCTGGATGGGCACGCTGTCGGGGCCCACGGCGCCGGTCTCGACGTCGAGCAGGAAGAACTCGCGCAGCTGGGCCAGGAGCTTCTGCCGGAAGAGGCCCATCACCGCCGAGCGCCAGGTGTCGTCACCCCCCAGGATGCCCACCGCCGCCAGGGCCTCCTCGACGTCCGGCACCCCGTTCGGCGTCGGATCGATGGCCACCTCGAAGGTGCCGGCATAGCTCACCTCGAGCCCGCTCAGGTCTCGATCGAGGCGGACGCCCCACGGATCGACGGCGGGGAAGGGGTCGCGCTCGGGGGTCAGCTCCGCCACCGCGAAGCGCAGCGGGGGACCGACCACCTCGTCGACGACGGCCTGGATGGACCAGGTGCCCAGCGGCGCGCCGCCCAGCGCCACATCGCCCAGCTTCGCGCGCCAGATGTGGCCGCGGGGGATGGGCGTCCAGGTGCCGCCGGGCGGATCGAGCAGGGCCGTGTCGATGACCTGCCGCTCCCGGAAGGGCTCGATGCCCCGCAGCAGGAGGTAGGGCGGGGCCTCGGGCCGCCAGTCTTCGCCGTGCAGGACCGTGGCCGAGAGCGTCCAGCCGGTGGGCGGGAGCGTCCACTGGAAGGCCTGCCGGTCGTCCCCCTCGTCCGGCGAATACCCTAGCAATTCCACGGGGATGTCGTTGAAGCCTGCGTAGACCCGCCAGACCTCGTCGGCGGCCCCGAGGGGGGGCGGCTCGGCGTCCACGATCACGAAGCTGTCGGGCAGCGCGTCGAGGCCCAGGTCCAGATCGGCGTCGGGGAAGACCTCGGCGTCGAGGCCGGCGTCGACCGGGGCGGCCATGTCGGGCGCGGGGCCGCCCCCGCCACCGCCACCGCTGTCACAGCCCCACACTCCCAGCAAGACACAGAGTCCGACGCGCCCGATCATGGGCCCCCTCCTGGTGGTCGCGGGTCCCAGGCTACGCGGGGGGGCTCCGGCGGCGCAACGCGCCGGCGCGGGCGCCTGGCCGCCCGTCGGCACGATTCGCACGCCACGGCTTGAGCCGGACGGGCTCTTTCCCTATGGTGCCGCCGTGCGTACCCAGGCCTACCGATGCATTCGCCCCAGCGCCTCGGCGCTGGCCGTTCTGATCGCCCTGCTGGGCGGCTGCGACGACGCCTCGACCGGCAACGCGGACGGAGGCTTCGTCGAAGCCGACGCCATGCGGATGATCCGCGACGCCGTGGTGCCCGACGCCGCCGACCGGGACGGCGGGCCCGACGCGACGCTCCCGCCGGATCAAGGCCCGATGTGGGACGCCACGACCGACGGCGGCGGCCGCGACGCCGGCCCGCCGCTGGACGGCGGCCCGGGCGACGCCAGCGATCCCGGCGACGGCGGCCGCGACCCGGTCTGCTTCGACACGCCCCAGGCCCCGGGCCAGCAGCCCCTCGACATGGCGCCGCGGTGCCGTGCTCGCGGGGGGCCGCTGCGCATCCGCGACATCCGGGACGCGCGCTGCCCGGACTCGGCCCCGCGCCCGGCCCGCCTGCCCGGCACTCCCGTCGAGCTGCCCGAGGCCATCGTGACCGCGGTCTTCAGCGACAGCTTCGCCGTGCAGGACCCCGAGGGCGGCCCCTGGAGCGGCCTGTTCGTCTACAACCGCAGCCACGCCGACATGTCCGCGCTGCGGCCGGGGACGCGGGTCTCCCTCTCGGGCGAGGTGATCGAGTTCTTCACGCTCACCGAGCTGGTGCCCATCGGGGCCGATGGCTTCCGCGTCCTGGGCCAGGGCGAGCCGCCGGCCCCCATCGTCGTGTCGAACCCCGCCCGCATCGCCGACGGCGGCGATCTGGTGGAGCCCCTCGAGTCGCTGCTGCTGGAGGTGCCGTGGACGAAGGTGCTCCAGACGGCCCCCGACTGCCCCCGTGACTTCGGCATGTTCGTGGTCGACGGCCTGCTGCGCATCGGGGGCGAGGTGTCGCTGGACTACGAGCCCGCCCAGGGCGACGTCCTGGCGTCCGCCATCGGCGTCCTCCACTACAGCTTCGATCACCAGAAGCTGCTGCCCCGCAGCGACGCCGATCTGACGGTGATCACCTGCGGCGGCGTGCCCGACAAGTGCGAGGCCGACGACTGCCCCGTCACCCCCGACGCTGCCGAGACCGGTCGCCTCATCATCACGGAATTCCAGAACAATCCGTCCGGCGACGACTCGCTGCGGGAGTACTTCGAGATCTACAACCCGGGCCCCGGCAGCGTGGATCTCGCCGGCTACTGGGCCCAGGACTGCGCCGGCAACCGGGTGGACCTGGGCGGGATGGTGGCGGCTCGCGGCTACCATGTGCGGGCCGCCAGCGTGAACCGGGCCGAGAACGGCGGGGTGCGGGCCGATGGCCCCATGGGGGACATGTTCCTGCCCAACGGCTACGGCTCCATCCTCATCTTCGACCCGGCGGGCTCGCTGGTGGATCAGGTCCGCTACACCCCCGGCGACGAGGGCTGGCCGCGCCGGGATCCGGGCGAGGCCGCCGAGCTGCCCGAGCCGGCGGCGGACAACCGCGCCGGTGCGTCCTGGGTCGCCGCCAGCCGCGACTACGGTGAAGGTGGCCAGGGCACCCCCGGCGAGGCATACCGCCGGTAGGCGTGCCGATCGGGCACACCGTGCCCGCAGATCCCGCCCCCGCCCGCGCGCCCACCGCCGCGCGCCGCCTCGCGGCGCGCACGGCCCGTGCACCGCGTCACCCGGCCCATCCCCGAGGTGATATGCATCTGCTCATCGTCCTGGCGCTGCTGCCCGCCCCCCGCCGCCTGGCGGTGCTGGAGCTCGGCAACCGCGCGGCGCTGCCCGCCCCCCAGATCCGCTACCTGGCCGACGTCGTCCGGTCGGTGGCCCTCCGGCTGCCCCGCGGCCGCTTCTTCGTCCTCACCCGCGAGAACATCGTGGCCCAGCTCCCTCCGGGGACGGATCTGGAGGCCTGCGAGGGGGAGTGCGAGGTGGAGACGGCCCGCAACGTGGGCGCCGATCTGGTCGTGAGCGGCGAGGTGGTGCCGCTGGGGGATGAGCTGCGGGTGGCGCTGCGGCTGCACGGCGTGGCCGAGGGCCAGCTGCTGGCGAGCAGCCGCGGCGCCGCCGGGACGGTCGCCGGCCTCGAGGGCGCCGTCCAGGGCGCGGCCGAGCGGCTGCTGGCGACCCTGACCCCGGCGCCCGCGCCGGCGCCCCCGCCCACCCCCCGCACGGCGCCGCCGCCGCCCGTCCCCCTGGCCGACCGCCTGCCGGCGGGCCTGCACTTCGTTGGGGTGGCGGGCGGTCGCTTCCAGATGGGGGACGCGGCCCTCGGGGGATCGGCGACGCCGGCCCACGACGTCGTGCTCGCGGGCTTCGGCCTCACCCGGACCGAGGTCACGACGGCACAGTATGCGGCCTGCGTGTGGGCCGGGGTCTGCGCGGCGCCCTCCCGGGCTTCGCCGCGGTGCACCACCCCCCGCGACGGGCAGCTTCCCCAGACGTGCGTCTCGGCGGCGGACGCCGCCCGGTTCTGTGCCTGGGTCGGCGGTCGCCTGCCGAGCGAGGCCGAGTGGGAGCGCGCCGCCAGCCCGGCCCGGCCGAGCGCCCCCCTCGCGCGCCTGTTCCAGCGCGACGGCGACGGCTGCGAAGCGGCCATCATCCGCGACGCGCGCGGGGCCGGCTGCGGTCGGCGGCAGCCCTGGCCGGTGTGCAGCCGACCCGCCAGCGAGCGCGGCCTCTGCGACCTGGTGGGGAACGTGGCGGAGTGGGTGGCGGACTGCTGGCATCGCGACTACCGCGGGGCGCCGAGGGATGGCCGGGCCTGGACGGATCGCTGTGATGGTGACGGCCAGGTGCTGCGGGGCGGCGGCTACGCGGACGATCGCCGCACCGCCCACCCGCGCGAGCGGCGGAGCCGTGCCCGGGGCGAGCCGCGGGTGGACATCGGGTTTCGCTGCGCCCGGTAGGGGCGCAGCCAGGCCGCTGACCACAGGAAACACCAACAAGATCAGCCGCTTCTGGCGGCCGTCGGGTGCTACGGCTGCTCGCCGAAGTGCTCCTTGAGCGCCCGCAGGATGGCGCGCCGGTTGATCACCCCGATGAGGGCGCCGTTCTGGAGGACCGGCAGGTAGGAGATGTCCTGGGCCAGCATGACCCCCGCCGCCCAGTACACATCGACGTCGGGGGCGATGGTGACGACCTCCCGGATCATGTAGTCCGCCAGGGGGCCGGCGGGGACGTCGTGGTCGACGCCGACCGCCATGAGGCGCAGCAGATCCACCTCGGAGAAGTAGCCGACCAGGCGGCCATCGGCGTCCACGACCGGCGCACCCAGGACGCCGTTCTTCACGAACAGATCCACCGCATCGAGCAATGACATGTCGGGGCGAAGGGTCGGGTAGCGGGTCGCCATGTAGGCGCCCACGAGCGGCTTGGCCATCGCGCACCTCCTTCCCGGGGGACGATCCCCGCCCCCTCAGCACACCACGCCCACGCCGCGGTGTCGAGGCCCGCTACCCGCGCAGCCCGTGCAGGAAGGCGTGGGGGTCGTCCACCTCCGCGAAGCTGCGGACGCCCGTCCGCTGAAGCCACCGCCAGGTCGCGCCATCGGTCAGGCCCACCAGGGGGATGCCGCGCGCGCTGATGAAGCCCCCCGCGCGCAGCAGGAAGGGCCGGGTGCTGGCCGGTCCCCGATGCTGGTCGTCGTAGCCGACCACGGCCACCGGGCGTCGCCGGGCCTGGTAGCCCAGCTCGAAGGTCTGCTCGGTCGTCACATAGGCCACCGTCGGCAGCGCCTCCAGCGCGGCCGCCCGCCAGGCGAACCCCAGCTCGGTGATCCAGGCGTCCGGCAGCGGCGCCACGCGCCCTCCGCGGCAGATGGCCCGGGCGCCCCGGCCGGGGTGGGCGTCCACCAGCAGCAGCGTCTGCCGCCCGTGCGGCCGCAGCGCGGGGCTCCTCTCCGAGCCGCCCGCGATGAGGCCGCGCTGCAGGTCGAGCAGCAGGCACTCCGCCTGGTCCGGATCCGCCAGCGCCTGATCGGCGGCACGCCTCAAGATCGCCGCTGCGGCGGCGCCCGCCGGCAGCCGGCCGATCTCCCGCGCGAGCTCCTCCAGCCACTGCGGCGCCCCCGCGGCTGATCGGACGGCGGCGAGGGGACCCTCCAGGCGGCGAAACCAGCCCGAGACCCCCAGGGCCGGCGCGAGGTGCGCCACCGCCAGCGCCTCGGTCAGCAAGATGCTGAACGCGAGGGGACTTCTCCCCGGCTCGGTGGCCTCGTCGCCCCCCATCCCAAACACCGGCCCGTCGGGGATGGCGTGGCTCGGCGCCTGCCCCGCCGCCAGCAGGTAGCCCGCCTCCCGCGCCCCCCGCTCCGCCGCGACCGCGGGTCGCCCGACGGCCGGGGGCGCGGGCTGCGCTCGATAGACCGCGCCGACGATGCCATCCTGCCCGAGCAGGGAGACCAGCCGATCCGGGTCGGGATCACGGAGGGCCCGGATCAGCGCGGCCGCCCCGGCGCCGCTGGCCGGCAGGAACCGGAGCCGCTGCGTGTGGCCCGAGCCCAGCTCGTGGACGGGCACCTCCCAGACGTCGTCCGGCGCCCGCACGGGCTGCTCGACCACCCGGTAGAGCCCCCGCAGCGTGTCCCCCGGCCCCAGCGGCGGACCCTGGGTGAGGCCCTCGAGGGCGCGCCTGCGCAGGTCGGCGCCCATGTCCCTGGCGCTCGGGAAGCGCTCGGCAGGGGAGGTGCGCGTGGCGCGGCGGACCCAGGCCTGGAGGCTCGTGGGCAGCGCGCCCACCGCCTCCACCTGGGTCTGCCCGGTCAGCATCCAGACCACCAGGCGGCCCACCGCGAAGAGGTCGGCGGAGGGGCCGACCTCCCCGCCCTGGAGCTGCTCGGGCGCCGCGAAGGCGCGGGTGCCCAGGCGATCCAGCGTCGCCGTCATGCCGGCCTGGGTGGAGTCGCGCGCGATGCCGAAGTCGAGGAGGAGCAGGCGACTGCCGTCCAGCAGCAGGTTCGCGGGCTTGATGTCGCGGTGCCAGATGCCCAGGGCGTGGAGCTCGGCCAGGGTGTCCAGGAGGGGAAGGACGATGCGCAGCAGCTCCGCCTCCGAGGGGCGGTGAGCCGCGAAAAGCCGTGCCAGATCGACGCCTTGACCCAGCTCCATCGCGACGATAGGGCCGTGATCCGACTGCTCGTGGAAGGCGAGGAAGCGCACGACGTTGGGGTGGTCGAGGCGCTGGAGCATCCCGACCTCCCGCAGGAGGCGCTCCCGGTGGCTGGCGCTGGCCTGGAGCGGCCGGTGCAGGATCTTCAGGGCGACGCGCTGCTGGGTCTCCTGGTCACGGGCGCGGAGCACCTGGGCGCTCCCGCCCTGGGCGATGAACTCCTCCACGAGGTAGCGGCCCGCCACCAGCACCCCCTCGAGCCGGCGGGTGGGCTCGCGGACCGCCTCGCCCAGCGCGGGCTCGATCCGGCGGCCCGGGAGGGGGAGCTTCGGCTTGACGGGCCAGGCCTCGCGCCACTCCCGGGACGGCTGGACGTCGGCGCCGGCGCTCCCCAGGAACATCGGGTCCTTCGGCACCTCGTCGCGCTGCGCTTCGGGCCATGCGTGGAGCAGCATCGGCCGTGGGCGCTCGTCCCGGGGCCGTACGCAGAGGAGCGGCCCCAGCTCCACGACCCGGCCGTCGTCCGCGATCAGCAGCGGCTCGCCCAGGCGGACGCCCTCCAACCGGGCCGGCAGCGGCCGCGTGGTGACCTCGGGGCCGAGAAACGTCAGCAGTTTCAGCTCGTTGTGCGGTCGGGCCACGGAGTGGAGGTGCAGCGTGCGCAGGAACCGCAGCCCCTCTGCGATGATCCCGAGCGCCGGCCCGATGACCCGCTCGTAGGCCTCCTGGGCGGCGTCGGAGCTCAGGGACGGGAGGCCCGGCTGGTGGGCCAGATCGTTGCGGGTGTCGACGACGTCGCTGATGGCCTGGAGGAGCGGCTGCCAGGTCTTGCCGTCGGGCGCGAGCAGCGCCTGGGCGACGGGCAGCGCGACGGCGTCGGGCTGGTGGATGACCCGGGCCGCCAGCTCCTTGGCCGCGAAGCCCCAGCTCCCCAGGCTCGCCCTCCCCGGATCCCGCCAGACCTTCTTGACCGCCTCGGTCACGCCGCCCTCCGGCAGCAGGAGGGCCGTCAGGTAGCGCAGCGTCTGGTCGACGAAGCCCACCGCCCAGGCCACGCGGTGCTGCTCGACGCCGCGTCCGCCGACCGCCCGCAGCCAGGGCTCCCGCAGGCACTCGGGCGCGTACCCGCGCAGCGTCCCGTCGGCCGAGTTCGAATCCGGCTGGTCCATCGATCTGCCCTTGCCACGTCAGTGCCCGGGGCGGGACTCGAACCCGCATGCCATGAGGCGGAGAATTTTAAGTACTCTGTGTCTGCCAGTTTCACCACCCGGGCGCCGAACAATGGTAGACCTTCCCCGCACGGGGCGCCACGCCATGGCGCCCATGGCGAGGGGGAGCGGCGATGCTGGAGGCGGTGACGCGGGCGCTCGAGGGCGCCCGGACGGTGGTGATGACGGCGCCTTCGGACCTCGACGCCGACGCCATCGGGGCCCTGGAGGCCCTGCGGCTGGGCATCGCCCGGCGCTGGCCGGCGGCCCAGGTCTGCATCGTGCTCGACGAGCCGGTGCCTCCCACGCTCCAGTTCATCTGTGATTCCGAGCACTTCCACGAGGCGAGCGCGGTCGACGTCCGGGCGACGGACGTCGCCGTGGTGGTGGACGGCGATCCCCGGCGGCTGCAGCAAGCCGGGCCGCACTTCACGGCCGCGGCCTGCACGGTGATGGTCGACCACCACCGCAGCAGCGCGGATGCGCCGGTGGATGCGCGCGTCTTCGATCCCGCGGAGGCCAGCACCACCCGCCTGGTCCTCACCCTGCTCGACCACTGGGGAGTCGCCCTCGACGCCCCCATCGCGACCGCCCTGTACGCCGGCCTCGTGTTCGACACGGGCGCCTTTCGCTACCGCAACACCACCCCGGATACGCTGCGTGCGGCGGCGCGCCTGGTGGAGGCGGGCGTCGACCACACGACCGTGATCGAGCGCATCCTGCTGGAGCAGGGTGAGGGCAAGGCACGGCTGCGCGGCCGCATCCTCGGTCGATTCCGCCGGGCGGCCGACGGCCGCATCGCGTACGCGGGCCTGTCCGAGGCCGAGGGACGCGAGGGCAACACCGGCGGCATCGTGGACGAGCTCATCTTCCTGCGCGGCGTCGAGGTGGGCATTCTGCTGACGGCGCGCGGGCGCGGGCTGGTGAAGGTGAGCCTGCGATCGCGCAGCGATCTGGACGTGGCCGCCATCGCCCAGACCCTCGCCCCCCGGGGCGGCGGTCACCGCCAGGCGGCGGGCGCTACCATCGAAGGCAGCCTCAAGGCCGTCACCGAGCGCGTCGTGGCAGCCGTCGAAGCCGCCATGGCCGCCGCCGCGCCGCCCAGCGCGCCCCCCGCGGCCGAGTCGGCCTGACCCGTCAGCACATCGCCGTCTCGTTGAGGTACCAGGCGCCAAAGCCGCTGAGGCTGCGCGGGTGCACGCGCAGCTCGTCCACCGCGTAGCGGGCCACGTCCTCGAGCTGGCTGAAGAGCCGCTCGACGTCGTCGGCCTCGGGGCACCGCCGCGACTCCCCGGCGCAGAGCTCGGGCGAGCGCAGGGCGATGTTCAGGCAGGGCAGCCCCTGATCCACCAGCAGGCGGGCGAACGCGCGCAGCTCGGCGGCCGTGTGGGCGACGGGATCGAGGCGCTGGAGCCGCAGCACGCCCAGCTCGGGCCGGCCGAGCGTGCGACGGGCGAGGGGAGGCAGGCGGGTCACGAGGCGGTCGACGAACTCCGGCACCTCGCGGTGGTAGCCCGTCGTGACCGGCACCTCCAGGATGGGGCTCGCGCCGCGGGCGGCCGGGCGCTGCCGGTCGGGAAACCACGGCACGGAGGGCGCGTCGCGCCAGTCGGTGCCGCCGTCGGCGGTGGCGTCGACGCGGGGCAGGGCCGTGGTGTCGATGGCGTAGCCCAGCCGCTCCAGCGCCTGGAGCGTCGCGCCGTCCAGCCCGCCGCGCACGGCGCGGTGGACGCGGGGCGCCCGGCCGAACCGATCGGTGAAGGCCTCGGTGAGGTGGGCGAGCTTGGCGGCGATGCTCGACGAGGGCCGCCCCGTGACCCCCGTCGCCACCAGGCGATCCTCGTGGGCGTCGAAGGGAGGCGTCGTCCAGGGCTGGAGGCACGTCCCCACCTCGGCGAGGCCGGCGTCCGCCAGCTCGACGAAGCGGGCGCCCTCGGGGCCCGCGATGACCGGCCAGGTCAAGAGCCAGGTCGGCTGGATGCCGAAGCGCTCGCAGAGCCGCTGGAGGCGGTGGACCCCCGCAGGTTGCGCAGGCTCGTGCGGCCTGCACCTCCCCGGGGCATGTCGCTCTCAACCGTGATCGTCAGCACCAGCGAGGTCACGCCACCCTCCGCGTCCGACGGGACGGTAGTACAGCCTGCCCGCCACGGGAAGCCACCCCGTCGCGGCGGTTGTCCCGCCCGACCCGATCTGGTTGTATCCCGCCATGGACCTGCATGACCGACTGGAGCGGCTGGCCTTCGACCTGTGGTGGAGCTGGCAGCCGGGGGCCGGCGCTCTCTTCGAGCGCCTCGATCCGAAGACCTGGGCCGCCGTCGAGCACCGGCCGGTGGCCCTGCTTCGCCACCTCGGGCGCGACGGGGTGCGCGCCGCCCTCGACGCCGAGGGCGAGGCCCTGCTGACGGCGCTGGAGGCCCGCCGGGCGGCCGAGGACGCGGCGCCGAGCTGGCATGACCTGGCCGGCCGCCCGCTCCCGGGCACGGTGGCCTACTTCAGCGCCGAGTTCGGCCTGCATGAGTCCGTCCGCATCTACTCGGGCGGGCTCGGGATCCTCGCCGGCGATCACGTCAAGAGCGCCGCGGATCTGGGGCTGCCGTTCGTCGCGGTCGGGCTGCTGTATCGCAACGGGTACGGGCGCCAGGCCCTCGGCCCCGCGGGCGAGCAGGTCACCGTCTACCGGACCTACGACTTCGCCGAGTACCCCCTGATCCGCTGCCAGGACGCCGCCGGGGCACCCCTCGTGGTCGAGGTGCCGATGGCCGGCCGGACGTGCCTCGCGGCCGTGTGGAGGCTGCCGGTGGGGCGCGTGTCGCTCTACCTGCTCGACACGGACATCGAGGAGAACCCTGAAGAGTTCCGCGGGATTACGGCGCAGCTCTACGGCGGCGGCGTCGAGGGGCGCATCCAGCAGGAGCTCGTCCTGGGCGTCGGCGGCGTCCGCGCCCTCGACGCCCTGGGCATCCAGCCCGCGGTCTTCCACCTCAACGAGGGGCACTCGTCGTTCCTCAACCTCGAGCGCATCCGGCGCCTGCGCGCCGCGGGCCTGAGCGTGGCCGACGCCATCGCCCGCATCCGGCCCTGCAGCGTCTTCACCACTCACACCCCCGTCGAGGCGGGCCACGACCGCTTCGACGCCGATCTCACGTGGCGCTACCTGGCGTGGTGGGCGGACGAGGTGGGGCTGGACCAGGCCGGCCTGCTGGCCCTCGGCCACTGGCCCGACGAGCGCGATGGCCGGGCCGTCTTCAACATGACGTTCCTGGCGATGGCCACCTGCGACCACCTCAACGGCGTGGCCGCGCTGCACGGCGAGGTCTCGCGGCAGATGTTCGGGCGCTACTTCGGGGATCCGCCCATGGACGAGGTGCCCATCACCCATGTGACCAACGGGGTGCACCCGCCGAGCTGGCAGGCGCCCGAGCTGGTGGACGTCCTCACGGACCGCCTGGGGACCGGCTTTCGGGCCCGCCCGGAGACCGATCCCGTCTGGCGGCGAGTGGCCGAGGTGCCCGACGCGGCCCTGTGGGCGGTGCACCAGGCGCTCAAGGTCCGACTGCTCGACCTGGCCCGCCGCCGCGAAGCCGCCCGCCGAGCGCGCCTCGGCCTGGGGCCGTTCGCCGACCGCCTGGATCCGGCGGCGCTGACCATCGGGTTCGCGCGCCGCTTCGCCCCCTACAAGCGGGCGGACCTCCTGTTCAGCGACCTGCCCCGGCTGCTGGCGATCCTGGAGGCGGCGCCGGGGCCGGTGCAGGTGCTCTTCGCCGGCAAGGCCCACCCCGCCGACACGCGGGGCAAGGAGCTCGTCGCGGCCGTCCACCGCTACTCGGAGGAGCCGTCCCTCCAGGGCCGGGTGCTGCTGATCGAGGACTATGACATCGAGCTCGGGCGCGCGCTGACGCAGGGCGTGGATGTCTGGCTGAACAACCCCCGGCGTCCCAAGGAGGCCAGCGGCACCAGCGGCATGAAGGCGGCGATGAACGGCGCCTTGAACCTGTCCATCCTCGATGGCTGGTGGCCCGAGGGCTTCGACGGCCACAACGGCTGGGCCATCGGGGAGGCGCGCAGCTATGCCTCGGAGGCCGAGCAGGACGCCGCCGACGCCGACTCCCTGTACCGGACGCTGGCCGAGCAGGTCATCCCGGCCTACTTCGATCGCGACAAGGCCGGCCTGCCCCTGGGCTGGCTGCGGCGGATGAAGGCCTCCATCGCCACGTGCACGCCACGCTTCTCCAGCGATCGGCAGGTCATCGACTACGTGCACCACCTCTACGCGCCCGGGTGAGGGAATGAGTCGTAGGTATACGTACTTGCTGATCTTCTTTCAGGTCGCACTCACAGCCGGGTGCGGCCGCGAAGCCGACCCCTCCGCCAAGGCGGCCGCCCCCTCGTCCGCCACCCCCGAGCTGCGCGCGGCGTGGCGCGACAGCGTGAAGTACCGCAGCGCCCACCAGGCGCTGGTGTCCAACCTGGAGTCGCTGAAGGCCGACGAGGCGCGCCTCGATCGAGAGCTTGCCGAGAGCCATGTGCTGGCGCGCATCCCGATCTCCTCCCTCGAGATGGCCGACTCGGGCGAGGCCACCGCCTACCTCAAGCTGCACGCCGACCGGCTCGGCATCGGCCGGATGGACCAGCTCAAGCTCACGACCGTGCCGGGCCCGCCGCCGCCCCCCGTCCAGGTGGAGGCCGGCCAGGGCATCCACTACGACGAGGCCCAGGTGGTGGGGGAGCACACGCTGCGGTTCGACTTCGCCAGCCGCGAGGACGCAGAGCGCTTCATCCGCGGGCTGAGCGAGCTGGATCGGCTGCCGGTGCTCGACGACCTGGAAGAGGTCGAGGGTGGGGGGATCCGCGTCACGGGCCGCGTCCGCTTCTTCCGGGACCTGCCCTACACCCGGATCGTCGCCGACGCGAAGGACGTCGACGCCATCCTGGCGGGCCTGGGCATGACCGACGCCACGGGCCAGGCGGCCGAGCTGGCGGCGAAGCTGCGCGAGAACTATGCCGAGGTCGCCCGGCTCGGTGCTCCCCTCGTCGAGGCCTACCAGCTGGAGGCGCGCCTGAAGCTCAAGTCCACGCGGCTCGCGATCTTCAAGAAGCACGCCCGGGATCTGGAGCGCAGCACCTGGGAAGCCCTCACCGCGCCGAAGAAGTAGGTCGCCGCGGCCGCCGGATCAGGGGGCGACGACGTCCTCGGCGCGGATCGTCGGCAGGTCGTCCCCGTAGAGGCGAGCCCAGGCGTCGCGGGCGCGGCCGCGCAGCGCGTCGGGGGCGTCTGCGCTGATCTCCGCGATGGCCTGCGCGATGCCATCTCCCACCGG
>JAWKQS010000053.1:0-41605 GCA_041389985.1 bacterium
GCTCAAGCCCTCGACCGGGTTCAGGCGACCGACCGGGTTCAGGCCACCGACCGGGTTCAGGCCGTCGGCGAGCTTCGCACCTCCGATCAGAATCGAGCTCAAGCCCTCGACCGGGTTCGGGACTCCGGCCGGGTTTGGGCCACCGACCGGGCTTGTGTCTGCAGCGAAGTTCAGGCCGCCGTGCGAACTCAAGCTTCCCACCAGGCGCAAGCCTACGGCCGGGCCCGGGCGCACGCTCGGGTGCGAGGCACCGACTGGGTTCGGGACTCCGGCCGGGTTCGGGCTCACGCTCGGGCTCGAGGCTCCGACCGGGATCGGTTCTGCGGTCGGGGTCTCGAGCCAGGCTCGGGCCTCTGGCCTGGTTCCGGTGGGTTCGGCTCACCGGGGCGGCCGGGAGTGGGTCCGAGGCCGCGGGCTGCAGGTTCAGGTGGTGCCGGCGCCGAGAGCATCGGCGCTGCGGTGGAGCGGTTCGACGCAGGGCGGCTGGTGGGCTGGTTTGATGGGTTGTGGGTTTGCATGGCGGCCTGCGCGCGGTCGTGGTCGCGGGCAGAATCTGCCCGTCGAATTCCCGGGTTGCGCTGGCCGGGTGAGGTCAGGGGGTCCAGAGGAAGGTGCCCACTTCAAAGGTGTCGGTGACGATGTGCAGGTCGCTCTGCAGCTTGAGGAAGAAGATGAGGCCTTCGACACGCTCACGGCTGAGCTCGGTGAAGGCGACGATGCCGGACTGGGAGCCCCGCGCGAGGCCGGGCTCGGTGGCGTGGCTGAGGAAGAAGCCCGAGAGGGGCATCTCGACCGTGACGACGTTGATGTCGGCGAGGGTGGCGAGGCGGGAGGGGAAGCGACCCGCGGCGGGGGCGAGGACCTGGATGAGGGCGCGGTAGTTCATGTCGGCGGTGCTGGCGAGGACCGAGAACATGGGCGTGCCGTCGACGACCGACCAGCCGGCCTGGACGTCCTGGCTCAAGGGCAGGACGGTCTGGTCGGACTGCCAATAGAGGAAGATGCCCTTTCGATCGGCGTGGGGGATGGGGAAGTTCCCGACGCAGCCGCGGAAGGTCTCGTCGGTGATGGCCCGGACGCCCCGGAGGATGGCCAGCTTGATGTAGGCCAGCAGGTGGCCGCGGGTGCTGAGGTCGCGGGCGCTGCGCAGCTCGCTGCAGAGGTGGGCCTGGGGGATGCGGCTGGCCGGCAGTCCGTGGGTGGTGTGGACCCAGGAAGCGACGTCTTCGGCCGGGGTGGAGAGCCCGTAGGGCGTGGCGATGCCGGCGGCGTAGGCGCGCTCGTTCTTGTTGCGCCAGCATGAGACGGGCTCGAGGTCGCCGCAAAAGGTCTCGTTGGCGAGGCCGAGCTCGTTGGCGGTGTTCATGACGTCGATGAAGGTGTCGCGCAGGCTGCGATCGAAGCGCCGCGCCCGGATGCGGTCGCGGATCTTCTGCCGGGCGGCAGCGGCGGACTCGGGGTCGAGGCCGGCGAGGAAGGCGTCGATGGCCCGGGGGGCGGTGGACCGGCCCAGGTAGGCGTCGTAGGTGTGCGCGAGCTCGTGGATGACCGTGAACTCGAGGCGCCCCTCGCGCTCTCCGCTCTCTTCGACCAGGTAGCGCTGGAGCGCCAGGGCGTTGCCGACCGCGAAGCCGTGGAGACCAGAGGCGCGCTCGCTGAAGGTACCGATCACCACGTAGCGCACCGACTCCAGCGTCTCGGGCGTGACGAGGTGCAGGGCCTTCTGGAGGCGGTCGAGCTGGGTGGCGTTGAGCTCGCTGGGGGGATCCACGACGGTCGCGATGCGGCTGCGGATCTCCCGCGGAAGGACGCTCAGGCCGCCCTGGAAGCGGATCACCCTCAGCCAGGGGGCCTCGGGCAGCGGTGTCCAGTAGTCGGAGGGTGAGGGCGCTCGGGTTGGTCGGCACCGGGAGCGTGGCCAGCTCGGCGCCGTCGGCTCCCACCAGCGTGATCTCGTCGATGGGCTCGGGGGCGAAGAAGTCGATGGTCGCGACGCTGTCGCCGGCGAGGTCGACGAGCTCTTCGCTGGGCTCGGCCTCGTCGGGGTTCTCGAGGCGTACGCTCTCGGGGAAGCTGATGAAGCCGACGTCGACGATGGTGCCCCCACGCCGGGCGATGACGAGGGTGTCGCCATCGGTGGACAGCGCAGGGGCGACGTCGCGCTCGCTCCAGTCGCTGTCTTCCAGGCTGAAGGTGTCCTCTGACCGGCGCAGGGTGACCGTCAGGTAGGCGCCCCGGTCGCCCGGGAGGGCGTCGATACCGCCGTCGATCTCGTCATCGAGAGCCGCCGCTGGTGCAGCCGCCAAGCAGCAGCGCCAGCATCATGAGTCCGCTGATCTTCATGGATCCCCCGCTGCGCTCTGTGTCGAGCGCCCTGGGCGTGATGGAGCAACCTGAGGGAAGGCCACCGGCGCACTCCCAGGGAGGGCCGGGCGGTTGCGAGGGTTGTACCACCGCCCCGATGCGGCAGGGGCGATGTCCAAAAGAAAGTGAGTGATTTCAGGGTGATGGCGCCGCGGAGGCTCGGCGGCCCGGCCCCCGGCGCGGACCCCGGCGGCGGGCGGTGGTGGCCGGGCGGATGACGATCCTTGGGTTCGCTGCGGCCCTGGGCTACTGTGTCGACCGCTGGGAGAGGAGCGTGATGTTGCCGCCCGTCGATCGTGAGCCGGTGCCGCTGGGCGCCTTCGAGCTGCGTCACCCCATCGGCCGCGGGGCCATGGGGAGGTCTGGGCCGGCGTGCACCGGATGCACGACACGCCCGTGGCCATCAAGATCTGACCGGCGCCGTCGCCGAGCGAGCGGGCTACGCGCTGTCGTTCCGCCAGGAGGTGCGGGCGACGGCGGGCTCGATCACCCAACATCGTGACGGTCTACGACTTCGGCCACATCCCGAAGGAGACCGAGCGCGCGAGCCAGGGCCGCTACCCGGCCGGGCGGCCCTTCCTGGTGATGGAGCTGGTCGAGGGCGGATCCTGGCGGCCCGCCGCGGCAACCTGCAGTGGAAGGAGCTGTATGTCATCCTCCTGGGGCTGCTGGATGCTCTGGGACACGCCCACGCCCGTGAGCTGATCCACCGGGATCTGAAGCCGCACAACGTCCTGATTCCATTGGGGAAGCAGGAGGTCGCGGTGAAGCTGACCGACTTCGGCCTGGCCCACGCCCTGGATCGGCACGCCGATGATCCCTGGCGCGAGCACCTGGCGGGGACGCCCAACTACATGGCGCCGGAGCAGATCGAGTGCCGGTGGCGCGACTATGGGCCCTGGACGGATCTGTATGCCTTCGGGTGCCTGGCCTGGAGCCTCGTGACGGGGGTGCCTCCGTTCGCGGCGCGGGATCCACGCGAGGTCTTGCGGAGCCAGGTGCGCCGACCGCCGCCCGTGATGGATCCCGAGCAGCTGCAGAGCCGCGACATCCCCGCGGGCTTCGAGGCGTGGCTGCTGCGGCTGCTGGAGAAGGATCCCGGCCGGCGCTACCTGCGGGCGGCGGACGCGGCCTTCGCTCTGATGGGGCTGGTCGAGGGGCACACGCCCCTGACGGCGGAGGAGGCGGCGCCGACCCGCTGGCAGCTCCCGGTGCTGCCGCGCGAGGGCCAGGCCCCGGAGGATGTGGCGGCCTTCGCGCCGGCGCGGGCGTTCACGTGGACGGTGGAGGATCTGTCGTCGGTCTGTGACTCGGACGCCGGCAGCTCGGTGGAGGTGCCGCCGATGCCGCAGTCGTGGCGGCGCCCCGAGAACGTGCGCTGGCAGCCGCTGGTGGGTGCGGGTCTGGGACTCTTCGGGTTGCGCGCGGTGCCGCTGATCGATCGCTTCGCCGAGCGGGACCGCCTCTGGCGGGCCCTGCGCCGGGTGCACCGCGACGGGCTGCCGCGGGCGGTGGTGCTGCGCGGGGCAGCCGGGCTGGGCAAGAGCCACCTGGCGCGCTGGCTGTCGGAGCGCGCCCATGAGGTCGGCGCCGCGACCATCCTGCGGGCGACCCACGGGGCCGTCGGCACGCCTCAGGACGGCCTGGCCGCCATGATGGCCCGGCTGCACCACTGCGAGGAGCTGCCCCGCGCTGCGGTCGTGGATCGCATGCAGCGCATTCTGGAGGATCTCGTCCCCGGGGACGCGCCGCGGCACACGGAGCGGGCCCACCTGCTGGCCGAGCTGATCACCAGCGGGCGGAGCGAGTTCGGCAGCCAGATGCCGCGCGAGCGTAGATTCTCGTTGATGATCGAGCACTTGCGCATGCTGGGTCGCAAGCGGCCCCTCGTGCTGGTGGTCGAGGACGCGCAGTGGGGCGAGGAGGCGGTCGAGTTCTGCCAGCAGCTCCTCGACGCGGCGGATGACGTGCGGGTGCTGGTCATTCTCACCGCGCGGACCAACGAGGCGGGGGACACCCCGGCCATGATGGAGGGCCTGGAGCGGCACCCGGCGGTGGAGCGGGTGTCGGTGGGGCCCATGTCGCCGGCCGACATGCCCGAGCTCATCCACGCGTTGCTGGGGCTGGAGAGCGACGCGGCGGCCCAGGTGGAGGCGCGCTGCGAGGGCAACCCGCTCTTCGCGGTGCAGCTCGTGGGCGACTGGGTGCAGCGCGGGGTGCTGGTGCCGGGCGCGCTCGGCTTCGACCTGCAAGACGGCGTCAAGGTGGGGCTGCCCGATGGCGTGCACGCGCTCTGGCGCCAGCGCATCGAGGCGGCGCTGCCGGAGCCCGCGCACCGCAAGGCGGTGATGCTGGGCGCGCTGCTGGGGGCGAACTTCGAGCAGCGCCTCTGGGAGCGCGCGGTGCGCGCCGGTGGGCTGGAGGTGGACGCCGAGGTGCTGCACACCCTGGCGGATCGCGGTCTGCTGCGGCTGGAGGGGACGCCGGCGGCGCCGGGCTGGTCGTTCCCCCATGGCATGCTGGTGGAGAGCCTCGAGCGGCAGGCCGAAGAGGACGACTTCGCGAAGTCGGCGCACCTGTGCTGCGCCGAGGCTCTCGCCGGGGAGCGCAAGCGGCCCTACCAGCTCAACCGCGCCGAGCACCTGCTCAAGGGCGGGGCGAAGCAGCGCGCCGCCATGATGATGATCCGCGCGGGCCACGATCTGCTGGACGACGAGAAGCGCAAGGAGGCCGAGGCGCTGCTCACGCGCTGGACGAACCTGGTCCAGGAGCTGGCCCTGCCCCCCGGCCACCCGGTGCGCGGGGACGCGCGCCTGCTGTCGTGCCGCATCGCGCGGGCCGGCCAGGACTACAAGAAGATGGACCTGCTGGCCCGGGCCGCGCTGCGTGAGGGCGAGGAGTACGGCTGGACCAAGGTGGTGGGGAAGGCGCTGGTCGATCTGGCGTGGATGGCCATCCGGGCCGGCGACATCGACGTGGCCGAGGCCCGCCTGGCCACCGCGACGGATCGCGCGCGGAAGCGAGGCGACAAGTTCGGGCTGATCACCACGCTGCGCAACCAGGCGCAGTTCCGGCTCGATCGGGGCAGCTTCGAAGAGGTCTGGGGCATGTTCGAGGAGGTGCTCGAGCTCGTCGGCGACCGCCCCCTCGACAGCGCTGCGGGGCTGGCCCACACGAGCCGCGCCCTGCTTCTGCGCCGCCATGGCCGGTTTGACGAGGCCGCCGCCGAGCTCGAGGAGGCCCACCGCCGGTTCGCGGCCGGCGACATCCGCTGGGGCCTGGCGCGGGTGGTCCAGGAGCAGGGTTGCCTGGCCCTCGCGCGCGGTGATCTGGCGGAGGCGTCGCGTCTGCTCGAGGACGCGGTGGGGCGCCTCGAGATCATCGACGGCGCCAAGCCGCCGTGGGCGCGGCTGAACCTGGCGCGGGTGCGGATGGCCTCGGGGGATCTGGGCGCCGCGCGGGAGCTCTTCGAGGACGAGCTGCTGGCGAGCCGCAAGCGAGACCACGAGGCGTCGGCGCTGGTCGCGGAGCTGGGCCTGCTGCAGCTCTCGGCCCTGGAGCGCGACTGGCGCAGCTGGCGGAGCTGGCTGGTGGCCGTCCGCGAGCGCTTGCAGGAGCGCGAGAGCACCACCCGGGACGCCATCGCCATGACCGAGCAGGCGGCGGACGCGGCCCTGGCGGCAGGCTTCGCGACGCGGGCGGCGGCGGCCTACGCCGTGGCCGAGGCCCAGTGGTCGCTGCTGGGCATCCAGCCCGAGGTCGAGCGGGTCCAGAGCGTGATCGAGCGCCTCCGCTCGGCGTGATTCGCGCCAGCATTTGAACAATGAGTTAGGGCGGCGGCCGATTGTTCAGCCCGGCGGGGCGCCCTATCCTCGGGCGCCTGACCTGCGAGGTGCAGCCATGATCGAGCTTGTCCGGTCCGACTCGCGCGGCGGTGCGTCCCACGGCTGGCTGGAGACGCGCCACACCTTCTCGTTCGCGCAGTACTACGACCCGCGCCGCATGGGCTTCCGGGTGCTCCGGGTGATCAACGAGGATCGCGTCGCGCCGGGGGCGGGCTTCCCGACCCACCCGCACCGCGACATGGAGATCCTCACCTATGTGATCGCCGGGGCGCTGGAGCACCGCGACAGCATGGGCAACACCTCGGTCATCCGGCCGGGGGAGGTGCAGCGCATGTCGGCGGGGACCGGGGTGCGACACAGCGAGTTCAACGCCTCGCGGACAGCGCCCGTGCACTTCCTTCAGATCTGGATTCTGCCGGAGAAGCCGGGCGTGGCGCCGGGCTACGCGCAGCGCGCCTTCCCCGCGGCGGAGCGCCAGGGGAAGCTGCGGCTGGTGGCGTCCCCCGACGGGGCCGACCAGTCGGTGTCGCTCAACCAGGACGTCCGGCTGTACGCCGGCCTGCTCGGTCCGGGGCAGCGCGCCGATCATCGCTTCGCGCCGGGTCGGTTCGGCTGGATCCAGGTGGTCTCGGGGGCGGTGACGGTGGGTGACCGCCCCCTCGAGGCGGGGGATGGCGCGGCCATCGCCGAGGTCGGCGACCTCATCCTCCACGGCGTCGAGGACGCCGAGTTCTTGCTCTTCGATCTGCCCTGAGAGGTGCCCATGAGCCGCGAGGCCCCGACCGATCACGCCCTGCACCCGCTCCTGCGCGGGCGCCACAGCCCCCGGGTCTTCTCCGAGGCGGCCATCGCGGACGCCGATCTGCGTGGGGTGCTGGAGGCGGCGCGGTGGGCGCCGTCGTGCTTCAACGATCAGCCCTGGGCCTTCGTGGTCGCGCGGCGCGAGGACGCCGCGACGTTCGACGCGCTGCTGGGCTGCCTCACGCCGTCCAACCAGGCGTGGGCCGCCGACGCGCCGGTGCTGCTGCTGTCGGTGGCGCGCACCCGGTTTCGCCACAACGACAAGCCCAACCGCCATGCCTGGCACGATGTGGGCCTGGCGACGGCCCAGCTCGCCCTCGAGGCCCAGGCGCGGGGTCTGGCCGTCCACATGATGGCCGGCTTCGACGTGGCGGCGGCGGCGCAGGCGTTCGGCCTGCCTGACGGCCATGAGCCGGTGGCCGCCATCGCCCTGGGCCACCAGCGCGCCGACCTGGCCGGGCTGCCCGCCGACGTCGTGGCGCGCGAGCAGGGGGCCCGGCTGCGCGCGCCCCAGGCCGACTTCGCCTTCGGGGGCCGGTACGGCGAGGCCCTCGCGCTGCCCGGCGAGGCGCCGTGGCAGCCGGTCCTCGACTTCTGGTTCGGCCCCCTGGACGCCCACGGCGAGGCGCACCCGGCCAAGGAGGCCCGCTGGTTCGGCAAGCACCCAGCCTTCGATGCCGAAATCTTGAAGCGATTCAAGGGCTTGTACACCGAGCTGGCTCGCGGCGAGCACGGCGACTGGCTGGCTGACCCCCGGGGCCGGCTGGCGACCGTCATCGTGCTCGACCAGCTCAGCCGGAACATGTTCCGCCACACGCCCGAGATGTACGCCGCTGACGCGCGCGTGCTGGCCATCGCCCTGGAGGGCATCGAGCGGGGCGATGATCGCGCCCTGGCCCTGGCCGAGCGGACGTTCCTGTACATGCCCTTGATGCACGCCGAGACGCTGCCGGAGCAGGAGCAGTGCGTGGCGCTGATGAAGGCGCTGCGGTCCTCCGCCCCGGCGGTGATCCGCTCGCACCTGGACAAGCACGTCTTCTTCGCCGGCCTGCACCGCGACATCGTGGCGCGCTTCGGGCGCTTCCCCCACCGCAACATCATCCTGGGGCGCGAGAGCACGGCCGAGGAGCTGGCCTTCCTGCAGGAGCCGAACTCGTCCTTCTGAGCTGAGCAGCCTCACCGGGTGGCCGGGCCGTCGACAGCGCCGCCGGGCTTCGCCATGCTGTTCCGGGCTACGTCACCCCGCAGGAACGGCATGCGCAGTCGCTGGTATCACCCGCCCTCGCTCCACACCGCCCACTCGGGCGAGAAGAAGGCGGGCTGGCTCGAGCTCTTCTACGATCTGGTCTTCGTCGCGGCGTTCATCCGCCTGGGCGATGGTCTGGCGCAGCACTGGAGCCTGGAGGGCTTCGTCGCCTTCTCGGCGGTCTTCGTGCCCGTCTGGCTGGCCTGGGTGGGGTTCAGCTACTACGCCAACCGCTTCACCATCGACGACTTCACCCACCGGGCGCTGGTCTTCTGCCAGATGTTCGCCGTGGGGGGCATGGCGATCTTCGCGCCGGACGTCCTCGACGGGCAGCCCCAGCGCTTCGCCCTGTGCTTCGCGCTGGCCCAGGCCGTCGTGGCGGGGCTGTACTTCCGCGCCTGGAAGCACCACGAGGCGCGCGACTACAGCGTGTACTGGGGCGGGGTCTTCGCCTTCGGCGCGCTGCTCTGGCTGGTGTCGGTCTTCTGCTCCCTGTCGGTGGCCTACCTCCTGTGGGCCATCGCCATTGGCGGCATCCTCTCCTCGCCCTTCGGGCGGCGCTCGCGGGCGCTGGAGGAGCGCTATCCCATTGATTTTGAACACCTCTCCGAGCGGTTCGGCCTGCTGACGCTCATCGTGCTGGGCGAGTCTTTCGTGAAGGTGATCAGCAACATCCCGCCCAGCGACGCCGACCTGCATGTGCTCGCCCAGGCGGCCCTGACGCTGCTGATCACCTGCTCGCTGTGGTGGATCTACTTCGATGACGTGGCCGGCTCGCGGCTGAAGGAGAGCCGGTTCTCGTCCGTGCTCTGGCTCTTCGCCCACATCCCCACCCAGCTCGGCATCACCGCCGCCGGGGTCGCGATGAAGAAGGCGGCCGTCTTCGACCTGGGCCAGGCGGCACCGGCGAAGGTGCGGTGGCTGCTGTGCGGGGCCCTGGGCATCGCCATGCTGGGGGTGGCGCTCATCGACTCGGTGACGGAGCGCAAGCAGGCCGAGCTGGGGGATCGGGCCCGCGTGAACATGCGCATGACCTCGGCCCTGGTCATCCTGCTCATGGCGCCGGTGGGCGGGACGATGCCGGGCTGGCTCTTCCTGGGCATCGTCACCGCCATGTGCTTCGCCCAGGTCATCTTCGACCTGATGATGGCCCCCCTCGCCGATGACGGGCACCACGGCCAGGGCCACCTGATCGCCGATCAGGCGCGGGCGGCGGCGGCCGATGGGCGCGCCGTGCCGGCCCCGGACGTGAGCCGGGTGGGCGAGGTCATCCGGCGGGGGACGCCGAGCGAGCTGCGCCGCGACCTGTACTTCTACTTGATGGAGGGGTCGTGGTTCCGGGTCGTCGCGTCCCTGGGGTTCTTGTACCTGGTGGCCAACGTCGTCTTCGCGTCGCTGTACATGCTGGAGCCGGGCTGCATCGCCAACGCGAAGACCGACTCCTTCGCCGACGCCTTCTTCTTCAGCGTCCAGACGATGTCGACCATCGGCTATGGCTACCTGAGCCCCGCGACCCCCTACGGCAACCTGATCGTGACCCTGCAGGCGGGTCTCTGCCTCATCATGGTTGCCCTGGCCACGGGGCTGATGTTCGCGAAGGCCTCACGGGCCCGCGCGAGCGTGATGTTCAGCGACTCCATCGTCCTGACCACGCGGTTCGGCAAGCCGACGCTGATGTTCCGGGTGGGCAACGCCCGGGGCAACGAGATCGTCGACGCCAACCTGCTGGTCTCGGTGCTCTGCGATGAGATGACCCCCGAGGGCGATCACATGCGCCGGCTGTACGACCTGAAGCTGGAGCGCTCCCGGCAGCCGTTCTTCCGCATGACGTGGTCGGTGATGCATGTGGTGGACGCCGAGAGCTGCCTCTTCGGCCAGGCCGGCGGCACGCCGACCTTCATCGCCATCATCGCCATCCTCACCGGGCACGACGGCACCTATGGCCAGACCGTCTTCGCGCGCCACCAGTACACCCCCGACAAGCTGCGGGTCGGCCACCGCTTCGTGGACGTGATCAGCCAGCTCCCCGATGGGAGAATGATGATTGATTACGAGCGCTTCCACGACACGGTGCCCGAGACCTGATCAGGGCCGGAGCGCCCGCCAGAGGCCCAGGACCGCCAGGGTCTTCATGTCGGCGATGGCGCCCGCGCGCAACCGGGCGTCGACCTCGGCCCAGGTGAGGTGGACGGGCGAGAGCTCCTCGTCGGCTTCGAGGCGCTGGGCCGTGGGGGTGAGGTCATGGGCGACGAAGGCGTGCATGACCTCGGTGCTGTAGGCGGGGACGAGGAAGAACGCCTGCAAGGGCTCGATGCGGGCGGCGCGGTGGCCGGTCTCTTCCTCCAGCTCGCGGGCGGCCGCCGCGGCCGGATCCTCGCCCGCCTCCAGGCCGCCGGCGGGCAGCTCGAGCAGCGTCTGGCCGATGGCCCAGCGGCGGTTCTCGATGAAGAGCACGCCCGTCGGGGTGAGGGGCAGGATGACGACGGCCCCCGGGTGCTCGATGTAGGCCCGCGTCTGGTGGCTGCCCCCGCGGACGGGCAGGGCGTGGGTGCGGATGGCGAAGCGGGCCTCGGTGTGGATCAGCGGCCCACCCGGCGCGCGGGGACGGATCATCGGCGCGGCTCCACGCGGTAGGCGAAGACGGTGAGGAAGAGGTAGGCGGCCAGGCTCTGCAGGGCGAGGGCCTCGGTGGAGGTGGGCAGGGGCAGGAAGGGCGTCGCGACGCAGAGGGCGAGCATGACGCCGAAGAGGGCCCAGGTGAGCCGGGGCACCGGGCCTGCGCGGCCGGGACGCGTGAGGTAGAGGGCCGCGCCCGCGACGAAGAGGCCCGTCTCGACCAGGGTCGAGGCGATCCACGACTGCCAGAGGCCCAGGCCCAGCTTGGGGCCGTCGCTGAAGAGCACCGGCAGATCGGGGGTGTGCATGGGCACATCGAGCAGGAAGTGGGAGGCGACGGCGACGCCCACCCAGGCCGCCTCGCGACCCGGCCGCCGGCCCAGACGCTGCCAGGCGAGGGCCGCGATCAGGCCCCAGACGGCGGTGGCGACCAGGCTGTGCGAGTAGGGCATGTCATGGAGATCAAAGGGAAAGACCTCGGTGAAGCCGGGGACGATGCGCAGGCGCTCGACGCCGAAGAGCACGAAGAGGAAGAAGGCGAAGTCGACGAGCTGGACGGCCAGGAAGAGGTGGCCGAGGCGCAGGTCGGGGGTCTGGCGGCGCACGGCGAGGGCCGCGGCGTAGTGGCCGATGAACATGGCGGGCCTCCCGGGCTGGTGGCGAAGCATAGCAGTCGGTGACGCGGTGGTCGTAGGCTGCGTGCGATGACCGGAGGTGACGGCGTGCGGTGGCTGTGGCTGGTGGTGGGCCTGTGGGCCTGTGATGACGGGGGCGCTGAGCAGGGTGGGGGTGGTGCGGCGGGGGAGGGGACGACGCGGCGCCGACGGACGCGGCCCTGGCGGACGCGGCCCTGGCGGACGCGGCCCCGGCGGATGCGGCCCCGGCGGATGCGGCCCCGGCAGACTCAGCCCTGGCAGACGCCGCCCGGCCGGGCCCCGGCGAGGACCTGGAGATGGCGGCGGCCGACTTCGACTGCATGCTGGACTGGTCGGAGGTGCGGCGCTTCCGGCTGACCAACAAGCTCGGCTACCTGGACGCGGCGCTGGCGGTGGCGAACAGCCCGACCGGGGGGACGTACCCGGCGGGGACGGTCATCCAGCTCGTGCCCCAGGAGGCCATGGTGAAGCGCCGGGCGGGGTGGAACCCGGCCACCGGGGACTGGGAGTTCTTCTTCCTCGACATCGCGGCCGACGGCACGGTGAGCATCCGCACCCGGGGGGCCGAGGAGACCGTCAACGCGTTCGGTGGCAACTGCCTGGGGTGCCACTCCAAGGCCGAGCCTCAGTGGGATCTGGTGTGCGAGCAGGACCACGGCTGCGATCCGCTGCCCCTGAGCGCCGCGCTGATCGCCCAGCTCCAGCAGGCCGACGCGCGCTGCGCCAACCGCGGAAAACGCTAGTAGAATCCGGGGCTTCTACCGCAGGCCGCTGACGTCGAGCCGGTACTCGCCCGAGCAGGAGTAGCCGATGGCGCGGTAGACGCGCACGACGTAGAGGCCGCTGTCCTCGCCGCCCACGCTCTCGCCCCAGTGGATCTCGTCGTCGGCGCTGCCGGCGGCCACCGAGAAGGCCAGGCGGCGGTCGGCGCGGCAGTTGGCGAGGCCCTGGTACAGGTAGAGGTCGTAGTCGTTGCCGTTGGGGATGCGGCTGAGGGTGATGTCGATGGACTCGCCGAAGCCGGGGGCGTTGAAGCCGTCGTCGGCCTGGAAGCAGTAGAAGTCGTTGCGATCGTTGATGCTGTCGAGGGTGGCGTTCAAGAAGACGTTGGGGTCGGGCTCCCCGTTGTTGAGCATGTAGCAGGTGTCGCAGGTGTCGTTGGTCTCGAACTGATCGGGGCGCCGCTCGGCCACGCCGTTGCAGTCCTGGTCGATCAGGTCGCCGCAGATCTCGCGCTCGGGGCCGACGGCGCCGCGGCAGGCGTCGAACGCCGTCCACTGGCACTGGTTGTTGCAGGTGCGCAGCTGGGTACCCAGCTCGCAGATGCCGACGTCGGAGTCGCCGCAGGCCCGCTCCTCGCGCTGGCCCGCCTCGCAGGGGCCCTCGCCCTCGCAGGCGCCCGGCTCACCCCAGATGCAGGTGTCCTGGCACCGGCGGGTGGAGCGCCCGCAGTTGCCGCAGATCTGGCTCTCTTCCTGGCCCGGGGTGCACTGGCCGCCGCCGCGGCACTCGCTCCAGGCCCCCCAGCGGCACTGGTCGTCGCAGCTTCGGACCTGGGCGGCGCAGGCGCCCCCGCAGGGCCGGGCCTCGTCGGTGTTGGCCTGGCACTCGCCCTCATCGGTGCAGCCGAGCCAGGGGCCCCACCGGCAGTCGGCGCCGCAGATGCGCTCCCGGGTGCCGCAGTTGCCGCAGGGCTCCGTCTGGCGCTCGCCCTCGCCACACGTCTCGGGGCCGCCGCCGCTGCACTGGCTCCACTCCGACCACTGGCACTGGGCCGTGCAGCTGCGCTGGTGGCTGCCGCAGCCGTCGCCGCACGACTCGTCCTGCCGATCTTCGGGGGCGCAGACGCCCTCGCCCTTGCAGCCCTGCCACACCCCCCACTGGCAGGCGGCCGTGCAGAGGCGCCGATCGGTGCCGCAGTTGCCGCAGGGGGAGGTGTCGGCGGTGCCGGGCTCGCACTGCCGCATGCCCTCGTCGCAGGCCGACCAGGCGCTCCACGCGCCGTCGCAGGTGCGCTGCCGGATGCCACACTGGCCGCAGACCTGGGTGTCGACGTCGCCATCCCCGCAGGCGCAGGCCTCGGGGGCGGTGCAGGCCGCCCAGGTACCGCCCTCGCAGCGCTGGTTGCCCCGGCCGCAGCGCGTGGAGCAGTCGCGGATGACCTCCTCGTCGGTGGTGCCATCGCAGTCGTTGTCCTGCCCGTCGCAGACCTCCTCGGCCGGCTCGCGGGCGTCGCAGTCGCGCCAGGTGGCCCCGCTGCAGCGCTCGGTGCCCGGGCCGCACTCGCTGCGGCAGTCACGGGTGGCGCCGTCGGTGCAGCCGTCGCAGCCCTCGTCGATGGTGCCGTCGCAGTCCTCGTCCACGCCGTTGCCGCACCGCTCCTCGCGCACCCGGGCCGCCGTGCAGGCCTGCCACTGGCCGCCGAGGCAGTACTCGGTGCCCTCGCCGCACTCGTTCTGGCAGGGGCGCTCGTCGCCATCGGAGCAGCCGCCGCACTGCTCGTCGGGCTGGCCGTCGCAGTCGTTGTCGCGGCCGTCGCCGCAGATCTCGGTCACGGGGTTGCCGGCGCTGCACGGGCGGAAGACCCCGGATCGGCACGTCTCCACCCCGGCGCCGCAGGCCGTCTGGCAGGGGCGCTCATCGCCCTCCTGGCACTCCAGCGCGAAGCACTCGCCCTCGACGCAGTAGCCCCCGGGGCAGTCGTCGTCGCTGCGGCAGCCGCCGGCCTCGCAGCGCCCGCCCCGGCAGGCCTGGCCGGCCGGGCAGGACCCGCCATCGCCGCAGCCGCCAGCGGTACAGGCCCCCGCGACGCAGATCTGGCCGGCCGGGCAGTGCTGGTTCTGCTCGCACTCCGGATCCTCCTTCGCCGTGGCGCAGCCGGCCAGGGCGAACAGGGCGAGGGTGAAGAGCAGGCGGGCGGTCGAGGAGAGGGTGCGCGTCATGGGCACACGATGCCCGACACCAAAGGCCCGGCTCAAGTATCCAACCCGCGCGCCGGCGAGCCCCCCGCGTGGGAGGGGCCGGCTACCCGTTGACAGCCCGCCGGGCGCGCGGTCTGTTGTCGCCGCGCGGTCCCCCCGCGTGGCCCTTTCAGCCTGGAGGAGAGTCCCCATGTCGGATGCCCAGTTCTCGATGCCCCGCCTCAACGAGCCCGCCCCCCAGTTCACCGCGCCCTCCACGGCCGGTGAGATCAAGCTCAAGGACTACGCGGGCAAGTGGGTCGTCCTCTTCAGCCACCCGGCCGACTTCACCCCCGTCTGCACCACCGAGTTCGTGGCCTTCGCCCGCTCCACGGCGGAGTTCGAGGCGATGAACACCCAGCTCATCGGCCTCTCCATCGACAGCGTCTACAGCCACATCGCCTGGATGCGCAGCATCGAGCAGCACTTTGGCGTGAAGGTGACCTTCCCGGTCATCGCCGACCTGTCCATGGACGTGGCCCACAAGTACGGGATGGTCCACCCCGGCGCCTCGGCCACCGCCGCGGTGCGCTGCGTCTTCGTCATCGATCCCGCCCAGAACGTCCGGGCGATGATCTACTACCCGCTCACCACCGGCCGCGTCATCGGCGAGATCAAGCGCCTGGTCCAGGCGCTCCAGCTCAACGCCGAGCACAGCCTGGCCACCCCCGAGGGCTGGCAGCCCGGCGACATGTGCATCGTGCCCCCCCCGCCCACCATGGCCGCGGCGGCCGCCCGCATGGAGTCGGAGTTCGAGGTGACGGACTGGTACTTCAGCAAGACGCAGGACCCCTCGAAGAAGGGCTGATCTTGCTTTTGTTTCGATGGGTTACGCCGCGAAGGGCGTGAACTCGAAGCGCTCCAGGTGGAAGTCGGGCCGCGCCTCGACGGTGATCTGCTTGTCGATGCGGGCCGACAGCTCCTCCAGCATGGAGCGCTCGCCCTCCAGCAGCGTGCTGGCCACCCGGGGGTGCACCGAGACGCGCACCCCCGGCAGGCTCATGGTGCCCGCCTCCCGCGCCAGCTCCCGGTAGATCTCGTGGGCGAGGGTGACCTCGCTCTTCACGAACCCCGAGCCCTCGCAGTAGTAGCAGGGCTCCGACAGGCTGCGCATGAGCGACTCGCGCACGCGCTTGCGGGTCATCTCCACCAGCCCGAGATCGCTGATCTTCAAGATGTTCGTCTTGGCGCGATCGCGCTGGAGCGCCTCGGCCAGGGCGGTGTAGACCCGGTTGCGGTTCTGCTCCTGCTCCATGTCGATGAAGTCGATGATGATGATGCCGCCGATATTGCGCAGCCGGAGCTGGCTGACGATCTCGTTCACCGCCTCGATGTTGGTCCGCAGGATGGTGTCTTCGAGGTTGCGCCGGCCCACGAACCGCCCGGTGTTCACGTCCACGGCCGTCAGCGCCTCGGTCTGATCGATGATCAGGTAGCCGCCCGATCGCAGCCAGACCTTGCGGCCGAGGGCCCGGTTCAGCTCGATCTCGACGCCGTAGGCATCGAAGATGGCGTCGTGGGTGGCGTGGTGGTGCACCCGGTCGAGGTAGCGCGGCATGAACCGCCGCATGAACCGCTTCAGGCGCTCATGCTCCTCGGCGTCGTCGACGATGATCTTCTCGAGCTCCGGCGTGACGAGGTCGCGCACCGACCGCAGGGCCAGATCCAGATCCTCGTAGAGCGTGGCGGGGGCCGCCAGGGCCTCCTTGCGGTTGAGGACGTCGTTCCAGACCTGCCGCAGGAACTCCAGATCGGCCTGGAGCTCCTCGGGGGTGCGACCCTCGGCCGCCGTCCGGGCCACGAACCCGCCCCCGTTGGGCACCAGCGTCTCCAGGATGTCGCGCAGCCGCCGGCGCTCCTCCTCGTCGGTGATGCGCCGGCTGACGCCGATGTGCTCCATCGTGGGCATGAACACCAGGTGCCGCCCGGCGATGCTGACGTGGGTCGTGACCCGGGCCCCCTTGGTGCTGATGGGCTCCTTGGCCACCTGCACCATGAGCTCCTGGCCCTCGTGCAGCAGGCTCTGGATGGGGCGGCTGGCGAGATCCTGCCGGGCCTCCGAGAGGGTGCTGGTGCTGCTGCGCTTCGGCTCGGCGACGTCGCCCACATACAGGAAGGCGGCCCGGTCCAGGCCGATGTCCACGAAGGCGGCCTGCATGCCCGGCAGCACCCGGATCACGCGGCCCTTGTAGATGTTGCCGACGAGGCTCGCGTCCCGGCGGCGCTCCACGTAGATCTCGGCCACCTGGCCGTCTTCGAGGAGCGCGACGCGGACTTCGTGGGGGGAGCAGTTGAGTACGAGAGCATTGGGCATGGCGCCCATGGTGGCGTATCATCGCGCCGGTGCCAAGCGGACGCGCAGCCACGCGGCCGGGCCCTGGACTTCCCTGGAGGCGAGGTGAGCGTCGATCTCCTGGCGGCGATGCAGCACGCCGAGCTGGAGCAGATCGTGGCGATCAATGATCCCCACAGCGGCCTGCTCGGCTTCATCGTCATTCACGACACCGGGCGCGGCCCGGGCATCGGCGGCTGCCGGCTGGCACCCTACGCCGACTCGGCCGCGGCCCTGGCCGACGGCATCGCCCTGGCCCAGACCATGACCCGCAAGTGCGCCCTGGCCGGCCTCAACGCCGGCGGCGCCAAGGGCGTCTTCGTCCAGCGCCCCGGGGCCGATCGCGCCGCCATGATGCGCGTCCTCGGCCGCTACGTGGAGAGCCTGGGCGGCCGCTTCTACACCTCGGGCGACCTGGGCATCGGCCCCGACGACCTGGCCCTCGTCCGCGAGACGACGCGCTACGTGGCGGTGCCCGACGACGACACCCTGGATCTGGCCGGGGCGACGGCGGCCGGCGTGCTGGCGGGCATGAAGTGCGGCCTGGCGTCTGCGGGATTGTCGACGGATTTCAAGGGGTTGCGGGTTGCGGTCCAGGGCCTGGGGGCCATGGGGGCGCGTCGCCGCCCGCCTCGTCGCCGCCGGGGCCCGCGTGGTGGCCTGCGATCTCGACCCGGCGGTGATCCAGGCCCGCCAGGCCGAGCTGGACGTGCGCATCGTCCCGCCGGAGGCCATCTACGACGAGGAGGTCACCGTCTTCTGCCCGTGCGCGGTCAGCGGCGTGCTGACCGAGGCGACGGTGGGGCGGCTCAAGGCCCAGGTGGTGGCGGGCGCGGCCAACAACCAGCTCGGCGACGCCACCGCCGACGCGGCCATGCGCGCGCGCGGCATCCTCTACGCCCGGACTATGCGGTGAACGCGGGCGCGATGATCCTCGCGACGCGCTACCTGGGAGGCCTGCCGGCGGGCAGCGCCGACGTCGCCGAGCGCATCGGCCGCACCGTCCGCCGCATCTTCGACGAGGCCGACGCCTCGGGCGACCCCACGGGGTCGTGGCCGATCGCCTCACCGAGAAGGCCCTCGTCCGGCCCCGCAGCGCCGAGAAGCAGTGGTGGCCCGTCCGCTGATCGCCCCTTGAGGCCCCCCGCCCCGGGCCTCGTGGCCACGGCCGGCCCCCGGCGCCGGCTGCGGGCCCTGCGCATGTTCGCCCGCGCCACTCCTGACCTGGCGGCCGCCCTGGCCCACCTGGCCCCCGTCGTCCAGCGTCCGGGCCTGCGCCGGGCGCTGCTCCAGGTGCACTACACCCCCGACGCGCTCACCGCTGATCGCGCGGCGGCCCACCAGGCCTTCCTGCGCCGCTTCCCCCATGTCTCGGGCTGGCTGCCGTTCTGCCTGCCCGGCACGCCACAGCACGCCACCCTCGGTCCGCTGGCCACCCCGCACGACTGTCGGGGCTGCCTCTTCTACGAGGGCCGCGCCTGCCAGGGCCTCGGCGACGAGGCCGCCGCGTTCGGGGATCCCGCCGCCGGCCTGGCCCTGCAGCCCGTCGACCGGCCCCTGGATCAGTACGCCATCGCCGACTTCGCCGCTCCCGTGCCCATCGCCTACTGGCGGCCCACCGACGGGCAGATCGCCACCCTGGCGGCGGCCGTGCGCGCGGCGGGGGGCCGGCTCTGGGATGTGGGCGGCGGCAACGGGTACCTGGGGGCGCGCCTGGCGGCGGCCGGGGTCACGGTGCGCGTCATCGATCCCGCGCCCTACGTCGGCCCACCGGGCGTCGAGCGCACGGTGGCCGACGTGCGCCGCGTGGCCGATGCGGCGCCCGACGCCCTGCTCCTGTCCTGGGCACCCACGGGCGATGGCTTCGCCGATGTCATCGCGCGGCTGCGACCGAAGGTCCTCATCACCGCCGGCGACGCGGACGGGTTCTGCGGGTGTCACCCCGAGCACGCCGCCGTCGTGGCGACGCCCGAGGGGCTGGCGTGGTTCGGGTGGCCGCGGCCCGACCGGTACCCGGGCTATCGCGTCGCGCGGCGGTGGCGGGTGCGCAGCCACCAGGATCTGCGCCACCCCGGCACCCCCTGGCAGGGGCGGCTGGTGCTGCGGGTCGCTGGGGATGCCTGACCTCATTTGGGGGTGATTCGGGGCGAAGGAGGGGGGTCGATGGGCCCCGCTGGGGTCAGTGGACCCCGGCGCGGGAGACCCCCGGCTCGGGAGATCCCTACGGGCGGCACTCGCTCCAGGCGGCGTCGGCGAGGCCGCCCCGGTCGCCCTGGGCGCAGTACGCCCGCGCCTGGTCCGTGCAGCCCTCCACGACACCTTCGACCACGTGGTAGGCCTGCCGGTTGGCGCAGAGGGCCCAGCAGCGGCGGTCGAGGCCGTAGACGACGTCGCGGTCGAAGCGGGCCCGCAGCACGTGGTCGTGGGCGTCGCAGGCGGCGCTGGCCGCCTGGACGCAGGCCTGGGGGCTGGCGGCGTCGAGGCCGCTCTGGACGGACTGGTCGCAGCAGCGGGCCGAGCAGGTGGGGGCGGGGGCCGGCTCGGGGGCGGGGGCGGGGGCGGGGGCCGGCTCGGGAGCAGGCTCGGGCTCCGCGGGCGCGTCGGCCGGCACCAGCTCCAGGGCCTCCTTCGCCAGCCAGCCGTAGCGCCGCTGCTCGCCGTCGTGCACGTAGCCATAGACGAAGTGCAGGCTGCGCTCGGAGCGGTAACCCTGCGGACCGTAAAGAGGAATCTCGATCTGGTTCACGCCCTTCGACCGCCGGAAGATGGCGCCGGGCGGGAAGGAGTCGGTGGCGTGGCCGCCCAGGTTGAAGCCCGGGACGCTGTAGGTCAGGTGCACCAGGCCGTAGGGCCGCACCAGGTAGTCATGGGCCGGGAAGTGCTCCCCGGAGCGGGCCACCAGGTGCAGGCGCTCGTAGGCCTCGCGGTTGGCCGTCGTCGTCCGCCAGCGCGCCACGTAGGTGCCCTGGTGCGGATCGCCGAGGGCGAGGGTGTAGCCCTGGACGGCGTCGCGGTGCACCAGGCCGGCCTGCCACATCCAGCCCGACGCGGAGGTGGTCTGGCCGTCGGGCGTGCGGATGCGGGTGTTGAACACATAGACCAGCCAGCGCCCGTCGAGGCGCTTGCGGATGCCCTGGTTGAGCTTCACGGCGCTCGCCCGGATCTCGCCGATGGGCCGCCCGAAGCCGTCCATGAGGGCCCGATCGGCGTCGTCCCGCAGGGGGAAGTCGCAGCCGCCGATGACCGGGTTGCGCAGCCGGGCGCCGGAGCAGCCCTGGCGCCTGTCTGCGTCGGGCACCCGGCAGTTGTAGGAGGTGCCGCAGCAGCCACCGCTGCACCCGGCGGCCTTCTCCTGGAAGGCCGCTTCGTCATCCAGCGCCGTCTGCTCGGCGCTCGTCTCGACCGCGCAGCCAAAGCCCAGGAGGACCATGGCCAGCAGCCACCCGAGCCGACCTGCCTTCTCGCTTCCCATCTCTCTGCCTCCACCCAGGGTGGCGGCCTGCCTTGCGGGCGCCGTGCCAGGGCTACGCAGCGCCGCCTCGGAGCCCAGACGAGCCACGGCGCAGCTGCACTCCCACGCCTCGGACCTCCCGGGCGGGGGGGTGAAGCCGCACACCGTTGCCTCGGACCTCCCGGGCGGGAGGGTGAGGCTGCGCGGCGCAGCCTCGGACCTCCCGGGCGGCAGGGTGAAGCTGCACAGCGCCGTCCCGGACCTCCCGGGCGGCAGGGTGAAGCCGCACGGCGCAGCCTCGGACATCCAAAGCGGGAGGGTGAAGCCGCACGGCGCAGCCTCGGACCGCATTGGCGCCCGTGGAGCCCGGACTCGTCCTGCCCCACCGCCCACGAGTGGTAGGCGAAGAGCCCCTCTGAGGCGCCGACTGATCAGGCCCTGGACGGCGCCGATTGACCGCCTGCGCCCGACCCGCGAGGATGGGCCCATGGCCTTCCGACCGCCCATCGGGTTCTCCGACTTCCGCCGCATCCGCCAGGACGGCATGACCTACGTCGACAAGACCTCGGTCGTTCAGCGGGTCCTGGCCACCACCTCGGCCGTCTTCCTGCTGCCCCGGCCCCGGTGGTTCGGCAAGACGCTCAACCTGACGACGCTGTGCTGCTTCCTGGAGAAGTCGCCGCACGACTTCAGCAGTCTGTTCGAGGGGTTGCGGGTCTGGGACGACCCGGGGGCGCGGGCGCACTTCCAGCGCTACCCGGTCGTCTTCCTCAGCTTCAAGGATGTGAAGTACCGGTCGTGGTCCGAGTGCCTGGCCTCGGTGGCGCGGCAGGTCGCCCTCGCCTGCGGGGAGCACCGTGAGGTCTTGGAGGGCGCGACCGAGCAGGATCGGGCTCGTTTCGAAGCGCTGCTGGATGAGAAGGCCGATGTGGCAGGGCTCGCGAATGCCCTGGCCCTGCTCACCCGGCTGCTGGCCGCCCACCACGGCGAGCAGGTGGTGCTGCTCATCGATGAGTACGACACGCCCATCCACGCGGGCTATGTGAGCGGCTACTACGACGAGGTGGTCACCTTCTTCCGCGTCTTCCTCTCGGCGGGCCTGAAGGACAACGTGCACCTCTTCAAGGGGGTGATCACGGGCATCCTGCGGATCGCCAAGGAGAATCTGTTCTCGGGCCTCAACAACCTGCAGGTGTTCGGCCTGCAGGAGCAATAGCTTTCGCTACCGACTTCGGCTTCACCGAGGAAGAGGTCGCCGAGCTGGCACGGCTGGCTTCCGCGGAACAGCACGGTGAGACGATGCGGGCCTGGCAATGATGGCTACCGCTTCGCCGACCACGTCATCTACAGCCCCTGGTCCATCCTCAGCTTTCTGGCCGATCCGGTGCACGAGGCGCGGGCCCACTGGGTGATGACCAGCTCCAACGACCTGCTGCGGGAGCTGCTCCTCAGCGGCGGCCTCGACCACCCCGGCGACCTCGAGCGCTTGCTAGCGGGCGAGACCGTTGAGCGGGTGCTCGACGAGAACATCGTGCTGCGCAACCTGCGCGCTCAGCCCGGCATGGTCTGGGCCCTGCTCTTTCACTCGGGCTACCTGACGGCGACTGGCGTGCGACGCGAGACCTTCTGACCGACGGGTCCTGAGCCTCCGCATCCCCAACCTCGAGGTGCGGACGGTCTATGCAGGCATCTTCGCGGACTTCCTGGATGGCGGTGACGTCACCCGCGTGCCGCACCTGCAGGAGGCCATCTTCAGTGGCGACGCCGAGACCTTCGGCCTGCTCCTCGGGGATCTGGTGCGCGATGTGATGTCCTATTACGACTTTGACGGCCGCGCGCCCGAGCGGGTCTACCACGCCTTCCTCGCGGGCCTGCTGGTGAACCTGGGCCCCCACCACGAGGTGCGCTCCAACCGCGAGTCCGGCTACGGCCGCTACGACGTGATGGTGCTGCCCAGGACCCCGGGTCAGCCCGGCGCGGTGATGGAGCTCAAGGCCCTGCGCGGCAAGGACACCGTGCCCCAGGCGCTGGAGAAGGCCGCCCGCCAGCTCGTCGACCGCCAGTACGCCACCGAGCTCCGCGCCCGCGGTGCCGATCCCATCCAGGGCTTCGCGGTGGTCTTTGATGGCAAGCAGGTCCACGTGGAGTCTGTCGAGGTCTGACCCCCCGTGGTGTCTCGACCGCCCCCCCGTCTTGACCCCATCCGGCTGCTCTGCTCTCTTGAAGAGGCACCATCGGAGGGCACCGATGCCGACGTTTCGTCCGACCATTGGCGTGCTGGCGCGAGCGGGCGATCGCTTCGCGCGCGACTTGTTCGCGCTCCTCGCCGACCGCTACGACGTCGAGCTGCTCGACGCCCCCGATCCAGCCGTCGACCTGCTGTGGTGTGACTGGGCCGATGAGGCCTTGCTGGCCGCCGCGCAGGAGCCCGCCGGTCCGCCGATCATCGCGCGCTTGCACAGCCACGAGCTCTTCACGGGCATCCCCCAGCAGGTGCGGTGGGACCGGGTCGACGCCCTGGTCTTCGTCGCGGACCACATACGGCGCCGTATCCAGCCGACCCTGGCGATCGCCCCCTCGAAGGTGCACACCATTCCCAATGGTCTGGATTTACAGCGATTTTTGCCCGGTCCGCACCCGGGCCCGCTGGAGCGACTCGCGTGGTGCGGCCGCCTGGTGGCGGTGAAGGGGGTCGACCTGCTGGTGCCTGTCATGGAGCGCGTGCGGACCGTGTTGCCGTCCGCCACCCTGCACGTCGCGGGGGCCTTCGAGGACGAGCGCACGGCGGCCGGCCTCCGGCATGCCATCGAGGTCGCCGGCCTGGCCGACGCCATCGAGCTCTGCGGCCACCTCGAGCCCGACGCCCTGCCCGCCTGGTACCGGTCCCACGGCTGCATCCTGTCGACGTCGAGCTGGGAGGCATTCCAGTACACCGTGGCGGAGGGCGCGGCCTGCGGTCTGGTGCCGCTCGTGCGGGCCTGGCCGGGGGCGGACGAGGTGTACGGCGATGCCTTCCACCTGTGGGGTGGGCTGGGCGTGCTCGGCCGGCACCTCCAGTCCCTCATGGCACAGACCCCCGAGGCCCTGGCGGCCGCTCGGCGGGCCGCCCGGCAGCACATCGCGACCCACTACGACCGCCAACGTCAGGTCGAGGCGACCGCCCGCCTCATCGACGGCGTCCTGCAGGCCCGCCGCCCCGTTCAGGTCGCCGGCACCCGGCCCCGGCTAACCGCCGCGCTCATCCTGAAGAACGAAGAAGCCCGGCTGCCCGCCTGCCTCGCGAGCATCGAGGGCATCGTCGACGAGATCGTCGTCGTGGACACCGGCAGCACCGATCGCACCTGCGCCATCGCGGAGGCCGCCGGGGCGCGGGTGGCCCACCATCCCTGGCAGGCCGACTTCTCCCTGCACCGCAACCAGTCGCTCGACATGGCGACGGGTGACTGGGTGCTGGTGATCGACGGCGACGAAGAGCTGCGCCCGCGCAACCTGCTCACGGTGCTGGCAGCCGTGCACCCGCGCCCGGAGATCGACGCCATCACCGTGCGCATCGACGCGATGACGGAAGCCGGCCTGGGTGAGCAGCTCGAAGCCGTGCGGCTCTTCCGACGCGGCAAGTGCCGATACCGCTACCCCGTCCACAACCAGCTCGAGGGCATCACCGGTGTCGTGGCCTCGGCGGCGGTGATCACCGCGTGGTACGTCGGGACGCTGGAGCAGAAAGCCGCCCGCTCGCTGCCCATGCTGGAGGCGCTCGCCGAGCGGCCCGACGCCCGGGCGCACGCGGCGTTCTTCCTGGCGAAGACGTGGCGGGCCCTCCAGCGCTTCGACGCGCTGCGCCCCTGGACGGAGGTGTGCCGCCAGCTCGTGCCGTCCGATCCGGGCTACGCGACGTTCTGGCTGTGGCACATCGAGGCTGCCCTGCTCCACGATGGCTGGCCAGCGGCGGAGGCGGCGCTGGCCGAAGCGCTGACCCACCACCCCGACTTCACGGAGTTGCACCGGTTTCAGGTGGCCTTCGCGCTGCAACGCTGGCAGAGCAAGGCGCAGGGGGATGGCCCGTACAGAGCCCTCACGGTCCTCGGTGACCGATTCGCACGGCACATCCCAGCGGCCGCGACCGCCCTCGGGCTGCCGCTGGAGTTCCGGCCCAGGCCGCCTGGCGGAGATTCGACGGAGCAGGAGGAAAAACCGCTTGACAGCGAGAAAGGGGGGGGGGCTACCCTACCTGGGTGAGCATGGGCGAGAGGGCGACTCGGGATGTACTACGAAGTGACGACCAACCTGGCCCTGGACGGTGGCATCGATGGCCCCGAGGTCTCCCAGCCCATCGAGCTGGGAACCGACAACGCCATCCTCGTCCAGATCGCCATCGTGTCGGGCTATGTGGGCTCCGGCTCGCTGGTCTCGACGCTGGAGTTCAGCAACGACCTCGACAACTGGACGGACCAGAGCAGCTACTACCAGCTGACGCTGTCGGAGGCCCCGTCCTGGGGGGTCCTGCCGTCGTATCAGGGCGCCGATGGGCGGTTTCGCTTCGCTCGGCTGCGCTACCTGGCCACGTCATCGGCGAACGTGGTCTTCAGTGGTTCTCTCTACACCTTTCACTGCGGCGACCAGGCGAGTTGAGACGCGTCGCGCTCGTCGGTGGGGCCGATCCCGGCGTTGCCAGTACTCGGCGTACCTTCGGGTACACCTGCGCCTGGCGCCTTGGCCTCGGCCCCACCCCCGTCGCGGGCCGCGACCCACTCACCGGGCCGCCGCAGCCAGCAGGGCTGAGCGGAGCATACGATGAGTGACTCGACGACGACGGACATCTTTCTCTCCACCGCCAGTGGCAACCAGACGTCGTTCGACACCGAGCCGGTAGCGCTCGGGGCCGACAACGGTGCCATGTTCGAGGTGCGGCTCAAGGCGGGCACGCTGACGGCGACGGGCGTCCGGGTGACGCTGCAGGCGAGCAACGATGGCCAGAACTGGACGCCCTATCCGTTCGGCGGCGCGACCACGGTCGTGACGCGGACGAACACCACGGCGCCGCGATACCAGACGGTGGTGCCCTCGACGACTGCGGTCGTGCCGTATCGGCTGGCGCGTCTCAACCTCGCCTTGACCACCACGGGCGGGAGCACCGATGCTGCGCTGGTGGATGTCATGCTCCGCACCTATCGGAAGGCGTGACCATGGAGTACGTCGTCTTCGAGAACCTGGTCCTTCGGGCCTCCTCCACCGGCGCGACGGCGTGGTCGCGGAGCATCGACGCAGGCGCACGCAATGGTGCGATGTTCGAGGTGACGCTGCGGTCGGTCTCCAAGTCGTCGGGCGCGACGCTCCAGGCCATCCTGCAGGGCTCGAACGACCTGCAGAAGTGGCACAGCATCACGCAGGGCAGCCTGGCGACGGCGCCCGGGCGGCTGACGGTGCAGCATGACGAGGCCGTCCCGTATCGGTATGAGCGGCTGTGTGTCATCGCCACCCGCAGCTCGGCTCCGCTGACGCCCAACGTGAACGTGGCGGCCACCATCACCACCTTCGACCTGAGCACCTGAGGGGGGAGCCATGGCCCGCATGCGCATCGAAGAACACCGCGTCAAGCTCGCCCCCGGCGAGGCGCCCAGCATCGAGCTCTACGTGGGCCGGCGCCACAGCGGCACCTGCCACTTCGCGGCCCAGCCGCCGGCCGAGCGCACGCGACGCGACCCCGAGACCGGCTTCGTGGACCTGCACTTCGACGCCATCGACTTCGAGCGCGTCCTGGCGCTGCTCGACCGAGCGCAGCCGGTGTTCGTGGGCGAGCAGCTCGGCCTGGAGGCCTGACGACGATGGACGACCTCGACCACCCGCTGCTCGGTCATCCCGGCGCCATCGGCCGGTCCGGCTGCGGTGGCGGCCGTCCGCAAAGCCCTCCTGCAGGCCCGTGGCGAGGCTACTTCGAGCCTGTCCAGGAGGCGCCTTGTTGCGCAGGCTGTGACGGCCTGCCGCCTGGCTGGCGGGGAGTAATGCGGAGCGAGGACCAATCTACTTCGGTGCCCCTGAGGCGTTCGGTTCTGGGTGGCATGTCAAAGCATGCCTACTCGGTAGGCTGGCAGCCTCCAATGGTCGTGCGAACGAGGATGAAGGCAGGCCGCGCGGTCATCCTGTCGCCTGTATCATAGCTCGGGCCAGTCCCCAAGATGTGTGACGCCCCTTGTCAGCCAGCCATCGACCTCGCAACGGTCAGGTTTGGAGTCTATTCGGACCTTCTGGACCCAAATCACGAGTGGCTGCAGGTGATTGCCGACGCTATGGAGACAGTTCGCCAGCGATTCGTGGCTATGGGTTGGCGCAACGTGGCATATCCTCCGGCGGTCTCATGGGGGGCAACGGACGGACGGACGTATGTATATCCGTCAAGCGGCGAGACCGAGGGGGTTCACTTCTTGCTTCCGGTCGAGGTGCGAAGGCTAGTAGCGCAGAGGTATGCGGAAGTCCCTCGATGCACCGCCGGCGTGGCTCCTCTTTGTACGTCAGCTCTCTCGCGCCTCTCAGTTTCTGGAGGAGGAATTGCTTTCGACGTGAAGAGGCGATCTGTCTCGAAGTGCCTGGAAACGGCGGCTCATGAACTGTTCCACTGCTGGATGCTTGCGAACAATCGCACCTTCTTCTCCATCGGCGTTGCCTTTTGCAGAGGGAGGCCGTCCAGGTGGTGCCTGCTCGGCATGGGGCAGTGGTGTCGGTAGCCGAGTTCGATTGGTTCCTGAATCTACGCTCAAGCAGCCGGGGCCTGGATCTTGGGTCAGATCGAATCGGTTCCATATCGGGAAGCCTCACTCGGTGACAGGAATTTTGAGTCCATGCTGGACTGGCGTCGGTCGCTAAGTTCTACGCTCTACAACGGCTGGCACCTGTTCGCTTGGCTCAACGGGTATGACCTCGACTACTTCTCCGTGCCGGAAGATGGGCGTCTTCAGTTTGTTGCATCGGCACCGGGAATTTCAAGCGCGCTAGATCGAGCTTCATCACAGCGGGATAGATGGGCCAATGCGCGCTGGCCATCGCTGGCTCTGATCGACACGGCGCTTCGGCTCGCCTTTCCGGGCGGACCCGAGGGCGGGGGGCTTGGTCTTAGCGAGGCATTTGCCGGATGTGTCGCAAGCACGGCAACTCGACGCTCCGGGTACACCTTCGTGGAACCTCTGGTCGTCGAGTTGGCGCCAGGCGTTGTGGAGGTGAATTCAAGCGCCGTGGCCTCAGGGGTCCTTAGGAAGATGGAGCCGTGCTCGGCACGAAGCTATGCAGTCAAGCTGTTGGTGCCAGCTATTGGTTGCTTCGGGCGGGTTGATATTGCGATGTGTGAGGTCGTGGCGGGAGAGGCGGTCAACAATAGAGGGCAGGAGTTCTACCTGTTTGTCAACGGCCAGCGTCGAACTGCGTGCGAGTGGGTCTCCATCGGCCTTCGGCCAGGGATGGCTGTCGATCTCTTGGTCGTCAACGCAAGCTTGGAACACACCGTAGGATCCTGGCGAATCTACTTCCGTGGCCAGGAGAGCTTCAACCGGTGCGTGCCTCTTCTTGATGGGAAGGTAGGAGGCGCCGACGTTGTTCCTGGCCTGGTTCTGGGCAAGTCGGCAACCGATGTGCCCGATAGGCTCGCCTTCGGGCCATTCAATTACGCCTGCGGAATGGGGGGGCAGTACTCCTCGCAGGAGTCGTCGTTGGACATTTCGGTCAGAAGTTTCTCCATCAATGACTCGGCCGCGTTCTGTGGCCTTCAGTCGACGCTCACTGCCTGCCTTTGGGTGGCTACGCCCGGGGCGGACGCCGAGATCAGGTGGTCGCCGGAGCCGACGGAAGGTCAGGGACTCCCGACTGCGAAGTTCTCGGCCCCCGCTGGCTTTGAAGGTTCGAACCCCCCACACAGGGCGTGATTCGCGAATTTCTCTGTTCCCCTGGAGATATTTTGAGTGTGAGAAGCCGCTCCTTCTCGTATGTCATCTTCGGGGGGTGGCGTTGCTTGCGGAGTGCACTGATGCTGGAGTAGGCTGCGATGGTCCGCTGGGTGCCTTCCCACAATCCGCTCCGGTGTGGTGGTGCCTGGGGATGGTGCTGGCTGTGGGCTGCGCTTCCCGGCCCGGCGAACAAGCCGGGCGGCCTCACCTCGGTTGGCCCGGCTGGCCGATGACGCCTGGGTGGCGCGTCTCGGCGGCGGCTCGATCTTCAGGAGTGGCAGGCCGAGCGTCGGCAGTTCGACTGGTCCAGGGATGTGGCGTGCCGTGTGGTCAGATCGACACGGAGGCGCGCCGGGCTCGGCTCGATGGCCCGGTCGCAGTGTGTCATCGCCTGGTGGGGTGAGTGGCCGCGATCTCGCTTGGGCTCTTAATGAGCTCGTCTCGACTTCGGGTGTGCGGATGCGGATGTCGTCAACCGCGCCGCAGTCGCTCGGTTGCTGGAGGCTCGTGCGCTGGAAGTCGTCGAGGGCCGGGAAGGTGACATTGCCGAACACTGCGGTCCCTCGACGAGCGGGGGCGACTGGACGGCTGTGCATTCCTCTGTCTGATGAGGAGCGCGGATCGGTGAAGAGGTCGTCCGCGCGCAGTACGCCTTTCAGTGACCATCCGGAGCAGCGTATCATCATCCTGTTCCCGCCGAACGAGGAGGCCTTCTGGGGAGCTACCATCGGCGTCCGGAGTCGAGGACTCGTGGTGCTCGAATTCTCCCGGATCCAGAGGGTTGTGCGATCAACGGTTCGCCGCCCGCCTGGTTCGTGGCCGGCATCTCCTGCTGGTGATGGGGTGGCCTTTCGGTCGTGGTTATGACCCGCTGGTCGCATGGGCTTGCCATCTCGTGCTGCTCGCCGCCTGGCGGATCACCGGCGCCCGTCGTGCAAGGTGCAGCGACCACCTGGGCGTTGCTGCCCGCCTACAACACTGGACGAGGGCTCTGTGGTGTCGGCTGCGGGACGTACCGCGTTCCGGGAGGGCTGGAGTTGCTGGACGGCCTGCCGACGTGCGAGCGCGGGTCGCTTGTGCTCTGCCGTTGTCCGGGTCCGGGAGCCGAGGAGCGAGAGCTCTGGGTGGTAGTCGCGCGGCCGGTGCTCCAACGGTCCTCGTGTTCGATTCACCGGTGGGCTATCGGTCCAGGCAGTACCCGGTCGAGGTGCCGATGAGGCTGCTGGCCTATGGCCGCCTTGAGCGGCAGATGTGGTCTGCGACCACGGGGCGAGACGAGCCCGTTCGAACGGCCCATGGTTCTTCGACTTCGACGATCGTCTTCGTGATGATGGCCGTCTTCTTTGGTCCGACGAGCACCCCGGATGGCTGGTGCCGGTCAGGCCGCCCAGGCCATAGGCCGCAGGCGAAGCAATGGCTCACCCTCAGGGCAGCACCTGCCAGGCCTCCTTCGCGTGTTCCAGGGGTACGAGGAGTTGCCGTTCCCATGGGTGCCGGTGGTGCCGAGGCCGTAGGCCAGCCCTCCCGCAGGTAGACTCCCACATCGTAGAGTCCACGCACGTGGTACGAGCCCCGACCCCACGGGCGCAGCACCCGCCTGGTCACCGCCGCCCTCCGCGAGGCCATGGACGGTCTCGGACATCAGCGCAGGCCCTGGTCACATTGCCGCCAGGCATAGACCCCCGGCTCGACCTCCCGGTAGCTGCAGAACCGGGTCTGCCAACCCCGCAGCCAGAGGTCCACGCCGCCGTCGGTCCAGTACAGGTCGAGTCCGTCGCCCCAGGCGGCTGCCACCGCTTCGATCTGCGCCGCGGAGGCGATGGGGCCGAGGTCGGCGAGGAGCTGGCGCTGGCGCCGCTCGGCCAGCCAGCCGGGGGCGCCCAGCCACAGCGCCAGCGCGCTGGCCGCAAGGGCAACCCCGACGATGCGCTTCATGAGGTCGCCGAATCGCGGACGGGTCGTGGTGGACGTGGCTCCCACGCGATCAGCGTCGCCGTCGCGCCGAGTTTTTGTCAACGAATCCAACCCCCTGGCGCGCCTACAGCCGCCGCAACCAGGCCAGGAGCGTCGCACGGTCGTCGGCCGCGAGCATCTGGCCGAAGGGGTGCGGGCCGCCGCGGGTGGGGTCGAGGAGCGCGTCCAGGTCGGGGACTTCGCCGCTGGCGAGGAGGGGGCGGCGGGTGCCGACGCCGCGCAGGCTGGGGACGCGCCAGGTGCCGGTGCCGCGGTCGGGGCTGGCGCCGATGGCGCGGGCGGCGGGGCTGAGGGGGGCGAGGGCGTCGAGGGGGACGGGGGGGCCGGCGAGGTCGGGGCCGGCGTGGCAGCCGCCGCAGGTGCGGGCGAAGACGTCGGCGCCGGGGCCGCCGGGGACCGGGGGCTGGGCGTCGGCGAGCGTCCAGAGGTACCAGGCGAGGGCGAACGCGATGGCGCGCGGGGGGCGGTGCTGCTCGCGGGCGCTGGTGATGAGCAGCGTCTCGATGCGGACGGCGAGGCCCAGCAGGCTGTTGTGCAGGGTGGCGGCGCGGTGCAGGTGCGTCTGGCGGCGGACGGGGCGCAGGTCGGTGATGGTGGTGGGGTTGTCGAGGCCGTCGGCGGTGACGTCCAGGCGGCCGGCGCCCTGGCTGGGGCGGCCCGTGTGCAGGGCGCGCTCGTCGAAGGTGGCGGCGCCGTCGAGGCGATGGCACGTCGCGCAGGTGTAGGCGAGCAGCGGGCCCGTGGGGCCCTGGACCCAGATGAGGGGCAGGCGCCCGGCGGCGTCGGTGGGCAGGCCGGCGGCGGCGGCGGTGGCGGGGTCGTCGAGGGCGGCCTCCAGCGCGGAGTCGACCTGGACGGGCCAGGCGCGGAAGGCCAGCTCGCCCTGGTCGCGCACGGCGTCGGGGTCGGCCGGCAGATCGGCGGGCAGGGTGAACCAGTCAGAGGGGGCCTGCCCCGGCGTCACCCACGCGACGCGGCGCGCTGGCTCGGGCAGCGTCGCCCAGGCGTCGTAGCTCTCCAGCCGCAACCGGCTGTAATCATTGGTTGAATCGACGATGGAGGCTTCGAGGGCGGCGCGACCGACGGCCGGATCGGCGACGTAGCGGCGCCCCACGGCCAGGGGATCGTCCCCGGCCGGGGGGGCGCAGCCCGCGAGGGCCAGGGCGAGGGCTACTTGCCGACGCACTCGGCGGTGGAGCAGCCCCAGTGGCCTTCCTCGGGCAGCCAGGCGCAGTAGCCGTTCGGCGACTCGGCGGTGTCGCAGTCGGCGTCGTTCAGGCAGGTGTCCTCGGTGGTGCGGCACCAGTAGCCCCGGAACTTGTCGTAGTGGCCGCAGTCGCCCAGGCTCGGCGAGCAGAAGCCACCCGGGCCGCAGTCGGCGTCGACGCGGCAGTTGCCGCCGATGCAGACGTTGTGGTCGGAGCGGAAGCCGTTCTCGCAGGCGCAGACGTTGTCGCACTCCGCGTCGGCCAGGCACTCGTCGTAGGTGCAGTACCAGCCGTCGTGGCCGTTGCCGACGCAGCGGCCGTTGCGGCCGGCCTGGCAGTCGTCATGGGTCTGGCACTCGGCGTTCTGGGGGTCGGGGTCGTAGGACTGCAGGGAGCGCTCGTCGTCGCAGGGCGTGGCCTCGGCGCGGTGCACGTCGGGGGCGGGTCCGCCACCGCCGGCGCCGCCCGCGCCGCCCATGCCGCGCGCCGCCCGCGCCGCCCGCGCCGCCCATGCCACCGGCGCCACCCATGCCACCGGCGCCGCCCATGCCCCCGCCCCGCCGCCGTCGACCTGCCCGCCCGCGTCCTGGCTCGGTCGGCGTCGGCTTCACAGCCGACGAGGGCCAGGGCTGCGCCGAGCGCCACCCACCGCGTCATCGTCCCCATCACATCCTCCACGCCTGGTCGGCCGCCATGCTCGGCGGCGGCCCGGGTCGAGCGCAACCGCCCGCGGCTCAGCGACCGAGCAGGCGCGCGAAGAAGCCCTTGCCGGCCGCGCGATCTTCGAGGCTCTGGATGCGCTTCTCGAAGACGGCCGGGGGCTGGGCGCCGATGAGGACGTCGCGCAGCTCGCCCTTCCAGTACAGCCCGATGGTCGGGAGGCTGCGGATGCCGGCTGCCTTCGCGATGTCGGGGCTCTGCTCGGTGTTGACCTTCACGAACTTCACGGCCGGGCGCCGGGCGGCGGTGGCCGCGAAGACGGGGGCGAACGCCCGGCAGGGGCCGCACCACTCGGCCCAGAAGTCGACGACCACGGGGCCCTCGCCCTCGAAGACGACCTCCACGAAAGTGTCGAGATCACGGATGGTTGTGAGGTGTTCGTCGCTCATTGGGGCCTCGCATCGGGGCGGCGCTCGAGGGCGACGCCGAAGAAGCCGTCGGTGCCGTGGCGGTGCGGGAAGAGGCGCAGCGTCGGGCCGACGTCCAGGTCGACGCCCGCCTGCCGGAGCAGGGCCGTGGCATCGAGCGGGGTGAAGTGGGGGTGGCCGGCCAGGAAGCCGGCGATGACGGCCTCGTCCTCGGCGGGCAGCAGGCTGCACGTGATGTAGACGAGGCGGCCGCCGGGGCGCACGAGGCGGGCGGCGGCGGCGAGGATGCGGGCCTGCAGGGCGGCGCTCTCGGCGACGGCGGCGGGGGTGACGCGCCACTTCAGGTCGGGACTGCGGCGCAGGGTGCCCAGGCCCGTGCAGGGGGCGTCGACGAGGACGGCGTCGGCCTGGACGCCGGCGAGGCTGGCGTCGTTTTCATCTGTGATGACGCGGGCTTCGACGTTCTTGAGGCGGGCGCGGGCGAGGCGCTCGGGCATCTTGTCGAGGCGGCGGGCCACGGTGTCGAGGGCGAGGACGCGGCCGGTGGGGCCGACGGCGGCGGCGAGCTGGAGCGTCTTGCCGCCGGCCCCCGCGCAGAAGTCGACCACGTGCTGGCCGGGGGCGGCGCCGACGAGGAGGCCCGCGAGCTGGGAGCCCTCGTCCTGGATCTCGAGCTGGCCGCCGGTGAAGAGCGGGTGCTGCTGCAGGGCGACGCGGCCGCGAAGGCGCAGGCCATCCGGGGCGTAGGGCGTGGGCTCGACGTCCAGGCGCTCGGCGCGCAGGCGGGCGAGGACGCGGCCGCGGGGGGCGCCCTGGACGCGCAGATCGAGGGGGGCGGGCTCGGCGAGGGCCGCGGCGAGGGCGGGCAGCTCGTCCGGGGGGACGGCGTCGCCGAGGGCGGCGGGCAGCCAGTCGGGCCAGTCCCAGGCGGCCGGGGGCGGCAGCGGCTCGGCCGGGGTCGGGGCAGCGCGCCCAGGCGGGCGACGTCGGATCGGGCGGCGCCCAGGCGCTCCAGGGCAGCGAGGGCGAGGGCCTCGGGGGCGTCGGATCCGGCTCGGTGGGCCAGGGTGCGGCGGTGGCGCAGGGCCGTGAAGACGACCTCGGCGATGAAGGCGCGGTCGTGGCTGCCGAGCTGGCGGCGGCCGCGGAAGTACCCCGTCAGGACGCGGTCGGCGGGGCCGGTGGCGGCGAGCACCTGGCCCAGGGCCTCCACCGCGGCGGCGAAGCGGGCGGACGGACGGGGCCAGCGGTGGGCGAGGCGGCGCGGCCTATGACGGCGCATGGATAGCGGAAACGCCGCGAAAAGACGAGTGAATCCGGCAGGTGTGGGCGCCCTCGCGCCGGGCATTCGGGTGCTCGACTGGCGTCCGGGGCGGGTTGCGGCGAAAGTGGCGCGACTGGAGGAGTCACGATGCTTCGATCCGGCCTCGCCCTGGCCCTCGCCCTCGCCCTCGCGGCGCCGACGCCGGCCGCCGCTCTCGAGCTCGTGGACGCCGTGCGCCTGGCGGTCGAGCGCGATCCGGGGCCCAGGCCGCGGCGGTCCGCCTGCGGGAGCTGGGTGCGGCCGACGCCGCCCAGGGGGCCTTCGATCTGGTGGGCGATCTCGGCCTCGACTGGAGCACCGAGCGCGCCACGGCGAAGGACACCGCCGGGGCCAAGACGTCCCTCGACACCCAGCGGCTCACGCTGGACGCCGCCCTGGTGCAGCCCCTGGTCTGGGGCACCACGCTGCGGGCCGGCTGGGTCAACCGCTTCACGGCGACGGACAACCCGTTTCGCAACTGCGTGCCCGGCGTGGCCAGCGATCAGTGCTTCGAGAGCCGGCTGGAGCTGTCGGTGACCCAGCCGCTGCTGCGAGGGGCCGGGCGGGCCGTGAACACCCTGGCCGAGGCCCGGGTGGACGCCGAGGCCCAGGTGGCCCGGGCGCAGCGGCGGGTGACGGTGGCGGGGCTGGTGGAGTCGGTGGCGACGGCGTGGGCCGAGCTGGCGCTGGCCGAGGCGGACGTCCGCATCCGCGAGCGGGCGCTGAGCCTGGCGCAGACACAGTACGACTCGTCGAGGCGGCAGGTGGAGGGCGGCCGGCTGGCGCCGGTGGATCTGGCGGTGGTCGAGCAGGCGGTGGCCGAGCGCGAGCAGGCGCTCTTCGTCGCCACCCAGCGCGTCGAGGAGAAGACGGCGGAGCTGGCCACGCGGCTGGGGACGAGCGACTTCAAGGCGCGGCTGCCCGAGCCCCCCACCTGGGACGCCGACATCGCGACGACGCTGGCGGCGGCCGAGGCGACCAACCCGGAGCTGATCGTGGCGGAGCGGGAGCTCGGGCGGCAGCGGGCGGAGCTGCCGGGCCTGGAGGATCAGGCGAAGCCGAAGCTGGATCTGGGGCTGACGGCCGCCCAGAGCGGGCTGGATGAGGAGCTGGGCGGGGCCATCGCGGCGCTCCCCGACAACGAGAGCTCGTTCTACGGGGCCTCCCTGAGCATGACGTTTCCGTTCCAGAACCGCCGGGCCGAGGGCGAGCTGGCGCAGGCGCGGCTGGGGCTGGAGCGCGCCGAGCTGACGCGGGCGGCCCGGGTGCAGGAGGTGCGGCTGGCGGCGGATGCCGCGCTGCGGGCGCTGCGGACGGCCGAGCAGGCCCAGGTGCTCGCCGAGCGGGTGGCGGGGCTGGCCGAGAAGTCCCTCGCGGCGGAGCAGCGGCGCCTGGAGCTGGGGCGCGCGACGCAGCTCGACGTCCTGCAGGTGCAGCAGGAGGCCGCCGAGGCCGAGCTGGCCGTGGAGCGGGCCCGGGCCGACCGGGTGATCGCGGGCATCCGCCTCCGCCGCCTGACCGGGCGGCTGCTGGAGAGCTTCGCCCTGACGGTCGACTAGATTCTCCGTCAGATGGCGACGGGGCGCCGCGAAGCCCCTGACATGCGGCCACCCCCTGATCATCGCGAGCAAGATGCAGTAGAAGATCAGGGCATGAGAAGTCCGGTCTTCACCGCCCTGGCCATCCTGGCCGGGTGCAGCTCGCCCCCTGCCCCGCCCGAGGCCCCCCGGGTCGAGCCCCTTGAGGTGTGGTTCGCGGGCTGCGCGGCCGTCCTGGACGGGCCCATCTGCGAGGTGGAGGGTCCGGCGACGCTGGCGCTCTGGCTCGAGGGCGCCGCCCCCACGTACATCGCAGTCGACGAAGCGCAGGTGACCGAAGGGGTCTGTCAGCCGACAGACGGAGGCACACGCTGCGCGGTGCCCGTACCAGCGCGCGGCACGCTGCGGGTGGAGCGGAGCGGCGCCGACCGGGTGGAGCGCTGGCAGCTGCCGCTGGCCGTGAGCGCCCGCCCGCCCGCGGTCGTGGCGGCCGAGGCGGAGCGTCGGCAGCAGCCCGAGGCCGCCCGGGCGCGGATCGAGGCGGCCTTGCCCGGCCTGAGCGGCGGGGATCGGGGCCTGGCGCTGCTGACGTTGGGGCGCGTGATCCGCGGCCAGGGGCAGGTGGAGGAGGCCGTCCGCGTCCTGGGCGAGGCGTCGAGCCTGCTGCGGGCCGCGGGCCAGGCCTCGGCGGCGACGGAGGCCGATGGGGTGCGGGCCTACACGCTCGCCAACCAGCTCTTCCGGCTGCCGGAGGCCGAGGAGGCCGCCCAGGTGCCGTCGGCCGCGGTGTTCGCGCCCGGGATCGCGTCCGTGGGGTGTATCGCGCACAAGTCGCGAGAACTGCTGGGGATCTTGGGGGGCCCTGCGGGCGTTCGAGGGGCCGGAGCGGGTGGCGTCCCGGCTGGGGATGGACGCCCTGGCGCGGGTCATCCAGAGCGAGCGGGCCGGGGTGCTGCACGAGATGGGGCGGCACGCCGAGGCGCTGGCCCTGCTCGAGCAGGCGGCGGCGGCCGAGCCGGTCGCGTGCCGGCGGGCTTCCATCCTCAACAACCAGGCCGTGGTGCGGGCCGCGCTCGGCACGCCCGAGGAGCTCCAGAAGGCGCTGGACGCCGCGACGACGGCGCTGGCGCTGGTGGCCGCCTGCCACGACGTGGACTCCCAGGTGCGGCTGGCCCTGACGGCGGCGGACGTGGAGCTTCGCCTGGGGCGGGTGGAGGCGGCGGCCGCCCGGGTGGCCGCGGTGAACCCCGAGAACCGGCGGGTGGCGCTCTGGCGGGGCCTGCTGGACGCCCGCATCCGCCGCGCAGAGGGCCGCTTCGAAGAGGCCCGGCCGGCTTCCGGGCCCTGGCGGTGGAGGCGCGGGCCCGAGGGCTGATCGAGCTGCGCCACCGCGCCGAGGGGGGACGGCCCAGGCGCTGGTGGGGGCGGGCCGGCCGGCCGAGGCGGTGGCGGCCTTCGAGGCGGCGGAGGCGACGCTGGGCGAGCTGGTCTACCAGGTGCCGGTGGGCGAGGGCCGAGAGGCCTTCCTGGGGTATCGGGGGGAGGGCGCCCGAGCCTACGCGGCCCTGCTGCTCACGCTGGATCGGCCGGCCGACGCGCTGGTCGTGGCCCGCCGGGCCCGGGTGCAGGCCCTGGCGGCGCTCCAGCGACCTGCGCGCATCGCGGCTCTGCCCGAGGCGGCGCGGCGGCGGTGGCTGGCAGCCATCGGGGAGCACCAGCGGCTCAAGGCGGAGCTGGAGGCCGACGACTGGACGCTGACGGCGGCCCAGCGTGCCGAGCGGGCCGCGGGCCGGCCAGCGCTGGAGCAGAAGCTCAAGGTCGCGCTGGATGAGGCGTACTCCGCCCTGCCCGCCGAGGCGGGGCCCGCCGCGCTGCCCGCGCTGGCGCCCGGGGAGGCGCTGTTGCTGGTGGTCGAGGCGGAGGACGGCTGGCTGGTCTTCTTCGCCGACGGCGCCGCCGTGGAGGGCCGCCGGGTGGCGGGGCTCACGGCGCAGGCCGACGCGGCCGACCTCGCCGCGGCGTGCCTCGCGCCGTTCGAGGGCCGCATCCGGGGCGCGCGGCGGCTGCGGCTGCTCTTGTCGGGGGCGCTGGCGGGGCGGGACTGGCACGCGCTCCCGCTGGGCGAAGCCCCCCTGGCCGCGGCGATCGAGGTCGTCTATGCCCTTGATCTGCCTCGTGAATCCCGGTCGTTCGAGGGTCCACGGCTGGTGGTGGCCGACCCGCGCGGCGACCTGGCCGGCGCCCGGGCGACGGGGCAGAGCCTCGGTCGGGAGGCGGGGACGACGCTCCTGATGGGCGACGACGCGCGGCGCGCGAGCGTGCTGGCGGCGCTGCCGACGGCGGCCGCGTTCGTGTACGCGGGCCACGGCGACTTCGTGGGGGATGGCTGGTCGAGCCACCTGCGGCTGGCCGGCCAGGACACCCTGGCGGCCGGCGATCTGCTGCTGCTGCCGCGGGTGCCGGCCCAGGTGGTGCTGGCGGGCTGCGAGACGTCGGTGGCGCCGGATCACGGCGGGGTGCCGGGCATGAGCCTGGCCCACGCCTTCGCCATCGCCGGGAGCGAGGCGGTGGTGGCGACGCATCGCCCCATCGATGACGAGGTCTCGACACGGTTCGTGGCCACCCTGGAGGCCGCGCGGGCCGGCGAGGCGGCTGGCGATGTGGTGCGTGCCTTGCACATGGCCGCGCGACGACACACCGATGATCTGGACTGGGCCGCCTGGCGGGCGGTCGTGCGCTGATGCCATGAGGCCTGGAGGTGAGCGATGAAGCACTGGAGAGACGACGCCTGGGGGCGCCGGCTGCTGATGACGGGGCTGGCGGTGGCGCTGGCGGGGCCCGCCTGCCTGCCGCCGGGTGAGGATCTCGACGGCGGGATTCCGGCGCGGGACGGCCCGAACCTCATGGCCGACTCGGCCGGGGACAGCAACGCCGGCATCCTCCCGCTGCGGGAGTACGCGGAGGCCGGCGACGACGCCCTGGAGGCCGGCGCGCTCGGCACCCGGTGGATCGCGGTCGCACGGGACGCCGCGGGCGGGGAGTTCGACTGCAACCCCGACGGGTTCGAGGCCCTCCCGCGACCCGGCGGGACCTTCCGGGTGCGCCACCTGATCGAGGGGGACGCAGGCGGGCAGCCCGCGGCGGCCATCGCCGCCGTCATGCGGCGGTACTGCGTCATCGACTGGGAGCCCGAGAACGCCGACCAGCCGGTGCTCCCCAGCGTCCGCGACCTGGACGCCCTGCGCCAGGAGCTGGCGGAGCGGTACGACGAGTTCGCTCAGGATCTGCTGGCGCCGGGGCCCCAGGCCGATCCGCTGGAGGAGGAGGTGTGGCGGCCCATGGCGCTGGGCTGGCGCGCCTCGCTCGACGAGCTGCGGCCCCTGCCGCGGCCGGCCACGCCGCTGGACCCCGTCCGCATCGCGGTGGCCGACACCTCGCCGTTCTCCGATGACGGGGAGGCCAACGACGGCCGCTCCGAGCACGGCCTCGCCATGGGGCGCATCGCCAAGGTGCTCAGCTGCCCGCCCGGCATGGGGCCCTGCCCGGGCTATGTGACCCACCACCTCGCGCTGCCCCGGGTGAGCGCCACGGTGCGGCCGGCGGACGGCGGCTTCTTCGGCTACCAGTCCGAGGTGGCCATCGCCATCGAGTCCGCCGTGCGCAAGTGGCGGCAGGCCCCGCCGGAGGAGGGCGGCCAGCACCTCGTCATCAACCTGTCGCTGGGCTGGGATGGTCGCCACGGCGGGCCGATGGTGGCCGGGCCGGGCGACCTGCGGCCCGGTGTGCGCGCGGTGTACGCGGCCCTCGCGGTCGCGTCCTGCCACGGCGCCCTGGTCATCGCCTCGGCCGGCAACCGCTCGGGCGGCCCCGACGAGGCGGGCAACCGGGGGCCGCTGTTCCCGGCCGGCTGGGAGACCCGCGCGGCCCCGACGGCTCAGCAATGCCGCGAGATCTATGGCATCGAGGAGCCGGTCGTCAGCGAGGCCGCCTACCGCCCCCTGGTGTACGCCGTCGGCGGCGTGCGGCCCGACGACCAGCCCCTGGGCAACACCCGGCCGGGGGGCCGCCCGTCCCTCGCCGTGCCGGCGTTCCAGGCGGTGGTTGGCGTCGACGACGGCACCGGCACCTACGTCTCGTCGGGCCTGCACACCGGCACGTCCGTCGCGGCGGCGGCCCTGAGCGGCATCGCCGCCGCGCTCTGGGCCTACCGCCCGGACCTCGATGCCCACGCGCTGATGGAGCAGATCTATCGCAGCGGCGTGAACCTCAGCCCCGATCCCGACGGCGACCCCGTGCAGGCCGACTTCTGCGCCCTGGCGGCCTGTCCGGCCGTGCACCGCGTGTCCATGTGCCTGGCCTACAAGCAGATCTGCGCTGGCGGCGAGGGTCGGTGCAACGGGGCCGCCGCCACGGCGCTGGCCTGCGCGACGCCCCCCGCCTACGGCGGCTCCCTCGACGTGCTCGCCCCCTATGTGGCCGCCATGCAGACTTTCGTGCGGACCGCCGGCCGCGTCCTGGCCGAGCCGGACGCCGCCACCCTCACCGAGCTCGCGCCGCCGAACCCGGCCTGCCGCTACGCCCCCGGCGCGGGCATCCAGCGCGCCGGCACCCGGGCGACGCCCCCGGTCTCGTGCCCTTCGGGGCAGTTCTACCTGCGAGAGGCCTCGCCCTGGGCGGCACCGCAGCCGTGGGATCCCCTCTGCCCCGACTGCTTCCTGATCCTGCCCCAGCCCGGCGATCTCGTCAGCGGGGGCGAGGCCGACCTGTTCACCAACAAGGACTTCAGCAACCAGACCTTCTACAACGGCATGCTGACGTTCACGAAAAAGGACGGTGCCTTCGCTGGCTCGGTCCTGCTCGGCGACCTCGGCGTCAGCTCCATCTCCGGCGGGGATGTGCTCTTCATCAAGGGCATCAAGACGCCCACGACGTTCTCCCATGTGTACCTGGAGTTCCTCACCCAGACGAAGAACGAGACCACCGGCAAGTGGGAGGTGACCTCGACCCTCGACGAGCTGGGGTGGTGGTAGAGCATCCCACCCGGGGCGTCCGGTAGGCTGCGGGTACTCGCCGCCTGCTGGAGCTGCTCGTGAAGCCCGCCGCGCTCGCCGTCTTCGCCGCCGCGTTGGGGTGCACCCCCGACGCCCCCTCCAGACCGCCCGCCTGCCCATCGTGGGGGGCGAGCGCGAGGCGGGCTACCCCGCCGTGGGCGCCCTGGTGCAGCAGCCGGGGGATCAGTACCAGGGCAGCTTCTGCACCGGCACCCTCATCGCCCCCCGCTTCGTCCTCACCGCGGCGCACTGCCTCAACGGTCGGCGGGCGGACCAGACCTGGTTCTTCCTGGGTGACGACGCCGTGCCTCGCGCCGGCGGCCAGCGCCCCCCCGGCCGCTTCGTGCCGGTGGCCGCCCTGCGCGCCCACCCCGGCTTTCGCCTCGGCAGCCCCATCGGCGTCTACGACGTGGCGGTGGTCGAGCTGGCCGAGGCCGTCGAGGACGTCGCCCCCCTGCCCCTGCGGCGCGGCGACGTGGCCGCCCTGCGCGGGCAGGCGCTGACCTACGTGGGCTTCGGGGTCGATGACGGCGGGGCGCAGCGCGGCGGTGGCCTGAAGCGCCGCGCCGATCTCACGCTGGCCGATCTGGGGGCCAGCCTCTACGTCAGCTTCGCGGACGCCCGCAGCGTGTGCTACGGCGACTCGGGCGGCCCCGGCCTGGGGGCGGGGGCGGACGGCGCGCTGGAGGTGGTCGGCGTCAACAGCTCGGTCTTCGGCGAGGCCCCCTGCGGCGGGGGCTCCATCCAGGTGCGGGTCGACGCCTTCGCCTCGTGGATCGACGCCGCCATCGGGGGGGCGCCGGCGTGCGGCTGTGCCTGCGAGGCGGCGTGCGGCGCGGACGGCGTCTGCGACCCCCTCGCCTGTGGTGACGGCGACGGCTGCCGCCTGCTGGTGGAGTGCCTGTCGGCCTGCAACAACGCGGGCTGCAGCGTCCGCTGCTTCGAAGACGCCACGGGACCCGCGCGGGGCCGCTACGAGGCGGTGGTGGCCTGCGGGTCGGAGCGCTGCGCCGGGGTGGCGGATCAGGGGGCCTGCCTGGCCGAGCGCTGCCCCGACCCCTGGGGCGCCTGCCTGGCCGACCTGCCCCCGGGGGCCGACGACTGCGCGACGCTCCTCGGTTGTCTGGGTGGCTGCCGCGACCGCGCCTGCAGCCTCGACTGCTACGCGGCCGGCTCGGCCGAGGCCCGGGCGCAGTACGACGGGCTGGCCGCCTGCGTGGCGATGGAGTGCGCGGAATTCGCAG
>JAWKQS010000054.1:0-36854 GCA_041389985.1 bacterium
GGAATCCGGGGCGGCGTCATGGTGCCGCCCCGGTGGCCTGGGCGGCGATCGCGGCGGGCGCCTGGGCCACGAGGTCGCGGCGTGCCGCCGGATCGGGGGTCGCCGCGAGCAGCGCCCGGAGCCGGGCGACCTGCCGCGGGACGTCCCCGGCCACGGTGAGGTCGGACGGCAGGCGGGTCCCGGGCGCCTGCGCCACCCGCCAGCGTCGGTGCCAGCGGCGCAGGAAGCGGCTCGCGGGGCTGCGCCCGGGCGGCGCGGCGGGCTCACCGGCGGGGGTGCGCCGCGCCACCGCGAGGGCCAGCGCCTCGACGGGGGAGGGGGTGACGGGGGTGGCCGCGATGGCGGCGCGCAGGGCAGGCGCGAGGCCGCCGGCGTCCAGCTCGGGGTGCAGCCGCAGCAGAGCGGCCAGGACGATCAGCCCATCGGGCGCGAGGGGAGCGCCCGCGATCATGCTGCGCGCCCGCGCAGACGGCGCAGCTGCCAGAGCAGCGCCCCGCAGAGCAGGCCCAGGGTCACGACAGCGCCACTCAGGGCCAGGAGCGGGGGGCTGGCGGGCGGGGGCGGGGGCGCAGGGGGCTGGAGACGCAGCTCGATCGGGGTGCCGGGCGGCAGCGTCGCGGCCGCGAGGGCCTGCGCGGGCGCCTCGGCCGCCGAGGGCGCCCGCAGCACGATCGCCGCGCCACTCGCGGTGAGCGCGACCCGTGCCTCCTCGACGCCGGGCAGGCCCGCCAGCACCCGCTCGAGCGCCGCCGCCTGGGCGTCGCGCTCCAGGGCGCGGGCCTCGGTCGGCCCCACCACCCACCGGGCCGCCGGGGCGGGTCGCCCCACGGCCTTCAGGGGTGGCACGGGGCGCTCCGAGCAGCCCGGGACCACCACCGCCAAGACAAACCCGATCGGCGCCAACCGCCTGATCATGGTCCGGACTCCAGGCAGGATCTCAGCCGCTCCAGGGCCCGGAGGTGGATGCGGGACACCCAGGATCGGCTGACCCCCCGGCGGCGCGCGAGCGCGGCCCCCGAGTCGCCCGTCTCGTCGAGATCGTAGATGGCGCCGAGCACGATGCGCTCGTCCTCGTCCAGCGCATCGAACGCCGTCCGGATGCGCGCACGGGTCTCCAGATCGCAGATCTCGGCCTCGGGGGTCGGCGGAGCGTTCGCCAGCGCCTCGTCCGCGATGCGCGCCACGGCCAGGCGGACGATGGAGGTATAGACGATCTGGGCGTCCTGCGCGGGCGTGGGCCCCTCGGGCGGAATCGGCGCCGGCTCGCCCACGGCGTCGTGGGTGATCCGGGCCCGGCGCAGGCTCTCATAGGCGCGCCGGCTCAGGGCGCCGAGCTGGCGCAGGCCGTCATAGATGGCGCCGCGGATGCGGAAGCGGGCGAACGCCGGGAAGGGGACCCCCCGCGCGGGATCGAACCGCTCCCGCGCCTCCAGCAGGCCGACATGGCCGAACTGCTCAAGCTCCTCGCGGGAGACGACCCCCGGCGGCAGCAGCACATGCGCCGCCCACGCCTCGATGTGGACGAGGCGGGCGAGGAGGGGGAGGGAGTCCATCGAGCGCCGCGGCGATCAGGGAAGATGCCGCGCTCGCGGTACACTTCCTGGATGCGCTGGAGGCTGTGGACGTAGGCGGCGGTGCGGTTGTCGATGCCGTGCTCGCGCGCGACGCGGCGGACCGTCCGGTAGGCCCGGACCATCATGGCGTGGAGGCGGGCGTCCACCTCCTCCAGCGTCCACGACTCGGCGCGGCGGTTCTGCAGCCACTCGAAGTAGCTGACCGTGACGCCACCGGCGTTGGCCAGCACGTCGGGCAGGAGCTGAACGCCCTTGTCCTGCAGGATGGCTTCGCCCTCGAGGTCGGTGGGGCCGTTGGCGCCCTCGACCACCAGCTTGCAGCGCATCAGGGGGGCGGTGTCCGCCGTGATCTGGCTCTCAAGGGCGGCCGGGATGAAGATGTCGACCTCCGTCCCGAAGAACGTGGCCTTGTCGACGGCCTCGGCGCCCTTGTACCCGGCGACGCCGCCCGTCTCGGCGACGTGGCGGGCCAGGCGCTTGGGGTGGATGCCCTCGCGGTTGACCAGGGCGCCGGTGTGGTCCTGCACCGCGATCATGCTGGCGCCCATCCGCGACAGGATGGCGGCGGCGTGGCTGCCCACGTTGCCGAAGCCCTGCACCGAGAAGGTGGCGCCGTCGAGGGAGAAGTCGTTCTCGGCCGCCCACTCCTCGATGACGTACACGACGCCCTGGCCGGTGGCCTTCTCGCGCCCCTGGGAGCCGCCGGAGGTGATGGACTTGCCGGTGACGACCGCGCGCTGGGCGTTCTTGTCGCGGCTGGGCCCCCGGTTCATGTAGGTGTCCATCATCCAGACCATGGTCTGGGCGTTGGTGCCCATGTCGGGGGCGGGGATGTCGTAGTTCGGGCCGATGTTGTCACCCAGGGCGTGGGTGAAGCGCCGGGTGATGCGCTCCAGCTCCGCGGGGCTGGTGGAGCGCGGGTCGAACTTCACGCCGCCCTTGGCCCCCCCGAAGGGGATCTCCATCACGGCGCACTTCCAGGTCATCCACGCCGCCAGGGCCTTGACCTCATCCAGGTGCACCTCGGGGTGGAACCGGATGCCGCCCTTGTAGGGGCCCATGATGTCGTTGTGCTGGATGCGATAACCCTTGAAAAGCCGATAGTTGCCGTCATCCATCCGCACGGGGAAGTTGATGATCAGCTCGTTCTTCGGCTGGGAGAGGATCATGTGCAGCCGGTCTTCGAGCCGGATCACGTCCGCCGCTCGCTGGAGCTGCGCCTGGGCGATCTCGTAGACGTTCTGCCGCTGCTTGGGGGGGGTCTTGGTGGCCATGGGGCTCCCGAAAGTACGTGCGGTTCATCATCCTCAACCACGCTCCACCCTGGCAAGGGTCTCGGACGTCGCCGTGGGTGATTGCGGCGAGGCGATCTGCCATACTGCCCGCGGAGGCTGCCATGACCGACATCAAAGGGCCCAACCCCATCGGCGCCGTCGGCGCGCCCCGGCCGACCGGACCCGCCCAGGCGACCGGCGCCGCCGCCCCGGCCGCCGCCGCCACCCCCACCGACGAGCTGAGCCAGCTCTTCTCCGCCGTGGCCGAGCGGCTGGCCAGCGGCGCCATCGCCGACCGCGAGACGGCGGTCCGGGCGGCCGTGGATGCCGTCCTCGCGCGAGAGATGGCCAGCCTGCCGGTGCCCACGCGAGACCGCGTCGCCGCCGACGTGGCGGGCATGCTGCTCGCCCGCCCCGACCTGGCCGAGCGCATGGATCGGCTGCTCGGCCTCCCCGGTTGATTCGCCTCGCGCCTGCCCTGGTGATCTGGGCGGGGGTCGCGGTGGCGGCGCCCGTGCGGGTCGCGGTGCTCTCCACGTCGCCCCCCCGCGACGCGCGGCTGGCGCGCCTGGTGGACGGCGGGCGAGAGGCCCTCGCCCGGGTGGACGGCCTGGCCGGCGTCGACGTGGCCGGGCTCCTCGATCCCGCCAGCGCCCGCCCCGCCGTCGAGGCTCGCCTGCAAGAGGCCCGCTCGGCCTACGAGAACCTGGAGGTGGAGGCGGCGCTGGCCATCCTGGACGCCACCGCGCCCGCGCTGGTGGCGGCGGGTGCCGTGTCCGAGGCGGCCCGCGCCTATGAGCTGGTGGCCCGCATCCGGCTGGGCCTGCGCGACACCGAGGGCGCCGTCGCGGCCTGCCGGATGTGGCTGCGCCTGGAAGATCCGCCCACCCTCGACACCGCGGCGGCGCCGCCCTCCTTGCTGGAGGCCCTCGCAGCGGCCATCGAGCCCCCCGTCCCGGCGGCGCTCCGCGTCGAGGCCACGGTGCCCGCGCTGGTGCGCATCGACGGTCGCCGCGCCGGGATCACGCCGGTCACGGCGGAGGTGGCGGCCGGCCTGCACGTGGTGAGCGTCGAGGCCGATGGCTTCCAGCGGGGGGTCTACGTGGTGCGGCCCCGCGCCGATCTGGGGGTGGCGGTGCTGGCCCGGCTGCGCCCGGCGGAGCGGGGCCAGCTGCTCGACGAGGTGTACGGTCGCCTCGACGGCCAGCTCGACGCGGACGCCGTGGGTCCCGGCCTGCGGGATCTGCGCGCCCTCGTGGCGGCGGAGCAGGCGGTCCTGGTCGAGGCCGGCGCCGGCGTCGTGCGGGCGGCCCTCTTCGATCTCCAGGCGGGCCGGCGGGTGCGGATCGTCGAGCTGCCGGAGGGCGACGCCGGGGCGGCGGCCCAGGGGGGTGAGCTGGTGCGGCTGCTCTACAGCGGCCTCGACCCCCAGGCGCCGGGCCTGGCGGCGCCCGAGATCGAGGTCTCGGATCCCCGGCCGTACCACCACCGCTGGTGGTTCTGGCCGGCGGTGGCGGCGGCGTCCATCGCCGCGGTGGCCATCCCGGTGGCGCTGCTCTCCGAGGACGAGGCCGCCGGCCTGACGCGGCGCCCCGGCACGGGCGCCGTCATCATCCGTTTCTGAATTTCTCTTTTGTATTCGAGGGGATGCGGCCGGATCAGGGGTCCTCGTTGACCCGGCGGAAGGTCTCTTTGTCCTTCTCGATGTAGACCGTGATGGTCTTGCGATAGGGGCGCGGCTCCCAGTCGCGGATGAGCTCGACCTGGTGGTTGCCGACCGAGAGCTTGATGCCCAGCAGCGGCGTCTGGCCCATGTCCTTCCCGTCGATCTGCACCCGCGCCGAGGGGACGGCGGTCAGCTTCAGCGTCCCGTCGCCCTTGGGCTGAGGGGGGGCGACCGGCGCGGGCGCGCGGGTCGCGGGCGCGGCCACCTCACCGGTGGGCGGGCAGTCTTCGCCCTCGCACTCTCCGCCGCTGCCCCCACCACCGCCGCCGCCGTCGGGACGCCGCCGAGACACGGGGCGGGCCGGGGGAGGGCGCGGCGCGGGCGCCGTGGTGGCGGGCGCCCGCACGGCGCTGCGCTCGAGGGCCAGCACCTCGGTGACGGCGCGGCGGTCGTACTGGGGCAGCTTGCGCTCCAGCGGATCGAACCCGCGCGCCTCGGCCTCCACCCGGGCCAGGCCGGTGTTGGGTAGCCCGTCGAAGGTCACCACGCCCTCGCCCAGCACCTTGCGCTCGCCGCCCGGCAGCACGACCGTGATCTGGGTCTCCGGGGGGTCGGGCTGGAAGGTGACCGCCACCTTGTCGGGCCGAAGCTGGATGGTCTCGACCCGCCGCAGCTTCCCCTCGGCGGCCTCCACCGTCCCCTCCCAGGGCAGGTAGCCATCCTTGACGATGCGCAGGTGGCGCTTGCCGGGCTGGACGGTGCTGGTGCGCATGGGCGTGCGATCGGGCAGCTCTTCGTCGTCGATGAAGACCCGAGCGCCCACGGGCTCGGTGTTGAGCTCCAGGCCCGTCGTGGCGCGGGGCTGCAGGACCACCTCGAGCGTGCGCGTCCGCCCGGCCTGCAGCTCCACCTGGGTGTCGACGGTCTCCTGGTCGGTCGCCTCGATGCGGACGGCGTGGCGCCCCGGGGCCAGATCCGCCACCGTGACCGGCGTCGTCTGCTCGGCCAGCGCACGGCCGTCGATGGTCAGGCGGACCCGCGCCCCCGCGGGCGCGCTGCTGATGGTGAGCGCGGCCCGCGCCGGCTCGCGCCCCAGCAGCCAGACCGCCAGCGCCGAGCCGCCCAGGGCCAGCAGGGTGATGACCAGGAAGACCGAGAGCCGGTTCTGGGTGGCCGGCCGCTGGACGACCCCCGGCGGCAGCCGCAGATCCGCCGGCGCGGCGGCGGGCGCCACCTCGGCCAGCAACTCGGTGGGGCGCACCTTCCCGGCAGGTCCTACGACCGGCAGCTCGTCGTCGATGGCCGTCCGGCGCAGCCCCCCCTCGCGGGCCGCCGCGCCGAAGGCCGGCGGATCGGGGCTCACCGCGGGCGCCGGCGCCTCGGGGGCGCGCTCGTTGCCGGTCGGCATGGCCGTCAGGGCCGAGGGCGCGCGATCCCAGATGGAGGTCTCGACCTCGTCCTGCTCCCACGACAGGGCGGGCAGATCCGGCACGAACTCGTCGGGGACCTCCACCTCCACCTCGTGGGCGGAGGGGCGGCCGGCCTCGGGGATGTGCTGGCGGGCGTACTCCCGAAACGCGGTCATGCGGGACTGCTCGGCTTCGAGCTCGCGCCCGAAGGTGCCCCGCATATACCCAGCGAGGTCCTTCCTCGCGTAGAAGCTACCGGATTGATAGAGGAATTTCTGCAGAGCGTCCTGGAACTCCGACGCCGACTGGTAGCGATCGGCGGGGTCCCGGGACAGCCCGCGCAGCAGGATGTCCTCCAGCTCGGGCGGGATGGCGCGGTTGATCTCGGCGGGGCGCCGGATGTCGACCCGCCGCACCTTCTCCAGGGTCGAGAAGTCGCTCTCGCCCTGGAAGCAGCGCTCGAGCGTCAGCAGCTCGTAGAGGACGACGGCCAGAGAGAACAGGTCGGAGCGGCGATCGATGGTCTTGCCGCGGACCTGCTCGGGGCTCATGTAGCCGAACTTGCCCTTGAGGATGCCCGCCTGCGTCTTGCTGGCCTTGCCCGCCGCCTTGGCGATGCCGAAGTCGATGAGCTTCACCTCGCCGTCGTAGCTGACGAGGATGTTCTGGGGCGAGACGTCGCGGTGGATGAGGTCGAGGGGCAGCTGGCGCTCGTTGCGCTTGTTGTGCGCGTACTCGAGGGCCTCGCAGACCTCCTTGACCACATGGCAGCACATGGCGATGTCGAGGTGGGTGCCGCGGCGCCGGGCGGTGTCGAAGATGGCGCGCAGGTCCTTGCCCTGCACGAACTCCATCGCGATGAAGTACGAAGAGTCGGCGTTGCCCAGCTCGAAGATCTGGCCGATGTTGGCGTGGGTGAGCTGGACGGCGATCTTCGCCTCGTCGATGAACATCTCGATGAACTCCTGGTCCTCCGAGATGTTCGGGAGCACGCGCTTGACGGCGAACAGGCGCTCAAAGCCCTCGACGCCATACGAGACGCCCTTGAAGACTTCGGCCATGCCGCCCACGGCGACGCGCTCGAAGAGGTAGTAATCGCCGAATTTGACCGGCTCGCGCACGCTCGCCCTCAACCCGATGGCCTGCCGACCGAGCGGCAGCGGCCGCCTTCCGACAGCGGTTGGCGTTCACATCGGGGCCGCGGGCCGGCTGGGCCGGCCAGACGGTGCGGTGCCCGCCAGAGCGCACCGACGTTAGGGGACTGAGCCTCGAAAATCAATCCGAAGGCGTCAGCACCCGGCACACAAGGCGCCCCCCTCACTGGGTCAGGGCCGCCGCCGGCTCTTGCCGGGCCGCCGCGTTCGCGGGGAAGAAGGCGCCGAAGAGGCAGAAGAAGATCGAGCCCGCCAGGGCGGCCAGCCAGACCCAGGTGGGGAAGGCGAAGAAGCTCTCGGGCTTGAAGGGGAAGTCGGGTAGCCGGGCCGCCACGTAGTCGGCCAGCCGTGCGGCGCCGATGCCGGCGCCGATGCCGGCCGCGCCCCCGAACAGGCCGATGAAGGCCGCCTCGCCCAGGAAGAGCAGGCGCACGTCCCAGCGGCTCGCCCCCAGGGCCCGCAGCAGCCCGATCTCGCGGCGCCGCTGCAGGATGAGCATGAAGAACATCTGGCTGATGTTGATGGCCGCGATGCCGACGATGATGAAGCTCACCAGGGCGAAGACGCTCTGGACGGTCTTGATGATGTCGGCCGCCCGCTCGGCGTTCTCGGTGCTGTCGGCCAGCTCGAAGCCCCGCTCGCGGACCTGGGCGACGATGCTCGGCACCAGCGTCTGATCGGCCACCCGCAGCACGATGCTGTGGTAGGTCGAGGCCGCCTCGGCGCCGCCGAAGCGGTCGTTGAAGCGCTGGACGTAGGCGATGGGGATGGTGATCCCCACCGAGATGGCCTTGTCGCTGAAGCCCACCAGGCGGACTCGCCGCGTGAGGGGGCGGGCCTTGTCGGCGCGCCCCAGGAACGACTTGCCCAGGGTGAGGTTGAGCTGGAAGCCCAGGACGGCGGCCTTGGAGAGCTTGGGCATACGCGTCTTGGAGTTGGAGAGCGCCGTGGCCAGGCTGCCGTTGTACAGCTCCAGGAGCTGGTTGCTCGCCAGGGCCGGGATGGGCATCTCGCAGGCGCCCGTGTCCTCGGCGCAGTAGGACAGGCCGGGGCAGTCCGTCAGCCAGGTCTTCTCGTCGTAGGTGCACGCCTGCTTGATGCACTGGCCGGCCTGGCACTGGCGGCCGTCGGGGCACTCGTTGCCGGTGGGGCAGGGGATCTCGCCGTCGAAGTCCGCGAATTCACCCGGCTTTTCCAGCTCGTTCTCCACCAGGGCGGGCTGAATGCCGTCGGCGATGATCTCAGCCCAGATGGTCTTGCCGAAGAGGTTCTCGCCGCCGTAGCCCCGGGTGGGGAAGGCGAACTTCATCTTGGGCGAGACGCTCTTGACCCCGGGGATGGAGGCCAGATCGCTGGCGGCGGCGTCGTCGAGGGTGCGCCCTCCGCCGAGCTGCATGAAGCCCGTGTCGAGCTTCTTCTGGACCACCTCCACCTGGTCGACCAGGAAGATGCGGCCCAGGACGACATCCTTGATGCCCTCCGACAGCCCGATGAAGAAGACGAAGGTCGAGATGCCGACCACGATGCCGATGGCGCTCATGAAGAAGTTCTTCTTCGAGCGGCTGACGTTCTGGCCCACCAGGGCGACGAGGCGGGTGAGCGTCACGAGGCGGCCCTCCCGTCGTCGACGAGCCGGCCGTCCTCGAGCTGGATGACCCGGCGGGCCGCGGTGGACACCCGGGCCTCATGGGTGATGATGACCACGGTATAGCCCTCGGCGTTGAGGCTCTGGAACGTCTCGATGATCTGCTGGCCGGTCGTCGTGTCCAGGCTGCCGGTCGGCTCGTCGCAGAGCAGCAGGCGCGGCTTGAACAAGAGCGCGCGGGCGATGGCCACGCGCTGCTTCTGCCCGCCCGAGAGGCTGGTGGGGCGCTCGTCGGCCTTGTGGCCGATGCCGAGCCGGTCCAGCAGCTCCCGGGCGCGCCCCCGCGGGTCGGGGACGGGCAGGCCGCCCCGGATGAACGCCGTGGGCAGCAGCACGTTCTCGAGCGTGCTCAGGTGGTCCAGCAGGCTGAAGTGCTGAAAGACGAAGCCGATCGTGCGGTTGCGAAAGTCGGACAGCGCCCGGTCGGACAGGCGCGCCAGGGGCTGACCCCCCACGGCGACCTCGCCGGTGAAGTCGCGGTCGAGGCCCCCGGCGATGTTGAGCAGGGTGGTCTTGCCCGAGCCGGACGTGCCCACCACCGCCACCATCTCGCCCTCCTCGATGGAGACCGAGAGCTCCCGCAGGGCGAACTCGCCCTGGGCGGCGGATCGGTAGCGCTTGCTGACGTTGTTCAGTCGAATCATGGCCCCGGGGTTCTACCGCGCGGGACGTGGCGTGTAAACGTCGTCCGCCACCACCGGCGGCGGGGGGCGCCCGATCAGTGGGTGTGGTCGTGGTCCTGGCCCGCCATGTGGGCCACCAGGACGACGCTGGTCTCGGCCGTGGGCCCAAACCGCAGCTCGTAGGTGCCGATCTCGAGGGCGTAGGCGTGGACCATGGCCGCCTCGGCGCACTCGTCCCCCGGGGCGACGCTGCTCATGGAGGCCACCACGGCCCCCTCGGCGCGCAGCTCGAAGGGCACGTCGGTGCCAAGCATGAAATAGAAGTCGCCGGGGAGGCCCGCCTGGAAGGCGATGAGGCCGGGGGCGTCGGCGCTGCCTGGCAGGGCGATCTCATAGCGCTGGTGCACAGCCGCGATGGTGGCCCCCTCGCCGGGATCGGCCAGGGCCGCCGTCCGCGGCTGGGGATCGCCGTAGGTGAAGTGGGCGCACCCCACCTCGATGGGCGTCATCCCGGCGTCGGCGTCGTGGTGGTGGTGGTCCTCCTCGCTGTCGCAGGCCGACAGAGCGAGGCTGGCGAGGGCAAGGCTGGCGAGGGCGAGGATCGTCTGGTCTCCAGTTTGGGGGGCGGCAGGGTTTTCCCACACCGCAAGGGGCCGTTGCCAGGGGGCGGGCTGACGTAGTGTCGCCGACGAGCAACAGAGCAGCCGGAGCGAGGGATGCGACGACTCATCGGGGTGGGCCTGCTGGGGCTGGCCGGCGGCGGATGCACCGGCATGATGATGAAGACGACGGGCAAGACCATGTCGGCCTACACGGTCGAGCACCTCACGCCCTACGTCCTCGGCAGCCCCGACACCGGCATGGCCTGCGCCATCTCCGAGTCCAACGGCAACCTGCTGCTGTCGTTCGAGCGCGTCGAGTCCGAGAATGCCGTCGGGGCGGTCAGCACGCTGACGTCGGCGGGGGCCTGCGCCGAGGAACTCGCGCGTGAGCAGGAGCTGCGTGGCCTGCGGGCCCTCAAGCGGGGGGACGCAGGCGAGGCCCAGGACGCACGGTTCGCCGAGGGTCGGGCCCACGCCACGGCGGCGTCGAGGTTCTACCGGTCCTGGCAGTACCTCACCCACGCCTTCAAGGTGTCTGCGGACCGCTGCCCGGAGCTCATCGACGAGGACGACGACGATCGCACGGCCGAGGTGGCCTGGCTGACCGGGCACCTGGGGGCCGTGCAGGGCGTCCAGCACGACCGGGCGGCCAAGGGGGCCGTCGGCGTGCCCACCGACCTGCCCCAGCAGGTGGCGCGCAGCATCCGCTGCCTCGACAACGACCGGTGGTTCGGCATCCCCGCGGCCATTCAGGCGGCCATCTGGGTGGGGGTGCCCGGCTCCGCGCCCGAGGGGGCCGATCCCTGGAAGCAGCTCGACGAGGCCTCGGCCGTCGGCGCGAAGGCCGGCCTGCGGGTCGCCCTCGCGGTGCGGGCCCAGGCCGCCGACGCGGTGGGGGACGAGGGGAAGGTGAAGGAAGCCATCCGGGCGTTCGTCGCGGCCGGCGCCACGCCGCCCCCGGCGCGGTGGCGAATGTTCGACCTGCAGGCAGGGCTCACGGTGCTTCACCTCTCCGATCGACTCTGGACCCGGGCGACCGGGCACCGCACCCCCCCCGGAGAGCTGGGCACGTTCCCCGATGACAAGAAGGAGGCTCCCCCCGAGGAGGGCTTCTTCGACGCCATCGACGACGCCGCGCCGGCCGCACCCGCCGACCAGAATCCCCAGCAGTGAGGAGTACTTGCACCATGCGTACCTGGATCGCCGCTCTCGCCCTCGCCCTGTGTGCCCCCGCCGCCGCCCTGGCCGGCCAGGCCGCCAGCCTGTGTGTCTATGACCCGGGTGGGGCCAACGGGGACATCTTCAACCTGATGAAGGACTACCGGGCCGCCGCGGTGGGCTGGGGGGTCGACTTCGAGCTCAAGCCGTACACCGACGAGAAGACGGCCGCCGAGGACTTCAAGGCGGGGCAGTGCAACGCGGTGCTCATGACCGCGACCCGGTCCCGGCAGCTCCACGGCTTCATCGGCACCATCGAGGCCATGGGCGCGCTGCCCACCTACGACCAGCTCAAGGTGGTGGTGAAGAACCTGTCGTCGGCCAAGGGGGCCGCCTACCTGAAGAGCGGGGACTACGACGTCGCGGGCATCTTCCCCGGCGGCGCCGTGTACCTGATGGTCCGCGATCGCAACGTCGACACCGTGGAGGAGCTCGCCGGCAAGCGCCTGGCGACGCTCGACTTCGACCAGGCCGCCAAGGTGATGGTGAAGAAGGTCGGCGCCACGCTGGTGCCCGCGGACGTCAGCACCTTCGCCGGCATGTTCAACAACAAGTCCGTCGACGCCTGCTACGGCCCGGCCGCGGCCTACAAGCCCCTCGAGCTCTACAAGGGCATCGGCACCGATGGCGGCGTGATCCGCTACCCGCTGGCCCAGATGACGCTCATCCTGCTGACCCGCCAGACCGGCCTGCCCGAGACCTTCTACCAGCAGTCGCGCGACTTCGCGGCCGACGCCTTCGACAAGGGCCTCAAGCTGGTCAAGGCGGCCGAGAAGGACATCCCGGCCAACGTCTGGATCGACATCTCGGACGCCGACAAGGCCCGCTACGACGAGATGTTCCTCGACGTGCGCGTCCAGCTGCGTGACGCCGAGAAGGTGTACGACGGCAAGATGCTCAAGCTGCTGCGCGGCGTGCGCTGCAAGGCCGACGGCACCCGCGCCGAGTGCGCCGCCAAGCGCGAGTAGCCCACTCCCCCCACCCTGAATCGAGGCGCCATGGCCCACGACGCGCCGGCCGGCCGCGGTCGACTGCTTGCTTCGACACTGCCCGCTCTGCTCCTGCTGAGCGGGGTCATCGTCTACAGCACCTTCGTCCTGGTCTACTCCCAGCTCTCCAGCCTGGCCGAGTCGTGGTACCCGGGCTACCACCAGCTCCGCGAAGAGCCCGCGCCGCCCGACTGCGACGCCACCGCCGCGCCGGCGGCGGCGCCGCCCTCGGAGGCCCCGGCCGCCGAGGGGGATGACATCCTGGGCGACCTGCTGGGGGACGAGCCGGTCGACGCCGGGGCAGCCGCCAAGGCCGCCGAGGCAGCCCGCCAGCGGTGTCAGGAGCGCTGGGACGAGTACAAGGGCATCCTGGTCCGGCGCACGGACGGGGTGAAGCGCTTCCGCTCCATCGAGCGGATGGTGGAGGCGGTGCGCGACATCGGCCTCGACTACCAGCGCCACGCCCTGGTGCTGCTCTTCCTGATCTGCGCGGCCACGGCGACGGCGTTGCGCCAGCACATCGCGCTGCGGCCGGCGCGCAGCCGGCTCGATCATCGCGTGGCCGAAGGGATGCAGTTCCTGGCGACGGTGCTGCTCGCCGTGTCGGTGTGGGCCCACAAGGGCGTCGAAGAGGCGGCCGGCGCAAGGGCCGAGAACTCCGAGCTTTTCTGGATCTGGACGGTGGGCTTCGGGGTGATGGCCGCCATCAACCTGCACGGCTTCCTGCGCCCGCCGGCCGACGCGCCCCGGGAGGCCGGGCTGGCCCGGGCGTTCCTCTCGGTGCCGCTCTACACCACCATGTGCCTGGTCGCCGGCCTGTACTTCCTCATCGGGGAGCGCCACCCCGCCGGTCTGTCCATCTACCTGGGCAAGCTCCCCGAGTTCGCCCGGCTCTACCTCCAGGTGGGGCTGTACGTCTGGATCGGCATGCTCCTCAAGCGCACCCGGCTCGCCGAGATGGTCTTCGACCTGGTGCGGCCCTGGAAGCTGCCCCCGGAGCTGCTGGCCTTCGTGGTGGTGGTCGGCGCGGCCCTGCCGACGGCCTACTCGGGCGCCTCGGGCATCTTCGTCATCGCGGTCGGCGCCGTCATCTATGAGGAGCTGCGGCGGGCCGGCGCCCGGCGCCAGCTGGCCCTGGCCGCGACGGCCATGTCGGGCAGCCTGGGCGTGGTGCTGCGGCCCTGCCTGCTGGTGGTCATCGTCGCGTCCCTCAACAAGCAGGTCACGACGGACCAGCTCTACGGCTGGGGGGTGAAGGTCTTCCTGCTCACGGCGGTGCTCTTCTTCCTCGCCTCCATCATCACGAAGCAGGGGAAGCTGAGCCTGGGCAGCCCGAAGGAGGCGCTCCCGGGCACCGGTCGCGCGCTGGTGGCCCTGGTGCCCTACGTGGTCATCGTGGCGGCGCTCCTCTTCGCCGATCACGCGCTGCTGGATGCGCACCTCGACGAGAACTGGGCCCCGTACCTGCTGCCCGTCATCCTGCTCCTCATCCTGGTCTACGACCGCGCCTCGGCGCGCCGGCGGGCCCGGGCCGAGGGGGCGCCGCGGCCCGACGGCTTCGGGCGCTCGGTCGAGCGCGCCACCACCGAGACCACCGTCCACATCGGCGCGCTGCTGCTGCTGATGGGGCTGTCCATCTGCCTGGGCGGCATCGTCGAGCGCGCGGACCTGATGTCCCTCGTCCCCGAGACGTTCGGATCCACGTGGACGACGATGGCCCTGCTGGTGGGCGTCCTGGTCATCATCGGCATGCTGATGGATCCCTACGGCGCCGTGATCCTGGTGTCGGCCACCATCGCCTCGGTGGCCTACCGCAATGGCATCGATCCGGTGCACTTCTGGATGGTGGTGCTGGTCGCGTTCGAGCTGGGCTACCTGACGCCCCCGGTGGCCCTCAACCACCTGCTGACGCGGCAGGTCGTCGGCGACGACGAGACGGAGGAGGGCCTCCACGAGGGCGCCAGCTTCTGGCGGCGCCACGAGCGGGTGATGCTGCCGGCGACGGTCATGGCCATCGCGCTGCTGATCGTCGCCTTCGGTCCGCTCTTCTTCTACCAGTAAGCCGCCGACTCCACGGTCCCGCATGTCCAGCCCCGACGCCGACGCCGCCCTCATCTGGCTCCCCCTCGGGCCAGCCGCCGACTTCCCCGCCGACGAGCCGATGCCCATCTGCCTGGAGCGCCCGGAGGGGCGCGTCGAGCTGACGCTGGTGCGGCAGGGGGAGGAGTTCCATGTGCTGGGGGGCCGCTGTCCCCACCGGGGCGCGCCCCTGGCCGAGCTGGGCTTCCTGGATGGCGAGGGCCACCTGGTGTGCGGCTGGCACTACTGGTCGTTTCGCCTCAGCGACGGCGGCCACACCCTGCTCGACACCATCTCCATCGGCCGCTGGCCGACGCGCATCGTCGAGGGTGAGCTCTTCGTCGGCCTCGGCGCCTGAGCCCGCTCAGGGCGCGGCGATGCAGATGCCGGGCTCGGGCCCGAGCTGGACGCAGACGCCCCCCGGCTGGCAGGGGATCAGGTGCTGGTCGTTCGCCTCGGCGAAGTCGGCCGGGTCGCGCTTCAGGCAGGTGCAGACGGTGGCCATGGGGTTGAAGGGGTCGGGCCGACACGCCGATCCCGGCGCGCAGGCGCCCCCGTCATCGCAGCGCTGATCGACCCGAAAACACTGTCCAGTCAACGGGTTGCAGCGGTGTTCGTCCCCGCAGTCTGCGTCGTCGGCGCAGGCGGGCAGGCCGTCGTCTTCAGCGATGCAGACGCCATCCACGCAGGCCGAGCCGGCCAGGCAGGTGACCCCCGCGCAGGCGTCGGCGGGGGCGCAGGCGCCGTCCTGGCAGCGGGTGGCGGCTGGGCAGCCGGCGTCGTCGAGGCAGGCCACGCAGGTGTTGCCCTGGCAGAGCCGCCGCGCCGGATCCTGGCAGTCGACGTGGGCGTTGCACTCGATGCCCGGCCCGGGCTCGACGCAGGCGCCGGCGGGGCTGCAGATCAGGCCTGGCGCGCAGGGGCTGGCCGGCCCGCAAGCCACGCACTGGCCACTGAAGAAGTCGCAGACGGGCGTCGCGCCTCCGCAGCCGCCGCAGACGTCGCACGTCCCGCCCGCCGGCACGCAGGCGCCGGCCTGGCACATGAAGTCGCCGGGGCAGGCGCCATCGGGGCAGGGCGGCAGGCAGGCGCGGCCGAACCCGTGCGCCACGCACCGCAGGCCGGCCTGGCACTCGGCGTCCTCCTGGCAGGCGCCGCAGCGCGCGGCCTTCGGCTCGCAGGCGCCCGTGAAGGCGTTGCAGCGCTGGTCGCCCGGGCAGCCCTGCAGGGCGCAGGAGTCGCAGCGGGCGCCCGCGGGGATGCAGCGATCCCCCAGGCAGGTGAAGCCGGCGGCGCAGGGACCCATGCCCACGCAGGGCGTCAGGCAGTGGGAGCCGTCGATCAGGCCCTGGCAGACGTCGGGGGCCGAGCAGTCGCGGTCGGTGCCGCAGGGCGCGCAGACCGGGACCACCAGGGGGCTGGCGTCGGGCACGGCCGCGTCGGGCGGGGGCGGCGCGGCGTCGCGGGGCTGCGCGTCGGGGGCCTGGGCGTCGGGTGCGCTGGCATCCGGCTCGGCCGCGTCGGGCCGCGGCGGCGCGGCGTCGGCCGGGGCCGCGTCCATCGCCCGGGCGTCCGGCCGGGGCGCCGTGTCGGGCGCGCCGTCCACCGAGGCCGCGTCCACCATCGCCCCGCCGCCATCGGGCGCGGCGGATCCGCCATCATCGCAGGCCGCCAGGAGGCCCACCGCCACCACCCACCAGCGCTTCATCGCTCGCTCCCCTCGTCCTCGCGGCTCAGGCGTTGAGGGCGTCCAGCTCCGACGCCCCCAGAGCCGCCTTGTGGCTCAGCTTCAGGCGCCCCTTGTCGTCGGCGCCGAGGACACGCACCAGCAGCGTCTCGCCCTCCGTCGCCGTGTGGCCGCCCAGCTCCGAGACGTGCACCAGGCCATCGTGCTCCGCGATGCGCACGAAGGCGCCGAAGTCCTTCACCGACTGCACGGTGCCCAGGTACAGGCCCCCCTTCTGCAGCTCGATGGAGATGGCCTGCACCGCCCGGGCGGCCTCGCGGGTCGAGGCGCGATCCTTCCCCGTGATGATCACCAGGCCGTCCTGGTTGACCTCGATGCGTGCCCCCGTACGTCCTTGAATTTGCTGGAGATTCTTGCCGCCGGGCCCGATCAGCATCCCGATGCGCCCGGGGTTGATCCGCAGGCGCTCGTGCCGCGGCACATGGTCGGGGATGCGGCCGCCGAGGGCGTCGATGGCGGGCTGCATCGCCTCGAGGATGTGCAGGCGTCCCGCGCGCGCCTGCTCGAGAGCGGCGGCCAGGATGCTGCGCGGGAGGCTGCCGAGCTTGTTGTCGAGCTGGATGGCGTTGATGCCATCGGCGGTGCCCGCCACCTTGAAGTCCATGTCGCCCAGGTGATCCTCGTCGCCGAGGATGTCGGTGAGCACGGCCACCTCGTCCCCCTCGCGCACGAGGCCCATGGCCACGCCGGCGACGGGCGCCTTGAGGGGCACGCCCGCGTCGATGAGCGCCAGGGTGGCGCCGCAGACCGAGGCCATGGACGACGAGCCGTTGGACTCCGTGACGTCGGAGGTCACCCGCAGCGTGTAGGGGTGCTCCGACTCCGGCGGCAGTACGGGCAGCAGGGCCCGCCGCGCCAGGTTGCCATGGCCGATCTCGCGTCGCCCGGGCCCCGGCCGGCCGCCGACCTCGCCCACCGAAAAGGCGGGGAAGTTGTAGTGCAGCAGGAACCGGTCGCGGGCCATGCCGAAGAGGCGCTCGGTGTCCTGGGCGTCGCGCTGGGCCCCGAGGGTCGCGGTGGCGAGCACCTGGGTCTCGCCCCGCGAGAAGAGCGCCGAGCCGTGGCAGGCGGGCAGGGGGCTGGTGGCGCAGGTGATGGGCCGCACATCGGCGTGGCCCCGCCCGTCGGCCCGGCGGCCGGCCAGGATGGCGGCCCGGGCGCGCTGCTTGACGAGGCGCTGGAAGGCCGGGCCGGCGTCGGTTCCGAGGGCGTCGAGGACGCCTGCCTCCGCCGCGGAGAGGGCGGCCCGGCGCTCCGCCTTGCCGGGCAGTGCGAGGGCTGCGTCGACCTGCTCGGTGGCCAGTCCGGCCACTTCATCGGCCAGCGCGAGGGTGGGTGTCGCCACCGCGCGCCGGGGACCGCCCATGCGGGCCAGCGCCGCCAGCGCCGGCTGGAGCGCGCTGCTGGCCGCTTCGAGCGCCGCGAGCACGTCCTCCTCGCCCACCTCCGACGCCTCGCCCTCGACCATCACGAGGCCGTCGGCGGTGACCGAGACCACGAGGTCCAGGTCGGCCAGGCGCTCCTCGCCGTCCCCCGGGAAGATCACCAGCCGGCCACCACGTCCGGATGAGGCGGAGGCCGGCCACCGGGGCGTCGAGGGGGATGTTCGGACACCTGGAGGGCCGCCGACGCGGCGCGATGAGGGCGAGGCTGGCGGGAATCGCTGCCCGGCTCCGCGCTGTGGACGGTGACCTGGACGTCGGTCTGGCACGTGAAGCCGGCGGGGAAGAGGGGGCGGAGGCTGCGGTCGATGAGCCGGGAGACGAGAATCTCGTGCTCGCCTGGCCGCCCCTCTCGGCGAAAGAAGTTGCCGGGGATGCGCCCCGCGGCCGCCGCGCGCTCGCGGTACTCGACCGTCAGCGGCAGGAAGTCGGCCCCGCTCGGGGCGGCGCTCGCGGTGACGGTGGCGAGGAGGGCCGTGCGGCCCTGGCGCAGCAGCACCGCGCCGCTGGCCTGGCGAGCCAGGTGGCCCCACTCGAGGGTGATGGCCGTCTCGCCGATGGTAAACGTCTCGATCTGCACGCGGGCTCCTGCGGTCCGAACCTGCGCAGGGTAGGGGAGCTTGGCTCGCCGGGAAAGCCTGCCGACCGCCGAGCGGATTGCGCTGTGCCCCGCGTTTGGGGTCTCCTCTCTGGCGAGGGGCCGACGCGACCGGCCTCAAGGAGGAAGCGTGCGCAACAAGATCGTGGGAACCATTGGGTTTTTCTCGTTGCTGGTGGCTGGGCAGGCGTCGGCCATCGGCCTGGGCTACGGCGTTCGGCTCGGTGTCGGCCCGGGCTTCGGGGACAAGGCGCTCTCGGACGTCAACATCAACACCTTCTCCGTGGGCGGCGCCCTGAAGTTCGATCTGGCGCTGCTGGGCATCGAGGCCAACCTGCTCTACACCCAGGTGACCTCCGACTTCTCGGGGACGGACGCCGTGAGCACCGACCTCGACCTGCCGGTGATCGCGCAGGTGGGCTTCCCGCTCATCCCGGTGCTGCTGGATCTCAAGCTCGGCGTGGGTCTCCAGCCACGCTTCCACCTCGGCGCGACGTTCGATGGCAAGGACGTCGAGAACGATCAGACGGAAGACATGGTGATGTACCTGCCCATCCAGGTCGGCGCCAGCCTCGGGCTGGGCGTGGCCTCCGTGGGCCTGGACATCCGCTACCTGTACCAGCTCACCGACGCCGTGAAGGATGACGACACCCGCGTCAACCACCTGCTCTTCATGGCAGGCGTCTTCTTCTAGCAGGATGTTGAAAGAAGCTCCCGTCGCATCGCCGGTGCGCGCGGGCCATCTGCTGCGTCGTCAGAAGTCCTCGACAATGCTCTGCATTGCCTGCGGTCTTCCTCCTTGCATCTGGCCCACTCGCACTCGCCGAGTGCTCGGTCCGCTCATTTCAACAGCCTGCTAGCACGCCTCGGCGCCCGCGGCGCGCACCCTGTGCCCCCGGCAGGCCGGCCCCCCCCTCCCGGCCCGCCCGCGCAGCCCCGCCGCTCGCCCCCCGGGGCGAGAACGTGTCGAAAACAAAGCAGATCCCGCGCCCCCCTCGCGCACGTCGGCCCTACCTGCCACCCTGAGCGGCACACCTCCCAGGAGCACGCCCATGCCGCTACGCCGCTGGCAAGGCCCCGTCAACGTGGCCCTCACCCTCCAGGCCCACAGCACCTTCCGGGTCCTGCCGGGCAACGACCCGTCGCCCGTCTGCATCCCCGGCGTCTACCAGTGCACCGTCATCAGCATCCGCGACCGCGTCACGGGCGCCCGCATCGTCGCCCACTTCGGCGGCTATCGCGGCAGCCGCCGCCCCAACGCCGACGACCTGCGCAGGGTGTTTCGAGCCTTCCTCACCCACACCGGCGCCCTGCACAGCGTCGACGTCCGCATCGCCGGCAACAGCACCAGCTTCGAGCTGTCCCTCGACGAAGCCGCCCGGGCCCTCGGCCAGCTCCACCCCCACATCCACATCCAGCAGGACACCTACGCCGGCAGCCGCTTCTACGTCGACGACCGCGGCCGCATCTTCGGCCTGGAAGACCCCCGCGACACCCGCCGCACCGCAGGCTTCAGCCTCGGCACCCGGGGCGGCGGCAGCGGCAGCCGCGGGATCACCCTCGGCAGCCGGCCCGTGATCGACGAGAAGAAGTAGGGCCACCCGGTGGTGGTCCGTCGGTGGACGAGCCAGGCGTCCCACAAGGCACCGACCCTCCCGGAAGGACCGCCGATGAGCCGCCGAGCGCCCGACCAGCACCTCCAGGCCTTCACGAAGGCCCTCGACGCCGCCCTCGCGGCGACCATCGCCCGCTGCTGCCGAGACGCCCCCCAGCGCGCCGGCGAGGCCCAGCGCGCCGCCCGCGCCCGCCAGCGCGACCGCCGCGACGCCGCCCGCGCCCACCAGGCCGCCGCCCACCGCCACCGCCAGCAGGCACACGACGCGGCCCGCGAGGCCCAGCGCACCCTCATCGACGCCATCGAGGCCCAGGACGACGCCTTCTGCCTCGTCGACGAAGCGGTCCAGGCCCGGCGCGCCGAGGCCATCGAGCTGATGACCCCGCTCCTCGCCGCGCAGGCGGACGCCGAGGCGGCCGCAGCCAGCGCCGACGCCGCCCTCGCCGCCGAGCAGACCGCCCTCGACGCCCTCGAGACCAGCCCCGAGCTGCGCGCGCTCGAGCACGCCGAGCAGGCCAGCTTTGAAGCCCGCATCGCCGAGCTGACGCGGACGCTGGGCCAGCCTCGCTGGCACACCCCGGCGCTGGAGCGCACCCCAGACGCCACCGCGGCCATCGCCGCCCTCGGCCGACCCACCGCCTCGGCCGACCCGGGCGCCGAGTCGGCCCGCCTCACCGCCGCCATCGCCCAGCGCGACGCCTGGATCGCCTTCCCCGCCTCGACGCAGACCCTCCTGCTGACCCACCTGGCCGCGCGCCTGCGCGCCCTCCAGGACCAGCCGCAGGCTCCCCGGAACCTCCGCCCCCTCTTCTCGAAGCTCACCGCCTGGTCCGCCACCCACCGCCCCGGCTTCGTCCATGGCCTCGCCCAGGCCCACGCCCCCCAGGCGGGCACCTGGCTCGCCGACGCCGAGCGCACCTGGGACGCCCTGCAGCCCACCGAGCCCCCCGTCGCGCCTGCCGCCCCGGCCGGCCCCGGCCGCAAGCGCCGCGAAGCCCGGGCCGCCCCTGCCCCCGACGCCCCCCTCCCCGACGCTCCCCTCCCCGACGACTGGCCCCACCGGGACCGCCTCCGAGCGGCCCGCGTGCTGCTCGTCGGCAGCGACCTCACCCACGACCAGCTCGGCGCGCTCCGCGACACCTTCGGCTTCGCGCGGCTCGACCACACCAGCGGCCACAAGCCCCGCCGGGTCCAGGCCAGCGCCACGGCCATCCAGGCCGGCCGCTACGACCTCGTCATCGTCCTGACCCGCTGGCTCAGCCACAAGGTGAGCATCGCCGTCGTCCAGGCCTGCAAGCACGCCAGCGTCCCCATGATCCAGGCCGGCGGCTATGGCATCGCGACGCTCAAGGCGGCGTTCGAGGGCAAGCTGGAGCCCGATGTCGACGACTGACGGCCTGCCCGGAACCAGGGCTCACTGAACGGGCGGCAGCCCCCGCCTTCGCAGCCCGAACGCCACCCGATACAGATCCGGCATCTGCAAGCGACCGTCGGAGTTGCGCGAGAAGATCCCCAGGGTCACCAGCTCGTCGACGACGGCCCGCTCCCCTTCGGCGAGCCGGGCCGGCCGATGCCGCTCGTCCTGCTGGCTCCCAAGCCTGCCGAGCGTCGTGTGCGCCGCCCACAGCTCGACGATGCGACCCGCCTCGATGGGGACCTCCTGCCCACGCAGCGGCTCAAGCACCGCCCGCACCCAGGGGTACTCCTCCTTGCAGAGCTCGTCGACGCGCACCTGCGAGGCCACCTTGACGCCCTCGCGCACCGCCTGCCACGGAATCGGGAAGCTCCCGTCGCCGGACGCCTGCGCAGCATCGGCCGCTGCCGCCGCGTGCAGCGCGGCAAACAGGCTACGCGGGCTGACCTTGTCGTAGGCATCAGCGAGGTGAGCGGGCAGCCACGTGTAGGTCACCCCGCGGCGCTGGTTGCGGCCGGCCCACGGCCCCGTGATGGCGCTCAGCACACTACGCTGGGCCGCCTCATCCTGGCGGAGGGCCGCAGGCGGGCGCCAGCTCGTGCCCGTAGAGACCCACGGCGATCCCACCATCGCCGCGCTCGCGTCCCGGAAGTACTCACCCGCGGCGTCCGCTGCATTCCCCAGGCGCTGGAACAGCGCCCCGTAGAGGTCGCGGACGGGCCAGTCCAGGTTGACCGCGCCGGTGAGCAGCTTGGAGGCATCCGTAAAGCCCGTCGCCGCTTCCTGCTTCACCATGTCATGGCGAAGAAACGCCTTCGCCCGCACGCCGCGAAACAGCCGCAGATCGGCGATGAGGCGCAGCAAGCCTCGCAGCAACGCATAGATGTCGACCCAGCGGCTCGCCACCTGATCCAGCCCATCAAAGACCACCAGCGCCGGTCGATCCTGCTCGGCGCGCTGGCGGTCGTGGGCGAGCAGGCGGCGCTCAGCTTCTTCGACATGCCCATTCACCCAGGCGCACGCCGAGACCCAGTCATCTGCCTCCAGCAGCCCCAGGCGCCTGAGCAGCACCGCCCGCCAGATGATCTCGGCATCATGCCCGGCGATCAGCCGATCGAAGACCAGTCGGCTGGGCCAGTGCTCTGACGTCCGGGGGCCAAAGGCCTGGAGCACCTCGTAGGTCGCCAGGCGGTAGCTGGGAAAGAACGAGTCCAGCGCCTTCAACATCAGCGGATCGGCCAGGGTCTCCCACCAGAACGTCTTCCCCGCCCCCCGCACCCCCGTCACCACCGCCGAGTCGGGATCCAGGGCACGCAGGTGTGCGCGCGGCACATAGATGAAGCCCGGCCGGGGCCGCTCATGCTCCGTCGACGCGATGCGAGGCAGCGTCTCGATGCAGGCAGCGCGCACCGGCACCCCATCAAGAGCGGGATACCCCCGCCCCGGCGCCGCTTCGACCTCGGTGAGCATCGGTCGGCTCATGGCGGAAACAACGCCGCTGTCGCCCGATCCAGGAAGCTGGCGAAGCTGGCCCGCACATGCTGGGCCTCCACCGGCGCCGTGAGGGGATCCCAGGCCAGGAACCGAATGCTCCAGTCGATGCGAAGCGGCTTGTGGGGCGCCTGATCATCCGAGACCGGGTGGAACGCCTCCACGTCATCACCCTCGACCGCGTCGTACAAGTGCTCGGCGAAGACCTGGTAGGACGCCTCCTCGAAGCGCTGCAAGTACGGGCCGGCCTCCAGCTCCGGCACCTGCGCCGCCACGATCTGCAGCGACTCGCGCAGCCCATCGAACTGCGTCCGATCCGCCGTCGACTGGGCCCAGCGCTGCCAGTGCTCGAACAACAGTCGGTAGCCGTCCCAGGTCTGGCGCGTGCCCATCGCGAAGAGCAGGACGAGCCGTGCACCCAGCCGGGTCAGCGCCGTCGCCGCGATGTCGTGCAGGCCGGCGCGGCTGTCGATGAGGACGACGTCGGGGCGGACCTCGGCTTCGATCAGGTCGAGCACCCGCGCGATCCGCTCAGCGGTGTGCTCGCTCACGCCGTTCCTGCCGACGGCGTCGGCGTAGGCCCGCGCGATCTTCTGGGGGTAGTAGCCAGCGGGGCTGCCCGTCGAGGGCACGACGAAGACCGCCCCCGCGCCGGTGTCGAGCGCCGCTGGCGACCGGGCCCAGCACTGGCGAACAGCCTCGCCCGCCTGCCCGACCATCGCCTCGACCAGGCAGTCGACGAGGCCATACCGGGGGTGAGCGTCGCGGCTCAGCAGCAGACTCCCGACGCCCGGCGACTCGATGTCCAGGTCCACGACCAGGACGCGCCTGCCGTGCTCGCGGGCCAGGTGCATGGCCCAGACGGCCAGCGCCGTCGACCGACCGGTGCCGCCCTTGAGCCCATAGAGCACCGCCCTCGGAATACGAGGCTCGGCATCGGGCAGCGGAGGCAGCGTCCAGTCCCGGGCCACCAGCATGCGCTCGATGACCGGGACGCCTTCGTAGAGCATCCGGTCCGGGTCACGCTCCAGAGCGGCCCGGCCCCCCACCAGCTCAGCGGCCAGGATGGCCTGATCCGCCGGGCGGCTCCAGGGACCGACCGCCCGGACGAACTCCTGGGCGAGCGTGGTCGGCACCGCTTGGATCGCCACCAGCCCGAGTCGACCCCAGACGTCTCGCACGAGCGTCGAGCCCTCGCCCAGCGCCGCGACGTGCTGGCGATAGAAGCCCAGCGCCCGCTCGAGGGCTGCGTCGAAGTCGATCACGGGCTCACCACCCCATCGATGATGGCCTGCCGCAGGACGCCGATCCCGATGCGCGCTGCGCGCTGGTGGTCCTTGACCACCTTCAGCCCCGGGTAGCGACCGTCGTTCAGGTAGCGCTGATCGACCTTCCAGGCGGCGAAAGGATTGGCGGCGCCGAGCTGGGCCGCATACTGCGCCTGGGCTCGCCCGTTGGCGTAGTGGAGGAAGCGTGGCAGCACCTTGTCGGCGTGGACGAAGTCGGCCTTTCGCTTCGGCATCCGGCCCAGAATTCGGCGGTAGACCCGCTTTGGCACATCCATCCGCATGCCGAAGCCCACCGTCACCGCCTTCAGCGCGCACTCCCACGCCAGCCCGAACAGCTGGTCGGCGTTCATCCTCCGGTGGGGATCCGTCGTCGCGCCTTGCAGCAGGTACTCGCCGTCCCGCAGATGCCGGAACGCGGGACTGGCGTAGTCAGTACGGCGTCGGGCCAAGTCGCCACCTCCGCTGCCGGGGTAGCACAGGACCCGGATCCGCGCAATCCGCGCGGCGCCTGAGGGCGGCGCACCAGGCACCACTGGTCGACCACCCGGTCGAACACCACGTGCATCAATCCGCCGGAACGACCACCCGAAAGCCTCTTCGCCGGGACCGGATCCAGCACCAGCTCGCGCACGCGCCCAGTCGACGCACCGAATCGGGTCGCCCTCGCTGCCTCCCTGAATCGCGAGGCCTGCCGACGACTGCGAGCACTTCCTGGCCTCCTTGCCCTCCCACGGCTGCTCAACGTGAGATCCGCGACGACCTCCCTGGGAAGTCCCACCAGCAGCCTCCGCCGGCAGCCGGCCCGTGACGGCTGCGTCGAAGACCCGGTCAAGCCTCTCACTGCTGAGACCCATGCGACGAACCTGGCCCGTACAGCGAGATCCTGGCGAACTCCGCTCACACCGCCGGCCCGAAGTGCAGCCAGGCCTCCTCGTCCCCATCGGCCGGCTCCAACGCGAGCCGCAGCCGCTCCAGGCCGTTGGGGTAGCCCAGGGTCGGAGGGCCGGGCCAGTCCGGGGTGAGGAGCACGGTGGGCTCGAAGCTCAGATCGACGCCTTCATGGGCCAGCAGCGTCACGGTGCAGCGATACAGGCCACCGGTGAACGTACCGAGGCGGGTGTGGAGCGCCTGCGACGCCAGCGCCGGGCGCCTGTCCGCCAGCAGGCGCTCCGCCCACAAGCCGCCGATCACCGACCAGGCAGCGCCAGTGTCGAGGAAGAGCAACGTCGGGTCGAGGTCCTCAAGCTTCCCGTCCACCGCCAGCGTCACCGGGTGACCCGCGATGGTCGCGCCGACCGCCAGACGCGCGCGCCCACGGTAGGGGGTCCACATCCGACTACCCGGCGGACCGCGCCTCGGGGCCGACCTGGAAGATGAGCGGTCGCGCCCCGTCGCGGCCAGAGAGCTTCGCCTCGACCTCCGCCAGGCTCTGCCCGGCCGCCAGCAGCTGGCCCCCCGAGAGCGCGACCCAGCGTCCCGCGTAGGCCGCTGCGTGGGCGCGCATCCACGCATGATCCAGCCCACCGTCCGGCCGGCTGCGCGCGTCGGGGATGGCGGCGCGAGCCGCCGCGACGCGCGCCTCCGCCGCCTCGACGTGCTGCGGGAAGAGCTCGGCGATGCCCTGCAGGTCTCGGGCGCTCACGGCCTCCACCCCGAGCAGCAACGCCGCCGCGTCGCGGTGGATGAGGCCCGTGCGCGCCGCCGCCGCGACCGTCGCCGCGAAGCGTCCGCGCCGCCGGAGCGGCGTCGCCGCCGGCCGGAAGAACTCCACCGAGTACGACTCCCGCCCCGTCCAGTCGTCCGTGGGCTCGGGATCGGCCTGCAGGGAGCGACGGTCGAAGCTGCGATCGAGGGCGTTCCAGAGGTGGTAGCTGGCTGCCGTCCGGCTCAGCCCGAACCGCTCCATGATGGCGCGCAGCGCCACGCTCCGATCGGGTGAGGCGGCCGCGATGCTCTGGAGGGCGGCCTGCGGCGCCAGCAGCTCGATGGCGAACGCGTTGGCACGCTGCTCGACCACGTCGTTCGCCCGCTCGGGCCGATCCAGATCCTGGTGGCGATCGAACGTCAGGCTCTGCAGCCGCTCCGCCGGATCCCAGAGCAAGTGACCCAGCTCATGGGCCATCGTCGCCCGGCGGACCCAGACGTTCTGGTTGCTGCCCACCGTGTTGACCACGATGCCGCGCAGCTCGCCCACGGCGACGGTGGCCCCCGCCAGCCACGCCGGCAGCTCATCCTGGATGACAAGGATGCCCAGGCGATCCTCGATGAGGGCGTGCAGGTTCTCGATGGGTTCATCAGGCATCAGCCCGAGGAGGTCTCGCGTCCGGTGGGCCAGCTCATAGCCCGCTTCCCAGGCCGGCCGGCCGGCCCCCCCGAAGTCGGCACTGGGTGCGGGCAGCTCGAAGGCCGGCAGCATGCCAAGCGACGCGAGCAGTCGCCGCTCGGTGGCGATGATGCCCCCCGCCTCCGCGAAAGCCTGCACGACACGAGGCTTCAGGCTGCCCGGGCGATCCTCGCGCAGCGTCCTCAGCCGGGTCGCCAGCGCGTCGTCGCCGTCGGCCAGCGTCCCCGCTGGCATGCCCAGCCGCAGGGCCAGGGCCTCGACCTCGCGCACTGGACCGCGCCCCTGCTCCAGGGCCGCGACCCGGGTCGCCTTCAGCCCAAGCGCCTTGACGCCATCGCCGGGGAGATCCAGGCGCAGGCGCGCGGCCCTCGCTGCGATGGGCGGCCAGCTCGATGCCAGTGGCAGCGGCGCGAAGCCCTCGTCCGCGAGGACGGGCAGCAGCGCCCGCAGCGCCGGCGTCGCCCAGACCTCCCACGCGGTCAGGCGACGCCCCTCCACCCCCGGCCCCTCAAAGGCCAGCCCCGTGGGCGTCTGCACGAAGACCCGCGTCGACAGCCGCGCACGGTGCTCCGGCGCGGCGGGGCCAGGCCCGAACACACGGCGAAGCTGTTCGTGGGTGAGCATGACCGGCCTCCGGCGCAGACGCCGAACCGTACCCGGAGTCCCGACGGCGGGCAAGCCGGGTCCTACCCGAGCCTACCCGAGGAACGCTTCCGCCAGCGCCCGCTGAACCTGACCACCAGCCCCCGCCGCGACGAAGCCCGCTGCGCCTTCGGGGCCATGATCCACATCACCGCCCTCGAAGCCGCTCTCACCGGACGGGGCTGACGGGGCGGCTTCGAGACGTCGGGCGGCCGAGGTCGGCATCACCACGGCCTGAAGCAACGCGCCTCAGCGATTCGCCTTCTCCCGCAGGCGGCTCAGAAACGCGAGGTTCCGCTCGATCTGACCCAGCAGCCCCGCGTCAGGACGCAGCGCCTGCGCCCGGCGGAGGAGCGGCTCCGCCTGGTTGAGGTACCGCCGGCAGTCCTCCCACGCTCGCCGCCGCGTCGCGGGCGGGAGCGAGCGGTTGTTGCCGGTCTCGGAGCAGCGCTTCGCCTGCCCGATGAGCGCATCGCCCTGGATCTGGATCAGGCCCGCGTCGTCCGCCCACTCGGGATGCCGCTGGAGCTGGGTGCGGATGAACTCAAGCGCCCGGGCCGGACGGTCGTACCGCTTCAAACCGACGGCCACCCGGCGTGCATCGAGCAGCTCGTGGTGACCCGCTGCCGCCAGCTGGTAGAGCTCGCTGGCATGCTCCTCGTCCGATCGCAGCGGCTGCGGCGACGCAAGCAGTGCTTCGGCCAACGCCAGCAGGGCCGACGCCGGCAGCGCCGGCAGCTGGTCTCGATGCTCATCCACGAAGCGACGAACGGGTCCGGGATCGCGGAGCACACGGTGGACCTCTGCGAACAACAGGACGGTCCGAAAGCCGAGCGGATCCCGAGCCACGAGGGGCTCGAGGAGCCCCCGGGCGTGCTCGAAATCGCCCAGTGACAGGGCCGTCTCGACCGCTCGATGACTTCGCGCCAGCGCATGACGAGGATGCGCGGGCAGGGTGCAGAGGACCTGACCCTCATTGGCCTCGAAGGTCGGGGGGGGCAGCCCTCTTCCCGCATCGTACGCACGATCGTCGGGATCCCCTGCCCTTCGCCCTGGGCAATCTGCAGGCGGTTGAGCAGCCATGCCAGGGACTGGTTGCGCCAGCGAGCACCCGCTCGACCCTCCCGCCAGGCGACCGGATCGATGCCCAGCGGCAATGGCCCGGGCGACATCACCTCGATGCGATCGGAGAACGCCGTGATCCGAGTCGGCTCGGCCTCCTCGTAGCTGCGGTGCACCAGCGCATTCACCGCGGCCTCCTGGAGTGCACGCAGCGGGTACCTCACCGCATTCGGCATCGCCCGATCGGTCTTGTCAAAGGCTGTGTATGCCTGGACGTCCAGCAGCTCCAGGACCCGCCGTGCTTGCTCCAGCAAGGTGCCTGCCAGCTCGTGGCGCTCGGCGTGCGGCTCAGACCGATCCGGCCCCGGGTAGAGGGAGAAATAGGTACAGGCACCCGGGATGAACCGCTGGATATCCCGACCGAAGAGCAGGATGGCGAAGTTCCGTGGCCGCAGCTCCCCCGACAAGGGCTCCCGAACGCAGAGCGAAGGCACCAGCGCATGGATGGTCTGCTCGTCTGACAGGTGGGGCTCGATGCCCGCCTGGGGATCGAAGCGCCCCAGGCGCTGGAGCGTATCGCGCAAGGCCACCAGGTCCAGATCGGCGATGGAAGCCGAGCCGCAAGGGCGTCGATCCCACGGCTCCCGCTCACCCCGCAGGGTCAGCAGATCGAGCAGCAACCCGTTGCGGGCCTGCTGCGTCGTCCTCGCGACTCGGATGTGGTGGTGGGTCTCCCCGTTGCGCAGCCGCAGCTGATGCGCGCGGCCGGTCTGAGGCATGACGAACACGAGAATGCGTCGGGCGGGATCCTCGGTGTTCAGCTCCTCCACCCGCGGCGCCAGCGGTGGGCTCACCTGATCGCGGCAGATCGCGAGCACCTTGCCCTCGACCCGCTTGCAGTCCGCGCTGCCCATCCCGACCAGCTCGACCCGGGCGAACCCCGCGCCATCTCGGGACTCTCGGGCACCACAGACCACGAGCCCGCCACCCAGGTTGGCGCGGTCATTGGCGAAGGCGACCAGCGTCTTCACGACGTCCTGCTCGTCGGCGACCGCCTCCTTCCACTCGACCTGCTCGCTCTCTCGCTCTGCGAGCGCCTGAAGATCGATCCGGTCGCTCATTCGAACCTGTCGCTCACTCAAATCCGGGGACCAGCTGACCCAAGATACGCCATAGGCGACGGCCGCGCCTGCTTTTCAGGTTCGCGCGGCTCGCCCACCCACCGACTCTTGAGCATCCTCGGTGACTGAACAGGCGGCAGCCCCCGCCCTCGCAGCCCGTCGGAAGTCGGCAAGCGGCCGCCGGAGCGGGGCATGCCGGGCCCTACCCGAAGAACGACTCCGCCAGCGCCCGCTCGTGGGGAAGGCCGCCTGCAGCTCGATCTGCAGGTGGTTGTAGAACCGCCGCGCGTCCTCGACCGCCAGCCGCACCTCGCCGCGGCCCCGGCGTCGGCGTCCACCAGCGGCGCGCGCCGGGCCAGGGCCGCCTCCAGGGCCTCCTGCGCCGCCGCCAGGGCCGCCACCTGCTCGGCCACCCGCCCCGCCTCCACCCTGGCCAGGCTGTGCAGGGCGTTGCGCACGTACGACCCCTGCGCCGGCGACGCCGTCTCCCGCGTCCCCGCCGACGGCGACACCGGGAACGCCCGGGCATACAGCGCCGCGTCCCCCCGTCGTCCACCACCTCCCGCACCGCCCGGGCCAGCCGCTGCGTCGCCGCGTCCACCTCGCCATCCAGCAGCCGCACCTCCAGCGTCATCACCTGCGCCGCCACCCGCGCCGCCTCCCCGCCCCTCCAGCGCCCCCGCAGCCGCTCCCGCACCGCCCGCACCTCGGCCGCCCGCGCCGCCACCTGCGGGTGACCCGCCAGCCGGATCTCGACCACCCGCAGCGCCCGATCCACCGCCTGGGGACCGCTCGAATCATTCAGCTTCCGCACTGTGCACCTCCTGCTCACGGCAGCCCTGCTGCTGCAAATCGATTTTTGATCACCTCGACCGACCCTGCCAACCCTCAATGAACGGCGCGGCAACGTCTTGCAGCCCTGCCGAAGCCCACCGCGAAGGTGACGGTGGTGCGAAACACGCCCCTGGAGCGCCACCGCGAACCTTGCGGTGGCGCGAAACACGCTCGGAGCACCACCGCAAACCTTGCGGTGGCGCAAAACACGCCTCTTCTTCGCAACGCCACCGCAAACCTTGCGGTGGCGTGAAACACGCCTCCGGGAGCACCACCGCAAGGTTTGCGGTGGCGTGAACCACGCCTTCGGAGCACCACCGTCACCCCGCGCTGCCCCCACGCCCGGCTTGACACCGGGCAGCACCAGGCACTTGATCACCCCACCCCATCCCAGGAGACCCCATGACCGACGCCCTCCCCTCGGCCCCCCTCGTCACCTTCATCTGCTTCCAGGACGGCGACGCCCGCGCCGCCGCCGAGTTCTACGCCGCCACCTTCCCCGACAGCGCCGTGGGCCGCATCAACACCGCCCCCAGCGACTTCCCTGGCGGCCCCGCCGGCAGCGAGCTCACCGTCGAGTTCACCCTCCTCGGCCGCCCCTTCATCGGCCTCAACGGCGGCCCCCCGGGCCGCCCCGGCCTGATCATCAGCTTCATGATCCTCACCGAAGACCAGGCCGAGACCGACCGCTACTGGGACGCCATCACCCAGAACGGCGGCACCGAGAACGCCTGTGGCTGGTGCCAGGACCGCTGGGGCGTCGCCTGGCAGATCACCCCGCGCCGCCTGATGGAGCTGACCACCAGCCCCCACCCGAAGAAGCCCGCCGCGCCTTCGAGGCCATGATGACCATGCGCAAGATCGACATCGCCGCCCTCGAAGCCGCGGTGGCCGCGGGGGCTGATTGGGGGGGACCGCCGGGGCTGCGGCCCAGATCAGGCCGACCCGAACCAGCACGTCCTTCGTCGGGATGACCTTCGACCGGCCATCGTAGAACGTCGTCTTGGCCAGCAGGACCGGATCCCGCAGCACCGTGGCCAACTCGGTGTTCGTCATGTTGCCGAGCAAGCGGCCGTAGTTGAAGCCCGCCTTCCCTGCCTTGAAGGGCGCCTTCAGGTCTGCCATTCCCTCAAGGTTGAAGTCGATGTGGTCCGCCTTGCGCAGCACATCCGTCAGGGCCCGGCCGAACGCGGGACTATGCGTCGAACGACGGGTGATGGCACCAGTCCACCTTTTCCAGGGGACGGCGAAGCCGTTGCTGAAGCGCCAGAGGTACTTGTCGAGCCCGAGGGCAACGGTCGGGGGTGAGGTCTGCATGGAGATCCTCCTTTCTGACCTCCTACCCGTGGGCTCCTCCGGTCAGCCCCCCGCCCCGATTGACAGCCGCCGCACCCGCAGTGCCCACTACCCCCACCTGGTCTCGGAGACGCCATGGCCCCCACCATCCGCGACGATGAGCAGATCCGCGCCCGGGCCATCACCCACGTCGAGGCCCTGCGCCAGCGCTACGGCGACGTCCTCCACTGGTCCCAGATCGAGGCCGGCTTCCACCTCGACGACGAGAAGATCCACCTCGCCACCCGTGCCCGCGGCATCTTCGCCCCAGCCGGCCGCTGCATCGCGGCGCTGTCAGCACGGACCGCCGAGCCCCGCCACGGCCGCAAGCGCTGGTACGCCGACGGCATCGCTGACGAGGCTGGCCTCTTCGAGTACCGGTACCAAAGGCACCGACCCCGCCAGCCGCGACAACCAGTGGCTCCGGCGGTGCCTCGATCTTCGGCTCCCGATTCTCTACTTCTTCGGCATCGCCCCAGCGCGCTACGCGGTCTACACCTGCTTCGTCGTCGCCGACGACCCGCGCCGCCTGACGTTCCTGCTCGAGCCCGTCACCCAGGACGACCGCAAGCACTCCAGCGTCCTCAGCGCCGCCGCGATGGTCCTGCCGCCCATCGAGCGCGCGTACGCCCTACGCCTCGCCCGCCAACGCGTCCACCAGACCCGCTTCCGCGAAGCCGTCCTCGACGCCTACGCCGGCCGTTGTGCTATCTGCCACCTGCGCCACCGCGAGCTGCTCGACGCCGCCCACATCATCCCCGACGGCGAGCCCGACGGCCTGGCCGAGGTGCCCAACGGCCTGTCGCTGTGCAAGCTGCACCACGCCGCCTACGACTCCCAGGCCATCGGCATCACCCCCGACCGGGTGGTGAGGATCGCGCCGGCCATCTTGACCGAGCGGGACGGGCCCATGCTGGAGCACGGCTTCAAGGCCTTTGAGGGAGCGAAGCTGGTCGTGCCCGCGGAGAAGCTCGACTGGCCGAAGGCCGAGCGGTTGGCGGCGAGGTGGAGGCGTTGCCTTGGCGGGGGTAGGCTTGGGTACCTGTCGGTGTCCGGAGGCGACGGTCAGGCGCCCCTCCACCTCCTCGATCGTCCCGAGAATCGTTCTGAGGTCCGCCTCGCTCATCACAGGTGGAGGAATCATCTTCGCCTCAACCACCCTATCAACCTACGGGGGTGGACACCAAGGAAACGATCTCGTAATTGTCGTCTCCAGGCTCGGATTCTTCTCGGGCATGAAGTTCAACTTGATCCTGATCCCCTAAAGAGGAAACTTTTTCGTTGACGACTACGTCTGAAGTAGCGGAAAATCTGGGGTTGAACCCAGTCCTTGCAGCAGAAGGGGTATCAGGAGTCGTCTTCTTGATGCAAAAACGAAGGAGCAGATTGAAGCGCTAACGCCAACTGAGGACGTAGAAGCCGTGCTCGCAAAAGTCTCCAGGTTCGGGCACCAAGACTTGGATGTCCTTGCCAGGATGAGTTTTGTAGGGCGCCTTAAAAAGCGCTCTGGGCTGTTTGAAGTGAGAAAAGGCGGGATTCGGCTGTATGGATGCCGATTGCCCGCCATGAAATTCACGGAGAGGCTATTGAGCACCGATGAGAAATCCAAGAGCATCTACGTCTTGCTGGCGTGTGAGCAGAAATCAGGCAAGTCCGAAGCCGACGACAGGCTCCTTGATGTCTGCGAGGCCCGTCTTGAGGAACTCAAGACGGCTCACGCGGCTTTAGTTGCAACGAAAACCACGACTGGAGGGCGCAGGCGATGAAGCATTATCACACGAACTACGGCGGCCTGGTATCCCACCTGAACGACTCCGGCAAGGACCGGGTTGAAGCGCTCGGCTGCGTCTACGAAGCCCTAATCTGCATTTTCCTCCAGATGGAGAAGGATGGCCTTACCCAAGTCGATCTTGCCCGAAAGGTCGGGGTCAAGCGGCAGCAACTCAACCGGTGGTTTTCCGGGGATAGCGGAATCAACGCCAAATCGCTGTACGCGCTCGCCCACGCTGTAGGGATGGACTTCTGCCTGAAGCCTCGCTTGCGAATCGCCTTCAGCAGCGAGCCTGCTCGCGGGGAGCCGCACCCGGATGCTGGAGGGCAGCTCGCTGCTGGAGCTGAGCACCTTCGGCGTCCTCGCCCCCCTCGCGCCCGATGCCTGCGCCGAGCTGCTGAAAGTGCTGGTGGATCAAGGGCTTTGCCGCATGGCCGGCAGCCCCTACCCGCTGCTGGAGATCACGCGGCCGGGCTGGGAGGTGATGCAGGGGCGCACCACTCCCGGGTTTCGACCGCCGCCCCACCTGGTGCCCGGCAGCCCGCTTGGGAAGCGTGTGCAGCTCCTGCGCGGCACGACCGCCAGCCGCGCCGCCACCGCCGAGTCCCCGGCCATCGACGCGGATCCCGAGGTGGTCGAGGCGCTGCGCGGCTTCCGCGCGCAGCTCGCCCGCGACGAGGGGGTGCCGGCGTACGTGATCTTCAATGATCGCAGCCTGTTCGCCCTCGCCGCCCACCCACCGGCGTCCGAGACGGCGTTTCTGGCCGTGCCGGGCCTCGGGCCGGGGAAGTGGGCCCGCTTCGGCCCCGCTCTGCTGGAGGCGGTCGCGGGCTTCGCCGGCTAGCAGGCTGTTGAAATGAGCACGACGGGGATCGACATCGTGGCCTCCGCATGATCTAACGGATGCATGCGAGGACGAGCCAAGAAGCAGCCATCGATGTTGGCCTTGATCTCGGTCGCCGACCGGATCCCGCCCGACCATCCGTTGCGCCCGATCAAGGCGCTGGCCGACCAGGCGCTTGCCGCCATGACGGACGCGTTTGACGTCATGTACGCGGAGAATGGCCGGGTGTCGGTCCCGCCGGAGCGGCTGCTCCTCAGCCAGCTCCTCATGGCGCTGTTCAGCGTCCGCAGTGAGCGGCAGTTCTGCGAGCAGCTTCAGTACAACCTCCTGTTCCGGCGGCCGTGATCGATTAGGCCTCCAGGCCGCATAGATGCTCATTCTCTCCTCCAGCCACCACCATTCTCAACGGTCTTCGTCCGACGTTCGGGTCCTGTCCGAGCCTGGCAAGTGCCTTCCAAGACATGATCGGTCGACCGGCGATCGCATCGGCGATGACTTCTCGCCAGACCGTGACCCACTGGCCTGGGTTGATCCAGCGGCCCGGCGGAAGGTGTCGCTCGGCGGTGGAGCGGGCGGCCATCGCGAGCTGCGCGCGGATGAGGGCGGCGTCGATGGTATCACCTCGCCGTACCCGTCCTATCGGCGCGCCGCCTCCTGATCCACGCTCCTCCTGAATTCCCCAGGAGGTCCCCATGCTCGACTTCGCCAGCCTGCACGATGCCGTCCGCCGCGGGGGTCGTCCCGGCTCAGCCGGCTACCCCCCCGCGCTCCGCGAGCAACTGCAGGTCGCCGTCCGCGCGCTGCGCGCGGCAGGGTGGTCCTGGGCTCGGACCTCCACCCGCCTTGGCATCTCGGTCTCCCTGGCTCGGCGGCTCGGCGCCAACGTCGCCGCGCTACCCGCGCTCGTCCCCGTCCGGGTCGCACCGCCGGGCCCGCCGGCCACGGCTCCTGCCAGGCTGGTCACTCTCTACTCCCCCACGGGCTGGCGCATCGAGGGCTTGCACCCCGAGCAGCTGCCCGCCCTCCTGCCCGCGCTCTCGTGATCGCCGTCCCCCGCACCGTCCGTGTCTTCGCCTGCCCCCGCCCCATCGACCTGCGCAAGGGCTATGACGGCCTCTTCTCCCTCGTGAAGCACGCCCTCGGGCACCACCCGCTCTCCGGCGACCTCTTCCTCTTCGTCAACCGCAACCGCACCGGCTGCAAGGTCCTGCTCTGGGATGGCACTGGCCTCTGCATCTTCATGAAGCGCCTTGAGCAAGGCCGCTTCGCCCCTCTCTGGCGGGATGCTGCGGCCCCCCTCCAGCTCACCGCCAGCGAGCTCGCCCTCTACATCGAGGGCTGTACCCTCGTCGGCCGTCAGACGCTCTCTCCAGTCGCCCTCCATGTCTAGATTCTCGTTGCAGATCATGGGCTTTTGTAGTCCACTACTGATGTGCCGAACATCGCCACCGAGACCGACCTTCACACGATGCGCCAGGTGGCGCTGCTCCAGGAGCGGCACATCCACCAGCTCACGAAGAGGCTCGCCGAGGCCCATGCACAGCTCGCCGAGCTGACCGGCGAGAACCGACTCCAGGCCGAGCTGGCCCTTGTGGAGGCGCTGGCGGCGGCGGCTACCAGCCAGCCTCCGAGCGTTCCCGCGGACCCGACCCCGAAGCAGCCGAAGGACGAACCCCTGCGTGGTCATGGCGCGACCGAGCAGCCCGAGCTGCAGCAGGAAGAGCTCGTCTGCCCGCTGCCTGAGGACCTGACCTGTCCGACGTGCGGCGAGACGCTGGAGCGGGCCCCCGGCCTCGACCAGCGCTCGGAAGTCATCGACGTCGTCGAGGTCCGCTACGTCCTGCGCAAGGTCGTGCGCGAAGCCGCGGCCTGCCGCTGCGGTGCCTGCCTCGTCGTCGCCCCCGGCCCCGACCGCGTGACCCCCGGTGGCCGCTACAGCCTCGACTTCGGCCTCAAGGTCGCCCTCGACAAGTACCTGGCCCACCTGCCGCTCACCCGCCAGGAAGCCATCATGGGTCGGCATGGCCTCAACATCACCAGCCAGACCCTCTGGGACCAGCTCCAGAGCCTCGCCGAGGAGCTCCTCCCCACCTGGAAGGCCATCCGGGCACACATCCTCGAGGGACCCGTCATCGGCGTCGACCAGACCCCCTGGCCCAACCTCGAACAGAAGACCGCCAAACCCTGGCAAATGTGGGCCCTGACCCGCGACGACGCGATCTGGCATGGGATCATGGATGACAAGGGCATGAGTACCTTCGAGAAGCTCCTCGGACGGTACCAGGGCGTCATCGTGGCTGACATGATGAGTACCCACCTGGCGGCCGCCAGACGACTGCCAGGCATCACCCTCGCCGCCTGCTGGGCCCACGTCCTGCGGAAGTTCCGCGACGCCGCGGAAGCTCAACCGGAAGCCAGCTTCGCGCTTGAGCACATCGGCGAGCTCTATGCCATCGACGCCGAAGCGACGAACGACGACCACAGACGCCAGCTGCGCCAGACCAGGAGCACCGAACTCCTCGACCAGCTCAAGACCTGGCTGTTGCGCCAGCGGCCGCTCAAGACCAGCGCCCTGGGCAGAGCCATCCGCTACACCCTCACCAACTGGGACCACCTGCGGCGCTTCACCACGGACCCCCGCATCTGGCTCGACAACAACCCAACCGAGCGAGCCCTCCGCGGACCCGTCGTCGGCCGGCGCAACCACTTCGGCTCCAAGAGCCGCGCCGGCACCCAGGTCGCCGCGGTCTTCTACACGCTCATCGAGACCGCCAAGGCCCGAAAGGTGAACCCCGCCACCTACCTTCGCGACGCGATCCTCGCCGCCCGCCAGGGTCGAGTGCTCCTGCCCGAAGCATGACGGCCGCCACGGCTACGGCGAGGTGATACCTTCATCCAATGATTCCGAGAGCTTGGAGACCTGCGACTTCGAGATGCCCTCGACGCCGAGCGCCTTGACGAGCTTGTCGACGCGCCTGGTCGACACCCCGAGCACGTAGGACTTCGCGATGACGCTCATCAACGCGCGCTCGGCCCGTCGGCGGCGCTCCAGCAGCCACTCGGGGAAGTAGC
>JAWKQS010000055.1:0-35860 GCA_041389985.1 bacterium
CGACGGGGCCACCCTGTCGACGACGCGGTATGGCGAGGGCATGCCGCTGCCGGCGGGGACGCCGCTGCTCATCGAGCTGACCATCGGCGGGCAGCGGTTCCAGCTCCTCAACGGCGGCCCCATGTACCGGCCGACGCCGAGCATCTCGTTCTTCGTGCAGCTCGCGAGCGCCGAGGCGGCGCAGCCCGTCTACGACGCCCTGAGCGCGGGCGGCAAGGTGATGATGCCCCTGGGCGCCTGGCCCTGGAGCCCCTGCTACGCGTGGGTCGAGGATCGCTTCGGGGTGTCGTGGCAGCTCATCGTGGGGGAGGGTGACATCGGGCCCGCGGCCATCGTGCCGTGCTTCATGTTCGCCGGCGCCCAGCATGGGCGGGCCGCGGAGGCCATGGCGCTCTGGACGGGCCTCTTCCCGGGCGCGGAGGTCGGCCCCGTGGAGCAGTACGCGGAGGGCGAGGGCCCGGCGGGGACGATCAAGCACGGCCGCTTCCGGCTGGGGGGCCAGGGCTTCGTCGCCATGGATGCCCACGGCGAGCATGGCTTCACCTTCACCGAGGGGGTGTCGCTGGCGGTGCGCTGCGCCGATCAGGCGGCCGTCGATCACTACTGGGATGGCCTCACCGCGGACGGCGGCGAGCCGGGTCGGTGTGGCTGGCTCACGGACCGCTTCGGGGTGTCCTGGCAGATCGTGCCCGAGAAGCTGCTGGCGCTGCAGGCGCGGGGCGACGCCGCGCGGACGGGGCGCATGTTCCAGGCGCTGATGGGCATGGGCCGCCTGGACGCCGCGGAGCTGGAGCGCGCCTGGGAGGGGTGAGGGGTGGCAGGCGACGATCCCATCCGGCGCTGGGCGCCGGAGTGCCTGCGGGAGCCGTACCTGCGGGCGACGGGCGAGCGGCCGAGCCAGGGCACCGACATCGCGGCGGCCGTGGCCTTCACCGAGGTGTACCTGCGCTTCCTGGTGGCGTTGCTGCGGCCCGAGGGGGGCGCGCCGACGCCGTTCAGCGAGCTGGTCACCGCGCTGGCGACGCCCTCGGCCGGGCACTGGCTGCGGGCCGCCGATGGCCTGGCCCGGGCGCTCTGCGGGCGCCCCGACGCCCTCGCGCACCCCGTGGCGCTGTCGCTGCGCACCCTGAGAGGGAAGCCCACGCCGACGTTTCATGCCCTCGAAGCCCTGGTGGCGGCCCGCAACGATCTGGCTCACGAGAACTACCTCGACACGACGTCCGACCGGGCCCGGCGCATCTTCGAGACGCGCATGCAAGGGGAGGCCCTTCGCGACCGTCTACGGGAGCCCGGGCTGGCTCCCGGACGTCGCGATCTGCACCGTCGAGGCCCTCGACCGAAAGCTCGATCGGCCGCGCCACGTCTTCGGTTCGCGGGCCCGGACAGCCGGGTGCCCTCGACGAGCGCCCCCGGTCCACCCGGAGGAGCCCTGCTCGTCGGCCGCGGACGGCCGGGGCCATCGAGCCGTCGCCGTTCATGACCGTGCGCCGATCTGGAGCGCCCTGACCCCGATGCTGCTGCTGGAGAGCTTCAGCCGCCGCGCCGGGCCCCCTGTACCCTCGATCCCCGGGGGCAGATCCCGCGCGCGCCCACGCCCTGGGTCGTACAAGTGGTTCTCTGGCAAGGACTTCTGCCGCCGAAGTCAGGCCGACCGAGCCCCGCGCTGGCGGCGGTGCACGATCTGGAGCGGCCCGCGCTCTCCCTGCGGGTGCCGGCCGTCCGCCGGGTGCCGACGCCCCCACCGCCGGCCCCCGCGCCCCGGCGGCGTCGCTGGCCCCTGGCCGTCGCCCTGGCGGCGCTGCCCGCCGGGGCCGGCGCGTGGTGGGTGGCTCGTCGCGGGCCCGAGCCGTCCGCGAAGGTGGAGGCCGCGGCATCGCCCTGCACCTGCAAGGGCCGCACGCCCCGGCAGGTCTTCGTCCAGTGCGACCAGCCCGCCGCGACGGTGGACCTGGAGGCCAGCCTGAAGGCGGGCCAGGCGGCGGTGCGGGCCTCCTGGCGGCTGAGCCAGCAGGGCGACGCCGACGGCATGCGCGCGAAGGCCGAGGAGGCCGTCCGCCACTTCGACTGCGAGCTCAAGCGGCGGCGGTACGACCTCGCGCAGGCCGGGGTGATCTGCCCCGAGCGCCCAGCGAAGGCGGCCGCGCCGCCCGACGCCTGCGCCCCCCTGGCCCGGGCCATCGGCGATCGGGCCTGGGCCTACAACATGGCCGGGGATCTGGGCCGGGCCGAAGAGGGCCAGCGCGACCTGCTGGCGCTGCCGGGCGAGGCGAACCTGAAGGCGGCGTCCTACCAGCAGCTCGCCGAGCTGCGGTGCTTCCAGGCCCGGCCGCGGGAAGCTGCCGAGTTTCTTGAGGAATCCCTGAAGCTCAAGCCCTCGGGCAAGGGGGTCGAGCTGCGCCGGAAGATGCTCGCCGACATCTTCGCCACCTGCCGGCTCTGATCGCGGCGGTCGTCAGGTCAACAGCCGCACGACCGTCGCGATCACGGATGCCGCGCTCACCAGCAACACCCCGAAGACGGCGGCGGCAGCGAGGCCATGGCGGCGGTCGAGGAAGTGCTGGACCGACGCGACGATGCGGTGGGCGAGCGTCACCGGGCACTGCACGCGGGCTTCGCCCCGCTGGATGGCCTCGACCTCGGCGATGAGCTCGCTGGCGGACTGCCACCGCTGGGCGGGGTCGCGCTGGAGGCCGCGGTGCAGCAGGTGTGCGTAGGGGGCGGGGATGCCCTCACGGGGAGCGGGCCCGGCCGCGACCAGGGTGTGGGCGGACGGGGCCTCGGTGCGGTGGACGGCCATCAGCACCGCCATGAGCGTCTTGTGCTCGGCGTGGCGGTGGACCAGCCCGAGCAGCTCGTGCAGCAGCACGCAGGCGGCATAGAGATCGGAGCGCTCGTCGAGGGTGTCGTTGTGGCCCAGGGCCTGCTCGGGCGACATGTACTGAGGCGTGCCGACCAGGTCGCCGATGCGGGTCGTCCACAGGCGGCCGTCCTCGGCGGTCGTCGGCACGGTGGCCTCCGGATCGAAGGCCGGCGCCGCGCCGCCGCGCCGGACGGGCCCCGCCACCCCCCAGTCCATCAGCACCACCTCACCGTGGGCGCCGACCATGACGTTCGCGGGCTTGATGTCGCGGTGCAGGATGCCGTGGGCGTGGGCGAACTCAAGCGCGCGCAGCACGCCCAGGAAGATCTCGACACGCCGCGCGACGTCGTAGCGCGCCTGTGTGGCCGGATCGCCTGCACGCAGCCGCGTGATGATGGCCTCGAGCGTCTCGCCTTCCAGGTACTTCATCACGAAGAAGTAGCGGCCGTCGGCATCGACGCCGACGTCGTGGATGGGCAGGACGTTGGGGTGCTCCAGGCGTCCAATGGTGCGGACTTCCTCAGCAAATCGCGCGATCGCCCCTGCGTTGCGATCCTGCGGGATGAGGCGCTTGATGGCCACCGCGCGGCCGATGTCGCGGTCTTCGGCCAGATCGACCTCGCCCATGCCGCCGCGGCCGAGCAGGCGCACGGGGGCGTAGCGGGGGCCCTCGCTGCGGGCGAGGCGCAGGGCGCCGCCCTCGTCGATGACCTGGGGCAAGACGGAGGCGCGGTCGGCGGAGCGCCCGGCGCCGACGGGGGCGATCAGGCCGGCGAGGTCGGCATCCAGGGTCACGTCCAGCATCGGCCCGACGAGGGTCGCGCCGAGGTCGTCGCTCTGCTCCAGGCTCATGGGCTCATCCCGGTCGGCGTGGTCGGCAACCAAGATGCCGCCGCGCCGCCAGGGTCGCAGGGGTCGGGCCTCCGTGTCACCATGGTCGCGCCGAGGGGAGGGGTGAGCCGCGAGGAGCGCTGCTGGTCGCGCTGCCCGGAGCACGTCGCCACCGTTTTCGCGTGCCGATGACGATTTCTCCTGTGTTGTCAGGATGTTCGGCTACTTCTTGAGCAGCGTCGAGAGGTCGAAGATCTGCTCCTCGAAGCCCTCGGGTGCGCGGGCGCCGGCCTTCTGGCCGCGGGTCACGGTGAGGAAGATCCGGCCGTCGGTGAGCAGGTCGAGGGTCATGAAGCCCAGGTGCCCGCCCTGCGCGAACACGAGCTGGTCCTGGGGTGGCCGGGCCGTCAGATCGCGCACCTTGGAGCCCGCGCCGCTGACGATGGCGAGCCGGGCAGGCACGCCGGCGGGTCCGCCGCGCAGGATCTGCAGGTCGTGATCGTGCCCCGCGATGAAGAGGTGGGGCGGGTGAGCGGCGAGGGCCTTGTTCAGGCTGGCGATGAGGGCCTGGTAGGGCGGCGAGGGGATGTCCTGGGGGGATGTGTCGCCCAGGCGGTGGCTGCCATAGCTGGCCATGGGGTGGTGCGTGGCCACGATGGTCAGGCGATCGCCGGCGGTGGCGAGGGCGTGCTCGATGGCGGCGACGGCGTCCTTCTCGACCTGGGCCAGGTCACCGCAGGTGCGCCGCTCGGCCTCGTCTTGTGCGGCCACCACTGGGTGTCGTGCCGATAGTGCGCACCCGCCCGTCAGGGGAGTCCCAGGTGCCGGGGCCGAGGCAGCCAGCCTTCTCGATCCACCGGCGCCGTCTTGCCCAGGGCCAGGACGGCTGCTGGAAGGTGGCGAGGACGCGCGCGCGCGCCCGCTGGATGGCGGCGAGGCCCCCGGGCGGCCCGACGCCCGGTCGTAGTGCCGGGCACGATGAGGAGGGCCGAGCGCCCGAGGTCTGCCGCGGCCAGCGCTTCGCTGGTCGAGCACGCTTCTGGGCGATGCCTTCGCCGTCGGGGATGCCATCCGGGTAGACGTTGTCCCCCAGCAGCACCAGAGCGCTGTGCTCGACGAGCGCTGCCCGCCGGCGCTGTCTGCATGACGCAGTGGTCGAGGAGACGGCGTTGCGGCCCGCCGGCTTAGCGCACCGGGCGTACTCGGGGTTGCCGGCGTCGCCCGCAGCGCAGCCGCAGTTCCCTGGCTGGTGGGCGGCGGGGCCTTCGCCAACGGGGCGGCGTCGACGAACAGGCCGCAGACGGGCCGCTGCCGCAGCCGACGATCGCCGCTTGAAGGCCGTGATCAGCGTACGCAGGCTGCTCCTAGAGGAGGGCAGCGGTACCACGCTCGGGGATGGCCTTGATGACGCCCATGATGCCGCCCTGAAGCGCGGGTGGCGTAGAGGGTGTCGGCGCGCACACTGGGCGTCGTGGATGGCCCTGGGCGGCGTCGTCGGGATCGGCGATGGGGATGCCCGTCTGCAGGCCGAACGTCTATGCGGGTGTCGACGAAGCCGGGCTTTACCGTCCAGGACCTGCACCCCGCGCTTGAAAGAGGCGGTTTTTGCGCACCACAGCCTGGAGATACAAAGCAAAACCGCCCTTGGCGCTGCCATAGAAGTAGTTGCTCTGGCGGCCGCGATCCCCGGCGACGGAGCCCACGCCGGCGATGGCGCCGCGCCCGCGGGCCTCCATCACCGCCTGGAACTCGCAGATGGAGGCGGCGCCGGTGAAAGTTGGTGTCGAGCACGCGGCGGGCGGCGGCGGAGATCGCCCTCGGAGGCTTCCTGGTCCCCCATGTCGCCGAAGATACGATGGCCGTCGATGGGGCCCAGGACCTCGCGACGTTAGCCACGAGCCCGGGTGGCTGTCGTAGTCGGTGGCGTCGAAGGCGGCGTCGGTGGCGACGCCATGGCGGATGGCCGCGTCCGCCGCCACCCGCGCGGCCTCGTCGCCGTCGCGGGCGGCCAGGAAGACGGACTCGCCATCGGCGGCGTAGACATGGAGCCGCTGCGGTGCGGGACGTGGCCCCGAGGATGAGGACGCTCACTTCGACCCTCCGCACAGGCCCAGGCGCTGGCCCATGGCCGACTGGAACACACCCTGGGGATCAGCGATCACACCGCCTTCCAGGAAGGCTCCTCGGGGTACTGGCGGCGGAAGTGGGCGGGACAGGCGGGCGTCCTTCCCGAGGTAGACCCGGCCGCCAGCGTCCGAGACGATGTCATCGAGGCGATCGCACAGGTCGTAGAGCGGCTGGCCGGTGTGGGCGAAGTCGAGCGCCAGCGTGGTGCCCGGCCGCGGGAAGGGAGGCCACCATGCACCTGATCGCCGAACTCCTTGATCACCGAAGAAGGAGCCCGTCCCCGTCGCCGTGATCGTCGAGAGCGCATCACATCACCCGGTGCTCGGGGTCGGGGGCACCACAGTAGTACTGGAGGAAGCCGCGCTTGCCGTAGATGCGGTTCCAGTCCTTCACGAAGTCGAGGGGGAAGAAGAACGGCTGGTAGTGGACGATGCTGTCCACCTGGCCCCGGGGCTGCTTGCGGAAGTAGGCCTCGTTGAAGAGCCGGATCGTGGCCTTGTTCAAGAGCCAGGAGGGACCGTCGACGGGCATGTGCATCAGCGGTGACAGGGCGTCGATGGCCTTGCCGACCATGCCGGCATCGCCCTCGACCCCCGGCGGGGCATGCCGGCCGCGCATCATGATGCCCCGGCCCATGCCCTTGCCGCCGGTCACGCAGTCGATCCACGTGACGGTGTGGGAGAAGTCGGCGCTCTCGGCGCTGACCCGGAAGAAGTCATCCAGATCCTCGGTGCGGACGGCCTCTTGCACGATCCAGGGACCGCGACGCTTGACACTGGCGACATCTCGACGGTGAGGATGACCCCGTCAACCCCAGGCCACCCACCGTCGCCCAGAAGAGCTCGGGCTCGGGTCGGGGCCGCAGGCGACGATCTCACCCGACGCCGTCAGGATCTCGAGCTGGCTGATGTGGTCGCAGAAGGTGCCATCGACATGGTGGCTCTTGCCGCTGGATGTCATTGGCCACCGCGCCGCCGAGGGTCACAAACCACGTACCCGGCACCACCGGCGGAAAGAAGCCCTGAGGCAGGAAGGTCTCGACGACCTCCTGGAGGGAGACCCCCGCCTCGGCCTTCAGGCGCCCCGTCTCGGGATCGAAGTCGAGCATGCGATCCAGCCGGCGGGTGAGGATCACCCGTCCGCCCTCCAGCAGCGCGACGTCGCCGTAGCTGCGGCCCAGGCCATGGGCGAGGACGGGCAGGCCGCCGCGATCGGCCAGGGCCGCCTCGACGTCGCGCTGCCGCTCGGGGCGGGCCACCTCGGCCTCGAGCCGCGGGTAGCGACCCCAGCCGTACAGTTCACGCTTTACCCACGTCTCCATCACCACTCCTTTCGGCGGGCGTACGATGCACGAACGGGCCGGTCGGGCGCCACCTGACGCGGTGCGTCATGGCGTCAGGCTGCCCGAGCAGCCCCCTCGCGATCGGGAAATCCTGTGATCTTCATGGACATTTCCAGGCCCGGCTGACCCGCGCCGCAGTGGCCGCGAAGCGGGCGGCAGCGGGCAGGGCGTTGCCGCAGCTCGCAGCGCTTGCGCTGGGCGGTGCCACAACTGGTGAAAGCGGGCGGCGGCCAGGATGGAGACCCCGCACCGGATGCGGGGGTCGCTCGCTGGTCTTCATGGGCTGCTCGGTGGTGCCGAGGAGCGAGCGGGCCACATGGGTCAGGTTCTGCGTGCGCTTCGATGTCGGCCGCAGGCCAGCTCGAGGGCCGGTCCAGGTTCTCGATCTCGAAGCGGGCCAGGAAGAGGCCGCTCTGCGCCAGCGGCTCGTCGGGCTCGCGGATGGGTGCACAGCGCGTCGAGATCGTTGAAGGCAGGATGGACGGATCGGCGGGCAGGCTGCCGAGGGCGCTCTCGAAGCGGCCCGCCAGGTGCGGCGCAGGCGCTGCTCCACGCTCGGCGTCGTCCACGCGGGCCATGCGCTCGATGACCTGGCGCGGGTCGTGGAAGCGCACTGAAGCGGCCGTAGGCCCCGCAGGTCCACGGGCCGGCCGGCCGGAGCCTGCACGCGGGCGGGAGCCGAAGTTCCCCAGCGCAGCCGCGGCAGGGCCGGTGCGGAAGACCAGATCGGCCAGCACCGGGCCGCCGGACCAATCAGCAGCGCCGCTGCTTCCAGGAGGGCCGCCGGCTGTCACCGCGTGCTCGCCCGGCCCGAGGACGTCGGCCTGGCTCGCCATGGCGAACGACCAGCGTCTGGCCGCGCTCGACGATGATCTGGTGGGCGCCCTCGCGGAGGGGATGGCCGGGGTGGGGGAACGTCCAGAAGTAGCCGAACTGGCTGTCATCATCCCACGAGATGTGATCGACCTCTAGGGTGGCGATCCAGCGAACGAGGTCCTCGGGGCGGCTGGGGCCGGCCGGGACGGGACCCACGTCCAGGCCTCCGAGGGCCAGCCGCTCGCATCGCCCACGCCGAGGGCCGCGCCCATGGCGCGCAGGGCATCGCGCTCACCGGGGCTGAGGGTTGCCGTCGAGGGCCGCCAGGCGGCGGCAGGCCTGGATGAGAGTGCGCCGCAGCCAGGTGGAGTCGAGGGCGGCGGAGGCCTCCGCGTAGTCGAACGGCTGGCTGGCGAGGGCCTCGACCGTCGTGGCCAGCCCGACCTGCCGCAAGAACCCCTGGAGCGCCTGGACCTCGGCGGCGTCCACCCGTCGCTGGCGGCGGTATGGTAGAGGCCGCGGCGGGCAAGCGCGCGAGGGCGCGGCGCTCGGTCAGGTGGTGCAGCTGCAGGTACTCCCATGCAGGCGACGGGTCCGCTCTGAAGACCGGCGGGTTGGCCAGGCGACGGAGGGCGACGCCCGCATGGGGTTGCCTCGTTGGGGGCTCATTGTGGATTCTCGGGGGTCGCCGGGTGACTGGTTGATTAATACTGGAATCAGACATGTGGATGGCGCTAGTCATGACCTCTCGCCGAGCTTCTCGGCGTCGGCAACGGTGGGGCGTGCTGGCTAGCAGCAGCGTGATATGTGGCAGCGCTGGATGCGAGCGGCAGGGCCGGCGGGGCGGCGGTGCCGGTGGTGCCGGCGGCGTGGGCGGCGGCGCGGGCGGCGCCGGTGGTGGGCGGCGCCGGTGGGATAGGCGGCGGCGCCGGCGATTGCCGGAGGCATGATGGGCCCGACTGCGTGGCGGTCTGCACCACCCTCGGCCGGTGCGCTGCCCGACATCTGCCCGGGCATCACCGAGGACAGCACCGGAAGGCCTTCGTCGATGGCTGCGAGACCTGCGGCATGCAGCCGGCCCTCGCGGCGCTGGTCAACGGCGACAACGCAGAAGGCACCATCAAGCACCCTCAAGAACATCAACGCCAGCAGCTTCCGCGAGGCCTGTGACGGCGGCGCGGTGGTGCAGGCGCCGGCAGCCGCGGTGGCGGCAGCAGCCTGCCGGCCGACCAGCCCCTCGGCACGTACGGCGCGACGGCGAGCGACTGCGGGTATGCCGACCGCTCGCCACCGTTCCCGGCTCCGGCGAGACCGTCATGTGCATGGAGGATGGCGAGACCTTCGAGTCCAGCGTCGGCTTCGGCGACGTCGACGAGCACCGGCGCCCTCACCGACTGGCCCCGAGTGCATGGCCACGAGCGCCGCCGAGCTGGAGAGCTGCTACGGCCTGGTGGCTGACGCCTGTGCCCCGGAGGATCCGGCGTCCTGCGCCTCGGTCTTCCAGTGCCTGGAGGGCCCCGGTTCCGTGCGAGAACGGCGAGATGATCGGGTCCGGCTGCGACGGTGAGGCCGACTGCGCCGACGGCTCCGACAGGCCCGCGACTGCCCCACCTTCATGTGCGCCGATGGCAGCTCGATCCACGAGCAGTTCCGCTGCGACGGCGGCCCTGACTGCGCCGATGAGAGTAGGGCCAACTGCCCCATGTTCGCCGACGGCAACATGATCCCCGAGGACTGGCGCTGCACGGCAGGCCCGACTGCGAACGAGAGCGACGAGGCGAACTGCCCCTGAGCGGGGCGCTGCCCGAGCGCTCTTCCGGGCAGCCAGCAGGCATCAACCTGCTGCATCAGTACCCCTTCACAGGCATACCCGGTAGGCCTTTCAGGCCCGTAGGCCTCTCAGGCCCTTCGGCAGGCCTTTCATCGGCGCTGTGGCTGGTTGACCAGGCCCGCGGCCAGCTTTTTCAGAAAATCTGCGACACGCGGCGACTGGCAAGCCGAAGGGATAGGTGGACCGACAACGGAGACCGCCTCCCATGGCCGAAGCTGCGCATCGAGCTCCCCAGCTTGCCGTCCTCGACCGCCCATCGCCGCGCTCATAGCGATGATCTACGAGACCACCAGCAGGTCGTCGACGACCGCTTCGCCTTCATCCCACGAAGTGCGCCGAGATCCTCTGGGCGTGCTGGGCCGAGCCAGCGCCTCTTCCCGCTCATCGACGTCTACGCCTTTTACTTCCTCTCCAGCCACCTGCACCTGCTCATCGGCGCCCCGTCCCTGGCCCCACAAAGAGCGCCTTCCTCGGTGGACGCTTCGCGAAATCTCCAAGCGAATCAACAATTTACTGGACAGGACGAGAGCCCTCCTGCTGGAGCAGAACCACTGCATCCAGATCCGACGCTGGAGGACGCGCTGGAGCGGCTGGCGTACATCATGGGAGCGGGGACGGCGCAGTTCCTGGCGCTGCACCCAGCGGAGGACATCTTCCCCAGCTCGACGCCGACGCTGCTGTTCGGCCAGCCGGTCGAGGGTCTTCACGTACGCCAACCGGGAGCCCATCAAGCTGACGGTGCGGGTCGACCGGCTGCCGGGCCTGGAGACCTGAGCGCGAAGGAGCACCGGGCGCTGATGTGGCAACTGGCCGACGACCTGGCGGCGCGGCGCGCCGAAGCGGAAAGAAGGCCGGCAAGCGGATTCCACGGCGCCGGAGGCGCTGCGGCGCGTGGACCTGACGCGGCCGAAGCAGCGCGACCGCAGCCCGGCGCCGGTGGTGCACGGCCCGCCCGAGCACCAGGCGGAGTGGCGCGAGGCCCAGCGCCAGGCTCTGCGAAGCGTACGACATCAGCGACAGAAGGCGCCTACGCGTGGCAGGCCGACCGACGCAGCCGCGCATCCCGTGGCCGCCACACACGCTGCCGCCCGCCTTCGCCCGGCCGAGGCGACCGCGAGCCGGCGAGGCCTGACCGCCCGCCGGCGGGTTCGAAGTCGCTGACGTGCGGGGCCGTGGGGTCGACGGGGAGGTGCGTCCGGAGGAGGTCGGAGGGGGACCGCGAGTGTCCTGGGCGGAAGTCCTCTCATCTCTCCTCACCTCGGCCTGAGCCGCCGGGCACTCCGTCGGCCTCTGTTCAAGCGCACCGCGTCCAGGCACACCGCAGGATTGCACCCTCCAGAAGAGGTACTCGGTACGCGTGGAGGCCTACCGGGTAGAGTCGCGGGGCGGGCGGCGTTGAGGGCCCGCGCCACCTTGCGGGCGCTCTCGGGGAAGAGGTGGCGTTGACCGGCTCTCCCGGGGCCGTCCAGCGGGGCGGCGTCGGCGCGGGGCCAGAGAGGTACTCGGTACGCGTGGAGGCCTACCGGGTAGAGTCGCAGGGCGGCGGGTAGGTCATGACTGACGCCGGAGCCCGCGGCGCAGGGCTTCGATGAGGGCAGGGCGGATGCGGGCGGCCGGGATCACGGCGTCGAGCCGACCTCGACTGCGCGCTGCACAGTGTGGATGGCGTCGAACTCGCGAGCGAGGGCGCCCTGGTGCTCAACGTCCAGGGCTTCCGGGCGCCGGGGTCGGTGGCGAGCCGGGGTCGGCCTGGACGCGCTCGGATGTCGCGCGTGAAGACCACGGCCGCGGCAGGGGCTCCGCCGATGACGCTGGCAAAGAAGCTGCCTTCGACGGCCAGGGCGGTCAGAGGCGCGGGTTGAGGGCCTTGGAGAAGACGACACGGCTGAGCGCCGCCGTGGTAACGGCCGACGACCAGGGAAGTCCTCTCAACACATCTCTCCTCACCTCGGCCTGAGCCGCCGGGCACTCCGTCGGCCTCTGTTCAAGCGCACCGCGTCCAGGCACACCGCAGGATTGCACCCTCCAGAAGAGGTACTCGGTACGCGTGGAGGCCTACCGGGTAGAGTCGCGGGGCGGGCGGCGTTGAGGGCCCGCGCCACCTTGCGGGCGCTCTCGGGGAAGAGGGTGGCGCCCGACCAGCTCTCGGGGCCGTCCAGCGGGGCGGCGTCGGCGCGGGGCAGCGACCGGCTCTCGATGCCGATGAGGCAGACGGGCGTCCCGCCCAGGTGGGCGTCCATGGTGACGGCCGTGGCGGCGTCGAGCCAGTCGGGCCAGCGCTCGAAGGTGCCGGCGTCGGAGTCCGCGACGGCGGCCATCAATTGCCTGATATCAAAGGGTTTTTTTCGCTCGGCGTTCAGAGCTGGATCGAAGATGTCCCCGAGCGTGGTGAAGGGTTCGCCGGCCACCGGGGTGTAGGGGACGGCCCGGACGTCGCGATCTGCGGGGTCCAGGCTGGTGAACCCGCGGGCCTGGCGCTCGCCGGGGGCGCGGGCCGTGTGCCGGTAGTGTTCGAACAACACAAACCAGGCTTCGCCCAGGTCGCGGGCGTAGCGCTGGGCCTGGCCGTTGCGTCCCATCACGCGCTCGTACCCGCCGATGCCGCGCTCGTCCTCGGCCGCCACGCCGCCGGAGTACTCGAGGGCCTTCTTGCCCGTCAGCACCATCGCGCCGTCGGTGGTCATGATGAGGATGCCCCGCGTGTGCATCAGCATCGTGGCTTCGGCGTTCCAGTACGCCTGGGCGCCCACGTTGACGGCGTGCACGATCAGGTTGACCTCGCCGCCGGCCTCGGTCAGCTCCACCAGCCGCCGCAGGACCACGGCCGTCCAGTCCAGGTTCTCGGTGCCGCTGTCGAACGCGATGCGGGCCCCCGCCGAGACGGGCAGCCACTCGACGGGCAGGTCGCGCTCGGCGGCGAGGTCCAGGGCGGCGAGGATGCGGCGACACTCCGCCTCGGCCAGGGCGCCCATGGCATGGGTGGGATCCCCGGCGATGAACACACGCTCCAGGCCCTCGGGGTGCTTGGGCGTCTCGTTCTTGATCAGCCCGATGACGACGCCGCAGGTGTTCTCGCCGTAGGGCCGGTCGACGGCCACCAGGCGCATGCCGTCGGCGTCCAGGTCGAGCTCGGTGAAGGTGCCCGCGCCCAGGTCGGGGTGGGGGGTGCGGATGCCCTGGCCGCTGCCGACCAGCATGCGCACGACCTCATACGGGTAGACGGCGCCCAGGCGGCGGGCCGCGGCCACCCGCAGGCGGTAGGGGCTGCGCGGGCGGATGGCGTCGGCCGTCGGGGGCTCCTCGCGCACCTCCAGGCGGTGGCGGCCGGGACGGCCGATCACGAAGATGGCCGGTGGATCCCCGCTGGGGCGGGACGCGAGGCGGGCGCGGACGACCACCTTTTCCAGCCCCAGCCCCCGCGTCGATCCCTCGAACCGCCGTGCGATGGCAGCGACCGCCTCCGGGCTCAGATCGACCACGGGGCGCAGGTCCAGGCAGATGCGGTTGCCGTGCAGCCGTCGGCGCGGGTCGCGGCTGGCCTGGGCGGCGCGCACCACCGCGACGGCCTCGTGGAACGCCCGCTCGATGGTCCAGCCGGCACGGTCGGTCGACTCGGGGCCCTCTCGCAAGTCCGCGAATACAAAGATTCTTTCGTCGCCCGAGTGCTCGACGGCGGTCGCGTGGAAGGCGTGCAGGGGCTCGGGCGCGTCGAGGCGCTTGAGGTGGAAGGCGGCCAGGCGCCACAGCTCGAGGCGGCGCGCCGCTTCGGGGTGGATGTCGCGCAGGACGGGGTCGCCGATCAGGGCGCCCTCGGCCCCCCGGAAGGTGCGGTGGCGCAGCGTCGAGTTGCCGTTGGTAGCCGTGATGGTGACGCGGGCCGCCCGGGCCAGGCCGGCCTGCGCTGGTGGAAGCGCGGCCTCGAGGGCGGCGTCGAGCGTCGCCACGAGGTGGGTCCCGGCGACCAGGACCTCGACCGCACGATCCGGGCTCGCCAGATCCGCCGCGATGGCCAGCGCGTCGACGAGCCGATCGAGCGGCGTGAGCACGGCGGCGAGGCCCTGGATGGCGTCGTCGCCGAGCACCCGCGCCACCCCGCACGAGAGGCCCGCCACGGTCCGCAGCTCGAGCGGCCCGACGCGGTCGACGTACAGCCGGCCGAGCACGGCCGGGAGCGCGGGCGGGTGGGCGAGCGCCTTGCGCAGCAGCAGCGTCGAGAGGCTGTGGGGTGAGCGGATGAGGCTCTGGAGGGCCGCCGCGCGCATGGCGGGCGTGCCGGTCTCGGCCTGGGCCAGCGCGGGGCCGACCACGTCTTCGAGCAGCGCGCCCTGGCGCGCGAAGTGGGGCTGCTCGAAGAGCAGGAAGCGAGCGTGGCGGGCGTGGTCCTCCACCGGCCGCTGGCGCGCGGCGGCCAGGTCGGCGATGCGATCGAGGGTCTCGCGCAGGTCGGCCCGGTGGAGGGGCACGCCGGCGTGGTGCAGCGCGGCGGTCAGGCGCAGCAGCGCGGTGCAGGCGCGGTGGCGCGGGGCGCCGTGGGCGCGAGCGACGGCCAGCCGCCACGCCGCGGCGCGGGCGGCGGGCAGGGTCGAGGGGGCGCCATGCCAGGCCAGCGCCCGGTTCAACGCCGGCGCCAGGTGGCGATCGGGCTCCACCTCGCCCTGGCCGAGCCGGCGGCACCACCCATGGAACGCCCGCTCGGCGCTGATGGCGACGGCCTCGCCCGCGGCGGGCTGGAGGTGGCAGTCGAACAGGGCCTGGGTGTCGGCGTAGGCCGCCAGCAGGTCGACCAGGGGAGCAAAGGCGGCCGGGGCGGCCAGCGGGCCTGCTGCCGCCGCCTCCAGGGCGTCCAGGGTGCGCCGGCGGTCGGCCGGCGCGAGATCGAAGCCCAGCAGCAGGGCGCGCACGGCCTCGGCGAGGGCCTCGACCCGGGTGGCGGACTCGGTGGCCGTCCAGGCGCGCGGGTCCACGACGGCCTCTGCGGCGGCCGCGGAGCGCGCCGTGGGCGCGGCGACGCCCGCGGGATCCAGCAGCACCAGGGCCTGCCCGCTGGCCACCTGCTGGTGGACCCGCACCGCCACCTGCCGCACCACCCCGGCGAGGGGCGCGCAGATGGTGGTCTCCATCTTCATGGCCTCGACGGTGCACAGCACGTCCCCCGCGGCCACGGCGTCGCCCGGCGCCACCGCCACGGCCACGACGACCGCGGGCATCGGCGCCTGGATGACCCCGCCGGCCGCCCGCTCGACGTGGTGCGCCTCGCCGTCCACCTCGACGCTCAGCCCGGTCGCGCCCTCGGCGAAGAGGACGCGGTGGACCCGGCCGTCCAGCTCCAGCGTGCCGGCGTGGGCGCCCTCGAGGGCGAGCCGGGCCCGGCGGACCTGGCCGTCGACGGCCACGGCCTGGGTGTCCCCCGGCCGGTCGAGGACGCGGACGCCGCGGTGGACGCCCTCCATCGACAGCTCGACCAGGGCCCCGTCCGGTGGGGGCAGGCGGTGGGGGATGCCGCCCTGAACCTCTCGAAAGTACTGGAGAATCGAGGCGTCGCGCCCCTGGCGGGCCACCAGCAGCGCGGCCGCCGCGAGGGCCTCGTCGGCGTGGACCGGCCGCACGAGAGCGGGGGCGTGGCGGTCGAGCCACGCGGTGTCCGCCGAGCCGTCGATGAACGCGGGGTGGGCCAGCACGGCCCGCAGGAACGCCCGGTTGGTGGCCCCGTCCTCGACCACCAGGTCCAGCTCGGCCAGGGCGGCGTCGAGCCGGGCCCGGGCCTGGGCCCGGGTGGCGCCGTGGGCGATGATCTTCGCGATCATGGAGTCGAACTCGGGGGCGATGGCCTGGCCCTCCTCGACCCCGGTGTCGACGCGGACGCCCGGCCCCGTGGGGGGGCGGAAGACGCGCAGCCGGCCCGGCCGCGGCGCGAAGCCGTGGGCCGGATCCTCGGCGTTGAGGCGGGCCTCGATGGCGTGGCCCCGCGGCTCGCCGGGCGGCTCGAAGGGCAGGCCGAAAGCGATGTCGAGCTGGGCCTCCACCAGGTCGAGGCCCGACGTCAGCTCGGTCAGCGGGTGCTCCACCTGGAGGCGGGCGTTCACCTCCAGGAACGTGGTCAGGCCGTCGGCCGGGGCATACAGGAACTCCGCCGTGCCCACGCCCCGGTAGCCCACCGAGGCGGCGAGGCGGGTCGCCGAGGACTGGATGAGCTGGGCCACGCTGGCCGGCAGGATGGGGGAGGGGCTCTCCTCGATGATCTTCTGGTGGCGGCGCTGGATGGAGCAGTCGCGCACCCCCAGCGCCCAGGCCTGGCCCCGGCCATCGCCGACGAGCTGGACCTCGACGTGCCGGCCGCCCTGGACGCACGCCTCCAGCAGGACGCCGCCGCCCCCGAAGGAGCGCGCCGCCTCGGTCCGGACCGCCGCGAGGGCGGCAGGCAGCGCCTCGGCGCTGTCGACCCGGCGGATGCCGCGGCCGCCGCCGCCCGCCGAGGCCTTCACCATCAGCGGATAGCCCACCCGGGCCGCCGCCTCGATCCACCGCGCCGTCGCGGCGTCTTCGGGGAGCGTCGCCCAGGGGGCGAGGGGGACGCCCGCGGCCTCGGCGCGCTGGCGAGCCGCGATCTTGTCGCCGAGGGCGCGCAGGGTCTCGGCCCGCGGACCGATGAACAGGATGCCCGCCGCCTCCAGCCGCTCGACGAAGGCCGCGTCCTCGGAGACGAAGCCCCAGCCCGGCCAGACGGCCTCGCAGCCCGTCTCGACCAGCCGCTCGATCACATGGCCCGCGTCGCAGTAGGCGCTCGCCATGCGCCCGTCGGCCCCCGCTCGCAGCGCGGGGCCGATGGGCTCGGCCTCGTCGGCCAGCCGCACGAAGAGGGCGTCGGCGTCGGGGTCGGTGTAGAAGGCCACCGCCTCGACCTCCACCCCGCGGGCGGCGCGCCACGTCCGAAGCGTGCGCAGGAAGCGGACGGCCGCCTCGCCGCGGTTCAAGACGGCGATGCGGCGCGGCATCTCATGGGGGGTCGTGCTCATGCAGCCTCCAGCACCACGCACGCCACCGTGAAGGGGCCGTCGTGGCTGAGGGAGAGGTGGGCCCGCCAGGGGCCGCCTTCGTCGACCAGGGCGCGGGCGGCGCCATGCAGGCGCAGGGCCGGCCGTCCCCAGGCATCCGAAATCACTTCGATTTCTCTGAGATCAAGGGAGCGGGTCCGGGGCGCCTCGCCGAAGCGGGGGCCGCTCAGGGCCTTGATGAACGCCTCCTTGGCGGCGAAGCGGGCCGCCAGGTGGCGGGCCGGATCTCCGGAGGCGCGATGCCCGGCGGCGTCCCGCTCGCCCGCCGTGAAGGTGCCGGCCACGAAGGCCGACGCGGCGTCGCCGAGCTGGGCGCGGAAGCCCGCCAGATCGACCACATCGATGCCCATGCCGAGGATCACGGGGCGGGCTCGGTGGTGAAGACGCCGCGGGCCCGGTCGAAGCGGGCCGCCGGGTCGATGAGGAGCGCCGCCTCCTCGTCGGCCTGGGCCCGCGAGCCGTCCGCCGCCGCGAACCGCCGGTGCTGGCGCTTCGCGAAGTGGGGGGCCTCGTCCATCCAGACCGCCGCTCGCTCCCGCCAGCCGCGCTCCACGCGCTCGGTGGCCACGGCCTCCCAGGCCGCGCGGGCCGCCGGGTCCAGGCTGGCCCGGAACGCCTCGGGGTGCAGCACCAGGGCCACCGCGCTCACATGGCCGAAGCCGAGGCTCGTCACGACGGCCGCCCGCAGCGGCTCCGAGCTCTCCAGCGTCTCGTCGGTGAAGGCCATGTGGGCGTAGGCCGCCATGGCCGGATCCACCTGATCCAGGTTGCGGTTGCCCGGGATCTTGCCGGCAGCGAGGGCCTGGAGGGCGCCGTGCACCTGCCAGGCCGCCGCGCCGCCCTTGGAGTGCCCCGTCAGCGTCTTCTGGGACACCACGAAGAGGGGGTTGCCCGGGGTGCGACCGAGGGCCGTCTGCATGCGGTGGTGCAGCGCGTTCTCGTTGAGATCATTGGCCATCGTCGAGGTGTCGTGCTTGTAGACCAGGGCCACGTCGTCGGCCGTGAGGCCGTGGCGGGCCAGGGCCTCGCCCAGCGGGGAGGCCGGGCCACCGAGGGCCGCGGCCAGGGCGCCCATGCCGGGGGCCGGCACCGACTGCTGGATGCCATCGCCGAACGAGCCGGCCCAGGCCAGCACGCCGTAGACCGGCAGGCCGAGCCGCAGGGCCACGTCACCGCGGGCCAGCAGCAGCGTCCCGCCGCCCTGGGCCTCCACGAAGCCCCGGCGGCGCGCGTCGTTGGCCCGCGACAGCTCGTCGGGCTCCAGGCCGAGGGCCTGCATCTCGTCGCTGTCGGCCGTGGCGTCCATGTCGGCGAACCCCACCGCGCCCTCGGGCCCGATGTCGTCGAAGCCGCCGGCCACCACCACCTCGGCCTTCCCCGCCAGGATCTTGTCGAGGCCCTCCTCCAGGGAGACCGCCGCCGTGGCGCAGGCGCCGACGGGGTGGGACATGGCGCCGTAGCTGCCCACGTAGGTCTGCACCACGTAGGCGGCGGCCACGTTGATGAGCGTCTCCTGGAGCACATCCCCCTGCCGGGCGTTGCCCAGGATGTGATCCTGGTACAGCCGCCGCAGGCTGGCCATGCCGCCGATGCCGGCGCCCTGGGTGTTGGCGACGCGGGCGGGGTGGACGTGGGCCAGCAGCTCCTCGGGATCGAGGCCGGCGGCCCGGAAGGCGTCGACCGTCGCGATGAGGTTGAACAGCGCGACCGGATCGACCCGCTCCACCATGTCGGCGGGCACGCCGAAGCGGGAAAAGTCGAATCCTTCCGGCAGGATGCCCGCGACCTGGCGGCTGAGCCGGGCGTGGCGGAGGACCTTCACCTCGCTGCCTGCGCGGCGCGTCACCGTCCAGGTCTCGGCGCGGGCGTCGAAGCCTACGCGGGTCCCCTCGGGATCGGCGGCCGCGAAGGCCTCGGCCTCGGCCCGGGAGGGCACGGGGAACGTGAAGTCCCGGTCCAGGTAGACGGTGGCGTGGACGGGCAGGCGGCTTGGGTCGTGGCGGCCCTGCTCGATCCAGCGGATGCCCGCGCGTCGACGCACGACGTCGCCGTAGCGCCCCGCCAGCTCGGCCTCGGGCACCGGCTCACCGCTCTCCACGTCCACGAAGCCGTCGCGCTCGTAGCGCACCAGCCCCGTCATCCAGGCCAGCTCCAGGATGGAGGCGGCCGAGAGCTGCTCGCTGACCTCCAGGTCGAAACGGGTCCGCGCGCTGCCGCAGGGCCCGACCTCGCCGAAGCCCACGATGACCACCTGCTGGCGCGGATCGGCCTGGGTGGCGGACCAGGCGATGGCGGCGGCGGGGGCCTCGCGGGGGCCAGGCGGGGGCTGGCACGACCGGCGCGGGGGCCGGCCGCGGATCCAGCCGGCGCGCCTCGGCCTGACCGAGGGCGTGGTGGCGCCAGGCCTGGGCGGCCTCCTCCTGGAGGGCGCCGCGCAGCCCGCCGACGACGGCGCGCAGGTCGGTGATGGCGTCGAAGCCGGCCGTGAGATCGACGCGCACCGGCCCCGCTGGGCGGCCTGGCGGACCGGATCGGTGCAGAGGGCCGCCAGCAGGTGGCCCATCTCGGGGGTGGAGAACGTGCGCAGGCCGGTGGCCGCCTCCAGGCGCGCGGCCACGGCGTCGTTGGCGTCCATCAGGCCGGTCCCGCGGACCCAGCCGATGCGGGCGCCGCAGAGCGTCACGGCCCGGCCCCAGGCGTCATGCTCGCTGTGCCACCGGGTCAGCAGCACCTCCAGCGCGGCCTTGGCCTCGGCGTAGGCGCCGTCGCCCCCGAAGGCGCCGTGGTTGGGCGACAGGGGCAGGACGACGTGGCAGCCGCCGGCCGGCACGCCGAGCGCCAGGTGGCAGCGGGCGACGCGGGCGATGAGGCGCTCGACGCCCACCAGCATCACCCGCAGGGCCGCGAGGCCGCGGGCGTCCAGGCGATCGAGGGTGGCGGCGTCGCCGAGGGCGCCGAAGGGCAGCAGCAGGTCGGGGCTGAACGCGGGCTTGACCACCCGCACCTGGGCGCCGGCCTGCTCGGTGCGCGCCTCGAAGAGCCAGTCGACGAGGGCATCGACGTCGGTGAACGAGGCCATGTTGGCCGGCACCACATGCAGCTCGGCCCCGGGGCCCGCCTCCTGCCGGAAGACCTGCCGGTACAGCCGCCGCCGGGCGCGGGTGTGGGTGGTGGTCGTGACCACCACGCGGGCGCCCCCCCGCAGGAGGGCGCGGACCATCTCCAGGGCGATGGACCCGGGGCTGGCGCCGCTCACCACGGCGGTGCGGCCGCGGAAGTCGAAGGGGCTCGCGTCGCGCAGCCGGGCGTCCACGGCGGGGTCATCCGACCGCACCGCGCCCCCCAGGCTGGCCAGAAACTCCTGGAGATTCGAGGCGTTGGCGTCGGGGATCTCCCGGGGCGCCAGGCGCCCGTCGGGGGTCACCTCGACGGCCGGGCGGGTGGGGCCGAGGGGCCTCGGGCTGGCGGGCCGCGTCGCCAGGCCGTCGAGCAGCGCGGCCAGGCGGGCGTCACCCTGCTGCCGCGCCCGGCCGGCGTACCAGGTGGCGGTGGCCGCGACGGCGGGGGCCGCCTGGACCCAGGGGGCCAGGCGCGCGGCGTCGTCGTCCACGTCGTGGCCACGGCGGGCGGCGTGGTAGAGCCGGGCCAGATCGCGACGGGCGAAGGCCAGGTTGTCCAGCAGCGGCAGGTGCTTGCGGGCGTCGAAGCGCGGGGCGATCAGCTCTGCGTAGCCGGCGCCGTGCTCGGCCTCGAGGGCCGCCAGCGCCAGGGTGTCCGGGTGGGGCCCCGCGGGCGCGGCCGCCTGCGGGAACGGGTGACCCAGCCGCGCCGCCAGATCACGGGCGGACTGGAGCAGCACGCCATCGGCCCCGACGATCCGGTCTTCCAGGGCCGCCACGGCAGCCGCGTCGACGGTCCCGCCGGCGCTCCCGGCCGCGGACCGGCGCGCCAGCGGCCGGCCGACGCGGCGGCCGAAGGCCTCGACCGCCTGGTCCAGAGCGGCCAGGGCGTCGGCGCGCTGGGTGGGGGCAGCGTCGGCCAGGGCGCCGAGGGCGCCGCCCCGCCCCGAGGCGCCGTCCCGCGCCTCCAGGGCGAGCGTGTCGAGCACACCGCCGATCTGGCCGGGGCCGGCGCCCCAGGTGGCCTCGAGGTGGGCCACCGCGTCCTTGCGCACGAGCCCGGCGCGCCCGAGCACGCGGCGCAGGGCCTCGTCCTGGGCGGCCTGCAGGTAGGGCCCCGGGTGGCTGTAGCGGCGCGCGCGCCGCGCCAGCTCGGTGGCCAGCGTCGCGATGGGCACCTCGTGGGCGGCGTCCAGGGTCCCGGGCTCGAACTCGACGCCCAGGTCGAGGAGCACCTGGTTGCGCCGCGACGAGACCCCCTCGAAGAGGCCGTCGATGGTCTCATCGTCCCGGATCTGCTCGGGGCGGACGCGGGCCTGGAGGGCGAGGAGCGTCTTGAGCGCCTCGGCGGTCGAGATGGGCTGGTCGGCGACGGCGGGGCCCGGCTCGGCGATCACCGGGGCGGGGGCCGCCGGGGCCGGTGCCGCCGGGGTGGGTGCCGCCGCGGGTGCCACGGGCGACGCGACCGCCGGGATCGGCTCGTCGGGGGCATCCTCGTCCCGCGCCAGGACCAGCGCGGCGTCGGCCTCGACGTTCTGGATCAGGACGCCGCCGCGGCCCAGCCCCTCGAGGGTCTGGCGGAACATGTTGGCGACGGTCGGCTGGTAGCCGACGCCCACCTCCAGCGCGCGCTCGATGGCGAGGCCGCCGGCCTCGGCCCCGGCGACGAGCAGCTCCTGGGTCTCGATCCAGCGCACCGGGCTGGCGAACTGCCAGGCCAGGAGCTCGACCAGCAGCGCCCGGGCCAGCCCGGCGGGATCCCGGGCCGCCTCGTCCCAGCCGTCGAGGAGGGCGCGGACGGCGGGGGAGTCGGTCACCTCGAGCATGGCCTCCGCGAAGGCGGGCTCCAGGCGGAAGGGCCGGGCGACCAGGTTGGGCACGTAGCGATCCACCAGGCGGGCGGGGTCGATGCTCGCCGGCAGCCGGGCCTCGAGGGTGGCGCGGAAGGCGTCGACTCCGTCGCGCAGGACGGCCGAGTGGAAGGGGACGTCGACGCCGGGGACCGGCACATAGGCCGGACGCCGGGCGCTGCTGCGGGCCGCCAGGTGGGCGGCGAGGCGCTCGAGCGCGTCCACATGGCCCGTCACGGCGTACTGCCGGTCCCGCACGTTGTAGTTGACGATCTGCAGGAAGCGCCCGGAATCACGAGCGATCTCGTCCACCAGGGCCTGGGCGCCGGCCTGATCGAGGCCGGCCAGGTTGGGCCGGATGACGCCCATGGCGTAGGGGCTGCGGCCGGCGGCGTCGCGGGGGACGAACCGGTGCATCACGGCGCCGCGCTGGTAGACGATCTCGACGACGGCCTCCAGGGGCAGCACCTCGAAGACCGCGGCCAGGGCGTTGTACTCGCCCACGCTGTGGCCGCACGCGATGGCGTCCTCGGCCAGGACCCCCGCCTCGCGCAGCTCGGCGACCTGGGCCATGGCCAGCACCGCCATGGCGGGCTGGGTGAACCGGGTCAGGTGCAGGACGCCCTCGGGGTGGCGATGGGTCTCGCCGTTCATCAGCAGCGTCTTCGGGTTCTCGCGCACGACCCGCAGGATGGAGAAGCCCAGCCGATCGCGGGTGCAGGCGTCGGCGCGATCCCAGACGGCCCGGGCCGCGGCGCTGCGGGCGTAGCCCTCCATGCCCATGCCCTGGCGCTGGATGCCCTGGCCGGGGAAGAGCAGAGCCGTCCGGGGCGGCAGCAGGCGTGCGGTGGCGCGGGCCACCGGCCCACGGGCCCGCGGGCGGTGACCTCGACGTGCAGGGCGCCTCCCTCGGTGCCGGTCCGGCGGGCCTGAAGGGTGAGGACGTCGCCGGGGAGGGCGGGGGCCGTGAACCGGACGGTCCAGTCCGCCAGGCGGGCCCGCTCGCCCCCGGCGAGCCGGGCGCGGGCGAAGGCGTGCAGGCGGGCCGAGGTCCACATGCCGTGGACGATGGGGCGGTCGAGACCGGCGACGCGCGCGAAGGCGGCGCTGCGGTGGATGGGGTTGTGGTCCAGCCCCACCTCGGCGAAGGCGTCGAGCCGGGCGGGGCACCGGGCCGTGGCCTCGGCCAGCAGGCGCGGCGGGCCGTCCACCCGGGCGGGCGCGGCCGCCAGCAGGTCCAGCATGACGCGGACGGGGTGCTGCTCGGCGCCGGTGGCGTCCAGCGCGAGGGTGCCCACGACGCGGTCCCCGACGCGCAGCGTCCCCGCGGCGCCGTGGCGGGCCGCGCCCGCCCGCGGGTGCTCGGTGGTCAGGGTGGCGTCCACCGTGACGCGATCGCCCGCCGCGACGGCCCCCGTCACCGTCAACCACCCGTGATCTTTCAGGAAGGCGAGCGCGCCGGCGTCCAGGGGGGCCGTGGTCTCGACCACCTCCTCCCGGGCCCGCGCGGCGAACGGGGTGCTGCCGTGGTCGCCCCGGATGAAGAACCCCGACGCCAGGCGGGCCACGATCGCGTCGCCCCGGCGGAGGGTGGCCACGGCGCGGACGGTCCGCCCCGTGGCGGCGTCCTCGACCCGCGCCACCCGCGCCTCGGCCACGAGGGCCTCGTCGTCGCTCGGCGGCCAGGCACCCACGATCTCGACCGACTGGTCCAGGTGCACCAGGCGCAGCAGGCCCGCCGCGAGCGCGTCGCCGCTGATGACCCGGAAGAGCGGCCGCCAGACGAGGCTGAAGGCCAGCTCGTCGGCGGTGCTGCCGACCGGGTGGCCCGTGAGCAGGGCGTGCGCCCGGGCGCGCTCTCCCTCCACGATCACGGTGTCGGTGGCGGTCTCGAAGAGGTCGACGGGGGCGGGCGCGTCGTCGAAGAGGGTCGCCAGGTAGAGCTGGCGCAGGGCGTCGCGCGCGGCCTCGGCGGCGACGCAGAACACGGGCGCCCCGTCGATGGGGCCGGGCGTCAGGTGCAGGCGCCACGGGGCGCGGCCGCGGCCGTCGGCCAGACCGACCGGGTGCAGGCACAGGTCGACGGCGTCGCCGCTCGCCCGCAGCTCCAGGCACTCGGCGCCGTCGCCGCTCGTCCAGCGCAGGGCGGCCAGGCGATCGCCCTCCAGGGTGAGCCGCAGCGTCGCGTCCGCCTCGGCGCGGGCGATCTGGCGGGCCGGGTTCGGCCGGCGGACTCGTCCCTCGACGAGGGCGCGGGCGGCGCAGAGGGCGGCGACAGGACCGGTGTAGCGGGCCGCGACCGCGTCGAGCCAGTCGGCGCCGGCGGCGGCGGGCGTGGCCCGCAGCAGGACGTCCTGGCCGACGCGATCCGTGCGAATGCCGGCCAGACCCGGGGCGGCCACGACCATGCGGCGGGGGCGGGCGATGGCAGAAACCCCTGTGTCGACGAGGGCTTGCACACAGTCGGCCTCGAACCGGCCCAGCAGCTCGGCCACCGGCTCGTCGACGCGCCGGATGCCCTGCACGGCCTCGGGGCCGGGGATGATGAGGACGCCGTCGGCGGCGTAGCGGGCGTCGTGGGCCTGCCAGAGGGAGTCGGCCTTGTACCAGCGGCGGACGTCCGCGTCGATGACGGGCACGAAGCAGACGGGCTTGCCCGGGCGGGCGCAGATGCGGTGCACGAAGGCCCGGGCGTCGGCGGGGTGGACGCGCTCGGTGGCCGCGGCGGGGTGGCGGGCGACGAGGGCCGCCACCGTCGCGGCGGGATCGCGCAGATCGTCGACGACGCTGGCGGTGGGGGCCAGGGCCAGGCGAGCCTCGGCGAGGCGCAGGAAGTCGGCCACGCGGTCGCGGTAGGAGGGGTCGGGCCAGACGGCGTCGGCGGGGCCGATGGCCAGCAGGGCCACCAGCCGCTCGGCCGCGGCGCGCCACGTCATGGCCTCGATGTCGCCGAAGTAGGGGCGCGCCGTGGCGTTCAGGGCGGCGATGATCTCGGCGCGGCGGGCCGCCACCGCGGCGGCGTCGCCGGCCACGGCGTCCAGCAGGCGGCCGCACCGGGCGGCGGCGTTGTCGAGGTAGTGGATGTCGGCGTTGAGGCCGCTCTTGCCGGAGGTCATGCCGCCGCTGGACTCACCGGTCTGCACCCAGGCGTCGGTGCCCGGCGCGTCCACGAGAGCCTGCTTCACGGCGGGAGCGGTGGTGGCCTCGGCGCAGGCCATCGTCACCGTGCCGAGGAGGACGGCGTCGACGGGCAGGGGCGGCTGATCGTGGCGGTGGGCCCAGGTGCCGGTGAGGAGCGCGGTGGCGCGGGCCTCGTCGGCGATGCCGCCGCCGACGCAGAGGATGACGTTGGGGGCCGCGCGCAGGCGGTGCCAGGTGGCCAGCAGCAGCGCGTCGAGGTCCTCCCAGGAGTGGTGGCCGCCGGCCTTGCCCCCCTCGAGGTGCACGAAGACCATGTGGTGGGGGGCGGCGGCGGCGATGCGCAGCACCTGCTCCACCTGGGCGACGGTGCCCGGCTTGAAGGCGTTGACCCGGGCGCCGGCCTCGACCAGCGAGTCCAGCAGGGCGACGGCCTCCTCCACGGGCGGGATGCCCGCCGAGATGGTCACGCCCGCGATGGGCGCGCCCGCGCGGATGGCCTCCAGGACGCGGCCCTCGCTGCCCAGGTGCAGGTTCCACAGGTGGCGGTCGAGGTAGAGGGCGTTGAAGGTGGCGGTGCGGCCGGGGGCGAGGCGCGCCGTGAGCTCGGCGATGCGTCGGGCCAGGACCGGGGCCGTGGGCTGGCCGCCCCCCGCCAGCTCTGCCGTGAAGCCCCCCGCGGCGGCGGCGGCCACGATGGCCGTGTCGACGGTGGTGGGGGTCATCCCGGGGAGGATGATGGGGCTCTCCCCCGTGGCGCGGGTGTAGCGGTTGTCGAGGACGACCCGGCCGTCGGGCAGGCGCGTCAAGCCCGGGGCGAAGTCGTCACCGCGAGGCGTCGGGGCCGGCGCGGCGCCGGCCGTGAAGAGGGCCTCGCGGCCCGCGGGGGTGGTGAGGGCGACGACGGGGACGCCCGCGCCCCGCAGGCCCACGGCGGTGAGGGCCACGCCGTCGCCGGGGCCACCAGTCGAGGACGAAGTCGGCGGCGTCGGGCCCCCGCTCCACCAGCGCCCGGACGGTCGCCGCCCAGCGCACCGGCCGCGTGAACTGGGAGTCCAGCAGGGCACCGGCGGGGATCGGCGGCGTCGTTCAGGCGGCGGCCGTCGGCCGGATCGAGCAGGGGCAGGGCCAGGGCGCCGGCGTCGAAGCGGATGCCCTCCGCGGCCAGCGTGGCGGCCATGGCCGCGCGCCCGGCGGCCATGAGGGGCGAGTGGAACGGACCGCCGACGGCGAGCCACTCCCAGGTCGTCTTGCGCGGGTCCGCGGCGAGGGCGGCCTGCAGGGCGGCTAGACCCGCCGGTCGGCCGCTCGCGACCAGGCGCGTGCGGGTGTTGAGCAGCGTGAGGTACAGCGCCTCGCCCGCCTGGGCGGCCAGCCGGTCCAGCACCGCCTGCAGCTCGTCCTCCGTGAGGCCGGAGACGGCGGCCATGGGCGCTCGCTGCCGGCCGCCTCGAAGCCCGCGCCGGCCCGGGCCATGTGCAGGCCCTGCCATGCGAAGTACCGGACCAGCTCCACGAACCGGCCGGTCTGGATCAGGCCACCGTGGCTCTCGCTCACCAGCAGGGCTGCCATCAGCCCCTGAGAGTGGCCGGTGACGGCGCTGATGCCGCCGCGCCGCAGGGCGCCGCTCAGGCCGCGCTCCCACAGCGCGCGGAAGCGGGCGATCTGGGCCACGAAGATGAGCGGCTGCGAGACGAGCGTCGAGGTGAGGTAGGCCGCCGAGGGCCGACGCTCGGGGTGCTCGACCCAGCCGAGGGGGTCGATGCCGGCGTCCACGAGGCCCGACCAGCGAAACGCCTGGGCGCCGAGCAGCTCGGCGAGGCCCGCCGACGCGGCCTGGACCAGCGGTCGGGCCGCCGGGCACTCGCCGAGGACGGCCTCGATCTCGGCCAGCGCGTCGACACCCTGGCCGGCGAAGGTCAGCGCCGCGCGGGGTCCCTCAAGGCCCAGCCGCCCCACGAGCGGGGTGCGCGTCGACCAGTGCTGCCCACCGTCCCCGCTCCGCTCGCCGCCGTCGCCCATCCGCTCCATGGTTCCCCCCGATGCTGACTAGACCCGCGGGTCTGGTTTTGGGGGCGAATCCTCGCTGATGAGTGTGAGATTGCAAGCGAAATCGGGCGCGAAGGAGGCTTCGCACCCGGTGCGGAGCGCGCGACGCAGGCCGGATTGCGGGGAACAGGGGCCCGGGATCTGGCCGCTGACTACTGGACCGGTGCGTCCGGTTCGACCTGGGGGAGGTACTGGAAGATGCGCCCGAGGAGCGACATGAAGACCTGGACGTTCTCGACGGCGCGGGCGCGCTCGGGGTCCGCGCCGTCCTGGACCACGAGGCCGAGGTAGGCCCCGAAGATGGTGGCGGCGATGGCCTGCAGCTCGGGCTCCGAGATGCGCTCGGCGACGGCCGGGCGCAGGATGGCCGCGATGGCCGCGCGGGCGCGGCGGTGGAACTTGGCCACCGCCCCCTGGAGCTCGGGCTCGCGGCTGCCCTGGGCGATGAACTCGAGCCAGAGCGGGATGATGACGCGGCCGCGCTTCACCTCGCGCTTGAGCGCCTCGGTGATGGCGACCACGTAGTCGGCGTCGATGACGGCCTCTTCGAACTGCTCGTAGAGCTGGTCCATGATCTCACGGGTCCAGGTCTCGAGGATGTCGACGAAGACCTCCTGCTTGGACGCGTAGTGCCAGTAGAACGAGCCCTTGGACGCGCCGGCCGCGGCGCAGATGTCGTCCACGGCGGTGGCGTGGAAGCCCCCGGCGCGGAAGCACTCGTAGGCGGCCCGGCGGATCTCCTCGCGCTTCATCTCGCCGGCGCGGTTGCGTTTGCGGGGAGGGGCGGCCACGGGTCCTCCGGTGGATCGACGGGACCAGTCGAGTAGCCTCTGAGTGGCGGCATGTCAATCGGGTGGCAAAGCGCGGGTGGGGTCGGCGTCCCTGGCCCGCACCACCAGGAGGCAGGCATGACGCGCTGGATCGCGATGATTCTGCTGCCGGCGAGCCGGCTCTCGGCCCCGGCCCGCGGCAAGCAGGACCCCGGCCAGGCCGAAGGCCCGCCGGACGATGTCGAGAAAGGGAAGGGGTACCGGAGGTCGGGCTCGAACCGACACGCCCTTTCGGGCACCGGATTTTGAGTCCGGCGCGTCTACCAGTTTCACCACTCCGGCGCGGGCAGGAAGGTAGCGGAGGCCGCCGCCCCGGTCAACGCAGACGGGAGCGCGGCCGGAGGCCGACGCCTCAGTGGGCCGCCGCGGCGCCCGACTTCGGCTTCGCGTTCCACAGGCGGGCGGCCAGGACGAGGCCGATCAGGGCCAGAGGCACCATCGAGACGGGCCACCAGATCCAGTTGTCGGGGTTGGTGGCGGGCCCGATGATCTTGCCCGCCGCGTCCAGATCCTCCTTGGGGAGGATGACCGAGTACAGGATCGACATGAAGCCGGTGCCCAGGTAGACGAAGCCATCGATGATGCCCACGGCGACGCCCACGTTCTGCTTGCCGCCGAAGTCCATGCTGGCAGTGCCGGAGAGCATGCCGTGCACCCCGATGACGCACATGGACATGAACACGACGATCCAGCCCACCACCGGCGTGGTGTAGGCGAAGGTCAGGGCGATGCCGCCGCCCAGCATGGCGCCGTAGAGCACCGCCGCCACCGGGCCGCGACGGGACTGGAAGATGTGGTCCGAGATGGTGCCGGCCACCACGCCGCCCATGATGCCGGCGCAGCACAGCAGCATGCCCCAGTTGTCGTAGACCCAGTCGCTCTTGAGGTGGAGGGTGGCGTCGGTCTGCTTCGCAAACGTCCGAAACCACTGCATGATCGCCTGCCGCAGGAAGCCCGAGCAGAACTCCACCAGGGCGATGGTCACGATGATCGGGTTGCGCATCATCATCTTGAAGACGGCCACCGCGCCCAGGCGCGGGCCGTCGGAGCTGGCGTCGGCGGTGTCGATGTCGGTCAGGCCCGCGTCCGCCGGGGTGTTGCGCACGAGGATGACGTCGATCACCAGGAAGATGGCGAGGGCGATCGCTGGACGAGGAAGACCCACTGCAGCGGGAAGGCGTCGACGATCATCGCGCCGACGTCGAACGCGAAGTAGATGCCCAGCGAGATGAGGATGCCGAAGATCGCGCCGAAAACGCCGCGCTCGCGCACATGAAACCAGGGGGCGTTGCACTTGACGATGGCGACCGCCCCGAAGCTCTGGAAGTACATGTTGGCGGCGTAGAGCAGGGCGAAGATCCAGAAGAAGTTGGCGGCCACGAAGGCGGCGCCGTCGCCACCCCCCAGGAGCATCCAGGTGGCGATGCCCATGAGGCCGTTGGCGACGAACGCACCGCCAGCGCCCCAGAGGATGGCCTTCTTGCCGCCGAAGCGGTCGGTGAGGGGGCCGTTGAGGACGAACGAGACGCCGTAGACCACCGTGCCGATGGCGAAGATCTGGCCGAAGGCCTCGTTGCTCATCAGGGGGTGGCCGCCGTCGCCTTTCATGTTCTCGAACACGGACTTGGCGACCGTCAGGTTGTAGCGGCCCATGTAGAGGAACATGTAGGTCAGGCCGAGGGGCAGCCAGTTGAGCAGGCGCCGGCGCCGGTAGGCGGTGCTGTGCTCGACCCCCTCCACCCGGGGCAGGCGGGCGACCACGATGGCCACGACCACGAGCAGCACGAGGATGGGAGAGAGCTTCTCCAGGAAGCTGGGCTTGGGCTTGGAGGCCTTGGCGGCGGCCGGAGCCGCCGCGGACTCGGGGGCAGCCGCCGCGGACTCGGGGGCAGCCGCCGCGGACTCGGGGGCAGCCGACGCTGGCGCGGCTACGCCCGCGTCGGGGGGGGCGGCGAGGGCTGGCACCGCGAGGGCGCCCCCCAGGACGAGCAGGAGCACACCAGCGAGTCGGGTCATGGGTCGCTTCCTTGGGCTGCCGAGGGCTCCTCGCCTTGTACCGTGTCATCTGCCGGCTGGCCATAGCTCTGTCGTCGGTCACGGCATCGTCACCGGCCGCACCAACTGGTTTTCCCGCCGCCGGGCTTGGGCTACGCTGGTGGTGCTTTGCCCATCTTCCGCCTCAACGAGCGCCTCGTGTTCCCGGACCCGTTCCTCGCGGACGAGCGATCCGGCATCCTCGCGGTCGGGGGCGACCTCTCCCCGCGGCGCCTCGTGCTGGCCTATTCCCAGGGGATCTTCCCCTGGTACGACGAGGACGAGAGCCCCATCCTGTGGCACTCGCCCCTCTGGCGCATGGTGCTGACCCCCGACCAGCTGCATGTGGGCCGCACGACGGAGAAGTGGATCCGCCGCGGGGTCTACGAGCTGCGCTACGACACCGCGTGGGCGGAGGTGCTGCGCCACTGCGCCTCCGTGCCGCGGCCGGGCCAGGACGGCACCTGGCTCAACCGGGACATGGTGCGGGGGTACACGCGCCTGCATGAGCTGGGGCTGGCGCACACCGCCGAGGCGTGGCGGGACGGCCGGCTGGTGGGGGGGCTGTACGGGGTGACCCTGGGCGGCGTCTTCTTCGGCGAGTCCATGTTCTCGGTGGAGCCCAACGCCTCGAAGGTGGTGTTCTGCACCCTCGTGCCGGCCCTCGCGGCCCTCGGCTACACGCTCATCGACTGCCAGGTCTACACGGAGCACCTCGCGCGGTTCGGCGCGACCGAGTGGCCCAAGGCGCGCTTCCAGGCCGCCCTGGCCGAGGGGTTGCGCGTGCGCCCGGCGTCCGCGTGGCCTGCTGGCAGAGCCACCGTGCCGCTGCCCTGAGTTGACTTTTTTCAGGGACCGCCCGATGGTGCGCCCCGGCAGGCGTTACGGTCTGGGAGCGAAATCGACGTGTGGGTACGCGGCGCGCGAGGCGCCTTCTTCGCTCCACTCCTCGGGGTCTTCGCGGCGACGCCCGCCCTGGCCGAGGAGGGCCCGCTGGCCCTCTCCCTGGCCGAGGCGATCGAGCTCTCCGCGGCGCGCAGCCACGCGGTCGCGCGGGCCCGGATGGAAGTGGAGTCGACGGACACGCAGGTAGAGGAGGCCCGCTCGGCCGTCTTCCCGCGGGTCGACGCCAGCGTTCGCTACACGCGGACCATCGACACCCCCAACCCCTTCGCGGGCTCCAGCGCCGGTGGCATCTTCGGCGGGCTCTATGCGGTCAACTGGCTCGAGTTCAACGAGCGAGCCCGGTCCGACGCCGACCCGGCCACCACGCCGGTGACGTTCGACGAATACGTCCGCCGCCAGAGCGAGGGCCTCAAGGCCGCCGGCATCGAGCAGGACTCGGGCAGCAACCCCTTCCTCGTCGAGAACGAGGTGGTCGCCTCGCTGGCCATCAACCAGGTCCTCTACAACGGCGCGGCCTTCGCTGCGCTGGACGGCGCCCGCGCGGCGCGCGCCCAGGTGGCCGCCGGGGTCGAGGTGGAGGCGCTGCGCACGGTGGATCAGGCCAGCCGCGCCTACCTGGGGGCCCTGCTCGCCGAGGCGCGGGTGGCCGTGCTCGTGGCCAGCGTGGGGCGCGTCGAGGAGAGCCTGGAGGACACCCGCCGCCGCGTGAAGCAGGGGGTCGAGCCCCAGTTCCAGCAGCTCACCGCCGAGGTCGAGCTGGCCAACCTGAGACCCAGCGGATCCAGGCGGCCGACGCCGCCGAGAGCGCCCGCCAGTGCGCTGCTGCTGGCCCTCGATCTGCCGGCGGATCGGGCGCTGCGCTTCACGGACGCGCTGAACCTCGGCGCGGCCTTCTGCCGCCCGGCGTCGATCGCGAGGCAGCCTTGAAGCTGGCCCGCGAGCAGCGCCCCGATCTGCGCCAGCTTCGCCTCGCCCTGGGGACGACGGACCTGCAAGCCGAGGTGGCCCGGGCCGCCTTCCAGCCCATCCTGAGCGCCTTCGCCAACCTGAGCTACCTGGGCCGCGTCCCGGACAACCGCGAGGAGACCGTCTCCAACCCCATGGATCCCTTCAGCTTTTCCAAGAAGGAGCGGGGGATCTTCGACGACGCCTACTGGGGCCCGAGCATCACGGCCGGCCTCTCGCTGACCTGGAACGTCTTCGCCGGGTTCTCTGACGAGGCGCGGGTCCAGCGGGCGGGCATCCAGCGCCGCCAGGTGCAGGACGCCATCGAGGAGCTGGAGCGGGTGATCGTGGTGGAGGTGGATCAGGCCGTGCGCGCGCTCGAGACGGCGGCGGCCCGCATCCGCACCCAGGAGAAGAACCTGGCCCGGGCCGATCTGGCCTACGAGCACGCCCGGGCCCGGGTGCGCGAGGGGGTCAGCACGCGGCTGGAGCTGCGCCAGGCCTCCCAGCAGCTCGACGAGACGCGCTTCAACCACCTCCAGGCGGTCCATGACTACCTGGTGGCCTATGTCCGCTACGAGGTCGCCGTGGGCCAGCGCCCCGGCACCGACCTGCCCATCGCCCCTGCCGCCGCCCCCGCGGGCGCGACCGAGGGGGCCCCGGCCGAATCCGACGGGGCCGCCGAGCCCGGAGAACAGCCATGAGGTCCGCCATCCTGTTCATCGCCGTCGCCCTGGTCGCCTGCCAGCCGCCCGGGGAGGGCGGGGGTCAGGCCCCGCCGAGCCAGGCGCCCGCGACCGAGGCCCCGCGGCCCGTCCGGCTGCTGGCGCTCGCGCCGCGGGCGTTCTCGGAGCGCATCGAGGTGACGGGGACGCTCAAGGCCCCCGACGACGTGACCGTCGCCGCACGGGGAGCCGGGACCATCACCTTCCTCGTGGAGCGCGGCCAGCGCGTCGAGGCGGGCGAGGTGATCGCCCGCGTGGATCCCGCGCTGCCGAGCGCCGGGGCGGCCCAGGCCAGCGCCCAGGTCCAGGTGGCCGAGGCCGGGCTTCGGCTCGCCGAGGACACGCTCAAGCGCCAGAAGCCCTTGTTTGATCAGGGGATCGTGAGCGCTCTGGAGTTCCGGCGTCTCCAGGCCCAGGTGGATCAGGCCCGCGCGCAGCTCCGCCAGGCCCAGGCCGTGGCGGCGCAGGCGCGGACCCAGGTGAGCTACACCACGGTCGAGGCCCCGTTCGCCGGGGTCATCGAGGAGCGGTTCTGCGAGCGTGGCGGCCAGCTCGCCCCCGGGGCGCCCGTCGTCCGGCTGGTGAGCACCGCGCGCCTGAAGATCGAGGCCGGCGTGCCCGAGCGCTACGCCCGGGACGTGAAGGTGGGCGACGAGGCCCAGGTGTCCCTCGCCGCCTACCAGCTCCCACCCCGGACGGCGGCCATCACCTTCGTGGGCCAGGCCATCGATCCGTCCAACCGGACGTTCTCGGTGGAGTTCGATCTCGACAACCCCGACGGGGCGCTCAAGCCCGAGATGACCGTCCGCGTCATCCTGAGCCGGGCCGCCCGCGCTGACGCGCTTGGTGCCCCAGACGGCCATCCTGCGGGATGTGGACGGGGGCGAGCGTCTTCGTGGTGGCGGACGGCGTGGCCCGCCAGGTCAGGTCGAGGTGGGCGGCAGCGCCGACGGGGAGTGCGAGATCCTCTCGGGCCTCGAGCCGGGGATGCAGGTGGTGGTGCGCGGCCAGGCCAGCCTGACGACGGGCACGGCCATCCGGGTCGATGACGAGGCCACCCCCGAGGTCGTCCCGGCGGTGCCCGCCTCCGGTGCGCCCGCCAGCGAGGTGCAGCCGTGAGGATCACCGACCTCGCCATCAAGCTGCGCATCAGCGTGATGGTGCTGGTGGTGCTGGCCTCCATGGCCGGCTCGTACGCCTACATCTCCCTGCCCAAGGAGTCGGCGCCCTCCATCGAGATCCCCAACATCATCATCACCACGCTGTATCCGGGCGCGAGCCCTGACGACGTGGAGAGCCTGATCACGCGGATCATCGAGCAGGAAGCCCAGACCATCAGCGGCATCGAGGAGATCCGGTCGACGTCCACCGAGGGCGTCTCGACGGTCGTCATCGAGTTCAGCCCCGACGTGGCGCTGACCGAGGCCAACCAGCGGGTGCGCGAGAAGGTCGACCTGGCGCGGCCCAAGCTGCCCAACGACGTCGAGGAGCCGATCATCAGCGAGATCGACTTCTCGGACTTCCCCATCATGAACGTGAACCTGGCGGCGCCCTACGCGCTCAGCCAGCTCAAGCAGGTGGCCGAGGACCTCAAGGACGAGCTGGAGGGCATCAGCAGCGTCTCCGAGGTCATCCTGGTGGGGGGCGTGGAGCGCGAGGTCCAGGTGGACGTGAACCTGGCGGCGCTCCAGGGCTACAGCCTGGCCTTCCAGGACCTGATCGACACGATCGTCAAGGAAAACAGCAACATCCCCGGTGGCTCCGTGGATGTGGACCACCTCAACTACCTCGTCCGGGTCAACGGCCAGTTCACCGATCCGTCCCAGATCAGCGACCTGGTGATCAAGACGAAGGGCGGCGAGCCCATCTACGTGCGGGATCTGGCCGACGTGCAGTTCGGCTTCCAGGAGCGCAAGAGCTACTCCCGGCTGCGGGTGCTCCAGCGCTCGACCCCCGACGGCAAGCTCGCCCCGGTAGCGGATCACGGCTACCAGAAGGTCATCACCCTCAGCGTCAAGAAGCGCTCGGGGGAGAACATCCTCGACACGGCGTCGGCGGTGGAGGACGTGCTGGCGAAGTTCCCGCTGCCTCCCGGCACCGAGGTGCTCATCACCGGGGATCAGAGCGAGCAGGTCCGGGATCTGGTGAAGGACCTGGAGAACAACATCATCAGCGGCCTGGTGTTCGTGGTGGCCGTCCTGCTGTTCTTCCTGGGTGTGCGGACCTCCGTCCTGGTGGGCGTCGCCATCCCGCTGTCCATGATGGTGAGCTTCCTCGTCTTCCAGGTGATGGGGCAAACCCTCAACTTCATTATTCTTTTCAGCCTGATCATCGCGCTCGGCATGCTGGTCGACAACGCCATCGTGCTGGTGGAGAACATCTACCGGTTCCTGGAGGAGGGCGAGAAGCCCTTCGCCGCGGCCCGCAAGGGGGCGGGGGAGGTGGCCGTGCCGGTCATCTCGAGCACGCTCACCACGGTGGCGGCCTTCATCCCCATGCTCTTCTGGCCCGGGATCATCGGCGAGTTCATGGGCTTCATGCCCCTCACGCTGATCATCACGCTGTCGTGCTCGCTGTTCGTGGCGCTGATCATGAACCCCGTCTTGACCGGGTACTTCGCCCGCGCTGAGGGGGTCGAGCGCCCGCCGATGGCCATCTGGACCAAGATCGGCATCGTCCTGACGCTGGCGCTGCTGGCCGCCGTGCTGGGCTCCAGCAACCGCAACACCCTGATCGTGGTGTTCGGGGGCGGCGCGGGCCTCTGGGTCGTGCACATGCTGCTGATGCGGCACCTGGCCCAGTGGTTCGCCAAGAAGGCCCTGCCGGCGGTGGTCGAGCTCTACCGCCGCTTCCTCGACACCATGTTGCACCGCGACTACCAGGTCCGGGCGGCGTACTGGCGCAACATGCTCGCGCTGGGGGCCCTGACCATGGGGGTGCTGCTGGCGGTGCTGGGCGGCATCATCTTCGCGGCGGTCGGCCTGCCCACCGCGAAGCTGGTGCTGCTGCCCGCCGGCTTCCTGGCCGGGCTCGGCCTGCTCGGCGTCGTGGTGCACACCGTGGAGGTCATCTTCACGGGGCGCCTGATCTCCATCAAGGTGGGGGTGGTGCTGGGGGTGGTGGTCTTCGGCATCCTGGGCGCCTTCCACCTGACCGGGGTGGACGCCTCGCCCCAGCTCATGAAGCAGCTGCTGGCGGCGCCGGTCGTCCTGGTGGGGCTGGGCCTGCTGGGCCTCCTCATCCTGCGGCGCCCGCGGCCGCTCATCCTCACCGACAACCGGGCGCGGCTCATCAACGTCACCCTCGGCGGCCTCTTCAGCATCGTGGCGCTCTACGCCGTGGCGCCGACCGGGGTGGAGTTCTTCCCGAACACCGATCCCAACCAGGTGCAGATCTCGCTCAAGG
>JAWKQS010000056.1:0-34430 GCA_041389985.1 bacterium
CAGATGCCCCGCACGATGAAGTACCCGGCCCGGCCGTCCTCCCAGGCGGCGTCGGCCACGCCCGAGCCTTCCATCTCCACGGCCTTCGCGCCGAAGGTCTTCCCCAGGTAGTCGCGGTGCGCGGGGTTCTTCAGCAGCGTGTTCGAGGCCGCGATGGTGGCGCCGAACACGCGGGGCAGGCCGGGCCGCCGCGCCGGATCGGGCGGGTACTGGATGGCGTCCCCGCGCGCGTCGGCGTCGTCGGCCGGTCGCGTGGCGCCTTCGACCTGGGCGGCCAGCGGCAGGAAGGCCTCCCAGGGGCGCTTGCCCAGGCGGCGCCCGGCCTCCAGGCGGCGGGTGGCGTCGAGCACGCGGGCGTCGGGGGCCCGCGGCGGGTGGCGGTGCTCGCGGGTGGCGTCGGGGTGCGCCTTCACCAGGTCGAACTGCACCACCCCGCCGCGCCCCGAGTAGACGACGTCCCCCAGGCGGACGTCGTGCTCGGACTCGCCCGGGCGGGGCACACCGCCGGCGATGCCGCAGAGGATGACGCGGCGGTGGCCCGGGAAGTGGTGGGCCAGGTGGCCGGTGACGACGGCGGCCAGGTTGTTGGCCATGTCGGGCAGCGCCGCCAGGGCGATGTGGTGGTGGCCACCGCCGGCGGCGGGGACGCGGCCCAGGTGGTAGCTGCGCTGGACGGGGCCGGGGGAGAACCACTCGGTCTCCAGGCCGAGCACCACCTGCACGGCGGCGTCCTCCAGCGGCAGGGCGGTGACGATGACGACGCGCACGTCGGCGGCGGGATCGGCGGCCGGGGCGGGGGCCGCCGGCTGGATGACCTCCGCGGCGACCTGGGCCAGCTCCGCGAGCACCTCGCTGATCACGCGCTGGTTGAGGCGGATGAGGTCGGCGAGGCTCTGGCGCAGGCGACCCAGGTGCGCGGCACCGCGCAGGGCGTCGGCCCGGGCGATCTGGGCCGGGGTGGGGACCGCGGGCGGCGGCAGCCCGGCCTGGGTGTACAGGCGGGTCAGCGCGGTGCCGGGCGGCGTGGCGTCGTCCTGGTCCCAGCTCGCCAGCAGCTCCTCGGCGCCCTGCGCGAAGGCCAGCTTTCGGGCGGGATCGGCGATGCGGCGAGCATCCCGGGCCCAGCGGCCGAGCTGGGCGTCGAGCCAGGCCACCAGCTCCGGCGGCGGTCCCGCGGGGGCCATGAGGTCGTCGAGGGCGCGCTGGAACGTCTCGCGCGCGGACCCGTAGCTCATGCGGACGGCCGCCCGCAGCCAGTCGGCCAGGTGGCCCGCCCGGGCCAGGCTGCGCAGGTCGCTCTCGAGCTGGTCGCGGGGCCGACCGAGATCCACGAGGCTGGCCTGCACGGCCCTGGGCACGTCAGCCAGCAGCAGCCGGCGGCGAGGCGCTTCCGCCAGATCGGCGTCCAGCGCGGCCTGGAGGAGGGCGTCGAGATCGGCCATGGGGTGCTCCTGCCCGGGTCACTGCCGGGCAGCATCGCACCCTCGCGGGGCGAGCGCTACCGCCGCCGCGCCGCGCCGCGCAGGGTGGGCCACGCCATCCCGGGCTGGACGAAGCGCAGGCCCCGCGTGAGCTCCTCGTGGGCGGCCTCGAGCAGGGCGAAGACCTTCGGCACCCGGGCGGGGGCGTCGTCGCCCGCCGGGCCGCCGGTGAGGGCCCGCGTGATCTGCGTGGCGAGCTGCCGGGCGCGCGAGGCGTCATCGGCCCGGTAGTGGCGCCGGTCATCGCGCAGGGCGGCGTCGTGGGCGGCGTGCAGGCCCGCCAGGCGCGCCAGATCGTCGGCCAGATCCAGGTGCCCGGCGCCCGCCGCGATGGAGCGCAGGGTGGGGCCGACGGCCGCGTCGTCCCCCAGGTGGTAGCTGAGCAGGGCCATCATCCGGCCGCGGACCTCGGTGGCGGCCGCCAGCAGCGCGACGGGCAGGGCCGCCGCGCTCTGCCCGGCTCGCGCCGTCGCCGCCTGCCGGCGGGCCGCCAGCAGGGCCAGGGCGTAGCGGCGGGTGTCCTCGACGCAGTCGGCGCGCCAGAGCCGCGCAGGCAGCAGCGCCAGATCGGCGCGCAGGGTGGTGTCGGCGTCGTCGGCGGGGGCCCGCAGGCCCGGGGCGTCCACCTGCTCGACCCGGCGCAGGGCCGCCAGGGCCGCCCGGCCCAGGGGCACCCCCGCGGGAAAGGGGCTCGGCGGCAGGGCCGCCAGCGTGGGGACGAGCTCATCCAGGATCGCCTGCCCGGCGCGCACATCATCCTCGCGCTCGTCGAGCTCGGGGGCGAAGAGCTCGGGGAGTTCCACCTCATTGCCCGGCATCGGTGCACCTCTCTGCTGTGGTTCCAGCAGCGTAGGGAGGGCGGCCTCAACGTGCAAATGGATTCACGCTCCGGTCGGGGCGGGCGCCGCCATGGCCGGATGGCGCCGGAGCGCCGATTGTTCTCGCGCGGCCATCGGGGGATGGCCGAGCGCGCGGATTGTTCTCCCGCGGCCATCGGCCCATGGCGCGGGCGAGGCCCGGCGGCACCTGGCGCCATCGCCCGATGCGGGCAGGCCCGGCCCGGTTGACCCGCGGCCGCGGGCCCGCGATGCTGCCGGGGTGGGCAGACGGCAGGTGGCAGGATGGGCAACGAGCTTCTCACCCCCGATCGGTTCTTCACGCAGCACGGCCAGCACCGGCTGCGGGTGCTCGTGGTGGCGGCCCAGCCGTTCGCCGAGGCGCGGCCGCTGGACCTGCGGCGCGAGTGGGCCGATCTGGAGCGGGCCCTGCGCGACGGCCCGGTGCCGGTGTCGCTGGCCCGGCTGAATCCGCCCACGCTCGCCGGGCTGGAGCGGGCGCTGCTGCGGTGCCGGCAGGCGGGGGTGGCGCCCCATGTGCTGCACTTCGCGGGGCATGGGGAGCCGGACCGCCTGCTGTTCGAGGACGAACTGGGAGGCGACGCATGGGTCGACCGCGATGAGTTCGAGCGTGTTCTCTCGGGGGCGGAGGTGCGGGTGCTGGTGCTCAACGCCTGCCACTCGGCGTCCAGGGACACCATCGGCTTCGTCCGCGCCGTCCGCGAGACCGGGGCCGTCGCGGTCGGAGTCGGCCACCAGGTCCCGGTTCCGGACGCCGAGGCGTTGGCGTTCTCGGCTGCCTTCTACAGGGGGCTCGCTCTGGGTCAGACGGTCGACGGTGCCTTCAGGTCAGGCCGCAACGCCATGACCAGCTTCGACGCCCGGCTGGCCGTTGGCCAGGAAGGAGAGGGCGGTTTCCAGGTCAGCAAGCCCGGGACCTCGGCCGAGGTGCGGCCCGCGGACGGTCGGCCCGAGCGGTTCGTGGTGGCGGGGGCGGCGCGGTTCTTCGGGCGGGCCCGGGAGGCCCTGGAGATCGGGGGCTGGCTCGCCGACGGGGACGTGCGCGCGGTGGCGATCACGGGCATGGGGGGCATCGGCAAGAGCAGCCTGGCGCGGCAGGTGGCGGAGCGGCACGCGTGGCGGTTCCCGGGGGGCGTGGTGGAGGCGACCGCGCGGCTGGTCTTCGAGGCCCCGACGACGGCGGCGCTGCTCGGCCAGGCCGCGGTGGGCCTGCGGCGGCCCCAGACGGCGGGGGCCACGGCGCTGGTCCAGGACCTGCTGGCCCACGCCGGCGAGGCGCCGACGCTCTTCCTGTTCGACAACCTGGAGGACCTCGCCCGCGAGGAGCTGGAGCGCCTGCTGCGGTTCGCGGAGCTGGTGCCGCCGGGCAGCAAGGTCCTGCTCACGCTGCGGCCCGCGCCCGAGGCGCTGGGTGGGTGGGCCTGGCTGCGGGCGTTGCCGCTGGTGCGGGGCCTGAGCGCCCCGGCGGCGGTGGACCGCGCTGCACCTGGGCCGGGGGACGGGCCTGGACCTCGATCGGCCGCCCCGGCGTCGCCGATGGGGCGACCGTGGCCGCGTGGCTGGCCGCCGCGACGGCGGGCCACCCCAAGATGCTGGAGCTGGCGGTGGGCCTGCTGGCCACGCGGGGGCTGGACGCGGCCCGGGCGGCGCTGCCCGAGGAGGCGCCGGGAGCCGAGACGGTGGAGCTGGCCCAGGCGGCGATCCAGGAGGCGCTGGAGGAGCTCCTGCAGCACAGCTACGATCGCCTCGATGGGGCCGGCCAGGCGGTGCTCTGGCTGCTCCCGCTGGTGCCGACGGGCACCCTGGCGGACGCCGAGGGCGTGGCGCTGCTGGCGGCCGTGGAGGGCAAGACCGAAGCCGCAGCCGCCGCGTGGTTCGAGGCCGGCGCCGCGTCCTGCGTCGCCGCGGGCATGCTGGCTCGGGACGGGGACCTGCTCGGCTTCCACCCGACGGTCGCCCACTACGCCCGCGAGCACCTGCTGCTGCCGCAGGAAGAGATCGACCGAGGCCTCGCCGCGCTCCTACAGGGCGCCTGCGCCTACACCCAGGCACACCACGCCGACCACCCGACGATGTCGAGGCGCGTCGACCACGTGCTCGGCGTGCTCGAGCGTGCCTGGAGGGGGAGATCCGCCGACGCGGGCGGTGGTGGCCCAGGCGGTCGGGGCGCTGGGATACTACCTGCAGGGCACGGGTCGCTGGGCGGTCTACGAGGCCTGGCGCCTGCGCCTCGCGACCGTGAAGGAGACGCCCGCGGCGCTGTCCAGCCGGCTTTATCGAGACGCCCTCCACGCATCCAATCGGGGCCAGCCCGCTGAAGCGCGTCGTTTGCTGGGGAGTCGATTCGCATCAAAGCAGACCTCGGCGACCACGGGGGGCGAGCGGCGTCGCTGCACGCTCTTGGCATCATCGAGGCAGCGCAGGGAACCCGGGTGAGGCGCGTCGCCTGCTAGGAGAGGCGCTTCGCATCGCGGGGGCGTTGGGCGATCACGGGGGACGTGCGGCGTCGCTGCACGCGCTTGGGCACATCGAGTCGGCGCAGGGGAAGCCGGGTGAGGCGCGTCGCCTGCTGGGAGAGTCGCTTCGCATCGCGGAGGAACTGGGCCACGACCGTGGGCAGGGGGCGTTGCTGCACGCGCTTGCCATCATCGAGTCGTCGCAGGGGAATCCCCACGAGGCGCGTCGCCTGCTGGGGGAGTCCCTTCGCACTCTGGAGGCGCTGGGCGACCGCGGAGGTCGTGCGGCGTCGCTCCACGAGCTCGCCCTCATCGAGTCGGCGCAGGGCAACCCGGTTGAGGCACGCCGCCTGCTGGGGGAGTCGCTTGGCATCTTCGAGGAGCTGGGCGACCACGGTGGCCGAGCTGCGTCGCTGCACACGCTTGCGGGCATCGAGTCGGCGCAGGGGAACCCGGAAGAGGCGCGTCGGCTGCTGGAGGAGTCGCTTCGTATCAAGGAGGCGTTGGGCGACGACCGTGGTCGTGCGGCTTCACTGCACGAGCTCGCCACCATCGAGTCGGCGCAGGGGAACCTGGGTGTGGCCCGTCGCCTGCTGGGAGAGTCGCTTGGCATCAAGGAGGCCCTGGGCGACCACCAGGGTCTTGCGGCGTCGCTGCACCAGCTTGCCATCATCGAGTCAACACAGGGCAACCTGGGGGAGGCGCGTCGCCTGCTCGGCGAGTCGACTCGCATCATGGAGGAGCTGCGCGACGACCGTGGTCGGGCGGGGTCGCTTCACCAGCGAGCCGTCATTGAGTCAGAGCAGGGGAACCTGGTTGAGGCCCGTCGCCTGCTGGGGGAGTCGCTTCGCATCGATGGAGAGCTGGGCGACGACCGTGGTCGGGCGGCGTCGCTGCACGAGCTGGCGCACGTCGAATGGGCGCAGGGGAACCCGACTGAGGCGCGACGTCTGCTCGGGCTGTCGATTCGCCTCAAGGAGGAGCTGGGCGACCACGGGGGTCGGGCGGCGTCGTTGGTGATGCTGGGGCAGCTTCGGTTCAAGGCGGGGGAGCGGGCCGAGGGGCTGGCCCAGGTGCGCGAAGCGGCCCGCGTGCTGCGCGGGCTGGGGGATGGCCAGGCGGTCGAGGCCGAGCGCATTGCCGCCCAGATGGAAGAGGCGAGCACTGTGGCGGCGTCGGTCACTGCGAGTGGCAAGGTCCAGATGGCGGCCGCCGTGGCGGCGCTGCAGGCCGGCCGGGCGGCCGAGGCTGAGGCGGCCGCGGTGGCGGCCCGGCCGGACTCGGATCCGCTCGGCCAGGCCGTCAGCTTCCTCGTTGTCGGCCAGGCGCGGATGCTCCAGGGCGACGTCCGGCAGGCGACGCGGCGCTCGCCGAGGCCGAGCAGCGCTTCGCGACGCTGGGTCATGCCCAGGGCCTGGCTGCGGCGCGGGCCGGTCGGACGGCCGGGGCGTTGGCGGCGGCGCAGGCGGCTCTGCAAGCCGGCCGACCGGCCGAGGCCCTCGCCCTGGCCGAGCAGGGCCGCGCCACGGCCCGGGGCGCCAGGCCGTCCAGCTCCGCGGCTTGATGGCGATGGCGCTCGCGGAGCTGGGCGACCACGCCCGCGCCCGCGCCGAGGTGGAGGCCGCCATCGCCGAGGCCGGCCGGGGCGGCCTGGCCGACGAGGTGGAGGATCTTCGGGGCCTGGCCCGGCAGCTCACCCAGTGCGCCCTGGCCACCCGGACCGACGCCGACCTGGAGGCGGAGGCCAGCGACGTCGCGGCGGCGGTGGGTGTGCTCACCGACGCGGCCGGCGCGCGCCTCATGGCCGGGGACCCCGCCGGCGCCCGGGCCAGCGCCGAGCGCGCCTGGGCCCTGGCGCCCTGGAGGAAGCCCCGGTGCGCATGATGGCCCTGCTCACGCTGGCCAGCTTCAGGCGGCGACGGGCGACGCGAAGGCGGCCGCGGAGACGCTGGCCGACGCCGAGGCCCAGGCCCGGGCCGAGCTGCCGGGGGCGCTGGGGCACATCGCCGCCATCCGCCGCCGGCTGGGCGGCTGAGCGAGGGCGCGGGAGCGTCTGCGAGCGCGCCCGATGCGGTCAGCGGTCGTCGGTCGCTCGGGCAGCGCCCACGCCCGAAGGGCGAGGTCGGCGAGGGCGTCCTGACGGAAGCGAAGGGAAGACGGCGTCCAGTCTGGCCCCTGGATCATGCGGGTGAGCGCAAAGCCGCTGGTCGCGTAGACCGCCAGCTTGCGCTCGAAGTCGCCCGCGCCGAGCTCGCGGTTGAGCTTGCCTTCCAGCGGCGTGAGGTTGCCCAGCCGCGTGAGGTCTCGACCCCGATCCTCGGCGGAGAAGGCAGGCCAGGCGTCGGCGGGGTTCACGGGCAGGATGTGCTCGATGGTCACGTCGTTCGCGTCGAAGTCGACGGGTCGGCCGCTGGCGACCGCCTCCAGCTCGGCGAGCAGGTAGCGCAGCCAGCGCTTCCGGGAGCCGCGCGGGTCGACGGACAGCAGCGAGAAGCCCTGCCTGAACGCCTCGTCGCTGGCCGTGATGGGGGCGAGGGCCCGCAGGATGGAGGCGGGCGACTTCAGCTCGCCGCGGCCAATCCGCAAGGCCGTGGTCTGGCTGGCACGCTGGATGTCGCCGGTGTTCAAGCGGACGACCTGGGCCCGCACGGCGATGATCAGCAACGTGCGCAGGAGCCGGCCCAGGCGGTCCGGTCGATCCTCGAAGAGCGGGAAGGCGGCGAGGATGACGGGCCGGTACTGCTGGGCGCCGAGGATGGCCAGCGCGCGCACGCTGCGGCGAGCGTCGCCCAGCTCGGCCCAGAGGTCGTCCTGGGCGTCGTCGAGCGCGGCGTAGACCTCGGCCGCGCCCTGGAGGTCGCGGAGGAAGTCGAACACGCTGAGGCCGGGCTTGCCGGGCGCTCCGATGAGCTTCTTGACCTCGCCAAAGACCCGCTTCTCGCGCAGATCCGGCACGCTGGCGGCGAGCTTGTGGAAGAGCAGCGAGGCTACATCGGTCAGGCCGACGAACCGGAGCACCTGGTCCCACTGGGTCTGTGCAGCGTCGAGGTCCGAGGCACCGCCGCGGGCAGCGACCGAGAACAGGAAGTTCTTGAGGAGGTCCGCCGTGCCCAGGGCGACGCCGCGGGCGTTGAGGGTCTCGAAGACGGAGAACGCGGTCTCATCGTCCTCGACCACGATCTCGATGAAGCGGAGGCGCGCGGCGAGGGTGCCTTCCAGAAACTCGGCGAAGTCGGCCCCGGACGCGGAAGCGCCAAGCAGCTTCGAGACCTCGACCGTGAAGTAGTCGAACGCCTTCTGCAGGCCGGCCTCCGAGCCCTTCAGGGTTCGAGGACGGTGGTGCTTGACCCCCTGGACGAGGTAGGTCTGGTAGAACGGGTTGTCGGTGTCATTGAGCTTCAGCCGGCTGCGATGCTGGAGCGACGCGGAGTCGCGGGTGCTGACGAAGCGCTCGCGCAGGAGGCGAGCGCGCTCCTTGTTGTTGTCGGGCTCCTCGCCCTCAGCGACGAGGCGCTCGATGTGCCCGATGATCGCGAGCGCCAGCACGCTCAGCGTCACGAGGCGCTGCTGCCCATCGATGACGTTCATCGCACCGCGCGCCCCGGCCGGCTGGAGGACGAGCGCGCCCAGGTAGTGGTTGCTCATCTCATCGGCCCTGTGGAGCGCCACGATGTCGCTCCACAGCTCGGCCCACTCGGGCTCCTGCCAGGCGTAGTCGCGCTGAAAGGGCGGGATCACATAGCTCTTGCCGTTGCTCATGATGTCGGAGAACGCGGCAGGGCTGGCGTTCAGCGTCTCGCGGATCGGCATGGCGTACCTCGGCCCGGGTCTGCCGGGATGCTAGCACAGCCGAGCGTCGTGTCGGCATGGCCGCACCCCCTTTCGCCCCCGGCCGGGGTGTGGCCGAATTGCCCCAGGAGGTGGCCATGGACGAGCGGAGTCACTGGGCCTGGGGTCTCGCCCACAAGTTCCCCGACGCGCAGGCGCGGGGGCAGCTGGGGCGGTTGCTGGCGGCGGTGCTGGGGGTGCTGCCGCCGTCGCCGACGGAGCCGGTGGCGGAGGGGGACTGCGCGGTGCGGGCGTCGGGGGTGGCGGTGCCGGCGTCCCTGGCCGAGGTCTGCACGACCGATGTCGGGGTGCGGCTGCGGCACACGCACGGGCGGTCGTTTCTGGACCAGTATCGCGGATTTCTTGGGGATTTTCGGTCGGCGCCCGATGTGGTGGCGCGGCCGGAGGATGAGGACGCGCTGGTGGCGGTGCTGCGCTGGGCGGCGTCGGCGGGGCTGGTGGTGGTGCCCTGGGGGGGCGGGACGAGCGTGGTGGAGGGGCTGGCGCCGCGGGAGGAGGAGCGGCGGGGCGGGGTGGTGGTGCTGAGCCTGCGGGGCATGAACCGGCTGCTGGCGCTGGACACGGTGAGCGGGCTGGCGCACCTGCAGGCGGGGATGACGGGGCCGGAGGTGGAGGCGGCGCTGGCGCCCCACGGGCTGACGCTGCGGCACTTCCCGCAGTCGTTCGAGTTCTCGACGGTGGGGCTGGCTGGCGACGCGGGCCGGGGGCACTTCGCGACGCTGTACACGCACATCGACGAGCTGACGGCGGGCATCCGGCTGCGGACGGCGACGGGGGCGGTCTGGGAGAGCCGGCCGCTGCCGGGGTCGGGGGCGGGGCCGAGCCCCGACCGGCTGGTCCTGGGGTCGGAGGGGACGCTGGGGGTCATCACGTCGGGCTGGCTGCGGGTGCGGCCGCGGCCGCGGTTCCGGGCGAGCGCGGGGGTGCACTTCCGGTCGTTCGAGGCGGCGGTGGAGGCGACGCGGGCGGTGGCGCAATCGGGGCTGTACCCCAGCGGGTGCCGGCTGCTGGATCCCACCGAGGCGCTGCTCAACCAGGTGGCCACGGACGGGTCGGCGGTGCTGCTGCTGGCGTTCGAGTCGGCCCACCGGTCGGTGCGGGGGCCGCTGGAGGAGGCGGTGCGGCTGGCGGAGGCGGCGGGCGGGCGGCTGCCGCGGCCGGTGACGGTGCAGGACGACGGGGAGGCGAAGCGGGACGCGGCGGCGGCGACCTGGCGCAAGGCGTTCCTGGATGGGCCCTACCTGCAGAGCACCTTGATTTCGCTGGGGATGGCGGCGGACACCTTCGAGACGGCCTGCACCTGGGCGGCCTTCCCGGCGCTGCACGCGGCGGTGAAGGCGGCGGTGAAGTCGGCCTTCGACGGGCGGCCGGGGCGGCTCTCGTGCCGGTTCACCCACGTCTACCCGGATGGCCCGGCGCCCTACTACACCTGGATCACGCCCATGGCCGACGACGTGCCGGCGCAGTGGGCGGCGGTGAAGGGGGCGGCCAGCGAGGCGCTGCTGGCCCATGGCGCGACCATCACGCACCACCACGCCGTGGGGCGGATGCACCGGCCCTGGTACGACCGGCAGCGGCCCGAGCCCTTCGCCGAGGCGCTGCGGGCGGCGCGCAAGGCGCTGGATCCACAGGGGATTCTCAACCCGGGGGTGCTGACCGACGCCGACGGCGGGTGAGGACGCCGAGCCACGCGAAGAGGGCGGCGCCGTTGAGGGCGCCGGCGGCGAGCAGGCTGGGGTCGGCCAGGTGGTTGGCGAAGAGGACCAGATCCTCGGGGCCCGGCGGGGTGGCGATGGGGCCGCGGTCGGCGGTGGTGAGGGCGGCGGTGTCGGTGGCCAGTAGCCGGGTGCCTTCCAGGTCGTCCTCGGCGTAGATGGCCTCCTCGCGGGCGGCCTGGGCGGCCTGCCGGGCCTCGCCGAGGGCCAGCTCGCGCTCGTGCTCGGCCTGCAAGACGGCGGCGGACTCGGCCAGCTCGGCCTCGAGGGCGGCCTGCCGGGCGGCGCAGTGGGCCAGCAGGGCGGCGCGCGTCACGGGGTCGCGGGAGAACCGGTCGCCGAGGGCGCGGGCGCGGGCGTAGGCGGTCCAGGCGATGCGGGGCTGCCGGGCGGCCTCCATCAGGTGGCCGAGGGCCAGGGCGCTGTGGGGGTTGGGGCCGCCGCCGAGCATCCACATGCCGAGGAGCCGAGCGTGGGCTCGTCGAAGGGGACGCCCTCGCCGATCTCGACCCGCCGGACCTGGCTGCGGACCTCGTTGGGGCGCTCGACCGGCTGGCCCCGCTCGATGGCCTCCGCGAGGTCGCTGCTCAGGGGCAGGAGGAATCCGCCGCCCTTCTGCCACGGGGCGCCGTCGAGGGCAGCCCGAGGATGTCCGCCCCGAGGAGCGCGGTGGGATCCTCGGCGGCGGAGAGCAGCCGCTCGACCACGGCGATCTGCCACCGCTCGCGGCCGAAGTGGGCGCCCGGGTTGAGAATGACGGACTTCCTCAGGTGCTCGACGCCCCGCCGCGCGGCGACCAGGGCGCTGGCGTCGCCGGCCAGGGCCTCGCCCAGGTGGGTGTGCAGGATGACGGTGCCCAGGTTGGCGTGGGTGCGGTACCAGGTCTCCCCGGCGGGGTGTGGTCCTCGCCAGACGGCTCGGGCCAGGGGGTGAGGCTCTGCTTGCGGCGCAGGACGTCGATGGCCTCGGCGGGGCGGCCGAGGCGGTCGAGGGCCACGGCCAGGTCGTCGAAGGCGTCGAGCGTGGCGAGGTCGAGGGCGGCGGCCGCCCGCGGCGGAGATGAGGCGCGCGCGCGGCTGATGGTCGCGCGCTGCCAGGCCGGGCCGTGCTGCGGGTAGCGCTGGTGCAGGACGTCGTGGACCATGGCCAGGCGCAGGGCCAGTGCCGCCCGGCGTGGGCGGACGCGGTAGGGGGCGGGCTGGACGATGAGGCCAGCGCCCGTCGTGAAGACGACCAGGAACGCCGCGAGGGTCCCCAGCACCCCCCCGAGCAGGGCGAGGAGGACGAGGCCGCCCCGCATCACCGGCGGTCCGCGCGGAACGCGAGCGCCAGGCCGGCGGCGCCGAGGCCGGCCAGGAGCCACCCGGCGAGGCGGGTGTGGTCGGCCGGGGGCGCCGGCGGCGGGGCGTCGGCGTAGCGCGCGCGGAACTGCTGCTCGTCGCGGCGGATCTCGGTGTTGTTGAGGCACGCGAGGGCGGCGGGGGCGGCCAGCAGGCCCGCGGCGAGGGCCAGGCGTCGGGCGATCATCGGTGGCTCCTCAGGTCAGCCAGCCGCGGCGCTGGTAGTCGGCGGCCGTCTGGGCCAGGCGCTCGTCGAGGGGCGGCGGCGCGAAGCCCAGGTCCGCCATGGCGCGGCGGGGATCGCACGTCCAGTCCCCGGCGGTGGCCTCGCGGTACTTGTCCAGGTTGAGGAAGGCGGGGCGCTGGCGCAACCGACCCAGGGCCTCATTGCCGGCGGCGCCGAGCCAGAGCAGGGCCAGGGGCAGGCGCAGCACGCGGACGCGGCGCCCGAACAGGCGGCCGACGCGGCGGCCCAGGTCGGCGTAGAGGACGGCTTCGGGGTCGGCGACGTGGTAGACGCCGCCGCCGACGGTGCCGTCGGCCCGGGCGCCCCGCTCGGCCGCAGCCAGCAGGGCCCGGGCCAGGTCGTCGACGTGCACGAGGCACATGCGGCGGTCCCGCCAGCCGGGGACGACGTGGAAGCCGCGGGCGGCGGTGCGGAAGAGGCCGAGGACGGCGCGATCCCCCTCGCCGAAGACCCCGGGGGGGCGGACGACGGTGATGGGGGCGCGGTCGGCGTAGGCCAGGGCGGCCTCCTCGGCGCCGCGCTTGACACGGCCGTAGATGCTGACGGGGGCCGGGATTTCGCTTTCGGTTCGAGGATTTGCGCCGCTGGGGCCGGCGGCGGCGAGGGAGGAGACCACGACGAGGGCGGGCGGCGTGGGGGCCTCGGCGCAGGCGCGAGCGACGTTGCCCGTGCCCTCGGCGTTGACGCGGTGGAAGCGCCGGTCCCAGGGCATCTTGAGCAGGCTGGCCAGGTGGATGACGGCGTCCTGGCCGCGGACGGCGGCCAGGCTGGCGGCGTCGGTGATGTCGCCGGTGGCGAGGGTGGGGGACCACGCGGCCAGGGGGCCGGTGCTGGAGGTGCCCCGCACGAGGCACGTCACCTGGTGGCCGGCCTCGGTGGCGCAGCGGACCACGTGCTGGCCGATGAACCCGGTGGCCCCGGTGACCAGCAACTTCATCGCGCTACAGGCACTGCCAGACGCAGCGGTTCGCGGCGCAGTCCCAGGCCCCCGCGCAGGCGTCATGGGGCAGGCCGTCGCAGTCAGCGGGCACGCGGCAGGTCGGGTCGTCGCCGGCGACGCAGACGGTGGGGCCGTCGCACTGGCCCGGGAACGGGCACGAGACGCAGCGATCGCCCTCGGGGCAGGGCTGGTCGGCGGCGCAGGTCGCCAGGTTGAAGATGCAGGTGTAGCCGCAGCCGTCGGCGCCCTGGTCGTCGGCCATGCGGAGGCCCGCCGGATCGCAGCGCCACGCCCCGACGCAGCGGATGGGCGCCGGGTGGCCCTGGCAGTCGGCGGTGCCCTGGCACTGCCCGGGCGCGTGGGCGCAGTCCTCGGCGCAGTTGCAGGCGTTCTCGCCCGCCCCGCAGACGCCGTCGCCGCAGCGGGCGCAGATGCTGGCGCCCACGCACTCCTCGCACTGGCCGTCGGCGCCCGGGGCTCCGCAGCCGACGGGGGTGAGGCCGGGGCAGCACGCCGGCGCGTTGGGGACGACCGCCACCGAGTCGCCCTCGGCCACGCAGGCGCCCGCGTCGGGGATGCCGGCGTCGGCGGGGGCGGCGTCGGGCACGCCCTGATCGACCACGCCGAGATCGGCCACGCCCTGGTCACCGACGCCCATGTCGGGGACGCCCATGTCGGGATCGGCCGGGCAGGCCGCGACGCCGATGAGGGGCTCGGGGTTGCGGCTGGCGGTCAGCGCGCAGGTGGGCGTGCAGCTCACCGGCGGCCCCTGCCAGGCGGTGTCATCCACGCAGAAACGCCCGTAGTTCTGCGTGTTTCCGATGCGGGCGGTGGCCTCCAGGTGGTCGCGGTCGCGGTAGTAGTTGTCGGTGCGGCCCTCGTCGTCGAAGCGGCTCACCACCAGGTAGCCCTCGCAGCGCCAGGTGGCGTAGGCGTCGATCTCCCCCGCCGACTGCTGGCGCTGCACGGTGCGGGCGCGCTCGTCGAAGGTGGGGCAGACGCCCGAGCAGACCGGCTCCGGCGTCTGGCAGCGGCAGGGCGAGATGCCCAGCTCGGCCTGGGGGGCGCGGCTCTCGGCCAGGGTGCAGCCGGGGGTGCAGTCCACCATCGGGCCCTGCCACGCCGTCAGGTCGGGGCAGCCCAGGCCGAAGTCGAGGTGGTCGCCGACGAGGGCCGACGAGACCAGCTCGCCGTCGGGGCCGAAGTAGTTGTCGGTGCGGCGCTCGTCGTCGTAGCGGCTGACCACCTCGTAGTCGCCGCAGGTGTAGTGGAACCAGGCATCCAGGTCGCCGCGATCCCACTGGGCGGCCACCTCGGCGGCGCGCTGGTCGACGGTGGGGCAGACCCCCGAGCAGACGGGCTCGGCGGCGTTGCAGCGCTCCTCGCAGGCCGGGATGCCCAGCAGGGTCTCGGGGGGGCGGCTGAAGGCCAGGCCGCACCGGGGGGCGCACTCGATCTTGGGGCCCTGCCACCGCACGGCGTTGAGGCAGTCCTTGCCGAACTCGCGGGTGCGGGCGCCGCGCAGGGCGGTCGACACCAGCAGCCCGTTGGCGTCGAAGTAGTTGTCGGTCTGGCCCTCGTCGGAGTACCGGGTGACCACGTGGTACTCGCCGCAGAGGTGGGCGATGTAGCCATCGATGCGGCCGTCTTGCCACTGCCCGCGCACGGTGTTGAGCCGCTCGTCGTAGAGCGGGCACAGGCCGGTGCACTCAGGGCCGGGATCGATGCACTCGCGCAGGGCGCCGTCGCCGTCGTCGTCGCAGCCGACGAGGGCAGAGACGGCCCAGAGCGCGAGGAGCGGGATGGTGCGCCTCATCGCGGGTCCTCCAGGGATCGTGGATCGCGGGATGTTAGCAGGCGGGGGCGGCTCGACGCACGGGTCAGGGCCACGCGACGAGGATGGCGTCATCGCCGGCGATGGTGAAGTGCTTGATGACGAGGGGGCGGCCCGGCTGCTCCAGGCGCGCCTCGACGGGGCCGTCGGGCAGGCGCAGGGCGTGCTGGCGCTCGGTACCGGCCGCGAAGGCGGCGCGGCGCAGGCGGGTGCCCTCGGTGTCGCTGAGGGTGACGGTGAGGTCGCCCGGCGGCCCCTGGTAGCGGACGGTGACCTCGCGGGAGGCGCTCTGGAAGCCCCGGGCCGCGAGCACGCCGATGCCGACGGCCAGCCCCAGCCCCACGAGGCGGCGCGCGCGGGACGGCATGCTCAGGAGGCGGCGCGGGCCGCGGCGAGGGGCCGGCCGGCCTCGTCGCAGATGCGGAAGCCGTCGGTGGCGGGGTCGTGGATGTGGCGCTCGATGGCCGCGAGGCGCCCGTCCTCGATGACGTACACGTTGAACTCGGCGCGGTGGTGGGTGCCCGACCGGCTGGCGCTGGCCACCTGGATGACGGGCACGCCGCTGGGCAGGGCCATGCGCTTGAACTCGTGGTTGTGGCCGTGGATGACCAGGGCCGGTCCGGCGTCGCCCAGCTCGGCCAGGGCGGCCAGCAGCGCGTCGGCGTCGGTCAGGCGCCGCATGGTGTCGAGGCGGCGCTTCGGCTCGGGGAAGAGCGGGTGGTGCAGCATCAGGATGCGGAACCGGTCGCGGGCCTCGGGGCGCCGGAAGGCCGCCTGCATGGCCGCGATCTGGGCGTCGCCGAGGGTGCCGGTCGCCATGAAGACCGGCGTGGGCCGGGCGGTGGTGAGGCCCACGATGAAGGCGTCGTCGACGACCCGCAGGACCGGGTAGGCGGCCTCGCCCGCGGGCGGCTGCCAGGCGCCGAACCAGCGGGCGAACAGACCCTCGTCCACCGCATCCTTGCAGTAGGCGTCGTGGTTGCCGGGCACCAGGGTGAGGCTGTCGGCCCCGAAGTGGGCGTTGAGGAGGCCACTCACCCGGATGAACTCGGGCTCCAGGGCCAGGTTCACGAGGTCACCCGTGCACAGGGCGTGGTCCGGGGCCTCGGCGGTGATGGCGGCCAGGAGCGCCTCGAAGATCTCGACCCGGTAGTGCCGCGACCGGTTCATGGCCAGGTTCACCGCCCCGGTCCACCGCTTGTTGAGGAAGCGGCCCGGGCCAACGCCCGCCAGAGACAGGACGTGGGTGTCGGAGAAGTGCGCGATTCGCATGGTCTTTCCGGACATCGACTCGCTCACGGCAGCGTCCAGGAGAGGCGGTAGTCGTTCTGGGCGTCGAGGAAGCCGTCCACGCGGATGAGCAGGACATCGGGGCCGGCGACCGGCACGACCACCTGCTCCTCGTCCCCCTCCGTCGCGCTGGCGGCCAGGAGCTCGCCCAGGGCGCCATAGACCTCCAGGTCCAGATCCCCGCGGGCGTGCTGGAAGCGCAGGGCGATGGTCACGTCGCCGTCGCCGTCCACGGGCAGCGCGTACCAGTCCTCCGTGAACGGGCAGATCACCCCGCCGTTGAGGGGGTTGACCGCGCCCTCCAGGGAGGTGGCCGTCAGGGGCCCCTCGTTCTCGCGGGCGTCGTCGTCCATGCAGGCGGCCACCACCGCCAGCGGCGTGCTCGCGATGTTGTTGGCCGGCCGGACGTCGGCCACCTCCCGCAGCGGGTCGAGGACGGCGATGACGAAGCCGTCGTCGGCCTGGAGGCCGGGGGGCAGGCGCAGGCGCTGGCGCACCTCGAGCACCGCGGCCCCGTCCACGCGGGGCAGCGTCCGCTCGGCGAGGACCACGTCGTTGGCCGAGGCGGTCTGATCCAGGGAGAAGAGGTAGCGCACCAGCACATCCTCGGCGGCGTCGCCGCGCAGGTTCGCCACCACGATGTCGGCGCGCACGTCGTCGCCCGGGGCGGCGCGCTGGGCCGTCAGGCGGATGCTGTTGATGGCCAGATCCACCCCGCTGACGCCGGTCACGGTGAGCACGTACACCACGCGGGCGTCGCCGGGGGCGGTGATCTGCAGGCGATACATGCCGTTCGTCTCGGCCATGTGCACGATGCGGCGGCCGTCCTGGGCCACCACCTCGCCGTCGGGGTCGTAGAGCGTCAGGGTGGCCCCCGCGTCGCCGGCCGCGAGCTGGAAGCTGACGGTGTTCCCGGCGGGGATCGCGAAGCGGAACCAGTCCTCGTCGCCCGGGCAGAGGACGAGGTCATGCCGGCCGTCGGGCAGCAGCGCGGCGCGGGCCTCGTCGCCGTTGGGCTGGTAGCCGTCGTCCACGCAGTCCCCGGCGTTGCCCACCGCCACCGCCAGGTCGTAGGTGTTGGCGACGTTCACGGCGTCGCCCGGGTTGAGGTAGACCCGGACGAAGTACCGGCCCGGCGCCGGGGCCCGCAGGAGCTCGACGCGCTCGGTGTTCTGGAGGCTCTCGCTCTCGTCGATCAGCGTCTCGCCGTCGGGGCCGTACAGCGCCAGCTCCAGATCGCCGTCCAGGGTGCGGAAGGCGATCTCGACCGAGAGGCGCTGGCCCTCCATCAGATCGATGGCATACCAGTCATCGTCGCCATCACAGGCCACGAGATCGTCGTACTGGCCCGGCATGATGACGGCCACGCCTCCCGCGCCGCCGCCCTCGAGGGCTCCCGTTGGGTTCGAGCGGATCGGCCCGGCACGCCTGCTCGGCATCGACACACCAGGACGCCGAAGCCGGCGTTGTCGTCCTCGCTGCCCTCGGCGATCACCTCGCCCGCGTCCGCCACGACCCGCACGGTGTAGCGCCCGTCGGCCAGCATCGCCGGCAGCGCGCCGCGGACCCGGGCGGTGGCGCCGGTGCCGGTGGCGAGGGCGAGGACGTCCGCCTCGCCGAGCGCCACCACCTGCTCGCCCACGAGGAGCTCGACCCGCGCGCGGCTCGCCTCGGCGCGGCCGCCGCCCGCGTTCACGACCTCGAAGGCCACGTCGATCGTGGCGCCGGCCTGCGCGATGGCGGGCGTCGGCACCACCCGACGCGTCCGCAGGTTGGGCCCCTCGCCGGCGTCCAGCACGCCGATTTGCAGGTCGTACTGCAGCCGGGATCCGCCGCCCGTCACCTCGAAGTAGTGGGTCACGTCCTCGGCGGCCGGGGGCTCGAACAGGCGCAGCTCGCCCGCCTGGCCCTCGCCCTCCTGGATCGTCGCGCCGGCCTGATCGGTCTGCCGCAGCGTCAGCGTGCCAGCCGCGGGATCCCAGCGGGCGGCCAGGTCGAAGACCCGACCGGCCGGGACGCGCACCGAGAACCAGTCGGCGCCGTCGCACATCCCCAGGCCCTCGAAGAGGCCGCCGCCCAGGCGCCGGGCGCCCTGGGGGATGTCGTTGTCCTCGTTCTCCACGTCCTCGGCGCAGCCGCCCGTCGCCCCGATCACCTGCACGGGCGTGCGCGCGACCGCGAAGTTGTTGGCCTCGTCGGCCTCGCCCTGCAGGCGGTTGTCGGGATCGACCATCAGGCCGACGCGCCAGGCGTCGATCTGCTGATCGAGGGCGAAGGGCACCACGAACGTCCGCTCCACCTCGGCCTCGGCGCCGCCGTCGAGGGAGGGCAGGGGGAAGCGCTCGATGATCACGTCAGAGGGCTCGAAGGTCGCGTCCGGGCTGAAGACCACCGCCACCTCGAGGGGGCCGGTGGCGTCGCCGCCGCGGTTGGTGATGAGGCCGGTCACCGTGAGCATGTCCCCGGCGTCGACGATCTCGGCGCTCACCGCCACGTCGCCAGCGGCGGGATCGAAGTCGGGCTGGCCGCCGAGGGTCAGGACCTCCTGGTACGTGCGGCGGTTGTTGGCGCGGTTGACGTCGCCGGTGGCGTTGGTGGGATCGGCCTCGGCCACCAGCCGGTAGCTGCCGGGCGTCACGCGTCGATCGATGGGCAGCTCCAGGGCGAACACCTCGTCAGCGCCCCCCGCGAAAGCCGGAATCGTCAGCGATTTCAACTGGATGGCGGCTCCGCCATCCACAGGCTCGGCGCTGACGCGCACCGGGAAGGCGCGCTCGACGCCCAGGTTGCCGCGGTTGGCGAGGCGCAGCTCGCCGGTGAGCTGCTGGCCCCAGAACGCCTGGCTCTGCTCGACGCTGAGCGAGACGAGCACGAGATCGAGGCCCTCCACGTTGCCCGGCTCGGCCACGTCGAAGCCGCCCGTCAGGACCCGCACGTTGTTGGCCTCGTCGCGCTCGGGGACGCCATCGTCGGGGTCGGCGACGGCGATCAGGTTCCAGGATCCGGGCGCCAGGTCCACCGGGATGTCCAGCAGATCCTCGAAGTCGCGGCGGTCGCCGGTGCCCAGCGGCAGGTCGGCGCGGCGGCCCACCACGGTGTCGCCCGGGTCGGGCTGGTCGTCGCTGCTGAGGAGCAGCACGTAGGAGGCGAGGCCCACCGGCTGGTCGCCCACGTTGCCCAGGCAGAGCGTCACCGGCAGCTGGTCGCCCTGGAGCACCGTGGGGCGGCGGCCGGCGGGGATGTCGGCGAAGCCCGGCACGCCCAGGCCGCAGAAGGTGAGGTCGGGGCCGTTCTGCTGGGGGTTGCGGACGGTGAGGGCGAACGGCGCGAAGGCGACGTTGTTGCCGCGGTCGAGATCTCCAATGTTCTCGGCGGGATCCGAAATCACGCCGACGAACCAGTCCCCGGAAGCGAGGTCCGCCGGGAGGGTGAGGGCGCGCTCGACGCCCGCGTAGGCCTCCAGGGTGGGATCATCCACATGGGGGATGACGTCGAGGATGATGGCGCGCTCGTCGTAGAGCTGCCCGGGGGCCAGGAAGACACGCTGCTCCCACTCGCCCACCACGGCGGCTCCCGTGTTGCGCTCCCCCCACGTCACCGTGATGGTCTCGCCGGCCTGGACCCGCTGAGGCACCACCTGCACCTGGGCGACGTCCAGGTCGGCCGAGCCGAGCACCTGCACCTCGACGGTGGCCTTGCCGGTGCCGCCCGTGGAGGCGGCCACGTCCACCGCGACCTGGTAGGCGCCCGGCGAGCCGAACACATGGAAGGGCTCGTCCTCGGCGCTGGTGGTGCCGTCGTCGAAGTCCCAGGCGTAGGTATACACCGCGTCCAGCGGCCCGTTGGCGCGGGCGCGGAAGGCGACGCGCAGGGGGGCGTTGCCCTGGAGCCGGTCGGCGACGATCAGCGTCTCGAAGGCGGTGGAGCCGCCCCCACCGCTGTCATCACAGGCGGTGAGGGCCAGGAGGGCCAGCGCGACGGCCGCCGCGGCGCGGGAGGGGCCCCTTTGAGTCACGGATCGCATGTGGTCCTTTGCCGTCCTTCCTGATACCGGGTGCCCCGCGGCCGCCGGCCCGGGGGGCCAGAGGCGGCGCGAAGCCCCCGACCTTAGCGGCCCCGGACCCGCGGAGGCAAGGCTGGGAGGACGGCCGGGCCCCCCCTCGGCGCCCTCGGCGCGAGGCGGCGCCGACCCCTCGGGAAGGGCGCTTTCAAGCGCCTGAAATGCTTGACCGTCCGCGACTCGGGGGGATACGGTCGCCTCTGCCGCGAGCGCGGCGAATCGCCGGAGGATGCGTTGAGCAACGGGGACGACAAGCCCGGGTTGAAGGACATTGGAAGTCTGAAGGCCCGGCTGGGGATGCTGAGCAAGTCCAAGCCGGAGCCGGCGGCGCCCGCGCCGCTGCCCAGTGTCGCGAGCCCCTTCGCCCGCAGGGGGGAGGGACGCCGTCGGTCGATCTGACCGGTGGGGACGATGTCGAGATCGGGTCGGACACCGCCATCGTGCGGATCGACGCGCCGGCGCCCGCCGCGCCGGCTGCGCCTGGCCCGCGCCGGCGCCCGCACCGCTCTTCGCCAGTGCGCCGGCCCCGGCGCCGGCGGCCGCGCCGCTCTCGCTCGGGCAGGACCTCTTCTCCCGCCCGGCGCCCGCCCCGAGGCGCCGCGCTCGGCGGCCGAGCGGGCCGCGGAGCAGGCGGCGGCGGCGGCGCTCTTCGAGGCCCAGGCCGCGGCCCAGCGCGCCGCCGAGCCCCCGCCCAACGTCGAGTTCGCCCACCCGCTCCAGCGCGGCTCCTTCGCGGTGGCCGCGCCGCCGGTGGATCTGAGCGCCGACGAGGAGGCCGTCCTCAACAGCTTCGAGGGCAAGCAGCGCGGCATCAAGACGTCGTTCGCCCTGGCCCTCACGCTGAGCGTGGGCGTGCTGTTCCTCGCCTTCGGCTTCTTCATCGGCGATGTGCGCTCGGCGCGCCGCCTGGTCAACCTGCAGATCGACGCCTCGATCCGGGTGCGGGACATGCTCCTGCCCCAGCTCGACCGGCTGCGCGAGATCGAGCCCATCATCTTCGCCATGGCCCAGTCGCCCGACCAGGTGGACTGGGAGCGCGTGAAGATGCTCCCGGAGAACCTCGAAGGCCTCAACCCGTCGGTGCTGTCCAACCCGGTGCCCATCGACAAGGACCTGGCGTCCATGCTCGGCCGGGCCGTGGTGGACATCAACCAGCTCTTCCTGCTGGTGCAGGAGCACCGCCTCGCCACCCTCAAGCGCGATCGCGTGGAGCTGGAGGCGCTGGCCCAGGGGGACGAGTTCTTCAGCAAGTACAAGCAGTTCGCGGTGTTCGCGCCGCCGCCCGACCCCAAGGCCCCCCCGGTCAAGGGCGGGCGCCCCCAGGAGGGCCGCGTCGTGGCGCTGACGGGCGGCCAGGCCGAGCTGGACGAGGAGGGCGAGGCCATCATCCCGGTGCGCTATCGCCGCGCCGACGACGACAAGAACGTCCTGGTCCGGGGCCTGACCCTCGTGCCCAAGAACGACCTGCTGTCGTCGGGTGGCAGCAACGTCCTGAGCCTCTACACCCTCCGGGTCAAGGAGCTGCGGGACGCCATGAAGAAGATCTCGGCCTACGAGAAGGCCCTGCGCGAGCTGGCCGAGCAGCAGGCCTCGCGCTCCAAGGTCTTCTACCTCTGATCCGCGGCGGAGCGCCCGCTCCGCCGCTCCCATCAGCCGTCCAGCAGCACCCGGAACACCCGCCGACCGCGCTCGTCGTCGGCATCGCGGATGAACCGACACACGCCCAGCGCGAGGTCGATGAGGGCCCCGGTCTGGCGGCGCACCTTCACCTTGTCACCGCTCACCCGGCTGACGATGCAGCGCCGAAGCGCGGGTGGACGAGCACGTCGCCGTTGCGGAGGGCCGGCACCTCGTCGAAGCCGAGGTCATGGGCCGAGGCTGCTCGCGGGGGCGGGTGGGCGCCTGCTTGCTGGCGGCCACGGCGGCGGCCCAGCCACCGCCCGTCGAGGCCGTGCGGGCCGGCGCTGCCGGGCGGCGGGCGGCGGGAGGGCGGCCGTCGAAGTGGCGGGCGGCGGGGCGGCGGGCGCGGCTCTCGGGCCGGCTCTCGGGCAGCGGCTCTCGGCCGGCTCTCGGGCCGGCTCTCGGGCGGGCCGGGCCGGGCGGATGTCGCGCTGCGCGGCGCGGGGTGGGCGGCAGGGCGTCGCCCAGATCCAGCCGCGTGCCCGGATCCGGGGCGCCAGCGTCGTCCCCGCCGGAGGCCAGGCCGCCGACGGCGAGCCCGCCGCTCACCGCGGCCTCCAGGCGGCCGGCCAGCAGCCGCGGCAGCCCCTGATCCGTCCACGAGAGCACGCCGAAGATCTCGATCGCCTCGGGCCGCACGACGGCCGTGCCGGAGACGAGGTACAGGGGGCCGTCCAGGATGAGCGGGGCCGCGCCAGGTGCCGGCGCCAGCGTCGCGGCCTCCAGGTCGCCCGCGAGGAGCAGCATGCCGGCCGTCACGCCCGCACCCGCGCAGAGGCGGGCCAGGCCGTCATGGACGTCGACGCCGCCGGGCACATGGGCCGAGGCAGGCAGGGTCATGGGTGATTCTCCAGAAAGATCAACTAGTTGACGGGCTTGAACTTTTCACGGGGGAAGCGCGCGCCGACGTCGCGCAGGCGCTTCTCCAGGCCCAGGGGCGGACCCTCGGGGAAGAGGTCGCGCTCGCCGTCGGGCAGGTAGATCACGTAGGTCGGCAGGCCGTTGCGGCCGAGGGCGTTGAGGGTGTCCCAGAGCTTCTCGTTGGCCGTCAGGTCGGCCTTGGCCGCCATGATGCCCGTCTCGGCCAGCGCCTTGCGGATGGCGTGCACGTTGATGTGGGTCTTCTCGAAGACCTTGCAGCTCGCACACCAGTTGGCGGTGAAGTCGACGAAGACCGGCTGGCCGCGCTTGAGGGCCTCGGCCTTCACCTCCTCGGTGAACGGCGTCCACTGCACGGTGTCGGGGATGACGTTCTCGGCGCCGGTGACGGGCGCGGCGGTCAGGGGCACCGGCGCGGCCGTGGCCTCGCGCCGCTCGAAGTGCAGGTACCAGAACGCGAAGCCGACGGTCGCGCCGAGGACGACGAGCTGGGCCAGGGCGCGGCGCGCGCCGACGAGCTGGCTGTGGGTGATGCGCTCCTTGATCCAGAGCGCGAGGCCCACGGCCACGAGCACCATCAGGAAGTCGGTGGCGCTCTCCGGGGTGACCTGCCCCTGCAGCGTGCCGTACAGCCAGACCGCCGCGCCGAAGAGCGTAAAGCCCACCAGGATCTTGAAAGTCTCCATCCAGGCGCCGGGGCGGGGGAGCAGGCGGCTGAGGGAGGGGATGAAGCCGAGCAGCAAGATGGGCAGCGCGAGGCCCAGGCCCACGCTCCAGAAGAGCAGGCCCGTCTCCCACCACTGGGCGTCTCGCGCCAGGGCGGCCGCGGCGGCCCCGCCGAGGAACGGTGCGGAGCAGGGCGTCGACACCAGCGTGATGAGGGCGCCGTCCACCACCGAGGACAGCCGGCCGCCGCTTCCGCCGGCGTTGCCGATGGCGACGTTGATGTGGAAGACCCCCACGGAGTTGAGGCCGAAGATGAAGAGCAGGGCCACCAGGCTGGCCACGAAGGCCGGGTTCTGCATCTGCATCCCCCAGCCCAGGCTCTTGCCGGCCGCCCGGAGCGCCACGACCAGCGCCGCGAAGCCGGCGAACGCGATGAGGGTGCCGATGAGGTAGGCGACCGCGTCGAGCCTGCGCTCGCGGGCGGGCTGATCCTGGTGCTCGATGAGGCTGCTGACCTTGAAGAACAGCACGGGGAAGACGCAGGGCATGACGTTGAGGATCAGCCCCCCCACCACACCCTCGCCCAGGTGGATCACCAGGTCCATCACGGCTCCATCAGCTCCCGCGCACCGCGTGCAGCAGGGTCTCGGGATCGAAGCCGGACATCATCCGGCCCCCCACATCGAACACCGGAACGCCGCCGGCTTCCAGTCCGGCGCGACGCGCCTTGGCCGAGAGCTCGGCCGCCGCGTCCTTGTCCTTCTCGATGTCCTTCTCCACAAAGGCGATTCCGTTCTTCTCCATGAACGCCTTCGCCTTGCGGCAGACGCCGCACCAGGACGCCGAGTACATCGTCACCGGGGCCTGGGTGGGCCGCGCGGCCTCCTCGGCGGCGGCCAGGGCGGCCTCGAGCTGGTCGCGGGGGACGAACCGGGTGGGGAAGGCGCCGTCGGGCCCCGGGGCCCGCAAGTCCGCGATCTGGATGAAGATCGAGGCGGCGCGCTCCCGCGGGGAGAGGCGGAGGTCCACCACCTGCACGGCCCCACGGGAGGCGGCAGGGACCTCGTCGATGGTCGTCGCCGTCTCCCAGGTGTCGCCGTCGCCCCGGTAGCGCAGCAGCACATCCGCCTGGCCCGGGGCGACCCGGGTCGGGGCGGGGAGCACGGTGGCGGTCGCCTGCACGGCGGCGTCCAGCTCGGCCTTGCCGGTACAGGCCACCAGCGCCAGGGCGCTGGCGCACATCAGCCACCGGGTCATCCTCCGCGCCATCTCTCTCCCTCCCGTCCGCCTCCCGGCGGCCGGCGCCCATTGTAGGCAGTGCGCCGCTTGTCGCAACGGCCACGGGCTGCTACCCTGCTGCGCCCTTGAGTTGCGCCCCCGCCGGGGTGTGCAGGTGCGCCTTCTGGCCCGCGATGGAGTACGCCGTGTCGGCCCCCGAGTTTCACTGCGGCTTCGTTACGCTGATCGGCCAGCCCAATGTGGGCAAGTCGACGCTGCTGAACCGCATCCTGGGCCAGAAGCTGGCCATCACCTCCAGCCGGCCGCAGACAACCCGCAATCGCATCCCGGGTATTCTCACGCGGCGCGACGCCCAGATCATCTTCATCGACACGCCGGCGTCCACCACGCATCGCGGGCCCTGAACCAGCACATGGTCGACGTCGCCACGGGGTCCATCGGCGACACAGACGGCGTGGCGCTGATCGTCGAGGCAGGGGTCGGGCGCGACGGCGTGGTGGGCATCAGCCCCACCGCCCGCGAGCTGCTCTCCCTGGCGGGCCAGGCCGGCAAGAAGGTCTTCCTCGTCATCAACAAGATCGACCAGCTCCCCCGCGAGCAGGTGCTGCCCGTCATCGACGCCTGGCGGACCGAGCACGACTTCGAGGCCATCGTGCCGGTGAGCGGGCTCACCGGGGACGGGGTGGATCGCCTGGTGGGGGTGCTGGCGGCCGCGATGCCGGTCGGCCCGGCCCTCTACCCCGAGGACACCCTCACCGAGCTGCCCGAGCGGTTCTTCGCGGCGGAGCTCGTGCGCGAGAAGCTGTTTCGCCAGCTCGGCCAGGAGCTGCCGTACTCGGTGGCGGTGACCATCGAGTCGTGGCGCGACCGGGCCGAGGACGGCGTCACGGAGATCGCGGCGGTGATCCACGTCGAGCGCGAGTCCCAGAAGGCCATCGTCATCGGCCGCGGCGGGCAGATGCTCAAGCAGATCGGCACCTCCGCCCGCCTCGACCTGGAGCGGCTGCTGGACACCCGGGTGCACCTGTCCCTCTTCGTGCGGGTGGACAAGGGCTGGACGCGCTCGCCGGGGGCGCTCAAGCGACTGGGATACTCGAAGTCATGAAGCCGATGGTCGCCCTGGTGGGCCGCCCCAACGTGGGCAAGTCGACGCTCTTCAACCGCCTCATCGGGGAGCGGCGCGCCATCGTCCTCGACACCCCGGGCGTGACCCGGGACCGCCACTACGGCGAGTCGCACTGGGCTGGCCGCGATTTCATGGTCATCGACACCGGCGGCTTCGAGCCCCGGGCCGAGGAGGGCATCCTGGCGGCCATGCGGCGCCAGGCGATGGCCGCCATCGAGGCCGCGGACGTCGTGGTCTTCGTCACCGACGGCAAGGAGGGCCTGCTGCCCGCCGATCACGAGGTCGCGGGCATCCTCCGGCGCGCCAAGGACAAGGTGATCTGCGCGGTCAACAAGATCGACGGCCAGCGCCAGGACGACCTGGTGGCCGAGTTCTACGCGCTGGGCATCGAGAATCTCTTCGGCATCTCGGCCGAGCACGGGCGGACGGTGAACTTCCTGCTCGACGCGGTCGTGGCGATGATGCCCGAGGCCGACGAGGACGACGACGACGACGATCCCGAGGGGTACGTCACGCGGGTCGCCCTGGTGGGGCGGCCCAACGTGGGCAAGTCGACACTGACGAACCGCCTGCTGGGCGAGGAGCGGATGATCGTCGACGCCGAGGCCGGCACCACCCGCGACGCGGTGGACAGCCCCCTCCGGCACGAGGACCGCGACTACCTGCTCATCGACACCGCGGGGCTGCGCCGCAAGAATCGCATCGATCGGCGGTCGAGCGAGGGCTTCAGCGTCGTGCGGACGCTCCAGGCCATCGATCGCTGCCATGTGGCGGTGCTGCTGCTGGACGCCACCGAGGGGGCGACGGAGCAGGACGCCCGCATCGCGGGCTACACCATGGAGAAGGGCCGCGCCCTGTTGCTGGTGGTGAACAAGTGGGACGCCATCGAGAAGGATGACAAGACGGCGAAGCGGTTCACCGAGCAGATCCGCGAGCGCCTGCCCTTCGTGGCCTACGCGCCCATCCTGTTCACCTCGGGCCTGACCGGCCAGCGCGTCCACAAGCTGATGGGCGCCGTGGATGCCGCGCGGGAGGCGCACCTGCTGCGCATCCCCACGGGGCCGCTGAACCGCTGGCTGGCCGACGCGACGGCGGCGCACCACCCGCCGGTGGCCCGCGGGCGGCCCATCAAGCTCTACTACGCCACCCAGCCCCGGGTGGCCCCGCCCACCATCATGATCTCGTGCAACGACCCCGAGGGCGTGCACTTCAGCTACCAGCGGTACCTGCAAAACCAGCTGCGCGACGCCTTCCCCCTGGAGGGCACGCCCATCCGGCTGCAGTTCAAGGGCAAGGCCAACCCCTTCGTCGAGGGCGAAGAGGACTGAGCGCCTTGCCGGTGAGGACGCCATGCTGTACACCTGTTCAGCATGCTGCGCGCGCTCCTCTTCGGTGACACCCACCTGGGCTTCGATCTGCCGGCCCACCCGCGCACGCAGCGTCGCCGCCGTGGTCATGACTTCCAGGCCGGCTTCGAGCGGGCCGCCGCCATCGCCCTCGCCGAGGGCGTCGATGTGGTGATCCACGGGGGCGACGTCTTCGATCGCCCCGATCCGCGCCCGGCGCTGGTGGACGCCGCCTTCGCGCCGCTCTGGCGGCTGGCCGAGGCCGGCATCGACGTGGTGGTGGTCGCGGGCAACCACGAGCGGGGCAGCCTGCCGCGGCCCCTGGCGTCGGCCCACCCCAGGCTCCACGTCGTCGACGGTCCATCGCTGATTTCTCTGAAGATTCAAGGGCTTCGCGTCGCGATCGGCGCGTTTCCGTACCAGCGCCGGGTGCGGGAGAGCGTCGAGGCCTGCGTCGCGGGCACGGGGCTGCTGACCGCGCCCGCCGATGTGCGGCTGCTGCTGGTGCACCACGCCGTCGAGGGCGTCGCCGTCGGGGCCGGGGATCACCGCGCCGATCTGGCGGGGCGGCGGCCGCCCGCGCGGGACTTCGTGTTCACCCGCAATCCGGACGTCATCGCCGGAAGCCAGATCCCCGGCTCGGTGGCGGCGGTCGTCTCGGGCCACATCCACCGCCACCAGATCATCGAGCAGGACCTGGCCGGGCGACCCCTCGCCGCCCCCGTGGTGTATGCGGGCTCGGTCGAGCGCACCAGCCCGGCGGAGGCCCCCGAACAGAAGCTCTGCCTCGAGCTGGCCCTGGCGCCGGGCGCCGCGGGGGGCCGGCTCGCCGGGGTGCGGCGTCACCCGCTCCCCGCGCGCCCGATGCTGCGACAGGTCATCGAGGGTGCCACCCCCGCGGCGCGCCGGCAGGCCGCCGAGGACGCGCTGGCGCGGGCGCCCGCCGACGCCGTCTTGCAGCTCGACGTCGACGGGCCGGGCCTCGACGCCGCCTGGCTGCGCGCCGTCTTGCCCCCCGCGATGAACGTCGACGTCAGCCAGCGACCGGCGTCGGGATCATGGGCACGGCGGCGCGGGGTGAACGCGCCGGAATCCCCTTGAAATCCGCGGGCCTTTTGCACCTCGCGGCCGTGCGTCCCACAATCCGCCCGCCTGCCCCCTGGATGGGCAGGTGACCAGCCCACGGACCGGAGCGTGATGTCCACTCGCAGCAAGCAGCGCCCCCTTCACCGGACCATTGGCCCCGTGCCCGACCTGGAGCGGCACCTCCCCAATGACTGGTGGTCGTCCCTCTTCAACGCGCTCTACCTGAAGACCGATGGCGACGTGGTGGAGAGCGATCGCCTGACCCGCGGGGAGGTGGCCCGCATCATCGAGGTGGCCGGCCTGGATCCCAGGGCGCGGGTGCTCGACCTGTGCTGCGGCCAGGGCCGCCACGTGCTCGAGCTGGCCCGGCGGGGCTTCTCCCGGGTCACGGGCCTGGATCGCTCGCGGTACCTGGTGCGTCTGGCGCGCAAGCGGGCCCAGGCCGAGGGCCTGGAGGTGCGCATCCACGAGGGCGACGCCCGGCGCGTGCCGGGGGGAGCGGGGGCCTTCGACGCCATCTGCATCCTGGGCAACTCGTTCGGCTACTTCGAGCGCGAGGAGGACGACGCCGCGGTGCTGCGGTCGGTCTTTCGGGGCCTGCGCCCGGGCGGGCAGGTCATCCTCGACATCGTCGACGGCGAGTGGACGCGCACCCACTTCGAGGCGCGCTCCTGGGAGTGGATCGACCAGAACCACTTCGTCTGCCGCGAGCGCAGCCTGGCGGCCGACCGGGCGCGGCTGATCTCGCGCGAGGTGGTGGTCCACGCCGAGAAGGGCGTCCTGGCCGACCAGTTCTACGCGGAGCGGCTGTACACCCTGCCCGAGATCCAGGCGCTGCTGGTGCGCATCGGCTTCGAGGATGTCACGTTCCACGGCTGGATCGAGACGGAGTCGGACCGTAACCAGGACCTGGGCATGATGGCCCGCCGCATGCTCCTCACGGGGCGGACGCCGGCCCGGGCCGTGGCGCCCGAGCCGAAGGCGCACGGCGAGGTGACGGTGCTGCTCGGCGATCCCCGCCTGCCCGATCCCATCAAGCTGGGGGGCCAGTTCAACGCGGAGGACATCGAGACCATCGATCGTCTCAAGGCCGCGCTGGCCGAGGTGGGGGGCTTCGAGTTCAAGTACTTCGACGATCACCGGGCGCTGGTGGCGCAGCTCGAGGCGCGCAAGCCCGCGTTCGTGCTGAACTTCTGCGACGAGGGCTTCTTCAACGACGCCTTCCGCGAGCTGCACGTCCCCGCGCTCCTCGAGCTGTACGGCGTGCCCTACTCCGGGGCGGGGCCCGTCTGCCTGGGCATGTGCTACGACAAGGCGCTGGTGCGCGCCCTGGCCGAGTCCCTCGATGTGCCGGTCCCGGCCGAGACGTGGTTCCACCCGTCGGACCAGTCGGCCACGCTGCCCGCGGTGTTCCCGGCCCTGCTCAAGCCCAACTTCGGCGACTCCAGCGTCGGCATCACCGCCGCGTCGGTGGTCCACGACGAGCGCCAGCTCCTCGAGCGCCTCGACGCCATCCGTGCCGAGCTGCCTGGGCGCCCGATCCTCATCCAGGAGTTCCTGGAGGGGGCCGAGTACAGCGTGGCCCTGATCGGCAACCCGGCCCAGGGCCTCCAGGCGCTGCCGGTGCTGGCGGTGGACTACTCCCGCCTGCCCGCCGACCTGCCCCGCATCCTCGGCTACGAGTCCAAGTGGGAGCCCGACAGCCCCTACTGGAAGCACCTGCGCTACGTCGAGGCCGATCTGCCCGACATCGATCGCCAGCGCCTCGTGGACCACTCCACGCGCCTGTTCGAGCGCCTCGGGTGTCGCGACTACGCCCGCTTCGACTTCCGCGCCGGCGCCGACGGCACCATCAAGCTGCTGGAGGTCAACCCCAACCCGGGCTGGTGCTGGGACGGCAAGTTCAACCTCATGGCCTCCATGGCCGGCTGGTCCTACGCGGAGCTCCTCGAGGCCATCCTGCGCGCCGCGCTGGAGCGGACGGGCGCTCTGGTGAGCAAGCCGGTCGCCTGACCTTCGCCGTCTTCGGGGCGATGGCTTCGGCCCCCCGGATCGGGCACCCTCGCCGCAGGAGGTGAGGGATGGTGGGCAGGATGCTGGTCTGCTGGGTGGTCGGCCTGGTGGCTTGTGCCGATGGCGGCGGCAGCGAGGCGGTGGACGCTTCGATTCCCTTTGCTGATCAAGGGCCTGGCGACGTGGGGGGCGCGCTGGACGTGGGGGCGGGGCCGGCGGACGCGGCGGACCCAGACGCGCGCGCGGCCGAGCTGGATGGGGCCAGCCGCCCGGCGGATGCGGGCGCCGTCCAGGACGCAGCCTCCGCCGACGCGGCCCCCGCCGACGCGGCCCCCAGGGACGCAGCGCCGACGCCCGAGGCCGACGCCGCCGCGCCGGCCATCGACTGCACCCCCATCGCGGCGGCCGGCCACACCGTCTGCGCTGCGACGCCCACCGGCTGCGAGGCCGTCTTCGACGATCGCAGCGGCTGCACCGCCGTGTGCGCCCGGGCCGGCCTGGCCTGCGCTGGGGCGTTCGAGGATGTGCCGGACGCCTGCGCCCCCGACGAGGCCCGGCCGCCCGTGGCCTGCGACAGCGGCCACCAGTCGGACTACTGCGTCTGCGCCGGCCCCGCCGTCGATCCGCCCCCGCCGCCCGCGGGTGACCGCTTCGCCTCGCTGCTGGCCGAGCGGCAGGGCTTCGGGGCGTCGGCTCGCGGCGGCGATCCCGGCCGCGTGTACCGGGTGACGACGCTGCGCGACAGCGGGGCGGGCTCGCTGCGGGCGGCCCTGGAGGACGCGACGCCCTGGTGGATCGTCTTCGACGTGGACGGGCGCATCACCTGGGACGCCGAGGTGCGGCTCGGCGGCCGCAAGACGGTGGACGGTCGCGGCCGGGCGGTGGTGGTGGATGGCACGTGGCGGCTGCAAGGCATCCGGGATGTCATCATCGCCGACGTGGGCATCACCCGGTCCATCCGGCGGGGGGAGCAGGCCTGCGCCCAGGACGGCGACGGCCTGCTCATCCGCGGCCCGGGCGGCGCCGCGCCGGGCGACTTCACGACGGGCGACATCTGGATCCACCACTGCGAGCTGTTCGATGGCGGCGACGGCCTGCTGGACATCCGCGGTGGCACCGACATCACCGTCTCGTGGAGCCACTTCCACACCCACAAGAAGGTCACCCTGGCCTGGCAGGACGCCGACGGGCAGCCCGCGGGCGGGATGCGGGTGACCTGGCACCACAACCACTTCGATCGCACGACGGTGCGAAATCCCCGTTTTCACTACGGATTCGCCCCACCTCTACAACAACGTCTGGGACGCGTGGTGGCAGTACGGGGCGAGCAGCTGCACGACAGCGCGCGCATGCTGACGCAGGCCAACGTCTTCGCCCCGGCCGACGACTGCGTCGGCATCCCCGGCGTGCTCCCCTGCGATGACATGAACCCCTGCGGCGACGACGGGGACTGGGCCGTGAACCGCCAGCTCGCCGTCGTGTCGGCGGGGGAGGCAACGCACCGGGGTATGCGCAGCGTCGGCGACGTGGTGGGCGGGCAGGGGGTCATCCAGGTCAACGGCCCCGACCGCGTGCCCGATCCGCCCTACGCCGCCCCGGTGGAGGTGGCCGGCGAAGCCCTGGCCGCCCGCGTCCGCGCCGGCGCGGGGCCCCGGGTCGACTGGCGGGAGTAGGGGCCCTCAAGGGGTGAAGACGTCGGAGAAGACGCGCTCGTTGACCACCAGGTGGTGGCCGTCGGGGGCGAAGTCCACCGCCAGCCAGTCGCGGGTCCAGAGGCCGGCCGGGATGTCGCGGAGGAGCGCGCCGGTCGCGGCGTCGTAGAGGGCGGCGTGGATGCGGCCTGCGGCGTCGGCGCGGCCGACGGCGACCACACTGGCCGTCCGGGCTGAGGTCGATGGCCGCCCCAGGTCGTCCTCGGCGACCCGCCAGAGAGACCCGCCCCTCTTCGAGCCCGATGACCAGGGTGTCCAGCACCGTGGTCACCGCCACCGGGAGGCGCCGCTGGGGTCCAGCGCGAGGTGCAGGACGGGGGCGCCCAGATCGAAGAGGTGGCTCGCCCGGCTGCTGGCCGGGTCCTACACGATCACGACGTCGCCGCGGCCCTCGACCGGTGCAGGCCGTTGGCGCTGAACCGCAGCGCCCGGGCGCCTTCGCCGGGGGTCACGCCGTCGTCGGCGTCGAAGCGCAGCAGGTGGGTCACGGCCCCGGTGGTGGCGTCCCAGGCGGCGAGGGTGGGCTGCCCCTCGACCACGAGCGCGGCCGCCGCCTGCAAGCCGTCGGGGGCGAGGGCCACGGGGCCGATGGGGGCCGCCACGTAGTCGTCGACGAAGGGCCGCGTCTGCAGGGCGCGACCGGTCGCCGCCTCCCAGACGGTGAGGACGCGGGCCGTCCCCACCACCGCGCGGCCGCCCTGGAAGTCGAGGGCTCCCCAGGCCATGGAGGAGCGTCTCGCGGGCCGGGTCGCCAGATCCATGCGCACGATGGGATCGCCGTCGATGAAGAGCAGGCCGCCGGTGGCCTCGAACACCACCCGCAGCAGGCCGATGCGCTGGTCGGGGCAGGTGAGGTCGGGGGTGGCGAAGCGGATGTCCGCGGGCCGCCCTTCGGGCTGAAACCCTCGGCTGCCCAGGCCGTGGAGCGTCCCACCGAGGGGCTGGGTGCGGGTCTGGCAGAAGGTGAGCCGGTCCGCGCCGCCGGCGTACGGCTCGCAGATCTGGTCGTCTCGGCAGGCGAGGGCGGCCCACCGGGCGTTGGCCTCGCAGACCTCGCGCACCTCGCCATCGCACCGCTGCTCGGCGGGCACGCCGCCGCCGCCGGGGTCGCACCGGGCCCCGCAGTCGGCGGGGCACGACGCCGGATCCTCGCCGCCCTCGCAGATGCCATCGCCGCAGCCGGCCTCGCCGCAGGGGGCGCAGAAGACCCCCTCCCGGGTGACCCGGTCGATGCCGCAGCGGCAGGGATCGGCAAGGCTGCACACCAGCTGGCACTGGTCGCGGCGCTGGCAGATGCCCGTGATCTCGCCCCCTTCCGCGCGCAGCTCGGCCCCGGCCTGCCCCTCGCAGGCCGCCACGACGCTCGCCTCCACCGTGGGGGTGGTGCCGGCCGGGCAGTCGTCCAGCAGCGCCAGGCAGCGGTCGTCGGGCACCACCGCGTCGGCCCCCTCGGCCGGCGAGTCGGCCTCGGAGCACCCCGCCAGCGCCACGAGCACCGCCAGCGCGGCTCGCCGCCGGGCGCTCACGGCTGGATCCCGTAGATGCGGTAGAGCGGCTCGGTGGTCGGATCGCTGAGCCGCGTGGGGATGGCCACCACCACGCTCGCCCCGTCCGCCGACCACGACGCCCCGAACGCGCCCTGGAGATAGCGCGGATCCACGGCCTCCTGCCCGACGCGGATCTGGGTGGCGGCCTCCCAGATCTGCACGGCCTGCGCGCTGGCCGTCACGACGGTCTCGCCCGAGGGGCTGAACGCCAGGGCAGCGGCGGGGGCTCCGCCGGCGCCGGCCAGCTCGCCCAGCCGGGCGACCCCCACCACATCCCAGAGCTCGGCGACGCCCTCGGTGAAGTGCAGACCGACGACGCCTTCGGTCGGCGAGAAGGCGACTGGCCATGCGACCCCGCGGATGCGCAGAATCTCCTGTGATTCTGAGATGTTCCACAGGTGGAGCTCGGCGCTGGCGTCGAGCAGGGCGGCCACGCGACCGCTGGGCGCGAGGGCCACGCGCTCCACGGCCGGGCCCTCCAGGGGCTGGTAGGCCGGCTCGCCGTCGCGGGGCGCGACCAGCAGGATCTGCCCGGAGCCGTCGAAGAGCACGACGACCACATCGCCGGCGTCCGTGGCCGCGGCGCTGACGACCGACGTGCCGCGCAGGCCGATGACCTGGTCGGGCGGGGAGCCGTCGAGGCGGCCCCAGCCCAGCTCCGTCTGCCCGGCGCGAAGCTGCTGGAAGACGGCGACGCGGCCGCCGGGCGACAGGTCCCAGCGCTGGACGGCGCCCCCGGGCGCCAGCAGCGTCCGGCCAGGGCCGGGGCACCCGAGGCTGCGCAGATCCGCCGGGCAGGCGCCTCCCTGGCTCAGCGCCGCCAGCACGCAGGCCTGTACGGGCGGCCCGTAGAGCAGACCCCCGGCGTACGGGAAGGCGTAGTCGAGGAGCCGGGGCAGCGGCTGGTCGGCCAGCGTCTCGTCCGGGCAGGCCTCGGCCGCGCTGGGATCGCAGGCGACGTAGGCGGCGCAGTACGCCTCGACGGAGGCGGGTTGCGCCCAGCCGGTGAAGGCCTGGCAGTCGGCGGTGCCGCAGGCCACCACCTCGTCGGCCGTGGGGCCGGCCGC
>JAWKQS010000057.1:0-33085 GCA_041389985.1 bacterium
CGTGGTCGCCGAGGTGGCCGGCCTGGCGCAGGCGGTACTCGAAGTAGTAGTTCCAGCCGCTGGTGACCCGGACCTCGACGCCGATCTTCCGGCCGGCGGCGGGGGTGATGAGGCCCACGGGGCTCAGGTCGACGGTGTCGCGGCGCATGGGGGTGGGCTGGAACGCGACGAGGTTGGCGGGATCGATCCAGCCGAGGAGCAGGCGCTGGCTGAGGGTGAGGTGGGGCAGATCGGTCTCGAGGTGCATCAGCTCCCAGCCACCCGTGTTCCGGCCCGGGACCTCGGGGGTGTACTCATCGCCGAGGCCGATGTTGTGGCCGAACTCGTGGCTGTAGGTGGCATAGACCTGGCGGCCATCGAGGGCGGTCCAGTCGTTGGGCATGCTGGTGAAGGCGGGGCTCTTGCTCACGTTGCCGCGGAAGGTGAAGGGGCCCCAGGGGCCGATGGCCGAGGGCCAGGCGAAGTGCCGGGTCTGGACGGTGAGGCAGTCGCTGGAGCAGCGGTCGTAGACCGCCGTGTTGCCATCGTCGCAGGCCTCGCCCGCGCTGACGATGCCATCGCCGCACTGGGCTGGCATGACACAGGGGGCGGCGAGCCCGGGATCGAGCGCGTCGATGAGGCCGTCACAGTCGTTGTCGAGGCCGTCGCAGATCTCGGTGCCTCCATTGGTCATGACACAGGGATCGGCCGCTGGCAGCGTCCAGGTCGGGGTGACGAAGAGGATGACATCGAAGGTGGTGAGATCGAGCGCGGGCAGCGTGTCCTGGATCGTGTTGATCAGGCGCTGGAGGCGATCGGACCACGCCCAGCCATCTTCGAAGGTCTGGGCGAAGGTGCGATCGATGCGCACCGGGCCGGCCGCCTCGGCGGTGACGGTGAGGCGGCCACCGGAGACCTCGTTCCAGTACGCCGCGACGCTGCGGACCTCGCCGCCGACGTTGACGCCGTTGACGACATGGTCGAGCCAGTTCGCCTTGAAGGCGTCCATGGTGGGGGCGTCGGCCGGGTACTGCGCGTCCGAGACGTCGACGAAGACGATCAGGACGTGGCGGTTGCCCGACTGCGGGTTGACGTTGAAGTTCTGGATGCCCATGCCGCCGCCGCCCCAGGCGTCGGCCGCCCGGGGCGGGCGGCTGGACGTCGGTGGGGCCGTCGAACCAGCGGGGCAGGCCGATGTCATCATTCGGCCCACTCCAGCGTGATCTCGAAGGGGCCTCGGCGACGACCGCGCCGAGGTGCAGGGCCTGCAGCGCGTAGGTGCCCGGCTTCCAGCCCGCGAGCAGCATGACGGTGGGGCGAGCAGGATCGAAGTCCTCGTCCTTGCTGGGCGAGACCAGGCCGCCGTCCGGGCCGCCGCTGACCTGGAAGGTGAGGTCGTCGAAGGGATGCCATCGACGTGGACGCCGACGCCGCCAGGCGCCGACGAAGAGGGGCTCGATGGGATCGAGCTCGACCTGGCTGGGGCCGCGTCGGGGCCCCCGTCCCCGCCGGCGTCGCCGCCCGCGTCCGTGGCCGCGTCGGCCAGCATGCCGGTGTCGTGGGCGACCCCGCTGTCCCGGTTGAAGAAGGATGGTCGCAGCCGCCCGCCGCCAGGGCGAGGACCGCGAGGCACTGTGTCAGGCGTCGCATGCTGGCCTCCCGGAGAAGAGTCTCCCGGGCCGGGCTCCAGGCCCGTGTCCCAACCCCACACGCTACGCCGCCCGGGCAGGGCTGGCAAGCGGGGTCAGGGCGGCGCTTCGTGGACCACGAGCAGGTACTCGCCGCTGTTCTCGCGGCCGCCTCGGCTGGTGAAGGTGTCGGCGACGAGGTACCAGGTGCCGGCGTCGAGGCTGGCGGTCAAGGTCGTGTGGGCGCGCTCCAGGCACGTCTCGGGATCAGCGGGGTCGGCCAGGAGGTGGACGTCGACGTCGACGTCGCCGCGATCGAGGACGTGGGCCTGGATGACCGTGGGGCGCCGCAGCTCGAGCCGGTAGACGTGCTCGGGACCCGACTCGTCCTGGGCGGCCGCGCAGCCCGGGTAGCGGTCGAGGGCGCGCTGGCCGTCCACGCGGGTGTCGGCCAGGGCCGAGAACGGCAGCTCGGTGATGAGGTAGGGATCCCGGACGGGCGCGGGCGGGTCGGGGGCCGGGGCGCCACCCAGGACCGCGCCCACGAGGCCGTGCAGCGCCTGAATCGTCAACAGATTCCGCCAGTTGTAGCCGAAGGCGAGGCCGGCGGGCGTGAAGTCGCAGGCGCGGCTGCGGCCATCGGCGCGGTAGGTCGTCGGGTGGATGCCGTCGGGGCCGAGGCCATGGTCGGGCAGGGCGGCGAGGGCCTGGTGCAGGTCGACGAACGGGACCTGGCGGGCCTGGGCCACGGCGCGGATGACGGCGTTGTAGCTGGGGACGCGGGCGTCGGCCTCGGCGTCGTCGTCGCGGGGCATGATGGCCGACAGGATGGGCACGACGCCCCCGGCGACGAGGTGGTCGATCAGGGTGAGGAGGTGGTCGGCGTAGCCATCGAGGTCGCGCAGCTGCATGTCGTTGGTGCCGTACATGACCACGCCGAACCGGGGCTCAAGGGCCGCGAGCTCCTGGTCGATGGGTGCAGGGTCCCCGCTGATGGCCCAGCCCGCGGTGCGGCCGGGGACGGCGCAGAGGCTCTCCCGGCTGAAGGGGTCCGTGCCGGCCGCATCGCCCGCCAGGAAGTGGTCGATGGTGCCGCGGAGCCGGTTGTCGCCGGCGAGGTCGACTCCGTCGCCCGCGAAGCAGTGGAGGAAGCTCTGGCTGGCCGTGGCCGACGCGCCGATCTTGGCGAAGACGCGGTCGTCGCGGGCGGGGCCGGCGGCGATGATCTGGCGCAGGTGGCGGACCTGGTGGGGGGTGAGGGGCGACACCAGGCGGCCCGCCGGGTAGCTGGGGGGGCCCTCGGCGACCGGCGGTCCGGCGTCGGGCAGGGCCGCATCGGGGGCCGGCGGTGCCGCGTCGTCGCGGCCGGGCCCGGCGTCGGGCAAGGCGTCATGGGACTGGGCGGCGTCGCGGGGCTGAGCGTCGGGCGGGCCGGCGTCGGTGAGCGCGGCGTCGATGGGGGCGGCGTCGGTGAGGGCGGCGTCGGTGAGCCCGGCGTCGGCGGGCGCGGCGTCGGTGAGCGCGGCGTCCTGGGCGGCCAGCCGCGGCTCGAGGGCGGGATCACAGGCCCAGCACGTCAGGGTGAGGGCGAGGGGGGCCCATCGCGTCATGGGTCGGCGACGAGGACGAAGAGGAACTCGCCGGCATCGGGCTGGCCGTCGGCGCCGACGAAGGTGTCCAGGACGAAGTACCACGTCCCCGGATCGAGGCTGGCGGCGAAGCCGGTGTGGTCGCGGTCGAGGCAGGTGTCGGGGTCGGTGTCGCCGAGCAGGTGTATGTCGATGTCGACCGTGCCGCGGTCGAAGACGTAGGCGCGCAGCGTCGTGGGGGCGTCGAGATCGAGGCGGTAGACGTACTCGGGACCGGACTCGTCCTGGTTGGCTCCGCAGCCGGGGTAGCGGTTGTAGGCGCGGCTCGTGGCCTCGCGGGTGTCCGCCACATGGGTGAACGGGAAGGTGTCGATGAGGAAGGGGTCGGCCGGGGTGCCGGCTCCCCGGCGCGCGGGAGCCGGGGGATCGGGGACCTCGGCGTCGCCGAGGACGCTGGTCAGCACGCGATGCAAGCTCTCGATCGCCAACAGGTTTCGCCAGTTGTAGCCGTGCTGGAGGCCCTCGGGCGTGAAGGCGCACGGCAGGTAGCTGCCGCCGCGCTGGTAGGTGCTGCCGTGGAGGCGGTCACCCGCGAGGCCGAAGCGCGGGAGGGGCCGCAGCGCCTTCTCCAGGTCCATGAAGGGGATCTGGCGGCCCTCCGCGATGCCCCGGACGATGGCGTTGTAGGAGGGCACGACGTCGTCGGCGGCGGCGCTGTCTCCGCGGGGCGGGATGGAGGAGAGCAGGGGGATGATGCCCTGGGAGAGCAGCAGGTCGACGATGTCGAACATCTCGTCGGCGTAGGCGGTGATGTTGGCGCGCTGGATGTCGTTGGTGCCGAACATGACGACGGCGAGGCGCGGGTCGAGGGCGTCGACCTCCTGGTCGATGGGGCTCGGATCGCCGCGCAGGGCGCTGATGGCGCTCCAGCCGACGGTGGCGGCGAGGCTGTCCCGGCGGAAGGGGTCGGTGCCGCCGGCGGCGCCGCCCAGGAAGTGCCGGATGGTGGGCGCGAGGGCGTCGCGGCCGTCCAGCTCGACGCCGTTGCCGGCGAAGCACTTGAGGAAGCTGTTGGAGACGGTGAGGGAGTCGCCGATCTTGGCGAACACGTTGCCCCGGCGGCCGCCGTCGCGCGCGACGATCTGGCGGAGGGTGTCGCGGACGAAGGGCGTCACCGGGGAGTGCAGCCGGTCGGCCGTGTACCGCGCCGGGCCCTCGACGGGCGGGGGGGGCGCCATGTCCGGCGGCGGAGGCGCCATGTCCGGCGGGGGCACCTGGGCGTCGGGGGCGGGGGCCTCGGCGTCGGGGGCGGGGGCCTCGGCGTCGCGGTCAGGCCGCGCGTCGGGGCGGGGAGCGGCGTCGTCAGCGACGCCGGCGTCCGCCTCGGGCTGGCCATCGGCGCCCCGGGCGTCGGCGGCGGGGCCGGCGTCGATGAGCTGGATGACGTCGCCCCCCTGGTAGAAGGGCTCGCCCGCCTCGAGGCCGGGATCACAGCCGATCAGGAGCAGGAGCGTCAGCAGGGGCGCGGGGCGTGTCGACATGAACTCCTCACGGGGCCGTCGTCCCCCTTGGGGCCGGTCGGCACCGCCAACCTTATCCGACACCGGCCCGGCGGGGCGAGGGGAGCGGCGAGGATCGGCCGGCCGCGGGGGGATCTTTCCGGCCCAAAAAATTGACGCATCGCCGAAACGACAGAACCCTACCTCCAGCCACACACCCGCCGAAGGGGAGTCTGATGAAGGTGATGAGCGAGGATCAGGCCAGTGAGCGCAGGACGTCTCGCCGGGTGCCGTACCGCGCTCGCGTGAAGGCCGTGGGCGCGCTGGCCGGCGAGGGCCGCACGACGAACCTGAGCGCGGGCGGCGTGTACCTGCAGCGGCTCTCCGGCCGTCGGCTGCGGCAGGGCGATGTGGTGGATCTGGTGCTCGATCTGCCGGGTGGGGCCGTCCGGGCCCGCGGCCAGGTGGTCAAGGCGGTGGACGAGGTGTTCTATCCGGGCGCGGCCGTGGCGTTCACCACCATGAGCGCCGCCGATCGCGCGCTGCTCGAGGGCTTCGTGGCCGGGCGCAGGGGCGCGCCGCCTCGGGGCGCCATCCTCGGGCGCATTCCCGTCAAGCGCCAGGTCGCCTGACGCCCCCATGAAGCTCCCATGGCGCCTGCTGGCGGCGCTCGCCTTCGCCCCGGGCTGCGAGCAGCCGCCCCCCCCGGCCCCCACGTCCCAGACGACCGGCATCGTGCCCGCCCCCGCGACGGCCGCGCCGGCGAGCGCCGCGCCGGCCGCGCCGGCGACCCGACCCGAGCGCGCCCTGCCGCCCCCTCGCCAGGAGGGCGGCGTCTGGGTCTATGAGTCCATCGGCCAGTTCCTCGACGTGTACCTGGCGGGGACGGATCCCGGCCAGGTCCGCGTGAGCGGGACCGTCTCCGCCGTGGTGGACCTGGGGGAGCAGGGGGGCATCCGGCTGATGCTGGGCCCCGACAACCGGCGCTTCGTGGAGCTGCGCTTCACGGACGGCGGGGCCGAGGTGGCCCGCAAGCGGCTGGCCCGCGGCAGCCTCGTGACGGCGGACTGCACCCCCCAGAGCCGCGTGGGGCAGAACGCCCTGCTGGTCGGGTGCACCCTGCGCTAGCGCCCCTGCTACACTGGCGCCCGTCGATCAGGCGCACCCATGGACTACGCCGAGCTCCACTGCCACAGCGCGTTCAGCCTCCAGGAGGGGGCCAGCCTGCCCGAGCGCCTGCTGGATCGGGCCGCCGCGCTGGGCTTGAAGGCGCTGGCCCTCACCGACCATGACGACATGGGGGGTGTGGTCCGCTTTGGGCACCATGCGCGGGAGATCGGCGATTTTCCTGCGATTCTCGGCCTGGAGCTGACGCTCGGCGGGGCCCTGGTCGCCTCGGATCAGGCCCCCGAGGTGCACCACCTGACGCTGCTGGCGCGGGACAAGGAGGGCTACGCGAACCTGTGTCGGCTGGTGACGCTGGCGCGCGGCGGCGAACACGCGGTGTCGCCCGTGACGCGGGGGCGCGTGCGCATCCAGGTGGAGACGCTGGCCGCCCACCGCGCGGGGGTGCTCTGCCTGTCGGGGTGTCCGCGGGGCTATGTGCCGACGCTGCTGCGGGGCGGCGATCCGCTGGGGGCGCGGCGCTCGGCGGGCCTGCTCAAGGACATCTTCGGGGAGCACTTCGCCGTGGAGGTCTGGGACCACGGGCTGTCGGAAGAGGCGGCGATGGTGGGCGGGCTGCTGCGCATCGCGGACGAGGTGGGGGCGCCCTGGGTGGTGACGAACAACGTGCACTACGCGGAGCCGGAGGAGCGCGTCCTGCACGACGTGCTGACCTGCCTGAAGGAGGGCGTAACGCTGGATGAGGCGGGGCGGCGCCTGCGGCCCAACGCCGAGTGGCACCTGAAGGGCCCGCGGGCCATGGCCCAGCGGTGGCGCCACGAGCCGGCGGGTCTGCGGGCGTCGGTGGCGCTGGCCGAGCGGTGCGCGTTTCGGCTCCAGGACCTCAAGCCGGCCCTGCCCGGCCTGCGGCTTCCGGATGGAATCGACAACAACGACGCCTACTTGCGCCGGCTGGCCTACGAGGGGGCGGCCGTCCGCTGGGCGGGGTGCTTCACCGAGCAGCACCGCCGCCAGCTCGATCACGAGCTGGGCATCGTGGCCCGCAAGGGGCTGGCGGGGTTCTTCCTGATCATGTGGGAGATCGTCGGCTTCGCCCGGGCCTGCGATCCGCCCATCCTGGTGCAGGGGCGGGGCTCGTCCGCCAACTCGGCCGTCTGCTACTGCCTGGGCATCACGGCCGTGGACCCCATCAAGTTCCACCTGCTCTTCGAGCGCTTCCTGTCGGAGGAGCGCGAGGGCTACCCCGACATCGATCTGGACATCGAGCACCGCCGCCGCGAGGAGGTGATCCAGTGGGTCTACCGGCGCTACGGGCGGCGCCACGCGGCCATGGTCTGCGAGCACATCTGCTGGCGCGGGCGCAGCGCGGTGCGGGACACGGCCCGGGTGCTGGGCTTCTCGACCGATGAGGGCGCGCGGCTGGCCGAGCAGGTGGGGCGGTTCAACGGGCCTCTCACCCCCGACGCCATCCAGGCGGCGGGCTTCGATCCGACGGCGCCCCGCCTCAAGGCGCTGCACTGGGTGGTCGAGCGGCTCTACGGCATCCCCCGGCACCGCTCCATCCACGTGGGGGGCTTCGTGCTGTCGACGCAGCCGGTCGGCGAGATCGTGCCCGTCGAGCAGGCGGCGATGGACGGGCGGACGATCATCCAGTGGGACAAGGATGATCTGGACTCTGCCGGCCTGCCCAAGTTCGACCTGCTCGGCCTCGGGATGCTGACGGCCCTGGCGGAGGGGCTGCGGCTGGCCGGCGCGGCCCGCGGGCTGGCGGAGGCGGTGCCGCTGTACAGCTTGCAGGAGGAGCCCGCGGTCTACGCCCAGATCGGCGAGGCCGACACGGTGGGGGTCTTCCAGATCGAGAGCCGGGCCCAGATGAACACGCTGCCCCGGACGCGGCCCGAGAACTTCTACGAGCTGGCCATCCAGGTGGCCCTCATCCGCCCGGGCCCCCTCCAGGGGGACATGGTGCACCCCTACATCCGCCGGAAGCGGGGCGAGGAGGTGTGGGAGCTGCCCCACCCGAAGCTGGCGCCCATCCTCGGGCGGACGCTGGGGGTGCCGCTCTTCCAGGAGCAGAGCATGCAGGTGGCGGTGGAGGCGGCGGGCTTCACGGCGAGCCAGGCGGACAGCCTGCGCCGCGCCATGGGGGGCGAGCGCCACAGACACAAGCTCTCGGATCTCAACGAGAAACTGCGCACAGGCATGCTGGCGAACGGCATCTCGTCGGCGGAGGCCGAGCTCATCATCAAGCGCATCAACGCCTTCAGCAGCTTCGGCTTCCCCGAGAGCCACAGCACGTCGTTCGCCCTGCTCGTCTACGCCTCGGCCTGGCTCAAGCACCACCACCCGGCCGAGTTCCTCTGCAGCCTGCTCAACGCCCAGCCCATGGGCTTCTACTCGGCGTCGAGCCTCATCCACGACGCGAAGCGGCACGGGGTGGAGGTGCGGCCGCCCTGCCTGGCCCAGAGCGACTGGGACTCGCTGATGGAGGCGGGGGCGGTGCGGCTGGGGCTGCGCCTGGTGGTGGGGCTGGGGGCCGCGGCGCGGCAGGCCCTCAAGAGCGCGCGGGCGGCGGGGCCGTTCACGTCGGCGCTGGATGCCGTCCGCCGGGTGGCGCTGCCGGCCCGGTCGTGGGGCGTGCTGGCCGAGGCGGGGGCCTTCTCGGCCTGGCTGCCCGCCCGGCGCGACGCCATCTGGGAGGTGCTGCGGCTCTCGAAGTCGGCCCTCGACGGGCTGCCGCTGGCGCCGGCCCCCGAGGGGCAGGCGACCTTCCCGGCGATGAGCCCCGCCGCGGAGACGGCGGCGGACTACCGGACGCTGGGCGCCACCGCGAAGACGCACCCGGTCGTGCACCTGCGGCCCTGGCTGGCGGCCCGGGGGGTGGTGCCGGCGGGGGAGGTGGCGCGGGTGCCCAACGGGGGCTGGCTGACGGTGGCGGGGCTGGTCATCGCGCGGCAGCGGCCGGAGTCGGCCAAGGGCTTCTTCTTCATGACCCTCGAGGACGAGACCGGGTTCGTGAACATCATCGTTCGCCCGAAGGACTTCGACCGCAACCGCCAGCTCCTCAGCCGGTCGGCCATCCTGGGCATCGCCGGCCTGGCCAGCCACGAGCAGGGCGCCCACACGGTCCAGGGGCGGCGGTTCTTCGCGGTGGATCCGGGGGAGCTCGCCCCGCCGCGATCCCACGACTTCCACTGACGCGGCCGGTCCGTCGCCGCGAATCTGCACTAAAAGATCGCTCCCATGACTTTTGTGTTGACTTCTCAATGGGGGCCGCTAGGATGGCGCCCATGAAGTCGACCACCGATCACCTTTTCTGCTGTGCCGTCGCCCTGAGCGCCGGCCTCGACCCCCCGGGAAGCCCCCGTCAGGCGTAGCCAAACGCCTGAAATCAAAGGGCCGCCCCGGGTTTTCCGCGGGCGGCCTTTTTGTTTCGGACCGTCCCCATCGCCTGGCCACCCGGCGCTCGTCCCGCGACGACGTGCCGCCACCTCCTGGTCTGTCAATGCCAGGATGACATGGGAGAGGTGTGTCTAGAGTCTCTGTTGGGGGGCGCGCAGGATATCGCTACCTGCCCACCTGCCCTCCGACCACTTCTGGCCGGCGAACGCCGGGCAAGCCGGCCCTGAACAAGCCGGCTCCGGGGTGGGCGCCAGCCGCGGCGCGCCGCCGCCGTCGGGCACCCTCCGTAGGTGAGGTCGTGCGCGGCGGTCCGGTGGAGCGTGTTCCGGGTGCTCACCTCGACCCCCAGGGATTGGAGGTTCGAATCCTCCCTGCCGCACCACGCCGGGTCCGCCCGGCCTCTCTGCGGCGGTGGCGAAACCGGAAGACGCGCTGGGCTGCTCACCCCAGTTCCCGCCCACGGAGCTGTCCACTCCGAGGAAAAAACTGAGCCGGCCGGGGAGACCGGGCCCACGCGTCGCCTGCGGGCGATCCGAGCGATGCCGAGCGGCTGTGCGCTGCCGGGCCGGGTGGAGGCTTGCCTTCACTCCGCCCGGTGTGGCCCCCGGTCCGGGAGGCGACGCTCGTGGAGAGGGAGCGCTGCCACGGCTTCGCCGGGCGGCGGGCGGGAAGATCCGCCTGCCACCGGGGACGCCCACGCGGCCCTCTCCGCCAGGCGTCCGGGCTCGCCGGCCACCCTTCTGTCCCCGCCCGGTGGGGGACGGGCCCCGGTGGGGCGAGAGTGACACGAGGAGAGCCGGCTTCGCCGGAGACAGGAGAGCGCCCATGTTCAAGTCCAACATCAACGTGCGCATCGAGCTCAACGAGCGCGCCATCGTGTTCCGCGACGGCCTGCCGCACCGGGCCCTGGAGCCCGGTCGCTACCGGCTGGGGCGCGACGAGGAGGTCGCGCTGCGCTTCGACATCGACGCCATCGTCTTCGATGTGCGGCCCGAGGTCCGGCGCGTGCTGCCCACCGAGTGGTTCACCGAGCGGGCCATCGCCGCCCACCAGCGCGGCGTCCTCTTCCGGGAGGGCCGGCCTGACCGCGTGCTCGGCCCGGGTCTGCACCGCCACTGGACCTTCGATCCGACGGTCCGCCTGGAGGTCCTGGCCATGGAGGTCCCGCCCCCGACGGATCCGCGGGTGCGGGCGCTGCTCGGCGACGCGGTCGTCGAGCTGACGGTCGCCCCGCGGGAGCGGGTGGTCGTCGTGGTCGACGGCCGCCCGGATCGGGTCCTGAAGCCGGGTCTGCACCGGTACTGGAAGACCGACGCCACCACCGAGATCCTGCGGTTCTCGGTGCAGGCGCCGCCTCCGGACGACGCCCGTGTGCTGGCGCTGCTCAAGGACGAGGTGGTCCAGGTGCTCGTCGGCCAGCACCAGCGCGGGCTGCTCTTCGTGCAGGGTCGCCTGGAGCGCGTGCTGGAGCCCGGTCGGCACCTGGCCTGGAACACCGGCGAGGCCCCGACCTCGGTCTCGATGGTGGACATGCGGCACCAGACCCTGAACATCCAGGGCCAGGAGCTCATGACCAAGGACAAGGTGTCCCTGCGCCTCTCGGTGGCCGCCGAGTGGGCGCCGCGGGACCCGGCGGAGGTGCAGCGGGTGGCGTCGGATCCGGCGGGCTCGCTGTACACCCTCGTGCAGCTCGCCCTGCGGGAGTTCGTGGCGGGGGTGACCCTGGACGAGCTGCTCGAGGGGCGGGACGCCCTGACCCGGTTCCTCGAGGGCCGGGTGGGGCCGGACGCCGAGCAGATCGGCATCCGCGTGCACCGCGTCGGCGTGAAGGACGTCATCCTCCCCGGGGAGATGAAGGCGCTCTTCAACCGCGTGATCGAGGCCGAGAAGCAGGCGCAGGCCAACGCCATCCTCCGCCGGGAGGAGGCGGCCGTCGTGCGCAACCAGGCCAACGCCGCGCAGCTCATGGCCGAGCGCCCGGCGATGCTCCGGCTCAAGGAGCTGGAGGCCCTGGAGAAGATCGCGGGCCGCATCGGCGAGCTCAAGATCGTCCTGGGTCAGGCCGGCCTGGAGAAGCTGCTGACCGGTCCCGGTCAGTAGCCCCGATGCGCAGCGTCGCCGGCCAGCGGCGCTGCGCTCCCCATCTCTCACCCCGCGGCCGCGGCGGCCGTCACGCCACGGGCTCTCCCCGTCGCGGCCGCGGGGTCTCCCCAGGAAAATCGAATCAGAACAGGTGGTTGGCCGCTGGCGGGACGCCGGCAGGTCAGGGGTCGATGGAGACCGCGAAGGCGAAGGCGAGCTCCTTGAGGGCGCTGTCGCCGTAGTTCAGGACGCCGTCGCCGTCGACGTCCTCGACGTAGACGAGCTGGCTGGCGAGGCCGGGGCGCTCTTCGCAGACGTCGTCGATCATGCCGTCCTGCTGGGTGTCGTTGAGCACGCGGAGAAACGGCCGACCGGCCATCATGCCGCAGCCATGGACGCGGATGGCGTGGGCGCCGGTGATCACCTCGAACATGCCGGGGTAGATGGGCTGCCCCTGGGCCGCCTCGACGTCCACCTTGAAGCGGTGGTAGGTGAGGACGACGCCGTCACCGGCCTGGATGCGGTCGCAGATCCAGTCGAAGGTCACCTCGGAGCCGTCATCGACGACGTGCACGTCGGTCTCCTGGGCGCAGCTGTCGCCGAAGTCGCCCTGGTAGCGGACGTGCAGGCGGTTGACGTCGTTGCTCATGGACAGGAAGCGCAGCGCGCCCTCGAAGAGGCCGGTCTGGATGGGGGAGTCGACGCAGTAGTCGGTCCCGTTCCCGATGCAGGTGTCCGTCACCTGGCGCCGGTTGAAGCTGTCCATGATGCCCACCAGCGAGGTGTCGCCCAGCAGGCCCTTGATGTGGGCGAAGCCGGCCGTGGTGAACCCGCGGGTGCTGCCGAAGGTCAGGCGCATGTACTCGAGCATGTTGGCGATGGCGACGGACGCGCACTGGTTGCGGGCCGACTCGATGTTGACCGGGTGGGGCGTCATGCGCGCCCAGTAGCCCTGGAGCGGCTCGGGCAGGGCGATCTGGGGGTTCTCGGGCGGCGGCGGGAGGCCGTCGGGGGGGAGCGGCGCGTAGTCGGTGCCCACGCCCCGGGGCAGGTCCTCGCGCACCTGGCGGACGGCGAAGGGGGTCGCCGGCAGCGTGTCCAGGCTGGCCAGGTCGGCCTTGCCGAGCAGGGGGGCGTCGCTGAAGACGACGGTGGCGTCGAGCTGGCGGCGGGCCCGCTCGGCGCCCAGGGAGAAGTCGAAGCTGACGGGCAGGACGTCGTCGACGCCGCCTTCGCCTTGCAGATCGCGGGGATACTCGCGCCAGGGCTCGGTCTGGACGGGCAGGTTCAAGGCGACCCAGCCCTCGGCCGTGCGCACGCTGACGAAGCCCGCCGCTTCACCCGTGACGCGGGCGAGCTGGACGGGATCGACGGTGACGCGGCCCCAGGCCGAGACCGTGGGCCCGTCGGGCAGGTCGTAGACGAGCTGGCTGAAGGAGGCGCCCTGGCGATCCCCCAGGGGGAAGACGTCGGCCTGGGCGAGGGCGGGGAGGGCGAGGGCGGCGGCGGCGAGCAGGTGGCGCATGGCGAAGGCTCCGGGAGTCAGGGCCGCGGGTGGCGGCGGTCTCCCTCGTCTCTTCGCCGGGGGGGCGGAGGACCTTTCAGGTCGGGATGCGGTTTTTTCGCCCGCGCCTCAGAGGGCGGCGGCGGTCTCGCGGGCGGTGGCGGCGGTGACGACGGCGAGGTGGTCGCCGCTGGCCTTCTGGCTCTTCAGCACGCGCTTCATGATGGCTTCGAGCCGGCCGCGGCTGGGAGGCGGGCCGCCCTGGCCGCCGCCCAGCTCGATGAACCGGGTGTGGCCGGTGGCGACCAGGTGGTCGGCCAGGTCCGACCAGCGAACGGGGCTGAAGATCTGGTAGAAGAGCGCCGCGCGCACACCCGCCGCGTCATGGGCGCGGGCCGTGAGGTTGGAGAGCGCCGGCACCTGCGGCGGCAGGAACGTCGCCGCGTCGAGGTGGGCGCGAAACTCCAGGGCGGCCCGGATCATGAGGTGCGTGTGGAAGGCGCCCGAGGTCTCCAGGAGGACGCCGGGGCTCTTGCCGTCGGCCTCCAGGGCCGCCTGCAGGGCGGCGACGTCGGCCTCGCGGCCGCCGACCACGGTCTGGCGCGGCAGGTTCAACACCGCGATATCACAGTAGAAAGCGCGAGCGAGCGGGGCCGCCTCGTCTTCGGTGAGGGACAGGGCGGCCATGCGGCCTTCGCCCAGCCGATCCATGCAGTCCCCGCGCGCCTGGACGAGGCGCAGCCCATCGGCGAAGGACAGGGCGCCGGCCACGACCAGCGCGGGGTACTCGCCCACGCTGTGGCCGGCCACCGCCGCGGGCGCGAGGCGCCCCTCGGTGAGCTCCATGAGCACGGCGTGGCAGGCCAGGCTGTGGACGAAGAGGGCGGGCTGGGCGTGGCGCGTCAGCGTCAGCGTCTCGGCCGGGCCGTCGAAGCAGAGCGCCTTGAAGTCGGCGCCCAGCACGTCGGCGGCCTCGTCATACAGGGCGCGGGCGCAGGCGAACTCGGTGTAGAGGTCGTGGCCCATGCCCACCCACTGGGCACCCTGGCCGGGGAAGAGGAAGGTCGGGGCCATGGAGGTGCTCCTCAGAAGCGATACTGGGCCACGAGGCGCGCCTCGCGCTCCACCACCTCGGAGGCGCCGTCCTGCTCGGGGATGCGGTGATCGGCGTACACCGCCGAGAGCACGCCGATGTTGCGGTAGACGAAGAAGTGGGCCGCGGCGCGGAACTGGTTCTCGTCGCGCTGGCTGCGCAGCGTGGTGGTGAGCACGGCGGGGGGCTCCTCGAACTCGCCCGCGCTCACGGCGCCGTACTCGACGGCGACCATCATGAACTTCGGGATGGCGAGGAAGCCCACCTGAGCCACGAAGGCGTTGGTGTCGGAGACGAACTCGAACTCGCGCTTGAAGTAGTCCTCCAGCAGCACGATGAGGCGGTTGTAGCGCAGGGCCAGGTGGCCGTTGAGGCTGATGAACCGCTCCTGCTCGCGCTCATCGTACTTGCCGCCCAGGACGAGGCCGAGGGTGAGGGGCACGGGCACGTAGAGGAACGGGGTGTCCTGGCGGGAGTAGTAGCCGACCGCGTTGAACTGGAAGGAGGCGCCTACGCCCCAGGGGTAGTTGGCGTTGTCATCCACCAGGTTGCGGCCGCCCACGTTGCCGTCGAACCGGCCGCTGCCGCCGGCGGCGAAGGCGCGGTAGGAGAGCCGCCCGTCGGCCGTCAGCGGGCCCTCGAACTCGATGGCCGCGGAGTTGAACTGCTCCATGGCGCGGAAGAGGTTGGGCCGCTCGATGAAGAGCTGCTTGTGGATGGAGATGGCGTTGACCTGGGAGAGGCCGGCCGTGCCGCTGTTCACGTTGACCCGGTGGCGGGTGTTGCCCAGGGGCACCTGGAACATGGCGAAGGTCAGGCGCGGGGTGCGCTCCGTCAGCATGCTCACCAGGAAGAAGGAGTCCTGGATGCCCGGGATGGGGCCGAACGCGCGCAGCTGCAGGCGGCTGAGCCGGCTGTCGTTCTCCTCGGTCTCGACGTTGTAGGTGTGGGTGATCATGCCCACCACCGAGAAGCGCAGGCCGGGGTTGCCGCGGCAGACCGTGACCGAGAGGTCGAAGCGGCAGCCGAAGTCGGCGCAGTCGGTGGCGCCGTCCTGGTCGTTGTCGATGCCGTCGGCGCAGACCTCGTCGTTGCGCTCGCCGTCGACGTCCTTGCCGGTACCGATGAGGTCGTCCACCGACATGCCGGGCCCCAGGGCGGGGATCTCGTCGGGCGCCGCGGCCTGGCCGCCGCCGGCCGGGGCGACCACCGCCTGGGCGGTCTCCATCGGGCCCTTCCACGAGCCACGGCAGGCGGTCAGGTCGTCCGCCTCGCAGTCGCTGTCGTCGCAGTCGACGGAGCCATCGCCGTCGTTGTCGACCCAGTCCTGGCAGCGGGCGTTGGTGGACTCGGGCTGGCCGTCCGGCTGGCAGTTCGGCGCCTCCCGGCAGTCGATGTCGCCGCAGTCGGTGACCGTGTCGCCGTCGTTGTCGACGCCGTCGTTGCAGATCTCCTCCCGGCCGCCCGGGGCCTGGGCCAGGGCGGGGAGGGGGAGGAGGCACAGCAGGAAGAGCAGGCGGATGGGGCCCATGCAAGTCCTCGATTCGAAAGCGGAAGATCGAAGGTATGGGGGAGGGGTGCCGGGCATCATTCGCACAGCCCCTTGCCGCCGCAGACGCCGGCGGCCCGCACCTCGGGGTTGTAGCTGCAGTCCCAGTCCTCGCAGTCGGTGAAGCCGTCCTGGTCGTTGTCGACGCCGTCCTGGCAGATCTCGACCGCGGTCTTGCCGTCGTAGGGCACGCTCTCCTGGCAGGCGCGGCGCGCCTCGACCTCGCCCTGGCTGCACGAGAAGTCGGCGCAGTCGGTGAAGCCGTTGCCGTCGTTGTCGATGCCGTCGCTGCACTTGGCGAAGTCGTTCTCGGCCAGCTCGGCGCAGTAGGCCACCGCCTCGGGGGAGCCGCGGCGGCTGCAGCCGAAGTCGAGGCAGTCGATGAAGCCGTTGCCGTCGTTGTCCTTGCCGTCCTGGCACTGCTCCAGGGTCGACTCCTGGAGGGACTGGCAGAAGGTCACGATGTCGGGATCGGTCTGGGACTGCGAGCAGCTGAAGTCATCGCAGTCGGTGAAGCCATTGCCGTCGTTGTCGATGCCATCCTGGCAGGTCTCCAGCGTGTTCTCCGGCATCTCCTCGGCGGGGCCGTCTTCGCAGAGCGCGGCGACCATGGGATCCATGGAGCGGCTGCACGAGAAGTCGTCGCAGTCCACAAACCCGTTGAAGTCGTTGTCTTTTCCGTCCGAGCAGGTGGTGAGCGTGTTCTCGGGGCGGGGCACGAAGCCGCAGAAGTCGAGGTAGGCCTGCTCCGGGGGGCAGTCCTCGTCGCCGCAGTCGGTGATGCCATCGCCGTCGTTGTCGATGCCGTCGGTGCACAGCTCGACGGTGTTCTCGGCGGGCGTCGAGCCGCTGCAGACCGTGACGAAGAGGCCGCGCCGGCAGCCGAAGTCCTCGCAGTCAGTGAAGCCATTGCCGTCGTTGTCGCGGCCGTCGGAGCAGCTCAGGTCGTCGAACTCGCGGCTGCAGCAGAGCTCCAGGATCTGCTGGCACTTGCGGTCGCCGCAGTCGAAGTTGCCGTCGCCGTCGTTGTCGATGCCGTCGCGGCAGGCCTCGAACGTGACCTCGGGGGAGAGCTCGTCGTCGTAGGGCGGGATGATCTCGCCGCACACGGTGGAGAGGCGCACGCAGTCGGGGTCGGCGCAGTCGATGAGGCCGTCCTCATCGTTGTCGAGGCCGTCGTCGCAGACCAGATCGTCGAACTCGTAGCCCAGGGGCGGGAACTCGGGCGTCTGGTAGGGCTGGCAGCTCCCGAGGGCGAGCGCCGCCGCCAGGCAGAGGAGGGTGCGCATGGACGTCACTTCAGGCAGACGGCCTTGGCGGCCCCGAACCGGCGGCGGAAGTCGGTGTGCACCATGCAGGCACGCACCGGCCCCCGGGCGATGAAGCTGGCGATGGCGGCCTGGAGCGGGGCGCGGTGAGCCTCTTCCTTCAGGCCCAGCTCCGCCTCCACCTCGCCGAGGGTGTGATCCTTGATGTAGTGGGCGTAGAGCCGCAGCAGCCGGGCGTCGTCGTAGGCCGCCACGGCCTCGGGCAGGCTCTGCTCCTTGAGGCTCGCCGCCAGCTCGGGGGCGCCGACCTCGGGCCAGCACAAGAGGTCGCACTCCTGGTACTCGACGTTGTGCTCCCACTTCTTCGAGTGGCCGTCCTCGGTGGACACCAGGCGGTTGTAGGCGGGCTCGTCGCCGGGTCGCTCGTCCACGCTGTGCAGCGAGGTGAGGACGTACTCGGGCACGCCATGGGCCCACATCCCGCGCTTCGCGGCGATGGCTTCCTTCTGGGCGGCGAGGAGCTCGGGCTTCGCGGGGCTCTGGTCCACCGACATCGCGTGGGCCAGGCCCTTGCGGATCTGGTCCTCGGCGAGCTGGGGGCACCACCAGAGGATGCGGCCGTAAGTATCCGTCTTCAGGTCGGATTCGCAGCGCCAGGTGCCGACGCGCGCGTTGAGTGTGGCGGTCTTGGCGATGACGTAGAGCTCCTTGGCCGTCCAGCCGCCCCACTGGTGCACGGGGCCGAAGCTCTCGAGCGTGTTGTAGCCCGCGAGACGAGCCTTGCTGCCCGCGTACTTCCCGGAGAGCACCCGGAAGCTGTCGCCGTCGTTGAAGAAGACGGGCGATGGGGTGCCGTTGAGGTAGACCAGGGAGGCGGGCTCGGCTGCGGCCGAGCTGGCCAGGGCCAGGAGAACGAGCAGGGTGCGCACGGGGCAGCCTCCGACCAGAGCGACGAGCACCCGCGTTATGGTCGGTGGGCAGGCGGGAGTCAAGGCCGGCGGCAGGCTGGCCCGAGGTTCGCCTCATCGGGCCCGAAAAGATGGCTTCGGATTGTGACTTTGCAGCGTTCCTGTGGTTTCGACCGGTGCCTGTGTGGGAGAAAGGCATACGTGGACGCCCTGATTCACTACACGTCGTACCGGTTCGGGCTGACCTGGGCGGCGGCCAGCATGCTGGATCGGCAGCCTGTGCGGCGAGATCTTGCGTGAGGGGTCGGCTGGCGGGCCTGGACGGCACCTCCTCAAGGAGGTGGAGGAGCTGGCAGCCGTGACGCAGGCGGCGCGCCTGGCCGATGAACGCCCGGCGAGCGTGCCGTCGGTCATGGCGGGGCTGCTGGACGCCGAGGGGATGAGCGTGCTGCACGCCTTCTACCAGAGCGACCTGAGCCTGCGGGAGGCGGGCAGCCTGACGCGCTCGGTGCTCGATCACCTGCGCTCCAAGGGATCCGTGGATCTGGGCACCATCGTCGAGCGGACGCCGGTGGGCGCTGCTGCTGCGGCGGGTCGGCGTGGAGGAGAGCTTCACGCCGGTGATGTGGCTGCCGGCGGTGCGGGGGCGCTGAGCCCGCCGGGCCGTCAGGCCAGGGCCGCCTCGATGGTGTCGACCAGCGCCGGCAACCACTCGCCGCTCCCGCCTTCGAGGCCGAAGCCGCCGGCCCGCCGCGCCGCATGGCGAAACGGGTTCTCGTGCGGGTTGACGTCCACCAGCACGCCCCGCCCCCGCCGGACCAGGTCGACCACCTGGTTGGGCAGGTTGGTGGCGCCGGAGGTGCCGACCGTGATGAGCAGGCCCGCGGCCTCCGCCAGGCGCAGCGAGGTGTCGAAGCGGTAGAAGGCCTCGTCGTAGCACTCATCGAACCACAGGACGTGGGGCCGCGCCCGGTCGCCGCAGCGGGGGCACACCAGGAGGGCGCGATCGGCCTCGGTGAAGGGGCTGTCGGGCGCGTGATCGGCCACGCCCTCGGGGAACGGGTGGATCTCGACGGTGCAGGCGGCCGCGCAGCGGATGTGATCGAGGGAGCCGTGGACGTGGCAGGTGCGCGCGAGGCTGCTGCCGGCGCGCCCATGGAGGCCGTCGACGTTCTGGGTGATGAGGGCGAAGCGGCCCTGCAGGGCGGCCTCGAGGGCGACGACGGCGCGGTGGCCGGCGTTGGGCGTGGCCCGCTGGCAGACGGTGCGGCGGTAGAGGTACCACCGCCAGACCTCGTCGGGGGTGCGGCGGAACTGGGCCAGCGTCGCCATCTGCTCGGGCCGGTAGTGGGTGGAGCCGATGCGCCAGTAGCCCTCCTCGCCACGGAAGGTGGGGATGCCGCTCTCGGCGGAGATGCCGGCGCCGGTGAGGACGATCACACCGCGGCCACCCCGGATGGCGGCGGTGACGGCGGCGGCGCAGTCAGGGGGCAGCATGGCAGACCTCCTTGGTGGGAAGGCTTCGAGGATGCGCCCGCGGGTGGCCGGATTCCAGCCCGGCGCGCCTCACGCCGGGAGGCTGTGGACGAAGGCCGCCAGGAGCGTGGCCAGGGCCTCGGGGGCGTCGTTGTGCACGGCGTGGCCCGCCCCGGGGACGCGGTGGCGGATGCCGCGGGGCAAGGTCGCGATGCGCTTGTCGAGCTCGGGGCCCGTCCACGGGCTCAAGGTGCCCCCGACCCACAGCACCGGGCAGGTGATGCGGCGCCAGAACTCGAGGCCGGCTTCGAGGGGGATGGGGACGGGGGAGTGCGTCTTGTGCAGCGGATCGTAGCGCCAGCGCAGGAGGCCGTCGGGGCCGGTGACGGTGGCCCACTCGGCCAGGCGGCGGGCGCGATCCGTGGGGATGCGGGGCTCGGCCCGGTGCAGGCGCGCCGCGGCGTGGTCGAGGTTCTGCATCGGGCGATCGAAGCGGGCGGGATCGTAGGGCGCGGTCTGATCCAGCCAGCTCGCCATGCGGCGGACGTACTCGGCGGGAGGTGGCCGGCGGGCCGAGGCCCTCGACCATGACCAGCCCGGCGGCTGACTCGGGCCGGGCGCCGAGCCAGAGGCTGGCCACCATCGCGCCCATGGAGTGGGCCACGACGATCAGGCGGTCGCGGCGGATCTGGGCGGCGACGCGGTCGAGGTCCCGGACGTAGTCGGCGAAGTGGTAGTAGCCGCCCGGGCCGACCCGGTCGCTCTGGCCGTGGCCGCGCCAGTCCAGGGCGGCGCAGTGCCAGTCACAGCCCGGCGGCAGGGCCTCGACGAGGGCCGTCCAGGTGCGGCCCAGATCAAGATAACCATGCAGAAACAATACGGTTGTCTGGCCGCCGCCGTCCCAGACCGTCAGGTGGTGGCGCAGCCCGTTGGCCTCGATGAAGCTCGTGGGAGGTGGCGGGCGACACCCTCAGAACCGCCGGGCGAAGACGAAGGCGGCGACCGCCAGCACCGCGACCCAGAGCACGATGTCCAGGATCCGGTTCTTCTTGCGGGTGGCGCTCTGGCCGGCGACGGCCTTGAAGCCCGAGCGCATGCCCGTCAGCAGGCCGCCGCGGTAGGCGGGCTCGGCCGGCTGGGCGGCGGGGGCGCCCTCGTCGGGGGGGGCAGCCTGGGCGGCGGCCCGCTCGGCGCGGCGGCGGGCGGTCTCCTGGGCGGCTTTGCTGCGGGGGCGGTCTTGGCGGGCCATGGGTCCTCCGGTCAGCGGCTGGTGGGGCGGGCCAGCGAGCGGCGATGGTCTTCGTAGCCCGTCCGCCACACGGCGAGCGTCTGCCGCGTGGTGTAGCGGGGCGTGTAGAGATCGGTGGTGAGGCGCCGGATCGACATGGGTACGCCGCCATGCAGCTCGGCCAGCTCGTTGGCGCCGTACGGGAGCAGACGGGTGTGGGAGAGGGCGCCGACGGCGACCCGGGTGATGGCGGGCGGCAGCTGCATGACCTGCTTTTGCAGGATGCCGGCCACGACGGACAGGGGGAGGGGATCGTCGGCGGCGGCGTTGTAGACGGGCTTCGGATCCGTGGCGGTGCAGGCGGCCAGGAAGGTGGCGGCGGCGTCGTCGACGTGCAGGAGCTGGACGAGGGGATCGCGCTCGCCCGCCCCGAGCAGCCACCGCATGGACAGGACCTTCTGCAGGTTGCCACCCGGCCGGGGCCCCATGATGTGGGCGCTGCGCACCACGACGACCCGGGTCGACGACTCGGCCAGCTCGCGGGCGACGGCCTCGGTGCGCAGCTTGGCGCCGACGGTGGGGGGCTGGCCGCGGGCGGCCCGCAAGGGGGCGTCCTCTCGCACGGGGCGATCGCTCGGCGCATAGACGCGGTCGCGGCTGGCGACCACCAGCCGGGGCAGCTCCGACTCGACGGCCGCGGTGCCCAGCCGCCGGATGAACGCGACCTCGTCGCGGGCGTTGGAGAGGCCGGCGCGCATGGCGTAGGCCAGGTGCAGGACCACGTCGATGCCATCGGTGACGATGAGATCGGCCAGGTCGAGCGTGCGCAGGTCGGCCTGGACGAACCGCACCGGGCCCAGGATGCGGGGCGGCCGACGATCGATGCCGTGGATCTGGGCGAACGGGTTGTGGCGGATGAGGCGCGCCACGACGCGCTGCCCGATGAACCCACTGACGCCGGTGATGAGGAGCTTCACAGGCTCTTTGTACTCCGGTCGTGCGCTTTGTGACAGCGCCGCTCAGGGGCGGTGGGCGCGAAACCAGCGGACCGTGTCCGCGAGGCCGGTGGCGAGGTCGATGGAGGCCTCGAAGCCCAGGGCCCGGGCGCGCGCCACATCCAGCGATCGGCGCGGCTGGCCGTCGGGCCTGGTGGCATCCCAGCGGATGGCGCCGCGGTAGCCGGCGGCGTCGGCGATGAGCGCGGCCAGCTCTCGGATGGGCGTCTCGACCCCCGTCCCCAGGTTGATGGGCGCAGGATCCGGGGCGCGGGTGGCCAGCAGGGCGATGGCCCGGGCGGCGTCGGCCACGTGCAGGAACTCGCGGGTTGGGCTGCCCGTGCCCCAGCCGACCACCTCGGGGGCGTCGGCGTCGGCGGCCTCGACGAACCGGCGGATGAGGGCCGCGACGACGTGGCTGTTCTCGGGCTCGAAGTGGTCACCGGGGCCGTAGAGGTTGGCGGGGATGAGGACGACGCCCGGCTGGTCGTACTGGCGGTGGTAGGCGGCGAGGGCCTCGTGCAGCAGCCGCTTGGCCAGGCCGTAGGGGCCGGTGGCGCCCGTCGGCCGGCCGTCCCAGAGCGTCTCTTCCCGCAAGGGGATCGGCGCCGCCTCGGGGTAGGCGCAGGTGGTGCTGATGAGGACGAGGGGGACGCCGCCGGCGCGCCGGGCCTCCTCCAGCAGGTGCAGGCCCATGGCGGCGTTGGCGTGGAGAAAGTGCCCTGGATTCGCGACGTTGGCGCCGATGCCCCCACAGGCGGCGGCCAGGTGGACGACCACCTCGGGGCGCAGCTCGGCGAAGAGGCGGCGGACGTCGGCCTGCTCGGTGAGGTCGAAGTCGGCGCGGCCGAGGGGGGTGACCCGGGCGCCCTCGGCCTCGAGCTGGCGCGTCGTCCAGGTGCCCAGGAAGCCCCGACCGCCGGTGACCACGACGCGGCGGCCGGCCCAGTGGTTGGCGGCGACGGGGGTTGGATCGGCGGCGGGGGCGGGATCGGCGGCGGGGGTCATGAGCGGGCCTGGAGGAAGTGGTCGGCGTACCAGCGGGCCGCCCGGGCGAGGCCCTCGGGGAGGCCGACCTGGGGGTGTAGCCGAGGCCGCGCAGCTTCGTGATGTCGGGGCAGCGCCGGGAGGTGCCGCCCGCGCGCAGGGGGCCGGGCTCGATGTCGAGGTGGACGCCGAGGGCGACGCCGAGCTGCTCGACCAGGTGGCGGATGCTCACCTCGTGCTGGGTGCCGAGGTGGTAGATGCCGCCGGGCTCGCCGTCGAGGCCGGCGATGCGGGCCCCGCGGGCGCCGTCGTCGATGTAGCAGAAGGCCCGCGTCTCGCTGCCATCGCCCTGGATGGGGAGGGTGATGCGGTCGCGGCGGAGGCCATCGGAGAGGTCGACGATGCGGCCGACGATCTCGGGATGACGTGCTCGAAGCCCATGTCGGGGCCATAGATGTTGTGGGGCCGGAAGATGACGGTCTCGAGGCCCCGGTGGCCGCCCAGGTGCAGGGCCAGCAGCCTGACGCGATCTTGCCCCCCGTAGCTGAAGCGCGGGTTGGTGATGTCGGGGATCATCAGCCGCTCGGCCTCGGTGGTGGGCACATGGGTCGGCTCGTTGTACGTCTCGCTGGTGCTGGCGAGGACGTAGCGGCGCGCGCCCGCGTCCAGGGCGGCCTCGACGGTGTTCAAGGCGCCCTTGATGCCCACGTCCAGGACGACATCGGGCTTCTCGTAGAAGTAGCGGGTGCCGTTGACGTAGGCGAGGTGCCAGACCACCTCGCAGCCCTCGGTGGCCGCCCGGACGGCGGCCGCGTCGCGGACGTCGCCGTGGACCACCTGGAGGCGCTCCCCCAGGTCGGCGAGGCGGTGCGGGCGGCCGCGGGAGTGGTCATCGAGGACCCGGACGGCGTGCCCCTGGGCCAGCAGCTCGCGGACGAGGCCGGCGCCCAGGAAGCCGCTGCCGCCGGTGACGAGCATCTGCATGGGGGCCTCCTTGGAAGGACTCGGGTTGGGGGGAGTGGACCAGCGTCCGGGGGCCGTGTCCAGCCCCGGGCCGGGGGCTACTGGCGCAGCCGGCCGCTCACGTTGAGGACCACGGCGTCCCCGTCGGCCGTCTGGCCGTTGGCCGAGAAGCGGACGTCGCCGTCGGGGGCGTAGGCCTCCACCGTCAGGCGGCCGACCACGAAGTCGAACCGGCGATCCACGGCCGTGATGCGCAGGTTGTTGACGGCCAGGTCCACCGGGCTGCTGGCGGCCGCGACGCCCAGATCGTCCACGTCGACCTTCCAGAGCCCCTGCTCGGTGAGCAGGAAGATCTCGAGATCACTGGGAGATCCGTCGTTCTTCACCCCGACCGCCGTCCACGCGTCCATGACCTGGACGGCGAGGACCTCGTCCATCGCGGTGGTGATGCCGATCTCGACCCGGAAGCCGTTGCCGTAGGCCAGGAGGCCGTCGGGGTCGGCGAGGCAGGTGGAGAACTGCAGGCACCCGGGGACGTTGAGGCTCAGGACCTCCTCGCAGAGATCGACGGCGCGGCGGTAGGTCTCGGGGTGCTGATCGAGGGGGAGGCCCTCGACCAGGTTCACGCAGTCGGTGCAGTCCGTCAGCATGGCCACATCGGGGCAGCGCGTCGCGAACGAGGCGCAGAAGGCGTCGCAGTCGAGGGGCGCGCCGCCCGCTCCACCCATGCCACCCGCGCCGGCCATGCCACCCATGCCACCGGCGCCGGCCATGCCGCCCATGCCGCCCATGCCGCCCGCGCCGGCCATGCCGCCCATGCCGCCAGCGCCGGCCATGCCGCCAGCGCCGCCCATGCCACCTGCGCCGCCCATGCCGCCCATGCCACCGGCCCCGCCGCCCATGCCACCGGCCCCGCCGCCCATGCCACCGGCGCCGCCGGCGCCGCCGCCCATGCCGCCAGCGCCACCGCCCATGCCACCGGCGCCGCCGCCCACGCCCCGGCCCCGCCCGCGCCGCCGCCGGCCCCGCCGGGGCCGCTGTCCGCGCCGCCGCCGGCACCCCGGCCCCACCGCCGGCTCCACCGGCTCCACCGCCGCCGCCGCCGTCGTCACAGGCCGCCAGGGCCACCGCGATCAGCCCCACCAACCCGTACGTCTTCCAGCTCCTGAGCATCGCTTCTCGTCTCCCCGGTCCTGGTCTGCACGCTCCCGCGTGTCTCTTGCGTTCGCCCTGGCTTCAACGCCATCGTGCTGCGAACAGATGGGGGAGGGTACCGCATGCGAGTGTTCATTTCCGGCCTCTTGACGCTGGCCGTGGCGACGGTGGGGTGCGACGACGGCGACAACGGCGGGGGGGCCGGGGGTGCCGGCGGCGGCGGTCAGGTCGATGGCGGCGGCGGTCAGGTCGATGGCGGCGGCGGTCAGGTCGATGGCGGCGGCGGTCAGGCCGGCGGCGGCGGTGGCCAGCCCGACGCGGGGGCCCCGTCGGCCCTGACGGTGGCCACCTACAACGCGGGCCTGGCCGAGGGCTTCGTCGACTATGCGGCCCAGCGGGCCACCCCGGTGGCGCAGGCGCTCGCCGGTCTGGACCTGGACATCGTGTGCCTGCAAGAGGTCTGGTCGGTGGCCAGCCGCGAAGAGGTCGAGGCCGCGGCGGCTGCGCGGTATCCGCATACCTTCAACATCCCGGCGGACGCGGGGATGTGCGCCGGGAGCGCCTGCGGGGCTGAAGAGACCGACAACCTGGTGCAGTGCGTCGAGCCGGCCTGCTCCGAGGTGCCCCCGGACATGCTCGTGGGCTGCGCCACGGACAACTGCGGCGACCAGGTCAACGCGCTGTCGCCGAGCTGCATCACCTGCATCTCGATGAACATCGGCAAGACCCTCGATGAGATGGTCGACGCCTGTGGCCCCGACGCCGGGGCCCGCGGCTGCTACGCCTACGAGGGCTCGTTCGGGACGGACATCCTGTCGCGGTTCCCGCTGGCCGACACCGATGCGCTGGTCTTCGAGTCGTCCCTCAACCGCCGCGCGGTGCTCTACGCCAAGGCGACGGGCACGCCCTTCGGCGATGTGCATGTGTTCTGCACCCACTTGACCGCCAACCTGTCCCAGGTGCCGTACCCCGGCGACGCCGGCTCGTGGGGCGCCGAGCAGGCGGCCCAGATCACGGCGATGCGTGCGTTCATCGACCAGAAGGCCGGCGCGGATGGCAACGTGGTGGTGCTGGGCGACATGAACTGCGGGCCCGGCGTCGAGGGCAAGGCCGAGGCGGAGCTGGTCGAGAACTACCAGGCGCTCATCCCCGGCTTCGACGTGAGCTGGCCCACCCAGGCCGACGCCGACTGCACCTTCTGCGGCGACAACCCCCTGGTGGGTGGCGTAGATCGGTCGCACTCGGTGCTGCTCGATCACATCCTGACCCGGGGCTTCGGCGAGGCGGCGGCGACGGCGTCGCGCATCATGGACGGGCCGCTGACGCTGGACGTCGACGGCATGCAGGTCCCGTCGGCCTACAGCGATCACTACGGGCTCAAGGTCCGCATCGAATAGCTGCAAGCGGTCGAAACTTCACGGGTTTTTCTGGTTGCTGCCGGCCCGCTCGGCTACTCGTGGGCCGGCTCCTCGGCGTCGAAGCTGGCCTGGACGACCACCTCCGCCAGGCCGGCCCGCCGCTCCACCAGCAGGTAGACCGTCCCGGGCAGCATCGCGCGGGGGCCGAACTCGAAGGCCTGGTCCAGCTCCCCGGTCTGGAGGGTCGTGCCGTAGCTGTCGTACAGGACGGCGCGGGCCTTGAAGTCGCGGGCGCCGACGGGCTTGACCGAGACGGTCAGGCTGCCCGGGGCCCCCAGGTCGGCCACATAGCGGGCCACGGGATCGGCGTTGTCGAGCAGCGTCTTGCTCTGGCTGCCCAGCGGCAGGGGCTCGACGGGCTCGCGGGGCCAGCCGTCGGGGAGCGGCGCGCGCAGGCGCGGGGCCTGGCTCGGCGGCCGCTTGACGGCCAGCTCCTCGGGGGTGTCCTCGGGATCGCCCACCACGTCGCCCCGATCGAGGGTGCCCGGGGGCATGTCGTCGTCCTGGCCGCCCGGCGGGGCCGGGCGTGCCCCGCACCCCGTCAGCAGCGCGAGCAGCGTGGCCGTCGCGAGGGGCCTCATGCCTCCAGGTACCGCCGCTGGAGGTGGGCCTTGAAGATGCCGGCGTCCAGGGGGCGGCCGGTGGCCCGGGTGATGAGCTCCTCGGAGGAGTAGCGGCAGCCGAGGCTGTGCACGTTGGGGCGCAGCCACGCCAGCAGGGGCTTGAAGTCGCCGCGGGCGATGCCGGGCAGGATGTCGGCGTCGGCGCGGTTGGCCGCGTCGAAGAGCTGGGCGGCGGTCATGGCGCCCAGGGTGTAGGTCGGGAAGTAGCCGAAGGTCCCGTCCATCCAGTGGATGTCCTGCATGCAGCCGTTGCGGTCATCCACCGGCGTGATGCCCACCAGGGCCTGCATGCCCTCGTTCCAGGCGCCCGGCAGATCCTTCACCTCGATGTCGCCGGCCAGGAAGGCCTGCTCCAGGCGGTAGCGCAGGATGACGTGGGCGGGGTAGGTGACCTCGTCGGCGTCGACCCGGATGAGGCTGCGCTTCACCTGGGTGTAGATGCGGTAGAGGTTCTCGGCGCTGTAGCCCTCGCCCTCGCGGCCGAAGACCTGGCGGACGCGCGGGGCGACGAACTGCAGGAACTCCCGGCTGCGGCAGGCCTGCATCTCCATGAGGAGGGACTGGCTCTCGTGCAGGCCCATGCTGCGGGCCTGGCCGACGGGCTGGTTCATCCAGTCGAGGGGGCGGCCGCGCTCGTAGAGGGCGTGGCCGGTCTCGTGGATGACGCCCATCAGGCCCTTCACGAAGTCGGCCTCGTCGTACCGGGTGGTCAGCCGCACATCGAGCGGGGTGCCGCCGCAGAACGGGTGGGCGCTCACATCCAGGCGGCCGTGGTTGAAGTCGAACCCCATCACCTCCATGACCTGGAGGCCCAGGGCCCGCTGCTGATCCACGGGGAAGGTGCCCGTCAGCGGGATGATGGCCGGGCCGCGGGCCTGCTTCTCCAGGACGCCCTCGATGAGGCCAGGCAGGAAGTCGGCCAGGTCGGCGAAGAGGGTGTCGATGCGGCCAGCCGTCACGCCGGGCTCGTACTGGTCGAGCAGGGCGTCGTAGCGCGAGACGCCGAGGGCGGCCGCCTTGGCGTCGGCCTTCTGGCGGACCAGATCGATGACGCGCTGGAAGTGGGGGGCGAGCCCGGCGAAGTCATTGGCATGGCGGGCGGTGCGCCAGAACGTCTCGCAAGCCGAGCCGGCGCGGCTGATGGCCTCCACCAGGTCGCCGGGGACGGCGGTGGCGTGGCGCCAGCGGTGCGTCATCTCGCGGACGTTGGCCTGCTCCCACTCCCCCAGGGACTTGTCCTGCGAGGCCTCGCCGAGCCAGTCGGCGACGCGGGGATCCACCATCAGGTCGTGCTCGAGGACGTTGAGGCCGGCGAGCTGCTCGCCGCGGGTGGCCGCGCCGCCCTTGGGCATCTGGGTGGCCAGATCCCAGTACAGCACCTCGATGGCGCCGTGGATGGAGTCGATGCGGGCGAAGTGGCGGGCCAGGTTCTCGTAGGCGGTCATGGAGCTCCTCCGTTGGACGGCGAAGGTTCTACCGCGAAACGGGGGAGCGGCGCACCAGGGCTCCACCGAGGGGGGTCAGCCGAGGGTCACCAGCCGGCTCACCCGCTGGAGGGTGCTGCGGAGCTCGGCGTCGGACCAGATGCCGCCGCCGCGCCAGTCGAGGGCGATGACCTCGGCCAGGGGGAAGCCCGCCACGGTCGCGTCGGCGGGGGGCGGCCCGGCGGCCTCGAGCTCGAGGCGGAACCTCCCGTGATCAAAGGGTTCTCCCGGCGCGGGCTGCTCGTGGACGAGCACCTCGCGCTGGCCGGCCTGCTCAAGCTCGAGGGCGCGGTGGATGCAGTACGGGTTGTTGCCGGGCTTGCCCAGGATGCACTGCGACGTCCAGGTGCAGCCGCCCTTGCAGACGTCGGCGTAGTAGCAGGTGGCGCAAAACCCCCAGAGATCCGCGCGGGTACGGTTCTTCAGGTGGGTCAGCTCGGGGCTGGTGGCCACCACATGGGCCAGGTCGTCCTTCGCCAGGTAGCCCCCGGTCCAGTCGGCCGACGGCAGGGACGGGCACGCCTTGATCTTGCCGTCGGCCTCGAGGCCGATGCACCACTTGCCCGCGCCGCAGCCTCCCCAGTGGGCGCCGCTGCCGCCGCCATAGCGCAGCGCCGACTCGTAGGGGCCGAAGTAGCCGACGTTGTTGCCGGGGAAGAGGTCGATGCCCCGGGGCTTGAGGCGCTCGGCCTTGATCCAGGCCAGCAGCGGGAAGAGCTCGAGGAGCTGCCAGGGCTGGAGCGGCAGGCCCGGGCGGTCGGCGCCGCGGCCCATGGGCACCGTGAGCTGGATCTGCCAGGCCCGGCTGCCCACGTCGGCGAGGAGCTGAGAGAGGGCCACCAGCTCCGGGAGGGACAGGCGGTTGATCTGGGTGTTGGTGGCCAGCCGGATGGGGGACGCGGCGATGCGCTCGGCGGCGGCGAGGGCGTTGCCCCAGGAGTCGGGGCTGCCCCGCTGGGCGTTGTGGGTGCGCTCGAGGCCGTCGATGGAGAGCGAGATGGTGTTGATGCCGGCGTCCACCGCGCGCTGGACGCGCTCGGCGGTGAAGCCCCGGCCGCCGCTGGTGATGCCGCAGATCATGCCGCGCCGGACGATCTCGGCGGCGATCTGATCCCAGTCCTCGCGCAGGTAGGCCTCACCCCCGATGAGCGTCACCTCGCGGATGCCCATGGCGGCCATCTCGGCCACGACGCCGAGGCACTGGGCGGTCGTCAGCTCGGTGTCGCGGGCGGGCCCGGCGCGCGAGCCGCAGTGCTTGCAGCCCAGGTCGCAGGCGAGGGTGATCTCCCAGACGGCGTAGAGGGGGCGCTGCTCCTCGCGGGCCCGGGCGTCGCCGTAGCGGACGAGCCGGGTGGTGTCTTCCCCGTCGGGGGCGGACCCGATGGGTGCCGTCACTCGTCCGATCCCGGGGCGGCCGGGCGACGCGACGGGGGGCCGCCGTAGATGGGCGCGGCGGGGTGGACGCTGGGCTGGCCGGCGTCGGGCGCCACGGGGGCCGGCTCGACCGGGGGCGGACCGCCGTAGGCGGGGCCGGGCTGACCTCGGCGTCCACGGCGGGGGCCTCGGTGGTGGGGGCCGCCTTGGAAGCCGGCGCCTGGGTCGACGGCGCGGGCGGTGGCTCGGGCGGACCCCCGTACACCGGCGCCGGCGTACAGCTCGCCAGACCCAGGGCCAGCACCCCGGCCGCCAGCACCCCGGCGTGGCCGCGCCGCTCGCAGAAGGGACACGCCTCGCCGGCGCGCACATGGACGCCGCAGCGCCCGCAGGCGACCAGATCCGTCATCGGTTCACTCCCGTCCGGGGGGGATGCCATACAGGGGCACGGCCACCTCGGCGTCCGTCCCGGCGTCGGGATCGGGGTCGGGCGGGATGCCATAGGGCGGCACGACGACCTCCATGTCGGGGGGCGGCGTGGCGGCGTCCATGGGCGGGATGCCATAGAGCGGGGCGACCCCGTTGTCGGGGGCGATGGCCATGTCGGGCGCAGGCGGCGACATGTCCGCGGGGGGCGGCGCGGCGTCGGGCAGGGGGCTCGCGTCGGGATCGGGGGGGATGCCGTAGGGCGGCAGGATGGGCGCGTCCGGCGCGGCGTCGCGCGGGCCGGCGTCCCCCAGGTGCATGTCGGCGCGACCGGCGTCGGCCAGCGGGCCGTCCCCCGTGCGGCCGTCGGCCACCTGGGCGTCCTCGCTGGGATCGGGCCCGGGCCCGTCGTCGTCATCGCAGCCCGCCGCGAGCCCGACCGACAGCAGGCCCGCCGCGAGCACGCTGCCGCGACCCGCCTTGCGCGCCAGACAGAAGGGACACGCCGCGTCGGCGGCCTCCACCCGCACATGCGTGCCGCACTGCGGACACCGCACGAGCCCAGAACGAGACACCGGCTGCTTCATGGCGTGACCCCCTGTTCGACCCAGCCTACCAGAACCCACCCGGGAGGCGACAAGGCTCAGTCCAGGCCGCACGCCTGGCGGGCCCGGGCCAGCACGACCCGGGCCTCGGCCTGGGCCCGCACGGCCCCCACCCGCAAGCGATCTTCCAGCTCGTCGGGCCGGGCCAGCAGGGCGTCGTACCGCTCGTAGGCCGGGCCGAACGTCTCTTCCAGCTTCTTCAGCAGCGCGATCTTGGCGTGGCCGTAGCCGTAGCCGCCCGCGCGATACGCTGCGGCCATCTCGGCCGCCTCGGCCGGGGTGGCGACGAACCGGTAGAGCTGGAACACCGTGCAGGTGTCGGGATCCTTGGGCTCTTCGAGGCCCTTGGAGTCGGTCTTGATGGACATCACCAGCCCCTTGAGGGCCTTGCCCCGGGTGAAGATGGGCAGGGTGTTGTCATAGCTCTTCGACATCTTCTCGCCGTCGATGCCCGGCACCAGCTCCGGCGTGCCCAGCACGATCCGCGGCAGCTTGAACGTCTCGCCGTAGAGGGCGTTGAAGGCGATGGCAAGATCACGCGTGATTTCGAGATGTTGCGCCTGATCCTTCCCCACCGGCACCACGTCGCTGTCGTACGCGAGGATGTCGGCGGCCATGAGGATGGGGTAGGTGAACAGCCCCACCTTGGCCTGGAGGCCCTTGGCGATCTTGTCTTTGTAGGAGTGGGCGCGCTCCAGCAGGCCCATCGCGGCGACGTTGGACAGGAGCCACGTCAGCTCGCAGACCTCGGGCACATCCGACTGGCGAAAGAAGGTGGCGCGCGCGGGATCGAGCCCGAGGGCCAGGTACGCCGCCGCCACATGGCGCACGTTCTGCCGCAGGCTCTCGGCATCCCGCAGGGACGTCAGGGCGTGGTAGTCGGCGATGAAGTAGTAGGCGTCGTCCTGGGCCTCGATGTGGTGCCGCATGGCGCCGATGTAGTTGCCCAGGTGGAGCTCGCCGGAGGGCTGGACCCCCGACAGGTAGCGCTCGCTCATGGAGACCTCCGCCAATCCGGCCCGCCAGCGTGATCGGGCGCCCGGTCGGTGTCAACCCCGTGGGTCGGGCGGTCGGGGGCGGCCGTGCGGGCGGACCGTGACGGGCCGGCTGGTTGGTGTACCATGGGCCCCCTCACTGGGAGGCGGCATGGCCCTGCGACGCTACCGAACCGTGCTCTTCGACCTCGATGGCACGGTGCTCGACTCCATCGGCATGATCATGGCGAGCTTGCGCCATGCACTCCAGGCCCACCTGGCCTGGGAGCCGGCCGATCCCGTCCTGGTGCGAGGGGTGGGGACGCCCCTGCGCGAGCAGCTGCACGGCCACGCGAGCGATGCCCACCGGGCTCGGGGCCAGGGGGCGCCGCCCGATGCGCTGGTCGATGCCCTGGTGGCGGCCTACCTCGATCACAACCGCGCACGGCACGACGCCGAGATCCGGCCGTTCCCCGATGCCCTCGCGACGCTGACGCGGCTCGCGGATGCGGGCATCGCGCTGGGGATCGTGACCAGCAAGCCCCAGGACATCGCCCGCCGTGGCCTCGAGATCTGCGGGCTGGCGCACCTGTTCCCGGTGGTGGTCGGGGCCGACGATGTGCGGCGGCCCAAGCCCGATCCCGAGCCGGTGCACGTGGCGCTGGAGGCCCTGGGCGCGCCCGCGGGGACGGCCCTGTTCGTGGGGGACTCGCCCCACGATCTGCACGCGGGGCGAGCGGCGGGGGTGGCGACGGCGGCCGCGCTCTGGGGGCCGTTCCCCCGGGAGGTGCTGGCCCCGGCGACCCCGTCCCACTGGGTCGAGACGCTGGCTGATCTGCTGGCCCTGGGGGACTGATGCGGACGCGCGTGAAGGTGTGCTGCATCGCGTCGGTGGCGGAGGCGCAGCTCGCGGTGGCGGCGGGGGTCGACGCGCTGGGGCTGGTGGGGCCGATGCCGTCGGGCCCGGGGATGATCGCCGGTGACATGCTGCGGCGCATCGCCGCCTGGACCCCTCCGCCCGTGTCCAGCTTTCTGCTGACCACGGCCGTGGAGGCGCCGGCCATCATCGAGCACGTCCGGGCCAGCGGGACGGACACCGTGCAGCTCGTGGCCCGGTCGACGCCAGCGGCCTGCCAGGCCGTCCGGGAGGCCCTGCCCGGCGTCCGCGTCGTGCAGGTGCTGCACGTGCAGGGGCCCGAGGCGGTGGAGGAGGCGCAGGCGTTCGCGCCGTATGTCCACGCCCTGCTGCTCGACTCGGGCAACCCGCGGGCGGCGGTGCCCACCTTCGGCGGCACGGGCAAGATCCACGACTGGAGCATCAGCCGGCGCATCGTGGAGACGGTGCCGGTGCCGGTCATCCTGGCCGGGGGCCTGCGGCCGGGGAACGTGCAGGCGGCCGTCCGCATGGTGCGTCCCTTCGGGGTCGACGTCTGCTCCGGCCTGCGGGTGGACGGGGCGCTCTCGCCCACGCTCCTGGCCGACTTCGTCGAGGCGGTGCGGCTGGCCGATCAGGACCCACGCTGAGGGCGGCGTCGCCCGATGGAGGCTTCGATGCGCTTGTTTTTGCTGGGGATTCTGGTCGCGGGCTGTGTGGCCCAGAACCCGGCCGAGGAGACCGGGGCGGACGGCGGGGGCGCCGGCGGTGCCGGTGCGGCCGACGGCGGGGCTGGCGGGGCCGGCGGGGCCGGCGGTGCTGGCGGGGCCGGCGGCGAGGGCTGCGACGGGCGCCTCGAGCTCGGCACCGACGCCCT
>JAWKQS010000058.1:0-32854 GCA_041389985.1 bacterium
CGCCGGCTTCGGGCTCGGAGGCGCCTTCTGCAGATCGCTCGGCTTGACGCCGGCCAGGGCCAGGGCGCGCATGTCGTTGAGCGCCCCCAGCAGCTCCTCCGCCGGCAGATCGGCCTGGTCCATGTGCAGGACCACCGTGAGCGGATCCTGGGCGCCCCAGTACTTCAGCGGGCGGACCACGCGGCGCGCCATGGCGAGGGCGCGCAGGCCCGCGGGCGGGCCCTCCTCCGTCGCCACCGCGACGGCCGCGTCGAGCGCCTCGACGGAGCCCTCCAGGGCCGCCAGCGCCGAGAAGGCCGCCTTCAGCGCCTCCAGCCGCTCGGGATCGCCCACCTGATCGGGGAAGATGACCGCCTCCACGGCGTGGGCGCCGAGGATCGCCTCGACCCCGGCCACCACGGGCGCGTCGCCCGGCACGGCCCCCGCCTCGAGCATGCGCCCGTCGCGGGTGAGCACCGCCACCCCGACGGGATCGCCCGGATCGGCCACCAGCAGCCCGGCGAAGAGCGTCTGGGTGGGGCGGGCCGTCGACAGCATCTCGAACCAGGTGCTGCTGGCCTCGCGGATGCCGATGAGGGCGGCCTCCTCGTCCTTGAGGGCGAGGGCCCACTCATCCACGTCCACCAGGATGAGGTCGTGCAGGAACTCGATGAGCGTGCGGCCGGTGGTCAGCGCCTGGATCTCGGCGCCCCGCGCCGACACCAGGGCCTTGATGCGCTCCAGGGGGACCGCCAGCTCCAGCGTCAGCTCGTCGAGGCTCTCGCCGCGGCGCAGGCGGCGCCAGTCCGCGGCCGACCGGTCGCCGAGGGAGCCCCCGCCCACCAGATCGCTGTACTCGCCGGGGCCGTCGTGATCGACGGCCCGCACGGTGAGGATGCCCTCGCGCCGCGTGGCGGCGAGGCACTGCCCCCAGAGGGCCAGCGCCTCCTTGATGGCGTCGCGGCGGCGGTGCTCCGGCACGCGGCCCGGCGGCACCATCTCCTCGGCGCGCTCCAGGACCGCCACCTCGTGGGCCGCCGTCGTCTGCTTGAGCATCGTCGGGACGATGGCGCTCTGCCCCGCCTGCCGGCGGCGCTCGGCCACCTCGTCGAGGTAGGCCCTGGGATCGTGGTGGCGACGCCAGGCGCGCCAGACGCCGAGCAGGAGGCGCGGCGTGAGGACCGGGGAGCGCTTCTTGAGCAGCGCGGCGAGATCGGCCCCTTCATCGAGCCGCTCGGCGAGCTGATCGATGACGGCCGGGGGGATCTGGTGATCCCCCAGAGCGCGCGTCCGCTGGATGTAAGACGACAACCGCATGGCTGACCGGTGAGGCTGCTGGGGAAGAATACCCTGTTGAGCGTGAAGTCCGCGGCTCGCCAAGGGCGGCGAGCAGGCGAGAGCCGACAGGCTGGGCCTGATCAGAGCGCCGACCGAGGAAGTATGGCAGGAAGCCCCGCGGAATTCGAGCCCTTTTACCGCAGGCCCGCTACAGGCCGTGGTGTGCGCGGATGGCGGCGACCACCCGCACCTGCTCGGCGGGCGTGAGGAGCGGGTGAACCGGGAGGGCGAGCACCTCGGCGCAGGCCCGCTCGGCCTCGGGGAAGTCGCCTGGGCCATGGCCCAGGTCGGCGAAGCACGGCTGGAGGTGCAGCGGCCGCGGGTAGTAGATGGCCGTCTCGATGCCCGCCTCGGCCAGGGCCCTGGCCAGCCCGTCGCGATCCGCGGAGCGGATGACGTACTGGTTGAAGACGTGGCCCGCGTCGGCCAGCCGCACGGGTGGCACGACGAGGCCGCGCTCGATCAGGCCGGCCTCGGCGAAGAGGGCGTCGTAGCGGTCGGCGTTGGCCTGGCGGCGCGCGGCGAGCTCGTCGAGCAGCGGCAGCTTCACCCGCAGGACGGCCGCCTGGAGGGCGTCCAGCCGGAAGTTGCCGCCCACGAAGTGGTGGAAGTACTTGGGCTTGCTGCCGTGGAGGCGGAGCACCGAGAGCCGCTCGCGCAGATCGGCGTCGGCCACCAGCACCGCCCCGCCGTCGCCGAAGCCGCCGAGGTTCTTCGAGGGGAAGAAGCTCAGCGTGGACATCTCGCCGAAGTGCCCCGTCATCTGCCCGCGCAGCGTCGCCCCCAGGGCCTGCGCCGCGTCCTCGATGATGGCCGGCCGCCCCGCCTCGCCCACGAAGCTGCCCAGGTCGCAGAGCTGGCCGAAGAGGTGCACCGGGATGACGGCCCGCGTCGCCGCCGTCAGCCCGCCGCGGACGCCGGCCTCGGTCAGGTTGAAGGTGCCGGGATCGATGTCGGCGAAGACGGGCTTCGCCCCCAGCCGCGCCACCGCCCCCGCCGTCGCGAAGAAGGTGAACGGCGAAGTCAGCACCTCATCCCCGGGGCCGATGCCCAGGGCCATGAGCGCGACGAGCAGGGCGTCCGTCCCCGACGACACCCCCACCGCCGGCGGCAGATCCGCGTAGGCACCCAGCTCGCGCTCGAAGGCGGCCACCTCGGGGCCCATGATGAAGACCTGGCTGTCGACCACCCGCTCCATCGCGGCGAGGGCCGCGGCGCGGTAGAGGCCCAGCTCGCCCTGGAGATCCAGCAGGCGCACCGTCGTCACTTCACTCTCCCTCGGGGCGCCAGCCCCGTGCGGCAGCGAGGACCATGTCGAGCCGGTCCTGGCCCCAGATGAGCATCGGACGCTGTCCCGGTGACTCCACCTCGAACGTCGGCACCCCGCAGGCGCCGGCGGCCTGGGCCTCGGCGGTGTTCGCGATGAGGCGCTGCTTGACGTCGGCGTCCCCGGTGCGCGCCAGCAGGCGAGCCCCGTCGAAGCCCGCCGCGTCAGAACCGCCTGGCACACCGCCGGATCATCGATGGCCTGCCCCTCGGCCCAGTAGGCCCGATACAGCCGAGGCGCGACCGCGGGCTCGGCCAGCGTCACGCAGGGGCAGGACCGAGCGAAGCGGGAAGTGATTCGGGAATGAAAACGGCACCTTCCACCACGCGGCCCAGTCCGCCAGATCCCGCCCGACCCAGGCCTGGCGCGCCGCCGAGAGGGCCAGCATGGGGACGTCCGGCGTGCCGATGGCCCGAAACAGGCCGCCGAGGAGGATGGGCACCCACTCCAGGCGGGCGCCCGCCGCCGCCGCCACCCGCCTCGATGCGCTGGGCGGCGAGGTAGCTGTAGGGGCTGGCGTAGTCGTGGAAGAAGCGGACGCGGGCTGGCCCCGGCGCCTCGGCGGGCGCAGGCGGGGCTGCCGTCGTCGGCCCGCCCAGCAGGGCCTCCACGAAGTGCATGCGATCCTGGCCCCAGTGCAGGCGCCCGCCCACGGCGAAGGTGGGCACGCCGAAGACCCCGCGCTCGAAGGCCTCGGCGGTGGTGTCGAAGAGCGCCTGCTTCACCGCCGGCGCCTCGATGGCCGCCACGTCCAGGCCATGGCGCGCGGCCACCGCCGCCAGCACCTCGGCGCTGCGCACATCCTCGCCGCGCACCCAGTAGGCCTCGAAGGGTCCTGGGCCACGGCCTTCTGGCGCTCTACCGGCGCGCTCAGGATGAGCCGCATGGCCGCCACCGTCCGCCGCGGGTGATCCGCCGGCATGCGGAGCTTCACCCCGGCCCGATCGGCGCTGCGCAGGATGTCCTGCAGGTTGAGGCGGGCGCGGGGTGGGCTCATCGCCGCAGCCGGCACGTCGGGGGACTTGTGGGACCGGAACAGCCCGCCCAGCAGGATGGGCACCCAGGTGACCTTCGCGCCGTAGCGCGCCGCCAGCGTCCACGCGCAGCGAGGCCAGGTAGGCGTAGGGGCAGACGACGTCGAAGTAGAAGCGCATCTCCATGGGCGGGGATTGTGGCCGCTCAGGCGCGCCGCGTCCACGCTTCCGGCTCGCAGGACGTCAGGCGCCGAGGCCGCGGGCCCGCATGGAGGGCGGCGCGCATGCGGTTGACCCGACCGGCGCCGCGGCCCTCCTGCCGATACCGGTACAGGGCGAGGCCGAGCCCCAGGAGGGCCCCACGACCCGGGCTCGGCGCGCGCGGCCGGCAGCCAGACCCGGGTGCGCCGGTAGCGGCGATCGAGGGCGGCGCGAGCTCGTCGTGGCTGATGATGCCAGCCCGGAGCTCCAGCGCCAGGCCGGGCGCCGTGCGCGCAGGCTCCGCCCGCAGGGCCGCCCGGATGGACAGGACGCCGGCGATGAGAGGACGGGCAGGCTGAGGGCGGCCGCCTGGTGGAAGCGCAGATCCCCGGTCTCGGCCGCGGCCCCCACGAGCCAGTTCCAGCCCCGTGGATGATCATGGCCGCGACGAACCCGATGATTGGCGCCCACAGCCCGACGAGGGGGCGGCCATCGAGCGCGCCGCTCCCAGAAGGCACCCAGCGCCGACGCGGCGCCCCGTGGATGAGGGCGGCGGGCACCGTCCGGGTGATGACCTCCCAGAACCAGGCGTCGGGCCCGGCCACGCCCAGGCCGCCGCAGAAGTACATGAAGCTCTCAGCGCACGCGAAGCCGGCGCCGGCAGCGAAGCCATAGACGAGGCCGTCGACCGGCCCCGAAACCAGGGCGTGAGCGCGAAGGGCAGCAGGACGAAGGCCTTCCCAGCTCCTCGGAGGCGGGCACCACCACCGAGGCGATGAAGAGGAGTCGCCGCCGGCCGCGTACCCAGATGTCTGCGATGAGGCGCTGGACCTCCGGCGAGCCATACAGGCTGAACAGGACGCCTCCCACGCCGCCGGCGAGCATCACGATGGGAAAAGACCAGGGAGGTTCAAGGCTTCCACGGTCCAGCCACCACCGGGCGCCGTAGCAGATCGCGATGGGCACGGCCGCGAGGACGGCCGAGAGCACCCACACCAGCTCCGAGATCTCCGCCATGCCCGCTCCAATCGCCCTCGGCGACTGTAGCGCCTTTTGCCCGGGCTGGCACGGGGGGTAGATGTACCCGCACCCGCGCAGGTGGTTGCCTGAAGGCATCAGCTCGCGCATCGTCGAGGGCGCCATGCCGCGCTCGACCCTGTTGCTGCTCGCCGCCCTGCTCGCAGGCTGCACCTTCCGCCAGGCCATGACCCGGGGCCGCGAGGCCGCCGATCAGCAGGACTGGCCCACCGCCGCCGAGGCCTTCGACCAGGCCGCCGCCGCCGATCCCGATGACCTCCGAGCCCGCGACGCCGCCGCCGACGCCCACGCCCGCTGGCATGAGGCTGCCCTGATGCGGTTCGATCGCGGGCTGGCCACCGGGGACCTGGCCGGCGCCGCCGACGCCCTGCGGGAGGCCGATCGGGCGTCCCCGCGACACCCCCGCACCGCCGCCGCCCAGGCCCGCCTCGACCTGCTGACCCGCCAGAACGAGGCGGAGCAGCTGCGCGCGGAGGCCCGGGCCCTGGGGGCCGGCCTGGCGGATCGGGCGCGGGCCTACCACCTGCTCGCCCGGGCCCACGCCCTGGACGCGCGGGACGAGCGGCCGCTGGCAGAGGCGCGCGCGGCCCTGCGCCAGCTGGCCGAGACGGCCGAGGCCGGCGGCCAGGCCAGCGACGCGACCACGGCCTGGGACGTGCTGGCCCAGGTCGAGCCCGGCCTCCACGCCGAGGGCCGCCAGGCCCACCGGCAGCGCCGCGCTGCGGCGGCCCGCGCCCGCGCCGAGGCGGCCGAGCGCCGTGATCAGGTCGGCACCGCCTTCGTGGCCTACGCGCTGGCGGCCGCCCTCGAGGACGCCCCGGCCGACGCCGCCCGCCGAGACGCCCTGCGCGTCGAGCTGCTGGCCCGGACGGGCCTGGCGGTGCAGGTCGCCGTGGAAGGCCCGGCCTCGCCGGCCCTCCAGGCCGCTCTCCAGGCCCTCGCCACCCCCGTCCACCCCGGCGCCCCCACCCTGGCCGTCCACGTGCTCGCCGACGAGCCGCGCTGCACCAGGAGGAGCACGCCACGGTGGCCGCCGGCGAGTACGTCGCCGGTGTCCGCGTGGTGCAGAACCCCGAGTTCGGCCGCCTGCGGCAGCAGGCCTGGCAGCACCGCGCCGAGCTGCGGCGCGCCGAGGCCGACGAGGAGCGCGCCCGAGACGAGCTGGAGACCCTGGAGGAGCGCCACCGGCGGAAGCGGACGCGGCCCGGGATCGCCGCCGGCGGGAGCGCGAGGATCTGCGCCGCCAGCTCGATCGATCGCGCGACGAGGAGCGGCAACGCTACGACGACCTGCGGCGGGCGCAGGAGCGCGGAGACGCCCCCACCGTGCGGCGCTGCGAGGGTGACCTGGATCGGGCCCGGCAGGGAGTGGCGCGAGCCTGGCAGCGGCTCGACGAGCTGGGGGACGACCGCCAGCGGGACGAGGCAGAGCGGGATCGGGCCCGGGCGCGCTGGCGAGACGCCCGCGACGAGGCCCAGCGGCGGCGAGACCGGCTGACCGATGCCGAGCGGGCCCTGGACGCCGTGGCGCCGACCCAGGAGGTCCCGCGGATGGCCACCCACCGCTACGCGCTGTACCACGCCCGGCGGCGCTGCGCCCAGGAGGCCACCATGACGCTGACCGTGGCCGGGGATCGGCGCTCCCCCCGGACGCTGGCGGGCGAGGGGGAGACCCGAGATCGGCACCACGCCATCCAGGTTCCCCTGGGGCTGGACGCCGATCCCCTGCGGTTCCCGGTCGACGACGACGCGCTCCGGGCGGGAGCCGCCCAGCGGATCGCGGAGGCGGTGGCCGCCGCCGTGGAGGGCGAGCACCGCGCCTGGGCCCTCCGGCTCGGCCAGGAGGCCGTCGTCGCCCGCGATCCGGCCGAGGCCGATCGCCTGGGCGCCGCCGCGTTGCTGCTCGCCCCGGGGAAGGACTCTGCGTTCGTGGCGGCCTGGCTCAAGGCCCAGCGCGACCTGCCCGAGGTGGACATCCTGTACCGCCAGGGGCCTGCAACCACCGGAAACTGAAGCAGAATCGGCGCTACCGCAGGCAGCGCCCGCGGGGCGATCTGGACGGGCTTGTGCGTCCGCTGGTCGATGCCGTCAGCGCGCCGCGCCCGCGACCGCCTCGAAGGCGGGCGTGGCCCGCTCGGTCCAGCCGCCGCCGGGGGCCTTGATGAGGAAGAGCGCGGCCAGGCCGAGCCGGCTGGCCAGGGCGTACCCCTCGTCGGGGCCGAGCACGTTGAGGGCGGTGGCCCAGGCGTCGGCCAGCGCGCAGCGGGCATGCAGGACCGTGACGGAGGCCAGGGTGTGGTGGATGGGCCGGCCGGTCCGGGGATCGATGGTGTGGGAGATGCGCTGGCCGTCCTGCTCCCGGTAGCGCCGGTAGTCCCCCGAGGTGGCCAGGGAGGTGTCCACCAGCGGCACGATGCGGTGCACCGTCTGCTCCCCCTCCACGGGACGCTCGATGCCGACCTGCCACGGCCGGCCGGTGTCGTTCTTGCCCTGGGCCCGCGTCTCGCCGCCCACCTCGACGAAGAGGTCGGTGTAGCCCGCGGCGACCAGGGCCTCCAGGATGCGATCGGTGGTGTACCCCTGCGCGATGGCGGACCGATCCACATGGGCGTCGGCCACGTCCTTCTGCAGCGCCTCCCCCTGCACATGCAGCAGGCCATGGCCCACCCGCCCGCGCAGCGCCGCCAGGGTCGCGTCGTCGGGCACCTTGCGCACGCCGTCCGGGCCGAAGCCCCAGGCCTCCACCAGCGGCCCGACGGTGACATCGAAGACGCCGCCCGACGCCTGGCTGACCTGCTCGGCCAGGGCCACCACCTCCCGGAACGCCGCCGACGCGGGGAAGGGCGTGGTGGCCTGGAGGGCGTTGAACCTCGAGATCTCGGAGTCGGCGCGCCACGTGGACATGGCCACGTCCACCGCCTGGATCTCCCGCTCGATGAGGCGGCCCGCGGCGACGTTCTGATCGCCGGTCAGCGGCGCCGGCGTGACGAGCTTGACCACCCAGGTGGTGCCCTGGGCCTGACCCCGGAAGGTGCTCAGCACCCGGGCCGGCGGCTGGCGCCAGAGCCAGCCCGCGACGATGAGCAGCAAGAAGAGGGCGGGGGGGAGGAACCGGCGCCAGGGCCGCGGGCCCAGCGGCGACGCCGGGTCCCGCGCGGGCCGGGGATCAGCCACCGAAGTCGTCGAAGAGGATGTTCTCGGGCTCGACGCCCAGGTCGGAGAGCATCTTGATGACCGCGTCGTTCATCATGGGCGGCCCACAGATGTAGTACTCGCAGTCTTCCGGCGCGGGGTGGTTCTTCAGGTAGTTCTCGAAGAGGACCTGGTGGATGAAGCCGCGCGGCCCCGTCCAGTTGTCCTCCTTGCGCGGCTCCGACAGCGCCAGGTGCCACTTGAAGTTCTCGTTTTCGCTCTGGATCTTGTCGAAGTGGTCGACATAGAAGGCCTCCCGCATGGAGCGGGCGCCGTACCAGAACGAGACCTTGCGCTTCGTGTGCACGCGGCGGAACTGATCGAAGATGTGCGACCGCATGGGGGCCATGCCGGCGCCACCGCCGATGAAGATCATCTCGTTGTCGGTATCCTTGGCGAAGAACTCGCCGAAGGGCCCGGAGATGATCACCTTGTCGCCCGGCTTCAGGTTGAAGATGAAGCTCGACATGATGCCGGCGGGTACATCCGCCCAGCCGCCCTTGGCGCGATCCCACGGGGGCGTCGCGATGCGGACGTTGAGCATGATGATGCCGGCCTCTTCGGGGTAGTTGGCCATGGAGTAGGCCCGGACCACGCCCTCATCGACCCGGGACACGAGGTCCCACATCTTGAACTTGTCCCAGTCTTCCCGGTACTCGGGGTCGATGTCGAAGTCCTTGTACGCGGCCACGTGCGGCGGGCACTCGATCTGGATGTAGCCGCCAGCGCGGAAGGGCACGGCCTCCCCGGCGGGCAGCTCCAGCACGAGCTCCTTGATGAACGTCGCCACGTTGTCGTTGGAGCGCACGGTGCACTCCCACTTGCGCACGGAGAAGACGTCGGCCTCGACCTCGATCTCCATGTCGCCCTTGACCTTCACCTGGCAGGACAGGCGGCAGCCGTGGCGGGCCTCGCCGCGGCTGACGTGCCCCTCCTCGGTGGGCAGCAGCGCGCCGCCGCCCGAGTGGACGTCCACCTTGCAGACCCCGCAGGACCCCTTCCCACCGCACGCGGACGGGATGAAGATCTTGTGGGCCGACAGGGTGTTGAGCAGCGTGCTGCCCGCCTGGGCCTTGAGGGGGTTGTCGCGATCACCGTTGATGATGATCTTGACCTCCGCCGAGCTGACGAGCTTCTTGCGGGCGGCCAGCAGGACCGCGACCAGCAGGAGCACGATGGCCAGGAAGAGCACGACACCGTAGATGATGAGCTGCACCGGTGCCTCCCAGAGCTGAATGCCGGCGAAGGCCATGAAGCCGATGGCCATCAACCCGGTGACGAGGAAGGTGATGCCCAGCCCGCGCAGCGCGGGGGGCACGTTGCTGTAGCGCATCTTCTCGCGGATCGCAGCGAGGGCCACGATGGCCAGCCCCCAGCCGATGCCCGACCCCAGGCCGAAGACGGTGCTCTCGGCCAGGTTGTAGTCGCGCTCCACCATGAACAGCGAGGCCCCGAGGATCGCGCAGTTCACCGCGATGAGCGGCAGGAAGATGCCCAGCGCGGAGTAGAGCGCAGGGGCGTATTTGTCGAGCGCCATCTCGACGATCTGGACGCTGGCGGCGATGGTGCCGATGAGCGCCAGGAACGTCAGGAACGACAGGTCGACGGTCTTGAAGCTGTCGCCGGCCCACGCCAGGGCCCCTTCGCGCAGCACGTAGTTGTAGAGGACGTTGTTGAGGGGCACCGTCACGGCGAGCACGAACGTCACCGCCGCGCCCAGGCCGATGGCCGTCTCGACCTTCTTCGAGACCGCCAGGAACGAGCACATCCCCAGGAAGTACGCCAGCGCCATGTTCTCGACGAAGATCGACTTCGTCGCGAGGCTCAGATAGTGCTCCATCTCAGCTGGCCTCCTCGATCTGCTCGGGCTTCCAGGTGCGGATGATCCAGATGAAGACGCCGATCAGGAAGAAGGCGCCCGGGGCGAGCACCATCAGGCCGTTGGGCGTGTACCAGCCGCCGTCGGTGGTCAGGGGCAGGACCTCGACCCCCATCAGCTTGCCGCTGCCGAAGAGCTCGCGGAAGAAGCCCACGAACAGCAGCACCAGGCTGTAGCCCAGCCCGTTGCCGATGCCGTCGATGAAGCTCGCCACCGGCGGGTTCTGCATGGCGTAGGCCTCGGCGCGCCCCATCACGATGCAGTTCGTGATGATGAGGCCCACGAACACCGAGAGCTGCTTGGAGACCTCGAACATGTAGGCCTTGAGGATCTGATCCACCACGATGACCAGCGAGGCGATCACCGTCAGCTGCACGATGATGCGGATGCTGGGCGGAATCAGGTTGCGGATCAACGCGATGGACATGTTGGAGCAGGCGGTCACCGCGGTCACGGCCGCGGCCATGACCACCGACGTCTCCAGCTTGGTGGTCACCGCCAGCGCCGAGCAGATGCCCAGCACCTGCAGGCCGATGGGGTTGTTGTTGAAGAGCGGGTCCAGGAGGACCGCACGCGTCTTGCTCACGCCTTCTCCCCCTTCCGCAAGCCGGCCAGGAACTTGCCGAAGCCGCCCTCGCCGAGCCAGAACCGCACGAGCTTCGTCACGCCGTTCGAGGTGATGGTCGCGCCCGAGAGGCCATCGACCTTGTGGGGGGCCTCCGCGGCGCCCGGGGCCTGGCCCTTGATGACGCCGATGGCCGCGTGGCCCTGGGCATCATAGGCCTTGCGGCCGGGCCAGAGGGCCTTCCACTTGGGGTTGTCCACCTCACCGCCCAGACCCGGCGTCTCGCCGTGCTGGTAGAACGTGATACCCCGGATGGTGTTCCCGTCGCGGCCCACGGCCAGGTAGCCGTAGAGCGTCGACCACAGCCCCTTGCCCTCGATGGGCAGGATGACCATCTCGATGTCCTTGCCCGAGATGATCTCGTAGACCAGCGCCTTGTTGGGCAGGCGCTGGATGCCCGCCGCCTTCGCCTCGGGCGACTCCGCCTTGTGGCTGGCGTTGGGATCCTTCAAGGCCTTCTGCTGATCGAAGCCGGCCGGATCGGTCTGCTCGTCGTACTGGCCGGTGGCGAGGTCCACCACGCGGGGCCGCACGTTCTCCTTGAACAGCCGCTGGACCTCGTCGGCGCTGACCTGGGCGTTCTCCGCCATCAGGCCGGCCACGATGAGGACCTTCTTCTGCCGATCGAGGACCTTGTTGGTCTCCTGGACCTCACGCAGCCCGACGGCCGAGCCGGCGACCACCACCGAGCAGACCAGGCAGACGACGGTGGCGAAGCCCACGATGTACTTCCAGTCACGTCCCACTGGTTGCGAGCCTCCGCTGCCGGCGCTTGATGTTCGCCTGGACGAAGAAGTGGTCCACGAACGGCGCGAACATGTTCATGAAGAGGATGGCCAGCATCATCCCCTCGGGGTACGCGGGGTTGACCACGCGGACCAGCACCACCATGGCCCCGATGCCGAAGCCGTAGATCAGCTTGCCGCGGTCGGTGAACGCCGAGGTGACGGGGTCGGTGGCCATGAAGACCGTCCCGAACATCCAGCCGCCGATCACGAAGTGGAAGTACCAGGGCATCGAGAACATGGCGTTCGTCTCGCTGCCGACGGCGTTGAAGAGGAAGCCGAAGGCCGCCGTGCCCACCGCGACGCCGAACATCGTCCGCCACGACCCGATCTGGGTGGCGATGAGGACGGCGGCGCCCAGCAAGCAGGCGAGCGCTGAGGTCTCCCCCATGGAGCCAGGCACGAAGCCATAGAAGGCGTTCCACCACAGATCGCCGTTGAAGGCGTCGGCCTGCCCGCCCGCGGCGGCGTTGGCCAGCCAGGTGGCGCCGCTGTGGCCGTCCACCATCTCGGCCGCGATCCAGACCTTGTCGCCCGAGATCTGCGCCGGGTAGGCGAAGAACAGGAAGGCGCGCGCGGTGAGGGCCACGTTGAGCACGTTCATGCCCGTGCCGCCGAAGACCTCCTTGCCGATGATCACGCCGAAGGCGATGCCGATGGCCACCTGCCACAGCGGGATGGTGGGGGGCAGGATCAGCGGGAAGAGGAAGCCGGTGACCAGGAAGCCCTCGTTGACCTCGTGGCCGCGGATGATGGCGGAGCCCAGCTCGATGTGGCCGCCGACGATGAACGTCATGGCCCACACCGGCAGGAAGTACAGCGCGCCATGCACGAAGCAGGCGGTGATGCTGCTGGGGTCGAAGGCCAGGCCCATCCACTGGTAGAGCGCGGTCTGCCAGTTGTCGATGGGGAGCGCGTGGCCGGCGGCGATGGCGCCGTTGGCCTGCAGGCCCGTGTTGTACATGGCCCAGAGCACGCAGGGCAGCAGGGCCACGACCACCGTGATCATCATGCGCTTGAGATCCAGCGCATCACGCACGTGGGTGTAGCCCTTCGTCACCTCGCCCGGGGTGAAGAGGATGGTGTCAGGCGCCTCGTAGAGGGCGTGGAACTTCTCGAGCTTCCCGCCCTTGTGGAAGAGGTGCGCCTTGCTATCCAGGAAATCGCGGAGGAGCTTCAATCAGCCCTCCTTCCAGATCGTGGTGAGGTTGCGACGCAGCGCCGCCGCGTGGTCCTCCTTGCAGGGATCCACGAAGCAGCAGAGGGCCAGGTCCTCTTCATCCAGCTCCAGCGCGCCGAGCGCCTCGGCCCGGTCGAGGTCATCGACCGCCAGGGCGCGCAGCAGGAAGGTGGGCAGGATGTCGAGGGGCATGACCTTCTCGAACATGCCGATGGGGACCATGGCCCGCAGCGAGCCGTGGGTGGTGGTGCTGAAGGGGAAGCCCCGCTTCTTGCCCATCAGCCCGGCCGTGAAGGCCCTGACCACCGAGAACTTGTCCATGCCAGGGCGCAGCCAGCCCAGGAACACCCGCTCGCGGCCCTCGCGCAGGGCGCTGACCTGGAGGTGGTAGCGGCCGAGGAAGCCCTCGACGTCGTCCTGCGCCGCGCGACCATGCAGCACCGAGCCCGAGATGACCCGGATCTCGCCATCGGTCAGCTCGCCGGCCACCAGCGTCCCCAGCTCGGCGCCGAGGCGCGTCCGCAGCAGCCGGGGCCGCTTCGCGTTCGGGCCGCCCAGGGCGATGACGCGCTCCACCGGCAGCGTGCCCCCCGCGAAGAGCCGGCCGATGGCCGCGACGTCCTGATAGTCGAGGTGCCACACCGTCCGCTCGCGCCCCACCGGGTCGAGCATGTGGATGTGCGTGCCCACCAGGCCGGCCGGGTGCTTGCCGCGGAACTCCTCCACCTGCACCCGGGGCGCATCCCCGGGCTCGATGGCGGCACCGGCGGCCCGGACGAACCAGACCTTGCCGTCGGTGAGCTTCGCCACGGCGTGCAGGCCGCGCTTGAGGTCCTCTTCCTGGCCCTTGAGGACGACCGCCGGGTCGGCCGCGAGGGGGTTGGAGTCCATCGCGTTGACGAAGATGGACCGGGGCGTCTCGGTGGTCGGGGGGACCCGGCCAAAGGGCCGCTGTCGCAGCGCCGTCCACAGCCCCGACTCCGCCAGCAGTGCGCGCACCTGCTCCGCGGTCAGATCGCGGGGGTGCTTGCCGGTGAAGCTGGAAAACTTCGGGTTCTCGCCGTCCGCCGGCCGCCCCGCCTTCTCGCCGGCGCTCAGCTCGATGACCACGGAGCGCAGCGCGCGGCGGTCGCCGCGGTGGATCGCCACCACGGTGCCGGCGCCGGGGGCCGTGAACCGGACCCCCTCGCTCTTGCGGTCATCGAAGAGGAGCTGACCGCGCGTGACGGTGTCGCCCACGCTGACGGCCATTCGCGGCTTCATGAAGGGGTAGTCGGCTGCGACCACGGCCACCCGCGAGACGGCAGCGCCTGCGTCGATGGTCGAGGCCGGTGCCCCATCGATGGGCAGGTCGAGCCCTCGCCTGATCACGTGAACGCCCATGACCCTCGCTCGCATCGCCTTCCGATTCAGGGGGGGGATAAAGCCGTTTTTGGCCCGAAACGCAAGTCCTACCCCGCCCCGTTGCGCATCCGCTTGAATCGCAAGGTGATTCCCGGGGCTGACTTTTCGGGTCCGTCAGCCCCCGGCGGCCAGAGCCCCCCGGATCAACGCCGCCACCGCGTGCTGGGTGAAGTCGATGCGGACCTCCTGCTCGACGAGCGAGCGGCGGATGCCCCCTCGCGCGGCCGCCGGATCGGGCATCAGCCAGCTGTTCTCCTCGCGCACCTGATCCCGGGCCAGGGCGTCCAGCGCGAGGGCCATCTGCCGCTCCAGCCGGGGGTCTTCGCGGCCGTGGTGCTTCGACAGCTCCCAGGTGGAGACGATGGCCTCCGTGAAGCCCGCCGCCGCCGGCGCCTGGGGGATGAGCAGGGCGCTGAAGCCGTAGTGGCCCTCGAAGTCGGTGTTGTCCCAGAAGCCGGGGTGGTACTGCATGCGCTCGATGAACCGGGCGTAGCCCTGGCAGAAGTCGAGATACTGCGGGGACTTGAGGCGCGGCCAGGCCTCCTCGGCCGCGATGCAGGTCCAGTGATCGGCGCCGTAGATGAACCGGCCCAGGAAGTAGCCCTCGTACTTGGGCCCGGTCAGGAAGTCGAGGGCGCGCCGTGCGGCCTCGAGCCAGCGGTCCTCACCCAGCACCTCATGGGCCATCACCAGGGCCAGGGCGGCCTCCTCGGAGTAGAACATCTTGCGTTCCGCAGGGATGGGCGCCTGGGTGCGGACATCGTAGACGTGGTGGAAGTCGCCGTCGGGCCGCTGCAGGCCGATCACGAAGGCCCCCAGACGCCGCAGCGTGGGCGCGTAGCGCGCGTCGCCGGTCTGGCGCTGGTACTCCAGCATCCCCACCATGGTCAGGGCCGCCGAGCCCAGGTCCGCCTTGCCCCCGAGCTCAACGCAGGTCTGGTCGGGGCCTCCGCAGCTCGCCGGCATCCGCCCGTTGAGCCAGGCGATGCCGCGCTCGGCGCCGTCCTTGAAGCGGGCCTCCCCCGTCGCGCCGTGCAGCAGGGCCAGCGCATACACCGTCCCCGCGTGGCGCGGCAGGCTGTAGCTGCGGGGGTTCCAGGCGGGGTGGCCATCGGTGAGGGGGTAGTACTGATAGTGGAAGCGCCCGTCCTCCATGATCTGCCGGAGGATGAAGTCGCCGCCCTCGATGGCGGCCGTGCGCCAGGCCGCCTTGCCCTCGCCCGGGGCCGGCGTGTTGCTGCGGCCGACGGGCAGCGCCGCGCCCTGCCACTCCACGAACGCCTCGGTGCGCACGCGCTCCAGCGCGCCATGGCGCAGCCCCAGCCGGTTGAGCACCGACACCGCGTCCAGCCCCAGGCGCATCTCCTGGATGCCGGGCACCAGCGGCGCCACGCCGAAGGCCTGGCGCTTCACCAGGTCGTCCGGCAGCAGCAGGCGCTCCGTCTCGCCATCGTGGCGACGCAGCCCCTCGACGCCCGGGTTGACCGACAGCGCCACCAGCACGGGGTGGTCGCCCGGCACGCGGACGAAGCCCGTGACGCGATCCACCTTCAGGCGGCCATCGGTGATCCGGCGGCCGTGGTTCTTCGGGTGGGACGCCAGCGCATCGGCCGCGTGGGCGATGGCCTCGGCCAGGTCGGCCCCCGCCCCCTGCACCCGGGCCGCCGGCTCGCCCCCCCGGTAGAGCGTCACCCACACCGGCGCCGCGCCCACCGGCACCCCCACCAGCGCGGGGGTCGCGGGCCGGGCTTCGCCCCGCAGGGCTGCCCGCAGGTGGGCGATGGCCTGGGACCGCCCCTCCGGCGAGACGGGCTCGAGCGTCGGCATGGCGGCCAGGCAGTGGACCATGAACCCCACCACCACCGGCAGGACCAGCAGCCCCAGCGCCGCCCGGATGACCCCACGCCCGCCGCCGAGATCCCCGCGGACCGCCTCGCGCAGCAGGGCCCGCAGCAGCAGGCCCGGGACGAGCCCCAGCACCTGCAGCGCGAGGCTGGCGAAGATGAGCGCCCCCACCGACGCCCCCAACCCGAAATCTCCATAGATTGCATGCAGATAGGCCCAGGACGCCACCAGCCCCGACGTCACGACGACCATCAGGACCAGGCCCAGGAGGCCCGCCACGATGCCGAGCCGCCAGCCCCAGCGCCGCCGCAGCAGCAGGCCCGCCCCGGCCACGACGTGCAGCCCGGCGTAGGCCACCAGCGCGAGGTTGATCCAGACGGTCTTCCAGGGCACGAACCCCAGCACGGCGGCGGCCAGCAGCCCCCCGTGCAGGGCCTCGGCCACGCCCCAGAACCGCAGCGTCCGGCGGGTCTCCGCCGACCAGTCGTTGGGAGTGCTCATGGCCGCAGTCAACGCGAACCGCCCCGTGGGGGCAAGTCAGAGCGGCGGTCAGCGCACGAAGAGGACGTCGTAGCCGCCCCCCGCCTCCGGCTCCACATGGGCCCAGGCCGTGATGCGGGCGGGATCCGGGGCGCCGGGCAGCCGAAAGCCCGGCCAGGCGGCGGCCCGGAACGACGGCAGGAAGGCCTGGCAGTAGCCCGCATCGAAGACGTAGAGACGTTCGCCCACCAGGTTGGCCTGGAGCGGCCCGAGCTGCTGCGCCGCCGCCCCGCACTGGTCGGCCGGGCTGCCCGGCCAGCGCCCGGCGCCGTTGCGCAGGTCGGTGGACGACACGGTGGGCCAGCTCGGGGGGGCCCGGGGATCGTCCTGCCAGGCCGCCGCGAGCTGGCCGGCCTGGATGACCGTGCCGCGGGGCGGATCCCAGCGCACCTCCATGATCTCGTACGCCCACTGGCGGGTGAGGGTCAGCGTCGCGGCCGTCGCCCCCGGATCGAAGCGCCGCGCCCACCACACGGGGATGGCGTCGGCCGTGTCCACAGGGCCGTTCTGCCCCTGGAGGACGCGCAGCGGCACGGGGTCGTCCCAGCGATCCTGGTCGGGGTGGTAGATCCAGATCAGGTCGCCCTGGAAGGCCCAGACCTGGGGCCCATCGAGGAACATCGCCGCCGCCGCATCGACCGGGCCGCCGGCCAGGGGCCCGCCGCTGGCGCCAGGCGGCGTGGTCCAGGTGCCCGCCTCGCTCAGCACGTAGACGTGGCAGCTCCCCTCGTCCACCTGCCCGTCGCAGTCCTCGTCCTGGCCGTCGCAGGTCTCGACCAGCGCGCCGCACTGGCCGCAGGCGTTTCGCAGACCCTCGTCGACGCTGCCATCGCAGTCCTCGTCCACGGCGCCCTCGCAGACCTCCACCCCCGGCTGCCCCGGGGACGCGGTGCACCGCACGACGCCCCCGACGCAGGCGCGCTCGCCCTGGGCCTGGCACGCCCCGGTGCCCACGACGCAGAGGCCCTCGGTGGCCAGCCCCTCGTCCACCGCGCCGTCACAGTCCTCGTCCCGGCCGTCGCAGGTCTCCACCCCCGGGCCATCGCCCGAGCAGCGGCTCCACATCAGATCCACGGTGCAGAACTGCTCGCCCGCGGTGCACTGGCCCACGTCCACCCCGCAGGGCCGCGACGTCCCCGGCTCGCAGCAGTCCGCGGCCCCTCGTCGGTCTGGCCGTCGCAGTCGTCGTCGGCGTCGTTGCACCGCTCGACGGCGCCCTCGTGCACTTGCGGATCCCGATCATCGCAGTCGAGGCCGGCCGCGCAGCCGGGCCCGCGACCGTCCCCATCCCCGTCCCGGCACACCTGGGCGTCGGGTGGATCCGGGGCCTCCGCGTCGGGCGCCGGCGGATCGACGATCCCCCGATCGCGCCGCACCCAGCCATCGCGCGGGCGATCGGGCGGCGCCGCGTCCTTCGAGGCCTGGCCGCCCGGACGCGCCGCGTCCGCCAGCCGCTCCACCCGGCCCAGCAACCCCTCCTCCAGCCCATCCGCCTCGACGCAGCCCACCAGCGCGAGCGCGCCCAGCAGGAGCCCTCGATGCATGCCGCCACCTCCCGGGCCCAGCGTGACAGGACACCCCCACGCGAGACAACGTGGACGACATCCGGTACCGTCTCGCCCCGAACCGCGCGCCTCGTGCCCGCCCCTGCCCCGGAGCCCCCATGGTCGACTTCACCCTCAGCACCGAGCAGCAGCAACTTCGCGAAATGGCTCATGATTTCGCCCTCAATGTCGTGCGCCCGGTGGCCGCCGAGCACGACCGCACCGGCGAGTTCCCCATGGCCGTGTTCCGGGCGGCCTGGGAGCGGGGCCTCGTGAACACCCACATCCCCGAGAGCTACGGCGGACTGGGGCTGGGCTGCTTCGACGGCGCCCTCATCGGCGAGGAGAACGCCTGGGGCTGCACCGGCATCTCGACCATGATCGAGGCCAACACCCTGGCGCAGGCGCCGGTCATCGTGGGTGGCAGCGAGGCCCAGAAGAAGAAGTACCTGGGCCGCATGATGGACGCCCCGCTCCTCTGCGCCTACGGCGTCACCGAGCCCAACGCCGGCAGCGACGTCGCCAGCCTCAAGACCCGCGCCGAGCGCCGGGGCGACGTCTACGTCATCAACGGCGAGAAGATGTGGATCACCAACGCCGGCAAGGCCGACTGGTTCTTCGTCCTGGCGAAGACCGACCCCGACAAGGGCCACCACGGCATGACCGGGTTCATCGTCGACGCGAACACCCCGGGCGTCCAGGTCGGCCGCAAAGAGTGGAACATGGGCCAGCGGGCCTCCGACACCCGCGGCATCACGTTCGAGAACGTCGAGGTCCCCGTCGAGAACCGCCTGGGCGAAGAGGGCGAGGGCTGGTTCCTCGCCATGCGGGCCTTCGACCACACCCGGCCCCTCGTCGCCTCCAGCGCCGTCGGCCTCGCCCGCGCCGCCTACGAGCACGCGCTGGAGTACGCCGGCGTCCGCAAGACGTTCGGCAAGCCCATCGCCGCCCACCAGGCCGTCGCCTTCATGATCGCCGACATGGCCCGCGACATCGAGGCCGCCCGCCTGCTCGTCTGGAAGGCCGCCTGGACCATCGACCAGGGCCGCCGCAACACCCTCTACGCCAGCATGGCCAAGTGCTTCGCCGCCGACATGGCTCACCGCGTCGCCAGCGACGCCGTGCAGGTCTTCGGCGGCAACGGCTTCAACACCGAGTACCCCGTCGAGAAGCTGCTGCGCGACTCCAAGATCTTCCAGATCTATGAGGGCACCAGCCAGATCCAGCGCATGATCATCGCCCGCGAGATCTTCAGCGCCCGAAAGTAGGAGCGCCGATCAGCGAAGCCGGGGCAGCCAGCGGGCGACGATCTCGACCCCGAGGACGCCCGGCAGGCTGAAGCCCAGGAAGGCCAGCGTGGCGTTGTGCACGACGCCCGGGCCCTCGAGGTCGGTCAACACGGGCATGAGCGCCAGCATGGCCGCGCCGGAGGCGACGTAGATGCAGAGCCGCATCCACCGCCGGCCCCGGATGAAGCCGGCCACGCAAGCGATCGCGACGGCCGCCGAGCACAGGCCGTAGGCTACCGCGCCCATTCCCCCGACAAACACGCGCCGACCTCCCACCTCGGGCCTGGCCCCATCGTCCGCGCCGGCGTCATCGGGTGTCAACGCGCATCGTTGGCGGGCTTCCGGGCCGACCGGCCGCGCCGATGGTCGCCGAGTTCAGCGCTTGATCGGGGCCTCAGCCCAGCCCGGCGCCGGGACTGGCCAGCCGATCGAGGATCGTGCGGACCAGCCAGAGGGCGTGGTGCAGCGCTTCGTCCGCCGAGAAGCCGCAGTCGCGCAGGTGGCACCAGCCAGCGCCGGAGAGCACGGTGCGCAGGCTGGCGGCGGCGGCCTCGCAGGCAGCCGCGGGCGCGTCGGGCCAGGCCCGCGCCAGCAGCGCCGTGACCTGCTCGAGGCGGCGCCGGCGGGTGAGCTGCAGATCGGCCACCGCCCACGGGGCGTGCACGAGCCCCCGCACCAGCTTGCTGTTGGCCTCGAAGGTGGCGAAGAGCTCGCGCGCGTAGCCCTCGAGCCCCGCGGCGTCCTCGCAGAGCGGGATGCCGGCGCGGCCGTGGAACCGCTGGCCCAGCGCGTCACGGAAGTCGTCGCGGGACGGGAAGTAGCGGTAGAGCGTGCGCTCCCCTACCCGCGCCTGGGCGGCGACGGCCCGGAGGGTAGGCTCCTGGCCGGCCTCGATAAGCTCGAGGGCCGCCTCGAAGAGGCGGTTGCGGACGGCCTCGGCCTGCTCCGCGCGCAGTGATGGCCTGCCGGTCGCCATGGTCGGTGGTATGCCCCATGGTCCCGGGCCGGTCAAGGGCCGGGCCCGGGTACCGTCCGGGTGGGTCAGTACTCGATCTGGACTTCGTAGCCGAAGTTCTTCACCGCGGACTTGCCGTCGATGAAGATGGAGATCACGTGCTGCTTCGCGGCCTTGACCTCCACCGTCTGCACCTCGCCGATGTTGGCGTCCCCCTCCGCGAACTCCAGATCGGCCAGCTTCTCGGTGGGCGCGTTCTGGGGGCTGCGGCACACGGCGAAGCCCGCCTTGCCCTTCCCGCTGGTCTTCTTGATCTTCACCTTGGCCGGCGTCCCGGTGCCCGTCCCGTCGGTGATGAAGAGCCGGCTGGTCGTGCCGAAGATGGTCCCCGACTGCCAGGCGGTCGTGAGAACGCGGGGCCCGATGGTCGCCCAGTTGTTGTTGGCCAGATCGTTCCACGTCGCCACGGCCAGCGTGACCCCCTTGCAGACGCCAGCCTGCCCGGCGGCCGCCGCGACCAGCGCATCACAGGCCGGCTGCAGCGCGACCCAGATATCCGCCGCGACCGTCGCGGTCTTGCCGCAGCCCGTGGCCTGGGCGGTGACGGGGGCGGCGAGGAGGAGCAGGGCGAACAGGGAGAGTGACTTCATGGCGTCTCGCTTTCCAGGGCCCGGACCGGGCATCGTTTGTGGCATACAGTCTGCCACATGGACAGATGATATGCCGGCCGGCGGCGTACGGGTCAAGCGGCAACGACCGGCCTCGGCCGTTGCTTGCACAACACCTTGTTTTTGCAGCTCTTCTCTCCCGATGGAGGGACGCAACCGGTCGCCGGATCGCCCGGCCTGGAGGCCCGTCAGCGCGCGGGCAGGTCGGCCGCGGCGGCCTGGAGGGCGGCTTCGTCGAGGGGAGCGTCGCTGGCGAAGGCCAGGCCGACCACCGCGCGCACCTCGCCCGCGGCGTCGAAGACGGGCAGCGCAACGGCCGCCCGCGCAGCGACGGTGCGGGCGCCCGGGCGGATGTCGTCGGTGGGATCTGTCGCCAGGTTGCAGGTCGAGACGGGGACGCCGCGCTGCCAGGCGAGGCCGGCCATGCCCTTGCCGCAGGGGATGGTCGCCGTCACCGCCTGGACCGGCGGCGGGATGCCCACGAAGGCCGTCGCCTCGAGCTGGTCTCGGATCCGACGGTGCACGCTGCCGGCCACCGCGCCCTCGCGGGCGATGAGCGCCTGCAACCAGCCGAGATCGCTCATGATCACCGCCGTCGCTGGCCCGGCTCGAAGGGGGCGATCTCGAGGTCGTGCACCTGGCTGAAGCCGTCCTCGATGGCCTCGGCCGCCAGCCGATCGAAGTAGGCGTGGACCGCGGTGTAGATCGGCTCGACCTCGTGGCTGTGGAAGATGGCCTGGCGCACTTCGTCGCCGAAGGGCAGGCCGCGGGTGAAGTACCCGGTCACCTTCTTCATGCGGCCGATGGCGATGTGGTCGGTGCGCGAGGCGTCGCGCAGCAGATCGAAGTAGCGCAGCAGGCAGGCCCGGCGGTCGTCGAGCGGGGGCTCGTACGGCGTGCGCCCGGCCATGTGGTCGGCGATCTTCCGCAGAATCCAGGGGTCGCGCATGGTGCCGCGGCCCACCATCACGCCGTCGGCGCCCGACTCGGCGAGCGCCCGCCCCGCGTCGTCCACGGTGAGGATGTCGCCGTTGACCAGCACCGGGACCGAGACGGCGTCCTTCACCGCCCGCACCGCCCGCCAGTCGGCGACGCCCTTGTAGAGCTGCATGCGGGTGCGCCCGTGGACGGTGACCAGGCTGGCCCCCTCGCCCTCGGCGATGCGGGCGATCTCGGGGGCGGTGAGGGAGTCGTGGTCCCAGCCGAGCCGCATCTTCACGGTCATGGGCACCGAGATGGCCGCCCGCACCGCGGCGAACATGCGCCGGGCGAGCGCCGGCTCGCGCATGAGCGCCGAGCCGCTCAGGCCGCACGTCACCCGCTTGCTCGGGCAGCCGAAGTTGAGGTCGACGATGTCGGCCCCCAGCTCCTCGCAGCCCGCCGCCGCCCGGGCCATCGCCTCGGGCTCCCGACCATAAATCTGAATGGAAACGGGATGTTCGGCCGGGTCGAGCTCCGCCATCGCCCAGGCCCGCTTCACCTTCTTGTCGAGCTGATCGCTGGAGATGAACTCGGTGACGGTGAGCCCCACGCCGCCCATCCCGCGGATGAGCATGCGAAACTCGCGATCCGTGATCCCCTCCATGGGGGCCAGGACGGTGGCGGGGGCGACGCGCACGTCGCCGATGGTCAACTCGAAGGCCATGGCGCCGGGAAGGTAGTGGGACGGCCGCCGCGCTTCAAGTCGCCGTCAGTTCAGCGGGTCGGTCATGCCCACGGCCGGGTACGGGTGGAACCGCAGGTTGTCCAGCAGGACGGTGGACGAGTAGGCGGCGTCACCCTCGTCGTGGATGGAGAAGGTGAGCGTGAAGGTCTCGCCGGGCTCGATGGGCCAGCTGGTGCGCAGCCAGCACGTGGAGCCGCCGCGGGCAAACCCGGTGCCCGCCTCGCCGCACGGGTGGTACGGGCTCGCGAAGTAGTCGTTGTTGATCTCGATCTGGCGGCCCGCCGCGTCGAAGCTGATGTTGGTAGGCGCCCCGCCGTGCGTGCTCGGGGCCTCCAGGATGGCATAGAAGGTGTCGTTGTACTCGCTGCCGATGAACTCGGGGAACTCCGCGGAAAAGAACCAGAAATCGAAGGAGAAGCTCTGGGCGTCGGCGGGCGCGGTCAGGGTGACGCTCACCTGCTTCAGGTCGCAGATTTCTGCCCCGTCGCGCTGCCCCCGGCGGTTGCCGGTGAAGGCGGGGACGGGGTCAGTGAAGTCGCAGCCGGTCCCAGCGCCGGGCACGGTCGCCGTCTCGTGCAGGGCCCCCGTCGTGAGGGCGGCCATGCGGCACCCCTCGCGGGGGCGGGTCGCGGCCGACTCGCCCAGCGACGTCAGCGGCCCGAAGTCGATGCCCGAGCGCGCCTCGGAGCGGGCCTCGGCGCCGTCACAGACGCCGAGGGCCTGCGCGAAGTCGGGCTGGCCCCCGCAGTCGCAGGCGCCGCGGTGCTGCTCGCCGTCGCGCACCGTGGGGCAGTAGGCGGCCGCCAGGGCGCGGGCAGCCTGCACCTCCGGGTCGTCCAGCGTCAGCGCGGCGTCGAGGGCCGCACAGGCGGCGTCCACCGTCCGCGGCAGCGCCCCCTGGCGCAGATCCCAGAGCGCCTGCAAGCCCTCCGCGAAGGCCACCAGCGCGGTCACCTTGTCCAGGTTCTCGGCCGGGGCGGCCAGCAGCTCCGCGAGCGTGAGCTGCTGCTCGGCGCTCTGCCGCTCCCCCGTCCGAGCGTCCGTCCAGGCGATGCGTGCGGTGAAGACCTCCGCGCCCGTGACCTCGTCGGGCGCGCACGTCCCGATCACCTGGCTGATCACCATCTGGTCGGCCGGGGCGAGGTTCTGGGGGGTGACCTCGGCCGGGTTCGTCGAGACCTCCTCGCCGTGGAAGGCGACGAGCCGCCAGCGCGCCGGCAGGGTGAGCGCGACCTGCACGTCCAGCGCGGCCAGCTCCATGACCTGCACGAACTGCTCGTGGAAGACGCGCTCGGCCTCGGCGGGGCCGTCCACGAAGACGTAGGCCCCCTTCCCCAGGTCGGTCACGGCGTCCATCAAGCTGTCGTCGAAGCCCTCGCCCAGCCCGACGCCCATCAGGTAGATGCCCTCGGCCCGGGCGTCGCCGGCGTGCTCGGCGATGAGGGCCCGGCTCGTCTGGCCGGCGTTGGCGCCCCCTGAAGAGGACGACGCGGCTCATGCGGTCGGGGCGGGCGTGGTCGGCGGCGCGGGCGTGGCGAGGCGCAGGCCGGCATCCAGGTCCGTGACCCGTTGGGCACCAGGGCGTCGAAGAGGTCGACGATCTGGTCGGCCCGCAGGCCGTCGGCCAGCACGGCCGGCGCGGCGGATCTGCACCACGCTGACGCGATCCCCGGGGCCGAGCTCGGCCAGCAGGGCTGCCACGCCAGCGCGCGCAGGGCGTGATCGGGGGGCCCGCCATGGAGCCGGAGCTGTCGAGCAGCAGGACGACGTTGAGGGCCGGGCCTCGGCCCGCGCTGCCATGTCGGGGGAGCGGACTCGAGGATCAGGCGGGTACTGGCCGGGCTCGACGCCAGGCCGCAGCTCGGGGCGAACGCCAGGCCCTCCGCGGGGGCCTCGAACCGGAAGCTGGCCTTGGTTGAGGAACTGCTGTAGGTGCGCACCACCTCCGGGGCACCAGGCGACCGGCCTCGATGAGGGCCCGCACGAGGACGGGGGAGGCCTGGGAGTTGGAGTCGTCCGCCGAGAGGTAGAGCGTGGTGGGGCCCGCATCGACGCAGGCGCCCGCGGCGGGATCCGCCGGGGGCGGCTGTCCACGGGAGGGCTCCCAGCGCCCCTGCGCCACCCGCGCCAATTTCAGCCGCCGGCGCCGCCCGCGCCGCCGTAGCCTCCGCCGCCACCGGCGCCGCCCGCACCGCCACCGGCGCCGCCGTAGCCACCCCCGCCACCCATGCCGCCGGCCCCGCCGCCGTAGCCATCGTCGAAGTTGCCGGCGCCGAGCCCGCGTCCTCACCGGCCGCCGAGCGCTGCCCGGCGCGTCCTCCGCCTTCGACGTCGCACCCCACCAGACCCAGGGCCACCAGGACCGCCACCGCGTAGCGCATCGTCGTCTCCGTGCTGTGTTCGGCCTCACCGGACGCAGCACAGATGTCTCTTACGGTCAGCGCCGCGAGCCACCTGCAACACCATGAAAACCACACGATTCATTACGAGGCGGCGGCCGCGCCGCACCGGTAGCCAGGGGTGGGCGGTTGGCGCTCGTGGGCCAGCAGAGGCGTCCGGTCCCGGCGCCGGCGATGTCGCAGGTGACGCGGTTCACCGGCGCTCGGCAGGTCGGCGTCCCGCAGCGGGCTCGCGCGTCGCTGGCGCCTGTCGGGCGCGGGGAGCGACGCCGCTACCTGGGCGTCGGTCGACGGAACCACCGTCGCTGCACCACGACGACCGGCGGGGAACCTCAGCCCGCCCCGGCGTCGGCGCTGTCGATGCCGTCCGAGCCACCGCCGCCGACGCCCGCGTCGGTGCCATCGGAGCCGCCGAAGGCGCCGGGGCACTCCGTCCGCACGGTCTCGCAGGCCGGCACGCTGGCCGGATCCGGGGAGGAAAAGATGGAGCTCGCCTGCTCCTCGGCGGCGGCGGTGCCCGCCTGGCTGCAGCTGAGGCCCTTGATGGAGGCGACCAGCGCCTGGGCGATGCCGATCTGGCAGGCCTCCATGTCGGCGACGGTCGCGTCACAGTCGCGCAGCTGGGGAGGCACGCCGTCCTGGCAGTCCTCGTCGTCCTCATCGGGCTCCGGCGGAGCCTGCTCGCAGGCCTGGGCGAACTGGTTGCAGGACGCCGAGTCCTCCGAGAACAGCAGCGAGGCCACCACGCAGGCCTGGCGCCGGCTGATGAGGCTCTCGCCGTAGGCGCTGGACGCCCGGCAGATGGCGTTGGCCTCCTCGTCCGTGAGGTCGCTGACCTTCTTGGTGCCATCGACCCCGCTGTTGAAGGAGCCGCCGCCGCCGCCACCGTCATCGTCGTCGCAGGCGCACAGGGCGAACAGGGCCAGACCGGCCACCAGACAACGCATGATCATTGAACTTTCTCCACGCTCATCGTGAACACCGTGCCCCCAGTGCACCACGATGGGCGTGGACGCGGCAAGCCCACGTCCGCGCCCGTGGGTCTACTCGATCGTCGTGTGCAGCACCATCTCGCCCATGGCCTGCCCTTCGAAGCCCATCACCTTGACTTCGTAGACCCCGGGCGGCAACTCGGCCTCGATCCGCGAGCACCGCGTGCCGTCGAAGTCGTCGTTCTGGTAGATGGCGACCCCAGCGAAGTACAAGGTGAGCGTGGGGTCGCTGTCGGTGCAGCCGCCACCGGCCTCCTCGACCTCCAGCGTCACGCGCCGGGGCGCACTCAGCAGAAGAGTGCGCCATCGGAAGCGGTTCTCTGCGGCAGCGGACAGGGTCGAGTCCCCCCCGGCGCCCACATCGTTGTGCGCCGAGGGGAGCCTGAACTGCACCAGGGCCTTCAGGCGGCCGTCGCGGGCCGTGTCGTTGAGGCAGCCGGTCTCCCAGATCTGCACCGCCGTCTCGTTGCCCCCCCGGTTGTTGGGCTCGCCGGGGCACCACGACTGTGCGGGCATTCTCTCAACCAGCACGCTCTGGAACGACCCGTCGTTCGACGGGGACCACAGGCCCACCCAGGCTTCAGGCCGCCCGAAGGCCTCCCAGACCGCCTCGGTCTCCCCCGCATCCGGGAACACGGCCAGGCCGCCCCCCATCCGGGCCGCGCGCTCGCGGGCCTCGTCAAACGTGAGGAGGTCGTCCAGCAGGATGTACGCCCGCTCCCCATCGGGGCTCACCCAGGCGCCGCTCGGGAGGATGCACGGGTCGACGGCGATCTCCAGATCCCGCGCCGCCGATCCGCCCCGGCCGTCGCTGACCTGCACCGACACCGACTCCCTGCGCCGCCCACCCCCGGGCAGGACGAAGTCCCGACCGTCGGCGGTCCCCGGCCCCGACCACGTCACCTCCAGCGGGTCGCCGTCGTCATCGCGGGCAACGACGCTGAGGCGGGTGTCACACCCCGTGGCATAGGTCGGCACGGTCTGGGGGATTTGGACGATCCGGGGGCCGTGGTTGATCCCGTCCCCGCCGCCGCCCCCACCACCGCCCCCGCCAGCGCCCCCGCCCCCGCCGGACCCGTCATCGACCATGATGCGGGTCTCCTGCAGCAGCTGGCCCGCCTGGAGGACGGCCTCGCAGGTACTCCCGAGGCCCGCGCCGATCTGCAGGGTGTAGGAGCCCGGGGTCTCGGGCAGGCGGAACGAGAAGGCGCCGCTGAAGCCACCGTCGGCCGGCCGGCCGCGACCGAAGCAGTCGAACCCCGTCTCGACCCCCGGACCCGTCAGCACGGCCACGGCGCGCACGACGCAGTCGCGGCAGTTGGCGTCATCGATCCGTACGGTCGCGGTGGCCCGCAGCTCGTCGCCCGGGCGGAACACCTCCCCCGAGAGGCTCACATCGTCGAGGGACAGCGCGACCCAGGGCGCCTCGTAGCGCGGAGAGTCGGGGTCGTCGGACGATGACTGGGGCACGCACGCGCTGGCGCCGCCGAGGGCCGCGAGGGCTGCGGTGAGGCGCAGGGCGCGGCGGACGGACGGCACGGGAAAGAAGAGGTTGGTGGTCGGCTTCATGGCGATTCTCCTGGCTGGTGAGCGGCCCCCTGCCGCCCATGCCGGTTACGCCGTCCACCCTCAGCGCCCCCTCATGCCACGTGAATATTTTTGGATATTCAATCAATTCAGCCACTTGCACGAGGCCCTGCCCCGCTCGGCGTCCGCGCCGCCAGGACGAGGGCGGCGAGGACCTGGGCCGAGCGCACCGAGGCCGCGGCGCTCGCGAGGTCGCCGCGGCCGTCCCCGTCGAGGGGGACCGGTACCCAGAAGGCCCGGGTGCGGGGGCCAAACGCGGTGCGCGCGGCGACCATGGCCTTGACGCCGGCCTGGTCCACATCGCCGCGGTGGGGAATGAGCCCGATCTCGCCCGCCAGCCCGGCGTCGGCCAGGCGGCCGGCCAGCGCCGCCCCGAGCCGGGGCAGCTCGCCGCAGGACGGCGCCCCGAGGGCCGCCCCCACCAGCCCCAGCCGGGCCAGCGCCGCCGCCACCAGGTAGTCGGGGCCACCCTCGACGAGCAGCACGACCTGCCGACGCCGGGCGGCCTCCACCGCGGCGTCCAGCCGACCGAAGACGCTCAGCCCGCCCCACTCGGCGGACGGCCCGGTGAGCCACTGCGGCAGGGCCAGCGTCTTCTGGCCCCGGCCCTCGGCGGTGTGGTGGCGAAAGTGCACCGAGCGCACCTGGCCCTCGGCGTCGCGCAGCGCGATGAGCACATGCCGGCCGAGGCGCCGGGCCCGCTCCACCAGCGTCAGCGTCGGCCCGGGGAGGCGCCCCGTGGCAAACCCCGCCACGTCATCCACCGGCGGCCGCGCCCCCTGCCCCACCAGCCCGGCCGCCACATCGGGCGGCCAGCCCCGCACGTCGCGCGCCCAGGCCCCCACCGCGTCGCGCCACCGGCCCGGCGACGCCTGGAGGCCGGCCCACGCCGCCGCCACGTCCAGCCGCTCGCCGCGCTGGGGCCGCGCCGGGGCCGGCGGCGTGTCGGCGTACCGATCCGGCGTCTCGCCCCGGGCCAGCAGCCAGGTGACGTAATCTCCTTTGAGACCGCAGCGATGGCAGTGGAAGCGGCCCCCGTCGGCGGCGTAGTTGCAGGCCCCCTCCCGCACCCGGCCCCCGTCGCAGCCCGAGGGGCAGCGCTGCCCGCGGATCCAGCCCGCCGGGCGCAGGGCGCGGGGGCTGATGAGGCCCACGGCGACCGCGGCGTCCACGATGCGATCCCGGCGCAGCAGCGAAGACGCCTCGGCGGCAGGCATCGAGCCCTCCTGGCAGTGGGTGGTGGGGAGATACCACCGGGCGGGTGGTGCGGCCCGAAGACCGCACCACCCGCCGGCATCCGCCTCGGCCGCGGAGGAGCAGGCGGCCAGGACCGCCGGCTCCACCTCGGCCGAAGCGCCCAATGGCTGAACGCTTGTTCAGATAATGACCGATCGAGCAGGTGCGGTTCAAGGCGATGGTGGCGCTTCTGGAGCCGGCGCGCCAAGGTGCGGGAACCACTGGAGAACCGCGCTGGCCGGGGTCGGGAGTCGCGCCGGAGGCGCCCTTCGGGCGGGGGCGGGGCCGGCCCGCGAGCCCGGGTCGGCGCGGTTCGCGTTGTCGATGCCGGGCCGATTCCGCTACCCTGACGCGCCGCGTCAACGGCGGCAGCGCGTCACCAAAGAGGACACCATGGCCAGCTTCTACAAGGACAACCCCGATCTGCAGTGGTACGTGGATCAGGGCATCGACTGGACGCCCGTGGCCGAGCTGGCCGAGGCGGGCTTTCGCCACCCGGACGGCTTCAAGAGCACCGAGGAGGCCGTCCAGTTCTACCGCGACGTCTTCGAGCTGGTGGGGACGTTCTCGGCCGAGAAGATCGCGCCGGTGGCCGCCGAGATCGATCGCGAAGGCGTGCACTTCGACGTGGGCGAGGTGAAGCTGGCCGCCCCCGCCGAGAAGATCATGAAGGAGGTCGCGAAGCTCGGCCTCCACGGCCTCACGGTGCCCCGCTCCCTGGGCGGCATGGGCTGTCCGCTGCTGGTCTACATGATCGCCAGCGAGCTGCTGGCCCGCGGCGACGTCTCCCTCATGTCCCATATCGGCTTCTGCGGCGGCATGGCCGCGGCGCTGATGTACTACTCCATCATGGAGGGCTCGGCGACGGTCGACGGCACCACCGGCGACGTCACCGCGTGCCGTTTCGACAAGGAGATCAAGGAGATCCTGGCGGGCAAGGCCTGGGGCTCCATGGACCTGACGGAGCCCGACGCCGGCAGCGATCTGGCGAACCTGCGCTCGAAGGCGGTGCTGGGCGAGGACGGCACCTGGCGGGTCACCGGCCAGAAGATCTTCATCACCTCGGGCCACGCGAAGTACCACATCGTCCTGGCGCGCACCGAGCCCGTGACCAGCACGGACGACCCCCTCGCGGGCCTGCAGGGCCTGTCCCTCTTCCTCGTCCCCGCGTTCAGCGGCACCGGCGCCCGCAAGACGTGGCACGCGACGTTCGACCGGGTGGAAGAGAAGCTCGGCCACCACGGCTCGCCCACCGTGGCCATCACCTTCAGCGACAGCCCGGCCCAGCTCATCGGCCAGCGCGGCGAGGGCTTCAAGCAGATGCTCCTGCTCATGAACAACGCCCGGCTGGCGGTGGCGTTCGAGAGCCTGGGCCTGGGCGAGGCCGCCTACCGCATGGCCCGCGACTACGCCGCCGAGCGCATGAGCATGGGCAAGTCCATCGACCGCCACGAGCTCATCGCGGAGTACCTGGACGGCATGCGCACCGACCTGCAGGCCATGCGGGCGGTGGCCATCACCGGCGCCTGGCACGAGGAGCTGTCGCGGCGCTACCAGCTCGCCCGCGACCACGCCGCGGGCGACGACGACGTGGCCCGCGCCCGCTTCGACAAGCTGCACAAGAAGCACCGCGACCGCGCGCGCTGGCTCACCCCGCTGGCCAAGTACCAGGGCTCCGAGAAGGCCGTCGAGATGGCCCGCATGGCCCTGCAGATCCACGGCGGCGTGGGCTACACGAAGGAGTACGGGGCCGAGAAGCTGCTGCGCGACGCCCTGGTCTTCCCCATCTACGAGGGCACCAGCCAGATCCAGGCCCTCATGGCCATGAAGGACACGCTGGGCGGCATCCTCAAGAACCCCCAGGCGTTCGTCCGGCGCACGGCCCAGGCCCGCTGGCGCAGCCTGTCGTCGCGCGACCCCCTGGAGCGCCGCGTCGCGAAGATCCAGTCCCAGTCCCTCGCGGCCCAGCAGCACCTCATCCAGCGCACCGCCACGGACAAGATCCGCGGCCTCGCCGGGGTGCCCGTCACGAAGTGGGCCGACACCGTCCTCAAGAACTGGGATCCCAAGAAGGACTTTGCGTTCGCGCGGTTGCACGCCGAGCGGCTGACGCGCCTGCTCATCGAGGAGGCCACCGTCCGCATCCTCTGGGGCCAGGCGAAGCGGGACGCGTCCCGGCGCGAGGTGCTGGCCCGCTACCTGGACCGGGCCGAACCCATCGACCGGGATCTGCTGGAACGCATCACCAACGGCAGCGATCGCATCCTGGGCGAGCTGTCCGAGCGCGAGGCCGACGCGGCCCAGGGCTGATGCCGCGCCCCGCCACGGCCTACTCGAAGTACATCCGCAAGACGCCCTCGAAGCCTTCGATGGGCACATCGATGACCAGGCGGCCCGCCGCATCCACCGAGTAGCGATACGGGATGGGCCCCTCGGCGCCGCAGGTGGCGTTGACGGTCGCCTCGCCCGTGGCGGGATCCACCGAGACCAGCGGCCCCGCGATGGACACGTCGGTGGCGCGCTGGAGGGACGGGCCCTGCAGCGTCTCGATGAACGTGGTCCCGTGCAGGTCGTGGGCGGTGTCGCCGCCGCTGAGCCAGAAGGTGCCGCGGGCATCGAGGTGGCTGCGCGCCGCGTCGATGGTGGCGACGCCCACGTCCAGGCTGGCCAGCCAGATCTCGGTGTCGACGAGGCGGCGCATGCCGTCGGCGGGCTGGCCGCCCGTGGCCGGCGGCGGGACCCCCTCGTGGAAGGATCCGCGCGCCAGCGGGGCCGGGGTGGCGGCGGCGTCGGGGCCCGCGCAGGCCCCCGGCGTGTAGCCCTCACCGGGGGGCGGACCCACCGGCCCGTCGCAGTGGCCGTTCTCGGGCGGCGGCACGACGTAGAGGAAGTTGTAGCACATCTCGTCTTCGGTGAACGCGCCGTAGCGGACGGGCCGGCCGCGGTCGTTGCGGTAGGTGCAGGTCGTCACGATCTGGTCGCCCGCCCCCAGCCCCATGCCGATCTCGTAGTAGAGCTGGACGTTGAAGTCCCAGTCCGTGAGGGTGATCAGATCCTCCTCCGAGCCATCGTCGTGCCGCACCGTCGACTCGAGCTGCCAGCCGACGCCATGCATGTGCGGCATGGCCGCGATGACCGTGAAGTCGCTGTCGACGTTGCACTGGCTGGCGACGCGGGTCTCCTGGCCCGCCGGCAGCACGAAGCCCTCGGGGCCGAGGGTCAGCATGCCGATCTCGGTGCCCTCCGGGGGGCCATGGAAGATCCGCACGCCGCTGGCATCGCGCACGTTGGGCACGCGGCCGGCGTTGTTGTAGTGGATCTCGAGGGTGTAGCGCTTGCCGGGCCCCGTCCGCAGGCCGCCGCCGGGCAGCGTGAGCGCCTGCTGCCCGGGCGCCCAGGCATAGATGATCTGGCTCACCGGCGTCCCGCAGCCCACCTCGCTGCCGTCACCACGCCCCTGCGCCACCTGGTAGAGCACCATGTGGTGCAGCACCCGGGCGTCATCCAGGATGGGCTCGATGCGGCGGATGAAGCGGTCGACGTCGGTGCCCGAGAACGACCAGCAGCGGTAGGAGTCGTCCACGGGGCCGATGCCCCCGTTGGTAGCCCGGAAGACCAGCTCCTCGGTGCCCGCGGGGCGGATGCCCGGATCCGGGAAGGGCGGGCGCGAGACGTCGAAGCCCCCGGGCGGGGGCTCGACGCCCGGATCGGCGCCGCAGGTGGCCCATGAGATGAGGGCGGCGCGGTCGGCCGGGGCCAGGGGCGGCTGGCCTGCCGGCGGCATGGTGCCCTCCTTCAGCCGGGCGACGACGCGATCCACGGGGCGCCGGCCTTCCGGGCCCGCGAGGAGGGCCTCGCGATCCAGCAGGGTGTAGGGGGCGCTGAAGGCGGGCGTCTCGCCGTGGCAGAGGCCGCAGCCGTCCGCCAGGATGGCCTGCTGGGCCGGCCAGGTCTCGGCGTCGGGGACGCAGCCGACCGCGCCGCCAGCGCCACCGGCGCCGCCAGCGCCACCGGCACCACCCACACCGCCTGCACCGCCCACGCCACCGGCACCACCCACGCCGCCTGCACCGCCCACGCCGCCGGCACCGCCGGCGCCGCCGGCACCGCCTGCGCCCCCCGCACCACCCAGGCCCGCATCGGCGGCGTCGCCCCCTCCGCCGTCGTCGCAGGCGCCGAGGGCCAGCACGAGACCCAGCAGCGTCAGAGCCA
>JAWKQS010000059.1:0-32712 GCA_041389985.1 bacterium
TTCACGGCGGTATGGCGTGGCGCGAGGCATCGAGGATCTTCGAAGTCTCGGAGGCAAGCATCGGTCGCTGGTTGCGGGGTGCGCGTGACCGGGGAACGGTCGAGGCGAAGCCGATGGGTGGCCCTAACAACGTGGTGATGACGGACGAGCTCTTGAAGGTCCTCGAACGTCTCGTCGAGGAGCGCCCCGACCGCACCCTGGCCGAGCTCGTCGATGCTCTCGCCGTGGAGACGGGGGTCAGGGTCGGCATCGCGACGGTTGTGCGGGGTCTCACGAAGCTCGGCATCACGCGCAAGAAGAAGTCCCTTGTGGCGAGCGAGCGTGACTCTGAGCGGGTGCAGCTGCTTCGGAAGCGCTTCATCGAGAAGATGGCGTCGTTCCCCATGGAACGTCTCGTCTTCATTGATGAAACGGGGACTCGCCTGGACATGACACGGACCCACGGGCGAGCTGTGCGTGGGCAGCCCGTCCTGGACCAAGTCCCGCGGAATCGGGGTGACAACGTCACCGTCATCGCCGGGCTGTCCATTGGCGGCGTTGACGCGGTGATGAGCGTCAACGGCGGCACCTCGGCCCTGGTCTTCCTCACGTTTATCAATGAGGTGCTCGCCCCGATCCTGCGCCCGGGTGACATCGTCGTGCTGGACAACCTGGGCGCCCACCGCTCCGGCGCTGTACGCCGGGCCTTTCAACGGCTCGCAGTGAAGGTGCGCTACCTCCCCCCATACTCGCCCGACCTCAACCCCATCGAGATGTGCTTCTCGAAGGTGAAGGCCTTGCTTCGGGCCGCCAAGGCGCGCTGCCGCGCGACTCTCGACCAGGCCATCGTCGAAGCCATCAATGCCGTAACGCCAATGGATTGCGCCGGGTGGTTCAGCGCCTCTGGCTACTCGATCTCAATTTGACCGGAAAACCCTGTGAACCGCCCCGGGATCTCCGGAGACCGGTTTGCTTGAGTCACGCCGCCCTCGGCTGGACGACCTGGCCCTCCAGGAATGCCGCCTCGAACTCTCGAGGAGGCACGTACCCCAGCTGCCCGTGCAGCCGTTCCGTGTTGTACCAGTGCACCCAGTCCAATGTCGCGTGCTCGACGGCTTCGAGGCTGCGCCATGGGCCTCGAAGTCTAATCAATTCGGCCTTGTAGAGGCCCATCACGGTCTCCGCCAGGGCGTTGTCGTAGCTGTCTCCGACCCGCCCCACGGAGCCCTCGATGCCCGCCTCGGCCAGCCGCTCGGTGTACCGAATCGCAAGGTATTGCGATCCGCGATCGCTGTGGTGGATCAGGCCGTCGCCCACCGACCTCGCGTGGATGGCCTGGTCCAGCGCGTCGAGGGCCAGGTCGGTTCGCAGGGACGACGAGACGCGCCAGCCCACGATGGTCCGGGCGAAGACGTCGATGACGAACGCGGTGTAGACGAACCCGGCCCAGGTCGCGACGTAGGTCAGGTCGGCGACCCAGAGCCGGTTGGGCTCGCTGGCGCAGAACTGCCGGTTGACCCGATCCTCCGGCCGCGGGGCCAGGTCGTTCGGGACCGTGGTCTTCGGCTTTCGGCCGCGAACCACGCCCTGCAGGCCCTCAGCGCGCATCAGGCGCTCGACCGTGCAGCGTGCGACCTGGGCCTTCTCTCGAAGCAGCTGGCGCCAGACCTTCCGGGCACCGTAGACGCCTCGGTTCTCGGTCCAGACCCGGACGACGTCCTCGCGAAGCCGCTCGTCGCGCAGCTCCCGGCGAGGACGCAGCGCGGGCTCGCTGCGCCGACGTCGATGCTCGTAGTACGTCGATGGGGCGATCGGCAGCACCCTGCAGATCGGCTCGACCCCGAACTTCACCCGGTGCTCGTCGATGAACGACACCATCATCGCGGTCGGCGGTCGAGCTCCGCCAACGCGAAATATGCGGACGCCTTGCGCAGGATCTCGTTCGCCTGGCGCAGCTCACGACTCTCACGCTCAAGCTCCCGAATTCGCTGCTGTTCTGACGCCGCCGCGGCCCCCTGCGGGCTCTGCTCGCGCTGCGCCAGACGCACCCAGCCGCGCAGCGTCTCGGCGTTGCAGCCGATCTTCGTGGCGATCGAGGTGATGGCCGCCCACTCGGAGCCGTGGCTGGCCTTCGCCTCGTGGACGAGCCGGACGGCGCGCTCCTTGACCTCAGGCGAGTACTTCGTTCTTCCCATGTCCCCATCCTCTCAAGTATCGGGGTCTCCGGGAAAGCCGGGGCGGTTCAGTTAGCGGCGGTCAGGATGACTACTTGGACCGCAGCAGGGGGTCACCCGCTGCTCGGATGGAAGTGAAGCGAGTGCCCCACCCAAGCGGGGGATGAGCGCAGCCGGAGCCGCTATGGTTCAACCACCTCTCCGGTGGCGATGACGCTGGAACCGATCTGTAGCTTGAACCTTGCCCCTGCTCGGAGGTGGTCGGGGATGTCAGTGGCCTCTCCGTAGGGAAGCTCGATCTTGACATCGTAGGTGCCGCCTCTCGGCATCTCCTGAAGGCCGTCGAGGCTACGCACAACACAAAGCACGAGTTCGCCCGTGATGTTGAACGACGGGCGCATTCCGTCAAAACCGTCCTGGATGCCTCCCTCGCTCTCGGCGATGAAGCGGAGCCGTGACTTGGTGATCCTCAGCATGGCTGTCCTCAGTCAGAACGCTTGGTCCAGCTTCAACAAGTTTTCGTTCAACTGTCTGAGCTGACTACCTGGCTGTGCTGTCACCGAGCCCGCTCGGAGGATCGACGGGTCCACTGGCGTGAGGTCGAGCTGCTTGAGGACGCTCTTCGGAATCCTCGCTCGTACCACAGCCGATGCTTCAGGGAAGAATTCAGCCAGCTTCAGGACTTCGTCCAGATTGAGCCCAAACTGCTTGCCCTGGAGGCTGTGCGGTGCCGGGCGGAACCCGCCGATCTTGAAGATGTCGTCGAACTCTTCGGGGGAGACGGCCCGGAATAGGTCTACCGTCTCATCAGCGGCACCTGCCACTGGCTTTGGGGCATCGCAGACGATTCGGCGTACCGTCTCGGCCTTCCGACCACCTCGGGCCAGTCTCCAACCCCACTTGAGCACGCTGCCGACCACACCGGTCGCGGCGGCGAATGCGGCCTCTTCAGCGACGAAGCCTACGAATCCCTTGATGAGTCCGCCGATGACCCGCGCCGCTTCGGGGGCGGGTCCACGGTTGGCGAACATGTGGAAACCCGGTTCGTGTTGCCGTAGCCCGCTCGGGTCCACCAGGTCGACCGGATCCCCGCCTACGTAGGCATACAGGTTCGTGTCTCCGCCCGCGAAGTCGATGGGGTCTTTGGCCATCCAGCGGGCGGTGTGGGGGTCGTAGTCGCGGGCGCCGAAGCGGACGAGGCGGGTGGTGGGATCGTGGAGGCCGGCGGCGAAGCCGAAGGGGGTGAGGCTCTCGTCGATGCCGGGGGCGGCGCTGAGCAGGGTACGGCGGCCAGCGGTGTAGTCGTACGCGAGGACCCAGGCGCCAGCGTCGTCGACGAGGCCGAGGACGCGCGACCTGGTCGGTGACGAAGCGGTAGCGGGCGGTCTGGAGGCCGGCGGCGTCGTAGGTGATGACGTGATTGGGGCGTGGCCGGGGCCGCAGACGAAGACTTTGCGCAGGCGGAAGTCGGCGTCGTATTCGGCGAGACCGGGGTGAGGCCGCCTGCACAGACACCAGGTCCAGGCTGCCGTTGACGCGGCGGCCGACAGGCTGGTGCTGGGCGTTGGTGACGTACTCGACGTCATCGCCGCCGGTCTGCTGGGCACGCAGGAGGTTGCCAAAGGCGTCGTAGGTATAGGTCCAGTCGCCGTCGGGGCCGTTGGCGATGGCGGTGCGCTGGCCCATGCCGTTGTGGGTGAAGGTGGCGCCTGCCCAGGCCAGGAGGCGGTCCTGGGCGTCGTAGGTGCCTGCCTCCAGGCCGCCCTGGGTCCGGGTGAGGCGGTTGCCGTTGGCGTCCCAGGTGTACTGGTGGGTGGTCGACATGGCGACGCCGTTGACGACGTCGTCACGGACGGCCGCGACCAGCCGGCCGCGGGTGTCGTAGGTGTAGCTCCAGGTGGCGCAGGCCGGCCGGCAAACCTCACGTGTGGTGATGCGGCCCAGCGAATCGCGGCTCAAATCCAATGAAAACAGGACGTTCTGGCCCTCGGTGAGGGTGCGGTCGATCAGCTCTCCGAACCGGCTGAAGGTCTGCTGGGTGACAAGATTGCCGAGGGCCAGGGTCGTCGGGAGCCCGATGCCCTGGCCGGCGTTGGTCAAGGTCAGGTCGCCGATGGCGGTGAGGAGGCCATCGGCGTCGTATGCGAGGGTGATGGCGTGATCGGTGCCGTAGTCGTCGCCCAGGGTCAGGCTGTCGGGGTTCCAGGTGGCGTCGTCGTAGCCGATGTCGAGGCGGAGGGCATGGGCAGGCCCAGCGGTCGGCGTGACGACCTCCGCGACCTGCCCGAGGAGGGGACCCGCCCAGGTGAGGGTTCCGCTCGACGCTGGCCGGGCGTCTCCTCCGGCCAGGAGGGGCCCGCCGGCTCGGGTAGCACTCAAGAGACGCTGGGCGGCGTCGTAGAGGAGATCGATGGTCGTGTCGGCTGGTGCGCCGGGCGCCGGCCTGGCCTCGACCCGGGTCAGCAGGCCTGCGCCGTCGTAGTCATAATCCAGGGCGACTTCGCGGCCATCGGGGTGCACGACCGAGACAGGCCGTCCATCCAGCTCCTGAGCGTAGGTGGTGACCGACCCATCGGGGGCCTCGGCGATTGCGGGTGCCGTCCAGGTGAGCGGGCGACCCCCTTGGGTCCAGGTCCACTCATGCGCGGGTTGGTCGGGGGGCTCCAGCGACTGCAGGTTGTCACCCGCGTCGTAGCTGAAGTCGATCGCTTCGGCTGCAGGCCCATCCGGGTCATCGACTCGGCCGATACGAAGGGCAGCGTCCAGGGCAGCGCGGCGCCGCTGGCCGTTGGGGAGCGTGACGGTGGTGGCGCGGGCGACGTCGTCGTGTGCCCAGGTGGTGATGCGCTCCTCGGCGCCCTCACCCTGCGCCGCAGTCAACAACCGGCCCTGGGCGTCGTAGGTCAGGCGAATCGGATACAAGTCGCCCTGGCGCAGCTCGGCCAGGCGGCCCTGGTCGAGGAGCATCGTCGAAGTGCGACCCATGGCCGAGGTGGCCTCGATGAAGGGCTGGCCGTTCCACGTGCCGGGCAGGCCCTGGGGGTAGGACCGGGTCGTTCCGGCGGGCTGGCCGTTCAGGCTGGCGACGCGCTCGATGCTGGCCAGGGTCAAGCCGCCCAGGGGGCCAGCAGCCTGGAGCGTAAAATCAGTCGTCAGTTCAAATACTTGAGCCGAGAGCCCGGTGATGGGAGCGGGCGTGGCCGTGATGCGGGTGAGGGCGTCGTCCCCCGTCCAGCGGTTGCCGGGGTTGGAAAGGATACGGGTCGAGCCACCGTCGGCATCGACGAGCTCGGTGCCCTCTTCGAAGCCAGCCAGGTCGGCGCCTGCGAGTGGTCGGCTGAGCGTCAACCGGCCACCGGGCGCCTCGATACGCCGAGTGCCGTCGTCGTCGATGTCGTGCTGCCACGTCAGGAAGTCGGGCTGCTGGCCGCTGTCGCGCATGAGGCGGCGGTGGGTGATGCGGATGCCGTCCACCGACTCGGTCTTGGAGAGTGAGAGGTAGTTCCCATCCACGCCGGTGTCGCTCGCCAGCAGGCCCTGTTCGTCTTCGTCGTCGGCGTCCTGGTAGTCGAAGTGCTGGCGGGCGTTGGGGTTCTCTGCGCTTGCCTTCGGGAACGTCATCTCATGGAGGAGGCCGTTCTGGGGCCCGTGGCTGAGCTGGTAGAGGCCTCCGCCTGGCACCATCACCGAGGCGAGGTACCCGTTGGCATCGAGCGAAAGCAGCGTCTCATCCCCCAGGCGTCCGGTGATGCGAACCGTGGACGGACTGTCGTACTGGAGGGTGGCGAGGAGGGCGTCGGGACCATCGACCTGGACGAGACGCCCTGCGGCGTCGTAGTCAAACGTCAGCAGCGTCCGGCCGGTGACAGCATCGATGGTCGCCACGTGCCGGTGGCTGGCGTCAAAGAGCCACGCGACCGCATCGTCCGATCCAGGCACCAGGACCTGGTCAGCCAGCGGCCACGTCTCGTCGACGGGCTGCAGGCCCCCCCCACCGAAGAGGATGCGCGTCCTGCCCTCATGCTCCTCCCAGGTGTGGTGGCCGCTCACGCTCCAGGAGCCGAGTCCGAGGCTGCGGAAGTCGCGCGGGATGGCCCCGCGGGGCTGGAAGCCGACGACGCGGTCGCTCTGCCACGCGAGGAAGAGCCCAGTGCCCGGCAGGGGAATGGTCTCGCCCAGGACCTGGCTCTCCACGGACACCACGGAGCCGGCGACCAGGCAGGAGTCGCCTTCGTCGCGATGGTTGCGGGGGCAGCCGCCCTGCAAGCCGAAGAGCTGCGGGCAGTCGTCCTCGGCGTCCGGCACGCCGTCGCCATCATCGTCGTCGTCGCAGGCGTTGCCCTGGCCATCGTGGTCCAGATCCGCCTGGCTCAGGTTTGGCGTCTGCGTGCAGTTGTCGAGCTGGTCGCAGACCCGATCTCCGTCCGTGTCGCGGGCCTGGTACCGGTAGATCGTCCCCAGTCGACGCAGCATGCACTCCGTCGCGGCCACCCAGCCCGGAGATGCGATCAGCGCCGCCGCTCCCTCCTCCACGCGCGGATCGCCAGCGGCGTGGCCGTTCTGGTGGATGAACTGGCTGAACTTCTGGAGGCCGTTGGCCTGAAGGCACTGGATGTAGAGGTGCTCCAGGCAGGCGGCCGGGTCATAGCCCTCCGGCAGTGGAGCGATGAGGGCCGCCTCGCGGGTCACTTCGAGGTCGCAGTGCGGCGACCCGTCGGCCGTCACCACGTTACGGAGCGGTGCGATGTGCGTCCACAAGGACGCCGCCAGCTGTTCAGGCTGGGTACAAGGCTGTTCGGTGTCGTCGCAGCGCCAGTGGTGGGCGACGAAGTTGACGCGTTCGTCCGAGTATTCGTAGGTCTGAGGGGCGAGCACGCCGCAGGAGAAGGTCTGGTCGGCTGCGTCGACGACCGCATGAACCGTCGTTCGTCCGAGGATCCCAGAGGCGCCCGCATCGGCATTCAGCTGGATCGTCTCGCCCGGACACGACCGCAGCTCGAGCGACTGCAAGCCGGCGTCATCATCCTCGGGACATGCGGGTACGGCACAGGCCTGGAGCCCAAAGGCGAGCGCGAGCGCGAGAAGGATGTGGTTCATCACAGGCCTCCACACTGGAGGTGCAGCAGGAAGTAGCCGAGATCCGTCGCAGGGGCGGCAGCCGACAGGCGCACGCTACCCCCGGCGATCACGGTCTCGCTCAACGGGCTCAGAGAGATCCATCGCACGGTGGCGCCGTGCGTGTCGACGAGGCCGAAGACACTTCGCCCTTCGTGGACGACGAACCACGTCCCGAGGCTGACCTGGGCAGCGACCTCGGCCGGCACCGGCGCCTCGCCCGGGCTGAAGATCGAGGCCCCGCAGGCCTGTGCTCGGGCGAGGAGATCGACGCCGTCGATGGCGGTGAAGGACACGTCGACTTCAGGCGGTACCCGCCCTCCCGGGTAGAGGCCGAAGGGGTCGAAGCGCGCAATGGAGTCCGGCGCCGGGACGAGGCGAGCGACCGTGGCTGCACCTCCGACGAAGTCGGTCAGGTCGGCGGCCGCGCCGGTGTAGAGCCGCCAGCCGAGTTGCAGGTCGGCGGTCGGACCGCCAGTATCACACGCGTCGCCGAGGCCGTCGCCGTCTTCATCGGCCTGGTCGGGGTTGCCGACACGGACGCAGAGGTCACAGGCGTCGCCGATGCCGTCGCCGTCGACGTCCTGCTGGGCGGGGTTGGCGATGTGCGGGCAGTTGTCGCTGGCGGCGATGCCGTCGCCGTCGGGGTCGTCGTCGCAGGCGTCGCCGAGGCCATCCCAGTCCTGGTCGGGCTGGGCGAGCTGGCCAGGGCCAGGGGGATCGACCGGCGGGTTGGCGTCGGCCGGGCAGTTGTCACACAGGTCGCCGACGCCGTCGGCGTCGGTGTCGAGCTGGTCGGGGTTGCCGTAGGGCCACAGGGGGCAGACGTCGCTGGCGTCGGGGACGCCGTCCTGGTCGCGGTCGGGGGGCACGCAGGCGTCGCCGCCCGGGGTCCAGTCGGTGTCGAGCTGGTCGGGGTTGGCGACCGCCGGGCAGTTGTCACAGGCGTCGCCGATGCCGTCCGCGTCGGTATCGGCTTCGGGCTGATTCGTGAACAATGTCGGGCAGTTGTCGACGTCGTCTGCGATGCCGTCGCCGTCTCGGTCTTCCAGGGAGTCGCACTCGAGGCCGAGCTGGTCGCAGTCGGGGTCGAGCTGGTCGGGGTTGGCGATGAAGTCGCAGATGTCACAGGCCTGGCCGACGCCGTCGCCATCGTCGTCGAGCTGGTCGGCGTTGGGTTCGGTGGGGCAGTTGTCGACCACGTCCAGCACGCCGTCGCCGTCGGCGTCGTCGCAGGCGTCGCCGATGAAGTCGAAGTCGGCGTCGGCCTGGTCGGGGTTGGTCAGGCCAGGGCAGTTGTCACACGCGTCGCCGAGGGCGTCGCCGTCGGCGTCGGCCTGGTCGGCGTTCCACTGGTGCGGGCAGTTGTCGAGGGTGTCGGGGTGGCCGTCGCCGTCGCCGTCGAGACCGCCCTGGCAGAGGTCGCCGATGCCGTTGTAGTCGCCGTCTTCCTGGAGGGGGTTGGCCAGGCTGGGGCAGTTGTCACACGCGTTGCCGCGGCCGTCGCCGTCGGGGTCGTCGTGGTTCTGGCCGTCGAGCGGGACGGTGGGGCAGCGGTCCTGCGCGTCGACGATGCCATCCCCGTCGGCGTCGGCGACGAAGTCGCAGGCGTCGCCGACCCCATTGTAGTCGCTGTCCGTCTGGCCGGGGTTCGGGTGGCCAGGGCAGTTGTCACAGGCGTCACCGCGGCCATCGCCGTCCTGATCGGCCTGGGTGGGGTTGTGCTGCCAGGGGCAGTTGTCGGTGGCGTCGGCGGCGGCGTCCTCGTCCATGTCGACGAGGGGGTCGCAGGCGTCACCGATGTGGTCGTAGTCGTGGTCAGCCTGGGTGGGGTTGGCGACCGCGGGGCAGCCGTCCCAGGGATCGTCGACGCCGTCGCCATCCGTGTCGGGGGCGACGTGGCAGACGTACCAGGCGTGCGCAGGCGCGGCGAGCAGTGCGGCTGCGGCGAGGATCAGGGCGCGCATCGGTCGTACCCCGCTTGCAGGGCGACGCGGAACGCGTGCGGATCGGCGTGGGGCGCGGTGGCCGTCTCGAGGTGCTGCACCTGGGCGGTGAGGTCGTTGCCGCGGGCGCCCACGTGGGCGAGGGCGCAGCCGGCGAAGCGGGCCCCGGCCTGGTCCGCGGTGGCGTCGGTGCGGGGGCCGCCGAAGGTGAACTGGTGCACGCCCAGCAGCCAGCCCAGGACGGCGAGGGCCGGGGCTCGAGCGGCGGGGCCCGCCCGGTCGGCGGGGGGCACGAGGCTGGCGTCGACGAAGATGCCGAGGCGGCTGACGCAGGTGGTGGGCGCCAGCGCGATGGTGGTCGGGTAGCGGTTCGCGGCGACGGCTGCCGCGTGCAGGCGGCCTACGTCCATCGGGGCGGGCTGGGCGCCTGGCGGTGGCTCGCAGGGCTCGATGGCCCAGGCCGGCGTGCACAGCACGAGGGGGAGGAGGAGGTGTCTGCCCATTGCCACTCCAGTCGTTCGCCGCAGCCTGCTCCGTGCTGCGTCTTGAGCAGAGTGGGGCGAGCGGGGGCTGGGTGTCAATGGGGATTTCGGAGCCCTGGTCGCCAGACGCGGGGCGATGAGGCCCCCTTGCCTCGGCGGGCAGTCGCCCGTACCCTCGCGCATGCATCACTTCCAGCGCATCTATCGTGACCACGCCGACCGCTACGACGCCCTCGTCGCGGCCGAAGACGTGGATGGCGTCCTCCTGCCCGCCCTCCAGGCCGTCGTCCCCCTTGCCGGGGCGCGGGTGGTGGAGGCCGGCGCCGGCACCGGCCGGCTGACGCGGCTGCTGGCCGCCGCGGGGGCCGCCCACCTCACCGCCACCGAGCCCGCGGCCGCGATGCGCGAGGTCGCCACGCGCCACCTCCAGGCCGAGGCGCCCCCGGGCTGCGCCTGGCAGGTCGTGCCCGGCGACGTGCGCGACCTGCCCGCGCCCGACGCCGCGGCCGATCTGAGCCTGGCCGGCTGGGTGCTCGGGCACTTCACCGAGTTCAACCCCGCGGGCTGGGAGGCCGACCTGGACCAGGCCCTCGCCGAGCTGCTGCGCGTCCTGCGGCCCGGCGGCCACGCCGTCGTCATCGAGACGCTCGGCACCGGCGCCGCCGAGCCCGCCGCCCCCACGCCGGCCCTCGCCGCCCTGCACGCCCGCATGGAGGCCGCCGGCTTCCGGCGCGTCGTCCTGCGCACCGACTACCTGTTCGCGTCGGTGGACGAGGCCGTGGCCATCTGCGGCTTCTTCTTCGGGCCCGAGCTGGCCGCCGCCCTCCAGGCCCGCGGCGAGCGGCGCGTGCCCGAGTGGACGGGGCTCTGGCACCGGGAGGCCTGACGATTGTTCACGGTCGATTGAACAACCGAAGCGCGCGCACTAGCATCCTCCCAACGGCCAGCACCGGATGGGAGGACCGCTCGTGAACGCCGCCGTGAACATCTCGCCCCTCTTCGACGCCGCCCGCTGGGCGCCGGTGCCGGGCTTCGACTTCGCCGACCTGACGTTCCACCGCGCCGTGGACCAGGGCACGGTGCGCATCGCCTTCAATCGCCCGGAGGTCCGCAACGCCTTTCGGCCGCAGACCGTCGACGAGCTCTTCACGGCCCTGGAGCACACGCGCCACCTGCCCGACGTGGCCTGCGTGCTGCTGACCGGCAACGGCCCCTCCCCGAAGGACGGCGGCTGGGCGTTCTGCAGCGGCGGCGACCAGCGCGTCCGCGGGCCGGACGGCTACCAGTACGGCGACGCCGCGCGCCTGGGGCGGCTGCACATCCTGGAGGTGCAGCGCCTCATCCGCTTCATGCCGAAGGTGGTCATCGCGGTGGTGCCGGGCTGGGCCGTCGGCGGGGGCCACAGCCTGCACGTCGTCTGCGACCTGACGCTGGCCAGCCGGGAGCACGGGCGCTTCAAGCAGACCGACGCCGACGTGGCCAGCTTCGACGGGGGCTATGGCTCGGCCCTGCTGGCGCGGCAGGTGGGGCAGAAGCGGGCCCGGGAGATCTTCTTCCTGGGGGCGGACTACACCGCCGAGGAGGCCGTCGCCATGGGCATGGCCAACGCGGCGGTGCCCCACGCCGCGCTGGAGGCCACGGCCCTCGCCTGGGCGGCCGAGACGGCACCAAGAGCCCCACCGCCATCCGCATGCTGAAGTACGCCTTCAACCTGCCCGACGACGGCCTCGTGGGGCAGCAGCTCTTCGCCGGCGAGGCCACCCGGCTGGCCTACGGGACGCCCGAGGCGCGGGAGGGCCGCGACGCCTTCGTCGACAAGCGCCCCCGGGATTTCAGCCGCTTTCCTGGCCCGACTGAGCCGATGCAGGCGGTCGCCGCCGGCTCCGGCGACGTGGTGACCGATCCGCGCCTGCCGGGAGGGCTGGCATCGGCCACTACGACGTCGATCAGCTCGCCTGGCGCCTCTTCTCGTAGTCCCCTTTTTGGCCCCGGTCGGGGTCGGGGCTCATGCCCCGGCACGTCCTTCGGTCTGGGGAGACCTGATGATCCGTACCTGCTTGCTGCTGGGGGCGCTCTCTGCCCTCTTCGTGGCCTGTGACGACGACGAGCCCTCGGGCACCGTCGACCAGGCCGTCGTCGTCGATGGCGCCACCGACGGCGCCGCCGTCGACATGGCCCCGCCGCCCTCGACATGGCCACGCCCGACATGACGGCCCCGGCCCCCGACATGGCCACGCCCGACATGACGGCCCGGCCCCCGACATGGCCACGCCCGACATGATGGCCCCGGCCCCGACATGGCCGCGCCGCCGCCCGACATGGGGGCGCCGGCCGATCAGGGCGCCCCGGACATGATGGCCCCGCCCCCGACATGGGCATGCCGCCGGCCTGCCAGAACCCGGCGTGGAACGCCGCCTGCCCCGCCTCCCCGACGAGGCCACCTGCGTCGCCAACGGTGGCCAGTGGGGCATGTTCTTCCGCGGTGATCCCGGCCGGTGCCGCTGCCCGACGCAGGACGGCGGCTGCCCCTGCCAGGCCGATGGGCAGTGCAGCCAGTCTGCTACGTGCCCGTCGAGAACGGGAGTGCTCGGGGCTGCCGGCGCGCTGCTACGAGTTCGATGCTCTCGTCGTGCTTCCTGCGACAGCGGCCTGAGCCAGGCCTGCCCGTGACATGGCCCCGGCGTCAGCTCAGGGCACGCACCGGCTGCTCCCCCTCCTCCTTCTGAGCGGCTGCTTCGAGCGGCTGCACACCCCGCCCACCGTCGGCCCCGACGAGGACTGCTTCCTCCTCGACGTGCCCCGACCGGCGCTGCCCGACCCCGATCAGGTCGCGGATGTGGCCCCCTGAAGGGCGCGGCGGTGTGGTGCGGCGCCCACCCCGACCGGGACCTGCCGCCGCTGCCCGCGCCCCGGGTCGCCGACGCCTGTCGCATCGTCCTCGGCCCCGTCGACGGCAGCTGGACGTCGGAGGAGACCTGGACGCGGGACGCGGCGGGCCGCCTGGTCGCCGCGCGCATCGGCCGGCTGGAGGCGCGGTGGACCCACACGGGCGACCGGCTGGCCGACTTCGTGGCGACCCGCGGCGACACCGTCGTCGAGCGCCGGATCTTCGAGGGCGGCCACCTCGTTCTGCGAGAAACCCCTGGAATCAAAGAATATTTCACCCGAGACGCCGAGGGTGACCTGGTGGAGCACCTGATCGCCCGGGAGGAGGGCACCGAGCCGCTGACGTGGACCGCCTACGACCCGCAGACGGGCGCCCCGGTGCGGCAGCTCGGCCAGCAGGACGACGGGAGCACCCGCGAGGCCCGCTGGCGGTTCGACGCCGAGGCGGGGGTCTTCCGCCAGGGGGGCCACGTCACGCGGTGCTCGGCGCGGGGGGAGGTCATGCCTGCCCAGGGCCGGCTGGACGCCGCGGGCCATGTCGCCACCCTGCTGCAAGCGCGGCCAGAGTGCCTGCGGCGCACCGACCGGGTGCGCGACGCCACCGGCGCCCTCCTGCGGGAGCGGGTGGTCTGCGTGGGGGATCGCATCATCCGCGACGACCGCTACGCCCGCGACGCCGACGGCCGCCTGCTGTGCAGCGACCGCCGCTACCCGCGGGAGGCCGCCGTCTTCGACTGGCCCCCCCTCCGCGAGTTCGACGTCCCCCCCACCGCCTGCAAGGGGGCCTGCGAGTTCGTGGGCGTGCGGCCCCTGAAGGGCAAGCTCACCCGCGCGCGTGCCTTCGTCGATCGGGATCCCGACGGCCTGCCCGTCTGGATGGACCTGGACGCCGACGTCAACGGCGTCATCGACGGCGTGCTCGACCTGGCCCCCGAGCGGGACGCCGACGGCCGCCTGACGGTCGAGCGATTCATGGGGCCATGGATGGTGATGGAGGCGCGCTACACCTACGACTGCGGCGCCGGGGACTGAGGCCGGCCGCGCCGATCCGGGGATCCGCACGGCCCGATCCGTTCGGACTGGCGCCGCGGCGGATCGTCTGCTACCTTCGCCCGCCTTTCGTCTCGGAGGAGTACTCGCATGGCCAAGCCGCGCCGCGACAAGATCAAGCTGGAGAGCACCGCCGGCACCGGCGTGTTCTACACGACCACCAAGAACAAGCGGACGAGCACCGGCAAGCTGGAGCTCATGAAGTACGACCCGAAGGCGCGCAAGCACGTCCTCTTCCGCGAGACGAAGCTGCGCTGATCCTGCCCGCCCCCCGCTCGGGGGGCGTCGGTCCTACTCGTCCTCGCCGTCACCCGTCTCGGCCGCCTTCGGCTGGCGGACGGGCTTGCCTGCGCGCCGGTTCCCCGGCAGCACGCTCAGGCGGTTCGTCCCGATCAGTCGGCAGGTGTCCGCGAAGCGGCCGGTGCAGAGCGCCGCGTCCTGGGGCGACGTGACGTCGATGCGCCCGACCTCGATGCCCATGAGCTTGATGGCGAAGTTCGACAGGTCGTCCGTCGGCCGCAGCGCGAGGCGCAGCGGCTGGGACCCGTTGATCTTCAAGAAGATCTTGGGATCGGCCAGGAAGCCGGCGTCGACCTCCTTCGGCAGGAAGATGGCCGAGGTGCGGCCCGTGACGGGCACCGACTTCCAGTCACCCCGGTCGTCGCCCGTCTCCCAGGTCTTGACGGCCCGCAGGTCGGGATCGCGGAACTGGACGATGAGGCGGTCGTCGTCGCGGCGCAGGGCGCAGAGGGCCTCCCACTCGCCGGTGCAGACGGTGATGACGTCGCTCACCTCGCCCACCTCGTCCTCCTGGTAGAAGAGCCGGTCGCCGCGGCGCTCGAGCTTGAGGGGGCCGGCGTCGCCCTCGCCGCTGCGCAGCCAGAGGCCGCCGGGCACGGCCCCCTGCTGGACCTGGTGCAGGGTGTCCTCGGGGCCGCGCAGGCGGCCGGAGGTCCAGGCCACCGCGGGCTCGACGGGCTCCGGCTCCGGCTCCGGCTCCGGCTCGATCTCGGGCACGGGCGCCGGCGTCGGCTCGGGGCGCGGCCCGCCGTCGGCCAGCGTCACCTTCGTGACCGCGGGGAAGCCGTAGGTGAACCGGTCGGCGCCGATGGCCTGCATCCAGCCGAGCGTCATGCAGGCGTGGCCGTTGACCCCCCAGCCCTTGCCCCACGAGTTCTTCACGATGAAGCACAGCCCGCCCTCCTCGGGCATCTTCGGCAGCTTGCGGTAGCCGATGATGAGGTAGGCGTGGCCGCCGGCGTGCACCGTCGAGCCCTGGGCCGCGAAGTCGCGCTTCGTGATGAGCCCCTCGTTGCGCTCCCAGTTGTCGCTCAGCGGGCTGCCCACCGGCACCGCGAAGCCCCGGTGCAGCAGATCGACGAGGCCCTCCAGGCCGCACCACGTCTCCACCGCGTCCACGCGGGCCGCGCCGCGCTCGCAGCTCGCGGGCTGGGGGTACTGGGTGTCGTTGGCGCCGGGCAGATCGTTGTAGGGGCAGTCCTTCTCCAGCGGTACCGGGAAGCCCTTGCCGCTCTTCGCGGCGTCGAACCCCGAGCCGAACCATGAGCCGGGGCCGCAGTCGCCGCTGGGGCCCTGGCAGTCGGGCTTGGACAGCCAGTAGAAGCGCTGCTCCGAGAGATCGAGCGTCTTGAGGTCGTAGCCGCCCGCCTTCGTGTTGAGGGCGGCGTACTCCATGCTGGCGGTGCCGGCGAAGGCGGCGCAGGTGCCGCGGGCCCCCTGGTTGCGCACGGGCACCCGCTCGGCCTGCGGGATGACGTATTCATCATAAAGATCGCGGACATTCACGCTCAGGTCGCAGCTCTGCTTCAAGGCCACGTCGCCCCACTCCGCGAAGTCGACCAGCTCGAAGCGCGACTCGTCGATGGCCAGGCGCTGCTGCACCGACTGGCGGCGCAGGGTCAGCACGGCGGGATCGTCGGCGTAGGTGGGGGCCTCGCCGGCCTGCTGGCTCTCCTCGTCCTCCAGCACCGCCATCACCGAGGCCAGGTCGATGGGCGCGGCCGAGGTGGGATCCACCGCCAGGTGCTGGAAGGCGTCGTCGCCCTTGAGGGGGCGGCCGCCCTGGCCCAGGAAGTCGTAGAGGGAGTCGCCGCAGCCGGAGAGCAGGAGGAGGGGGAGCAGGTGGGCGACGCGCATCAGGAACTCCGGGGCTTGAGGGGACGGCGCGGCCGACGCGGGCGCGGGGCCTTTGTTCACCCTTGTGGGCGCGGGTGGGGGTCCGTAGGCTCGCGCCGCACGCCAGGAGAAACCCCATGTCCGACGCCGGCCTCACGCTCCACTACGCCCCCCGCACCCGCTCCGCCACCGCCCTCTGGCTGCTGGAGGAGCTGGGCGAGCCCTACGACCTCGAGTCGTTCTCCCTGGCCAGCGGCCACCACAAGACCCCGGCCTTCCTGGCCATGAACCCCATGGGCAAGGTCCCGGTGGTGGTGGATCACGGCCGCGTCGTGCCCGAGCTGGGGGCCATCGCCATCCACCTGGCCGACCGCTACCCCGCGGCTGGCCTGGCGCCCACCATCGACCACCCCCAGCGGCCCGACTTCCTGCGCTGGGTCTTCTTCTCGTCGGCCATCTTCGAGCCGGCCCTGGCCCAGAAGTTCTTCGGCTGGACGCCCCCGGCGAGCACCGTCGCGTGGGGCTCCTACGACGAGATGATCCGGGTGGCCACCGCCGGCGTGCAGCCGGGGCCCTGGCTGCTGGGCGACCACTTCACGACCGCCGACGTGCTGGTGGCCTCGGGCCTGGGGTTCGGCATGCGGTTCGGGGCCATCCCCGCCGAGGGGCCCCTGCACGCCTACGTCCAGCGCGCCTTCGAGCGGCCCGCCTACGCCCGCTGCCAGGCCATCGAGGCCCGCGAGGGCGCCCGCTTCCCGCCGGCCTGACGGGGCCTCAGCCGCCCACGTCGGCGGCGAAGGCCGCAAGCAGCGCGCCCACCCTACGAGGCGGTCGTCAGATCCAACACACCCCCCGGCGAGCCCTGCTACCGGGTCCACCGGGCAAGGCCGGCGCGCAGCCCCCGGCATCAGGGCGTCGAGAAGGCGCAGGTCGCGAGGTCGATGAGGCGTCCCGCGCTCAGCGCCGGCACCCCCGCCGTGCGCGTCTGCCGGACGAGGGCGAGCTGGCAACCCAGGCCCGTGACCCGGACGACCGGGTAGCGCTGGGAGTTGGCGTAGCTGACCGCGGCACTGGCCGGCGAAGTCAGCCGGGCGGCCCCTCCGACCCCGAGCCTCGCGCCGGCCTGACCGGGCCCACCCAGGCCCAGGGCCACCTGGTCGGCGACGTCCAGGGAGGCATCGCGGCGATCCACCGTCCAGATCACATGGTTCTCTTCATCGGTGACCATCAGGTAGCTGTAGTCGCGGAAGTAGTCCCCGATGCGGCGCAGGCCGCGGGCCCGGAAGGGCGCCAGGCCCGCGAAGCCGAGGGCCTCGGCCCGCGCGGCCATCGCGGCCGGATCGAGGGTGGCGACCAGCGAGAGCGTCTCGCCCTCGTCGCGGTAGCCGCGCAGCTCGCCCGACTCGGCGTCGGTCACCCAGACGATGTAGGCGTCCCCCTCGCGGGTGAGGGCCAGGCCGCCCGGCGTCAGGGCCGCGATGCCGCGGGGGCCGGCGAGCGCGCCGATGCCGAGGACGACGGGATCGTCGACGACCCGGGTGTGGACGCCGGCGGCGTCCACGGCGGTGCGGATGGTCTGCCGGAGGATCTGCGTCCGCCCGAGGCTGTAGGGCAGCAGGTACCAGGTCGTGAAGTCGGCGCCGCGCACGGTCTCGTGGTGCTCCGGGTAGACGATCCAGTCGCCGGCGTCGTCGGGCCCGGGGCCGGTGAAGGGGCCGGCCATCGAGCCCCCGCAGCCCTCATCCAGGCTCACGTCGAGGGTGCCCGTCCCTGCGATGGTGCCTCCCTCGGGCAGCGTGATCTGCAGGCTGATCTGATCGCCGGTCACGCTGCCCGCCACGATCGCCTGGCCGCCGGTGTCGAGGCCCAGCGCGGCCCCGTCCAGGCTCGCCGTCCGGTCGAACACGAAGAGGCCCCGGACCTCCAGCCCGGCGTTGGCCCCCGAGCGCACGATGGCCTCGAACGGGACGGCGCAGGTCGCGAGGGCGTCGAGCTCCGAGGCGGTGAGGGTCTCGTCGGGCGCCGCGCCGCCCCCGTCATCGCCGCCCTCGTCGCCGCAGCCGAGGCAAGCCAGTCCGACCACGATCGCCGCCAGGAGCGGCCCGTTCATGCGCTGCATCATGATGTCTTCCTCCGTCGGGTTCCCCTTGCAGGGATCGGGGGGCATACGACATGCCCCCACCAACGGATCGACCATCGTGCAGAAAAACGAGCCTCAGCAGGCGACGCTCGCCGTGCGGCCACCAGCGCTATCAGCGTCAGAAGCCCGACGTCGCCGCCATCCCCCGGAAGGGGCGATGGGAACGACGAACACAGGCGCGCCATGACTGCTCGGAGGGGCCGCTGGGACGCCCGGCGGCCTCAGCTCTCGGCGGCCTCCCGCCGGCGGATGCGCAGCTCCGTGCCCACGATGACCTCGACCTCCCAGCCCGCCTCATCGCCCGCGAAGCCCTGGCCCTCCAGGGACGCCTGGTTCTGGGCCACGATGTCGCCGTCAGCGTCGACCACCTGGACCGGCCGGACCTCCTGATCGAGCAGGAAGGCCACCAGCCGGCGCAGGTCCGGCTCCCCCGCGGCCACCGCCGGCGGGCGCTTCTGCTCCAGCCAGCGATCCGCCAGCCAGTTGACATCATTGCAGATTTGCTGGATCTCGGCCGGCGCCTCCATCAGCGCGCACCGGGCCTGCCGGTTGCCGGCGCGCAGGCGCTCGAGGGTCAGGCGCACATCCTGGATGGGCAGCTCGAGCCGCTGGCTGAGCCGGCGGTAGACCAGGACGCCCAGGCCCACGGCGAGGGCCCCCAGCAGGGCCGCCGCCCAGGCGCCCCCCTGGGCCAGGCGGCCGGCGCGGTGGTTGGCGCGCACCATGGAGGCCCGGTTGATGTCGCCGAGCTGGCGCAGGGCGACCACCACCGACGCCCGGGCGGCCGGCTCCCCCGCCAGGGCCCCCTCGCGCCCGGCCGCGATGCGGACCAGCACCGGGGGTTCCTCGGCCTCGGTGACGTTGGCCTGCGCCCGGGCGAGGGCCTCGTCGAAGACGACGGCCTCCTGGTCGTGGGCGAGCTGCGCCAGCATCGCCTCCACCGCCTCGCCGCTGTAGACGTTCTCTTGCAGGATCCAGCCGATGGCCGGCCCCACCCGCGTCAGCAGGGCGATGGAGAGCATGGCCAGCAGCACCTGCAAGACCAGGATGGCCACGATGCCGGCGCTGGCTTCACGGCGAAGCTGCATCTCAGGTCCCCTCCGTCAGGGCCCGGGCGGCCCCCTCGGCGCTGACCAGCATCAGGGCGTCACCGCGCAGGAGGGGCTGGTGCGGATCGGGGATGCTCACCGCGACCCCCGTCGGCCCCTCCCGGCGGACGGCCGCCACGGTCACGCCGACCCGCCGGCGCAGATCCAGCTCGGCGAGGGTGCGCCCCCAGAACGACTGGGGGGCCACGATCTCGGTCAGCACCAGATCGCCCCCCAGGGGCAGCACATTGATGACATGCCGCCAGGCCAGGCGGATGGCGAGGCGCTCGCCGAAGTCCAGCTCCGGGTTGACGACCTCGTGGGCGCCCACCAGGGCCAGGATGCGGGCGTGCAGGGCGTCGGTGGCGCGGCCGATCACGCGGCGGGCGCCGAGCTGCCGGAGCAGGGCGGTGACGATGATGCTGCCCTCGCGGCTGTCGCCGCCGATGGCGCAGACGCAGACGTCACGCTGGGCGGGCCCCAGGCGGGCCAGGGCCACCTCGTCGGTGGCGTCGATGACGACGGCGTCGGCCACATGGGGGGCCAGCTCGGCCACCTTGCTGGCGTCGGTGTCGGCCACCAGCACCTCATTGCCGTGGTGGGCGAGGGCCCGGGCCAGGGAGGAGCCGAACTGGCCCAGGCCGATGACGAGAATCTGGCGGGACATGGCGAGCCTCCGGGATCAGCCGATGGGGACGGACTCCTCGGGGAAGCGCCACGAGGCGCGCCCCTGGGGCCGCAGCGAGAGGAAGACGAAGAGCGTCAGGGGGCCGACGCGGCCGGCGAACATGCAGGCCATGATGATGAGCTTGCCCACGTCGTCGAGGGCGCTGGTGGCGCCGGTCGACAGCCCCACCGTGGCCAGCGCGCTGACGACCTCGAAGAGCGCGGTGTCGAGGGGCAGCGTCTGGGTGAGCTGCAGCGCGAAGAGGGCGCCCCCGCAGGCCAGCACGCCCACCGTCGTGACGGCCGTCGCCCGCATCACGGTGGCCGTCGGCAGCGCCCGCCCGAACACCTCGACCCGAGCGCGCCCCCGCACCACGGCGGCGATGGCCAGCACCAGCACCGCGATGGTCGTCGTCTTGGCGCCCCCCGCCGTCGAGCCCGGGCTGCCGCCCACGAACATCACCAGCACCATCACGGTCCAGGTGGCGGGCTGGATGGCGGCCAGATCGATGGAGTTGAAGCCCGCCGTCCGCAGCGTCACCGCCTGGAAGGCCGCGTTGCCCAGCTTGTCGATGAACGACAGGCTGCCCAGCGTCTCGCCCCACTCCAGCGCCAGGATGGCCAGCGTCGGGATGACGATGAGCAGCGCCGACGTCCACAGCACCATGCGTACATGCAGGGTGCGGCTCTGCCGCCGCCGCCACGTCCACAGGGCCGCCACCACCCCGGGGCCCAGGCCGCCCACGACGATGGTCAGCCCCGTCACCCCCAGCACCAGGGGGCTGTCGGCGTACGAGACCAGGCTGTCGCTCTGCAGCGCAAACCCCGCGTTGCAAAAGGCAGAAATGGCCGTGAAGAGCCCCCGCCACGCCGCCTGCCCCACCCCATCGCCGTGCAGCAGGAAGGCCCCGAAGAGCAGCAGCGCCGCCACGCCCTCCGTGACCAAGGTGACCCGGAAGACGAGCCGAATGACGCCCAGCAGGTCGCCGCGCCCCTCCGCCCCCACCAGATCGGCGGCCGCGCGCTCATGGGAGAGCGACAGCCGCCGGCCGAGCAGCACCACCATGGCGGCCGAGAACACCATGATGCCCAGCCCGCCCACCTGGATGAGGGCCAGGATGACCCCGAGGCCGAAGCCGCTGTAGGTCGTCGGCGTGTCCACCACCGCCAGCCCGGTCACGCAGGTGGCGCTGACGGAGGTGAAGGCCGCGTCGATCCAGGCCACCGGGTCGCCCTGGGCCGCCACGGGCAGCCCCAGCAGCAGCGTGCCGAGGGCGCAGATGGCCACGAACGACAGCACGAGCACCCGCGCCGGCTGGGCCAGGGCCACGTCCAGGAAGTCGGCGTCCGCCCGGGGGCCCGAGGGCATGAGCCGGGCGAGGGCGGCGTCGCGCAGCAACCAGCCCGGCCACCACCAGCGCCCCGCCCAGGCCCAGCGGGCCGAGCCCCGTCCCCGGCCCCTCGACGGCGTAGACCACCACCGGCGCGAGCGCCAGCCCCCCCGCCAGCACCAGCAGCGCCTGGCCGCGCCCGCCCAGCCGCCCCAGGCGGCGCAGCCGGCGGGCGAAGGTGATGACCGGCACCAGGAACGTGGCCGCCAGGGCCAGGGCGGCCGGCCACGAGGCCACCCCGCCGGCCAGCCAGCGCTCCACCCCGAACGCGCCCGCCACCACACAGGCCAGCACCACGTCGCGGTGGGTCTGGGAGGGCGCCCGCGCCAGGGCGGCCCGCCGCAGCGCCTCGGACGGCCAGGCCACCGTCGCGAAGCCCACGCCCGCCAGCAGCAGCCCCAGGCCCCGCCCGGGCTCGGCCGGTGACAGGCTGCCCGCGATCCACACCAGGACCGCCAGGGTCGCGATGGAGCGCGGCCCCACCCGCCCGGGATGGTGGGCGAAGGCGGCCCCCACCAGGGCCAGGGCCACGAGGCACGCCGGCAGCCAGCCCGGCACCCCCAGCGCTCGAACCCCGCCAGGGGCGCGGCGGCCAGCGTCGCGGGGGCCAGGGTGAAGAGCAGCGCCCGGATGCTCGCCGTCCGCGGACACCCCCAATCGGCAGCTCGCTGGTGGTGCGGGTCGGCCCCACGGACACCTCCCCGCCCCGGCGGGCGGCCTCGCGCCTCGCGGCGCGCTAGAGGGGTGGTACCAGAAGGCGGGGGACACGGGACGGGTGAGGCCCGGGGCCGCGGGTCGGCCACGACGGGCGCGGACGACTTCCCGCTTGTCGACGCTCGGGGTAGGCTGCCGCCATGAGCACGCGCGACGACATGGCCTCCGCGGCCCTTCGGCATGTCCGCGACGCCCGGGGTCTCCTCGGTGGAAGCGACGCTTCGCTCGACCAGGCCTGGCACCTCGCCGGGTTCGGGCCGGAGTGTGCCCGCAAGGCCGCGATCAACACGCCGGCGTTGGACAAGGTGCTGGGTCACGAGGCCCATGACGCCGAGCTGCTCGGCTGGCTCCTGAGCCTCGATGTCTCCGCCCACCTGATCGTCCGCGGCGCCGCGCCGACCGGAGGCTGGGAGCCCGCGCACCGCTATGAGCCGACCGGCGCCCGCGGCCTGGCGGACGTCGAGCAGCTGGTCGAGGCCTGCGAAGCCGACACGCTGGCCATCGTCGGCGGCCTCTGGACGGCTGGGCGTGTGAGCGACACGCCATGAGCCTGGCCTACGACGATGTGATTGCCGAGCTGATCGGCGTCTGCGAGCGAGACCCGGCCTTCGGTCAGGTCGTGAGCGCGCTCATCGTCCGCACGCTGAACGGCCAGGTGCGCCTGATCCTCGACACGGACGATGACACGCTCGCCGGCCGGCTGGAGGCCGCCCTGGCGGAGAAGGTGGGGCGCTGGTTCCAGGGTCCGGTCCTCGACAGCCGCGACAAGCGCAGAGGCTACAGCCAGCTCGCAAAGCACTTGCTTGAGCAGGCCAGGGTGCGGGTGGCGAAGCTTGGCTGGGCGGACTGCTGGCCGCAGGGCTGGCCGACCGGGTCGACCTTGCCGGGGGTGCTACGCCGGGCCCCTGACCAGCGCTGGCTGGCGCTGCAGGCCGCCGTCGGCAAGGAACCCTGGCTCGCGCCTGACCAGACCGAGCCAGCGACGCCGCCGTGGCCCATGCTGGCAAAAACCCCCAAAATTACAGCCTTTTATGGCTTCAAGGGAGGCGTCGGGAGGACGACGGCGGTCGCGACGCTGGCCTGGCACCTGGCCCGCGCTGGCAAGTCCGTGGTCTGCGTCGATCTGGATCTGGAGGCCCCGGGACTCGGTCGACTGCTCTCGCCGACCGACCTGCCCGCGGCCAACGGCTGGGTCATCGACGACATCCTGTCTCACTCGGCCACCGGCCAGGGCCTCGACGCCCTCCCCATCTTCCCGGTCGACGTCCATGGTGTGCGCCTCCACGTCGCCCCGGCCGGCGTCCTGGGCCCCACCTACCTCGAGAAGCTGGCCCGCCTGGACACCCTCCACCGCCACCCGGGCCAGAGTCCCGTGCATGCCGCCCTCGTGGCGCTGCTGCAGCGCATCCGGGCCAGCCACAAGCCGGATCACATCCTCCTGGATTGTCGCTCGGGCCTTCACGACCTCGCAGGTCTCGCCCTCCACGACCTGGCCCACGTCGACGTGCTGGTCGGTCGCGGCGACCGGCAGGAGCTGGACGGCCTGAGCGTCTTGTTGCCCGCGCTCCAGCGGCGCCGACAGCCCGCCGACTGGCGTGTCCTGGTCCTGCGCACGTTCATGGAGCTCCCTGTCGACGCCGAGCTCCTCGACGGCTACCGGAGCGACCTCTACGACCTCTTTCTCGAGGCGCTGTATGGTCGCGACGCCAACGGAAGCATCCCGGCGCCGACTGACCGCGGCATCGCCCACGATCCATGCCCCATCGGTGACTTCCCGGGCATGCGCCGCGCCGACTGGCTGGGCAACGATCGCAGCTTCCTGACCATGGCACCTATCGTGACGCCCTCACCCGGCTGAAAGCCCTCTGGAGCCCGAGCCGTGAACGCAGCCCGACGCAAGGAGCTGCTGGAGGCGGTCGTCGAAGCCCTGGGTGAGGAGGCCGAGCGGCGGCCGCTGACCTCCTTCCTACCGTTGCCGAGCCACCGGCAGCTCCTCCGCGACAGCATCATCGTGATCGTGGGCGAGCGTGGCGCGGGCAAGACGGCGCTGTTCCAGTTCCTCGCCGCCCTCCAGGAGTCACACCCCAACCATCCGAGCGGCGTGTTCTCCGACCTGGACGCAAGGCACACGTGGATCAACGGCTTCGGCGAGGATTCCGACGCCCATCCGCCTACCCAGGTGCTGGCGACCTGGGGCCAGGATCGACCGCCCGAGGACCTGGAGCTCTTCTGGCTCGGACACTTGATTGGCACCATCGAGCCGGGGGCCGACCTGGACTGGCTGCCGACCTGGGTACGTCGGCGGAACGATCCCGCAGCCTGGGTGCCCCTCACGCGCGCCGGCCTCCCTGCCTGCTATGACTGGCTCGACGCCCACAACCGCGGGCTCGTCGGCGCCGGCAAGGTCTTGACGGTCGGCTACGACAACCTCGACCGCCTCGTTCTTGCGTCGGGGGGCCTGGACCTCCCCGCGCGGTTCTCGTCCGCCCTGGCGTCGCTCTGGATTCGTCTCTCGCGGCGCTACCGCGGCATTCGCGGGAAGATCTTCCTGCGCCCGGACCTCTTCGAGCGCGCTCGAACCTCCGTTGTTGATGCCAGCAAGCTGCGGGGCGCCGAGGCTCGGTTGACCTGGACGCCCGAGGACATCTTCCGGGTGGTGCTGCGCCGCTTCGTCGCCAACGACCTCCTCCGAGACTGGCTCGCCGAGCAGATGAGGGTCCAGTTCGACCGGAACGATGTGCTGGGCTGGATGCCACCCCTGGCCCTGCCTGAGCAGCTGGCCACCGTAGCCGAGACCGACGCCGCCGAAGCAACGCAGCGCGGCTTCGCCGAGGCCCTCGTCGGGTCGCACATGGGCTCAGGGGGCAGGAAGGGCTACACCCACACCTGGATTCTCAACCACACTCAGGACGCCAACGGACAGTCGCTCCCGCGGGTCACGCTGAACCTCATCCTGGAGGCCGCCCGAGGCGCGCTCGTGCGTGGCGTTGACTCCAGTGAGGGGGGACCGCTGTCCCCATCCGACCTGGACGCGGCTCAGGAAGAGGCCGGGAGGACGCGCCTCGCCGAGTTGCTGGGGGAGCACCCGGTCATCGAGCGCCTCTACGGTCTGAGAGATGAGGTCGTTCCCATGTCGAAGAGCGCCGCGATCTGGCGCCTCGAACGTGCCGCTACCCAAGACGACCTTCCGGACGGCGAGGCGGCGTTTGAGGCCCTGTGCCGCCTCGGCGTTCTCCTGGAACGCCCAGCACGCCGAGGCGAAGACGACCTGCGCGCCGACGTCCCCGACCTCTTCCGCAAGGCCCTGGGGATCAAGCGCCACGGCGGCCCCCTCCAGCTCAAGGCCCGCTGATCACGCGCAGGGTCTGAGCCACAAAGAGCGCCACCCACTCGGGCTTCATGGCCCCCTCGGCCTTCATGTCGCCCTCAGCCTCTCTGGTCCGGCGCTCCCGGAACGTCCTGCGGGCCTCGGCGGGCAAGGCTGCCAGGATGGCTTCGACGGTGAACGCTCCCCGCCAGGCCCTCCTGTCATGCCCAGCACTCGGCCGTGCTGGACCTCGAGGCCCTCGACGCGCTGCGCGCACCGACGCCCGCGCACATCCGGTCGATCGATGACATCACCATCCACGTCTTCGAAGCGGGCGACAACACCTGGACGGTCGGCCTGGCGATGGGCTACGGCCCCATCGTGCCGCCGCGCATGGTGCTGCTGGGGCGGCGCGTCGCGGCGCCAGTGGCGGTGGTGTGGGAGGCCGCGCGGGTGGCCCTCGGGGGGTTCGCCTGGCAGGCGCTCACCTGGGACGCCGCCCGCGCGCTCTTCGCGCGGCGGGTGGAGGCGGCCTGAGCGGGGCCTACCGGCAGAGCAGCTCGCCGCAGTCCACGCCGACGCTGTCGAGGTCGTTGCCGGCGGTGCCGAAGAGGCCGATGCCGACGCCGAAGGGGCAGTCGGCGCTGGGGAAGGGCATGCCGCCGCCGTCCCCGCCCGCCGTGGTGGGGCCGTCGGCGACGGGGGCGCCGCGGGTCAGGGCGCCCTCGACGAAGCGCAGCGGGGCGCAGCGGACGGTGATGGCGTCGACGAGCGCGCCGGCCCGGCCCGAGAGGCCCACGACCGCCTGGCCCTCGGGGCAGATGGCGTCCGTGGCGGCCCCGCCGCCGGCCTCGGCGGTGGGCTGGACGGGGCCGACGAGCTGGACCTGGGCCTCGGCGACAACCACCTGACGGCACAGGCCCGCCACGCCCCCCAGCGAGCCGCGGGCGAGGCCGCGGATGCCGACGAGCACCTGATCCGGGGCGCAGCCGAGGGCGAATGGCTGGCCGCCCCCGGGCCCGCGGACGGCGGCGCGCATGGTCTGGGGAGCGCGCTCGCAGAGCAGATCCCCCGGGTTGGCGCGGCAGGCGCCGGGCGTCACATGGATCAGGTACGGCCCTTCAGCGCCGTCGTAGCCGTCCACGATGACCCAGTAGTCGGTGCCGGCCACCGCGTCGAGGGTGACGGCCGAGCTGAGCGCGTCGCCGTCGTCGTCGTTGCACGCCAGCTCGCTGCGCTCGTCGGCGCAGGTCGTGCGCACATAGAGCAGGGTGTCGATGGCCGAGCCCGCGGTGGAGACGCAGACCGGGCCGGTGGCCGCCGCGCGCCACTGGTGCACGCTGTCGCCCCCCGAGAGGGCGCCGCACGAGCCCTGGTGCAGATCCGCGGCGCCGACGGTCGAGCCCTGCGTCCCCTCCCCGCCGATGGGCAGCGGCATCTCGCAGGTGCCGGCGTGGCCGTCCGGGCAGAGGCCCGGCTCGGCGCCGGGGCCGCACTCGCAGGTGCAGGCGTCGCCCTCGGCGAAGCAGACCTGGAGCACGGGCACGCCCTCGCGGCAGCACGGGGCCGGCTCGACGTCCTGGCAGGGATCGACGACCTCGCAGGGCCCCGGGGTCACCGTCAGCACGAAGTCGCCCGCGGCGTCCGGATCGAAGCCGTCGACGACGAGCACGTAGCGGGTGCCGGCCGTGGCGTCGATGGTGACGGCCGAGGAGTAGTCGCCGGGCTGGAAGTCATCGGAGCAGCCCACCTCCGCCGCGTCGGCGTCGCACGTCGTGCGGACGTAGAGGACGGTGTCGAACGCGGTGCCCGAGGTCGAGGCGCAGTACGGGCCCGCCGCGGGGGCGTCCCAGGTCAGCACGACCTCGGGGCCCTCGCCGCCGCAGGTGCCGGCGAGGCTGGAGGCCGCCCCGGCCGTCGAGCCCTGGGCCCGGCCGTCGACGACGGCCAGCGCGCCATCACAGGCCCCGCCCATGCCACCGGCCCCGCCCATGCCACCGGCCCCGCCCATGCCACCGGCCCCGCCCATGCCACCGGCGCCCTCGCAGGACTCACGGAAGGTCGCGTTGATGTTGGAGAGGGTCGCCACCGTGCCGGCGCAGTCGGCGCCGTTCACCAGGGCCGCCAGGGCCGGCTGCATGCCGCACGTCTCGATGCAGCCGTCGACGAAGGCGTCGCGGTTGGCGGCGTCGATGCCCGGGCACAGCTCATCGCCCGCCACACAGTCGCCCAGGACCCCGCAGACGGCCGCGCAGTCGGGTCCACCCCCGGCGCCGCCCATGCCCCCGGCCCCGCCGACCCCGCCTGCGCCGCCGACCCCGCCTGCGCCGCCGACCCCGCCCGCGCCGCCGGCACCGCCGGCACCGCCGGCACCGCCCACGCCGCCATCGGAGCCACCGTCCGAGCCACCGTCATCACAGGCCCAGAGCAGACCCAGCACACACACCATCACCCATCGGCTTCGCACAGCTCCCCCCTCCGCAAGCGCACCTCTCGCGCCCACGGGGGCAGCATGCCATGGCCCGGCGGCCACGACCACGCAGCGCGCCTCGCCCGCCCCCCTCACCGATCGCAGCCCTCGATGGTCACCGTCAGATCATACGGCTCCATGTCCACGCGATTGTCGCCATACACCTGCAGCCACGCCTGCTCCGTCGACCCGGTGTTGTTGGTGTAGCTGACCTCGTGGATTTCGGAGATCCCCTGCGAGAGCACCACGGCCTCCTCTCCCGCCCGCCAGAGCTGCAGGTCGATCTCGAAGTCATCCTGGTCGTTGTGCACCGTCTGGAAGGTGATCGTCCCGCCCGCGCAGACCTCGGCCACGAACCAGTCCTCGTCGAGACACTTGATCAGCCCCTCGTAGCTGCCCGCCGTCACCACCTGGGCGTGGGCGAAGTCATCGTTGGACTCCAGGCGGTCGTCGCGCTCGCAGGTCGGCTCCGGCCCGCAGAAGCCGTCCATGCAGGCCTCCCCGTCGCCGCAGTCCGCGCCGCTAGCAGGCTGTTGAAGTGAGCGGACCGAGCACTCGGCGAGTGCGAGCGGGCCAGATGCAAGGAGGAAGACCGCAGGCAATCCGGCGCGGAGAGCCGGCGACTGCCGGCGACGCCGGATTGTCGAGGACTTCTGACGACGCGGCAGATGGCCTGCGCGCGCCGGCGATGCGACGGGAGCTTTTTTCAACATCCTGCTAGCGCACTGGTCCAGCTCGCAGGCGTCGCCGATCCCGTCGGGCAGGGCCCCCTCGCAGATGTAGGCCCGGCTGCTGCCGCACTGCAGGTTGTCCCAGCCGGTCTGCCAGTACCACAGGCAGTGCTGGTTGCCGGCGTCGGGCTGCCCGGGCGTCCAGCCATCGAACTCGACGAGGCTGCCGTCCACCCAGCGCCAGGTGCCCTCCTCCTCCAGATCGCTGGCGCCCAGCCAGTACCCGGCCAGCCCGTCGAAGAGGTCGTACTCGGCGTGGCTCGTCACGATGAGCAGGTTGCCCCCGATGGCCTCACAGGCCGTCTGGGCGGCGGCCCACGTCCGGGCGCCCGCGCAGTACAGGTAGCGGGTGCCGGCCCCCTCGATGTAGCTGCACCCGGTCTCGGCCTCGCAGTCCACGCAGTCGAAGCCCCCGCTGGCGTCCAGCTGGTCGGCGTCGGCCACCTGCGGGCACAGATCCACCAGGTCGATCACCCCGTCGCCATCGCTGTCCGGGCAGCCGGTCACCGCGACCTCGAGCTCGCACGCGGCCTCGTCGCCGCAGGGAAAGCCGGCCACGTCCACGTCCGCCTGGTCAGCGTTGGCCACGGCCGGGCAGTTGTCCACGTCGTCGGCGACGCCGTCCCCATCGGCGTCGTCGTCGCAGGCGTCCCCGATGCCATTGCCGTTGCCATCGGCCTGATCCGCGTTGGCGTCGTCCGGGCAGTTGTCCAGGGCGCTGCACAGGCCGTCGCCGTCCGGATCCGCCGGGACGTCCGCCCCATCGAGGGGATCGGATCCGCAGTCGGCCTCGGCCGCGTCGCTGGCGCCGTCCCGTCGTCATCGTCGTCGCAGGCGTCGCCCGCTCCGTCCCCGTCGGTGTCGCGCTGGTCCGCGTTGGCCACCTCGGGGCAGCTGTCGAGCGCGTCGCACGTCCCGTCGCCGTCCCCGTCGGCGGGGACGCTCAGGGGATCGCGCCGGTCGCTGCCGCAGTCGCGCTCCACCGCGTCGGCGTAGCCATCGCCGTCGAAGTCATCATCACAGACATCCCCCAGCCCATCACCGTCGGCGTCTCGCTGGCCCGGGTTCGCCGCGTCGGGGCAGTTGTCCAGCCGGTCGCAGACCCGGTCCGCGTCCCGGTCGGCGGGCACCGACCGCGCGCTCGCCGGATCGCTCCCGCAGGCCAGCTCCACCTCGTCCGTCACGCCGTCCCCATCGTCATCGTCGTCGCAGGCATCGCCCCGCCCGTCCCGGTCCAGATCGGCCTGGTCGGGGTTGGCCACGAGCGGACAGTCGTCGAGGGGATCGCAGAGCGTGTCCTGGTCGGAATCCCGAGGCAGAACAAGGGGATCCAGCGGATCGCTCCCGCACTCCACCTCCCGGGCGTCGCTCACCCCGTCCCCGTCATCGTCGGCGTCGCAGGCGTCGCCGGCCCCATCCCCGTCCCCATCGCGCTGATCGCCGTTCACCACGCCCGCGCAGTTGTCCAGCGCGTCGCAGACGCCATCCCGGTCGCCATCCGCCGGCAGGCTCCGGGGATCGAGGGCATCCGACCCGCAGTCCGCTTCCCGGTCGTCGGGCACCCCGTCCCCGTCGGTGTCATCGTCACAGGCATTGCCGCGGCCGTCGCCATCGCGGTCGGCCTGATCGGGGTTGAGCGTCGCCGGGCAGTTGTCGAGGGGCGTGCACACGCCGTCCCCGTCCCCGTCCGCGGGCCGGCTCGCCGCGCTGGCCGGATCGGATCCGCAGGCCACCTCGTCGGCGTCCGCCGCCCCGTCCCCGTCCCGATCGCGATCGCAGGCATCGCCGATCCCATCCCCATCCAGATCGGCCTGGCCCGGATCGGCCACGGCCGGGCACCGATCGAGCACGTCGCACACCCCGTCGCCATCGCCGTCGACCGGCCGGCTCGCCGCGTCCAGGGGATCAGCGCCGCAGGCGACCTCGTCCGCATCCGCGGCGCCGTCGCCGTCCCGATCCGCGTCGCAGACATCCCCCACGCCATCGCCGTCCCGATCGGCCTGGTCGGGGTTCGCCCGCTGCGCGCAGTTGTCGAGGGCATCGCACCGCCCGTCGCCGTCGATGTCGGCCGGGCGGCTGCCCTCATCGCGGGGATCGGAGCCGCACGCCCCCTCGGCCGCATCGTCCGCCCCGTCGCCGTCCACGTCCGCGTCGCACGCGTCGCCCTCGCCATCGGCATCGAGATCCGCCTGACCCGGGTTGGCCACGCCCATGCAGTTGTCGGCGTCGTCACAGGCACCGTCGCCGTCCTCATCCGGGCAGACCGCGCCGCCGGCCCCGCCAGCACCACCGACCCCGCCAGCCCCGCCAGCCCCGCCAGCCCCGCCAGCCCCGCCAGCTCCACCAGCCCCGCCAGCTCCGCCAGCTCCGCCAGCTCCGCCAGCTCCGCCAGCTCCGCCAGCTCCGCCGGCACCGCCGACGCCGCCAGCCCCGCCAGCCCCACCGGCCCCGCCGACGCCCCCCGCGCCCCCCGGGCCGCCCGAGTCCACAGCGGACCCATCGGCGACGCCCCCCTGCCCGCCGTCGTCACAGGCCCCGAGCCCGAGCGCGACGACGCAGGCCACCGCCCGCATGAGCCTCTTGTTCCCGAACATACCGACTCCCTCCTCGCTGGCTGGCCGATGCGGCCACAGGAGGAGTCGCGACGTCGGGCCCTGAAGTCCGCAGACTTCGCCCGTCGGGCGCTCAGCCTGCGCCCTCGCCCAGCGCGTGGGGCGTCGATCCCGCGTCCAGGGCGGGCCAGCGACGGCAGATGAGCCACGCCAGCGCCCCCTGCAGGGCAAGGCAGGACACCAGCGACGCCACCATGCTCTCGGGCAGCGCGGGGCTGTTGAGGCTCAGGGTGATCGCCACCACCGACCACACTGCCCAGCCCCGGACCGTCCGCAGCTCGGCCGCCACCAGCAGCATCGCCATGAGGGGACCCGCCAGCAGATACGCCGGCCCCATGGGCCCCCGCAGCCCGGCCACGGTGATCAGCGCCAGCCACACCGCCGCCATCCCCCGCCGATCGAGCCGTCGACGCCCGGCCACCACCGCCAGGATCACCGCGATGACGGTGTAGCCCGTCGCGAACCGCGGCCCCCACACCCACGGCTCCAGCGCCAGGCCCAGGCTCTGCAGCTTGAACGGGATGCCGAAGGGCGCCATGTTCGCGAAGATCTCGGTGGGCGTGTCATCCAGGAAGTCCTAGGCCTCCCCCGGCGCGATCCGGGGTAGGGTAGTGCAGGAAGTCATCGAACACCTGCGTCCCCAGCACCGCCAGCGCCAGCCCCGTCAGCGCCACCGCGAAGCCCCCGTCCAGAGCACCCCCGCCACCTGCCGCGCCACCAGCAGCGGATGCCCAGCAGCCCGGGCGCGATCTTCGCCAGCGTCAGGCTCGCCAGCAGTAAGCTCGCCCGCCTTCTCGCGCCGCTCATCGAAGGCGATCATCGCCACCACGCCCAGGGCCAGCACCGTGAGCTGGATGTTCCCGGTCTGGAACGTCACCAGGAAGAGCAGCCACACGATGGACGCCATGTACCGCAGCGCCCGCCCGCTCCGCGGCCCCACCCACAGCCCGATGCGCCACAGCGCCCACCCGAAGATCAGCGCGCTCAGGCAGGTCCACAGGGCCCGCAGCGCCATGAAGTCGGGCACCACCTTCAAGAACGCCAGCGGCACCAGCAGGAACTGGGGCGGGTAGCCGTACCGATCCAGCACGAACGGCGCCATATGGGCCGCCGTCGGCGGCAGCTCGCCGCTGTACATCGCCGGAATCCGGGCCAGATCGTAGACGTTGGGCGCCCCGTCCCGCAGCAGCTCGGCCGCGTGCACATACGACGTGAAGCACAGGTGCCGGTACACATACGTCCCCTGCCCCACCCCATGGCCGGCGGCGTACGCATCCCCCAGGTAGGTCGCCACATCCGCCGACGCCGCCGTCGTGCCCAGCGCCATCAGGCACCAGATCGCCAGGGCCACCGGCCGCGCCGGCCGGGCCGGATCCGCTACCCGCGCCAGGGCCGCCTGCATCGGCGGCAGCGCCCAGAGCAAGGACGCCGCCACCCCCAGCAGGCTCAGCCCCCCGGCCGGCCCGCCGACGGCGAGCCCGGCCCCGACCGCGACCGCCAGCCCGACCGCCCAGGCCACCGGCCCGCGCCGCCACGCCGTCAGGGCCGCCGCCACCGCCGCCACCCCGACCGCCGCCAGACTCAGCGCGAAGGCCACCCCCTCCAGCCGACCACCCAGCGCCACCGCCAGCGGCCGCCACGTCAGGTGCGCCACCATCGGCGCGGCGATCAGACCCGTGAGCGCGCTGCCCAGCGCAGCCGCGAGGCGAGGGAGAGACATGCGGCCTCCGGTGGTCATGAGGCCCGCACGCTAGCAGGATGTTGAAAAAAGCTCCCGTCGCATCGCCGGTGCGCGCGGGCCATCTGCTGCGTCGTCAGAAGTCCT
>JAWKQS010000060.1:0-26689 GCA_041389985.1 bacterium
AGACATAGGGCGCCTGGTTGGGGTTGGTCATGGAGACCTCCCCGTTGATCAGCGCGGCGGTGGCCCGGATGACCATGGCCTGGTCATTGGGATCCATGCCGTTGAAGCCGATGGCGTTGCCCTGCCAGCCGATGCCACTGCGCTTCTCCAGGAACGACAAGATCCCCAGGAAGTTGTGGCGCGGCTGGCCGCTGAAGGTGCCCATCCCGCGCTCGGCGTTGCGGGCATACTGGAGGCCGAAGTTGATGGCCTGGTCCACGGCGCAGGCGAACGGCGTCGCCTGACACTCCTGGGCCTGCGCGGCCCCGGCGAGCGCAGCGACGGCGGCGCCGCCCGCGAGCAATCCCTTGAGAGCCTTCATGAAGTGCTGTCCCCCCCCACACAAGCCAGAATCAGAGTCGACCCTCGGTGCTTGAGGCACCGGAGCGGCTGAGTGTCACGACCGGGTATTCCCGCACCCTGCCATGGCGATGGCGAAGCTTTGCATCCCCTCGCCGCCCGCCGCAAGTCGGCCGGGCGCTGCGCGCGCGCCCGTTGCCCAGGCGCGGGGGGGCGGGTATGACGTCGGGGAAGGGAGGGGTCCATGGCCCGAGTCGAGCTCGACGGGGTGGCGAAGCGCTACCCGAACGGCTTCCAGGCGGTGAAGTCGGTGCAGCTCGACGTCGCGGACGGCGAGTTCATCGTGCTGGTGGGGCCGTCGGGCTGTGGCAAGAGCACGACGCTGCGGATGGTAGCGGGCCTCGAGTCCATCTCGTCGGGGGAGCTGCGCATCGACGGCGTGCGGGTCAACGACGTCGCGCCCCGGGATCGCGATGTGGCCATGGTGTTTCAGTCCTACGCCCTCTACCCCCACATGACCGTCTTCGAGAACATGGCCTTCGCCCTCAAGCTGCGGAAGATGCCGGCCGCCGAGATCCGGCAGCGCGTCGAGGCGGTGGCCGAGCAGCTCGACATCACGGCGCTGCTGGACCGGCGGCCCGCCCAGATGTCGGGCGGGCAGCGCCAGCGCGTCGCCATGGGGCGGGCCATCGTCCGGCGGCCGAAGGTCTTCCTGTTCGACGAGCCCCTCTCGAACCTGGACGCGAAGCTGCGCCTCAAGATGCGCATCGAGGTCGCCCGCCTGCACCGGGCCCTCGGCGCCACGAGCCTGTACGTGACCCACGACCAGGTGGAGGCCATGACCCTCGCCGACCGCATCGTGCTGATGAGGGACGGCGAGGTGCAGCAGATCGGCGCGCCCCTCGAGCTCTACCACCAGCCCCGGACCTCTTCGTCGCCACCTTCATCGGCAGCCTCACCATGAACGTCGTCCCGGCCGAGGTGAGCGGCGGGCGCCTGGCGGGCTTGCTGGACGCCCTCCCCGCGGGGATCGACGCGCGCGCCGGCCAGCGCCTCCAGGTGGGGGTGCGGGGTCGACCGATGTCCAGGTGGCGTCCTCGGGAGGCGCCCATGCTGACCGGCGTCGTGGAGGTGGTGGAGCCCATGGGCGACGAGTCCTTCGTGCACTGCCGGGTCGGCGACGTCCAGGTGGTGCTGCGGGAGGAGGGCCATAGCCGCCGGCAGGCGGGCGAGGCCGTGGATCTTGGTGGTGGCGGTGGACCGGCTGCACCTCTTCGACGCGACCAGCGAGCGGCGCCTGTGAACCGCCGCGAGGCCCTCGCGGCCCTGGCGGGGCTGGGCGCGCTGGCCTGCCAGGGCCCGGCGACCGACGGCCCTCACGCTCTGGCACGCCTACCGGGTGAGGCCGCGGGCCTGGAGGCCGCCATCGCGCGCGTCACCGCCGCCCACCCCGAGCTGGCGGTGCGCCCGTCTCCATCCCCTTCGACGCCTTCGTCAACAAGGTCAGCGTGGCCGTCCCCAACGGCAACGGCCCCGACCTCTTCATCTTCGCCCACGACCGCGTGGGGGACTGGGCGGCCCGCAACATCCTGGAACCCTTGGAGTTCGTCGATGCCCCCTTGGCTTCGCGCTTCTTCCCGCGGATCGCTGGACGCCCTGGTCTACCGCGGCGCCTTCTACGGGCTGCCCGTTCAAGACGCTGGCCCTTCTTCGCGACACGCGGCTGGCCCTCGAGGCCCCCGCCACCACCGCCGAGCTGGCCGCCACGGCGCGTGCCTCCGCGGGCCCGGACGCCGTGCCCTCCAGGGCATCGCGTGGGAGCTGGACAGCCTGTACTTCCACGCGCCGTATGCACAGTTCGGCGGGCAGGTCTACGCCGACGACCGCGACACCCCGGCCCTGGCCAGCCCGAGGCCGCCGCCAGCCTCGCCTTCGTGCACCGGTGGCTGGCGGAGGAGCGCATCATCCTCGAGGAGGCCACCAGCGCCGTGATCACGGGCCTGGCTCCGGCGAGCACCGGCTGGCCTATGTCGTCAGCGGGCCGTGGTTTCGCGGCGAGCTGGCCGACGACGGCTGGGCGGTCTCGCCCCTGCCCGTGATCAGCGAGACGGCCGCGCGGCCATGCCCCTTCCTGGGCGTCGAGGCCGTGATGGTCTCGGCCTGCAGCGCCCGCCGGCGCACGCCTCTGCCCTGGCGCGGGCCCTGGTCGCCGACGAAGCTGGCGGTGCTGCGGTGGCGGGAGGGCGGCCAGCTCCCTCACCCGGGCCGTCTACGACGAGCCGGCCGTCGCGGCCGATCCCATCGCTGGCGCCTTCCGGCGGCAGGTGGATGCCACCGTCGCGCTGAGCAACCGGCCCCATATGTGGCAGGGACGCCCATGCAGCGCGCCCCGTCCCGCCGCAGCCGTGCGCGGCGAGCCCCCTTGCCGGCTCCTGGCCGACGCCCAGGCGGCCATCGAGCGGGCCGCGGCGGAGCCCGGTCCGTGAGCCGCCCTGGCCATGTGGCCCGGGTCAGCTGCGGCGCGCTGGCCGTCGCCGGCAGCGGCGTGCTCGCTGCGCGCTGGGCCGACGAGCGCGTCGCCACCCACGAGATCCAGGCGGTGCGGGCGGACGCGGCGGCCCTGGCCGCCACCTCCCGAGGCCGCCGTCGCCGGCGGGCGCGTCGTGCAGGCGTCGGCCACCGGCCCCCTGCCCTTCCAGCGGACGCTGCGCTACGCCGCCCACCCCGATCGCGCCGGCCAGCCCCTCGATCCGTCCCGCGACGACGACAAGGCCGCGGCGGACGCCTTCACGGCGGCGACGCACGGCGCGGGCACGGACTGGGAGCTGCCCGCCGGTCGGCGCGCCGCCGCCCGCGTCGAGGCCGGGGGCCTGGCGGGGGCGGTGGCCCTGGTCGATCGCCCCCACCCGCCGCACCCGGGCGCCCCGGTGCTCGCCCTCCTGGCGGCGGCCCTGGCCGGATTCTTGTTGTGGATCGTGGTGTTGCGGCGCTTCGTCGGGCGCGCCTTCGCCCCGGCGCTGGGGGCGACCCTCGCGGCAGCGCCCATCCTCGGGGTGCTGGCGTGGAGCACCCGCCGCCTGGCCGACGCGTTCCCGGTGGCGGGGCCGGCCGAGCTGGCGGGGGATCTGGCCCTGCTCTTCGCGGCGGCCCTCGCCCCGCTGGTGGCCGGCGCCGTGATCGGCGTCTTCAGCGGCGGCCGCCGCTCGCCCCACCGCGTCGCCTACGCCTATGTCGTGCCCGCCATGGCGGGGATGGCCGCCCTGGTGCTGGTCCCCTTCGGCCTGGGGGTCGCCCTGGCCTTCACCCGCCACCACGCGGGGACGTTCACCTGGGTGGGCCTCGACAACTTCGTCGACATCCTCAGCGGCGGCGGGCAGCCGCTCTGGGCGCCGCTGTCGTTCTACTTCACGCTGGTGGTGACGCTGCTCTGGACGGGGCTCAACGTCGCCCTCCACCTGAGCATCGGGCTGGGCCTGGCCCTGCTGCTCAAGGACCCCGACCTGCGCTTCAAGGGCCTGTACCGGGTGCTGCTCATCGTGCCGTGGGCCGTGCCGAACTACATCACGGCCCTCATCTGGAAGGGCATGTTCAACAAGCAGTACGGCCTCATCAACGAGGTGCTCGGGCTGGTGGGCGTCGAGCCGGTGGGCTGGTTCTCCAGCTTCTGGACGGCCTTCGCGGCCAACCTCACGACGAACACCTGGCTGGGCTTTCCCTTCATGATGGTGGTGGCCCTGGGCGCCCTGCAGAGCATCCCCCAGGACCTGCAGGAGGCCGCCGAGGTGGACGGGGCGGGCCGGTGGATGCGGTTTCGGCACATCACCCTGCCGCTGCTCAAGCCGGCGCTGTTCCCGGCCTTCATCCTCGGCAGCATCTGGACCTTCAACATGTTCAACATCATCTACCTCGTCTCCGGCGGCCAGCCGGAGGGCGCCACCGACATCCTCATCACCGAGGCGTACCGCTGGGCCTTCGAGCAGGATCGCCATGGGTACGCGGCGGCCTACTCGGTCCTGATCTTCTTCATCTTGCTGGCCTGGTCGCTCTTGACCCAGCGGGCGTCCCGGGGCGCCGAGGAGGCCCACGGATGACCCGCGAGCGGCCGCTTCCACGCTGGAAGACCCACCTCTTCCTCGTCGCCTTCGCCACCGTCACGCTCTTCCCGGTGCTGTGGGTCTTGAAGATGGCCCTGCGCCCCGAGCAGACGTTCGCGACGGGCCTCAACCCGCTGCCCACGACCATCAGCTTCCAGAACTTCATCGATCTGATGAGCGAGCCGCTCTTCCTCACCCAGCTCATGAACTCAGCGGTCGTGGCCGCCGCGACGACAGCGGTGGGGGTCTTCCTGGCCTGCACGGCGGCCTACGCGTTCAGCCGGTTTCGGTTCCCGGGCCGCCGGGCGGGCCTGCTGGCGTTCCTGGTGACGCAGATGTTCCCGGGGACGCTGATGATGATCCCGCTGTACGTGGTGCTCGATCAGCTCGGCCTGCTCGATCAGCTCGCCGGCCTCGTGCTGGTCTACTCCACCACCGCCATCCCCTTCTGCGTGTGGATGCTGAAGGGCTACTTCGACACCATCCCCAAGGCCCTGGAAGAGAGCGCGCTGATGGACGGGGCCGGCCAGTTCACGATCTTCTGGAAGATCATCCTGCCCCTGGCCCGGCCCGCGGTGGCCGTGACCGCGCTGTTCAGCTTCATGACGGCGTGGAACGAGTACATCCTGGCGGCGACGTTCATGAGCGACGAGACGGCCTACACTCTGCCGGTGCGGCTCCAGCAGCTCGTCGGCGCCTACACCACCGAGTGGGGGCACTTCGCGGCGGGGGCGGTGCTCGTGAGCACGCCCGTGATGCTGCTGTTCTTCGCGCTGCAGAAGCACCTGGTGGGCGGCCTGACCGCCGGGGGGGTCAAGGGATGAGCGTCGCGCTGGAGCGCTACCTGGACGTCGTGGACGATCCCGTGGCCTTCCTGGCCTGCGCGGCGCGGCCGCTGCCGCGGGTCATCTGGGCCAACCCGCTGCGCCAGGATCCGGCCCGGACGGCCGAGGAGGTGCTGCGCCTGTGCCCCGAGGCGACGCCCCTCGCCTGGCGGCCCGACGCGTGGCGGCTGCCCGCCGACGTCAAGCCCGGCCGGTGGGTGGCGTGGATGTACGGCCTGGTCCACGCCCAGGAGGAGGCGTCCCTGCTGGCGGCGTCGCTGGTCGGGGCGAAGCCGGGGGAGCGCGTCCTGGATCTCTGCGCCGCGCCGGGGGGCAAGACGGCCTGCCTGGCCGTGGACATGGCGGATCGGGGCACGCTGGTGGCCAACGACCGCAGCTACGGGCGCCTGTCCGCCATCCGCCGCGTCCTCGACCGGCTCGGGGTGACGTGCACCGCCGTGACGTGCGGAAACGGGACGGTTTTTCCCGAGATTCCGGGTGGTTACGACCGGGTCCTCGTGGACGCCCCCTGCACCTGCGAGGGCACCAGCCGCAAGCCCGGGCGCCAGCACGACCTGGCCAGCCCGCGCTACCGGCACACCATCGTGCAGATCCAGACGGCCCTGCTGCGGCGCGCGCTGCGGCTCGTCCGCCCCGGCGGGCGCGTGGTCTACAGCACCTGCACCTACGCCCCCGAAGAGAACGAGGGCGTGCTGGAGGCGGCCTCCACCGAGGCCTTCCACATCGAGCCCGTGGCCGCCCCCCCGGGGCTGCGCCTGGCGCCGGGCCTGCCGGCCTGGGAGGGGCGCACCTTTCGGCCCGACATGGCCAACGCCGTGCGCCTCTGGGCCCACCACAACGACACGGGCGGCTTCTTCGTGGCCGTCTTGAAGCGGGAGGGCTGAGGTGCGCGCCGCCGCCTTCTTCACGCCCTGGGCCGATCCCGAGGGCCTGCTGGTCTGGCTGGAGGCCACCTTCGGCCTCCCGCGGGCGCTGTTCGAGGGCCACCGCTTCTGGCTGCGGTCGGACTCGGGCACCCTCTGGCTGGCCGACGCCGCCACCTTCCCCCCGCCCGGGGTGCGGCTCGACGCGTTCGGGATGCTGGCCTTCCGCGACCCCCCGCCGCGCGGCCGCCCCACCAACGTCTTCGCCCTGCGCTTCGGGGCCCACGCCACCCGGAGCGTGCTCGATCTGGACGCCGCCGATGCCCGGCGCCTGCTGGCGGGCGAGCCGGTGGCCGTGACCGACGCCGGCGAGGCGGGCTGGCGCATCCTGCGCGGGCCGGGTCAGGTGCTGGGGATGGGCCGGGTGGCCGAGGGCGCGCTGCGCTCCGAGCTGCCCCGGAGCTGGCTGCTGGACGTGGATCCGGCTACGGGCTGGGGCGACGCCTGAAGGGCATCCGGGCGCCGTCCGGGCCGGTCACCTCGAGCCGATCGCCCACCAGCCGCACCTCGATGCGGCGCGCGCGCGCCTGCTCGCCCATCCGCAGGGTCGTGTCGACGGTGAGCGTCTCGCCCGTCGCCGCCACGACGCGGTAGTCCCCCTCCAGCCGCGTCGCCCCCAGCGCCACCCGCAGCGTCCCCTCGCCCCGGAACTCCAGCGTCATGTCGGCGGTGGCCCGGCCCGCCATCTCGGCGGCCTGCTGGCGCGTCGCCTCGTCAAGGGCAAGGAGATCGCGGCTCTCGGCCAGGGCTTCAGCGTCCACCACCCAGGCGCCGATCAGGCGATCCGACGGCGAGGCGCAGGCGGTGGCCAGCGCCAGGAGCGCCAGGAGTCGCATGGCCTACAGCGCCTCGTCGACCCGGTGCACGGGCCGGGCCTCGAGCTGGAACGTGCTGTAATCACTGCCTTTGAAGCCCAGGAGGCGCTGGGCGCGCGGATCCTCCAGGGCCAGGCGCAGGGCCGGGGCGAGGTCGCCGGTGCCCGCCAGGCGGGCCGCGACGAGCAGGGGGCGCTGCCAGGCCGTCCCCTTCATCTGGCTGATGACCGGGAAGCGCGCGTCCTTCGGCGGCACCGGCCCGGCCCGGTGGTAGCGGCCCAGGTTCAAGAGCCACATGCGCTGCCCCGCCCGCAGGCGGGGGCCCAGCTCCGTCTCGCAGGCGTAGGCCCGGCGCTGGGCCAGGGCCTCCTCCTCCTCGAGGGCCCCCTCGATGGAGGCCACCCCGACGCAGACAAGGTCCTGGATGGACGGATCGCGAATCCACCGGCGACGCCACCGTGGACCGAGCACCTGCTCGATGAACAGCGGCGTCCCGTCCCGCTCGAGGAAGGTGCTCAGGCCGAAGACCCAGGCCGTCGTGGGGGTGGGCACGGCCAGGAGGAACCGCGCGCCGGGCACGTCGATCTGCTCGAAGCGCCAGCCCTCCTCGGCCCGCCCCCAGGCCGGCCCGGGATCGAAGGTGTCCACCGGCAGGGGCACCCGCGGCCAGCTCAGGAAGAGGGCGAGCGAGATCACGGCCAGCGCCGCCAGCAGCATGGGCAGGCGCGACGCGGCGGACTCCGGGGGCGTCCAGACCGGCACCTTCCCCTTCAGGAGTCCTGCGGTGGTCCCGAGCAGGTGGGCCTCGTGGCGGTCGAGGGCCAGGCGGGAGGCGTTGTCGAGCCAGAGGGCGAGCGGATCGCGGTAGGTCGGCGGGTCGCCGGCCACCAGCAGGTACGGCGCCCGCGCCAGGCCATCGAGATCGCTGGTGAGCTGCTGGACGGCGTCCTCGTGCTCGGGCAGGTCGAGGCCGTCGAGGCCCTGCAGCAGGGCCGCCCGGGGCATGCGGTTGAGGCCCGCCCGCAGCGCCGAGTCGAGCACCAATTTGCACGAGCGTCAGGCGGTAGTCCACCCGATCAGGGGGGGGCGCCAGATCCAGCGGTGGGCGAGCGCTGCTCATGGGGACGCCGCGAGCTCAGGTGGCGAGGGGGTCGTCGCCGTACGACCACAGCAGCCGGGCGAACTCGTCGGACTCCACCAGGCCCAGCTCGCCCTGGGCGGCCGAGACCTCGTCGAAGTCGGCCTGCTCGGCGTGGGAGTCCCACGAGCTGATGAGCAGGGGCACCGGCGTCTGGGTGTGCTTGCCCGTCATCGACGACGTGCCGTGATCGGCGGTGACCACCACCCGCAGCGGGCCGCTCAGGGCCACGTCCTCGAGCATGCGACCCAGGGCGGCGTCGGCCGCGGAGATGAAGTCGCGCTTCTCCAGGGGGCGGCGGTCATGGCCGGCCACGTCCGTGCCCTTCAGGTGCACGGTGACGAACTCGTAGCGCTCCAGCAGGCGGGCCGCCTGGCTGAACTGGCGTCGATGTCGGTGTCGACGTTGTTCGTCATGCGGGCCGACGACACCGGCGTGAAGCCGAGCGCGCGGGGCCACGCCGAGCACGGTGGGGCAGGCTGCCACTACGGCCGAGGCGCGGGTGGGGCGGCTGATGCCGGCGAGGGCGGCGGCGCTCCCCGCCCCGCGTCAAGACGGCGCTGGCCGGCGGCAGGCCGCGCTCGCTTACGCTCCAGGTTGTACGGGTGCGCCGTCAGGTGGCGACGGGCGCGGCCGAGCAGGTGGTTGAGCACCTCGCCGTCCGCGCGGCCTCGGGGGTGTCGTCGAGGCCGCACGGCCTCCAGCGGCTGCACGACTGACTGGCTGCCCGGACGGAGTCCGAGATGGCGGCCGACAGCCCGGGGCCGTTGAGCATCACCACCACGCGGTGCTCGTGGCCCGGGAAGATGTGGCCCGTGACGCCCGCGGGCAGCTCCACCTCGCGCAGCCCCGCCAGCAGGTCGGCGACGCCGGTGCGGATGCGCCCGGCGCGGCGGTCGACGATGAGGCCGTCGTCGGTGAGGGTGGCCATGTTGCCGCGCAGCAGCACGCTGTTGGGGTGCAGCGTCAGGCCGTTGCCCAGCGCCTCCAGCAGGCCGCGGCCGAGCTGGGGCCGGTCATGCTCGCACAGCAAGGTGACGAGGCCGACGTCCGTGTGGGCCCGGTGACCCCGGGGGGTGGTGGCGAGCAGGCCCTGGGCCCCGGCGCCGGCCAGGCGACGCAGCACCGGGGTGCGGGCCGCCCCGAGGGGCGTGCGCCCGTCGAGGGCCGGGTTGGGCTCGTCGGCCAGGCCGTCGAAGACGACCATCAGCGTGCGCACCGACTGCCGTGCGGCGGTGCTGACGCGCGGCCCGGGGGTCTGGCCGTCCGCCGGCCGCAGCGGGATGACGCGGCTCAGGTACTCCACCGCGGCGGTGATCGACCGAGGAAGATCACTGTTTTCAATGACATACGCATCGTGCTCCTCGACGAGGCGCAGGATGTCGTCGTGGATCCAGCGGACGGACTGGAAGGCATCCAGGTAGGTCTCGGCCCCGCGGTGCGGCTCCGTCTGGGCGCGAGCCGGGAACCGCCCGCGGTGCTCGTTGCGGCTCTGGACCGACAGCACGATGCCCACCATCCACGCCTCGGCGTCGGGGGGCAGGAGCTGGGTGAAGGGGGGCAGCAGGTGGGTGCCCTCGATGATGAGGTGGGTCTGCTCGCGCAGCGCCCGGCGGATGACGGCGCGCACGCCCACCGCCACCTGGGCCGCCTGCTGGCGAAAGCCGGCCAGGACGCGCTCGCGGGGGTCGGACAGCACCTGGCTGCCCTGGATGATGCCCCGGAAGGAGTGGTCGTGCAGCCCGGGGACGACCTCGGGGGAGAGCACCGTCCGCATCGTCTCGCGGATCATGTCGGTGCCCGTCACCTTGCGGATGCCGAGGCGGTAGGCCAGCTCGGTGGCGAGGCTCGACTTCCCGGTCCCCACGGCGCCGCCGACGAGGATGATGACGGGCCGATCGATGTGGCGCAGGGCGCTGGTGAGGCGGTAGCGGCGGGCATGCCCGGCGTCGTGCATCTCGCCGAGCAGCCGCTCGGCCAGGGCGTCCACGAGCTCGGCCGCGACGACGGACTCGGGGCGGCGAGCCAGCTCCGCCGAGACGGCCTCCGCGACCCGCATGGAGGCCTCGACGGACAGGCCGGTGGCCACCATGCGGCGCACGAGCACCCCCCGCGAGAACGGGAAGACGCCCTTGTCGGTCTGCACGTGGCGGATGGCGGGCTCCGGCACGCGCGGCGGCGGCGGGACGAAGCCCCACGTCTCGGCCAGCAGGGCGAGCAGCTCGGCCTCCAGCTCGCGGGTGGTCACCCGCTCCCGACCCAGGAGCCGGTCGCGCAGCGCCTGGCTGGCGGCCAGGGCGCGGTCCATGTCGAGCCCGAGCTGCAGGGCGGTGGCGGTCACCAGGCCGCGGCGGAAGCGGTAGCTGCCGTGCCGGCTCACCACGATCGGAGGTTTCATCTGGGTGCGACGCGCCATGGCCCGGCAGGGTAGCGCGCCCGCGGCCACTCGTCACAGAAACCTCACGACGCTGCCATGCACACCAGCGAGGATGCCCTGCATCGAGGTCGTCGGGGTCCTGCCCACCGTTCCGTGCCGTCGGCACGAGATTGATGGGCGAAGTTTACATTCCCGTCACCGAACTGCCGCACGATGCAGTCTCCTCTGTCGTGGAGTCTGCCCCGTGAAACTCAAGACTGCTTCACTGGCCCTGGCGTTCCTCCCGCTGGCGGCGCACGCCGAGGGCGAGGTGCGCTATGACAAGGGCTTCGTCATCCAGGATGGCGACGCCTACAAGCTCAAGCTCGGAGGCCGGGTGCAGACCCGCTACCAGCTCCTCTCCGCCGACATGGGCGACGCGGATCGCGAGAACAGCCAGCACTTCGCCATCCAGCGGGCGCGGATCAAGGCGTCCGGGACGGTGCTGGATCCGAAGCTGTCGTTCAGCTTCCAGGCCGACTTCGGCAAGGGCTTCGTCACGCTGAAGGACTTCTACACCACCTACAAGCTGGCCGACGGCGTGGAGCTGCAGGCCGGCCAGTACAAGCGCCCCTACTCGCGCCACCAGATCACGTCGAGCGGCGATCTGACCTTCGTGGACCGGTCGCCGACGGACAAGGTGCTGCCCACCGGCCGCGACATCGGCGTCCAGATCGGCAGCGGCCGCCACGGCCAGCCGGTGGAGTGGGAGCTGGGGGTCTTCAACGGCACCGGCGATGGCACGAAGCTCAACCCGACCAAGGGCAGCTTCAGCAATGTTCCCGCGGACTTCCAGCCGGCGGTGGTGGCCCGGACGGCCTACAACCACGGCAAGATGAAGGGCTACAGCGAGGCGGATCTGGAGGGCGGCCCCCTGCGGGCGGCGGTGGGCCTCAACGTCCACGCCAACCTCAACGCCACCAACGACGAGGACCCCATGCTGGTCGCCGGGCTCGACGTCGCGCTCAAGGCCCAGGGCTTCGCCTTCCTCGCCGAGGCGCACCGCGACGTGGATGCGAAGTTCAACGCCTTCTTCGGCCAGGCCGGCTACCTGCTGGCCGAGCGCTACGAGCCCGCCCTCCGCTTCAGTCTGATCAAGCCCGATGAGGGCGACGCCAAGACCCAGGAGATCGCCGCCGGCGTCTCGGTCTACTTCTTCGGCCACAACGCCAAGTGGCAGACCGACTTCGCCCTGCTGACCGAGGACGACGGCGTCGCCGATCCCACCACGGACCATGAGCTGCGCAGCCAGTTCCAGCTCGCGTTCTGACGCGACTCCCTGAAAGGACGCTCCATGAACAAGCCCCTCTTCGTGCTCGCCCTCGCCCTCGCCGCGGCGGGCTGCTCCCGCAAGGACCGCTCCGCCGACTCGAAGGAGGGCCGGGCCGTCATCCAGAACAAGGGCTCCGACACCCTGGTGAACGTCGCCCAGGCGTGGGCCGAGAAGTACAAGGCGGTGGATCCGAGCGTCGCCGTGGCCGTGTCGGGCGGCGGCTCGGGCACGGGCATCTCGGCGCTGATCAACGGCACCGTCGACCTCGCCAACTCGAGCCGCGAGATCAAGGACAAGGAGCGCGAGGCGGCCACCAAGGCTGGCCACACGCCCAAGGAGCACATCGTCGGCTACGACGCCCTGGCGGTCTTCCTGCACAAGGACAACCCGCTCAAGAAGGTGACCTTCGCCCAGCTCGCCGACATCTACGGCGAGGGCGGCGCCACGACGAAGTGGAGCCAGCTCGGCGTGCAGGTCCCCGGCTGCGAGAGCGACGAGATCATCCGCATCAGCCGGCAGAACAACTCCGGCACCTACGCCTACTTCAAGGAGGAGGTGCTGGGCGAGGGGAAGGACTTCAAGCAGGGCTCGCGTGACATGCACGGCTCGAAGGACGTCGCCGACCTCGTGGCCCACACCCCCTGCGCCATCGGCTACAGCGGGCGGGCCTACGTGACCCCCGAGATCTCGACCCCCTGCGTCGCCAAGGACGAGGCCTCGGCCTGCGTCGCCCCCTCCATGGAGACGGCCGTCAATCGCACCTACCCGGTGGCCCGCCCGCTCTTCATGTACTCTTCCGGCGAGCCCCAGGGCGCGGTGAAGAAGTACCTGGACTGGATTTTGAGCGACGAGGGCCAGTGCATCATCACCGAGAAGGGGTATGCTCCCGCCCGCCCCGTGAAGTGCGGCGGCTGAGGGAGGCGAGGCGAGGATGAGCCACTACGAGCGGCGGTTGGAGGCGGACCGGGCGCAGATTCGCGACCGGGTGGCGGCCATCGGGCAGCGGGTCGAGGACGCGGTGCGCGAGGCGGCGGCCGCGCTGCTGGCGGGGGATCACGCCCGCTGCTACCGGGTCATCCTCGGCGACATGCCCATCAACCGCGAGGTGCGCTCCATCGACGCGGCCTGCCATGCCTTCGTCGCTCGCCACCTGCCCTCCGCCGGGCACCTGCGGTTCATCTCGTCGGTCCTGCGCCTCAACGTGGCCCTCGAGCGCATCGGCGACTACGCGGTGACCATCTGCCGCGAGGCGGTGCAGCTCGAGGCCGCGCCCCCCGACGTGGCCCGCCAGGCCATCGAGGAGCTGGCCGCCGAGGGCACCGAGGTGCTGCACGAGGCCATGCGCGCCTTCGTCGCCGGTGACGCCGACCGCGCCCGGGACGTGAAGACGAAGGCCAAGGTCTTCGGCCGCAACTACGAGGACCTGTACCGGGCCCTCGTCGCCCAGGAGGGCAGCCGCTCCCTGAAGGATCTCTTCGCCATCCTGGCGGTCTTCCACCGGCTCGACCGGGTGAGCGACCAGGCCAAGAACGTGTGTGAAGAGGCCATCTTCCAGGTCACGGGGGAGACCAAGGCCCCCAAGACCTACCGCATCTTGTTCCTCGACGCCCGCAACACGCTGGTGAGCGTGCTGGCCGAGGCCATCGCCCGCAAGGCGTTCCCCCAGAGCGGCCTGTACGACAGCGCGGGCTTCTCGCCGGGCGACGCCCTGGCCCCCGAGGCAGTGGCGATGGCGGCCGAGCTGGGCCTGGATCTGGCCGGCATCGCCCCCACCCCGCTGCGCGCCGGCCTCAAGGCCCTCGATCGCTACCACGTGGTGGTGGGGCTGGCCCCGGGGACGCGCGCGGCCCTGGGCGAGCTGCCCTTCAACGTCATCTACCAGGAGTGGAGCCTGCCCGGCCTGGACGGGGACGGGCCCGTCGAGCCGCGGGTCCGGGCGCTGTGCCGCCAGCTCTCCGCCGAGGTCCGTGAGCTCATGGTGACGCTACGCGGCGAGGAGGCCCACTAGCATGGCACAGCGCAGGGAGGACGCCGCCGTCGACCGGCGCGACTTCGCCTGGTGGACCGACAAGGCCGTCTCGGTGCTCGTCTTCATCGGCGGCATCTCGGCCATCCTGTTCATCATCGGCATCTTCGTGTTCATCACCCGCGAGGGCTTCGGCTTCGGGGAGCACTTCAAGGCGGGCGAGTTCTTCGGCAGCACCCGGTGGGCGCCCACGTCGGAGAGCAACCCCACCTACGGCATCCTGGCGCTCATCGTCGGCACCGCCTCGGTGACGGGGCTCGCCATGCTCATCGCCGTGCCGTTCTCCCTGGGCGCGGCCATCTACATCGCGGAGTTCGCTCAGGGCCGCACGCGGGAAATCCTCAAGGTTCTCGTGGAGATGCTGGCCGCCATCCCGTCCGTGGTCTGGGGCTTCATCGGCCTGACCATCATGAACCCGCTGATCATCCAGACGTTCGATGTGCCCATCGGCCTGTGCGTCCTCAACTCGGGGCTCATCCTGGGGCTGATGGCGGCGCCCATCATGACGACCATCGCCGAGGACGCCCTCAAGGCCGTGCCGGACAGCTACCGCGAGGCCGCCGAGGCCCTCGGGGCGACGCGGTGGCAGGTGACGCGGCGGGTGGTGCTGCCCGCGGCCCGGCAGGGGCTGCTGGCGGCGGTGCTGCTGGGCGTGGGCCGCGGCTTCGGCGAGACGATGGCCGTGCTCATGGCCAGCGGCCACTCCATCAACCTGCCGACGAGCCCGTTCGACTCGGTGCGGGCCCTCACCGCCACCATCGCCGCCGAGCTGGGCGAGACGGCCGTGGGCTCGCCGCACTACCAGGCGCTCTTCACCCTGGGCATCCTGCTCTTCGCGGTCACCTTCCTCATCAACCTGGCGGCCGACCTCATCGTCCGCGGCATCCGGAAGGCGTGACGCATGTTCGAGGCGACCCAGAAGAACCTCGACGACGCCCGGCGCCAGGGGCTCGTCCGCATCCTCTTCCTGCTGATGACCGGCCTGCTGGTCCTGCCCGTGCTCCTCATCCTCGGGGTGCTGGTGGCCAAGGGTGGATCGGCCCTCTCGTGGGACTTCCTGTTCACCGAGCCGACCGACGGCATGACCGCCGGCGGGCTGCTGCCGGCCCTGGTCGGGACGGTCTGGCTGGTAGTCATCGCCCTGATCGTGTCGGTGCCCATCGGCATCGCCGCAGCCCTCTACCTGAGCGAGTACGCCCCCGACAACTGGCTGACCCGCGCCATCAACCTGGCCATCATCAACCTGGCCGGCGTGCCCTCCATCGTGCACGCCCTCTTCGGGGTGGGCGCCTTCGTCATGTTCTTCGGGTTCGGCACCAGCATCCTGGCGGCCAGCTTCACCCTGGCGGTCATGACGCTGCCGGTGGTCATCGTGTCGACCCGCGAGGCCTTGCAGGCCGTGCCCCAGTCGTTCCGCGAGGCCTGCTGGAACATGGGGGCGACGCGGTGGCAGACCATCCGGCGGGTGGTGCTGCCCAACTCCGTCAGCGGCATCCTGACCGGCGTCATCCTGGAGGTCTCCCGCACGGCGGGCGAGACGGCGCCCATCATGTTCACGGGCGCGGCGTTCTTCCTGCCCTTCCTGCCGGAGTCGGTCTATGACCAGACGATGGCCATGTCGCTGCACCTCTTCGTGGTGGCCACCCAGGTGCCGAACGTGCCGGAGAACCTGCCCTTCGGCGTGGCCCTGGTGCTCATCGGGATGGTGCTGACGATGAACGCGGTCTCCATCGCGTTTCGCACGTGGCTGCGGAGGAAGAAGAAGTGGTGACCACCGCCGCCACCCCCGAGATCCGCGTCGCCAACCTGTCCATCAGCTATGGGGACAAGGCGGCGCTGGCCGGGGCGACGTTCGACATCATGCCCCATGAGATCTTCGGCATCATCGGGCCGGCCAACAGCGGAAAGACCAGCTTTCTCAAGGTCTTGAACCGCATGGACCCCTTCACGACGGGCATGCACTTCACGGGCACCGTCGAGGTCGGCGGCCGCGATGTGCGCGCCTGGCGCAACCTCTACGCCCTGCGGCGCCGCATCGGGGTCGTCTTCCCCCTGCCCGTGGGCCTGCCGCTGTCGGTCTACGACAACGTCGCGTTCGCGCCCCGCCTCGCGGGCGTGCGCAAGAAGGCCGACCTGGACGTCATCGTGGAGCGCTGCCTGCGGCGCGCCGCCCTCTGGGACGAGGTGAAGGATCGCCTCAAGGCCCTGGGCAGCCTGCTGTCGGGGGGCCAGCAGCAGCGGCTCACCATCGCGCGGGCGCTCTCGCAGGAGCCCAGCATTCTGCTCCTCGACGAGTTCTCCATCGCCGTGGATCCCGTGACGACGATGCGCATCGAGGAGGTCCTCAAGGAGCTCAAGGAAGAGATGACCATCGTGCTGGTCACCAACCTGGTGCAGCAGGCGCGGCGCCTCGCCGACCGCACGGCGTTCTTCCTGATGGGCGAGTGCGTCTGCGTCGGCCCCACGGAAGACCTGTTCACGGGCGAGACCGACCCCCGGGCCCGCGACTATGTGGAGGGGCGCTTTGGCTGATCCGAACCCCGGCGCCACCGCCATCCAGTTCGTCGACTTCTCTTTGTGGTACGGGACGTTCCGCGCCATCTTCGGCGTCGATCTCTCGGTGAAGGCGGGCCACATCACCTCGATGATCGGCCCCTCGGGCTGCGGCAAGTCGACGCTGCTGCGCAGCGTGAACCGCATCAACGAGCGGCTGGGCTATGTGCGCACCGAAGGGGGCGTGCGGGTGCTGGGGCACGACGTCTACGCCCCCGAGAACGCCCTCGTGCAGGTGCGCAAGCAGGTGGGGATGGTCTTCCAGCGCCCCAACGTGCTGCCCCTCTCCATCCGCGACAACATCCTCTTCGGCCACCGCCTGCACGACGGGCGCAAGGAGGTCGAGGACGAGCTGGTGGAGAGCGCGCTCAAGCAGGTGCTGCTCTGGGACGACGTGAAGGATCGGCTGAACCGCCGCGCCCAGGGGCTCTCCCTGGAGCAGCAGCAGAAGCTCTGCATCGCCCGGCTGCTGCCGGTGAAGCCGCGCATCCTCCTCATGGACGAGCCCTGCTCGGCCCTCGATCCCAAGGGCACCGAGGCCGTCGAGGAGCTCATCTGGGAGCTGCGCGGCGAGTACACCATCCTGCTCGTGACCCACAACATGGCCCAGGCCCGGCGGGCGAGCGAGGAGTGCGTCTTCATGCTCATGGGCAAGCTCATCGAGCACACCGCCACCGACCAGATGTTCGTCTCGCCGCGCCACCAGGAGACGGCGGACTACATCGAGGGTCGGTACGGCTGACCCCGGAAGACCAGACATGGAGGGTTCCTTGGCTCAGCCCTGGGACGCGGACATCGACCTGGACCTGGTCCAGGCGGCCCGCCTGATCTACGAGCAGTTTCCGGATGTTGCGATGGCCGCAGGCGTGGATGACGCCGAGGCGCTGGCCACCGCGATGGCACCGCTGGGCGAGGGCTGGGACAACCGCGCCTTCCTCGTGGCGGGCCGGTTCGTCTTTCGCTTCCCGCGGCGCGAGGTCGCGCTGGCGTTCCTGGCGGCCGAGCGCGAGGTGCTGCCCCAGCTCCGGGGCCGGCTGCCCCTGCCCATCCCCTTCCCTCGCTGGCTCGGCCAGCCCTCGGCCGGCTTCCCCTACCCGTTCATCGGCTACGCCTGCCTGCCGGGCCAGACGGCCGATCGGGTCGACCTGGCCACCGTCGATCAGGACGCCCTCGCCCGGGACCTGGGTGGCTTCCTCCGCGCGCTGCACGCCGTGGCCCCGCCTGCCGAGACGCCCCTCGACGGCCTGCGCCGGTCGGACACGGCCTGGCGGTACGAGCAGGCCACCGCGCGCCTCGCCGAGCTGACCGATCGCCCGCTCGCCGGCCACGTCCAGGCCCTGCTCGACCAGGCGCTGGAGGCGCTGCCGCCGGACGCCGACGCTGCCGGGGCGGCCCACCGCGTCCTCGTCCACGGCGACCTCTACAGCAAGCACCTGCTCATCCGCGAGGGCGCCCTGGCCGGCGTCATCGACTGGGGTGACGTGCACCAGGGCGATCCGGCCCAGGATCTGGCGGCCGGCTGGCTGGTGCTGCCGACCGCCGCGCGCCCGGCCTTCGAGGCGGCCTACGGTGGCATCGACACCGGCACCGCCGCGCGGGCGCGCCTGCGGGCGATCTGGGATGTGGTCATCACACTGCACTTCACCGAGCGCTCGCCCGACGAGGGCCTGCGCGCCAGCGCGCTGGCCTGCGTGGCCGACGCCGCCGGGTGGTGGGCTCAGTAGATATCGGGTCCGACGTCGATGAGGAAGTCGCCCTCGGGGCGATAGGGAAACAGCGTCCCCACCGGGCGCAGCGCCCGGTCGGCCTCGATGTCGGCGTCGCGGAGGCCCGGCCAGCGGTCCTTCCAGCCCTGGACGAGCGCGGCGTTCTCCTCGGCCGTCCGCTGGAGGAGCCCCAGGTTGGCCCGCATGTCATCCCCCAGCGCGTCCGCCCGCACCGGCCCCAGCCAGTCGGCGAGGATGCGGCGGCGGGCGGCAGTGGCCGCCTCGGCGTCCACCACCACGGCGTTGATCTCGCCGTCGTAGAGCAGGCTGCGGTTGTTCTTGTTGGCGCTGCCGACCGAGAGCCAGGTGTCGTCGATGAGCGCGAGCTTGGCGTGGTTGTACACCGGCTGGTCGTGCAGCGCCGCCTCCCCGTCGGCCGCCTCCGCGGCCGTCTGCACGTCGAAGGCCCGGCGCTGGAGCAGCAGGTAGCGGTCCGGCGCCACCGCGCGCAGGGCCTCGTCCATGACCATCGTCCACTGCTTGCCACCGTCGGTGTAGGCCAGCTCGTTGGTCACCACGATCAGGACGAGCTCGGGCGAGCGCTCCAGGGCCGCCACGAAGTCGTCCAGCAGGCGCGTCGCCCGCCAGTATTGATCCTCGATGAGGATGTAGCGGCGAGCCTGGGCGAGGGCGCGCCGATGGCCATCCAGGATGGACTGCTCGGCCAGAGGCGGCGGGACGGTGGCCTGGATCTGGACGGCCACCGTGCCGGTGGGCGCCGGCGGGGCGCCAGGCTCGAAGGCCGAGGTGTTCTCGTGGAACGGCGACAGGCGCGCCCGGGCCAGGTTCCACAGGCTCGCGTACACGTCCTCGACGGCCCCGACGGCCGGCCCCTCGATGCGCAGGGCGTAGTCCTGAAAGGGTCGAAATTCCGGTAACATGGACCGCTGCGCCACCGCCTCGCGGGCGGCCGCGTCCGCGTCGACGGGCATCCGGCGCGGCTCGAAGACGGCGTGCTCGGCGGTGTCCCAGTAGTCGTCCTGGGTGTTCTCGCCCTGCACGAAGGCCACCGCGCCGTCGATGATGGTGCCCTTCATGTGGTAGCTGGCGGCCTCGAAGGTGGGCTCGAGGGCCTGGCGCAGCGGGCCCTCCTCGAAGGCCACCCCGGCCCAGGCGGGCTGATCGCGCAGCCGGGCCACCAGATCCACGGGCGGCGCCTCGCCCAGGTAGTCGCCCTGCACGGGCACCTGCTCCTCGTTGGTCTGGGCCAGCACCTCGAAGCCATCGTCGAGGGTGCGGCCGTGGGCCCGCAGGGGGGCATCCACCGTCAGGTTCACGGCCCCCTCGACCGCCCCGCCCAGGAACATGTTGACCAGGACGCGGCGGGTGAGGTCGGGGCGCGCCTCCAGGTGGCCGAGGGCGGTGTCGGCGGTGCGGTCGCCGTCGCCGGGGGCCCGCAGCAGGTCCGTGCCGCTCTTCCACCACCACGTCGACCAGAAGACGGAGGTGCGCGCGCCGCGGATGGCCGCGGAGGTCGCGGCCCAGAGGGCAGCGGGCTCGGTGAAGAGCTGCACCCGGTTGCCCGGCGTCCAGGCCCGGGCGGCGCTGCTGAACCAGGCGTGGTCGAGGGCGATGAAGACCCGGTCGCGGGGGCAGCCCTCCGCCTGGTCGTGACCGACGGCCACGAGGGGGCGTCCACCTCGACGCGCCCGGCGGCCGACCAGGTGATGGCCACCTCCCGGGGAGGTGATCCGGGGCAGAAGCCGCGAGGGCGTAGGTCTCGCCGGGGAAGCGAGGTTCGCCGTCGATGCCCGCCAGGACGGCCCCCTGCACCGGTCGGCCCCAGGCGTCGATCACGTCCACGGCCAGGCGGCCGGGTCCGCAGCCCGGCGCGGCGTCGACCACGGTCGCGTCCGCCACGGGCCCCTCGTCGGCCTCGTCGCAGCCGACCCCCAGGGCGCAGAGCGCCACCAGCCCCCAACGCTTCATGGCTCCCCCTGGGCCAGCTCGATGGCCAGCCGATAGGCCTCCCCGCGCCGCGCGCCCGTCCGCCGGGCCGCCTCCTTCGCGGCCAGGGAGGGCGAGTACCCGTCCCGCAGCAGGCTCTCCACGATGGGCCGCAGCGCGTCGGCGTCGGCCGGCGCCTCGGTCGCCCCCCCGATCAGCAGCACGATCTCGCCCCGGGCGACGCCCGGATCCTCGACCAGCTCCGCCAGGGTGCCGCGGCGAAACTCCTCGAAGTGCTTGGTGATTTCTCGCGCGATCACCGCCGGCCGATCACCGCCGAGGGTGGCGGCCGCGTCGGCGAGGACCTCCTCGATGCGGTGCGGGCTCGCGTAGAAGATCAGCGTCTCGGTGGCCGCGGCCAGCTCCAGCAGGCGGCTCTTGCGCTGGCTCTGCTTCGGCGGGAGGAAGCCCACGAAGCGGAAGCCATCGGTGGGCAGGCCCGAGGCGCAGAGGGCGGCGATGGCGGCGCAGGGCCCCGGCACCGGGACGACCGGGATGCCGGCGGCGATGGCGGCTCGCACCAGGCGAAAGCCCGGATCGCTGATGGCCGGGGTGCCGGCGTCGGAGACCAGGACGAGGGACGCCCCCTCCTCCAGCGCCGCGATGAGGCCCGGGATGCGCTCGTCCTCGTTGTGCTCGTGCAGGGCGACCAGGGGCGGCCGGGGGATGCCCAGCAGCTCCAGGAGCTTGCCCGTCCGGCGGGTGTCTTCGCAGGCGATGCGCTCGGCGGACTTCAAGAGCCGCAGGGCGCGCAGCGTGATGTCTTCGAGGTTGCCGATGGGCACGGCGACCAGGTGCAGGGTTCCCATGGCCGCAGGGTACGCCGGAAGGCCGGGGCCGGGCGACCCCGGCGTTCAGGAGGCCGGCTGGATCTGCCCGAGGAAGCGCTCGCGGGCGTCATCGCCGTCGAAGAAGAACGCCGCCAGGGCCAGCTTGCAGGCCCGGTTGCGGCCCCGGAGCTGGTCGGCCACGTCCTCCCAGATCACCTCGCGGGCATCGGCGTCGAGGAGGTCGTCCTCGTCCGGCTCGCGGTAGCCGAAGGGAACGCGCCCCGGCGTCAGGCCCAGCGCCTCGGCGCCGGCCGCCACCGCCTCGGCGGCGTCGATGAGGGTGATGAGGATGAGATCCCCGGCCAGACCCCCGTCGAAGGCCAGGGCCTCCTCGGGAATGCCGCACAGCTCCGAGAGCTTCGTCAGCTCGGGGATGGGCGGCAGATCGCGGAGATACCCCGGCACCCCCCCCTCCCCCTCGACCCGAAGGTCGACCGGGACGCGCCCCGTGTGGAGCTGGTGGGGCAGCAGGGCGTCGTCCTCATCGGGCAGGGCGAAGGCCAGGTAGTCGATGGCGGGCCGCTGCTCCTCCAGCGCCGAGAGCGAGGCGCCCACGAGCGCATGGAGGAGCCGGTCGAGGTGGAAGGCTTGCATGATGGCGGGGGCTGACCCCGATCACCCGATCGTCAGGCCCAGCGCCTTGCGAAGCTGGAAGTAGTTGTCGGAGAGGGCGAAGAGGATGAGCTCCCGCAGGCGGTCCTGGGTCGGGGCGCGGCTGAACTGACCCGCCTCGTTCTTGATGGCCTGGGCCGTGGACGCCAGGTCGTTCGAGAGCAGGAAGCCCAGGCGGTTGCCCGTGTGCTCCAGCATCTCCAGCCACTTGGAGAGGTTGAGGTGCTGGCCGGGGTTCGCCGACATCTGCTGGATCAGCTTCGCCAGCTCCGTGCGCTCCAGCGGGGGGATGTCCGTGCTGAAGTGCTGCAGCAGGCCCTGGTCGTGGAAGGGCACGTTCGCCGCCGGGTTCACCAGCTTCGTCAGGGTGTAGACGATGGTGAACAGGCGCCCCTTCCGCTGCTCGTACGTCTCGTCGATGCTCGACAAGAAGTGGTGCTGGCTCATCACGAAGAGCTGCTTGGCGCACAGGAACACCAGCCCGTGCATGCTCTGGCCGCTCGTCACATCGGGACCCACCAGGATGGCCGGCGGGTTGAGGTTGACGGCCTGCATGCCCGGCCGCCCGGTGGGCGACTGGAAGCACTCCAGCCGCTGCAGCCGGGTGGTCTGCGCCGCGTAGCCCATCATGGTGTTGAAGGGCGTCTTCTGCTCGGGATCGATCTGGTCGCGCTTGGGCTTGATGCCCAGGACCTTGATGTTCGTGGCCATGACCGGGACGGTGTGCCGGTACAGGCGCATGAACAGCTGATCGAGCAGAGCGCTCTTCTCGGGGTGGTTCAGGAGGGCCCAGTGCTCCTTGTCCAGGGGGCGACGGGCCTGCTTGAACGACCGGGTGTGGTAGCGCGTGAACCACTCCTGCTGCTCGGCGTTGGCGTGGCCCAGGTACGCGAGCACCTGGCTGACACACCACGCCTCGTCGTACTTGCCCGCGGCCATGTAGAGCCGGAACAGGTTCGAGTAGCTCTCGATGTTGCGCGGGTTGAGCTCGATGAGCCGGTAGTGCTGCGCCACCGCCTTCTCGGGCTTCTGCTCCAGCTCGTAGAGCTCGGCCAGGATGGTGTGCAGGCGCTCGTCGTTGGGCGTCTTGGCCAGCGCGATCTTGTAGGCCTTGACCGCCTCGGCGTAGCGCTTCAGGCGGGTGCGGTTGATCTCGCCCAGGCCGTCGGCCAGCTTCACGACGAGCTTGTCGTCGAGGGCGTGGTCGGTGGCCCGCTTGAGCATCTTGCGGTAGTAGCGGTCCTGGCGCTCGTAGTCCCGCTCCCGCGTGAGGATCTCGTCGATGGCCTGGAAGGCCTTCAACATCGCGGGGTTGGCGTCGAGGGCCTTGTCGAAGGACCGGACCGCCGTGAAGGTGTCCTTCAGGTAGTCCTGCTGGATCTTCGCCACCGCGTAGAAGTACTTGGCCTTCTTGTCGGCGTTCTGCTCCTGCTCGGCGAGCTGGGTCAGCACGTCGACCGCCGCCTGCCAGTCCCCCGTCTCCTCGTGCAGGCCCAGCAGCTTGCTCAAGATGAGCTTGCTGCCCGGCTGCGCCCGGAGCGCCTCGTTGTAGGCGTCCACCGCCAGCCGCGCGTTGTGCATCTGGCTGTGCAGGATGTCGCCGATGCCCACCAGCGCCTGGAACTTGTCCAGCTCGTCGGTGAGGTACGGGATCATCTTGCGGCGGTAGTGGATGACATCCTCCCAGTCGCCCTGGGCCTCATGCAGCGCCGTGATGGACTGCATGGTCTCCAGGTGGTTGGGATCGATGTCGAGGCCCTTGCGGAAGAAGTCGAGGGCCTTGCGGCGCTCGCCCACCTGCAGCTTGATGGCGCCCTGCCGGTTGAAGATCTCGACGATCTGCTCCGGCTCCAGGTTCTCCCGGTGGTGCACCAGCACCGTCTGGAAGATCTTGAAGGCGCGATCCCAGTCCTGCCGGCGGAAGAGCAGGTTGCCCATGCCCTGCAGCGTCGGCAGGTGGGTGCTGTCCAGCTCGTAGGCCTGCCGGTAGTGGGTCAGGGCCTTGTCGTCCTTCTGCAAGCGCTCGGCGGCGAAGGCCAGGCGGAAGTGCAGCTCCTGGCTCTCGCGGAAGTCGGCCTGATCGGGCCGGTTGGCCATGATCAGATCCAGCAGGGGCTCGACGCGCTCCCAGCGCTGGTCGCGCCAGTACACCTCGACGAGGGGCACGGCCGCCTGGACGTTCTCCGGGAACAGGTCGAGGGCCTGCTCGAAGTAGTCGATGGCGGTGACGCGCTCGCCGATGTGATCGGCGTAGACCTTGCCGATGGCGTAGAGGACGGCCGACTTCCTCGGGGAAGGCGCGGGTGGCGGCTTCCATCATCTTCAGGATGCGGACCACCTCCCTGCCAGTCCCCGCGGCGCTCGTAGATGCCGCGCAGGGCGTCCAGGGCGGGCAGGTAGTTGGGGTCGTGGTCCAGCGCGGAGCGGTACCAGCGCTCGGCGTTGTCCAGATCCCCCAGCCGATCCTGGTAGATGCGGCCCACCTGGGCCTGCCGCTCCAGCAGCTCGCGGCGGTCGCGGATGAGGTGCGCCTCGCGGCTGAGGGCGTCGATGGTGGTGGGCCAGTCCTCCACCTCGGCGTAGAGCTGGCCGAGGCGGGAGAGGGCCTCGCGGTTCTCGCCGTCGATGTCGAGCACCGGACGCAGGGCCTCGATGGCCCGCTCGGCGCTGCCCAGCGGCCCACGCAGGACCTCGGCCAGGGCCAGGCGGATCTTGACCTTCTCGGGGATGGTGGTCTGCACCGCGAGGTGCCGCTCGTAGACCTCGGCCAGATCGTCCCACTGCTCGCTGTCGCGGTAGAGGCGATCGAGGGCCCGGACCGCCGTGGCGTCCCGGGGCTCGACCTCCACCATGCGGCGGTAGGTGTCGATGGTGGCGTAGCGGTCGGAGAGCTGCTCCTCCTGGATCATCGCGATGCGGCTCAAGATGCGCAGCTGGCCCTCGGGCTCGGTGCGGACCTTCAGCATCATCTCGTAGACGTCGAGCAGCTCGTGCCAGCGATCCTGCTGGGTGTAGAGCTTCTCGAGGGCCTGCATCGCGTCGGCACAGGTCTCGTCGGCCGCCAGGGCCTGGTTGTAGGCGTCGATGGCCCGCTCGGGGGAGCCGAGGCGGTTCTCCCAGAGCTCGCCGGCCCGCAGGTGGTTCTCGACGATGGCCTGGGTGTCCGTGAGGACCGCCGCCTGCTGGTCGAGGACCTCGATGAGCTCCTGCCACCGCTGCCGCATGGCGTTGAGGCGCGCGAGCGCCTCCAGGGCCGGCAGGTCGTCGGGGTTGTCGAGCGTGACCATGCGCCAGGCGTCGATGGCCTCGTCCGCGCGGTCCAGGCGGCTCTCGAGGATGCCCGCCAGCTTCTCCAGGCTGGCCTTGCGCTCCTCGGGATCCACCTGCAGGTCCACCAGGTGCCGGAGGAACTCCACCACCTTGGGCCAGTTCTGGTAGCGCTCCAGCAACTCGACCAGGGCCGAGAGGGCGCCGATGTTGTCGGGCTCGATCTGCAGGACCCACTGGTAGTGCGTGCCGGCGTGCTGGGCCTGGTCGAGCTTGACGTCGTACCAGGACGCCACGCGCAGCCGGATGGGCACCGACTGCGGGGTGGTCCCGATGGCCTGGAGCACCGTCTCGTACCGCCGGATGAGCTCGGCCCACTGGCCGGTCACGTTGGCGAGCCGCTCCAGCTCGGCGCCGAACCGCTCGTCGTCGTTGCTCTCCTCGAACGCCAGCCCGAGCACCTCGAAGGCGTTGGCGGGCTGGTTGAGGCGACCCTCGAAGACGCCGGCGGTCCGCTCGAACAGCTCCTGCCGCTCGAACACATCCTCCGTCTGCTCCAGGCGACCCAGCAGCAGGTTGACGAGGTCCTCCCACTGCATGCCCGCCTCGAAGAGGCGCTGCAGGGCCTCGAAGGCGTCCATGTTGTCGGGCTGCGCCTCGAGGACGCGGCGGTAGGCGGCCTGGCCGCCGGCCGCATCCCCCAGGTTCTGCTCCCACATCTCGGCGATGCGGAAGAGGATGCTGACCCGATCGAAGGCGTCGGCGGTGATCTCCACCTTGCGGTCGAGCACCGAGACGCAGTTCTGCCAGTCCTCGGCCTGGGTGTAGAGCTCCTCCAGGCAGTCGATGGCCTCGGCGTCCTGCGGCTCGATGGCGAGCAGCTGGTTGAACGCGTCGATGGCGCGCTGGGGAGACTCCAGGGCCTCCTGGTAGAGCCGCCCGAGCTGGCGGTACAGCTCCGCGCGGCGGGGATCCGCCCCGTCGATGAGATCGAGCAGGCGGTGGTTGGTCTCGGCGACCTTCGCCTGTTCGTCCGTGCGCTCGTAGAGGTCCTTGACGGCCCAGAGCGCCTCCTGGTTGTGCGGATCACGGTCGAGGACGCGGCCCCAGTTCTCCAGGGCGTTGGCCTCGCGCTCCAGGTAGTCGCCCCAGACGCGGCCGAGCTTGGCGTAGAGCTGCAGCTCACGCTGGACGTCGTTCTCCACCAGGTTCACCTGGCGCTCGCAGACGTCCACCAGCTCGCGCCAGCTCTGCTGGTCCTGGTAGAGCGTCTCCAGGGCCATGAGGGCGTTGGCGTCCTCACCCTGCAGCTCCAGCACCTGGTTCCACAGATCGATGGCGTCCTCGGGGCGGGCCAGGAACTGGGAGGCCAGGTTGGCCTGGCTGGCGAAGAGCTGGGCCTTGTCGGCCTCCGCCTCGGCGTTCTCGGCCTGGCGGCCGTAGACGTCGAAGAGCGGCTCCCACTGCTGCTGGGCCAGGTAGATCTGGCTCAGGCGGCCCAGGGCGCCGGGGTGGTGCGGCTCCATGTCCAGGATGGACACGAACTGGACCACGGCGGGGTCGATCTCGCCCAGGCGCGTCTCATACACGCGGCCGAGGCGGAACATGAAGTCGATGCGCGGCCCGTCCTCGAACGTCGAGTTGATCTCGCGCTTGAGGATCTCGACCAGCTCCGGCCAGCGATCCTGCGCCTCGTACAGCTCGTCGAGGCCCTTGAGGGCGGTGAGATCGGCCGGATCGATGCCATCGAGGATGTACAGGTACATCTGCTCGGCGTTGGCCTCGTTGCCCAGCCGCTCCCGGTACAGGGTCGCCATCTCGTGAGAGACGACTCGGATCAGCTCC
>JAWKQS010000061.1:0-25315 GCA_041389985.1 bacterium
GTCGCGCTCAGTCGCGACCCAGCCCGCCCTCTCAGAGGGATTGCTACGGGCTATCCGAGAACATCTCGGTGCCCCCCTCTTCGACAAAGTCGCGACCCAGCCCGCCCTCGCGAGGGCAATCGGAAATGATTTCCGATTGCCGAACCCCCGCTCGGGGGCCTCGGGGTGCTTTGATTGCATCACTTCGGCAGCTCCCCGGGGTGCCTCCTCGCGGTCTGTGTCATGAAATCAGCGGATTCTTGCTCGCCGGCCCGGTCTGTCGACGGACGGGTGCCCTTGCGGCCTCGGGGCCGCTATCGGTGTTTCGTCTTGGTGGCCCTTCAGCGGCTTCAGCCGAGGGCGAAGAGGCGCTCCAGGGCGGCTATCAGCTCCGCCAGGTCGGCCGGCTTGCGCTTCGGCCCGAGGATCTTCTTCACCCATGCCTTGGCATGCAGGGCCAGGGCGTGGCCGAGCGCCATGATGTGGAAGACATGGCGGCGGCGATACGGGCGGCGAGCCATGCCGCCCTTTCCTTTGAGATACGAAAAGATACGTTCGGCCGAGGTGCGCTTTGCGAACAGCGCCTTCTCTTCGGCGCTGCCTCGGGCCACCATCGTGTTCAGTCGCGGATCATCGTCGTGGCGCAAGGTGGTCCAGGGGCCGAGGCGGCTCTGGTCGCAGGCCCGGCCGAGGGGGCAGCGCTCCGGGTCGAAGAGGTGGACCAGCGCACCTCTGTGGTGGGTGGGGTACTTCGCCGGGCAGTGCCAGGTGGAGGCCTGGCCACGCAGGTCGCGCTGGTGCAGCTTCATCGGCGCGCCGCCGACACACAGGGGCCGCCCGGCCCCGTCCGGCCCCGTCGCGGTCCTGGCCGCCTTCCTGGCCGTGCTGGCCGGCTGGCGGACCCGGGGGGATCGCGTCGCGTGGCGCCCGCCTGGTCAGCTCGTCTTGCTGCCCCGGCCAGGCAGTCCCTGGGTCGCTCGCTCGAAGTCGCTGGTGAAGTGCTGGTCCTGGGTGACGCGGAACTGGTCGTAGCGGGCTTCGGCGAGCTGCTTCGCGACGTCCCGGCTGATGGTGCCGGCGTGGGTGAGGACGTCGTAGCCGTTGAACTGCAGGAAGGCGTCGAGGCGGGCGGTCCAGTCGGCCGCGCATGGGGATGCGGCGGGCAGCCTGGTTCTCGGCGAAGTCGAGGTACATGGAGACGACGCGCTCCAGGGCGCGCAGCTCGTCTTCGGTCAGGTAGTTCTTGGCGATGGCGACGTCGCTCTTCAAGACCTTGCCGTCAGGGCCTTGCTTCCATGTGGTCAGGCCCATGGCGGGCCGGGAGGCGTCGGCGCGCTCGGCGATGAGCTCGGCGGCGGTGTGGCCGGTGATGGCCCAGTGCAGCTTGTTCTGGACGGTCTTGAAGAAGGTGCGGGTGGGCTCGGCGGCGGCGTCGTAGTCGATGCTGCACTGTTCGTAGATGTCGGTGATCTTGAGGTAGAAGCGGCGCTCGCTCGCGCGGATCTCGCGGATGCGCTCCAGCAGCTCGTCGAAGTAGTCGGGGCCGAAGCGGCTGTTGAGCTTCAGGCGCTCGTCGTCGAGCACGAACCCCTTGGTGATGAAGCTGCGCAGCGTGTCCGGTGGCCCAGATGCGGAAGCGGGTGGCCTGGACGCTGTTGACGCGGTAGCCGACCGAGATCACCGCGTCGAGGTGAGTAGTGGGTGATGTCGCGAGAAACCGAGCGATTTCCTCGGTTCGAACCATTCGAAGATTTGCTAATGGTTGCCGCCTCGGTCAGCTCACCGCTCTCGTAGATCTCCCTGCAAGTGGTAACTGATGGTCGGCACCTCCACCCCGAAGAGGTCGGCGAGCTACAGCGCTACGAGAGCCAGAAGGTGTCGCCGTCGTGGTAGATCTCGAGCCGCAGGGCCCCCTCGGGGTCTGGTACAGGATGATCTCGCCGGTCGTCATGCCCGGGCCTCCTCCACTGCTGCCCTGCCCGGCAGTGTGCGCGCGATCGGTCAGCCCCTCAAGGCACCGGCGTCCACGCCGCGTCCGGGGCGATCTGCCGTGTCATCCGCAGCGTGAAGCCGGCCTGGTCGTCGAAGGTGATCTCCAGCCGGTGGGGGATGGGGATCATCGCGCCGCCGCCGCCGGGGTCGTCGGGCATGCGGGTGGCTTCGAGGGTGAGGACCTTGCCGTCCAGGCGGGCGCTGGGGGCGGGGCACCAGCCCGCGGGGAGGGTGCCGCTGAAGTAGCAGAGGACGTCGGCGAGGAGCCGGGCGGGCATGGGGGTGGCGGGGAAGCCCCAGGCGCGCAGGGCGCCGCTGGTGCGGGCGGGGTCGCGGGTGCCCGGGACGAGGGCGCCGTCGAGGACGAGGGTGCGGGTGGTGATGGGGCCGGCGGCGCCGGGGTAGGTGAGGTTGACGAGGTGCGGGAGGCTGCGGCCGTCGACGGTGTGAGGGGCGAGGGTGAGCTGGGTGACGCCCATGCGGGCGAGGTTCTGGCCGTTCTTCGCCAGGATGAGGTCGTAGGCGCGGTCCCAGGTGGGGTCGGGGCCCGGGGTGCGGGTGACGGGGAGGTCGAGCTTGGGCATGGCGGCGTCTTCCTGGGCGCGGGTGGCGCAGCCGGCGAGGAGCAGGAGCAGGAGCAGGGCTCTCACTCGCCGTCCTCGGCGCGGTAGCGGTGCATGCTGACGCCCGGGGCGTCGTGCAGGGCCGGGTAGTGGGCGGCCAGGGTGGCGGCCTGGGCGTGGAGCTGGTCGTACCAGGCGCGGTCGACTTCCATTTTCGCCAGGAGTTGCAAGGGGTTGCCGGCGAAGGCCACGAGGTGGAGGTGGCGGTCGTCGGCGGCGTCGACGATGAGGCGGCGGACGTCGGCGGGGCGCAAGGCCGGGTGGGTGGCGAGGAGCTCGAGCTTGAGGATCTCGACGTGGCGGTCGTCGAGGGCGGCCTCGGCCAGGATCATCTTCTCGCGCAGCTCTTCGAGGCCGAAGGTGACGCGCAGGCGCAGGGAGGCGCCGAGCGCGAGGGCGCCGGGGCGGTCGGGGGCGAAGGTCTGGGCGAAGAGCTGGCGGGCCTCGGCTTCGTGCTGGCGCAGGCGCCGGCGCTCGGCTTCAGGCAGGGCGTGGATCCAGAGGCCGAGCTCGAAGTCGGTGTAGAGGACGGGGGCGTCGATGTGGAGCGTCTGCTGGCAGCCGGGGCAGGTGGCGCGGTGCAGGGCGCGGGCGCGCAGCAGCTCGCGGGCCTCGGGGAAGCGCTCGGGGTTGAGGCTCTCGTAGAGGCGCACGGTGGCCACGCCGCCGCAGCGGGGGCAGCCGGCCTGGATGAGGTCGTCGGCGGGGACGCTCATGGCCAGGGCTGCGGGTTGCCGGGGCCCTGATCCCAGCCGTCACCGCCGGTGTCGGCGCCGGTCGGGGCGGCGGAGGGGGAGCCGTCGGCGCCGGGGCTGGTGGTCGGGGCGGCCATGCCGAAGTCGGCGGGGTCGGCGTTGTCCAGCGCGTTGAAGAGCGTGCTGGGGTTGTTGCTGCCGATGGCCGGGGGGACGGCGCCGCCGGAGTACTTCGCGGTGTACATCTCGGCGAACATCTCTTTGTAGGAGCTGACCGCGTAGTGGCTGGTCTTGTTGTCGAAGGCGCCGCGGTCGTAGGTGACCCACTGGTTGCCCCAGCGGGAGCAGAAGAAGGTGACCCGCGTGGGGCCGGCCGGGACGCCGAAGGGGAAGAAGTAGTTGTTGTCGGGCATCCGGCCGTTGAAGCGGGCGTTGAGCTCGCCCACGGTGCGCACCAGCATGTTGGCGCCGAGGACGGCGTGGGCGGCGAGGCCGGCGAAGGCGTTGGCGGCGCTGCCCAGGTCGCGCACGAGCTTGTTGCGGCTGACGTCGCCGCCCTGGGCCGAGGTGGTCAGGAAGTCGCGGATCTTGTCGCCGTCGAGGGTGGAGGTGGTGGTGCCGCCGTCGTGGCTGACCGTGTAGCGCGTGCTGTCCATGGCGGCGGTGAAGCCGAGCATGCGGGCATAGCCGGAGGCGGAGCCGTCCTGGCGCCAGGTGGCGTAGCCGCGCGTCCACTCGTCGGGCTTGGCGTTGATGCCGGGGGTGCTGAGGGTGCGGTTGCCGACGGCGTGGCCCACCTCGTGGGTGGCGTGGTTCTGGAACATGCTCAGGGCAGCGGGGTTGCCGCCGGAGAGCGGGTCCACGCCCGGGGTGTTGGCGGCCATGGGGCTGCGGTCCGTCCAGTTGGCCCAGCCGGGGCCGATGCGGCCGGTGTCGGGCTGGGCGGTGCCGGTGCCGGCGTTCTGGCCCACCGAGCGCATCACGATCGCGTTGGAGTCGCCGAAGTAATAAGACGTCGGGATGGGATCCTGCCCCGGCGCGGCCATGCGCTGGCCGGCGCGGTTGAGGAAGTAGACCGCCGAGCCGTCGTCCGGCGTGACCTGGTGCACGACGAACTGGACCATGTAGATGATGTTGGCCGTGTCCACATGGCTGCGGGGGAGCTGCCGGAACTGGTGGAAGAACAGGTTCATCGCGTTGTCATCGGGGGCCTGGGAGACGTAGGCCTGGCGATGCGCGTAGGTGACCTTCCACCAGAGCGCCCCGGTGGAGTGCGTCCAGTTGAACACGAAGTCGTTGCCGGGCTGGGCGAGCTGGCGGCGGTAAGATCGCGTTCCAGGTCAGGTACTTGTCGGCGAGGCGATGCCGGGCCGTCGCCGAGGTGCAGCGGGGCGGTGGCCTGGGTGTTGTCGGTGAGGGGGCTTGTCGGCGTTGGTGACCAGCCAGCCGAACTGGCCCTCGGCGATGAGGGCGGCGCGCAGCTGGGTGGTGAGCGCGGTGTGAAAAGCGGCCATCGTGAGCAGCAGGGCCCAGTTGCCGTAGTGCTGAAGCTCTTGACCCACCCGTTCCAGTCGGGGACGGCCAGCATCACCGCCCGCAGCGTGGATCGTCGCGGGCCACCAGGCCGCGAAGGCCGGGCCCTGCACGGTGGCGGCCGTGAACCGGGCCGGGTCGGTGGCAGGATGGCGAAGACCTCGTGGGGCAGGCCGGCGGGGAGCTGGGCGATCACGATGCCGACGGCGGCGTCGTCGCATGGCCACGTCGAACTGGGCGTCCACCATCACGCCGCCCTCGGTCAGCATGGACGTGCAGGCGCCGGCGTCATGAGGCCAGCGGCGTCCACCGCCTTGATGGCCTCGGGCAGGCTCAGGCCAGGTGCACCACCAGCTCCATCACGGCCTGGTCGCCGGCGAAGAGCGAGACGGCGCCGAGCAGGGCGCCGACCAGCCGTCGAGGCCTTGATGGCGGTGACGTCGGCCGGCGTCAGGGCGCCCATGGCCGCGCCGAAGACCGGCCCGAAGCCGGCCTGGTTCGCCGTGATCATCCCCGCCAGCTCGTCGGTCTTGCCGGCCAGCCAGAGGGCGCGCATCCACTCGATGGCGTCGGCCTGGGCCAGGATGAAGGCCGAGAAGCCGGCCGGATCGAGCAGCAGCCAGTCCCCGAAGGCCGGCTGGCTGACCATGCTCTCGCGCGCGAGGGGGCCGTCGGCGGCGATGGCGCGCAGGTAGGTGAGCGGGAACGTGGCCCCCCAGGCCGCCTCCAGCAGCGCGCGCCCGCCGGGCGTGGTGGCGAAGACCACCTGGTCCACCCCGGTCACGGCCGCGCCGTTCACCAGCGGGTCGAGCACGTCGGGGGTGGCGAAGGCCGTGAGGCCCGCGATCTCCTGGGCCATCGGCGTCAGGGTGGCCAGGTCGCTCACGCCCACCTGGGCCAGCACCGCCCGCAGGAACGTCGCGCTGCCGCCGCGGTCGTTGGCGAGCTGCAGGATGCAGGAGTTCTCCGGCGAGAGCGTGGCCAGGATGGACACCGCCGCGTCCTCGGTGACGGCCGCCAGCAGCTGCGCGAAAGGCGCGCAGGGATCATGGGTGATCTGCCCGCGCTCCTCGGCGCCCAGGGTGCTCCAGGTCTGGGCCGCCGAGAGCGCGTCGCCGGCCTCCACGGACGTGCGCAGCATGTCGACGGCGGTCATGGCAGGCGTCTCGCCCGTGGCCTCGTCCTGCTCGGTCGCGGCGGCCGGCGCGGTGGCGGGGGGGATGATGAGCATCTCGCCCACGCGGATCATGTCGCGGCGGCCCTCGTGGGTGTGCACCTTGCCCGGGTTGGCCTCGCGGATCTCGCGCCAGCGGCGGGCCTCGCCCAGGTAGCGCGTGGCCAGGCGAGACAGGTTGTCGCCCCGCACGACCTGGTGGCGGGTGGCCGTGGTGCGGGTGCTGGCCGCGGGGGGATCCTCGCGCTGCACGCCCGTGCCGCCGCCCGCGCCGCCGGGGCTCGCGTCCAGCAGGGCCTCGGCGCTCTGGCCCGACACAACGGCGTCGGCCACGGCGTCGGCGTGCTGCTCGTAGGCGTCCCCCGACCGGCCCACGCCCCCCTCGAGCTGCACGCCGGCCTTCTGCTGGACGACGTGGGCCGCCTCGTGGGCCGCCGTGTGCAGGCTGGGGCTGGACTGGGAGAACGCCACGTCGTTGCCCACCGCGTAGGCGTTGGCCGACAGCTCCGCCGCCGCCCCCTCCGCCGCGCTGCCGGTGTGGGCCTGCACCCCGGTCACGTCGTGCTTGCCGAAGGACGCCTGGATGGCATCGAGGTGGGGCAAGGGCTGCCCGGCCCCCGCCACCCCCTGGGCCGCGACGCCGAGGGCATCCCCGCCGCTCAGCTCCGCCGACTGGCCCACCGTGCTCTCGCGCTGGAGCGCCGGCGCGGCCACCGGCGCCTGGGCCGCGGCCGGCTGCGCCGCCGTGCTGGTCTGGGGCTCCGCCTCGCGCTCCGCCGCCATCCGGGCCTCCTCGGGTGTGGACGCTCCAGGATGGCGTCGCTCCCGAAGAGCGTCAACCGACCCGTGCACAAGCCTCGGCGGACGTCAGCCTCCGCACGGCGCGTCGCAGCGACGGCGGGCACAGGCGAACACCGCATCCAGGTCACCCCGGCCCGTCCCGGCGTACGCGTCACACTGGTACCGGCAGGCCTGGTCCTGGCCACAGGCATTGCGGCAACGGAGGAGCTGGACGCAGGCCGGATTCGCCTGGCACTGCTGGTGCTCGGGCGTGCAGTGGGCGACGATGCAGCTGTCACAGGTCTGGCAGTTCCGCTCGTCTGCGCCGGTCGCGCAGTCTCGATCGCCGTCGCAGGTCCACCCCTCCGGCACGCACTCGCCGTCACCACAGGCGACCTCGTCGTCGGGGCACCAGCCCGGAGGCGGACCGGGCGGGCAACTCTGGCGCTCGTCCTCTCCCCCGTCGCAGTCGCGGTCTCCATCGCAGACCCACCGCGCTGGAATGCATGTGTGGTCGGCGCAGGTGAACTCGTTGGCGTCGCAGCGCGGGGCCGGCGTCGGCCGAGGCGCCGGCTCCGGCGTCGCGTCGGGCCCGGCAGACCACGGTGGAGAGCCCGCATCGGGGTCGTCCGGGTCGAGGCCGAGGGGGCCGGGGCCCGCGTCGAGGCCGAGGGGCCAGGGCCCGGGTCGGCTCCGCAGGGCGCCAGGCCGCACTGCTGCTGGCACCGGCGGTCTTCCCCTTCGAGCCCGGCGATCACGACGTCGCAGGTGAAGGTGCCCGCCCAGCAGCTGAGGAGGCAGTCCATGGCGCGACGCTCGCTCGGGCCGACGGCCTCACGTGTCTCGTTGCAACGCTCAGCCGCCAGCGGTGCGTCGTCGATGGCACCGCGAGGCCTGAGCCGCTCCGCCAGCCGCTCGCAGGTGCCTTCACGAACCCCGCCGTCGTCACACGCGCCCAGCGCCAGGACCAGCACCCAGCACGCCCACACCTTCCCAGCCATCGCTCACCTCCTCGTCGTCGATGGTGCTTGTGGGTGCCGGGGCGCCCCGATCTGCTGACGGCAGCCAACGACCGAGACCACGAATTTTCCTCTCATCAGCGGCGATGGCGGGCCGGTCGGTGGGGTGCTACGGTCGCCCGGGGCCGGTGGGTGGAGGATGCGATCGTGTCAGCAGCCTTCGATGAGGAGATCCGGGCGCTGCTCGCGGCCGGCGCCCGCAACGACGCCATCGCCCGCATCTTCTCCCAGCACGGGCGCCGCATCGGCGTGTTCCTGTACCAGCGGGTCCGCGATCTCAGCCTGACCGAGGATCTGCTCCAGGCGGTGTTCGAGCAGGTCATCCAGGCCATCGAGCGCTGGCGGGGTCAGGGCCTGATCGCGTGGCTCTATCGCATCGCGCTGTCGGTGGTCAGCCGGCACTTCCGGGATCCCGCGCACCGGGCCCGGCAGCGCGCCTCCCTGGCCGAGGTGCCGGCGCTGGCTCTGGTAGCCGCCCAGGCGCGCACCGACACCATGCGCCACCTGCGCACGAGCGTTCAGGCACAAGTCCATGATCTTTGGGGAGAATTTTCGCCAGACGAGCAGACCTTGCTGCACCTGCGGCTGCGCGAGCAGCTCGGCTGGAACGAGATCGCGCGGCTGCTGGGCGGTGAGGCGCTGCCCGAGGAGCAGGTCACCCGGCGCGCGCAGGCGCTGCGGCAGCAGTTCCAGCGCCTGAAGACCCGGCTCGCGCGCCGGGTGGCCGAAGCAGGCATCGGGGAGCCGCCCGATGGAGCCGCATGAGCCGCGCGACCTCCCCGACGACTGGACCTCCGAGGATGAGCAGGCCGCCGCGCTCCTGGATCGCATCGTCCCCCGGGTCGCGCTGCTCCGCCCCGGTGATCGGGTGGAGGGGCGCTACGAGATCCTCGGCAAGATCGGCGCGGGTGGCATGGGGGTGGTGTTCCGCGCGCGGGATCTGCGGCTGCACCGTGCCGTCGCGCTCAAGCTCCTGACGAGCGCGACGGGCCGCCCGACCTCGGCCGATGTCTGGCGCGAGGGGGTGTTGCTGGCGCACCTCGATCACCCCGGCGTCGTCGCCGTTCACGACGCGGGGGTCTTCAACGACGTCCCCTGGATCGCCATGCAGCTCGTGGAGGGGCAGTCCCTCGACGTGCTGCTGCGCGAGGGGCGCGTGAGCGAGGCCTTCGCGCTCGAGGTCCTGGAGCAGGTGAGCGCTGCGCTGGGCGAGGCACACCGGCTGGGGGTGATCCACCGCGACATCAAGCCGACCAATGTCATGCTCAGCGGCGGCCGGGCCCTGGTGGTCGACTTCGGGATCGCGTCTCGAGGCCGCGCGCCGACCGGCGCCGGGACGCCCGCCTACGCCGCGCCCGAGCAGTGGCGGTCGGACGGCGCCGCCGACGCGCGGGTCGATGTGCACGGCGCGGGGGCGCTGCTCTTCGAGCTGCTGACCGGGGTGCCCCCGTTCGGTGCCGAGGCGCCGGCGGAGCGCCTGCCCCCGCCGCTCGAGCTGCTGGATGATCCGCCCGGCGTCTCGCCCGCGCTGAAGAGCCTGCTTCGGCGGTGCCTGGATCCCGATCCCGCCGGCCGGCCCGTGGACGGGGCGGCGCTGCACGCCGAGATCGGGATGATCCGCGCCGCGCCGCGGACGGGGGTTGACGAAAATGACCAACCTTATCGGTACTTTGCAGCCTTCGAGGGCCGCAGCGCGCGCTGGTTCCACGGGCGCGAGGCCGAGGTGAACGCGCTGGAGGGCGCGCTGCATGGCGCGCCGCTGGTGGTGCTCACCGGCTCCTCCGGGGCCGGCAAGAGTTCGCTCATCCACGCGGGCCTCTGTCCGCGCCTGGCCCGCCTGGGAGAGTGGCGGATCGTGGCGCTCACCCCCGGCCCCCACCCCTGGGCCAGCCTGTGTGCGGCCCTCGGTGCCTCGCCCTCCGACGACCCGCGGGCCAGGGCGCTGGCCGAAGCGCGCGCCTGCGATGCGCGCCTGCTCGTGGTGATCGATCAGTTCGAGGAGCTCTACACCCAGGCGGCCGACCCGACCGAGCGGGCCCGGTTCTGGGGGGCGATCGACGCCCTCGCCGACGACGTCCACGCCCCGCTCCGGGTCCTGATCGCCGTGCGGGCCGACTTCCTGGCCCAGGCCGAGCTGCCCGTCCGCCTGCGCAGCGCCCTGCTGCGGTCAGCGCAGATCATCGAGCCCCCGAGCCCCGAGGGGCTGCGCGCAGCGCTGGTGCAGCCGGCCCGCGCCTGCGGCGTCGAGTTCGCCCCGGCGCTGGTCGACGACATCACCCGGGCGCTCGCGGACGACCCGACCCCCCTGCCGCTGCTCCAGCTCGTCGCGAGCACGCTCTGGGCCGCGCGCCGGGCCGACCAGCACCTGCTCGGCCCGGCCGACCTCGCCGCCCTGGGCGGCGTGGACGGGCTGTTCTCGCGGCACGCCGACCGGGTGGTGGATGCCCTGCCGGATGCGCAGCGCGGGGTCGCCCGGGCGCTGCTCTGTGATCTGGTGACGCCGGAGGGGACGCGTCGGCGCCACCCCCGCGCCGCGCTGCTGGAGCGCCTCGACCCAGAGAGCGGCCAGACGGTGCTGGACCACCTCGTCGCCGGCCACCTGGTCACGTCGGACCGGGAGGGGGTGACGCTGGCCCACGAGGCGCTCATCGAGCGGTGGGAGCGGCTCCGCCTCTGGCTGGCCCAGGCGCCGGAAGACGAGCGACGCCTCGCCGCGCTGGCCGACGCCGCGCAAGGCTGGATGCGGGCGGGGCGGGCGGGCGGCATGCTCTGGAGCGGCGCCGAGCTGGGCGCCGCGCTGGCCTTGCGCGCTGGCCACGGGGCGAGGTTCGGGCCGGCGCTCGCGGCCTTCATCGCGGCCTCGGAGGCCCGAGCCCGCGCGACGCGCCGACGTCGGAGGCTCTTCCTCGCGCTGGCCCTCGGCGGCGTCGTGGCCTTCGTGGTGAGCACGGTGGTCGCGAACCGGAAGCTGCTGCACGAGAAGGCCATCGCTCAGCTCTCCATCGCCCGGGATGCCGTCACCCGCGGCGACCTCCAGGCGGCCCGCCGCCGGGTCCGCCGCTCCCTGGAGGCCGGCGACTCCCTCGGGGCGCGCGCGCTGTGGTGGCGGCTGGAGCAGGCGACGGAGCAGTGGCGGGTCGACCTGGGCGGCATCGGGTTCGCGGGTGCGCTGTCCCACGATGGCCGGTTCGCCGTGGCGGGAGGGCAGAGTCGCACCGCGTATGTGATCGACACGGCGACGGGCGCGAGCCGGCCCCTCGAGCCGGCCCTGACCGCCCAGATCCTGGTCGCCGCGATCAGCCCCGATGATCGCACCATCGCCGTGGGGACCGGCGGCGGCGGCATCGCGCGCTGGCACCGCCTCGGGGCCTGGTGGGTGCCCGTCGAGCCGGTCGTGGTCGGCGAGGCGACCGTCCGCACGCTGGCGTTCTCGCCCGCGGGGGACTGGATCGTGGCCGCCGACAACGCGGGCCAGATCGGGCGCGTGGCCACCCATGGCCCCCGCTGGGAGCCGCTCGCGCCGGGTGCGAAGGTGCCTGTGCGTGGGGTCCGGGTCACCCGGAGCGGCGGCGTGGCGGCCCAGAGCGATGGCGCCATCCTCGCCTGGCCAGCGGAGGGCGGGGCCCCCGGGGTGGTCGTCCCACCGTCGGGTCGGGGGGTGTCCGCCAAGGGCAACCAGCACCAGGCCTCCATCGGCATCGATCCCACCGGCACCCGGGTCGCCCTGCCCTTCCTGCAGGACGACACGTTCGGCGTGGAGGTGGTCGAGCTGGGCGCCGACCGCACCGCCCGGATCGACCGCACCACCGTGGTGGACGGCTTGACGTCTCCCGTCACCGTGACCGCGTTCGCGCCGGCCCACGCCACGCTCCCCGGGGGGCCCTGGGTCGCGGTGTCGACGCTGGACGGTGACTGCTCGCTCCACGCCCCCGGCCAGCCACCGCGCGCGCTGGATGGGCGCAGGGGCGTGCGGGCGGTCGACTTCCGGGTCGACCCGCCGACGGGAGACCTGTCGTGGATTCTCTCTGCGGGCTCTGGGTTTGCGAGCTTCCATCGGCCAGTGACGAGCATCGATCGGGCGCCCGAAGGCCCCCCCGAGGCGCGCTACGACATCGCCTTCGCGCCATCGGCCGCGTGGTTCGCCTTTGGCGGGGGCACGGCGACGGGCGCGCTGCTGCACCGCTGGCGCGCCGATGGCACGGCGCTGCGCGCGCTCTCGCTACCCCCGATGCGGGTCAGCGACGTCGCGATCAGCCCCGACGGCCAGTGGATCGCGGCCCTCGGGCAGCCCACCCGCGTCGAGATCCGGCACACCCGGACGGCGCGGGCCCTCACGGTGGATGAGCCCGCCGACATCGGGAGCATCGCCTTCCTGGCCGATGCCTTGCTGCTGATCGGGACCGACGACGGGTGGCTGCGCATCCACGACGTCTCCACCGACACGCCGATCGGCCGCCTCGACCTCCGGGTCGACCCGCAGTCGCCGAAGGCGCAGCTCAACACCCTCAACCACCTGGTCGTCGCCGATGCGCAGACCGTGCTGGTGCAGCAGCGGACACAGGTGACGGCCCTGCGGCTGTCGCCGGCCTGGCTCGAGGGGCTGGAGGCGGCACCGCACCGGCGCCTTGGCCGCGAGGAGGCCCCGGTCCTCTGGCGCCTGCCCCTCACGGCGTCGTGGCATGGGACCCTGACCAGCGACGGGGACGACCTGTGGGTCTCGGGCGACGGCCTCGGCGTCCTGCACGCGCTCCCCGACCGGTCCGGGTGGGCGGCCTGGGGCGACAGCCGTGCGCTGCCGCGTCGCCTCGAAGCGCCGACCGCCGCCGACGACGCGCGCTCGCGTGCCCACGGCCTGGCCCCCGTCCCCGGCACCGGGCGGCTGGTCGCGGCCCACGCGGACGGCACCATCCGCCTGCACACGGCCCACGGCGCGCGCGTCCTGGGCCGCCACCTCAGCGAGGCCAACCGGGTCGCCGTGAGCCCCGATGGCACGCGGGCGTACTCGGCGGGCGACGACGCGACGCTGCGGGCGTGGGACCTGGTGCGGCTGCGAGCCGCCTGGCGCGCGCCGCTCCTGCTCCCGGACCCACCAAGATTCCTCAGTCATCACGGGTGGTTGCGAGTACTGGATGGCCCCGCGGGCCCCTGGCGCACGCTGGACGGCCTGGGCCTCGACGACCTGGACGCGGGCGCCCTCAGCGCCGACGGCCGGACGGTCTGCCTGCTGCGCGGGGGGCGCCTGGAGCTGCACCGGGACGGCCGGGCGCAGGCGTCGACCCCCATCGGCGACCCGGAGGCACCGTTGACCGCGGTCGACGCCGCCTGCGCCGTCGAGGTCGACGGCGGGGTCACCGTGCTCGACGCGCACGGGGCGCGCTCCCTGCCGGGGCGGGTGTTGCTCGGCGACGATGGCGTCGCGCTGTGCCTGCGGGTCGGGTCCCACACGATCGAGCGCGGCGGCGCAGTGACCCAGACCACCGCCCAGGCCCCCTCCGCCTGCGGATCCCTGCACGATCGGCTGGTCATCGGCTTCGCCAAGGCCGCTCTCGAGGTCCACGCAGGCGGCCGCGTGGACCGCTTCGAGCGGGCCGATCGCAGCCCGGTCTCCCACCTGCGGGCCGGGCCGGCGGGCACGCTGGTGACCGGGAGCGCGGACGGCCGGGTCGAGCTCTGGGATCTCCAGGCGCGGGAGCGGCTGCACGGCGATCGCCTCAACGGGCGAGTCGCGCACCTGCATGTCGACCAGAGCCGGGTGATCGCGGTCTCGGATCTGGGCGACCACCTGGTGTGGGGCCTCGACGCCCTGATCGAACCCCCGGATCGACTGCTGGATCGGATGCAGCGCGCGGTGCCGCTGCCCTGAGGGGAGGCCCCGTCACAAACGCCGCTCGCCGGCACTCACCATCGGACCCCTCACAAGGAGACCCGATGGACCGAAGCCTGATCCTGGCGGCGCTGCTCTGCGCGAGCGGCTGCGCCCAGAACATCCACCACCGCCTGCCGGAGAGCGACCAGCCGACCGGCTCCATCCTGATCCGGTTCACCGAGCCGGCGCGCAACGCCGTCATCACCGTCAACGGCGTGCTGGTGGCCGACGACGCCTACACGGAGCGGGTCGAGGTGACCCGGGTGCCCACGGGGGACGCGACCGTCAGCGTCTCCGCTGGCGGTGGGGGCCAGACCAGTGTTGAGGACACGAAGACCGTCACGGTGCGGGCCGACCAGCAGACGGCGGTCAGCTTCCGCGCCCCCGAGATGACGGGCGGCACCGCGGCCATCACGGCCGTGCTCGTCGGGCTGCTGCTGGCGACCGGCCTCGCCATGCCCCTCATCGTCCTCGCGACGTTCTGACCGCCCTCAGTCCCCGGCCCCACCAGCGCGGGGTCGACGGGGGCACCGGTCAGACTCTCCAGAAACGCAACCAGATCAGCCACTTGCCCGTCGTCGAGGGCCAGGTCGGCCAGCAGGATGTCGCGGGTGGGGGTCTGGGCGGGGCCGGTCTTGAAGCGGACGATGGCTTCGAGGCTGGGGAAGCGGCCGTCATGGCCCCAGGGGCCGGTGAGGGCGACGTTGCGCAGGGTGGGCGTCTTGAAGCGGCCGGGGGTGCCGAGGTCGAAGTCCAGGTCGCCGAGGCGCAGGGCGCGGTCGCCGGCGGGGTCGTCGCTGTAGCGGCCCGCGGCGTTGCGGGGGTCGGCGCGGACGTCGGCCAGGGCGCCGCTGCGGCCGGGGTCGACGGGGCGGCCGGCGATGGGGGGCAGGCCGATGTCGTGGAAGTCGCCGTCCGAGAGGGCGGGGCCGCGGTGGCAGGCCACGCAGCCGGCGTCGCCGACGAAGAGGGCGAGGCCGCGGCGGGCGCTGTCGGTGAGGGCGGCGAGGCCGTCGGCGTCGCGGGCGGCGAGGGCGGCGAGGTAGCGGTCGAAGGGGGCGTCGAAGGAGAGCAGGCGGCGCTCGAAGGCGGCGAGGGCCTTGCCGGCGTTGACCAGGACGAGGTCGGCGGCGGCGCGCTGGTCGTCGGTCATGGCGCGCCAGGCGGCCCCGAGGGCGTCGTCGCCGGGGCGGGCGCGGGGCGGGACGGCGTCGTCGAAGGCCGGGGGCGGGCCGAAGAGGGCGGTGTAGTCGGCGGCCAGGGCGGCGTCCTCGGCGATGGCGCGGGCCAGGCTCACGCGGTCGCCGGCCATCTCTTCGGGGTCTTCGAGGGGGCCGACCACCTGGGCCCAGGCGGAGTCGGCGTGGCCATCCCAGAAGAACCAGGGCTGGAAGGCGACGTTGAGCAGCGACGGGGCGTTGCGGAAGTGGATGCCGCCCGCGCCGTCGTAGGAGAGCTGGCCCGAGAAGGCGCTCTCGGGGGGGTGGCAGAAGGCGCAGTCGCGGCGCAGGGGCGAGAGGGAGGGCCGGTAGAAGAGGCGCTGGCCGAGCCGCGCGGCGACGGGATCGTCGGCGACGCGGTTGGTGGGGTCGGGGGGCGGGGGGGCGGCGCCGAGGGTCAGGAGCCGGGCGATGGTCGGGCCGTCGAAGCCGCCGAACGGGGGCGCCGCGTCGGGCGCGGCGGCGTCGGGGAGTGCGGCATCGGCGGGCGCGGCGTCGGGGAGCGCGTCGGCGAGAGCGTCGGCGGGAGCCCTCGACGCGGCGCCCGCCGACGCGGCGGCCCTCGACGCGGCGGCTGCGTCCTTTGCGCGCACGTCCCGCGCCGCGTCGGCAGGGGGCCAGGCGTCGGGCCCGGCGTCTCGGGGTGCCCCCACCGTCGCGTCGGGTCGACCGAAATCCTGAATCTTTTCCGCATCCTGGCGCGGATCGGGCTCGCGGGGCGGACCGCCCGGGGCGTCACAGCCCAGGCCCAGCGCCACCACCAGCCCCACCGCGACCGTGTGCCTCATCTCGCCTCCTCGCGCCACGATAGCACCCCGGGGTGAACAGGTGGCCCCGTCGCGCGTCTGCGGCCCGCGCCCCGGCCCCGCCGGGGCCCGCTGCCCCCCGAGGTCTCCATGAAGTCGCTGCGCACGCTCCTCCTCGCCCTCTCCCTGCCCACCCTCGCCGCCGCGGGGGAGCCCCCCATCCCGATCGGGGCGCCCGATGCCGTGCAGACCGACCCCATCCTCATCGCGCCACCGGCGGCCGCCCTCGCGCCGGCCGAGGGGAAGGCCTCTCGCGCCGACAACCCCGCCGCGGTCCAGACCGATCCCGTGCTGCGGCAGGCCGGCGACGCCACCAGCAGCCTCCAGGCGAAGGTCGGGCAGCTCCAGGGGGGCTGGAAGGGTCGCCTCGATCGTCAGCCGGGCAGGCACCCCCTGTCGGCGGATCGCCTGAAGCTGCGCCAGGCCGTCGGCCAGCTCAAGAAGCAGAAGCTGGTGGGCGAGCGGGCCGCCGCCGTCTCGCGGCTGGCGACGGCCGCCGCCGAGCTGGACGCGGCCGTGGACGCCGCCGGCGCCGATCGCGCCCTCGGGAAGGTCCGCGCCGCCCTCGACGACCTGGATCCGTGACGCCCGGGCGGGCGGGTGGCATCATGAGCCACCGCCTGCTGCCGGAGGCCCGCCTTGGATCTCTCCCTCGAGACCGTCGCCGAGCACCTGCGCGCCACCGGGCGCTTCACCCTGCTCGATCCCGCCGCCCTGGAGGCGCTCGTCGCCCAGGCCGAGATCCGCGCCCTGGCGCCCGGCGAGGTCTTCCTGCGGGAGGGGGAGGCGGGGGACGCCCTGTACCTCATCCTGGAGGGCAGCGTGCAGGTGTTCCGGGATCCGCCCGAGGGGCAGGTGGTCCTGGCGCGCCTGCACCCGGGGGATCACCTGGGCGAGCAGGCCCTCCTGCCGGGCGGGACGGGGCGGCGCAACGCCAGCGCCCGCGCGGCCGAGCCGGCGGCCGTCCTGCGCGTCCGCCGCGAGACGTTCCTGGCGGCCCTGGCGGACGCCGACGGGCTGGCCCAGCGGCTGGCTTCGGCCGGACGCGCCCGGCTGCTGGCCGATCTGACGGCCCAGAGCGAGCTCTTCCAGGCCCTCGCCACCGAGGTCGACTTCGCCGAGGCCGTGGAGGAGGTGTCGGTGCCGCCCGGCGGCCGGCTCATGCGTGAGGGCGAGCCCGCCGACGCCCTGTACCTGATCACCAGCGGCATCGCCGGCATCTACCGGCGCGTCGAGGGGCGCGAGGTGCAGGTGGGGCAGGCGGGCGCGGGCGAGTGCGTGGGCGAGCTGGGGCTGGTGAGCCGCAACCCGCGGGCCGCGACGGTGACGGCCGAGACGTTCGTGAAGGCGCTGCGGCTGTCCGGGGACTGGTTCACCGCCCGCTACGCCGGCTCCGACACCCTGAAGGCCTGGTTCGGCACGCTGGAGGGCGCCTACCGCCTGCCGCGGCGGGGGCTGGTGACCCGCCACGGCGGCGAGTTCGAGGGCCGCGACGCGGTCACCAACCTCTACCACCTCGATGACGGCCGCCAGGTGGCCGTGACGCTGGTGGTGGGCGACGCCGTGCTCAACGCCAGCCAGCTCGGCGCGCGCCCGGACGTGGCGGTGGGCTACGAGGCGGCCGGCACGCGCCGCACGCTCCAGCTCCGCGGCGATCGCCTCGTCGGCGTGACGAGCGTCGGGCCCTGGGCCGAGCTGCCCGGCGTCATGGAGCGCCTGCTGGATCGTCGCCCGGTGACCGCTGAGGAGATGGCGGCGTTCGAGCACGGCGGCAGCCTGGCCGGCAAGGCCCCCACCTACACCGACGAGCTGCTCTGCGTCTGCCTCCAGGTGCCGCGGGCCGAGGTGCGGCGCGCCGTGCGGGCGGGCTGCCACGACGTCGCGGCCGTCCAGGGGCGCACGGGCTGCGGCACCGTGTGCGGGGGCTGCGTCCCCGCCATCGTCGATCTGCTGGGCGGTCGCGGCTTCCTGCCGGCCACCATCGAGCCCATCCAGGAGCACAGCGCGACGGTCCAGAGCTTCTTCCTGCGCCCCGCCGAGGGGGACGTCGTGCCCGCACCGGCGGGCCAGCACGTCGTGGTGCGCGCCCGCATCGATGGGCACGCCGTCGAGCGGGCCTACACGATTTCTGGCGTGGATCCAGAGGGTTACGAGATCACCGTCAAGCGGGAGGACCAGGGACTCTTCTCGCGGTGGCTGTTTGATCGGGCCGCCCATGGCGAGACGGTGTGGATGCTGCCGCCGGGCGGGAGCACCACGTGGACGCCGTCGGATCGGCCGGTGGTCTGCTTCGTGGCCGGCATCGGCGCGACGCTGGCGATGGCCGTCGTGCGGGCCGCGGGCGAGGCGCCGCCGGCCCCCGTGGTGGTGCACCAGTCGGGGCGCGACGCCGATGGCTTCGTGTTCGAGGAGGAGCTGGCGGCCCTGGCGGCGGCGGGGCTCATCACCCGCATCCGCCGCGCGACGGACGTGGTGGGCCGGATCGCCCACGACGACGTGGCGGGGGTCGTGGCGCGCTGGCCCGGCGCGGACTACTTCGTCTGCGGGCCCACCGCCTACCTGGAGGAGGTCGCGGCCCACCTCTGGAGCCTCGGCGTCCCGACGGATCGGGTGCGGGTGGAGGTCTTCGAGCACGCCGGGGCGCCGCCGGCGGCTCCCGTGGGCGCCCTGGTCCGCACCGCCGACGGCTACTTCGTGCGGCCCGTCCGCGACGCCGGCGGTGGCTTTCGGCGCGCGCTGGCGGGCCTGGCCCGGGGCACCTGGGTGGCCCTCAACGCCCCGGGCATGAGCTGGCGGGTCTTCGGCAAGCAGCTCAACCCGGTGCTGGCCCGCGCCGAGAGCGCGCGCGTCGCGGCCGGCATCGATCCGGCCGTGCCGGGGGATCCGGGGGCGGCCCTGGGCCGGCTCGCGCTGGGCGATCGGGCCTTTCACCGACGGCTCTTCGAGCGGCTGCGTGCCCGGTACGAGGGCAACGCGCGCCGGGCCCGGGACGCCGCCCTGGACGGCCGCCCCCTCCCCGCCTCGACGCCCGATGGCGACACCGCGGCCGAGGTCATCGAGGTGGACGGGCAGCCGCGAGCGCTCTACGTGATCCGGGGCCAGGCCGCCCTGCGCACGCTGCTCGGGGGCGAGGGCCGCTTCGATCGCGTCGACGGGCCCCTGCGGGCCGCCCTCGGGGCGGGGCTCCTCTCGGGCTCCCTGCTGGACGCCCCGGCCGTGCAGGCGGATCGGGAGCTGGCCGACCGCAGCTTCGGCCCGCTGGTGGTCGATCGCCTGCTGCCGGCCCTCGAGGCCACCCTGCGGGCCGCCGACGCCGGCTACGCCCATGTGGCCGCGCACCCCGGCCGCCCCATCGACCTGACCGACTTCCGCGCCCAGCTCGCGCTTTCTCTTTTCTTTCGCACCCTTGCCACGGACGTCGACCCTCGGGAGTTCGCCAACGTCACCGATGACGTGCGGGCGGACGTGGACGCGCTGCTGGATCTGGCCCGCGTCCACCTGCGGGGCGAGGCCGTCAGCGGGGGCGAGGTCGAGGGCCCGCGAGCGCGGCTGCGGGCCCGCATGGGGCGCTTCATCGGCCTGGTCCGGGCCCAGGCGGCGGGGCGCCTGCCCTCGGCGCTGCGAGAGCACCCCCCGATCCGCCTCATCCTCGACGGCGTCGAGCCCGACGCGCGCATCGTCGATCGCCTGCTGCCCTACGCCATCGCGGGCCACGAGACGACGGGGCCCTCGCTGGCGTGGCTGCTCTGGGAGCTGGCCGGGCGGACGAGAGGTGGAGGCGGCGGTCGTGGTGGAAGCGCCACCTTCCGGCGCGACCAGGGCGGGCGCGCGCTGCGCCCCGCCGACTACCACGATCGACCGGTGGGTCTGGCGGCCATCCACGAGGCGCTGCGTCTGCACCCCCATGGACCTGCTGGTGCGCGTGGCCGCGGAGGCGACCGCCTTCCCCCCGGATCCCGAGACCGGCATCGGGGGCTTCACCTGCCCCGCCGGCGCCCTCGTGATCGGCGCCGTGCAGGCCATCCACCTCGATCGCGCGCTTCGAGGACCCCGAGCAGTTCCGGCCCGAGCGGTTTCTGGAGGGTGCGGCGGCCCGATCCACCCCGGGCGAGCGCGGGCGGCTGGTCTGGGAGCGCGCGCGCCAGCTCCAGGCCGACCTGGACCTGCTGCCCTTCGGCGCGGGCCCGGGCCACTGCGCGGGCCGGCACCTGGCGCTGCTGGAGCACTTCCTGGTCATCCCGACCGCCTGCTGCCCGCCTGGCGCTTCGACCGGGCCGGTCCCCCGGGCCGCTCGCCCGACCTCATCGCCACCCCGGGCGTGCTGCCGGTGCGGGTCCGGCGGCGCTGACCGGCAACCCCTTGTCCCGCAGCGGCCGGAGGGTTACCCTGATGGCCCGGCCCCCCGAGAGGATGATCGATGAGTGAGCTGAGCCGCTTCTTCTCCGCCGACGCCACGGCCGCTGCCGAGGCCTCGCTGTCGGCGGTGGCCCAGGGCATGGTCCCCAGCCGCATCCTGGTGCTGTCGTATGCGGGAGGCCATCGCGCGCGGCGCGAAGGTGGCGCAGTTCACGGTGGGCGACTTCGCGCCGGCCGGTCGCCGTGCCCGCCGAGCTGGCCGCCTGGATCGGCGAGCCGGTGGCCGAGGCGAGACGAACCACCGGCCGACGGGTGCCGACCTGCGGGCATCCGGGATGTCACTACGCCGAGGCCACTGGGGCTGGACTACCCGCTGGCGTCGGTGGTGGTGGGCTCGGGTTCAGGCCCGGATATGGGGTTTTCGCTGCCTGCTCGATCGGGCGAGGTGGTCGTGACGCCGGCGCCGAGCTGGAACAACGACAGCTTCGCTGGCGCTCGTGGGCGCCCGGCGCGCGGCGGTGCCCTGCCGGCCCGAGGGGATGCCTTCATGCCGACGGCGGAGGCCCTCGTGCCCCACCTGAAGGCGGCCCGCCTGCTGGTGCTCTGCTCCCCATGAACCCGTGCGGGACGATGATCCGCGAGGGCCAGCTGCGCCATCTGCGCCAGGTGCTGGCCGAGAACGCGCGGCGGGAGGCGGCGGGCGAGCGGCTGCTCTACGTCGTCTTCGATCCAGGTGTACCGCATGCTGGTCTTCCGGGGATCAGCAGGCCCGTCCGCCGTGGCGTGGCCCCCGAAGATGGCGAAGTACACCATCTTCTGCGACGCCATCAGCAAGTCGTTCGCGGCCACCGGCCTGCGGGTCGGCTGGGTGGTGGCGCCGCCGGTGGTGGCCGGGCGCCTGCGCGCGCTGCTCACCCATATGGGCGCCTGGGCCCCCCGGCGGCAGGTGGCGACCGCGCCTGCTGCGCGATGCCGGCGCATGCATGGCCCGCTTCCTCGGCCTTCAAGGCCGCCGTGCCTCCCGCCCGCCTCGACGTGATTCATGAAGCGTTTGAAGGGTTTGCGGCCGAGGGACTGCCCGTGAGGGCCATCGCCCCCGAGGGCGCGATCTACCTGAGCGTACAGGGCATCGAGGATCGCCTGGGCGGCGAGGACGCCTGCGCGAGTACCTGCTGGAGAGCGGCGGGCTGCGCGGTGCTGCCGCCTCAGCATCTTCGGCGACACCACCAACCGTGGCTGGTGGCGCCAGCGTCGGCGCCGTCGGCATCGACGAGACGCGCGCGTGCATGGTGCGCCTGGGCCAGGCCCTGCGCATGGCGAGTGGCTGGATGACGACGGAGGGCGCCGCTGACGCGCGCCGGCTGAAGGAGGACGTTCGGGGGTGTTCACCCCAGCATCCTGAAAACGATCCTCGGCGTGATCATGTACCTGCGCATCGGCTGGGTCGTCGGCCACGCCGGGCTCGCGGGTGCCCTCATCGTCGTGGTGGATCTGCCTGACTCATAGAGCACGGGCCTCTCGGTCAGCAGCATCGCCACCAACCGGCAGGTGGGCAGGCGGCGCGTACTTCGTCTCGCGGTCCACTCAGGGCCCCCGCGAGCGCGTCCATCAGCCTGCCGCTCTTCTTCGCCAGGCCCTCTCCGTCACCTTCTACGTCGTCGGGTTCACGGAGTCGCTGGGCTACATCATCGGCCCCAACCCGCGCCCATCTGGCTGGATCCACCACGGCTGATCACCATCGTCCGTCACGCTCATCGTCCTGACGCTGGTGGCCCTGCGCAGCGCCGAGGCGGCCATCGAAGGCGCAGTTCGTGATCATGGCGGTCATCGGGCTGTCGCTGGTGTCGTTCGCCTTCGGTCGCGCCGACCACCACTCCGCCGAGGTGACGTGGTTCGCCGAGGGGCGAACCCGCTCGCGGCGGTGTTCGCGGTTGTTCTTCCGGCGGTCACGGGCATCATGGCCGGCGTGAGCATGTCCAGGGATTTGGAGAAGGGATCCGCGCCGCTCGCTGCCCCGAAGGGCACCATGTTCGCCATCGGCGTCGGCTTCCTGGTCTACCTGCTCTCCATCCTGCTGGCGTTCAACTTCGGCTCCGAGACGCGCCGCGACAACCAGGCAGTGAGCTGGATGGCCTGGTGCCGCAGCTCATCTACCTGGGGGTGTGGGGGGCGACGCTCTCCAGCGCCGTGGGCAGCATCATGTCGGCGCCGCGGACGCTCCAGGCCCTGGCCCTCGATGGGCTGGCCCCGCGCCTCTTCGGCAAGGGCCACGGCGCGGCCAACGAGCCGCGCAACGGCCTCATCTTCACGTTCCTGCTGGCCGAGCTGGGTATCCTGGTGGGCAGCCTGGACATCATCGCGCCCGTCCTGACCATGTTCTTCCTGGCGACCTATGGCGTGACGAACCTGGCCTGCGCCCTCGAGCGCTGGGCCGCCAGCCCGGTCTTCCGGCCCACCTTCAAGGTCTCGGCCCTGGTGAGCGCCACCGGCGCCATCGCCTGCTTCTACGTGATGAGCATCATCAACCTGGGGGCCATGGTGGCCGCGGCGCTCATCTGTGGAGGCATCTACTTCTACGTCGAGCGCCGCAACCTGAACACGACGTTCGGGGACGCACGCCACGGCATCTGGGCGGCGCTCGTGCGCACGTCCCTGCGCCACCTGCACCGCGCCGACTTCCACCCCATGAACTGGCGCCCCAACCTGCTCATCTTCGGCGGCCCCCCCAAGCGCCGGCGCTACCTGCTGGATCTGGGCGCCGCGATGGTGCAAGAGCGCGGAATCGTTTCGTATTTTCAGCTACTCCGGGGCGAGGTCCAGGACCTGGCCGACCGCCGCATCGTCGCCGGGCGGCGCCTGGACGCCATCAGCGAGGACTTCCCCAACGTCTTCTTCCGCGCCGACATCGTGCCCGATGTGTACGCCGGCGCCGTGACCGTCACCCAGTCGTACGGCATCGGCAACCTGGAGGCGAACTCGGTCATGCTGGGCTGGCTGCACAAGCGCGATCGCGCGCCCGCCTACTTCCGCATGCTGGCCGACCTCTCCCGCCTGCACAACTCGCTCTTCCTGGTGCGCTACGACCCGGTCCGGTCGTACGGCGGGCGGCACACCATCCATGTGTGGTGGGGCGGGCTCGAGGCCAACGGCGCGATGATGCTGCTGCTGGCCTACCTGCTGACCAGCGACGGCGCCTGGCGCAACGCGCGGGTGACGGCGCTGACGGTGGTGGACGGCGAGGAGGACGCCGCGCGCGCCGAGGCCGGCCTGCGGCGCATCTTCGAGGCCGCCCGCCTGGAGGCCGAGCCCCAGGTCATCCTGCGGCAGGGGCGGCCCATCACCGAGCTGATGGCCGAGGTCTCGGGCGACGCGGACCTGGCGGTCATCGGCCTGCGGCTGCCCCGCGAGTCGGGCGGGGGCGCGACGGATCCCGACGAGGTGGATGCGTCGCTCTCGGGGTCGTTCAGCCCCACCGACTCCGACACCCATGGCCTGCCGACGGGCCGGGTGCCCCCCCTCGCCGACGAGGCGGCCTACGAGCTGCTCGACCACTACAACCGGCTGCTGGCGGGGCTGCCGACCACCGTGCTGGTGCACAGCAGCCTCGACTTCCAGGGCTCACCGGTGCTCTTCGACGAGTAGCGGGCGCGGCCGCCAGAGCGCCGTGATCACGGCCGCCAGGATGATGACCGAGCCCACCGCGACCTCCCCGGTGACGGCCTCCCCGAGCACCAGCCAGGCCACGATGGAGGCCCCCACGGGCTCGCCCACCGTGGCCATCCCCACGATGGCGGGCGTCGTGTGGCGCAGCGACCACGTGAGCAGGCTGTGGCCGACGAGCTGCGGGACGGCCGCCGCCAGGGCCAGCCAGCCCCAGGCCGCGGGGGACGCTGCCACCGGCGCGATGCCCAGGAGGGCGGCGACGAGGAGGAGGCCGAGGCCGCCGACCGCGGCCGCAATCCCAGTGAATCCAAGGGGATCCACGCGACCCAGCCGCCGGACCACCAGCAGGTAGCCGGCCATCGCGGCGGCCCCGAGGAAGGCCAGGGCGTCGCCCAGCAGGGCGTCGCCGGCCAGCTCCAGGTGGGATCCCCCGATGATGCCGACGCCGACGGTGGCCAGGCCGATGGCCAGCCAGAGGCGGCGGGTGGGGCGGTCGCGCCCGGTGGCCACCCCCACCAGGGCCAGCAGCAGGGGCGTGGCCGTGACCAGCGTCACCGAGGCCGCCACGCTCGTGAGCGTCAGCGACCAGACCCAGGCGCCGAAGTGGACGCCGTAGAGCGCGCCGGCCACCAGCCCCCAGCGCAGGTGCGCGGGCGGCAGGCGGCCGCGGCGCCAGGCGCGCGCGCTGAAGGGCAGCAGGCAGGCCGCTGCGAGGACGAGCCGCAGGCCGGAGGCCACCAGGGGGGGCGTCGGGGCCGCCAGCCGAAAGAGGGGGCCGGCGAAGGAGATGGCCAGGACGGCGACCGCCAGGGCGGCCAGGGTCGAGCGCCCCATGGGCCTCCGTCAGCCGGTGATGGTCACCAGCGGGTCGTTGCCGCTGCCGGTGCGGTAGCCCTGCAGATCCACCGTGACGTGGCGGAAGCCCGCCGACCGCCCCACCTCGGTGACGGCGCGCTGGAGGCCGGGGTCGGCGAAGAGGCGCTGCAGCTCGACCACGTCCAGCTCGATGCGGACCAGCTCGTCGTGGAACCGAGCGCGAAACAAGCGAAATCCCAGCCGGTGCAGGCCCGCCTCGCAGCGCGTCACCCGCGCCAGGCGCTCGGCGTCGATGGCCGTGCCGGCCGGGAAGCGGCTCGAGAGGCACGCCCCCGCCGGCTTGTCCCAGGTGGGCAGACCCCGCGCCTGCGACAGGGCCCGGATGGCGCGCTTGTCCAGGCCCGCCTCGATGAGGGGCGCCCGCACGGCGCGCTCGTCGGCCGCGCGCATGCCGGGGCGGTGATCCCCCAGGTCATCGGGGATGGCGCCGTAGCACAGCTGCCCCAGATCCAGCCGGGCCGCCGCCGCCGCCGCCACCTCGAAGAGCTCGGTCTTGCAGTGGTAGCAGCGATCCCCGCCGTTCTGGCGATAGCCCGGCCGCTCCAGCTCGTGGGTGTGCACCTCGACCAGCCGCGCCCCCATGCCCGCCGCCAGCGAGCGCGCCTCGTCCAGCTCCCAGGGGGGCAGGCTCGGCGAGATGGCGATGAGGCCGGTGGCCCGATCGCCGAGCACGTCGACGGCGGCGTGCAGCAGGAAGGTGCTGTCCACCCCGCCCGAGAAGGCCACCAGCACC
>JAWKQS010000062.1:0-21462 GCA_041389985.1 bacterium
GGGCCCGGGCCAGGATGCCCGTCAGCAGGTCCACCATCCGGACCCGCGGCGCCAGCAAGAACAGGTCGTTGGTGACCTTGCAGGTGATCTCGAAGACGAGCACGTAGATGCCCAGCCGGGGGCTGTAGAGGCGCTTCTCGCGGTACTCGATGATGATCATGTCGGCCATGGGGGGGAGTCCTCCGCGCGGTGGGGGCCTCTCTTCCCTTCGGTCAGTCGCGGCGCGTGTCGCAGACTTTTTTCGAAGCCACTGATCTTATTGAGAAAATAGTTTCGACGTGGCCACCGCTACCACAGCTCGCCGACCAGGACGCGGTTCGTGGAGCGCAGTCCGCTGCCCTGGGCCACCCGGCCGCCCACGGAGTAGAGGAAGCCGTCGTGGACCGGGGTCTGGTGCACATGGGAGCGCGCCAGCGGCAGCGGGCGGTCGATGATCTCGAAGGGACCGGGCACGCCAGCAGTGTCCAGGGGCGCCGCGCGCACCGTGTTCACGAAGTGGGCGCTCGCCCCCTGGCCTTCGCCACCGCCGACCAGCCAGAGCCACCCCCGGTGAATCACCACCGACGACGTCCAGGGCGGATCGGCGAGGGTGCCGACCACCTCCCAGCCGACGAGCGCGCCGGATGCGTCGTGGACGGATCGTAGCACCTCCGGGGCCGGGACCTGGTCGGTGGTGAAGCCGCCGACCACCAGGATGTGGTCCCCGACCACGAGGCTGGCGTGGTGGCTGCGGGGCGCCGGCAGCGGCGCCGACTCCTCGAAGGCGCCTGGCAGCCCGTCCGGGCCCACCTCGGCGCTGATGACCGTGTCGAGCACACGCCCCTGGGCGCCTGTGCCGCCCACCACGTAGAGGCGGTCACCCAGGGCCACCCCCGTCGGGTGGACGCGCACCTCTCGGGGCACGGCGAAGCGCCGCCAGTCACCCACCCGGCCATCTGCCACCCGCCCCGCCAGGCCGTCGGTCGCCGCCCCGACGCCCGCGCCGTCCTGGGTGATGCCACCGATGAGGAAGACCCGGTCACCGACCCGGATCTGCGCATGGAAGGCGGTCGGTCGGGGCAACGCGGGGAGGTCCTCGAAGGGGCCGACGTCGCCGCGCCCCGCGACCTCGGCACGCCGCACGTCGGCGTAGACCCGCACCGCCCTCCCAGCTCGTCCGACTCGATGCCGCCGATCACGTTGAGCCATGCCCGCTCGCCGTCGAGGGCGATGAGCGTGGTGTGGTGGTCGACGAGCGCCGGGTAGGCGACCCGTGACGTGATCCACCCCACCGCGTCGCAGCGACCCTCCGGGCCGCGGGGGCAGGGCTCGGCGCCGACGGCCGCGTCCGGGGGCGACGCGTCGGGCGGTGTCGCGTCCAGCGGCGCGGCGTCGAACCCGAGGTCCTGGCCACCCGCATCCGCGGGCGCGGCGTCCCGGGCGGTCTCCATGTCTCGTCCCGGGGCGACGTCCGCCCTCCGCGATCCGCAGGCGGATCGCCTGCATCGCAGCCCCCGGCGATGAGCGCCAGGGCCAGCCAGGGCCCACGCATGGTGCCCTCCCGTCCGTCGTTTGCAGGTGCAGGGGGTACGGCGGTCGCCGGCGCTGGTGTTGACCGGGCGCGGCTACTGGACGATGTGGATCTCCGTGCGGCGTCCGTTCAGCCCCGCGTTGGCAGGGGCCGCGCCCCCGGCGCCGTTCTGGCCGAGCTGGTAGGCGTCCACGACGAGCGCGGGCACGGAGCCCAGCGCCCGGACGACGGCGATGGACGGGCCGCCCCCGCCGCCCCCGCTGCCGCCGCGGCCCCCGGCCCCGCCGATGGCGCCCACGCCGCCGTTGCCGGCCGTCGCGTCCGTCCGGGTGCCACCGGTGCCGCCGAGGCCGCCAGCGCCACCAGCGCCGCCGGCCCGCCCGGCCCCGCCCGCGCCGCCCGCGCCGGTACGAATGGAGAAAAAGTGCAGGCTGGGCGAGGAGTTGACGAGGAAGACGCCGAACGATCCGCCCGCCCCGCGGCCGCCGCCACCGCCGCCGCCGCCGCAGCCACCCGACCCGGCGCCCGCGCCCGAGCCCCCGATGAAGTCGACGCCGCAGACGTCCGCGAAGCCGCCGCCACCGCCGCCGCCGCCGCCGCCGCCGCCGCCGGGTCCGCCGCCGCGGCCCGCCTCGCCGTCACTGGTGACGTAGAAGCCGCCCGCGTTGAGCGCGCCGAAGGAGCGGCCCCCCGCCCCGTTCTGGCCGTCGTTGCCGGCCACCCCCGGCGTCCCGGGCTGGCCTGCACCGCCAGCGCGCTGGAAGCCGCTGCAGTTGCGCAGCCCGCTGGCGCCACCCGGGCCGCCCGGGCCCCCGTCGCCGCCAAGGGTCTCCGGCAGATCGCCGCCGTCCAGCCCGCGGTCACCCAGCCGGCCCGCGCCCGAGCCGGACCCCGACTGCCCGCCGCGACCCCCCGCGCCGCTCACGACGCCCCCACCGCACTGCTGGGCCAGCCCGCCCAGCCCACCGTCGCGGGCACAGCCGGTCTGCTGGAGGCAGCCGTTGTTGCCGTCAGCGCCGCGCTCGCCGTCGTCGCCCACCGCACCCACCGCGCCCGCATCGAGGCCGGCGCCGCCGTCCCCCGCCTCGATCCGGCTGCTGGTCACCGTCAGGAACCCGGCCGAGTCCTTCACCCACAGGCCGTACGAGCTGCCCAGCGGCACCGGGCTGTTGGCGCTGCGCACGGTGAAGCGATCCAGGCGAGTCGGGCGGTTGAGGCCGTTGGCGATGGCGCCCAGGGTGCCGCCGCCGACCACGCTCTCGGCGTCGGCGCTGCGCTGCCAGCCGGCATCGGGCACATAGCCGCCGTAGATGCGCGCGCCGTTCTGCAGGGTCAGGGTGCCGGGGTAGAGGCCCTCGGCCGCCAGCACGTAGCGCAGCGGCTGCGAGGCCAGCGCCAGGGTCTGGGCCCGGGCGAGAGTGCGCACCGGCGCCTGCATGGTGCCGGCGTTGTTGTCGTTGCCGAAGGGCGCCACGAAGATCGCCAGCGCGACGTCGCCATCGATGCCATCGCAGTTGGCATCCACGAAGCCGTCGTCCGGGTCGTCCAGGCGCCCCGCGAAGCCCTCGTCGGTGCGGCCATCGCAGTCATCGTCGAGGCCGTTGCAGATCTCCTCGTCGCCCACGACCTGGCCCTCGCAGACGCCGAAGGCCCCGTCCACGCACGTCTGCGTGCCGCGCTCGCACACGCCCACGTCGGTGCCGCAGCGCTGGCTCAAGGCCTCGTCGGTGCGGCCATCGCAGTCGTCATCGGCGCCGTTGCACGCCTCCGCGACCGGATCGACCGCCCCCATGCACGCCCCGAACACGCCGGCCACGCACGCGCGCGCCCCCTCGCGGCAGGCACCGACGGCCGACCCGCAGACCTGCTGGACGCCCTCGTCGATGCGGCCGTCGCAGTCGTTGTCCCGGTTGTCGCACAGCTCGTCGGCCCCGGCGCCCGCGCCCATGCAGGCCCCCCACTGGCCCGCGTCGCAGCGCTGCGTCCCCGCGCGGCAGTCGCCCACGTCGAGGCCGCAGGCGCGGACGAGGGCCTCGTCCACCCGACCGTCGCAGTCGTTGTCGATGCCGTCGCACGCCTCGTCGCCCCCGTTGGTCAGGGCGCACACACCGTACTCGCAGCCGTTCTGCGGGTTGTTGTCGTTGTTCCAGTAGCCCGGCTGGCACTGGACGAACTGGCAGATGCCCTCCGCGCAGTCGGCCACCGAGTTCGCGAACCCGCAGGCGCGGCCGCATGCCCCGCAGTTGGCCAGATCCTCATTGAGATCAAAGGCTTCGTCGACGCGGCCGTCGCAGTCGTCGTCCCGCTGGTTGCAGGCCTCGACGCCCCCGTTGGCCGGCCGGCACGCGTACTCGCAGCCGGTGCCCGGATCCCGATCCAGGTCGACGAAGCCGTCCTGGCAGGCATCGACGCGGCAGGTCCCCAGCACGCAGACGGGCGCCGCGTTGGCCGGCGCGCAGAGCCGCCCGCAGGCGCCGCAGTTGGCCAGGTCGCTCTGCAGATCGAAGCCCTCGTCGGTGCTCCCATCGCAGTCGTTGTCGATGCCGTCGCAGGCCTCGACGCCCCCGTTGGTGGCCACGCAAGGGCCGTACTCGCAGCCGTCGTCGGGGCGGCCGTTCAGGTCGTGGTAGCCCGGCTCGCAGCGGCTGAGCTGGCACTGGCCCGCCGCGCAGGCCGGCACCCCGTTCTCGAAGGCGCAGGCCAGCCCGCACCGGCCACAGTTGGCCGGATCCCTTTGCAGATCAATGCCTTCGTCCGTGCGTCCGTCGCAGTCCTCGTCGCGCAGATCGCAGCTCTCGACGCCGTTGTTGTGCCGCACGCAGGCATACTCGCAGCCGTCGGCCACGTCGCCGTTCACGTCGAAGAAGCCGGCCCCGCAGCGCGCCACCGTGCAGGCCCCCGCCAGGCACTGGCCGGTGGCGTTGGCCGGCGCGCAGATCGCCCCGCAGCGCCCGCAGTTCTGCTCGTCGCTGGCGAGATCGAAGCCCTCGTCGACGACGCCATCGCAGTCGTTGTCCACCTCGTCGCACACATCCGCCGGGTTGGGCGTCGGCGTGCAGCGCAGCTCGCAGCCGTTGGCGGGGTCGTCGTCCAGATCCACGAAGCCGGGATCGCACCCGCGCACCACGCACTGGCCTTCCACACAGCCCGGCACCGCGTCGGGCAGATCGCAGGGCATGTTGCAGCCGCCGCAGTGCAGCGGATCCCGGTCGGTGTCGAAGCCGTTGTCGATGGTGCCATCGCAGTCGTTGTCGATGGCGTCGCAGACCTCCTGCCCGTCGCGGGTGTAGACGCACGCGTACTCGCAGCCGTCCGCGGCCTCGCCGTTCACGTCGTGCCAGCCCGCGTCGCAGGCCTCGACGCCGCAGACGCCGTCGATGCAGGCGGGCGCCCCGTGGTCCACGGCGCAGGCCCGCCCGCACTGGCCGCAGTGGCTCGGATCCGAGGTCAGGTCGAAGCCCTCGTCCACCTCGCCATCGCAGTCGTCGTCCCGCTGGTTGCAGACCTCCTCGCCGGCCCCCTGGCAGGCGTACTCGCAGCCGTCGGCGGGATCGCCGTTGCGGTCGTACCAGTCGGGCTCGCAGGCCCCGAGGCCGCAGGCGGCGTCGGCGCAGACGCCCGCAGCGTGGGGGAACAGGCAGGGTCGGTCGCAGCCGCCGCAGTGGCGCGGGTCGGTGGAGAAGTCGAAGTCGTCGTCCACGGCGCCATCGCAGTCATTGTCCAGGCCGTCGCACGACGCCTCGGCGCCCGGCTCGTAGCCCGCGCCGTAGTCGCAGCGCCAGGCGTCGTCCCGGCAGACCGGCGTCGTGCCGCCGCACACCCCCGCCGCCAGGCAGGAGAACTCTTCGGGCACCGGGATCTCGCCCTCGTCGGGCGTGGAGTCACAGTCGTTGTCCAGGCCGTCGCAGAGCTCGGGCGCCCCCTGGTACACCGTCGGGTCGTCGTCCTTGCAGTCGATGCCCAGGCACTCCTCCCCCACCCCGTACCCGTCGCCGTCGGCGTCCTGGCAGGGCCGGCAGGCGCCGGCGTCGGGCAGGCAGAGCCGTCCCCCGTCCACGTCGCTGCAGGTGTGGCCCTCCGGGCAGCCGAACTGGGTGCAGTCCTGGGCGCAGAAGCGGCCGCGGCCGATCTCGATGCACCGGCCGTCTCCGGCGCCGCAGTCGGCGTCCACCCGGCAGGTGTCGCACTGCACCGTGCGCAGGGCCACGCAGATGAAGACCGTGTCGGGGGCGGCGTTGAGCACCGCCCGGCACTGCCAGCCGTCGGGGCAGTCGGTGTCTTCGGCGCAGCGATCCGTGCAGACCCGATCGCCCCGGGGCCCGGGGACGCAGTAGCCGCTCTCGCAGTCGCGGGGGCTCTCGCACCGGTCGTCCACCGCGGCGTCCGGCACCGCCATGTCCGGCGGCTGGAGGCCCCGGTCGCGCATGCGCGCGTCCGGCTGGGCCATGTCGACGACGCCCGTGTCGAGCGAACCGCGGGGCGTGCTGCCCGCCGCGTCGCCGTCATCGCAGGCCGCGAACAGCGACAACCCCATGAAAACCAACAACAAACGCCCCATCGATGCTCCCTGGGATGGTCCCTGGCGGGCCCGGCCGGTCCAGGCCGATGATGCACGATGAACCGCGGTCGGGGCCAACGGTCACACCGGACGGCGGTCCGGGGCCCGGGTCCGGGGCCCGGGTCAGGGGCCCGGGTCAGGGGCCGGCGTCGGCGACCGGCAGGACGATGGCGTCGGGGGCCGCGGGCACGGCCACCGGCGGCGTCTCGGCGCACTTCCCCGACTGGCAGCGGCGGCCCGGCGGGCAGGCGCGGTCGCTGGTGCAGGCGGCCGCGGCGCACGCCCCGGTCCGGCACACCTTGTCGGCCGGGCAGTCATAGTCTTCGACGCACTCGTCGCAGGCGACGAGGGGCAGACAGAGCAGCAGGAGCAACGCGCGGAGCATGGCGGTCACGGTACCACGACTCCTCCGCCGCCGTCGGTGCCTTGATTTGCCAGCATGACGGGGCCTAGAATCGCGGCGACCGGTCGCGTCAAGGAGATTTCCATGCAAGTTCGGGGGTTTGCCCTGGCCGCGCTCTGCGCGCTCTGGGCCTGTGATGACGGCGGCGGCGAAGATCCGCCGGTCCGCGAAGACTTCGGCACCGTCGACGAGGGGATGGGCGGCGCCGGGGGAGACGGCGGCGCGGGGGGGGGCGAGACGGAGACCCGCCTGCGGCTGTCGTACATCAAGGCCTTCACGCCACCCAACGCGGCAGCCCGCCAGGACCTGGTGGTCTACGACTTCACCGATCGGGAGGCGTTCAACCTCACGGCGGACGGCGGCGTGGACTGCAACTCCAAGACCTGCCTGCTCAATGGCGACATGACGTGGGTCGGCTGGATGGAGCGCGCCGACAACGGCGGCTTCGCCCTGTGGGTGGCCCCCGTCGACGTGAAGCGCAAGCTGGTCAAGGTGGCCGAGAAGCGCAAGGTGGACGAGGGCGTCAACGCCTTCGACTTCACCACCTCCGAGGGCACCAACCTCATCATCTACACCCGCGGCCAGGCCATCGGCACGGAGCGCACCATCGAGGTGCTCGTCGAGCCGGTCGCGGGCGCGGATCCCGCGTGCCCCCTCGACGACACGCCCGAGCGCTGCCAGCAGTTCGTGGGCACGATCAACGCGGACGGCGGCTTCCGGGTGACGCCCTTCGGCTCGCTGATCATCGTGATCAAGACGACCCTCTCCACGATGACGCTCGACTTCTTCAACGTGAAGAACGGCGCCAACCAGACGCTGTACACCTTCGGCGAGCAGGGCGGCACGGGCTCGCAGTTCTCGGGCCGCCTGCCCGTGGCCCTGAGCCCCGATGCCACCTACCTGGCGGTCTTCACGCGCAACGACTTCATCTGGCGCGCCCAGACCCTCCAGGCCATCCCCAGCCCCCCGCCCCCGCGCGGCAAGGATCTCTTCGAGACCGAGACCAACCAGGACGGCGACTGCCGCCGGCAGATGCCCTACAACTTCAACGAGGTCCGCTTCAACCCGGTGTTCTCGGCCGATGGCGGCTTCTTCTACTTCCTGGCCAAGGGGGACTGCACCAAGTCGGCGGGCGAGTCCAACCGCGACGACTATGACATCCTGCGGTTCGACCGTGACATGAGCGCGGATCCGGTGAACATCACCAACAACGTCCGGGCCAGCCACTGGAGCAACCACGACATCGGCGACTTCGCGCTGGATCCCGCCGGCGAGCGCCTGGTGTTCACCGCCTCCCGGCCCAACAACGCGGCCAGCCGGTCCATCTGGCTCATCAACCCCGCCGACGGCAGCTACGATTGCTCGGAGGGGACCAAGATGCACACCGACCTCAACGGCGACGCCCGGTGCGAGTTCATCTACGACGACGCCCAGGGTGCGACGGTCAGCTTCCGGGATCTGCGCTTCCACCAGGTGGAGGTGCCTCGCTGAGGCGCCAGCCGTGATCGCAGGCCATGCAGACCATGGCGCCTGCCTCCTCGGCCGGCGCGGTCTGCAGGGACCCGCACCGCGGACACTCCGTCCCGGCCGCCCCCGGCGGCACCGCCGCCCCGCCATGGGTCAGTACATCCGACAGCGGATCGATGCCCACCAGCAGGCGCACCCCCAGGAAGATCCCGGCCACCAGGAAGAGGATGGTGAAGACCAGCCAGCCCGGGTTGGCCAGCAGGTGGGCCGCGAAGGTCACCTCGGGGGTCTGCTGGGCGTAGATGGCGTACTCGCCGATCACCGTCGCGAAGAGCGAGCCGAAGACCAGCACCCGCAGCTGCGCCGGGCTGCCGATGGCGCCCACGAGGCGGGCCCCGAGCCCGGCCAGCGCCCCCACCGCGGCCGCCGCGAACGCGAACTGGCCGGGCAGCAGGCCCCGCGCGAACGCATACAGCGTCCCGCCCAGGATCGCCCCGCCCAGGATGCCCGCCAGGGGCCGCAGGCGGGCGTCCAGCTCGCCGGCCCCCTCGCTCAACGGATGGGATCGATGTCGAGGAGGTAGGGCGGGTTGGGCGGCGTGTCGCGGCCATCATCCGACAGCAGCACCGCCGCGGTGACCCCCCCCACCAGGGCCGCCGCCCCCGCCCAGACCCACCAGTGCCCATACCAGGGCGTGACGAGGTCGTCGGGGGGGATCTCGGGCATGGGCACCAGATCGGCCGCCAGCGGATACGTCTCGCCGGCCCGGACCAGGAACTCGCGCCGGTACACCGTGTAGCCCGGCAGGCGCAGCTCGACCACACGCTGGCCCGGCGGCAGCTCGCCCTGATACGGCGTCTCGCCGAGCTGGCGGCCGTCGATCACCACCGTCGCGCCCGCCGGGGTCGACTCGAACCGGAGGATGCCCGCCACGGGCAGCAGGTCGATCTCGAGGATGGTGGGCTTGCGGGCCGTGACCTTGAAGGTGTCGATGTAGTCGGCGTGGCCGGGCTTCTGGACCTTGATGGTGTGGCTGCCCGGCTTGAGGGTCACTGGCGCCTCCATCGGCACCTCGCCCACCACCTCGCCGTCCACCACGATGACGGCCCCGATGGTCGTGGACTCCACCTGCAACGTCCCGTCTCGACTACGCTTTCTGGCGCCGACCAGGCCAGCGCACAGGACGAGCACCAGGGCGAAGGTGGCGAAGCGGAGCGGTGTGCGGGGGATCCCGAGGCGGTCGGCATGGGGTTACCATAGGGGGACGCCGAGCGGGGGGTCAATCGGGGCCGGGCGACCGGCGCCCCACCCCGCGCATCGAGGGTCGAGGCGAGCGCCAGGCGCGGAGGGCGAGATGCTGATCGAGGTGTGGTCCGACGTGGTGTGCCCCTGGTGCGCCATCGGGAAGAAGAACCTGGAGGCCGCGCTGGCCGACTTCGGCGGCGAGGTCGAGGTTGAGTGGCGGAGCTTCGAGCTGGACACGACGGCGCCCCGGGAGCAACCCCTGGACCTGGCCGACCACCTCGCCCGCAAGTACCGCGTGAACCGCCCGCGGGCCCTCGCCTTGATGGATCAGGCGCGCCAGGCCGGCCTGGCCGCCGGGGTCGATCTGCGGTTCGATCGGGTGCGGCCCGGCAACACCCATGACGCCCACCGGCTGCTGCACCTGGCCGCCGAGCGCGGGCGGCAAGGCGCCCTCAAGACCCGGCTCCTCGCGGCCAGCCTGACCGAGGGCGAGGCCATCGGCCAGCCCGAGGTGCTCCAGCGCCTCGCTGAAGAGGTCGGCCTGGACGCGGCCGAGGTCGCCCTGGTCCTGGCCAGCGACGCCTACGCCGAGGCGGTCCGGGCCGACAAGGCGGAGGCCCTGGAGCTGGGCGCCCGGGGCGTCCCCTTCTTCCTGTTCGACGGCCGCCTGGCCGTCCCGGGGGCCCAGCCCGTCGAGGTCTTCCAGCGGGCGCTGCGGCAGGCCTGGCCCGACGTCGGGCCGGCCCCCGGCTGCGACGCGGACGGCTGCGCGATCTAGCCGGGCCCTGCCCTTTGAGCGGGCCGCAGCGGTTGACTTGTCGGGACCGCCGACGGTAGAACCGGCCGCTTTCGCGGGCCGCTGCCCGCCCAGGAGGCTGCATGAGCCACACCGCCACGCTGGGATCCACCGGACGCGACCTCCTGGCCCTGGCCAAGCCGAGCGTCACCATGCTGGTGGTCATCACCACCGCCGGTGGCCTGTGGCTGGCGCCGGGCAGCCTGAGCTGGGCGGCGCTCTTCGCCACCCTCGCCGGCACGGTGCTCGTGGTGGCCGCCGCCAACACCCTCAACTGCTGGTGGGAGCGCGAGAGCGACAAGCACATGGCCCGCACGAAGGGTCGCCCGCTCCCGGCCGGGCGCATGCGTCCGGCCACGGCGCTGGCCCTGGGCATCGGCCTCTCCCTCGTCTCGGTCCCGCTGCTGACGGCCCTGGTCAACCCGCTGACCGGCATGCTGGCCGCCATCGCCCTCTTCTCGTACGTGCTCGTCTACACCCCCATGAAGCAGCACAGCCCCCACGCGGTGATCGTCGGCGCCATCCCGGGGGCCATGCCGCCCCTCATGGGCTGGACGGCGGTGACCGGCCAGATCGATCTGGCCGGCCTCATCCTCTTCGGGGTGCTCTTCATCTGGCAGATCCCCCACTTCATCGCCATCTCGCTGTACCGCCAGCAGGAGTACGCGCGCGCCGGCATCCACACCGTGCCCGGCACCTACGGCCCCACCATCGCCCGCTGGCACATGCTGGCCTGGTCGGTGGCGCTGGTGCCCGTGAGCCTGGCCCTCGCGTGGCTCGGCGTCGCCGGCTGGATCTACCTGAGCCTGGCCGCCCTGCTCGGCCTGGGCCTCGTGGGCATGGCGGTGCGGGGCCTGCGGACCGAGAAGCCGGTCGCCTGGGCGCGCAGCTACTTCCTCTACACCCTGGCCTACCTCACGCTGCTCTTCGCGGCGCTGCTGGTGGACGCCGGCCCCATCCATGGCTGAACCCCTCCTGGCCGTGGACGGGCTCACCGTCGGCTATGGCAAGCGCGAGGTGCTCAAGGGGCTGACCTTCTCGGTCCAACCAGGCGAAATCTTTGGACTTCTCGGCCCCAACGGCAGCGGCAAGAGCACCACGTTCTCGGTGCTGACCGGCCTCTTGAAGGCCCAGGCCGGGACCCTGCGCCTGGAGGGCGAGGCCATCGCCCCCGGCGCCCGGGCCCTGCGCTCGCGGCTGGGGGTGGTCTTCCAGAAGCCGAGCCTCGATCCCAACCTCACCTGCCGCGAGAACCTGCGGATGGCCTGCCGCCTCCACGGCATCAAGGGGGCCACCGCCCAGGAGCGCGTCGAGTCGCTGCTGGTGTTCGCCGATCTGGCGGACCGGGCGGGCGAGGCCGTGAAGACGCTCTCGGGCGGAATGCGTCGGCGCCTGGAGCTCGCGCGCGGCCTGGTCCACCAGCCGCGCCTGCTCATCATGGACGAGCCGACCACCGGCCTGGACGAGGCCAGCTTCCACCGCACCTGGCAGCGCCTGCACGCCCTGCGCACGGAGGTGGGCCTGAGCATCCTGCTCTCGACGCACCGGCCCGAGGAGGCCGCCCGCTGCGATCGGCTGGCCCTCATCGCCGACGGCAAGATCATCGCCTGCGACACCCCCGCCGCCCTCCAGGCCGCCGTCTCCGGGGACGTCATCAGCGTCTTCGGCGACGATCCCGAGGGCCTCGCCGGCGTCCTGCGCGACCACTTCGACGTGGAGCCGCGGCGCATCGACGGGGGCGTCCGCTTCCGCTGCGACGAGGGCCACACCCTCATCCCGCGGGTGGTCGAGGCCTTCCCCGCCGGCCGCCTGCGCGCCGTGCACCTCAAGCAGCCCAGCCTCTCCGACGTCTTCCTGAAGCTGACGGGGATGAGCCTGGAGGACGAGGACGCCGCATGATGGGCCCCCTCGCGGCCGACGCCGCCACCACCGCCGTCCTCTGGCGCCGCGATCTGCTGCGCTTCGTCCGGCAGCGCTCCCGCCTGTTCGGCGCCCTCGCCCAGCCCCTCGTCTTCTGGGGCATCATTGGCGGCGGCATGGCCTCGACGTTCCGGCTGCCCGGCGCCGAGGGCCTGGGCTACATGGAGTACTTCTACCCGGGCATCCTGGTGATGCTCGTGCTCTTCGCCAGCATCTTCGGCACCATCTCGGTGATCGAGGACCGCCACGAGGGCTTCTTGCAGTCGGTGCTGGCGGGACCGGGCTCCCGGGCGGCGGTCGTGCTGGGCAAGTCCCTGGGCGTCAGCTCCGTGGGGCTGCTCCAGGCCGCCCTGTTCCTGGCGTTCCTGCCCTTCACGCCGTTCCTGGTGGGCAGCATCGACTGGCTCACCCTGGTGGGCATGCTCAGCCTGGGGGCCATCGGCCTGACCGCCTTCGGCTTCACCCTCGCATGGGTCATCGACTCCACCCAGGGCTACCACGCCGTCATGAGCATCCTGCTGCTGCCGGCCTGGATCCTCAGCGGCGCCATGTTCCCACCCAGCCCCGACAAGCCCGTCCTCCAGGCCATCATGACGGCCAACCCCATGACCTACCTGGTCTCGGGGGTCCGCCGCGCCTTCTACGGCCACCTGCCCGGGGGTACGACGCTGTCGTCGGCCGCGTGGATCGACTGGGCCGTGGTCACCGGGTTCGCCCTCGGCGCCGTGGCCCTCGCCACCTACGCCTGCTATCGCAAGCGCTGATCCCCGCAAGCGCTGATCCTCGCCCGCCGCTGGGCTACCCTGGGCGACACACTGCCCGGGAGCCCGCCATGCCCTTCTTCGCCCTCGTCGTCAGCCTGCTCTTGTCCATCGAGGTCGTCGGCCCGGACAGCGAGGTGCGCCCCCTCGCCGCCGCCCCGGCCTTCATGGCCCCCTCGGGCAAGGCCACCATCCGCCACCTGGCCCGCGGCCAGCAGGCCTACGTCGGCCGCCTGGAGATGGACGCCGGCGCCGCGGTGCCCGAGCACGCCGACGCCACCGAGGAGTACATCCACGTGCTCGAGGGCGAGGGCGTCATCACCATCGACGGCAAGGCGTCGCCGGTGAAGGCCGGGGACACGGTGTTCATGAAGGCCAACGCGCGGGTGAGCTACCAGAACGGGCCCGCGAAGATGGTCGCCCTGCAGGTCTTCGCCGGGCCCGCCCCCGCCGACAAGTACGAGCAGTGGAAGCCCTTGAAGTAGCTGCGGTTTTCGTCAGCCCTTCGGGCGCGGCGGCCGCTGGCGGATGAGGCCCTCCTGGGCCGTCGAGGCCACCAGTCGCCCGTCCGTCGTGAAGAAGCGGCCCCGCGCCAGGCCCCGCGCCCCCGACGCCGAGGGGCTCTCCACCACGTGCAGGATCCACTCGTCCATGCGGAACGAGCGGTGGAACCACATGGCGTGATCCAGGCTGGCCACCTGCATGCCGGGGCTGATCCAGCTCACGCCATGGGGCATGAGGGCGGTGGTCATGAAGTTGAAGTCGCTCGCGTAGGCCAGCAGGTAGCGGTGCAGGCCGGCGTCGTCGGGCAGCGGCCCGCTGGCGCGGTACCAGACCGCCCGCTGGGGCGGCCGGCGATCGGGCTTGAGCGGGTTCATCGGCTCGACGGGCCGCACCTCGATGGGGCGCTCGGCGCAGGCCTGCTCCCGCAGGCCGGCCGGCAGCCTGTCGGCCACGCGCAGCGCCAGATCGCGCTCGGAGAGCAGCCCGTCGGGCCCCGGCACCGCCGGCATCTCGTCCTGGTGGTCGAAGCCCTCCTCCTCGATCTGGAAGGAGGCCGAAAGCGAGAAGATGGCCTCGCCGTTCTGGATGGCGACGACCCGGCGCGTGGTGAAGCTGCCGCCGTCGCGGATGCGATCGACGTCGTAGACGATGGGCCGATCCACGGCCCCCGGCCGCATGAAGTAGCCGTGGAAGGAGTGCACCACCCGCTCGGCCGGCACCGTCTGCACGGCGGCCGAGAGGGCCTGGCCGAGCACCTGGCCCCCGAAGACCCGGCCCCAGCCGAGATCCTGGCTCTGCCCCCGAAACAGGTTCTGCTCGATGCGCTCAAGGCCGAGCAGGGCGATCAGCTGCTGGAGTACCTCGGTCATGGGCCTCTTTCTACAGGCTCGCACGCCCAGCGCCACCGCCGCCAGGTCGCCAGGCCGAGCACCAGCCGGCGCAGGAGGGCCCCGTCGACCCGCCCGCCCAGCCGCTCGGAGATGGGGATGGACAGCAGCACGCCGGGGGCGACCGCGAGGGCGATCTGCGCGTCCCGCATGGAGATTTCGCCGCTGAGCACCCGCCCGGTGAGGGTGAGCAGGACGCCGGCCAGGAAGACCAGCGCCAGGTTCGCGCGCAGCGTCGGCCCGCGCTCGTCCTTGTAGAGCAGCGCCACCGGCGGACCCGAGATGGACGAGACCAGCGAGCCCAGGCCGGCGAGCACCCCTGCCCCCACCTCGGTGGGCGGGAAGCGCCGGACCTTCAGGCCCAGCGTCATCAGCGCCACCGCCCCCAGCACGAAGGTGGCCATCGCGAGGCTCACGGCTCGCACGCTCAGCACCTTGAGCAGGCTCACCCCGATGAGCACGCCCGGAATCCAGCCCAGCAGGATCCAGCGGACGCGCCGCAGCTCGACGTGCCGACGCCCGCGCCAGGCCATGGACCGTGAGGACGACCGAGAGCAGCGCCTGGGGCATGGCACCGCGCGGTCGGATCGACCAGGGCCGACAGCGGCACGGCCAGCAGCGCGAAGCCGAAGCCCACCACCCCTGCACCGTGGCGGTGAAGAGGCTGATGCCGGCGCAGAGTTACCGAAGTACTTCAACGACTTCAACCATTTCGGTGAGGCGCAACGACATTTCACACGCGCCGGCAAGGGCCGTGCGTGGTGGCTGCCAAGTGGGCGAGTCGTCGTCGGCCTTGACACGCCCCCTCGGCGGCGGCGCAATCGGCCCCGGGAGGTGCCAGGGATGAGGAAGACGCTGCTGGCTCTGGGGTTGCTGGGGGCCGCGCCGGCGCTCGCGGACCGGGTCGATGTGCGGCTGCTGGTCTACCACGCCCAGGTGCACCCGGTGACGGGTGAGCCCTGTGGTGGGGCGTTCACGGGGCCGGGCCTCACGACCCTCAACCTGTTCTTCGACAACATGGAGTTCAACGCTCGCGACCGGCAGATGACGTGGCCCGACCGGGCCGCCACCCGCCTGGCCCCGGGCCAGGGCGCCGCCATCGACACCCAGCTCGACTGGTCCCCCGGCAACCCGGGCATCGGCCTGGCGCCGGGGGTGCAGTCGCTCTACGCCATGCGCATCGGGTGGATCGACCGCGACCGCATCGCGACCGACCGCAGCGTCAACCTGGACCCGCACCGCATCGTCGTGCCCCAGCGGCACTACATCACCCGCAACGGCTGGACGACGGTGGATCCAGGCAACGACTACGCGCGCCACGGGGTCATCCTCTGCAACCGCCCGCCCTCCCGGGTGGCCACCAGCGCGCTCTTTCAAGATCTGGAGCCGGGCTCGGTGTTCATGGGCTGGCGGCACGACGGCGGGCTGGCCCAGGCCGTGGACTGGTCGCGCACCGAGGTCTACCTGGGGCCGGAGGCTCGCATCGACCCGGCCCACCTGGTGTTCACGCAGGCGGCGTGGGGCTCCACCAACCGCACGGTGCGGGGGCTGGACTGCGGCCGCGTCTTCGCCTGCTACCGCAACATCGACCACTACGGGCATGTGACCGAGGACTGCTCGGGCGAGGTGCTGGTGGACCGCTGCGCCCAGGAGGTGGACATGGCCGTGCCGCCTCCCGAGGACATGGCGGTGCTGGACGCGGCGGTGGATGCGGCGGTGGACGCGGCGGTGGACGCGGTGGTGGACGCGGCGGTGGACGCGGCGGTGGACGCGGCGGTGGTGGACATGCGCCCACCTCCCCCGGTGGACATGGCCGTCCCGCCCGTCGACATGGCCGTCCCGCCCGTCGACATGGCCGTCCCGCCCGTCGACATGGCGCGGCCTCCGGTGGACATGGCCGCCCCCGTCGACATGGCCGCTCCCGTCGACATGGCCGCTCCCGTCGACATGGCCGCTCCCGTCGACATGGCCGCCCCCGTCGACATGGCCGCCCCCGTCGACATGGCCGCCCCCGTCGACATGGCCGCCCGGGACGCGCAGCCGGTGCCCAGCGATGCCACCGGGCCGCCGGTCGATCAGGGCGATCCCCCCGCCTCGACGCGACGCTCCGCGACGCCCGGCCAATCCGCGGCCCGACGCCGACCTGCTCACCGGCACCGGCCCGCGCGTCGACGCGGCGCGCCCGACGCCGGACGCCCGCGCGCCCGACGCCGCCGCGGACGCCGGCGGGACCACTGGGGATCCCCGTCCGACGCCGCGCGGCCCCGGGCGGCCCGCCCCCGGGGCACCGCTGGCGCTCGCCTTCGGCCTGGCCCTGCTGGCCAACCGGCGGCGAAAAACTCCGCCGAATTCAGTAGCTTGGGCCATCCGCGCCCGGTCGGTCAGCCCTTGCGCAGCTTGCGCAGGCGGTTGGCCAGGTCTTCCCTTGGTGAGGCCCCGGCCGCGGGCGTCGTCGTCCTCGAGGACGTCGTCGAGGTCGAGCTCCTCCACCAGGCTGACGGCGTCAGCGTCATCGGCGAAGCGATCCATGGCCTGAGACGAGAAGATGCCCCGGGACTCGTCCTCGTCGACGGCCACGGGCACCGCCAGCAGGACGGGCTTCGCCGTGGACGGCTCCTCCGCGCTCGGGCTCGGGGGCCACGAAGACCACCGCCGGCAGGGCCTCATCCTCGACGGGGACGGTGTTGAAGGGCACCTCGACCTCGCCGCTGGGCGGCTGAGGAGACCGAGCGGCGACCGACGAGCGCGGGCCGGGCCGCCGGGACGCTGCGGCCCGCTGGCGCGACGACGGGGTGCGGGCCCGAGACGCGCACGGACGACACCTCGGCGGGGGCGCCGAGATCGGCTCGGGCGTGGCCTGGGCCACCGCGACGGGCGCCTCGGCTTGGGCGCCGCCGCGGGCTCCGGCTCGGGCACTGCCACCGGCTCCGGCTCGCGCACCACCGGCTCCGGCTCGGGGGCGCGGGGCGCCGGCTCCGCGGCGGGGGGCCGGCTCGGGGGCGCGGGGCGCCGGCTCCGCCGCGCGGGGGGACGGCTCGGGAGCGCGGGGCGCCGGCTCGGGTTCCGGCTCCGCCTCGTCGGCGTCGTCGGCCAGCATCGACTCGAGGGGATCGCGCACGGGCCGGGGCAGGCCCGGCAGCGTCACCGGAGGCTCGACGAAGTAGGGCGCCTGCCGGGCATCCAGCAGGGCGACCGCCTCCTTCGACGTCCACACCGCCGTGAGCACCGCGTCCAGATCTGCGGGCCGCTGGGCGGGATCGTCCTGGGTCATGCGATCGAAGAGCTCGTCCAGATCGGTGGGCACGCCCTCGGCGATGTCGCTGGGCATGGGGGACCGCCGCCCCGGCAGCTCGCCCGTCAGCATCTCGTAGAGCAGGATGCCCAGCGCGTAGATGTCGGCCGCGGGGCCGGGCGCCCCGCCGCGGAAGAGCTCGGGCGCCATGTACCCCACGGAGCCGAAGCCCACGTACGCCTGGCGCACCCGGGCGCCGTCCCGCTCGGCGATGCGGGTCAGCCCGAAGTCGGAGAGCTTCACGTTGCCCACCGCGTCGAGGAGCACGGCCTCGGGCTTCAGATCGCGGTGCAGCAGCCCCTGAGCGTGGGCGACCTTCAGGCCCAGGGCCACCTGGACGAAGTAGCGCAGCGCCACGGCGGGGGCCAGGGGGCCGTCCTCCAGCAGGCCGCGCAGGTTGCCGCCTTCGGCCAGCTCCATCACGAAGTAGGGCGGGTCGTGGTCGGCGTTCTGATCGATGATCTGCACCACGAACGGGCTGATCAGCCGGGCGTGGGCCCGCACCGCCAGCTCCATGCGCCGCCGCACTTCCTCTTGCTGATCAGGGCGAAAGAGCTCGCCGAGGCCCTCGAAGAGCTTGAGGGCCACGGGCCGATCGAGGGCCAGGTGGTGCCCGCGGGAGACCGTCCCCAGGCCGCCCCGGCCGATGCGCTCGTAGCGCAGGTAGCGCCCGTCGAGGCGCTGGGCCTCGATGCCCGGCTCCGCCGCCAGCGGCGCGTCGTTGAGGCGCTCGCCGAAGTGGTACTTCACATCGCCTGCCATGCCCCGCAACCGACCCTCGTGGCCATCCACGACCTGCTGGCCAGCGGCCGTCAGGCCCAGCGTGTCCGTCCGCCGATCGAGGGCCAGGAAGCCGAACTTCTCCAGGAACTGGACGTACTCGGGGAACCGCAGCGCCAGGCTGCGCTCGACGAGGCGGCGCACATCGCTGGTGTAGGGGCGGCGGCCCCGCTCGATCTCGGCGCGGACCGTCCGCAGGAGGCGGCGGGCGTCCTCGACGACGCGCGCGGGCGAGGTGCTCTGATCGGCCATGGGCTCTTGGTCTCCTGGGGGCGACGGTGGACCCGGCGAGGGCCCCGTGGCGACGCTACCCCCCGCCACGGCGACGATCAAGATCGGCGGCGATCCCGCGTGGTCGGGCTCACGCCTTCAGCCAGGCCGCCCACTGGTCGAGCCGGGCGTTCAGGGCCCGCGTGGTCTTGCGGGCCCGGAGGCGAGGCAGCACATCGGCCATCACGCCCCGCGCCCCCCCGGCGAAGGCCAGCTCGGCCAGGCGCTCCTGCTGAGGGAAGATGGCGGGGTAGCGCGGGCAGCCCGCACGGGCGCAGCGGGCCTGGAGCGCCCGGAAGGCGGGCGTGAAGTCGCTCGGGCCGTCCGCTTGATCCAGCACCAGCAGCTCGGTGGCGGCCCACTCGGCGAAGTGGGCGTCGAGGATCTCGGCCGGGCCGCGCTCGTAGTCGGCGATGACCGCATCGAGGCGGGCCCGGGCCGCTGCGCGATCGTCGGTGCTGCGGGCGAAGGTGATGGCCGCCCGGTTGCGGGCGGCCATGGCCGCCGCGCGGTCGCCCTCCGCCTCGGCCCGGGCCTGAGCCGCCTCGAAGAGCAGGGCCGCCGCCGCCTCCTCCCCGCGATCCCACCGGTAGTGCGCCTTGCGGGTCAGCTCCGACGCGCTGAACGCCTCGGGCGGCTTGCCCTTGAGCAGATCGGACAGGACGACGGCCATGGGCGGGCTCCCGGCGAGGTGGGGAACCGCAGGCTACGCAGGCCGGCCCCCGGCGGCAATGGGTCGGCCGGGCTTGATCCCGACCCGCTCCCCGCGGGAAGACACCGCCGCACGACACGGGGAGCGCGGACGATGAGAGCCTGGATGTGGGGGGTGGTGGCGGTGGGCCTGGTGGCCTGCGACGACGGGGGTGGCAAGACCCCGACGGACGCGGCCGCCGACGCGCGGGTCGATGCGGCCGCCGACGCGCGGGTGGATGCGGCCCGGCCGGACGCTGGCCCCGACGCTGGCCCCGACGCGGCCCCGGACGCCGGCCCCGACGCGGCCCCGGACGCCGGCCCCGACGCCGGCCCGCCCGCGCCGGGCCCCGCCTGCGAGAACCTGCACCTGGGCCACTGCCTGCTGCCCTTCCCCAGCGACTACTACCGCCGGTTCGCCGGCGATGGCCCCCACCTGATCTTCCCGGAGGGCAGCCTGCCGCCTCTACGGCCTGCCGGCCCAGCACATGAGCGGCGAGGCCTTCCTGCGGGCCGACGGCTTCGGCGCCGCGTCGCCCATCCTCTTCACCTGGCCCGGCGCCACCCGCGGGGCGCGCCGCCGGTCTTCGCGCCCGCCGCCTTCCTTCGAGCCCGACAGCGCCACCGTGCTGCTCGATGCCGACAACACTGGCGAGCGCCTGGCGCACTGGGCCGAGCACGACCACCTCACCCTCGACCGCGGCGAGCCCCTCATCGCCCTGCGCCCCGCCGCTCCCCTGCCCCGCGGCCACCGCATCATCGTGGCGGTCCGCCGGCTGGCCGACGCGGACGGCGTCGTCCTCCCGGGCACACCCGGCTTTCTGGCCCTGCGCGACGGCACCCCCAGCGAGCTGCCGGGCATCGAAGGCCGTCGCGCCCACTTCGACGCCGACATCTTCCCGGCCCTGGCCGCCGCCGGCGTCGACCGCGACGACCTCCAGCTCGCCTGGGACTTCACGGTGGCCAGCGACGAGAACGGCGTCCGCACCCTCCTCACCATGCGCGATCGCCTCATGGAGGCCCTGGGCGAGGACGGCCCCGCCTACACCCTGACCAGCGTCGAGCCCGTCGGCGACGCCCGCATCGCCTGGATGGCCACCGGCGTCGCCCGCGTGCCCTCCTTCCTCGGCCCCCCCGATGAGTTCGGCCTGCGCCGCCACCACCTCGACGCCGACGGCCTGCCCCGCATCGAGGGCTTCGAGGACGTCGAGTTCACCCTGCAGGTGCCCGCCTCCGTCGCCCGCGGCGACCGCCTCGGCGGCGTCGTCCAGTACGGCCACGGCTTCCTCGGCAGCAAGGGCCAGGGCGAGGGCGGCTGGCTGCGCGGCATGGCCGACGAGTATGGATTCCTGATTCTTTCCGCAGACATGCAGGGCATGTCCACCGCCGACTTCACCGTCTGGCTCCAGATCCTCGCCCGCCGCCCCAGCGAGTTCCCCTACCTCTACGAGAAGGCCATGCAGGGCGTCATGAACCACCTCGCCCTCCAGCGCATGATGCGCGGCGGCTTCCTGCGGGAGGCCGACGAGCGCCTCACGGGCGCCGACGGCCAGCCCCTCTACGACCCGGCCGACCTCATGTACTACGGCAACTCCCAGGGCGGCACGATGGGCGCCGTCATCATGTCGCTGACCCAGGACGTCCGCCGCGGCGTCCTCGGCGTCCCCGGCGGCGCCTTCCCCTTCTTGCTCCAGCGCAGCGTCGTGTTCGAGGACTTCGTCCGCATCCTCGACAACACCTTCCGCGACCGCATCGAGTTCTCGCTGGTCCTCGGCCTGCTCGGCACCGGCTGGGATCCCATGGATCCCATGACCCTCGCCGCGCACATCGTGGCCGACCCTCTCCCCGGCACCCCCGCGCACGAGGTCCTGCTGCACGTCGCCAAGGAGGACGCCCAGGTCCACAACCAGGTGTCCTTCATGCTCGCCCGCGCCATCGGCGTCGGCGCCGCCACCCCCCTCGTCGAGCCCGCCTGGGGCCTCGCCCCCACCGACCTGCCCTTCACTGGCAGCCTGCTGGCCGAGTTCGACTTCAAGCACCCCGACAACCCCGACCCCGAGCGCCCCCCCATCAAGGAGAACGACACCCACGGCGACCTGCGCCAGCTCCCCGCCGGCCAGCGCCAGATGATGCACTTCCTGCGCACCGGCGAAGTCATCGACGTCTGCGACGGCCAGCCCTGCCGGTTCGACCCGCCCTGAGGACCTCGCCCTGGGCTATGCTCGGGCGATGCGACACACCCTCTCCGTCCTCGCCCTCGCCCTCCTGTTCGCCTGTGATGACACCCCCGCCGCCGACCCGGCCCAGGCGCAGCCCACCGACGCCCGGACGGCGGGCGGCGCCCTCGACAGCGGTGCGGGCGCAGCCGCGGACGCGGCC
>JAWKQS010000063.1:0-21397 GCA_041389985.1 bacterium
CGACATGGATCCGTCCACGCCCGGCTTCCAGGCAGGCATCTTCGCGGTGGCCAACCGGCCGGACATCCCCGACGAGTGCTTCGCCATCCGCGGCTCCTGGCGTGCCAGCGATGGTCGCCAGCAGCTCCTGCGGCCCGGCGCCCAGAGCCAGCGCGGGGGCAGCCACATCTCGGCCTCGGCCGACGACGCGGCCCGGCTGTCCGACCGCGGCAACACGGTCCGCCCGTACATGCGCGAGGGCATCGTGGACGAGCTTCGCACGCTCCTGCAGGGGGCCTACACCCCCGAGGTGCAGTTCGACCACAACTTCCGCGACATGACCACCGAGGAGCTGGTCGAGACCATCACGGTCCGCATCCAGAACATCCTTACCGACCAGCAGGTGGCCATGGGCGCGTCCCGGGCGCCCTCGGGTGACGGCGAGGCCCCCGACACACACGACCACGACCATGGCGACGGCGACCACGACCACGATCACTGACGGCGGATGCTCAACGTGTCGATTTCACTGGGTTTCTGTCTCGCCTTCGCCCTCGCTCCCCAGGTGATCATGCCCTCGCCGCCCCCCGAGCAGGCGCCGCCCCCTGATCAGGCGCCGCCTTCGAGCCCGGCGCCGGCTGCCCCGAGCGTCACCCTCGTCCAGCAGCAGATCGACGACGCCCGCATGGCGGCCCTGGTGGCCGAGGGTCGCTTCGCGCCCGAGGTGGCCGAGGTGGATCTGTCCAGCAACCAGGTCGGGGCCGAGGGCGTCGCCGCGCTGCTGGGCAGCCCCGTGCGCCAGCTCCAGCACCTCGTCCTCTATGACAACCGCATCGGCGACGCGGGTGCCCGCGCCCTGGCCGCCTCCCCCAAGATCATGGGGGTCAACCACCTGGACGTGGCCTACAACGGGCTCACGGCGGACGGCCTCACAGCGCTCGTGGGGCCGGGCACCGGGCTCACCGGCCCCGTCTACCTGAGCGTCGCCGGCAACTCCGCGCCCGACGCCTGGCTGGATGCCTTGAAGGCGGGCCCCTTCGTGCCCCACCTGCGCGACCTGAACCTGCGCCGCACCGGCTTGACGGACGCGGGCGCCCAGCGCCTCGCCGGCCTGCCATTCGCGAAGCTCGAGCGCCTCAACGTCTCGGGCAACGCCCTGACGCCCGCCGGGCGCGCCGCCCTCCAGGCCGCGCCCTGGGCCCGCCGCTGTCGCATCACCTTCGACTGATCGTGATCGCGCTGCTGCTGCTGGTCGGCCTCGCCGACCCCGCCATCGTGGCCCTGGAGGACGCCGCCGCCCACCCGATGGCCGTGTGGATGAGCCATGGCGACGCCGACGCCGACCCGACCCGCTTCGATGGGTGGCTCATGGAGCGCGGGCTGGCGGTGCGCCCCTGCATGGGGCGCCTGGCGGACGCCCGCCCCGAGCTGGAGGTCGTCGACGCGACGCTCGTGCTCCGCAGCGATCCCAGCGGTCGCGTCCAGGTGGAGGGCGTCTTCCCCCGGACGGAGGACGGGGGCCTCGCCGGCTGCCTGGCGAGCACCCTGAACGGCCACATGGGGGGCGGGGCCGGGTACGCCGGCTATCGCCTCCAGTACGCGCAGGTGGTGCACGCGCGCGTGAAGGCGGAGGCGGCCCGCGATCCGCGCCCGGCCCTCGCGACGCTGGGCATCGGCACGGGCGGCACCACCGGAGGCCTGGGGACGGGGCGGGGCATCGGCGGCGGGGGCATGGCCACCGTCGGCCGCGATGGCCAGGGGATCCTCCGGCTGGGGTGGACCGACTACGAGGTGGGGGACGCGGCGGCCGTGCGCGCTGGCGCCACATCGGTCGGCGCGGCGCTGGTCGCCTGCTTCTCGGGCCGCGCCCGCCTGCGCGGGGAGGTCGTCCTCGAGATCGGCCCGAAGGGCCCGGCGCACATCACCGTGACGGGCGCACCGCCGGCCACCCGGAGGTGCGCCGCGCAGGCGCTGGAGGCCGCCCGCTTCCCCGCGACCGCACGCCCCGGGCCGGCGCGCTTCAGCCTCACCTGGTACCCGGGCTCGCCCAGAAGGCCCTGATCACACTGGGAAACTCGTCAACGCATCGCGTGCCAGGCCCGCCTTGCGCCGAGTCAGCGCCGCGCGGTCGAGAAAGCTCAACGATTCAAGGCTCTTGTGGCGGACTACTCCACGACGCCGGGCCGCGCGTCGAACCACCCGGTGTCGACCTCGAACGTCTGGCGTCCGTCCGGTCCCTCGACGTCGATGGTGACGAACCAGCGCATGGGCTCGAACACCTCCCAGAGCGGCGGGAGGCCCAGGGTGCGTGCGGCCGCGGTCATGTCGATGGTGACGGTGTCGCCCTCGGAGGCGGCCTGCTCCACCTCGACGGACCCCGGCAGCGCAGTGGCCACGCGGGCCTCCGCCATCAGCTCCTCTTCGCTCAGGGACAGGTTCTCTGCGTTCCCGACCGCGAGCCGGGCCGCGGTCACCTGGACGCGGTACGTCGCCGACGGGCTCGCCCGCAGGCTCAGCTCGATGGTCTGCGCCCTCGGCTGGCTGGCGTCGCGGCAGTCACAGCCGCCATCGGCGATCCCCCAGGCCCCCTGCAGGGTGATGCCGGGGGCGCCTTCGTCGCCGGAGGGATCGGACGAGGGTTCGGACGCGGCGTCCTCGGCGCAGCCGAAGACCAGCAGAAGAGCGAGGGCCGGCAGCGCCAGCGGGGAGGGGAGTCGGGGCAGCATGGGAGCCTCCTGGTGGGGTCGTACCACCGGCTACGCAGACGTCAAGCGCGGGCCCTCACGCGCTCGGCCGATCTCGCTTGCGTCGGCTCGTGCCGGGTGGCAGGACTACACGCCCGGCCGCCGGCCGGGCCGCTCATGGAAGCCGTTGCGAGGAGGCAGGGCAGTTGATCGACGGGTGGAAGAACCGCAAGGACGCACTGGCAGCCCACGACCCGGCCTGCACCCTCTTCGGCGCCGCTGGCCACCGGTGGCTGAGCCGCCCGGTGCCGGTGGCCGAGGTCGAGGCCTTCGAGCGCCGGAACGCCGTGCCCCTGCCCGCCGCCTACCGCGCATGGATCACCCAGGTCGGCGTCGGCGCGGGCCCGTTCTATGGCTTCGCCGACCTGCCGGGGCGGACGCCCAGGGCGTCGGCCGCCCGTTTCCCCTCGACGAAGAGTACGTGGATGAGGAGCGCCTCCCGGCTGGCGTCGACGCCCGCGATGGCACGCTCGTCCTGACCGACCACGGCTGCGGCTACGAAGATCTGCTCGTCCTCACGGGGCCCCACGCTGGCGAGGTCTGGATCGACTTCCGCTCCGCCGAGGGCCCCCTGCGCCCGTGGTACCCGAGCTTCGAGGCCTACATGGAGGCCTGGCTGCGCCGCTCCGAGGTGGAGTGGGTCATCGACACCATCGGTGCCTGGAAGCCCTTCAGCCCCACGCCGGCCTTCCTGGCCCAGGCCCGCACTTCCATGGACGCCCTGCTCTACGGCGGCCGCGACCCCATGTGCGGCGAGTACCCCTGCCCGGGGACGGGCTCTTCATCGCCCTCGGCCGGCTGCACCTCGTGGACGGCGAGCTCGATCGCGCCGAGGCCGCCTTCCGCCAGGCCGCCCACCTGTCCGACGCGGAAGATGGCATCATCGCCCTGGGCCGCTGCGCCGTCGCCGCGCACCAGGGTGACCACGAGGCCCGGCTGAGCGCGGCCGACGAGGGCCTCGACGCCGACGACATCGGCTGGTCGACCCGCGTGCTGCTGCACCAGGAGAAGATCGCCGCCCTCGACGCCCTCGGGCGAGCCGCCGACGCCCTCGAGGCCCGCATCGCCTTCGCCGAGTGGGACGACGACAACCTCAACGCCCACTACGAGGTGGCCTGGATCTACCTCACGAACGCCTGGATCGCCCAGGCCGCGCAGTGGCTGCGGGCCGGCGCCGAGGTGGGCCTGGGGAGCGAGGACGACGAGGACGACGAGGACGACGAGGACGGCGAGGACGACGAGGACGGCGCCGCGACGCTCAAGCGGCGGCTGGAGAACCTGGTCGGCGGCCTGCGCCCCGCGCTCGAAGAGGCTGGCCTTCACGCCGAGCTCAAGGCGCTGCGCGCGGCCCTTGGCCTCGGCTGATCCGGCCGCCACCCCACCGGCCATGGCGCCCCCGGACACGACGCGACGCGCAGACCCGGGCCCTGGCCCGGACGCCGCGCGCGAGCAGCGCCCGGCCGGCTACCGCTTCCTGCTCATCGGCGGCGCCGCCCTCGCATGCTGCGCGGGCGCCACCAACATGCTGGCCATGCTCGGCGGGCTGCACCACCCGGCCACGCACGTCACCGGCACCCTGACCAGCCTGCCCTCGGCCATCGCCCAGGGAGACGGCCCGACCATCGGCGTCCTCAGCACGCTGCTCCTGGGCTTCCTCCTGGGGGCCGCCCTCAGCGGCGCCGTCATCGAGTCCACCGAGCTGCGCGTCGGCCGGCGCTACGGCGTCCTGCTCATGGCCGCCGGCTCCGCCCTGGCCCTCGGCGCCACCCTCCTGGGCCACGCCCACCCGGCCATCGGCGGCGCCTTCATCGCCGGCGGTGCGGGCATCCAGAACGCCATGGCCACCCGCATCAGCGCCGCCGTCGTCCGCACCACGCATATGTCGGGCATCGTCACCGATCTCGGCATCGCCCTCGGCAAGGCCCTCGCCGGCCGCGGCGTCACCCGCTGGCGCGTCACCCTCTACCTGTCCCTGCTGGGTGGCTTCACCGGCGGCTGCGTCCTGGGCGTCGAGCTTCACCACGGCCTCGCCGACGCGGGCCTCTACGCCATCGCGGGCGTCCTCGTCACCGCGGGCGTGGGGTATTTCATCTGGCGGATCAGGCACTTCCAGGCCTTCCCGGGCTGATCGGCCGTCAGCCCCTGGGCCAGCCTCCAGCTCCGCGATGGCCATCGAAGTCGGGAGTCGCAACGAGCATCCCGTTTTCCATGTCGGTCGATGCCCCGTCTGATACCCTGAGCATCCACATCAGAGGAGGCACACGATGGCATGGAGCGCCAAGCAGGTCTCTGAGCTCCTGCAGACCAAGGAAATGGCCAGTAGCCCGAAGTACTTCAGGAAGTACGCTGCGAGTCTTGCGGAGGTGATCGGTCTCTTTCGAGCTGGCTGGGTCGGTCTCCGAAATGGACGTGATGATCGCGATCTGCAACTCCGAGGTCGGTGACGACCCGGTAAAGCTCTGTCGCCAGTTCTGCGGGGAGCTGGCTGATGTGACGGGCATCAACACGCCGCCCAAGGCCCTCGCCGTGGTCTTCCAGGCGGTGGCCGTGCAAGAGCCGCCCCCGCAGGCGCCCACCTTCCCGACCATGCCCCAGAACCTCGTTGATCCGCTGAAGCGCATCAACGCCATGCGCACCGAGCAGCGCCGGCGGCGAGGTCTTCGGCTCGCGACCGCCGCCATGGGCAAGCTGGGACAGTGGCGCTGGATCCAGCGCGCCCCGGACGAGGTCCTGCCCTACTACGTGGACAACTCCAGCAGCACCACCGGCTACACCGACCTGCGGGGCTATGACCAGTGGGTGAAGAGGGGGGGCAATCCGCCCAGCGCACAATGGCGGCTCAACTGCCGAGAGGCCGTGCTGGTCGTGGCCCGCGAGGCCGGCCCTCACCCACGGCCAGCTCCGCGCGGCGTACCTGGATGCCGAGACGGCGGCCCGGCGCCTGCTGGGCACGACCCTGACGGTCATGCACCGGACGCCCCAGACGACGTGGTCCCAGACGATTGCGCAGACGGGCACCGCCGCCTACGCTCTATTCAGGCCGCCTCGACGAGCGCCTCACCACGTACCATCGGTCGGAGCCCGTCAGCTTGAGGTGGGGCCTGCGGCCCTCAGCGGGCGACCGTCTTCATCATGGGCAGCCCGCCGGGGCACGTCTGCATCAGCCTGCCGCACCTGGGCAATGGCAACCCCACCGACTGGGTGGCCAGCCTCTGGCACCACCAGGGTGGCCGGTTCTGCCGCGAGCAGCTCAACATGGACTTTGAGTCCAACCTGAGCTTCGTGCCCTGTCCGTTCTAGGCTTCGAGCGGCACCGACGCCCCGCCGGCAGCGCCACGCGACCGCCGGGATGCTTCGGCCCTCAGCCCCCACGCCGAAGTGGGTCGACAAGGCCTTGCCCATCATCTTCCCCGACCACGCCACGGCGCCGCGGTCGGCGCCGGCGGCCCCCGCCGCCACCATCAGGGGATGAGGTGCTCCTCCCGCGGGTGGCTGGCCCGGGCCGAGTGAAGCCGCGGCCCAGCCCGTCAGGGCGCGGTCACGGCTGGTCTCATCACCGGCCACCGCCTCGGCGAGCCAGTCGTCGAACCGGCGCGAGGCATCCACATGCCGCGGATCCGGGTCCATGAACCCGCGCATGTTGCAGCCGTTGCCGCTGGCCACGATGAACACGCCCGTCGCGCAGCGGCGCCAGCGCCCGCCCCAGGGCGAGGTGCTGCGCCGGATCCAGGCCCCCCGCATCAGGCTGAGCTGCACCGTCGGGATGTCCGCCGCCGGGTAGGCCAGCAGCAGCGGGACGAACGTGCCGTGGCCGACCCCGCGGTGCGGCTCCTGATCCGTCTCGAACCCGGCCGCCGCCAGCACTGGCGTCCGCTCCGCCACCTCGGGGCTGCCCGGCGCCGGCCACTTCAGTTGGTAGGCCTCGGGCGGGAAGCCCGAGTAGTCGTAGTACATGGGCGGCGCCGCGCCCGTCATCACGGTGGGCACCCGCGCCTCCCAGTGCGCCGAGATGACCAGCAGCGCCCTGGGCTTGACCGCCGGCACCGACGAGATCGACCGCATGTAGTCGGCCAGCGCCACCGTCTGCGCCCGGTCGAACCCCATCTCCATGATGGGCCACGGCCCCCCGCCATGGGGGATGAAGGCCGTGGGCATGCGCCCGGACGCCACCGCGCCGCTCTTCGTGTTCGCTTCCATCTCGCCTCCCATCAGCCGACCGACGCCCACCGCCGCGGCCGCCAGCGCACCCAGGCCCCCGAGCACCACCCGGCGGCTCGGCCCTCGTCCCGTCTCGTCACCCATCACGTCCTCCCGCCGGTCGCGCTCAGTGGCCGTGCAAGAGCTTGAAGCCGATCTGGGGCCCCATGCCCAGCACATACCCGAGCTGGATGTTGAGATACGCCAACGGTTCAAGCAGCCGCGCGTTGCTCAGCGGCCCCGCGTCCACGGCGTCGAAGCCGATGGCCCGCGCCAGCGCCAGCGTCGTGCGCTTCGCCTCGGCGTCGTCGCCCGCCACGAACGCCGTCAGCGCCTCGTCGCCCAGCCGGCCCGTGGCCATGTGCGGGGCGAAGACGGTGTTGAAGGCCTTCACCACCCGCGCCGCCGGCAGCCGCCGCTGCAGCTCCTCCGCGCCGCTCGTCGAGAAGCCCAGCGCGAGCTGCATCTGGGCGTCGAGCGCGTTGGTCACGTCGATGACGACCTTGCCGGCCAGCGCCGCGCCCGCCACCTCGACGACGGCGCCCATCGCGGCGAAGGGCACCGCCAGCAGCACCACCTCGGCCCACGCCGCCGTCGCCTGGACGGCCACGATGTCGTCGCCGACGGCGCGGACGTCGTGCCCCGCCGAGGCCAGGCCCCGCGCCAGCGCGCCGCCCACGTTGCGGTTGCCGATGATGCCGATCTTCAGGGCCTTCGAGCTCTGCATGTCGCACCTCCTGGTTGCGCCCTCACTGTCGTCGCCGCGACCGGGGTGCACAAGACGCGCTTCAGGCAACCGGGAGTCGCGAATTCGCAACCCCGGCCGCCCCGAACTCCGCCCGCATGTGCTCGACGAACGCCTGCACCTTCGGCGACGCCGGCCCCGCCGGCCGCAGCAAGACCAGGTGGCCCCGCCCCACGGGCTCCCAGTCCGGCAGCACCGGCACCAGGCCTTCGTCGGCGGCCGGCCCGTGCAGGACCATCGCGATCCCGCCGCCCGCCCGGGCTGCCTCGCGCAGCACCTCGGTGTCATGGGAGAGCAGGTGTCCCTGCAGCCCCACCTCCACCGCCTCGCTCGGCCGCCCCCGGGGCTGGAGCCGCAGCGCGATGCCCCCGCCCCAGGCCGGCGGCAGCAGCAGCCGGTGGCCGGCCAGCTCGCGGGGGTGCGTCGGCGCCGGGTGCTCGGCCAGGTACGTCGGGCTGGCCACCAGCCCGACGCGAATCGCCGCCAGCGGCGTGGCGATGTGGCCCGAGTCGGGCAGGGGCCCCAGCGCCGGCCGGATGGCCACGTCGATGCCATCCTCCCGGAACGACAGCACCCGCTCCGTGACGACCAGCTCCACCGTGATGGCGGGATGCCGCGCCAGAAACCGCCCCAGCGGCGCCGCCAGCAGGGCCGTCCCCAGCCCTTGCAGTCGTGATTCGCAGGTGCCCCGACGGCGTTCCGACCGCCCCGCCAGCTCCTCGTGAGCCACCTCCAGCAGCTCCAGCGCCTCGCCCACGCGGCGCCGGTACGCCAGCCCTCCGCCGTCGGCGTCGCTCCGCCCGCCCACTCGGCGCCAGCAGCGCCGCCCTGTCGCCTCCTCCAGCCGCGCGATGCGCCGGCTGACGGACCCCTTCACCGTTAACCCGCGCCGCTGGCGCTGATGGAGCCCTGGTCGGCGACGGCGCAGAAAGCCCGCAGATCGGCCAGGTGGACGGGAGGTGCGCTGGCAGATCGGTCGTCGGCGTTCGGCATGGCCGCAGTGTAGCAGTCCCTGAACGCTGCGAGGCCGCCCGCTCGTCGCAGGCTGGTGGGAGGCGTCAGTGCCCCACCTGGGCGAGGCGGGCCTCCAGCTCGGCGATGCGCAGCCAGCAGCTGCTCCACCTCCGTCCGCGGCTCGTCCCAACGACCGGCCGTCAGGCCGAACCAGTCGTGGCCTTCGGTCGGCAGCTGGACGTCCAGCTCGGTTTCGTGGCGGCCACGGCCGACTCGGAGCGCGCCGGCGAGGGCACGCCGCGCGCCTGCCGTACCATGGCCAGGAACACGGTCCGTGCGAGCGGCCGCCCTTCGCCCTGGGCGGTGCGGCCGAGGAACCAGCGCACGAGGTCGGGCTCATCGGCGTGGGCAGAGTAGCCGGGCAGGCTCGCGATCCGCCCGATCTCCGCGAGCGGCACGTCGTACTCGCTCAAACCGAGGGTGCCAGCCTGCTGCGCGCGCCCGACGGGGCAGGTCGGCGAGCCGCAGCAAGCGCCCACTGACGGTCGCGGGGGCCGCAGTAGCCCGTCAGCAGCACCACCGTCCGCTCGTCCCGCAGGCGGTCGGCGAGGTGGGCCCGCACCGGCCTGCCGTCGCACATCCCGCCAGTGGTCAGGATGATCCCAGGCCCGCGACCGCGCAGCGACTCCCGCAGCCACCGCCCAGGCGCAGAGGCGCTACCACCGCCAGCGCTCCGCGCCGTTCCTGCGTGGGCGTGTGCTTCGCTGAGCATCTCGCGCAGGCAATCGACGACCAACGCCATGTCGGTCGGGTCGTCCTTGTCCAGGCCGAAGAGGGCGAACACGCTCTTCGACAACCACGCGGGCCGGACCTTGGTCCGGCTCGCCCTGGGTACGACCCAGCGCCTGGGCGTGCACCAGGTTCGCGCGGTGCCCCATGGGGGCGTCCAGGCACACCTTCACGCCGCCGAGGCCCTCAGGTCGCAGCGTGTGCAGCGCGTGCAGATCGAAGAGGACGTCTTGCAGTCGGCCCAGCGAGAAGCACGGCATGATCAGGAAGCCTCCACTCCCCGAAATGGCTTCCACCTCGCTCACCAGCCGCGCGCGCCGCTCGGCCGGATCCAGGTCGGCGTCCGGGCGGGACCTGCCCCATAGGTCGACTCCATCACCGCGTAGTCATGGGGACCGGATCCACCGGAAACGGATCAGCGGCAGCACCTCGGCGTCCTCGGCCCCGGGACCCAGGTCGCCGGAGAAGAGGATGGACCGCTGCAGGCTCGGCTGACCAGGCAGCGGGAACGGGCCCCAGAGGACCGCGATGGAGCAGGCCCCCAGCAGGTGCCCCGTCCCGAAGAAGCGCAGACACAGATCGTCGCCGACCTTGCAGTAGCGTCCAGCCGATCGCGCTCGTCGGCTCATGCCAGCGACGGCGTCCACGTCCTCGGGGTGAATGGCGCGGCGGGGCGACGAGCGGCGTCGCAGGACCAGCTTCGCGAGCCCTCGGCCGTCTGGGGTGCAGTACACCGAGCCCTGGAAGCCCTCTCACAGCCGCGGGATGAGGCCGCAGTGGTCGGCGTGGGCGTGGGCCAGGGCGACGAAGTCGAGCCCCGCAGCCGAAGGGGAGCGGCTCCCACGTTGAACTGCTCGCTCTCCGATCGCCTTGCCTCATCCTGCAGTCGATGAGGAAGCGGTGCCCGCGAATGGCCTGTGCGCAGCTCGTAGCAGGACTCCCGTGACCCGATCCAGCGGACCGTGAAACTTCTGATGCGCATGTCACACCTCCAGGCAGCGACCTGGGGACGCCACGTCCCTCCCCGGCGGACAACGCCTGGTCGGTCGATGCGCACATCGGGTGAGGATTCATACACCTGACACCGTGATGGTGCACATTGGATCGATGGCGCTACCGCATGACCCATCTCGGGAGACGCGCATGAACACCTTCGGCCGCACCACCCTCGACTGCACCTACGACCGTGTGCCTCGCTCTCCTGCGGGCCATCGCCACCCGGCCCCGCCATCGCCGCCGCCCTCGGCGGCCGCGGCTACACGCAGGCAGACCACGCCGAGGGCTGGGATCCGCTGCACCGGTCCGGCGGCCTCATCCCCGGCGCGTCGCCCGTCATCCCCACAACCCCGTGGCGCCGCCGCCCTGGCCGAGCTGGACGCCTGGGACGAAGGTGGCCTGCGGCTCATCGGCGCCAGCCTCGCCCGCCGCTACCCCGACCAGCACGCCTTCTCCTCGACGGCCTGCGCCCCCGCCGCCGGCCCCACCGCCGTCCTCGTCGCGCACCCTGCTCGACCGCCTCGACGCCCTCGAAGGTGGAGCCGACTCGCGCCGGCACCCGCGACGCCGACCAGGCCGCTCCTCGCCACCCTCGCGACCCGGGCGCATCGACGCCGCCGAGCGCCAGCGCCTGGCGCGCCTCGTAGGGCCATGGCCCAGACCCCGTCTTCTGCTCCCGCCGCCCCTGGACGAGGCCGACCTGCTCGCCGCCCTCGAAGTTCCTACGCCTGGCACAAGGAGCGTCCGAGATCGCCCGCATGACCATCCGCAAGCGCAGCCACCTCATCGCCCTCGGCCTCGTCCGCCGGCCCTACACCCCCAGCACCCGCGCTCCCAGCGAAGACGACGTCGTGGACGACGCCGACGAAGAGGCCTGACGCCTCCGCCCCGACTCCCCGCCACCCGATCCTGCCTCCCCGCGCCGCCGAGAAGCCGATGCACGCCACCCGAAGCCTCCCCGCGGATCATGCGTCCCCGGAACAATCAGGCTTCCCACCCGCGAGCAGCGACCTCCAGCCTGGGATCACACCGTCGTCCCCGCCACTTGGGGCCTCCCCACCGATGGGGAATCCGCGATCGGCGATGGGGAGATCTCGACCAGCCCTGCACCTGGCCCGCCAGGCGATGGCGAATTTCTCCCGCATCGACGGGGAGATCTCGCGAGGCGCCGGGGAGATCACGGCAGTGGCTGGCAGGTTGTCCGGAGAGGGCGGTATAAGGCGGCGCGGGTGGGGCGCCGCCAGCACGGGTGGGTACACGTCGGTGCCCTCGACGACCGCCCATGCCCTGGGGTTGACCTCCCACGAGCGACGCAGCGCTAGCTTTCAGCCCGATGCAGACACGCCAGTTCGACAGCCTGGGTCAGCTTCGCGAGCGCTTGTTGGGCTTCAGCCGCTGCTTCGTCGCGGGGAGCGCACGGGCCTCCAGGAGGACCGGCTCGCGGCGGTCGAGTCGGGCGCCGCACAGCCATCGGTCACCGAGATCGAGGTGCTCGCGCGGTTCTACGGCATCGAGGAGGACGTGCTGAGTGACGAGCGCATCGTCCTTCGACGCAACGACGGCATCGAGCCTTGGCCCTGCGCGACGAGATCCAGGTGGTCGAGGCGGACACGAAGGCCCGCATCATCCGTGCGGCCAACGCCGCGCGCGACCTGGTCGAGCTCGAAGCTGCCCTGGATGAGCCCTTCGGTTTGATGCGATGTCCACCTTCCGATTGCACCTCCTCGGCGGCGCAAGGGAGATGCATCGCACCATGAAGGGACGGGCTGGGCCAAGGCCACCCGCAAGTGGCTGGGGCTGCGCGGACCGGTCCCGTCCATGCGCGACCTGGTGCGCGATCGCTGGCCACAGGTTCGCGTCCTGTATGCGGACCTTGGGCGCGCATCGGACGTGTCGTAGGTCACGTTCGTCGATGGGCTCCGGGGTCCCACCATCGTGCTGGAACCTGCGGGCAACGAGCACCCGCTGGTGCGTCGCTTCAGCCTGGCCCATGAGCTGGCCCACGTCCTCATCGACTTCCGCCGAGGCCAGCCGCTGGCGCTCCTCTCGACGTACGCCCGGGGGCACCACCTCGAGATCGAGGCGCGGGCGAACGCCTTCGCCATGCGGCTGCTCTGTCCTGGAAGACGTGGCCTGCCGGGCCTTCGCGGGGAGCCCAAGCGGATGGGGCTCGCACGCTGGTCGACGAGTGGGGCATCCACTACGGCGCCGTGCGGCTGTACGCCCGCAACGTCGCGGGTGCCGACCTGCCCCTTCAGCCCCCGGTCGGGTTTGCCGCCGTCTGCGAGCCAGGCCGCAGCACGCCGGTGTGGAGGCGGCTGAGGCACCCGATCTGGCGACGGACTTCCCTGCCAGCGGTGCCCCCTGAGCGTCGCACCTTCATCGCCGAGCTGGCCGCCCGACGCTTCGCCCAGGGCGCCCTCTCGCGCGGCCGCTTCTGCGAGTACCTGGAGGTCTCCCGCGCCGAGGAGGTCGAGCGCGTCGTGGACTACTTCGGCTTCACCTGCCCGGTAGCCCGCCGTGGCGACCCTCCTCATCGACGCCGACGCCTGGCACTGCCTGCGAGGTCTCCGGTGGTTGCAGCGTCTGATCGACGCTGACGACGTCGCGCCCTGCTGGCGGAGCGCGTCGCCGTCGTCGAGCTCAATGCACCTCCAGCGGGAGATCGCAGACCTGGCGGCTCTGGGGCTATCGAAGTCGTCCGCGTCGAAGGGCACCCCGGGGCAGCAGCTCTGCTGCCAGTGGATGCGGGAGTGGTTGTCGATCGCGGCGAGGCCGAGGCCATCGCGTGGGAGAAGCACCCGCCTCATGAGCGAGCGACGCACCCGACCGGTGACCTTCGTGACCAACGACGTGAAGGCGGCCAGCAAGGCCAGCAGCCAGAAGCTCAGGACGCTCAACGTCTTCGAGCTGCTCGTCTGGGGGCGGCCGAAGGCTGGTGGTCGGCGTCGGATGGGAAGGCCGCCATCCAGCACTGGGAGGACGACCCAGGGCGGGCTACCGTCGCCCCGCAGGCTTCACCACGGTGGACGTCAGGGCTGACGCCGACCGGCGCCTGGGCCTGACGTGACGGCGGTGGGGGACGAAATCCAGCACGGACCGGGACGCCACTGGAGCCCGGTAGCGGGCGTAAGAGGGGCGGATCAGGCCTCCATGCTGCCGATCCCGTGGTTCTCGATCTGGTGCCGCACCAGCAGCGGGCTGACGCGGTACTCGTCGGCGACCTCCTCGATCGCCGAGTCGGAGATCGAGCCGCCCAGGCGCTCGCCCAGGGCGGCCGCCGGCAGGAGCAGCTCGGCCGCGAAGGCGCGTGATGCGCGCTGGGTGCGCGTGGCCGCGGACGACAACAAGCGGGGCGACTCGGCTGCGGCACCCGTCAAGATGAGGTAGGCCGCCCGGGCCAGGCGAAAGCGCGAACCCGCCTCTCGCCGCGTCGACGGCACGATCGCGAGCGGCTTCTGCGCCGACCAGCCGACGACCGCTTCGAGGTCGACCTCGGCCGGATGCGTCCGCTCGATCTCTTCGGACCAGCCCAGGCCGTCGACCAGCGCGGCACGCAGATCAGACACGGGGCAGCGCTGATCCAGGCCCAGCAGATCCCGCGTCGCCCGTGCAGCCGCGTAGCCCGCTTCGTGCGCCGTCCCCCCGCCGGCAGAGAGGCGAGCCTGCCGGCCGGCGTGGACCGCGCGGGCACCCGCGGCCACCCAGGCCAGGTCGGTGTAGAGCTGGGCCGGGCGCGTGGCCTCGAGCAGGTCATCGACGAGCACCGCTGGCATCAGCGACGCGCCGCGCTCCATGAGGGCGATGACCTCGTCCGTCGCCTCATCGGGGTCGTAGGGATCAAGCCCCAGCAGGGCCAGCCGTCGACACACGACCGGCTCTTCCGCCATCGAGCTGGCCACCGCTGACCACGCCGCCTGGAGCCTCCGTGCGTCCTCGTCGTCGTGAAGGCCCAGCGCCTCCAGGCGCCCGATGACTTGATTCACCAGCGCGGTCAGGCCGGCCTGCACGTCGCTCGTCGGCAGGTGGGCCTGGCCCTGGCTCACGAAGCGCACCCGCGCGCCGCGCGAGGTGGGTGGGTCGGCGTCCCAGCGAAGGATGCACTCGGGGCCATCGCTCCAGATGGACAGATCGGGGAGCGCCCCGCCGTCCCGGGCGCTCAGGATGCCATGTCGCTGAAGGGTGGGCCGCATCCAGGCCCGGGCCTCCCGCGCGGACACCACCGGGCTGGTCGGGCAGGGCTCATGTAGCAGGTGCCACCAGTGCTCGACCACCCACTCGGCCAGGGGGAAGGCGGAGCCGTACACGGCCGTTCGCCGGCTCGACGAGCGCAGATCCAGCAGCTCGGTCACGCACGCCGTACCGACCCGGATCGCCAGGCGGCCCCACGTCGCAGCGAGGACCCGATCGCGCACGCCGGGCGCGTCCTCCCACTCGATGTCGACCTGCATCAAGCATCCCCTCGGCGGAGCCGGCCCTCGGGATCATCGGGCCACTCGAACACCTCCAGGCGATAGCCTTTGTACGTGCCCTGGGGGCCGTTGATGTGGCGCGCTTCGTACAGGTCGCCGCCGATCCACGTCCACACGTACTTCGGGAAGCCCCCTTCGAAGATGGCACTGGTGCGGAGCGCGATGATGCCCTCGCGGAGGGCGGCCGTGTTCGCGTCGAGATCGCGCGTCACGCTGGCTCGCACGGCGTGGCGTCGGAGCGCAGGGCCGGGGCTTCGACATTGCTGGGGTGATCCTTGTGCTCGGGGCCTGACATAGGTCGCCTCGCTCGCAATTGTGCGCGGCGCGGGTGCACGGCGGGCCAGGGCCCGATCTTGCGTCTCTTCGTTCGGGCAAAGCGCGTTCGCACCTGTCCACTCCGCCGACCCCTGCGCGGCATGGGCGCAGTCTACCGGGCCTGAAGGCGGGCGCCAAGGACGGGCTGGCGCACCCGTCATGCCCGTCCAGCCGCGCGGGTCGCGCTCACCGTGGCATGGCAGAGATGAGAAGGCCTCCAGGTTTCGCGGTGATGCGGCGCGGCCTCGGCCGCCGCATCGTGCGGATGTCGGCCCTGATCCTAAAGCTGTCGAGCAGGTCGTCGCTGTCGAACATCCCCGCGGCGGCGTCGAGGCGCGGGGAGTGGGAGCGTCCACCGCAGCACGGGGACGGGATGCTTCGTTGCTACCATTACTTTGCGGGCGACGGCGCCGTGGCCGCGATGACGCGGGTGGGGGTCCAGCACTCGAAGATGGCCGCCCAGAACGCCCCGGGCGAGGTCAGATGACTTCCTTGGTGAAGGGCCGCGCGTCTGCTCGCCCTCCGTCCAGGACCACGTGATGGCGTTCGAGACCGCGACCGTGGCGGGCGCGCGACCCCGAGGGCCGCCTGCACCGCCAGGGGGAGCGTGCCGTCATCCCAGGGCTGCACCCCCACGCCGCCATCGGGCTTGCCTCGATGAGGCGGAGGAAGCGCGACCGTGGGATCGCCGTCGCGGCGGTGAGCCGCTTCACATAGGGCGCAATGGCTGGCGTCCGAGAGGTTCTGCGACTCGGCCAGCACCAGGATGGTCGCGTCCTTCGACGGCAGCCGCGGCAGGAAGGGCTCGGGCATCACTGGCGGATCTTCGACTTCGGCTTGCTGCTCCAGGGCGTGGCGTCGGCGGTCCGCATGCGCTCGGTGAAGTCCTCACACACGGCGAGGAGCTGGGAGAGCAAGGCTCGTCGATCGCGGGGGCGGGCTCCTGGGGCGTGATTCGCGACCCGGTCACATCCATCGTTCCCGCCTCTGACACCCGATGACTTCTTGACCCTGAAATCCATTGAAGGTGGTGCATGGGCTGTTCTACCACAAACGTCTCCAAAACGGAGCGCCCATGGCCACCGCCCTGTTCTTGCACGTGACCCGCGACCGTCAACACTCCTCTTTGAAGCCCATCGCGCGAGCGGCGCAGGCGCTCTGCGGCCGTGCGGCTGCCGGGCGGTCCGCGCGAGCTGGAGGAGGGGTCTGGCGCGTCGTCTGGGCCTTCGGCCGAGCTTCCTGGAGACCTGCATGGCGACCGCCTGCCGCGCCCGGGATGAGGCGGACGTCGAGGCGCGAGGAGTTGAGCCCCAGGACGTACGCTTCCGCCTCGACCAGGACTACCACGCCACCCAGATGAGCACCTTCGGGCCCATCCGCTTCCCCTTCGCCTCCGCGCGAGCGGCGCGGCGCCACGTGACCGTCACCCGCACGCCGGCCCGCGAGGCGCTGGTACCGCTGTACGGGCGCTGCCGCTCCACACCCCTCTGCCTCGAGTGGGAAGCCCGCCTCGGCAAGGACCTGCCCTCTCGCCGCGCCGCTGATGCCCTCTGCTTCTTCTCCCATGGCGCCGTCCGCGAGGAAGACACCACCTCTCACACCATCGCCGTCGGCGCTGCCATCCAGCGCCACTGGCCCTACCGCTCTGTCGATGACATCTGCCGCCTCCTCCAGGACCGCGCCACCCGCGATCGCACCACCGGGCGGCCTGACCTTCACCTCTCCCAGACGCTCACTCGGAGCGCCGCTTCGTCGACGAGACCTGGAACGCCACCTGGAAGTCCATGAACGGATCGAGTGATCCGCCATCGACCGCGCCACGGGCGAGACCATCCACCTGGGCGGCGAGTACACCTGGGGCGACTGCAACGTGGTCGCCGACACCATCGACGACCTCATCGAGCTGGGCATCCTGGCCAGGGATGGGGACTACGGCGGTGTTCGCGCGCCGAGCTCGTCGTCGTCACCGATGGACTGCCGATCGAGAACCATGTGCTCGCGAAGCTGCCATGGGCACACCCGGTGCTGGACCTGTACCACGCTGCAGCACCTCGGAGACTTCGCCGCGGCACACAGCGGCGCGGGAACGCAGGCGGCGAGCCGCCTGTACCTGCCGGTTCGCGAAGCAGCTCGTCCCCGAAGGGCGGCGCGTCGGCCGAGGCCGGCCGCTCCTCGCAAGGGCCACAAGAAGAGCAGACGGATCCATCCCAGGCGCGAGCGCTCGGTCGGCTCCATCTGGGCGCTGCTGCAGAGTCTGTACGCTGCCCGGAGCGAGTTGACCGCCGACGGCCCCTCGAGCCCCTCAACGCGCTCATCGGCTACCTGGAGAACAACCTCTACCGCGTGATCGCCACATGACGCTCGCCGGCAGCGCGGCTTCCAGCTCGGCTCGGGCGCCATGGAGTCGCTGCACCGCACGGCCGCCCAGGCCCGCCTGAAGCTCGCCGGCGCCCGCTGGACCGCTCGCGCCAGCCCTGCAAGCGTCAACTTGAGACTCCTCGAACTGGCCGGCCGATGGGATGAGTTCTGGGCCTGGCGATGGGATCGAGCGCGTACTTGACCGCCTTCGTTGAGACTGCGTGACCGGGGAAAAGATCACTCCCAACAGGAGAACCTTCGACAAGCGGCTCCGGGAGCGACTCTTGCTCAGCGTGCGTACGGTTTACGCCAACCGAGTTCACGACCTTCGAACCCCAACCAAGGCAGCCATCTCGCATATCGAGACAGGCAGGCGGTGGAACTAGAGCGAGCCGCTCCGCTGCTCCGATTGCCAGTCGATGAAGTCAAGGAGGCTCTTCAGAGCCGACCAACAACCGTTGGAAGCGATGGAACGTCCCGAGGAGAAGACCGGGCGTGCCAAGAAGGGACCTGAGTTCCTCGCGGTTTCGCCGCGCCGCGTGCACGCCCTGATGACCTGGATCGTCAACAAGAGCCAGGTTGATCAGATCCTCCAAAACCTCAAGGATTCGAGACCTACGCCACCGACCGCGAGGCGCCATAGCGTTCTGATCAATCGATTCCTCAGTCTCTTGAACAAGTTCCTCAAACAGACGGAGAAAGAGCCACATTACGGCGCACGATTCGCCGTGTAAGTGTCTGCCCGACGGTGACAATCGCCCGGTCGACGCACTGTCGAGCGGCGGAGTATGGCAACTTTGCGTTATGCTGGGCACTTGAGCCTAAACGAGCGCCTCGCAGGAAGCGGAGTTTTCATCGTGGACGAGCGAACTCTCCACCCTCTGGCAGGAGATGTCTGTAGAGTCCGTTCGGGCAGCAAACCCGGATGTGCAGCTCATTCGCGACCCACTCCCGGCAATCATCTTGGACATGGAAGACCGCTGTCGGTCGATGAGCGGAGCATTTCCAGGTACTCAAGTGGCCGGCCAAAGCGCTAGCACCGGTGGCACTCTTCCGTCCTCTGCAGGACATCGACGTCTATGTCGAAGACGAGGGCAGCGAAGCGTTCTACCACGAGTTGCTGGGTAGAATAGCTCCCGATGGCGTCAGATTGAGCGGGTGATTCCGCTAGGTGGCAGGTCCAAGGTGTTGAACGGCCCAGACCCACGACTTCCAGAGTCGCCGGGCGTTGTTCCTTGTTGACGGAGACTTCGAGTGGGTACGGGAGCCGGCCCCGCCACGCCGGGCGTCTACCGCTCTGGGCGCCTACTGCGTTGAGAATCTTCTCATTTGCGAATCCGCATCAACGCAGATTGCCATGGAGAGCCTTGCATGTGCCGAGGCTGAGGCTCGGGCCAGACTTTCATTCGACGAGTGGAAGGAGTCAGCCGCCGCGCTTGTAGAACTCTTCGTCGCGTGGGCGGCCCTCAACAAGCTCCAACCATCAACGCGCACGACGGCGACTGGCATCGGCGCGGTGCTCCTGGTGAAAGGGAAGCGAACGCAGCTCGACCAAGCGAAGATCTTATCTGCGACCGCGAGGGCCATCACGGCGGTCTTGGCTGAGTCGGGCGGCCAGACGCTGCTCGACACCGTCAGGGAACGGGCTGCCGCTCTTCGGTCCCGCTGGATGCCGTGTCTGGAAAGGACTTCTTCTTCCTGCGCTCCAGCTGCATATCAGTTCTTCGACCGGAGCAAAGCAGGACCGAAAGCAACTTGCCTTCCGCCTTCGGCACGTCACATCGATGTCACCCGACTGAGAGAACTGGCGTCATCTCTCAGAATGGCCTGTTCTGGGGACCACCAACACGCAGGGTGTAGTCGACCGCCCTGGCTTTCCTGGGACCCTGATACTGGGACCGCCGACGCTGCGCCCTGACCCTTAGACGTTGAACAGGAGCACGGCGTTTCCTGCGATTTCAGGGGCTTGGACGGGCTGTGCGGGTCGGGTTGTGCGGGTCACGATGGAGTTCAGATCTCCATGTTTTCGATGGCGTCCTGGTAGCGGCATCGCTCCTCCAACTCGTGTGTGAAGGCGGTCTGTCGTTCATCAAGTCCCGGAGCTTTCTTGCCTGGTCCTCTGCCATCAGGATGGGCAGCCCCGAGCTGGCGTACTCACGGGCGTACCAACCAAGATCATGGTCGTCGAACAGCCCAATGAGGCGGTCGAAAGCAGCGAAGATCCGGCTCGCTTCGGCTGCGTCGATGGTCGTGAAGAAGTTCATCCTTGGCTTGTCCAAGTCGTCGTAGGACATCGGCACGAGGCCAACGTCCTCCACCGGAACGAACAGCACGGGATCTGCGTGAGCCCACACGTTTCGATGTTCCCGGCGTACCTGGAGCACCTCGTCGTAGACGGCCTGGCAATCACCCCGTCCGGTGTCGAAGAACCGGCTGAACCTCTCCGACCAGTCGAGCTTGCGGTACTCGAAGAAGGTCTGCCCACCTCGGTCGCCCAGTGCGAAGCAATATCCAGCATAACCTCGGTCATGGCGAAGAAGAAACATGACGGCGGACAAGGTGTGCGCCTCCAGCTCCCTGTCCAGGCTGATGCGAGCGTTCAGAAAAGCGGCCAGTCCTTCCAATCCGCCGAGCTTCCGGTTGGTGTGGAAGTCGTCGATGTTCGCCAGGGTCGTCTCGGCGTGCCCTCGAAAGAACTCGTACAGGTTCCTCACCCGATGGTGCTGTTTTGGAGGGCGAGTCGGTCCGCTCGCCAGTTCTCGCCCGGCCTCGAAGATCTGTCCGTCGACGATGCGGGACGCTGCCGAGAGCTTCTTCACCAGCTTGGCTGCGGAGACTTCCTGGTCTGGTGGGCCCCAGAGGTTCCACGACCTTCGTCGCCAGTCCTCGATGCACCAAAGGTGACCATCAAAGCTCAGCCCGGTCTGCCACGCTGACTTGTCCCCGCCCGTAAACACACGTCCTCCGTCGAGTTGCCTGATCACTGCTTCGACCATGTACGACGGAGGCTGTGCGTACCGGCCATAGTTCTGAGGCCGCTTCTCGGCCCAGGGCGACGGGAACTCGGACGAGAACTCCACCCCGTACATCGCCCCAGCCAGCTTCTTCTTGGCCTTCGCCGTCAACATCGTCCTGCCGGTCTCCCGCACCTCGTTTGGGGGGCCTCGGTTTCCTGCCTCTACGGGTACTACCAGTAGAAGGCGTCGCTCCGACGCCTCGAAGGAGATACCCAAGTTGAACTCGACGAAGCACCCCTTGACCCGGCTGATCATCCGCTTCCCGGACCCGCTCTACAAGGCCCTCAAGGCCGAGTCGGACGCAACCTCGGTCCCGATGGCGATCCTGGTCCGCCAGCTCGTGGCCCAGTGGGCGGAGACCAAGACGACGGAGCAGGCGGAGGCGGCGTGACCTTCCAGACCTTCTCCCTCGGCTCGGCCCCGGTGAAGGTGGCCGCCACCTCGTCAGGGGTCGAGGACCGGACCATCAGCGACGGCACCGAGCCCGGCAAGGTGGTGATCTACCCGCACGGCTACTCGGTGCGGATCAAGATCCACCTCGACAAGGCCGCCGCCGAGGAGGCGCTGGGCAGGTGCGGCTGGTCGCCCTCGGTGACGGAGAAGGTCTGGAAGAAGTACACGCCCAGGGGCGGGAAGAAACGGTGGGTGCTACGGGGCTCGGCCTGGTTGACCCAGCGGGCACCGTCGAACCTCGGGCTGCCGATGGCCCAGGCGAACCGGCGCTGGCGGACCCGGATCTACTCTCTTGGTGTCGAGGAGGACGGCGACGGCTACGCAGTGGACCTCCAGGGGGTCCGCTACCGGGACATCGACCGGCTGATGGGCGAGGTG
>JAWKQS010000064.1:0-19163 GCA_041389985.1 bacterium
TCGCGACGCCCGCCCCTTCCCGGGCCTGCGGCCCTATGGCGTCCGCGACGGGCGCTGGTTCTTCGGCCGCGTGCGCGAGCTGGCCGACGCCACCCATGGCCTGGGCTTCGCCGAGGACGGCCACCGCTGGCTGCGGGTCGAAGGCGCCGCCGGCTGCGGCAAGACGTCGTTCATCCGGGCGGGCGTGGTGGCCGCCATCCTCCGCGGCGCCGTTCAATCCGGGCCAACTGCCTGGTATGTCGCGGCTTTTCGGCCGGGTCGCGCCCCGTTCCAGGCCCTCGCCGGGGCCATCGAGGACGCCCTCCAGCATGTCGTCACCGCCGGGGAGGTGGACGTCGCCCTGGCGAAGCCGGGGGGCCTGGCGGCGCTGCTCAAGGAGCGCCTGCCGCCCGAGACCGGCTTCGTCCTCGTGATCGATCACCTGGATGACGCGGCCTGGGCCTGGGAGAGCGGGCTGCGGGGCATCGACGCCTTCGACGAGCAGATCGCCACCGCGCTCGCCGAGCCCGACGGGCGCGTCCTGCTCGTGACCGGCAGCCAGACGGCCCAGGCCCGGCGGACGCTGGATGTGCTCCCGCGCCTGGCGTCGCGGCTGGCGCTGGCCAGGGTCGTCTCCATCGGGGGCATGAGCGAGCCCGCGCTGCGCACCGCTATCGAGCAGCCGCTCGCCATGGTGGGCCGGCGCTGGCCCTCCGCGCTCATCGATCGCATCGTCGAGGACGCCGTCCGCCTGCTCGGGGCGCCGGGGGCCTTCTCGTGGGCCCTCGATCGGCTGCTGGGCGACCGCGCCCCCACGGAGGCCAGCTACGAGGCCCTGGGCGGCCTGCACCACGGCCCCGGGCGCGCCCTGGACGCCCGCCTGGAGACGCTGGACGACGTGCGCCGCCGGCGGGCGCTCACGCTCATGCTCGGCCTCATCGACGCGGGCCGCGGGCGCGCCGACCGCGTGGTGGCGATGCCGCTGGCCGAGGCGGTCCAGCTCGCGGGCGGGGGCGCGGCGGGCGCCGAGCTGGTGCAGGCGCTGGCGGCCAGCGACGGCCAGGTCGGCCCCGAGGTCCTCCTGAGCCTGGAGGCCGAGGGGACGCTCGTCCGCCTGGCCCACGGGGATCTGGTCCAGGTGTGGCCACGCCTGCGGGGCCTGCTGGCCTCCCACCGCCGGGCCCTGGAGCGGCGCGCCGACATCGAGCGCGAGGCGACCTTCTGGCACGAGGGCGGCCGCAGCGCCGCTGCCCTGCCCGTGGACGAGCCCCTCGCCCACCTCACCGGGGCCGACCTCGGCAGCGCCGATCAGGAGCTGCTGCGCGGGACGCTCAGCCCGGTCGGGCGCGCCTTCGTGGCGGCCGCCCGCCAGGCCGAGGAGGCCCGCCAGGCCGAGACGACCGCCGCCGAGACGGCCGAGCGTGTGGCGCTGGCTGCCGAGCGCGGGCGCGAGCGGGCCGACGCCGAGCTGCGCGAGCTGGGCCTGCGGCGCCGCGTCCGGCGCCTCACCATCGCCGCCGGCGTCCTGGCGACGGGGGCCGTCGTCGCCCTCGCCCTCTCCCTGGGCCTGCACGATCGGCTCGAGGTCGCCCTCGGCAATGTGGCGGCCCTGGAGTCGGAGCGCGCCGCCCAGGACGCGGTGACGGCGCGCCTGCGCGCCGAGCTGGCCGCCCTGGAGACCACGCGGGCCGGCCTCGACGAGTCCCTCGGCCTCACCCGCGCCCTGGCGCAGCAGGCCGCCCGGGAGGCCGAGGCCCTGCTCGACCAGGCCGAGGCCGGCAGCCGGCTCGCCGACGAGCACCTCGCCCTCGTCGCGGGGGGAGCGGGGCAGTACAACCGCCGGACTTTCTTCACGAAACTGGTCGATGCGACCCAGGCGGCGGCCACCGCCCACCCCGAGAGCGAGCGCCTGCGGCTGCTCCTGGGGACGCTCCAGGGCGAGCTGGGCACGGTCCTCGCGAGCACCGGCCTGTCGACGCGCGCGCCCGAGGCCTTCGCCGACGCCACCAGGACCCTGGAGCCCCTGGCCGGCCGGGCGCAGCCGTCGCCGGCCGCCCTCGTCGCCATGGCCCAGGTCCACGAGCAGGCCGCCGCCTTCCACGCCGCTCCGCGTGGCGGTGCCCCCCGCGATCCCGCCCAGGCCCTCCTGCACCTGGGCGCGGCCATCGAGGCCTGGACGCGCCTGCACACCCTCTACCCCCAGCGCGAGGCGGATCGCGTCCACCTCGCCGAGGCGCTGGCCCGCCTGGCCGACGTCCAGGCCATGACCGGCGACGCCGCCGCCGCCATCGAGACGCTGGGTCGGGCCGTGGGCGAGATCGCCCCGCTCGCCGAGGCCGAGGGCTCCCCTCCCCGCGGCCCTCGGGCGCTGGCTCGGGCAGCTCGCCGATCTGGAGGCGCAGGCGGGCCAGGCCGACGCCGCCCGCCAGCACTACGCCGACGGCCAGCGCTGGCTCGATCGGGCCGCCTCCACCGCCGACGCCACCGAGCGCGGCGCCCTCGAGGCCCTCCGCGACCGCCTCAAGTGGCGCGAGAAGAAGCTCCGCTAGCAGGTTCTTTTCGAGTAGTTTCAGCAGGTTCCGGCGGCAGCGAGGCTTCGACCCCGGTCACGGGAAGCAGCGGCCCACGGCGGGGTTGGTGTCGTCGCAGTCCCCATCGCAGCGCGGCACCCCGTCCCCGTCCGCGTCCTGCCCGGCGGGGCATGTGGCCTCGCAGATGAAGCCGCGGTTGTTGCCGCAGGGGATGTCGTTCCAGGTCGAGGAGTTGGTGGTCAGCTCGCCACAGTCCTCGGCCATCTGGAAGTCATCGGGCTGGCCCGCCCCCCAGAAGCCCTCGACCGCCTCCGTCCCGTCCACCCACTCGAACGTCCCTTCCCGGGCCCGGTCGGTCAGGCCGAAGTAGAAGTTCGGCCCCCGCAGGCGCGCCTCGTTGGCCAGATCCTGGGTCTCGCTGCGGGTCTTCAGCATCGCCAGGTCCATGCCGAGGTTCTGGCACTCGGTGCGGGCCTGATCCCAGGTGCGGCGCGTCGCACAGACCACATAGCGGTGGGGCCCGCGCAGCACCACGTCGCAGTCGAGGCAGCCCGCCCCGTCGTCGGGATCGCCGTTGCAGTCCTGGTCGATGCCATCGAGGCAGAGATCCCGGGCGCCCGGGTGGGTCGCCGGATCGGCATCGTCGCAGTCGGCCCCGCAGCCGCTCGCGCCGTCGCCATCGGCGTCGGTGGCCGGATCGCAGACGTCCTCACAGAGCACCCCGATGGCCCGGTTGCAGGGCAGGTCGTTCCACCGGCCGTTCTGGCCCCAGAGGTGGCCGCAGTCCTCGTTGTTGCCGGCGTTGTTGGGCTCGCCGCCGTTCCAGTTGGTGTAGGTCGGCCGGCGGCCGTCGATCCACCGCCAGTCGCCCTCGGTGGCCAGGTCATCGAGCCCCAGCCAATAGTCCTGGCCGCGGACCTGCTGGCTCTGGCCGTACAGCCACGCGGCCTCGGCGGCGTCGTCCACCACCGCCAGATCGGCGCCCAGCGCCTGGCAGTGGGCGCGCGCGTCGGGGTAGGTGCGAGGCGTCGTGCACACCAGGTAGCGCCGCCCGCCGCGGAAGCGCTCGGCGCAGTCGGGGCAGCCGATGCCATCGTCCACCACGCCATTGCAGTCCTGATCGATGCCATCGCCGCAGATCTCTTCGGCGCCGGGGAAGCTCGTGGGATCGTCGGGCCGGCAGTCGGTGTCGCAGGCGAAGCCGTCGTGGTCGGGATCGGGATCGTCCGCCAGCAGGCAGTCGACGATCACCCCCGCGTCGGCCCGCCGCCGCTCCAGGAACGCGATGGTGGACGCCACGTTGGCCGTGACCGACTCCGGCGTGTACTGCTTGCGGGGGTCCTCGACCACCCAGGGGAACATGAGGTCGGCCTGCGCCCGGATGGCCGGCACCAGATCCAGCTCGTCCACCAGCCGCACCAGCCGCAGCAGCGTCAGATCGAACGCCATCATGCAGCCCAGCGAGGCCCGGCAGCGCTCGAGCAGCAGCCCGCGGCCGTCGCGCCAGGCCAGGTGCCGGTCGAACGTCTGGTCCGTCCCCCACGGCAGCAGGCGCATCACGCCCTGGTTGTCGAAGTGAAAATAGTAGTTGTTTCGCGTAGGTGCGTAGCCATCCCAGTGGCCGATGTAGATCTCGGTCACCATCGTGGAGAGCACCTGCGGCCAGTCGATGAGCGCCTGGCTGACGTCGTAGAAGTCGGCCGGATCGACGCTGTGCAGCAGGTTGATGACCGTCGTCAGATCGGAGCGATCGAGCGGATCCCCCTCATCGGGCTCCAGGTTGTTCTCCTGGTTGGGGAAGAGGTCGGCCCCGTAGGCCCCCTCGTACAGGTGGACCGTCGAGGCGAACCAGCGATCGAGCATCACATCGTCCAGCGTCTCGATGTGGCTGTAGAGGCCGTAGAAGTCGCCGTTGAGCCAGACCTTCGCGTAGCCCGTCCGGGGCGACGCGACGCCCATCCCTCGAAACAGCGTGTAGGCCAGCCACTCGTGCACCATGGCGCGGTCCTGGACCATGTTGTTGAGGGTCAGCTTCTTCATGCCCAGGAAGCGCTGGTCGGGGACGCTGAAGTCGATCTTCACCTTGAAGGCCGACTTGCGGTCGAGGGTGCGGAAGCTGCCGGCCCGGCCCTTGATGCGGAAGCCCACGTCCATGGGCTCGCCGTCGTCGATGGTGACGCTGGCCGGGACGTACTCGCGCGGCTGGGCGTTGAGGGCCGCGATGGCCTCGGGGGTCGCCGTCAGCCGCACCTCGAAGGGCCGGGTGATGTCGAAGAGCGCCGCCGACTCCCCGACGGGGGGCTGGTTGGGCTCGCCCCGCGTCGGCGCCGTCGGCCCGAAGTCACCGACGCCATCGGGCAGCCGGCCCCAGGTGAAGGCCGCGGGCTGGAGCGGCACCGCCACGCTCTCGACTGGCATATCCTCCGGATCGAGCAGGTAGAGGGTGTCATCGCCCGCGCAAGAGATGCCGAACTCGAAGCCCACCTCGTCCACCGTCTGCCGACGGACGTCCTTGATCTCACCCGGTTCCAGTGTGAAATCAAGGTGATACAGGTCCGATAGCCCTTCGATGTCATCCGTCAGGTGCCAGCCATGCAGGTCGGCCGGCCCCTCCCCGATGTTGATGAGCTCGATGAACTCACGGCCATGGCAGTCGACCTCGTTGATCGCCACCGCGATGGGCGGCGCCGCCTGGTTGGGGGCGCCCGGCGTGGGCGCCGTCTCGGTCCAGGCGCCGTCGCCGTCGGGCAGCCGCCCCCACGTCGTCCCGCGGCGCGGGGAGCCCAGCTCCACCTGGGCCGCGATCGCGCGATCCGGGGTCAACAGATACACCCTCTCGCCACAGCCCACGCCGAAAGACAGCTCCTCGAGCAGGATGAACCCGCCCGCCGGCACCTCGTCGGCCGGCAGCGCCTGGCCGCGCAGGGCGTCGAGGGGATCATCGGTGACGATCCAGCCGGCCGGGGAGGCCGCCGCGTCGCCGCGCAGGACGATCTCGATCCACTCCCCGTCGCGGCAGCTCAGCTCGTTGAAGGCCAGATCCGGCAGCGGAGGCGGGGCCGCGTCGACGAGGGCGTCCTCGGGCGGGGCCGCGTCGGCGGGGCGGGCAGCGTCGGGCAGGGCGCCGTCGGCCGGCCCCTCCGCGTCCGGGCCCGCGTCGCGAGCGCCCGCGTCGACGCCCCGATCCCGGCCGGGCGCGCCCTGATCCACCGGGCGCATCCCCCGGTCGGCCAGGCCCGCGTCGAGGGCGCCGCCGTCGGTCCGGGCCGCGTCGGGCGTCCGGCCGGCGTCGACCGTGCCCCCCGCGCCACCGGCGCCACCATCATCACAGGCCGCCAGGGCCAGGGCGAGTACCAGCATGGGAGTGATGCGCATGCGGCTCATGCTACGGATGCCTCTCGGCCGGTGCTACCGGAATGTCACACTCCGCACCGCGCCCCTCAGAGCAGCGTCCACGGTCGATGAGGCCCGCCGAGCAGGCTGGCCACGCGCTTGTGGGCCTCCTCCACCTGGTGGGAGGCCTCGGCCAGCACCCACGACGTCACGAGCAGCTCGTACACCGCCACCAGCGTCGCCAGCCCCGGCCACCCACGCGGATCGAGGCCGTAGCCGCGCAGCAGCGCGTCGCGCTCGGCGGCCAGCCCCCCGTACCGCTCCACCGCCACCAGGGCGGGCGCCAGATCGAAGCTCGCGGGGCCGAAGCCCGCCAGCTCCAGGTCGATGAGCAGGGCCCGCCCCCGCTTGCCCAGGGCGTTGCCGCGGTGCAGATCCCCGTGGACGAGGGCCCGGCCGGCGGGATCATCGGCCGCCACGCGATCCCAGGCGGGCGCCAGCTCGGCGACGCGGGCCAGCAGCCGGGCGCGGGTGGCGGCCTCCAGGGGCGCTCGGGTCAGCCGCTCGTGCAGGATGCCGAAGGGATCCAGCGCCGGCACGCCCGCCTCGCCCCGGCGGGTGGCGTCATGCAGCGCCCTCGCGGCCTGGCCGAGGGCGGCGGGCGTCACGGGCGCGTCGGCGTCGATCCAGGCCCAGAGCGTGACGTGCCCCCCCGGCAGGGCGATCGGCGTGGGGAAGACGAGCGGCGCCACGGGCGCGCCGGCCGCCATCGCCGCCGCCGCGCAGCGCGCCTGCCGATCCGCTCGGGCCCCGGCGTCGACGGGCTCGATGCGGGCCACCACCCCGGCGGCGGGCAGCCGCACCAGGGTGGACGCGGCCACCCGCACCAGGCTGGCGCCGTGGGCGTCCAGGCCGGCGATGGCCGCCGCGGCCCGGGCGGTCCGGAGGGGATCAGGGGGAGAGGCGCTGCGCATGGGGGCAGGATATGCCCCCCGGCCCCACCCCCACAACCTCTCGACTTTCCAGGAGAATCCAGCCCGTCTTCCGGGCGTTCGCCCCGAGGGCGAGGCGTGGCACTGGCCATCCCGGGGCGGGTGCGCTAACACCATGGTCGGCCTTCGACCACGGGAGCGAAGCGGACGCATGCTGCTGCCCTGGCTGCGCGCAGGACATTTCCTCGGCATCATCCTCTGGGCGGGCGGCCTCCTCGCGCTGTCACGCCTGCTCGCCAGCCACGCCGCGAAGCCGACGGGGCCCGAGGCGACAGAGCGGCTGCTGGCGGTGGAGAAGGCCGTCTACCGACGGCTCGCCTCCCCGGGCGCCGGCCTGGTCTTCCTGACGGGCATCGCGATGCTGCACCAGAACCCGCACCTGCTGAAGCAGCCCTACATGCACGCCAAGTTCGCCCTCATCGCCGGCCTGCTGGTCATGGATCACCTGTGCATGCGCGGCTACAAGCGCGTCGCCCGGGGCGTCGGCGCGCCGCTGGGCCGGTTTCGCCTGATGCACGCCCTGTCCTTCGCCTGTGTGCTGGGCATCGTCATGCTCATCCAGCTTCGCCCCTGGGCCCGCCTGTGAGCGGCCTCGACCGTCGCCAGGCCCTCGCGGCCCTCGCCGCCATCGCCACGGTCCACTGGGCCAGCGAGGGCACGCCGGGCACCGAGGCCCCCATCCGCGTCCGCGCGGGCGCGCCCGTCGATCTGCGGCACCCCGACGCCACCCACTTCCGCCTGGAGACGCCCGGCCGGCCCCCGTGGGCTCGCCGCCCCCGGCGGCCGCCTGCGCGTGCGGGCGCCGCTCGCCGACGCCGATGGCTTCGCCCCCCTCACCTGCACGCCGCTGCGCCGGGGCCGCCCCGTCGCGCCCGCGGCCGAGGTGGCCGTTCTGCAGCAGAAGCTGCTGTTCGGAGCCTGAGGTGCTGCGCCGCATCCCCCTGATTTTGCTGGGAATTGCCCTCCTGGCACCCGGGCCGTCCGGCGCGCGGGTCAAGGTCGACCGCTACCAGGCCGCCACGCTGCCCGAGGTCGAGCTCTGGCTGACGCTGCTGGATGGCGACCGCCCGGTCCCCCCAGGCGAAGAGCTGGAGTTCTCGGTCCACGTCAACGGCCAGATCGTCAACGGCGACATCGACTGGGAGACGGCGAAGAAGCGCGGGGAGCCCCGGGCCGTGGCGATCCTGGCCGACGCCCGCTCCATCCGCTGGTGGGGGGGCATGCGCGACGCCCTCCCCATGCTCGTCGACGGCCTCCCCGAGGACTCCTGGGGCGTCGGCCTGACCATGGAGGTGGGCGTCACCCGCATGCCGGAGAAGGGCTGGAGCCCCCGGCCGGACGAGATCCCCCCCACCCTGGCCCGCATCCAGGCCGAGGGCCAGAAGCCGCAGCTCTACCAGGCCATGAAGACCGCGCTGCTGGCCTTCCCCCTCAAGGAGGGCCTGGAGCCCGAGGAGTGGGAGGGCAAGCCCGAGATCTGGGCTGAGAAGACGCCGTTCCCCGAAGATCGCGTGCTCTTCGTCATCGCCGATGGCGACCTGGGCGATCCGCGCCACCGCACCGAGCGCATGCGCTGGCTGGTGGGCATGGCCCGCCGCCGCGGCGTCCGCATCATGGCCTTCTACATCGACCCGCCCGCCTCGGCCGTCGAGGACGAAGACGCCGAGGGCGCGGGCGGGGCCGACGAGCCCGACCACGAGGTCTTCGTCAACCGGCGCGTGCTGGAGGTCATCGCCCGCAAGACGGGGGGCACCTTCCGGCGCGCCTACACCATCCGCGACCTGCCCAAGCTCTTCACCGAGGCCACCCAGGAGCTGCAGAACCGCTACGTCCTCACCTTCGACGCCGAGGGCCTGCGCCGCGGCGACACCGCCGAGTTCGCGGTCACCGTCCAGCTCCCGACGGGCGGCTCCGACAAGTCCCTCGCCTACTCTGCCCGGGTCGGCAACGTGCTCGGCTTCTGGGCCCGCATCTCCGACTGGATCAGCAACCTGTGGGAGGGCCTGCCCTGGTGGGCGCGCCTCCTCATCTGGATCGGCCTGGGCCTCGTCGCGCTGCTCATCGTCCTGATCATCCTGGTCAAGGCCGTCAAGAAGCGCCGCAAAGCCCGCGACGCCGCCAAGAAAGCCCGTGACGCCGCCCTCGCCGCCCGCAAGCCCTGCGCGGTCTGCGGCAACCTGATGATGCCGGGCTGGACGCAGTGCATGTTCTGCGCGGCCCAGCTCGCCCAGGTACGCCCCATGCGCTTCCGCCTCACCGGCCGCAACGGCGACTTCGTGGGCCAGGCCCTGCGGTTCGACCAGGAGATCATCTCCATCGGCTCCGCCCCGACCTGCGACGTGCATGTGATGGATCGGGGCGTCGGCAGCCAGCACTGCGGCATCCGCGACCGCGGCGATGAGTTCATCCTGACGGACTTCAACACCGACACCGGCACCTGGGTCAACGGCGAGCGCGTCAACCAGGTCATCCTCGACGAGGGAGATCTCATCCGTGTGGGCGACACCGAGTTCGTCTTCGGCATCGAGGTGAGCACGTGAGCACGTTCCTCATCTTCGCCGGCGACGCCCGCATCGACATCGGCCGCCGGGTCTTCACCTACCGCGAGCACGACACGGATCCGCGCGTCCCCAGCTTCTACGCCCCCGGCGACGCCCGGCGGCGCTTCACGCGCCTGCGCGACGTGCTCACCGAGCTGACGGGCGGCGGCGACTCCGAGGCCACCGCCCAGGGCAAGCGCCGCTCCATGGTCAAGCGCGTCGTCCTCCACCACGACGGCATGCCCACCAGCGCCGGCTGCTTCCAGGTGCTCGTCCAGCGCAACCTCTCGACGCACATCATGATCGACCATGATGGCACCATCTGGCAGCCGCTCGCGCTCTCCGACATCGCGTGGCACGCGGGCGACCCCCACAACGGCGAGAGCATCGGCATCGACCTGTGCAACCCCGTCAAGCCCGGCCGCGTCGACCTGGCCGAGGCCCAGCAGCGCGGCCTCTTCGAGGGCCTGATCAACGGCGGCAAGGTCAAGAGCCTGGGCTACACCGAAGCCCAGTACGAGTCGCTGCTCGCGGTCCTGGAGGGCCTCATCGGCTTCTTCAACCTGCGCCGCCAGGCCCCCGTCGACGAGGCGGGCAAGGTCGTGCGCAACAAGCTGGTCAACACCGACTTCCCCGGCGTCGTCGGCCACCAGCACATCTCCGCCAACAAGTGGGATCCCGGCCCCGGCTTCGACTGGGAACGCATCCTCATCGGCATCCGTGGCAACCGGTTCTTCTTCCCGGTCACCCTCCCCGGGGCCAGGAACCTGGCCCACGTCCCCAAGCGCGAGGCCAAGACCCAGGCCGAGGCCTACTTCCGCCACATCGAGACGGGCGACGGCGGCTTCTTCCCCGTGGGGGTCAACCAGGCCTGGCACTCCGGGGTGCACCTGGTCACGCCCGCCATCGACGAGAAGAAGAACCGCGTCCCGGTCCTCGCCCCCGCCGACGGCGTCATCGTGGCCGCCCGCAACATCCCGCGTCGCCAGTGGGAGAAGATGGGCAGCCCCAACATGGTGCTGCTGCGCCACGACCTCAAGATCCGCGACGTCAAGCGCGCCTTCTGGACGGTCATCTCGCACCTCGACGCCGAGAAGCTGGGCCGCGAGTCCGACCTCAAGTGGATGCAGGACCTGGAGGCCCAGGACGGCCCCGCCGGCCTGCCCGACTCCGACGGCCGCCCCCTCACCTCGGCCGAGGGGGCCGTCGCCCTCAAGTCGGGCCTCGTCGCCCTCATCAAGGTGCCGGTCAAGGCGGGCGACCTGCTCGGGCACGTGGGCCGCTTCAGCCCCGATCCCGACGGCGAAGGCATCGCCGATCTCGTTGATTTCGCACTGCTTTCTGCCAAGCCCCTCGTCACCGACGGCACCTTCGAGCTCGACGAGACCGACGACGACCCGGGCCTGCTTTGCAACTCGCGCCACGTCTGGAAGCGCTACACCGAAGACCCGGCCGAGCTGCAGGGGCTCATCGACGGCGGCTACCCCCTCGCACCCCCCGAGGTCCGCGACTTCTACGCCAGCAACCGCCGCGCGGAGGACCTGCGCTGGCTCGCCGCCCGGCATGTGACGGAGTACAGCGACGAGACCGACTTCAGCGGCCTCTTCGGCGGCGGCGTCGACTTCGAGTGGGCCCTGCGCGAGAAGGCCGAGCGCCACCTCAAGCGCATCCGCCCCTTCCTCTGGTGGGACAAGGGCGTCACCGACCACGCCAGCCTGCCCAAGGACCGCTTCGTCTACACCTGGCACCCCATCGCGCTCCTGACCTCCATGGCCATCGAAGAAGCCCGCAGCGCCTTCGAGGTCGACGAGAAGGTCAAGGGCTTCTCCGACGAAGACGCCCGCAAGGAGCGCCTCAAGGACGCCGCCGCCGAGCGCGACCTGGCCGAGAAGCAGGGATCGAGCATCGAGCACGGCGTCTTCGGTCGCTTCGACGACACCAAGGACATCCAGGAGACCGCCCAGGACGCCGACGCCGAGGACGACGACGACTTCGAGCTCGAGAACTGGATGCGCTGGGAGCAGGGGGAGTGGCCCCCGCCGGACTGACCAGCCCGGCATTTTCGCCAGGATTCCAGGACCTTACAGCTGCTTCCACCCGTTGGCGGCCAGCCGGTTGATGAGCAGCGTGGCCGCCGAGTACTTCACATCACAGAACAGCGCCGGCGTCAGCAGCTGCTGAAGTCCCGTCACATTCTGCTGCTGGTTCTTCGGCCAGCCGAGGGCCTTGCCGGCGACGCTCTTCCAGACCGCGTCGATGCCATGCTGGTTGATGGCATTGTTGATGGGCCCCTGGCTGCTCCCGCGGTTGCTGTTCTGGATGAGCGCCTGGTTCGGCTGGAAGGTGTGCTGCCACCCCATGCGAGCGTCGGTGAGCTGGACGCCGGGCCCCTGGGGCGCGGGCCGGGCCGCGCGGTTGTTGCGCAGATCCGTGAACATGCCCGGCAGAATCCCTCCTGACGACCCGAGGTCGTGTGGATGTACTCCGTGACGCACGCTGCCTGGTAGGTGGCCAGAAGAAACGCGCAGCATGTCGTGCCGCGATGCTCCGAGAACGCCTCACCCCGCTCGGCGCGGGTGGCCCACTTCAGGATGCGAAAGAGGGCGTCATAGGCCAGCGGCGGGATGATCCCCGACTGCCGGGCCGCCTGCGTGCCCTGGAACCGGTTGGCGCCCTGCACCTGCTGGTTGCTCGGGAACGAGCCGTAGTAGGTCGGCTGCCCCGCCCAGGCCCGAGCGAACGTCCCCACCAGCGTCCTCACCGCGTCGACGTCGACATGGGGGTTGTGCCGCATGCGGAACGCGAACAGCTCCCCGCCGTTCCCCCGGGCCGCGCTCAGATCTTGCTCGACGATCTGGGTGTCCACGTGGACGACGCGGGGATCGTTCCCCGTCGCGACGACGACCAGGGAGTGACAGGCTGCGTTGGGCGCCCGGTCGACGATGATGTCGCCGACCTTCAGGGCATTGAGGGCGATGCCGATCATGGGGCGTGCCTCCGGTGAGGGTGCTCGGTGCGCCTACCACACCACAGCCCGCCAGCGCCACGCCAGCGCAAACCGGGAAGTCCACGGGCCAGGCGGCCCCGGGCTGCCTACTCGGCCGCCTGGGCCGCCCGCTTCGCCGACTCCTCGTCGAGCTCCTGGAAGGCCTTGCGGGCGTTGGCCCGGATGACCTCCCTGGCCCGGGCGCTCAGGCGGTCGAGCCGGTCGAGCTGACCCTCGAAGGCCTCGGGCTCGAGCCGCGCCAGGGCGTACTGGCTGGCCTGCTCCATGTCATAGTACCGGTCGACGATCTCGACCCCGGTCAGCTCCATCTCGGTGAAGACCTTGGTGGCCTCCTGCCGGTGGGCCTCGGCGGCCTCCTTGTCGCCGTCGCCGGTGCTGGCCTCGTAGTTCTTCAGCAGGTTTTGCACGCGGCTGGTGAACACCCGCGCCAGCTCGGCGCGGGCCTGGGCATCGGCCGTCGAGCGCCGCAGGCTGATGGACGAGATGTTGCTCGCGACGCCCACCCCGTAGAAGGCCTTGTCCTTGAAGGCGGCCGCCCCCTGGTTGACCCACTGAGGCGAGTTCGCCGTGCCTCCCTGGTGCTTGATCTGATCCCCGCCACAGCCCGTGGTGAAGGCCCCGCCACCGACCAGAAACCCCAGCAACATCATGCTCTTGAGCGACTTCATCACAGCCTCGTGTCCTCCTGGTTGCGGGCCGACTCGCGGTCGAGATCCCGGTCGGCATCGTCGGCGTTGCGGCGGATGCCGTCCTTGTCCACGCGGTCGGGCGTCCCCCCGCATGCGGTGAGGGCCGAACCGGCCAGGGCCAGCAGCAGCCCCATCCACAGCGTCTTCATCTCTGCACCCCCTGGCCCCGCCGCCTCGGGCGGGTCGACGATCCGTGCGCGGCGCGACGCAAGCAGCGTACCATGGCCCCCATGGCCGCCCTCGACTGGATCGTCATCGCCGCGTACGGGGTCCTCATCCTCGGCATCAGCGCGTGGTTCGCGCGCCGCGCCGGCCGCAGCGCCGACGACTGGCTCGTGGCCGGCCGCCGCCTGCCCTGGTGGGTCATCGGCTTCTCCGACGTGGCCTCCGCCGCCGGGGCCGACGCCTTCTGGGTCCTCGTCGTCTTCACCGGGGGCTTCATCGGCCTGCACCGCTTCTTCTGGATCGGCGCCGTCTTCGCCGTGCCCATCGCCATCGTCTGGGCCCGCTACTGGCGCCGCCTCGGCCTCGTCTCGGCGGGCGCCCTGTACGAGGCCCGCTACAGCGGCAAGGCGGCCGCCCGCTACCGCGGCGTCTACGCCCTGTACGGCCCCCTGGCCGGCGGCGCCCTCGTGCTGGGCTACGTCTTCCAGTCTTTCGCGCAGGTCATGGCCCCCTTCCTGGGCTGGCACCCCGACGTCGTGCTCGCCGTCTTCTGCGGCGGCTCCATGCTCTACACCCTCACCTCCGGCCTCTTCGGCGTGGCCTACAGCGACGTGCCCCAGTTCATCCTGCTGACGGTCGGGCAGATCGCCCTCGCCGTCGTCCTGGTGGACGCGGCCGGCGGCTATGCGCAGATGATCGCCAGCGTCGAGGCCCACCGTGGACCGGAGTTCCTGGCGCTGTGGCCGCCCGTTGACGATCCCCGCTTCGGCAAGTTCGCCGTCGAGCCCCTGACCTTCGCCGCCCTGGCCCTCATGGGCGTCGTTGGAGTCGCCGGCACCCGCTCCGTCACTGTGCAGCGCTCCCTGGCCGCCCAGAGCGAGGGCCACGCTGCCGCCGGCCAGATCTTCGGCGCCGTGCTGAACCTGGCCGTCCGCGTCGCCCCCCTCGCCGTGCTCGGCTTCGCCGCCATCGCGCTCTTGCCGGACGACGAGGCGGGGACGGTCTGGGCGCACCTGGTGCAGACGCACGCCGGCCCGGGCCTCCTGGGCCTCATCCTCGTGGGCGTCGTGGCGGGCTACATGTCCACCATCGACACCTACCTCAACTTCATGGCCGCCAACGTCTTCAACGACTTCTGGCGGCGCCACGTGCAGCCTGACGCCAGCGCCCGGGCCCAGGTCTGGGTGTGCCGTGTGGTCACGGTGTTGCTCACGGGCATCGCCTGGCTCTGGGCCCGCGTCCTGATCGGCGAGATCGATGCGGACTGGCTCAACTTCATCAACTCCGTGCTCGGCCTCTTCGTCCTGCCCCTCGGCCTCCTGCGCTGGGTGTGGTGGCGCATCAACATCTGGGGCGAGATCGCGGGCCTCATCGGCGGCGTGCCCCTGGCCTGGCTCGTCTGGTTCCCCCTGGGCTTCAAGGACCAGCCGTACTGGCAGGGATTCCTTGTGCTTTTCGCCAGCGGCGCGGCAGCCGTGGTCATCGCCAGCCTGCTGACGCGGCCCGAGCCCCGCGACGTGCTCCAGCGCTTCCACGCCACCGTCCGCCCGCCCGGATTCTGGGGCCCCGTCGCCATGGGAAGCCGCCGCGACGAGCACCGCGCCGATCTGGCCCTCGTCCTCGCCGGCATCGTCTTCTGCGCCGCCCTCGTCGTGGGGACGAGCGCCGCCCTCATCCTGCGGTGGGACGTGGCCGGCGTCGCCGCCACCCTGCTCGCCACCTCCGCTCTCGCCTGCTGGCGCGCCCTGCGCCGCGGCGACCAGGCCCGCCGGAGCGCCGCGCCATGAGCTGGCCCCAGGACCCGACCCCCTGGGCCGACGCTGTGCACCCGGCCTCGTCCCTCTGGGCGCTCTACAGCCCCGACGTGCCCAACCGCGAGCTCTCCCACCAGGACGTCCGCACCGTCGACGACCCCGGGCGGGTGCACCGCGCGGGGGTGCGGTGGTCGAACCCGGTGGCCCTGCGCCAGGTGCGCCTGCGCTTCCGCGCGGGCTATCGGCCCACCCGCCTCCGCGTCGGCGCCGAGACGCCGGCGGGGGTGATCTGGCTGGCCGACTGGGGCGCAGCCGACGCCGATGCCATCGACCTCGCCACCACCCTCGACGCGACGGGCGTCGTCGTGGAGCAGGCCCGGGGCTCGGACGCCTGGCCCGGCGTGCTGCGGCTCTGCGCCCTGTCCATCCAGGTATCTGAAACCACACCGGTTTTCCCGGTCGACGTCCTGCGCGACGGGGCCTGGCACCGCCCGCGGATGCCCCTGGCCACCGATGGCTCGGCCGCCACCTGCCTGGACGTGAGCGACGCGCTGCAGCTCCAGGCCACCGTGCCCTGGCAGCGCGTCGACGGGGTGCGCCTGCGCCTGCGCCGCGCGGGGGACGCCGGCCAGCCCGCCGCCCTCGCGGCCTGGCTGGCCCGCCCCGGGCCCGTGCTGTGGGTGGACGACCGCGTCGTCCCGTGCGAGCGCCTGCTCGACGCCGCCGAGGCCGGGGCCGTCGCGGGCCACGTCACCGTGGGCCTGCGCCCCACGCGCCCCGCCTTCGGCCGCCGCGTCGCCATCCTGCTGCCCGACGCCCCCCACGCCCTCGCACTGGAGGCCCTGACGCTGGGGCCCGTCGCCGGGACGCCCATCGCGCCCGCGCTGGCGACGCCGGCCCCGCTCCCTGCCGACGGCGACGCCCGGTTCGTCCAGGCCGGCGAGCTGACCCTGGCGGCCGCCGCCGCCGTCACCCACCCGCTGCGCCACGCCGCCAGCCTGGGCGTCCCGGGCCGCGACCCCCGCGTGGGCGTCCTGCCCTCGGGCAGCTTCGCGGTGCCGACGGGCCTGCACGCCGACACCCTGCACCTGGCGCTCACCGTCGACGGCCGCCGCTGGGCCCCACCGCGCACCCGCCGCTGGGCCCCAGACGCGCCGATTCTCCAGTGTTTCTCAGAGCATGGCGAGGTGGAGGCCCGCGTCGAGCCCGGCGCCCTCGTCCTGCAGGTCACCGGCCGCGCCGACGTCGCCTTCGCCCACGCCACCGGCTTCGCGCTGCGCGACGGTCCCGCCCCCGCCGCAATGGTCGACGCCCCGGCCGCCTGGCGCGCTGCTGGACACGAACACCGCCTCGCCGTCAGCGCCGATCGCTTCACGCTGCGCGTCCCCCTGGCCGATGCCGCGGGCGGCCCCGATCTGCGCGCCGCCACCGCCGCCTTCCTGGCCCCCCGCCGCGTCGGCGACGGCCCCTGGCGCGCGCTCCTCGACCCGCTGCTCGTGCAGGCCAGCCTCTTCGTCCAGGCCGGCCACCGCGTCGCCTACGGCCTCTTCCCCTCCGTGTACGCCGGCGATGTGTTCGGCCTGGAAGAAGACTATTTGTTTCGCGGCCTTGCGTACTGGGGCCTCACCGACGCGGCCCTGGCCTGCGCCCGCGCGACGTACCTGACCCCCGAGCACCTGGCCCCCCAGCACTACCTGCACGACCTGCGCGCTGGCCTGACGCCCTGGCAGCTCGAGCACCTGCTGCGCCTCGGCGGGCGCGCCTTCGCCGACCTGGACGCCGGCGAGCGGGCCTTGATCGAGGGCCTGGGCCGACGCATCCAGGCCGAGCGCCGCAAGACGGCCGCCGAGACGGGCCAGCGCGGCCCCGGCGGCTGGCGCACCTTCCCGGGTCTGCTGCCGCCATTCCGCTTCGGGGGCGACCTGGACTTCCCGACCCAGAGCCTCTACGTCAACGCCGTCGCCTTCTGCGGGCTGCGATCTGCCGCGCGCCTGGCCGGCTTCGACGCCACCGCCGACCTGGCCGACTACCGCGCCGCCATCCTGGCCGCCCTCGACGCCGTGCGCGCCGGCGACCAGCAGCCCCTGCACAGCGGCGGCGACGACCCGGTCGACTACTACCAGCTCATGGCCTGCGGCATCCTCGACCCCATGGACTTCTTCGCCCCCGGCGACGCCCGCGCCGCGCGCATCGACGCCCAGGTGGAGCGCGAGGGGCGCCTGTTCTTCGGGCTGCCGCGCTTCGATGGCTGGGGCACCGGCCATGGCATCGACGCCGTGTATTGCCATGGGTACCTGCAGAACGCCCTGCGGGCGGGCCGGCGCGGCGTCTTCCAGGCCGGCCTGCTGGGGCTGCTCACCGCCGCCATGGACCGGGAAGTCCATACGTTCCGCGAGGTTGGCCCCATCAACCTGCTACCCGATCCCGGCTGGCACAGCCTGCCCGGCTGCCGGCTCTCCCAGAGCGATCCCTGCGTCGGCGGCCTCGGCGTCGCCCTGATGCTGCTGCGCCAGGCCCTCGTGCTGGAGCTGCCCGAGGCCGATGGCGCCCTCGGCCGGCGCCTGCGCCTGTGCGCCGGCCTGCTGCCCGCCTGGTGGGACGCCCCCTTCGCGGTCGAGGGCCTGCCCAGCCTCGCCGGCCCCGTCGACGTGGCCTGGGATCCCGCCCGGGGCCTGCGCGTCCACGCCCCCGGCGCCGCCGCCGTGGAGTGGGTGGACGCCGCGGGCGCCGTGCACGCGCTGGCGCCGGAGCAGTACGCCTGATGCACGTCGTCATCCCGGCCGCCGGGCTGGGCACGCGCCTGCGCCCCCTCACCGACGCCTGCCCCAAGGAGATGCTGCCCCTCGGCGGCCGGCCCGCCATCGACGCCGCCCTGCTCGAGGTGGCGGCCGCCGGCGCGACGGCGACGGTCGTGGTCAGCCCCGGCAAGGCCGACCTGGCGGCCCACGTCGCCCACCGCGCGCCCGGCGTCACCTTCGCCACCCAGGACGTCCCCCGGGGCACGCTGGACGCCGTGGACCGCGGCCGCCGCGGCGATCGCTACGCCGTCCTGTACCCCGACTACGTCTATCTACCTGATCAAACGGGGCTTTCTCGCCTGCTCGCGGCCGCGGCGACCGTGCCCGAGGCCACCTGGTTCGCCGCCACCCGCCGCGACTCGACGCGCATGGGCCGCTCCGCCCGCGTCGAGCTGGCCGACCTGGGCGACGGCCGCGCCCGCGTCACCGCCGTCGATGGCGCCGAGGGCGAGTGGCACACCGTCTTCGCCGAGGTCCGCGGCCCCGCCCACCTGGCCCTGCTCGACGCCGGCCCGCTGGACGACGCGCGCCTGCTGCCCATCCTGGCCGAGCTCGCGGCGAAGGGCCTGCTCTACGTCCTGCTGCTGCCCGGCCCCGTCCTCGATCTGGGCGTCATGGCCGGCTACCGCGACGCCGTCGCGCGCTTCGACGCGGGCCGCGCCCGCTGGCGAGGAGATCCATGAGGAGCCTCATCCTGCTCACCATCGACGCCTGGCGCGCCGACTTCGCCGACGCCTTCGCCGGCGTCCCGCTGCTGCCCAGCCTGGCCGGGCGGCCGCACGCCCGCCTCACCCGGCTCTCGGCCAACGGCCCCTGGACGTCCCCGGCCCTCGTCTCGCTCTTCACCGGCGAGCCCGTCTTGCAGCACGGCGTCCACCACGCCTGGGACGCGCCCCGGCGCGACAGCGTCGGCCTCGCGCAGGTCTTCCGCGACCACGGCGCCCACGTCCCCGACCTCTGCTACCTCAACCGCGTCTTGAACTACCACCACCTGGGCTACCCCGAGGACACCGCGCCCCCCTCGCCCACGGGCCCCGACGACCCCGTCATCTTCGACGCCATCACCGACGCCGCCGCGCGCAAGTCCCCGTCTTTCCTCTGGTACCACTACAAGTACGTCCACCTGCCCTACTGGCCCGCCGTCGAGTTTCGCCGCCTCTTCGGCGTCGAGGACGTGCCCGCCCGCCTGCGCGACTCCGTGGGCACCGGCTTCATCGTCCCCCGGGAAGACTTCACCCTCGACCCCGCCGACCGCGACCTCGTCCAGCGCCTCTACGCCGCCGGCGTCCGCCAGATGGACGCCTGGCTCGCCCGCGTCCTCGCCCACCTGGACCACAGCGGCCTCGACGCCACCGTCGTCATCACCGCCGACCAC
>JAWKQS010000065.1:0-18844 GCA_041389985.1 bacterium
CGCCGACCCAGTGGCAGTAGGTCGTCGCCCGGCCCTGATCCACCCAGACCACGGGGTGGTTGGCCCGGGCCGGATCGGCGTACCAGGCCGCGGAGGGCGTGCCCGCCACCTCCACCGGCGCGCGGCAGGGCCCGCGCTCCACGCAGTCGCGGTACTGGATGTTGGTGACCTCGTGCACCTCGAGGGCGAACGCGCTCAGGGTGATCTCCTGCTGCGGCACCTCGTCGCAGTTCTCGTCACTGCCGAAGTCGCGGGCGCACGCCGCCGGATCGGCGTCCTGGCTGCCGATGAGCACCGGCCCCTCCGGGAAGACCGCCAGGGGGGTGCGCAGGTCGCTGGCGCAGCCGTCGTCGGGGTAGCCGTTGCAGTCGTCGTCGCGGCCGTTGCACGTCTCACGGGCCCCCGGGAACACGGTCGGATCGCCGTCATCGCAGTCCCCGGCCTCGCCGCTCAGGCCGTCCCCGTCCTGATCCACCCCGCTGTCGCAGCGGTCGCCGCGGCCGTCGCCGTCGGCGTCCGCCTGCCCCGGGTTGGCCACGGCCGGGCAGTTGTCGCAGAAGTCGCCCACCCCGTCGCCGTCGCGATCGGCCTGCTGCACGTCCCACACGTCCGGGCAGACGTCGTCGGCGTCGGGGACGCCATCGTCGTCGCGGTCATCGTCCACGCAGGCCGCGTCGCCGCCGGAGCAGTCATCGTCCACGCCGTCGCCGCAGCGCTCGGGGGCCCCGGGGTAGACGCGCGGGTTCTGGTCATCGCAGTCCCCGTCGGCGGCGCTCAGGCCGTCGCCGTCCTCGTCCACCTCGTTGCACGGCAGGTCGCGGCCGTCGCAGTCCTGGTCGATCCCGTCGCCGCAGGTCTCGATGCGCCCGGGCGTCCGCAGCCGATCGGCGTCGTCGCAGTCCCCCGCGTTGGTGGAGAAGCCGTCCCGATCCTGATCGGCGTCCGCGCAGTCCAGATCGGCCCCGCTGCAGTCCTGATCGATGCCGTCCCCGCAGATCTCCACCCCGTCGGGGCGCACATCGGCCCGGGTGTCGTCGCAGTCGCCCTCGCTGACCGGAAAGCCATCCGCGTCGTCGTCTTGCAGCGCGCAGGGGCGATCGCCACCCACGCAGTCCTGGTCGATGCCGTCCTCGCACACGTCGAGCGCCCCCGGGTGGCGGGCGGGATCGGCGTCGTCGCAGTCACCCTGTGCCTCCGAGAAGCCGTCCCCGTCTCGGTCGACCCCCGAGACCGCCGCGTCGTCGCCACTGGCCGACTCGTCCACGACGCACCCCGTGAGCAGCACCGCCGCCAGCACCACCCGCCCATACCGCGCCATCGTCGCCCTCCAGGCCGAGAAAGGCGGGCATGGTACTACCGCAGCAGCGTCGCGATCGCGTCCAGATCCACCGCCTGGGGCACCTCGGTGCCGTACAGGTCGAGGGTGTCGGGCGCGAAGGGCCCGCCCTCGCCCAGCCGGACGCGGGTGATGCCGCTCAGGGTCACGCCGGTGGTCTCGCTGCCCAGGAACCGCACCCGCAGCGCCTCGCCCGGCAGCAGCGTGTAGTGGCCCTGGGCCACCGTCTGCCCGGCCGGCACATGCAGCGTGGCCAGCGTGCGCTGCACATCGTCCGTCCCGAGCGCCTCCAGCACCACATCGGCGTCGGCGCTCAGCGGCTGATCCAGCACCAGCTCCACGTCGCAGTCCGTCTGGCTGGTCAGCGCGAAGGTCCCGCCCCCCTCGGGATCGCGGCGGTGCTCGTTGAGGAACTCGATGGGCGTGCGCACCACCGCCCCGTCGGTGCCCCCGGCCAGAACCGTCGTCCAGGCCTCCGGGTGCGCGCGCCGCGTCACCTCTCCGTGCCGGTTCGTCGCCCCGTGCTGGATCTCGTACTGGGTCTTCGTGATGCGAAACCAGCCGTTGGGCGTCTGGGCGTGCCGCTGGTACTCATCGAGCCGCCCGGCCGGCAGGTGCTGCCAGTAGTACTTGCCCAGGTAGACCGTCTCGGTCACCCCCGGCCGCACCTCCACCTCCCCCGACCACGTGAACATGCGGCGGACCCCCTCGCCGCCGCCCTCGGGCAGCAGCTCGGCGGCCTGACCCCGGGCCCCCTCCTGGGTGGGATCCAGCGTCGTCGCCGGCGCTGTGGTCGGCGTCGTCACCGGCCCGGCCTTCCCGTGCTCCTGTGCGTGCATGGCGACCTCCGGCGGGGAGACTAGCCCGCGGGAGGAATGGGAGATCAAGTGGTGAAGCAGCGGAGGGCCTGATTTGTCCTGGATATCAGGATCTTTCGCTGGTCGGCGCGCGCCTGGCCAGTGAAGCGACGAGGTGCCGAAAAAAAATCGCGAGAAAGCCGTGAGCGGCGTGCGTCATCGCGTTCGCCGCACGCCGGCAGCATCAACGAACTGACCGCCCGATCATCGAGGTTCTCATGGGGAAGCTGCTTTTCATCATGATTTCGGTGTTCTCTGCCCACATGGCCCTGGCCCAGGAGGGCGAGCCCGAGCCGCTGGCCGAGGAGCCGGCGCCCGAGCTCGTCGCCCCGGAGCCCGAGCCCGCCGAAGCGGCGCCGGCGGAGGCGACGCCCACCGAGGCGGCGCCCGCCGAGGCCCCCGCCGAGGCCGGGCTCCCGGAGCAGCCCGAGGGGGTCACGCCCCTCGGTGACGACGTCGGCAAGGGCGGGGGCGACACGGTCGAGATGGCGGTGGGCAAGCCGCCGTCGATCAAGTTCACCGGCCCCACCAGCGGCGGTCCCTTCGAGCCGGGCAACCCGCCGGACATGCAGGCCAACGTCAAGGGCGACAGCGGGGCGCAGATCAAGGCGGAGTTCTGGCTGTACCCGTGCAAGGGAATGACCTCCCCGAGCGACGGCTGCGAGCAGGGCGCCCTCGCCGGCTCGGGCAAGCAGACCGTGACCATCGAGCCCTACAAGGGCGGCATCAAGGCCGTCGACTGGCAGGTGCCGAAGGGCCTGGCCGAGGGCTACTACCTGGTGGTCGCCCGCGCCACCGGCCCGGCGGGCCCCGGCGACCAGGACTTCTCGACGCCCTTCCTGATCAAGAGCCCCTGAGCACCGGCTGCCCGGATCACCTCGGTTGGCTGGCCTGATTTCGCTTAGATATCCAGCTCTTCCGCCTCGTGTGCCCGCGTCATCACGAAGTCGAAGCGGGCCGAGGCGTCCTTGCCCATCAGGTCGGTGATGGTGTTCTCGGTCTCCAGGCGGGCGTCGTCGGGGATGGTGACCTTCAAGAGCCGGCGCCGCAGGGGATCGAGGGTGGTCTTGAAGAGGGTGGCAGGCATCATCTCGCCCAGGCCCTTGAAGCGCTGGATCTCCACCTTGCCCTTGCCGGCGTGGCGCTCGATGAGGGCGTCGCGCTCGGCGTCGCCCGCGGCCCAGAAGGTCTGCTTGCCGATGTCGACGCGGTAGAGCGGCGGCTGGGCCAGGAAGACGTGGCCGCCGTCGATGAGAGGGCGCAGGTACCGGTAGAAGAAGGTGAGCAGGAGCGTCGAGATGTGGTGGCCGTCGCTGTCGGCGTCCATCAGCAGGATGACGCGCTGGTAGCGCAGGGCGCTGGGGTCGCAGTCCTTGCCGACACCGCAGCCGAGGGCCTGGACGATGTCCGAGAGCTCGGTGTTGGACATCACCTTGCGGTCGCCCGCCTGCTCGGCGTTGAGGACCTTGCCACGCAGCGGGAGGATGGCCTGGGTCTGGCGGTCGCGGCCCTGCTTGGCCGAGCCGCCGGCGCTGTCGCCCTCGACGAGGAAGAGCTCGGTCTCGCCCGGCTCGCTGCTGGTGCAGTCGGCCAGCTTGCCGGGCAGGTTCAGGCGGCGGTTCATGGGGCTGGCGCGGCGCACGGCGCTGGCGGCGGCGCGGCTGGCCTGGCGGGCGCGGGCGGCCTGGATGACCCGCGTCACGATGGACTGGGCCTGGGTCTGGTTCTGGTTGAGCCAGAGCTCGAGGGCGGGGCGCGCGGCCCCCGCGACCAGGCCGCGGACCTCGGGGTTGTTGAGCTTGTCCTTGGTCTGGCCCTGGAACTGGGGGTCGGTGATGAAGAGGTTGAGGGTGGCCGTGAGGCCCTCTCGGATGTCCTCGGGCGTCAGCGTCACCCCGCGGGGCACCAGCTCATGGGTGTCGATGTAGCCGCGCACGGCCCGGTTGATGGCCTCCCGCAGGCCCGACTCGTGGGTGCCGCCGTCCGCCGTGGGGATGCCGTTCACGAAGGAGTGGGCCACGACGTCGGTGGCCTCCGTCCAGCACAGGGCGATCTCGATGCGCCCCTCGTCGTCGTCGCGCTCGAAGGTGAAGTGCTGGTCGAGGATGCGGCGGCGGTTGCGCACGCGCAGCAGGTCGTCCAGGTACTCGACGATGCCCCCGTCGTGCTTGAACTCCACGACGCGCTTGTCTTTGTCGGTGGCGGTGTCGTTCTTGAAGACGACCTTCAGGCCCTTGTGCAGGTAGCTCTTCACCTCCAGCCGGCGGGCGATGACCTCGGCGTCGAAGCCGGTCTGGGGGAAGATCTTGTTGTCGGGCTTGAACTGGACCCGGGTGCCGGTGCCCCGCGCGTCCCCGACCACCTCGACGGGGCCGAGGGGCCGGCCGCGGCGGAAGCGCTGGCGGTGCAGCTTGCCCCCGCGCTTCGTGTGCACCTCGAGGGTCGACGACAGGGCGTTGACGACGCTGGCCCCCACGCCGTGCAGGCCGCCGGCGGTGCGGTAGGCCCCTTGCTCGAACTTCCCGCCGGCGTGCAGGACGGTGAAGATGACCTCCAGCGTGCTGCGCCCCTGGGCGTCCTTGGGGTGGCGCTCCACCGGGATGCCGCGGCCGTTGTCCTCGATGGTCAGCGTCTCGCCGTCGCGCTCCAGGTGCACCGTCACCGTGCTGGCGTAGCCGGCGATGACCTCGTCCACCGCGTTGTCGAGGACCTCCCACACCAGGTGGTGCAGCCCGTCCTTGCCGACGCCCCCGATGTACATGCCCGGCCGCTTCCGGACGGGCTCGAGCCCCTCCAGGATGGTGATGCTGCTGGCGCCGTAGTCCCCGGGAGGCAGGGTGGTTGGGGCCGCGGGGCCGGGGGGGGTGGACATGGTCATCGAGCACTCCTCCGAGCGCGTCTGCGTAGCACGGCCAACGGGCGCTGCTCAAGGAGAGAGCAGCGATTTATCAGGACAATTCGGGGCCCGGGCCCCGCCGCGGCCCCGCCGCTCAGGTCGGCTCGGGGGGCGGGGCGTCGTCGTCCTCGCTGGCCCCCGGGTCGTAGATCTCGACGGGTCGGTCCCACTTGACCAGGCTGCCCAGGCGGATGACCTCGGTGCCCTTCCCCCCGCGCTTCACCGGCTGGTAGCTCGTCTCGCGCACCACCAGCTCGCGGCCGCGGCTCGTCCAGGTGACGAGGCCCTCGCGCTTCTTGCGGGCCAGGGCGAAGCCCAGCACGCGGTCCTTGTCGTCGAGGCGGATGGCGTTGACGCCGCGGACGGCGCTGCCCTTGGCGGGCACCTCGTTGAGGGCGAAGAGCAGGACCCGCCCGCACTCCGAGGCCAGGCAGACGTTCTCGTCGCCGACGCTCGGGTACATGGCCACGGCCTCGTCCCCCTCGGCCAGGCTCACGAACTTGCGGCCCCCGCGGGTGCTGGGCTCCTGGTAGGCCGAGAGCGGGAAGCGCGTGATCTTCCCGAGCCGCGTGACGGTGACGCCGTAGGGCGGGCGGGGATCGTCCTCGGCCAGGGCCGCCAGCTCCTCGGCGGATGGCTCGGGGTAAAGCCTTGAATCCGAAGAGGAAACACCGATGATGCGCTCGCCGTCCGCGAACGAGAACCGCGCCTGCACGGGATCGCCGTAGCCCGTGGTGGCGCCGATGTCATCCACGCGCAGCGTGTAGGCCTGCCCGTACTGGGTATAGAACGCCACCGTGTGGGTCGTGTCCGTGCGCAGCACGAACGCCACCGCGTCCCCCTCGGGCACCCGGATGGCCGACAGCTCGCTGAAGCCCTTCTGCCGCTTCACGCGCCCCTGGCGCGTCACGATCACGAAGGTCTTCTCCTTGACGATGTAGGCCTCGGGATCGAAGTCGGGCACCACCTCCGGGCCCACGATGCGCGTACGCCGGGCGTCCAGGTAGGCGTCGCGGATCTCGAGCAGCTCCGTGCGCACCAGGCCCCAGCGGGCACCCTCGTCGGCCAGCAGGCGCGCCAGCTCGGCGGCCCGAGCGCGCTGCTCGGCGAGCTGCTCGCGGATGAGCAGGATCTCGAGCTTCGCCAGGCGATAGAGCTTCAGCTCCAGGATGGCCTCGGTCTGCTCGGCGTCCAGCGGGAAGCGGGCCATCATCTGGCGCGCCGCGTCCGCCTTCCCCTCGCTGGCCCGGATGAGCGCGATGATCTCGTCCAGGGCGTCGAAGACGATCTCGAAGCCCTCGAGGCGGTGGATCGACTTTCGGAGCTGGGCCAGCTCGTGGCCGAGCCGTCGCGTGACGACCTCCATGCGGAAGTCGAGGAAGTAGCGCAGGACGGCCAGCAGCCCCAGCCGCTCGGGCCGCGAGACCTCGGGGTTCTCGGTGGGCACCAGGCAGGTGAGGTTGACGTTGAAGTTCTGCTGCAGCGGCGTGTGCTTGTACAGGTAGGCCATCGCCACGCCGGGCTCGGCCCCGCGGCGCAGCTCGAGGACGATGCGCACGTCCTCGGTGCTCTCGTCGCGCACGTCCACGAGCTGGGGCACGGCCTTGCCGGCGACGAGCTGGGCGATCTTCTCGACCAGCGTCGACTTGTTGAGGCCGTAGGGGATGGAGTCGATGACCACGCAGCGCTTGCGGTTGATGGTCTCCTCGACCCAGGTGCCCCGCAGCTTCACGGGGCCCTGGCCCGCTTCGTACAGGGCCTCCAGCTCCTCGGGGGTGTTGAGGATCTCGCCGCCGGTGGGGAAGTCGGGCGCCTTGATGAGGGCGCAGGCTTCGGCCAGCGACAGATCCGGGTGGTCGATCATCGCCACCAGGCCATCGATGACCTCGCCCAGGTTGTGGGGCGGGATGTTGGTGGCCATGCCCACCGCGATGCCCGACGCGCCGTTGACCAGCAGGTTGGGGATCTGGGCGGGCAGGACGATGGGCTCGGTGAGCTGGCCGTCGTAGTTGGGCCGCTCGTCCACCGTGTTCTGGTTGAGCTCGGCCAGCAGCTCGTCGGCCAGGGGCCGCAGGCGCGCCTCGGTGTAGCGCATGGCCGCCGCCGAGTCGCCATCGAGGCTGCCGAAGTTGCCGTGGCCGTCCACCAGCGGGTAGCGCAGGCTGAAGGCCTGGGCCATGCGCACCATGGCATCGTAGATGGACTGGTCGCCGTGCGGGTGATACTTGCCCATCACGTCGCCGACCACGCGGGCGCTCTTCAGGAACCGCGAGTCATGGCGCAGCTTCAAGTCGCGGTACATGGCGAAGAGGATGCGCCGCTGCACCGGCTTGAGGCCGTCACGCACATCGGGCAGGGCCCGGCTGGTGATGACGCTCAGCGCGTAGTTCAGGTAGCGGGAGCGGGTGACCTCGTGCAGGGCCACCGCGTCTTCGTGGCCCGGGCCACCGTCCCCGCCGCCTTCCGAGAAGAGATCGAGCTGCATGGCAAGCCTCGCCCTGGAGTCGGCCCCAAAGGGCGCACCGGATAGCACGACGCCCGGCGGGTTCTCAAGGGAGACGGTCGAGTTATCAGGCTTGCGCGGGGCCCCCCCGGCGTGCCTGATCGGCGCGTGAACCGCCCGTCCCGCTTCGACGCCCTCGGCCTCGCGTGCGTGCTCGCCTTCATCGGCGCGTTCATCGGCCTGCGCTGGGGGGCGCGGGCGCCGAGTGCGGAGCAGGCTCGGGCGCAACTGCTTGATTCATCAACAGAAATTCAGGAAGGCGAGGAGTGGCTCGGCCTCTACCTGGGGGCGGAGCGGGCCGGCTACATCCACCTGGAGAAGGCCCGCGAGCCGACGGGCTGGCGCTACCGCGTCGAGACCCGGTTTCGGCTGCTCGGGGCGGCGGGCGGCGAGGTGGCGCTGGTGGTGGACGCCCACCTGGACGCCGCGCTGGCGCTCTCGGCCTTCGAGTTCGACGTGGACGCGGGGCCGGCGCGCTTCGGGGGGCGGGGGACGGTGGATGGCCAGACGCTCACGCTGGCCATCGAGACGGGGGGCGAGACGGTGACGCGCGCGCTCTCGCTGCCGCGCCCCCCCGTCCTGCGCAGCACCCTCGGGCCCCTGCTGGCGCGGCTCGATCACACGCCGGGCGCGCGCACGACGCTCCAGCTCTTCGATCCGCTGACCCAGCGCGACGAGCCCGTGGAGATCGAGGTGGTGGGGCCCGACACCCTGGTCGTGCTGGGCGAGCAGGTCGCCGTCACCCACATCCGGCAGCACAGCCGGGGCATGGCCCTGGACGCCTGGCTGAACGCCCGGGGCGAGCTGCTGCGGCAGGAGCTGGGCCTGGGGCTGGTGGCCGTGCGCGAGACGGAGGAGGAGGCGCGGTTCGGGCTCGTCCAGGCGCGCTCCGGCCGGGCCGGCGCCGATCTGCGGGCCCTCACGGCCATCCCGGTGGCGGGGATGCCCGACGACGTGGCGACCCGGAAGTCGCTTCGCCTGCGCATCCAGGGCGCGGAGGGCCTGAAGCTCGACGATGACCGCCAGCAGCGGGTGGACGACGTGCTGGTCATCCGGCGGGAGCCGGCGTGGCCCGGCCTGGCCCTGGATGCGGTGGCCCACGATGACCCCGACCTGGCCCCCGAGCCCCTCATCCAGGCCGATCACCCTCGCATCCAGGCCGTCGCGCGGCGCGTCGTGGGGGACGCCGCCGATACCCGCGAGGCCGCCGAGCGCCTGCGCCGGTTCGTCCATGGTCATGTCGACGAGGAGGTCGTGGCCGGCGTCCCGAGCGCCCTCGAGGTCCTGGAGAACGGCCGGGGAGACTGCAACGAGCACGCGGTCCTCTTCGCCGCGCTGGCCCGCGCGGCCGGCGTCCCCACCCGCATCGAGACGGGCCTCGTCTACCAGGACGGCCGGTTCGCCTGGCACGCCTGGAACAGCGTGCGGGTGACGCTGGGGTGGCTCTCGGTGGACGCCACCTGGGACCAGCAGCCCGTCGACGTGGGCCACCTGCGCCTGGCGACGGGGGGCCTCGACGCCCAGGCCGACCTGCTGCGGCTGATGGGCCAGCTGCGGATCGAGGTCGCGAAGTGATGCAAGATCAGGAACTTAGGGCGTCTGGTCGCGGGCAGTGAGGGGCCGCGGGCCTGCGCTGCGTAGCCGCCAGTGAACGCCCTTCGGAGATCCCCCATGCTCAAGTCCATGCGCCCGCTCCCCGCCGCCGTCGCCTGCCTCCTCACGCTGCTCGCCGGCGGCCTCGCCGCCTGCGACGCCCCCTGTGCTGACTGCGCCGACGACCTCACCGACGGCGGCGGCGGTGGCGGCGGCCCCTGCACCCAGGACCGGCAGGGCTGCGCCGCGTCCTCCGGCCTCAAGGAGTCGGCCGTCTGCGCCGACGGCCCCGCCCTGACCGTCGAGCTGGGCACCGGCCGCGAAGCCTTCGTCTCCCTGGCCGAGGGCGAGTCCCCGCCCATCGAGTACGGCCCCCAGGGAGGATCCCACCTGTTCGGCAGCGTCCGCATCGGCGGGGCGCAGCTCGATCGCTACCACAGCCTGGAGCTGCGCTTCGCCCTGGAGAACGCGCCCTGCGCCGAAGAGGATGAGTACTGCTACCCCGGGCGTGAGACGCGGACCGCGCTGATCGAGGCGCCCTTCGCGTTCGGCGCCGACCAGGCCATCGAGGAGCCCGGCTTCGTGGTCTTCGCCGACTCCTTCCAGGCCCCCGGGACGTTCAGCGTCGAGGTGATCGACCCCTGCGGCCGCCGGGCCGAGGCCAGCCATCACATCGAGTAGCGCTCGACACTGGCCGCTGAGACAGTTCAACGGTACGTTTGAAGCCACAGTACCCTGGGAGTGTCTTCATGGAGTCCCCTCGCCGCCACGGCTTGCTGATCGGCATCGATCGCTACCCCTGCCTCAACGGCAAGGACCTCAGCGGCTGCGTCAACGACGCGCGCCTGATGCATGGCCTGCTGACGACCCGCTTCGGCTTCCCCGCCGAGGGGCTGGAGCTGCTGCTCGACGAGGCCGCGAGCCGCGAAGGCATCCTGGCCGCCATGGACCGGCTGCGAGCGCGGGTCGGGGAGGGGGACGAGGTGGTCGTCTTCTACGCCGGCCATGGCTCCCGCCTCGGCCTGGAGGACGGGGGCTACCTCGAGGCGATGGTGGCCGCTGACTCGGGCCGCGGGAGCTTCCCCAACCGGGATGTGCTGGACTACGAGGTGGATGCCTTCGTACGGGGCCTCAACGCGGTCACGTCCCAGGTCACCCTCATCTTCGACTGCTGCCACTCCGGGTCGGTGACGCGGGATGTGTCGGCGGTCGGAGTACGGCAGGTGCCCGAGGAGACGCGCAGCCTGGCGGCCATCGGGCGCGCCGCGCCTCCGCCCCCGGATCCGGCCGCCGGCCCCCGCACCGTCGTCCTGCTGGCCGCCTGCCAGGCCAACCAGCTCGCGGCCGAGTATCGGGATCCGGCGACGGGCGAGGCCCATGGCGCGCTGACGTGGTACCTGGCGCAGACCCTGGCGACGCTGGTGGGCACTGCTTCCTGGCGCGATGTGTACCGCGCCATCGCCCCGAAGCTCTCCGCCCGCTTCCCCCGCCAGCAGCCCCTCCTGGAGGGGCAGCTCGATCGCCGCGTCTTCGCGGCCCAGGACGATCCCCAGGTGCTGAGCCTGGCCGTCCTCGGGCGCGAGGGCGAGCAGGTCGTGCTGTCGGGCGGCGCGCTGATGGGGGTGACGCCTGGCTCCCGGTGGCACCTGGCGCCGACGGTGACGGCGGGGACGCCGGTGGAGGTGACGGTGACCGCCGCCGAGCCCCTCAAGGCGCGGGCGGTCGCCCCGGCCGAGGTGGACGCGGGGTGGCGGGCCGAGGCCCTGGAGCTCTGCCTGCCCAGCCCGGCCCTGGCCCTCCAGGTGCGCGCCCCGGCGGATCGCGCGGCGGCCCTGGTCGCCGAGATCCGGCGCGCCAACCGTCCGAAACTGCTCGATCTTGTTGAAGAAGACGGCGAGGCTGAGCTGGTGGCGTGGCTGCTGGCCCCGCGGGAGTCCGGCGGGCCGTGCCCCGCCCTGGGGGCCCTCACCGCCGAGACCTGGGCCGTCGTGGGCCGTGATGGCCGCCTGGCGGTCCGCACCCGGCCGGCCGCCGGTGTGGAGGGTCTGGTGGACGATCTGGTGCGGGTCGCCCGCTTCCGGGGCCTGCTCCTGGCCGACGCCCCGGACCAGTCGGCCGAGCTGCGGGCCGGGGTCTCGCTGGAGATCGCGCCGCGGGGCGAGGCGTCCCCCGACGGGATCATCCCCGAGGGCACCTTCTGCGACATGCGCATCCACAACCGCACCCACCAGGACGTCTACGTCACGCTGCTCGAGTTCGGCACCGACATGGCCATCGCGTCGATGCTGCCCATGGCGGGCCACCCCGACGCGACCATGGACGGGGTGCTCGTCGAGGCCGGCGGCACCCTCGATCTGGCCCGTGACTACTTCGCCCGCGACCCGCGCTTCGAGGTGGCCGACGGCCTGCCGCTCCACCTGCCCGACGACTTCCCGTGGGCCGCGGAGCCGGGGGAGGGCGGCGGCATCGGCCAGCTCGCCTACCGGCTGCTGGTGACGCGGGAGCGGGCCGACTTCTCCTTCCTGGAGCAGGAGGGGACGCGCGACATCGGCCAGAGTCAGGCCGACAACCCCCTGGCCGAGCGCTTGAGCGTCTTCCACAGCGGCCGCGGGAGCCGCGGCTTCATCCCCCGCGCGAAGCAGGCGAGCAGCGGGGCGGGCCCCTTCGCCCTCATCGATCAGGTTGTGCAGGTCCGGGGCAAGCCCACCCGGGAGATCTCGCCGGGGACCGGCGGCAAGGTCCTGTTCTACAAGATCTATGCGGGCACTGTGTACAAGGGGAAGCTGGCCGTCCCCGACCCGGGGACGGGTCCGAGCCACGGGTACTGGGGGTGGCTGCCCGAGGCGAGCACGATGGACTTCCGGCTCGAGCCCAGCGGAGAGGTCGCCCTCGCGGACGCGCTGGGCCACATGAACGCGTCTACCACCGTCCGGCTCACCAACCCGGAGTTCGGCGCGGTGACGAGCATCCCGTCGGCGGGGTCGAACCCGAGCTGGGCGGTGAAGACCGGCGGCGCGCTGGTCGCCCACGTCATGCTGGCTGGCGACAAGCTGCACTGGTACTCGGCGGTCACGGGGGATCGCCTGCCCAACGCCACGCTGACGTTCTCGCGGGCCAGCCTGCCGTCGGGTTCGGCGCGCCACGCGGTCGACCAGCCGGCGTGACGCGTCGATGAGGGGATCCCGCTGCCCTTTACGTACCTGAGTCGGGCCCGGCTGTTGGCGGCCCGCTCACGACCTGGAGATCACCATGGCCCGCTACGGACTCCTCATCGGCATCGATCGCTATCCTTTCCTCTCGACCCGGGATCTCGCGGGTGCCGGCAACGACGCCCGGCTGATGCACACGCTCCTCAGCGAGCGCTTTGGGTTTGCCACCGGCGACCTCACGCTGCTGCTCGATGAGGCGGCCAGCCGAGCCGCCATCGTGGCCGGTCTCGATGCCCTGGCGCGGCGGGCCGGGCCGGGGGACGAGGTGCTCCTCTACTTCGCCGGCCGCGGCGGGCGGGTGGGGTTTGGCCCGGGCGGCCTCGACGCGCTGATCGCGGCCGACAGTGGCCGCGGTGAGCGGCCTGGCCGCGATGTTTTTACCTTTGAAATCAAGCGGTTCACCCAGGCGGTGGTCGCGCGGGGGGCGTGGCCCACGGTGATCCTGGACTGCTGTCACGCTGGCACCCCCCTCCGCGACGGCGATGCCTCGGTGCGGCAGGCGCCCCTCGATCCGCGCGATCTCGGCGACGTCCTCGCCGCGCTGGATCTGAAGGCGCCGGCCGAGGCGCCGACGTGGGCTGGCACCTGTCTGGTGGCGTGCGAGCCGGATGGTCTCGCGCCAGAAGGCCATGAGCCCGCCGCCGATCGGGTGCACGGTGTCATGACCTGGCAGCTCGTCCGGGCGCTTGCCGGCCTGGCCGGCCCTGCGACCTGGCAGGGCGTCCTCCAGACCGTCGCCCCCCGGGTCGCCCTCGCGGTCCTCCGCCAGCGCGTCAGCCTGCTGAGCGGCGCGGATCGCCACGTGTTCTCGGCCGAGAGCGTACCGCCCCGGGCCACCCTCCCGGCCAACATGCGTCGGCTGCGGGTGGCCCTGAACATCCCGGCCGAGAGAGCCGGGGACCGCGAGGGCCTCGTCGCGCAGTGCCAGACCCTCCGGCCGTCGCTGGAGGTGCTGGCCCAGAGCGACCGGTCCAGGGCGGACGTCGTCGTCCACCTGCTGTCCCCCCGGGAGGCCAGCTGGGACGCGCCCTGCCCGGCGCTTGGCGCCCTGGAGGCCTGGACGTGGGCGGTGGTGGGTCTCGATGGACGCCTGATCGTCGAGCCGCTGCCCCTCTCGGGCGATCTTGGGCCGCTGGTGCGTGATCTGGGTGCCCTCGCCCGCTACCGGACGGCGCTGGAGAGTCCGCCCCCCGAAGAGGCGACGCACCTGAAGGCGGGCGTCTCGCTGGAGATCCGGGTGAGGTCGTCGAACGGCACCGAGTTCGACCCCGGCGAGCCCGGGCGGTCAGCGTCCCCGGGCGATCAGGTGACCTACCGCATCCACAACCGCTCGGCGAAGGTCGTGTACATCACCCTGCTGGAGTTCGACTCCGATCTCCAGGTCGCGGTCTTGCGGCAGACCCTCAAGGGCAAGTCGGTGGCGGTGGAGCCGAGCTCGACCCACGTCGTCGAGGGCAACAGTCTGGCGCTCCCGGAGCGCCGCCTCCCCGCCGCGGAGCCGGGGGAGATCCAGCGCTCTGCGATGGCGCACCTGCGCCTGGTCGTGACGGAGGAGCGCACCAGCGTCGTGGCCGCTTCAATGCAGCCCTCGCCGCCCATGCCGTACGCGGTGCTGGAGCGGGGCCTCGAGCTGAAGATGAGCGGCCGGGAGATCTCCCCCGCGACCGGCGGCAAGGTGTTGTTCTACAACATCAAGAGCGGCAGCACCCTGCTTGGGCAGCTCGCGGTCACCAGCGAGACCTCGACGACGAGGCCCAATACCGGCTACTGGAGCTGGCGGCCGTCGAAGGGTACGGAGAGCTTCTCGCTCATCCCCGGCGTCGAGAAGCCGGAGAGCGAGGCCCTCCCAGCGCTCATCGGCGGCCAGGGCGGCTTCGTCCCTCTGGGGAACGGACGGTTTCCCTCGGGGTCCGAGGTCCCCAGCGTGCCCGCCGGCGCGCTCTTCTGGAAGATCAGCGACGACACCGGCGTGGTCGCCTACATGGCCGTGGTCGGCGACCAGCTGCGCTGGTTTCGGCAGGCATCCGGCGACTACCTGCCCAAGAAGACCTTGACGTTCAGCCCGATCAGCGCATCCAGCTTCCCGAGCGGCCCGATGCATGTCGCCATCGACAAGCCCCGGTAGCCATGGGAGTGGGGGAAGTCATGTCGGACGACGCCGAGCAATATGCCCGCCTGATGGCGCACTTCGAGCTGCTGCTCGATCTGGATCCCGACGACCAGCGAGTCGAGCTGGGACGCATTCGGCTCGAGGACTCCGGGCTGGCTGACACCCTCGGGGAGCTGCTGGCCGTGGACGCCTCGGTCTCGCCCCTGGACGTGTCTCCGCTCAGCCAGCTCGGCCCGCCCCTGGCCCTCCCGCCGCGCTACCGCGACCTCGGCCCGCTCGGCGCCGGCGGCATGGGCGAGGTGCGGCGCGTCTTCGACCAGACCCTGGGCCGGGTCCTCGCCATGAAGATCGTCGGCGAGCTGCACCCCGCGCTGGAGGCCCGGTTCACGGCGGAGGCCCACGTCCTGGCTCAGCTCCAGCACCCCGGCATCGTGCCCATCCACGAGCTGGGCCGCCTGCCCGACGGCCGCTCCTACTTCACGATGCGCGAGGTGGTGGGCGAGACCTGGGCCGAGACCCTGCGCCGCCAGCCCCCCGACGCCGAGAGTCGTCGCGCGGGCATCTACATCCTCCGGCAGGTCGCCCTCGCGCTGGCCTTCGCCCATGAACAGGGCGTGGTGCACCGGGATCTGAAGCCCTCGAACATCATGCTCGGGCCCTTCGGCGACGTGATGGTGCTGGACTGGGGCCTGGCGCGCCGCCTCGACGAGGACGCGCGGCGGGTGGTGACCGCCTCGGGCACCATCCTCGGCACGCCGGCCTACATGGCCCCCGAGCAGGCCCTGGGCCTCGTCGATCAGATCGGCCCGGCCACCGATGTCTACACGCTGGGTGCCATTCTCTATCACCTGCTGGCGGGGCACCCGGTCCGCGGCGCCGACGCCGGCCCCCTGGGCGCGCTCGTCCCCGCGGCCTCCCTCCGGGGCCTGGGCCTGCCCGTCGACCTGGTCGACCTCTGCGAGCGCTCGATGGCGATCGAGCCCGCCGATCGCCCGCCTGACGCGGGCCCGTTCGCGGAGACGCTCTCCGCGTGGCTGAGCGGCGCAGCGGACCGTGAGCGGGCGCGGCTGCTGCTGGCGGAGGCCGTCCAGGGCGACGAGGGCCTCGCCGCGGAGCGCGAGCGGCTCGTCCGCCTGCGGCAGGCCGCCAACGCCCGCCTCGCGGTGCTGGCCCCCCATGCCTCCCTCGCCGAGAAGCGCCCCGCGTGGGCCCTCGACGAGGAGGCGCGCGCGCTGGCGCAGGCCCTCGAGCGGGCCGAGGCCAGCCGGCTGCGGCGCATCCACGCGGCCTTGAACCTCGCGCCCGATCTGGCCGAAGCCCGGGCCCTGCTGGCCGACCACCACCAGGCCGAGGCCGAGGCCGCCGAGCGCCGCGGGGACGCCGCTGCCGCCGCCCGCCACCGAGAGGACGTCGCCCACTACGACGATGGCCGCCACGCCCGCTGGCTGGAGGGCGCCGCGACGCTCCGCCTCACCTCCGATCCGCCCGGCGCGACCGCGACGCTCCTGACGTGGGAGACGCGGGACCGCCAGCGCATCGCCGTCCCCGGCACCCGCCTGGGCGCGACGCCGTTCGATGCGACCATTCCCGCGGGCAACTACCTGATCCAGCTGGATTTTCCTGACCGCCCCCCCGCGCGGCTTGCGCTGGCGCTGGCGCGGCTCGGCCAGCACACGGCCCACGTCGATCTCCCCGCCCAGCTGCCCCAGGACGCGGTGCAAGTGCCCGGGGGGCCCTTCCTGGCGGGTGGGGATCCCGACGCGCCGGATGGCTTCGCCCCTACAGTCGTCGACGTGCCCGGCTTCCTGCTCCAGCGCCAGCCGGTCACCAACCGCGACTTCATCGCCTTCCTCGACGCCCTCGTCGACGCGGGCCGGGAGGAAGAGGCCCTCGCCGCCGCGCCCCGGGAGATGGTGGGTGGCCAGTCGGGTCTGGTCTATCGGCGCGATACGCTGGGCCACTTCCGGGTCGGCGTCGACGCGGACGGGGTGACCTGGAGCCCCGACCACCCGGTGGTGCAGATCTCGTGGCGGGCGGCCATGGCCTACGCCGCCTGGTGGTCCGAGCGCACCGGGCTGCCCTGGCGCCTGCCTCACGAGCTGGAGTGGGAGAAGGCCGCGCGGGGGGTGGATGGGCGCGCCTGGCCCTGGGGCGATGCCTTTGACCCGGCCTTCGCCGCCTCGCTGCACAGCCTGCCTGGCCCCCCACGCCGCCAGCCCGTCTCGGCGTTCCCCACCGACATCAGCCCCTACGGCGTGCGTGGGCTGGGGGGCAACGTGCGCGACTGGTGCCTCAACTGCTGGACGGCCGAGCCCCCGCCGGCGCGCCTGGTCGTGGAGCCTCCCGACGCCACCGACCCGCGGCTGCGGTCCACGCGGGGCGGCTCCTACGTGTCCCTCGCCCCCATGTGCCGCGCCGCGACCCGATTTGCCGGGGGCCCGGACCAGCACTACAACAGCGTCGGCTTCCGGCTCGCCGCGTCTCTGGGCTGACGGCCCATCACGCCGCCAAAACCCTTGCTCCCGGCCGTCTCACCGCTGCTATCCTGGGTAGGATGAGCGACGACACTCCCCGAGATCTGGGCGATCTGACCTACCAGCAGCTCCGCCGCATCGCCGCCGCGCGCATGCGGGTCCCCGGCAACATCACCCTCCAGCCCACGGCGCTGGTCCATGAGGTCTGGCTCAAGGTCGCCGACCAGGCCGGGCACCTGGAGCGCGAGCACTTCCTGTCCCTCGCCGCCCGGGCCATGCGCCAGATCATCATCGACCACGCCCGCGCGCGCGGGGCCGCCAAGCGCGGCGGCGGCCAGCTCCAGGTCAGCCTCACGGGCGTCGCGGCGGCTGCGGACGGCGGCGCGCTCACGGACGTGCTGGCCCTGGACGCCGTCCTCACGCGCCTCGCGGAGCTCGACCCCCGCCGCGCCCGGGTAGTGGAGTTGCGCTTCTTCGGCGGGCTCACCAACGAAGAGATCGCGCGCGAGACGGGCTCCTCGGTGGCGACAGTGGAGCGGGACTGGCGCGCCGCCCGCGCCTGGCTGCACGCCCAGCTCCAGGCCCCGGCCGACGACTGAAAGTCGACAGGTTTCGGGGACTTACGGGTTCTCGACCAGCGCGCACCAGTTGCCGAAGTCGGTCGCGGTGCAGGCCTCGCCGGGCCCGCAGTCGGCGGCGCCGTTGCAGCGCCCGCGGCGGTTGCACTCCCCGTCCTCGCACCGCCGCACCAGGCCGCAGTCATCGTCGCTCACGCACGCGTGCACACAGACCATCGCCCCCTGGATGCGATCGCAGATGCCGTCGCCCCCGAAGTCGGCGCAGTCGTCCGCGCTCGTGCACTCCCGGGTACAGACGTTGTCGTGCCCGCCGGGATCCCCCTGGAGACAGAAGCTCGACGCCGGGCTGCAGTCGGCGCCGCGCCCGCAGCGCCCCCCGGGCTTCACCCGCCCGCCGTCGGGCGCTGGCTGACAGACGCCGTCGGTGCAGGACGGCAGCCCCAGGCTCAGGCAGTCGCGATCGATGCGGCAGGCCCCCGACGACCCCACCATCGACAGCACATACTCCGTGTCCACCGCCTCGCCGGCGGGCATCTGCAGGCCCACCAGGTAGCGGCCCGCGGGGGCATGGGAGAAGACCACCCGCTCGGGGTTCGCGTCCCCCAGCGCCGCATCCACCAGGCGCCCCTCGGGCCCGAGGGCGACCAGATCCACGTTGCGCCCGGCCGTGAAGCCCACCTCCACCTCCACCGTGTCACCGTCGGCGATGTCCACGGCGAACCAGTCGCGATCCTGCGGACAGATCAGCCCCTCCACCGCCGCGGCGCCCAGCAGCCCCGCCTGGGCGTGGCGATCGTCGGGCTCATGGGCGTCGTCCCCGCAGGCCCCCGCGCTGTACGGCGCGCACGTCTCCTCCAGCGTGTCGCAGACCTGCTCGTCCCCGCACGCCGCATCCAGCCGGCACCCCTGCGCCACCGTCAGCCGGTAGCGCGCCGTCTGACCCCGGTAGCTCTGCACCTGGATGATGTACGTCCCCGCCGCCGGCGCCACGAAGCGCAGCGCCTCCTCGCCGTACTCCCCATAGCTGCCCGCCAGCTCCTCGCCGCTCGCGTCCAGCACCACCAGATCCAGATCCCGATCCACCGGATCCGCCGCCAGCTCCACGCGGATGCGCTGCTCGGCCGCCAGCGCCACCGCGAAGAAGTCGGCCTGATCCGGGCAGATGTAGAGATCCGCGCGCGAGAAGCCCGGCTCGATGGGCGCCGCCTGCCGGGGACGCTGGTTGGGGGCCAGATCATCCTCCTGGGCGCACGGCGTGATGGGCGCTGCGTCTGGCTCGGCGGCGTCC
>JAWKQS010000066.1:0-12195 GCA_041389985.1 bacterium
GGCATGTCGGCCTCCCAGGGGATGTGCCGAAACGTCGCGGGATCGAGGCGCGCGTGGGCGTCGGGGTAGCCGGTGTGCCAGCCCGTGAACGGGGCGTCGTCGTAGCAGGCGTCGGCCGCGTCCCAGCCGAAGACCACGTCGCAGAAGCCGAAGCCCCCGCGCAGGGCCTGCCGCAGCTTGTCGATGTGCAGGTACTTGCCCCGCAGGATGCCGTCGAGGTCGCAGACCGCCACCTTCACGCGGCGGGCCTCGGCCTCTTCGAGCTCCTTCAGGACGCGGTCGGCGTCGATGGGCGTGCTCATGGCGCCCAGGCTATGCCAAGGCGGTCGGGGAGGGAAGGCTTGTCCCGCCCGCCCCCGCTCAGGGCGGGCAGACGTCGGGCAGGGCCGGATCGGGGGGGGCGCTGGCCGAGGCCGCGAGGTTGGCGACGAGCTGGGCGATGGCCGCGCCCATGGGCGGATCCTGGAAGTCGAAGGGGGCCAGGAAGACGTGGCCGCCGCACCGCCGGCCGCGCAGGACGGCGGGCCAGGAGCCGCCCGGGAAGCTCGGATCGCCCGGCAGGCCGGGGAACGTGGCGACGGTCGAGAGGCCCGTCTCGACGCCGAGATCCAGCGGGCTGACGGTGAAGAACGCCTCGGTCCCGCCGCCCCCCCGCAGGGGGATGGGCAGGCTGCGCAGGATGGGGTCGCGCTCCTGCCCCAGGGCCGGGCTGATGGGCGTGTCGAGCGCGCGCACGCCGCCGGCGCCGGTGGCGAAGGGGAACCAGCCGAGGGGCGCCACGGCCTGGGCCGCGAAGCGGAAGTCGGGCTGGTAGCGGGTGCCGAGGATGGCCAGGCCGTCCCACTCGGTGACCAGGTTGCCGCCGGCCCGGCTGTAGACGTCGAGGGCCTGCCGCAGGTCGGGGGTGAGCTGGGCCCACGCCGCGGCGTAACGGCCCAGGAAGACGACGTCGAAGCCGCGCAGGTCGAGCCGGGGGGGCAGCGCCGCGAGGGCATAGGGCGTGACGTGGAACCCGGCGGCCCGCAGCGGCGGGTCGAGGCCCAGCGGCCCCACCACGGCGACCCGGGCGAGGGGCGCGCGCCGCGGCTCGCGGGCGAAGAGGAACCACTGGCCGGTCGCCAGGCCGCTGCGGCCGCACTTGCGGGCGCCGTCATCCTCGCCCCAGTCGGTCCCGTCCGACTGGTTGGAGTCCATGCCTCGATCCTCGAAATCAATCGTGAAATCAGCGACATCCGCGCAGACGTCCTCGCCCTCCAGGGCGCGGTCGGCGCTGCGCTCGGCGTGCCAGCCCTGACCCGGCGCGCGGATCTCCCCCGTCCGGTTGTTGCGGCGAGCGGGCGGCGGATCGGCGGCCCCCGCCTCGTTGAAGCAGGAGTCGGCGTCGGTGCCGGTGGTGATCTCGCGGTACCAGTCCACCGCGTAGACAGAGAGGTCCACCGTGAGGGGGGCGCCGCGGGGGGCGACTGCGTCGCGACAGGCGAAGCGCAGGTCGCCCTCGGCCGGGATGCGGGGGCGCAGGCCGTCCCAGACCCCGGCGTGGGCGGCCGCCGGGGCGAGGCTCGTCAGGTCGGCGTACCAGTCGCTGCGGGCGTCGTTGACCGGGCTGCCGCGGCTGCTCGCGACCAGCGTCCAGCCGCCGCCGTCGGTGGTCTGGTCGCAGTAGACGTCCACCGCGTCGCGGCCGTCGCCGTCGGGATCCAGGCGGTAGACGCCGTCGGCGGCGAAGCCCCGGTCGAGGGCGTCCTGGCAGCTTCGGAAGGCGGCACACTGGAGCGCCTCGTCGGTGAGGCCGTCGCAGTCGTCGTCGCGGCCGTTGCAGATCTCGGGGGCCTCCTCGCCGGGCTCGGCGTCGCAGCGGGGGCCGCCACCGACGCACCGCAGCGTCCCCTCGGCCAGGCAGGCGCCGAGGCCCGCGCGGCAGGCCGCCCCCACGTCGCCGGCGTCTTCGTCGGTGGTGCCATCGCAGTCGTCGTCCAGGCCGTTGCAGCGCTCCGGGACGGGATCGCCGGCCCGCGCGTCGCAGATCACCTGGGCCCGGGCCGCGTCACACCGGCCCACGCCGGGGCGGCGGCAGGCCCCCAGCCCCACCTGGCAGGCCTCGTCTACCCCGGGCAGGGCCTCGTCGATGCGGCCGTCGCAGTCGTCGTCGGCGCCGTTGCAGACCTCGTCGTCGGGCTCGCCCGCCACGGCCTGGCAGGCCAGGGCCGGTCCGCCGGGGCCACAGAGCAGGTTGCCGGCGCGGCTGCACGCCCCGACCCCCACGCGGCAGGGCTCCCCCAGGTGGGCCAGGTCGTCGACCAGGCCGTTGCAGTCGTCATCGAGCCCGTCGCAGCGCTCGGGCTCCGGGAAGCCCGGCTCGGCATCGCAGCGGACCTGGCCCGAGGCCCGGTCGCAGACCCGCCGCCCCCCGGCGCGGCAGGCGCCGGTGCCCACCTGGCAGGGCTCGCCCACCCCGGGCACCTCGTCGAGCCGTCCATCGCAGTCGTTGTCGGCCCCGTCGCACACCTCGACGTCGGGCAGGCGGGCCCCGCGGCACGGGCCGAAGCCGTCGCCGGCCGGCAGGCAGATCTGGGTCCCCGCCCGGCAGACGCCGACCCCCAGCGTCTCGGGGACGCCCGGGTAGCAGGGGGCCTCGGCGCCGGGCCGGCAGAGGCAGGCGTCCCCGAGGCCCTCGTCGGGGGCGCCGTCGCAGTCGTCATCGGCGATGTTGCAGATCTCGACCCCCGGGAGCACCTGGCCCATGCAGGGGCCGTAGGCGCCGTCCCGGCAGGCCTGGAGGCCGCCGCCACACGGGCCGACGCCGCGGGTCGCCGGGGGACCGTCGTAGCAGGGGCGGACGAGCGGCCCGCCGGCCGGCTCCTCGTCCGTCCGCCCGTCGCAGTCGTTGTCCACGCCATCGCAGATCTCGGGGGTGGCCATCGCGCGCTCGCGGCAGACGAAGCGCCCCTCGACGCAGGTGCGGCTGCCGGCGGCGCACGCGCCCAGGCCCCCGGCGTCGCAGTCCTGGCCGCCGCCGGGGTTCTCCTCGTCGATGCGGCCGTCGCAGTCCTCATCGGTGCCATCGCAGGTCTCGGGGGCCGGCTCGGCCGGCCGGGCGCTGCACGCGCTGCCCCCCGCCGGACCGAATCCGGACGCCCGGCCGGGCGCAGCGGCGGGCCCGCCTGGCGGTCGGTGCCGAGGGCGAAGTCCTCGTCGATCAGGCCATCGCGGTCGCCATCGACGCCGTCGCGAGCTCGGCCGCGGGCACCCCGGGCCAGGCCTCGCAGCGCACGCCGCCGGCGCCGTCACGGGCGCGCTCCCGGGGGCGCGGCAGGCGCCGACGCCCGCCACGCAGGCGTCGCCCAGACCGAGCCCCTCATCGGTGCTGCCGTCGCAGTCGTCGTCGACGCCGTCGCAGATCTCGGGGGCCGGCTCCCCGGCTCGGCGTCGCAGCGCAGGCCGCCGGGAGGCAGAGCAGGGTGCCTCGGGCCTGGCACCCCCACGCCCAGCGTGCAGAGTTCGCCGACCCCCACCACGTCGGCGTCGACGCGCCCGTCGCAGTCGTTGTCGACGCCATCACTGCTCGACCTTGGGCCCGACCTCGCCCTCGCAGCGGCCCCAGAGGCCGTCGACGCAGCCCTGGCTGCCCGCCCGGCAGGGGCCGGCGCCCTCGGTGCCGGCGGGGCCAGCGTAGCAGGGCCGGCGGGCGTCGAGATCGCACCGGCAGTCGCCGGCGTCCTCGTCCGTCTCGCCGTCGCAGTCGTTGTCGGCGCCGTCGCAGATCTCGCTGCCGGGGAGCACCTCATCGACGCAGGGCCCCGCGACCCCGGCCTCGCAGGCGCGCCGGCCGGGCGCACAGAGGCCGACGTCGCGCGTCGCCAAGGGGCCGGAATAACACGTGTTTTCGTCAGACTCCTCGTCAGTGGCGCCGTCGCAGTCGTCGTCGAGGCGGTTGCAGACCTCGGGGCCGGGCAGGGTCGCTCCCTCGCAGGCCGCGGCCGGCGCGCCGCACGCCAGGGCGCCGGCCGCGCAGACGCCGATCCCCAGGCTCGCGGGCGGCCCGGGATAGCGGGAGTCGCGGCGTCCTCGTCCACCCGCCCGTCGCAGTCGTCGTCGAGGCCGTCGCAGCGCTCGGCGGACGCGGGGCCCGGGGTGGCGAAGCACTGGAGGGCGGTGCCGCTCGCGTCACAGACCCGGACGCCGCGGCGGCACAGGCCCCCTGGCCCACGACGCAGGCGGCCGCCAGGCCGGGAAGTCTTCGTCGATGGCGCCATCGCAGTCGTTGTCGAGCTCGTCGCAGCGCTCGGGCGGGGGACGCAGGGGCCGAAGTGGCCGTCGGCGCAGGTGCGGGTGGCGCCGGGGCAATCACCGCAGGGCTCCACGGCGCCCGCGGCGCCGGGGATCGGGGCCTGGGCGTCGGCGTCGGTCCCCACGCCCTCATCGACGGGGGCCCCATCGGGCCCGGGGGCTGCCCTCGATCGACGGGGTGAGCGAAGCGTCGGTCGCGCCGTCCGGTCGGCTGGTGGAGTCACCCTCCGTGCAACCCGCCGTGAGCACGACGGCCACCAGGACGGCCGCGCAGGACCGAAACCCTCGCCCCATGGGTGCTCCCCCCGGCCACGGCCGCGCTCATCGGTGCTGCCAGCGTAGCACGTCGGCCGCCGGGGGGCGGCGCGCATCGTCAAGGCCCGGCGTCGGGGGCCCGGCGTCCAGGCGCCGCGTCCGCCTCGTCGTCCGGGGGGAGGGCGTCGGGGCCGCCGTCGTGTTCGACCGGGGGCTCGGGCTCGATCGCCTCGCCCACCTCGACCTCTTCGGGGGCCATGCCCGGCGCCGGAGCCGCGCCCGCGTCGGCCGGGCCGCCCGCCGCCCGCACCACCCCGACGTCCGCCCGGGAGGCGCCACCGGATCCACGGTCCGGGTCTGCTCACAGCCCGCCAGCCAGAAACCCAGGACCCCGACGATCACGCCACGCATGCACCACCTCCGCGAGGGCCGCGTGGTAGCATACCCGCCCGTCCGGTGCGAGCCCGGGGCGAGGCCACCTGTTGCCAACGATTGCGCGGCTGCCTATAACTGCGGCACGGGAAGGAGGACCCGGCATGACCGAGACGCTGGTGTGTGGGAGCTGCAGGGCGAGCGTTCCGTCCTCCCACCGCTTCTGCGGCCAATGCGGCACCCCGATGCAGGGCACGCAGCCGCGCACGGCGATGCAGACGGCGTTCTTCGGCGCGGTGCAGTCCGACGCCCGGGCGAGGCTCATCCTCATCCGGGGCGAGGGCCTCGATGGGGTCACCTTCCAGCTCAGCGGGCGCCACGTCACCGGGCGGAGCACAGGATCGATCCTCTTCCCGGACGATGGCTACCTGTCCCCCCGCCACGCCGAGTTCTTCTTCGAAGGCGAGCGCCTCTACGTGCAGGACGCCGGCAGCCTCAACGGGGTCTTCATCCGCCTGCGGACGCCGGCGGCCCTGGAGGATGGCGAGGTCTTCCTGGCGGGCGAGGCTGCTGCGCGTGCAGACCGGCGGCCTGACAGGGCCGACCATCGGCGGCGACGACACCCCTTCTTCGCCAGCCCCATGCCCGCGGTCCACAGCCGCATCGTCCAGGTCCTCGAGGGCGGACGCCCGGGCCTGTCGGTGGTGGCCACGACTGGCAGCCTGACCATCGGGCGCGAGCGGTCGGACGTCGAGTTCCCCGGCGATCGCTTCATCAGCGGTCGGCACTGCCGGGTCGACTTCACCGCGACGGGCGCCACGGTCACCGACCTGAGCTCTCCGCAACGGCACCTTCGTGCGCATCCGGGGCCGGCAGGCCCTCGCCGATAGCGACCACCTCTTCCTCGGCCGGCAGCTCTTGCGGGTCGAGCTCTCGGCGTAGGCGCAGCGCATGATCATCTGTCCCCACTGCAAGCGAGAGAACGAGGATCACTACAAGTTCTGCCTCGGCTGCGGCACCGAGATCTCCCGGGCCGATGCGGGCCCCGATGGGCCGCCGGCCGCCCGGCCGGTGGTTGCGGCGCCTCCCCGACCCGTCGCCACGGCGCTGCCGGTGCCGACCGCCCTGCCCGTGAGCCCCCCGGTCGCGACGGCTCTGCCGGCGACGACGGCGCTCCCGCCCGCGATGGTCCTGCCGCCCGCCGCCGCGCTCCCGGCGGCGACGCCGCCACCGCCCGACGCGGACGTGCCGGGCCTGCCCTCCGCCTCGCGGGTCGCGCCGCCGCCCATGGACGAAGCCAGCCTCGCGGGGGACGAACACGCCGACGCCGATGTCTTCAGCGCGGATCCCGCTCGCGGGGGACGCCGCCCGTGACGTCCTTCCGCCGGAGGCCGCCGGGCCAGACCGTCGACATCGCCTTCGACGGCACGGTGGACGCCGAGCCTGAAGGAGCCCCCGGTGGCGCCGCCCACGCGCACCTCCCGGGTGGTGCGCGTGGGCACCGACGCCCCGGAGACCCGCCGCGGGCCGAGCCGCCGACCGATCGCGTGCCCGAGCCCTTCGCCCAGGCGGACTCGACGTCCATCAGCGGCGATCCGGCGTTCGACGACCTGCACGCCAGCATGGTGAGCGTGGCCCGGGAGGCCGCCGGCCGGCGCTGCCGCGCCTGCAACACCGTGGTGCCGGCGGGCTTCAAGTTCTGCGGGGTCTGCGGCAGCCGGTACGACGTGGCGACGCCCGCGGTCAACCCGTCTGCCCGGGTCCAGCTCATCCTCGTCCACCCCGATGGGACGGAGGGGGAGTCCTTCGATCTGCCCACCGGGGAGTGCACCATCGGCCGCGGCCAGGGCCTCCCGCTCTTCGCGGACGACCCCTTCCTGGCGCCGCGGCACGCCACCTTCCACCACGGGGCAGGGCGGCTCACGGTCCGCGACGAGGGCAGCCTCAACGGCGTCTTCGTGCGGCTGCGGGCCGAGGTCGAGCTGGTGCACCGCGACCTGTTCCGGGTGGGCCAGCAGCTCCTGCGGTTCGAGGACCTGCGCCATGTGCGGGCGCTGGTGCCCGCGGCCACCGATGGCACGCTCACCTTTGGCTCACCGACGCGGGGGGCCTGGGGGCGGCTCTCGTCGCTGGTGGCCGTCGACACGCCGGCCCAGGCCTGGACGCTCGCCGGCGGCCAGGTGCTGATCGGCCGCGAGCGGGGCGACATCCGGTTCCCCGGGGACGGCTTCGTGTCGGGCTCGCACTGCATGATCAGCACGCGCCAGGGCCGCTACTTCCTGGCGGACCAGGGCAGCACCAATGGCACCTACCTGCGCCTGAAGGGCGAGCAGGCCATCTCCGACGACGACCTGCTGCTGCTGGGGCAGCAGCTCTTCCGGGTGTCGTCCGCGCCCGCCTGATCCGCGGCGGGCCCATAGAAACCCTTTGTTTTCAGCAGCTTGCCGCCCGGGAGTCTCAGGGGCGCGGATCAGGCGGAGGCCGCCTGGGCCTCCGCCGGGAAGTGGGCGTCGAGGAACTGGCTGATGGCCAGGCCGATGCGGGTGGGGTGCTCGATGGGCGCGGTGTGCGTGCCCTCCTCCACCATCAGCAGCTCGCCCTGGGGCAGGAGCGTCGCCATCTCCTCCGACAGCCGGGCCGGGGTGAAGCGATCCTGCTCGCCCGCGATGACCAGCACGGGGATGTCCAGCTCGGGCAGGTAGGCGCGGGCCGAGTGCTGGCGGGTGCCATCGAGCATCGACAGGAAGAGCTGGGGATCCATGGCCGACAGGTGCTCGAGGTAGGGCTCGAAGTCGCGCCGCCGGGCGAGATCCGGGTGGATCTCGGTCATGCGGGCGACGTGGAAGGCGGCCGGGAGCTTGACCAGGCGGTTCCAGGCGCTGCGCATGGCGTTGCCGCCGAGGCGGACGACCCCCCGCAGCAGAGGCAGGGCGCGCTCCAGGCCGCGGCCATCGTGGAACGTGGCGACCGGGTTCTCGAAGCTGCCGCACATGAGGACCAGGCCGTCGACCCGCTCGGTGTCGCGGTGAGCCAGCTCGAGGGCCACCTGGACACCCATCGAGTGACCCAGCGCCACCGCCCGGCGCGTGCCGAGCACGTCCATCAGGGCCTTCCAGTCATCGGCCAGGTGGTGCATGAGCACCGCCGACGGATCCTGGGGCGGGTCGCTCTGCCCGTGACCCCGCATGTGCAGGTGGACCAGCCGGCCGCGCCCCAGCAGCAGGGGGCGCAGGTACTTCCAGATGAAGCCGTCGCAGCCGATGCCATCGCAGAGCAGCAGATCGATGTCGCCCTCGCCCTCGATCTCGTAGAGCAGGCGGGTGCCATCAAAGGACTCGAACGTGCCGGTCACCGGGGTCATCACTCCACCTTCCAGCGCAGGTTCACGATGGCGGGGGGCCCCGAGATGCGCAGGTGGATGTCTTCGTCGGCCTTCGGGGCCGGGAACACGATCCAGTAGCCGCGCGACAGGGGGTCGGCGTAGGGGAAGAACGGGGCCATGTCGGCCAGCTCGTCGTCGGTGAGCCGCTTGACCAGCGTCGGCGCGACGGCCTCGCCGCCCGACATCAGCCGCGCGCGCAGCGTGGCGCCCTCGCCCCGGTCCAGGTCGTTCCAGAACGGGTCGTTGGTGACGACGGCCGCGAAGAACCGGACCTCGCTCTCGGCCTGGCCGACCCGCCCGCTGCGCTCGGCGCGGGCCTCGCCGGGGCTCATGCCCAGACGCTGCGACCGCCGGGTGGCGAACGAGGCGGCGAAGGCGGGCGAGAAGAGGGTGGCCCGCACGAAGACGCGGCTCTCGAAGTACTCGTAGGTCTCGCCCTTGCGCGTCCACGCGGCGAGCGCGCGCTCGTACTCGGGGGCCGTGGCGTCCTCGGGCAGCCGATAGGAGGCCGTCGGGGGCGGGCCGCAGCTCGCGGTCGCCAGGCCGAGGAGCACGGCGTGGAGGACGGCGCGGATCATGGGGTCTCTCCGGCAGCCAGGGCCTCGAAGTCGGCCCGGGTGAAGAGGGCGCGGGCACGCAGGCCGTCCTCGGCCAGGCGCTGCATGCCGCCGGCCTGGCGATCGACGATGCAGGCGACGCCGAAGGGCTCCATGCCCTCGCCCCGGACGCGCGCGGCCGCTTGCAGCGTGGAGCCGCCGGAGGTGACCACGTCCTCGAGCAGGATGACCCGGGCCGCGGCGGGCAGGCTGGCGCGCCCCTCCACATAGGCCTCGGTGCCGTGGGCCTTGGGCGTCTTGCGCACGATGAAGGCGGGGAGGGTGCGGCCGCGCCGCCAGGCGGCGAGGCTGACGGCGGTGGCCAGCGGGTCCGCGCCGAGGGTCATGCCGCCGACGCCGTCGGCCAGCTCGCCGGCCTCGGCCTCGATGGCCTCGACGAGGGCCAGCAGCCGCTCACCGAGCGCTGCGGCCCCGGCCGGGTGCAGCGCGGTCTGCTTGCAGTCCACGTAGAAGTCGCTGGTGGCGCCCGACGCGAGGACGACGGGGCCGCGCCGCCACGAGGGCGGCCAGCAGCGCGAGCAGCGCGTCGGCGCCGCGGGGCGAGCTCACGGCTCTTCGGCGTCGGCGTCGTCTTCGGCATCCGCCGGGGCCGGGCGGGGGCGGGCCGCCGGGCGGGTCGTGGCGGCCGGGCGGGGCGCCGGGCGGCTCGGGGCCGCGGGCCGCCGCGGCGCCGGACGCGCCGGCGGCGCCGACTCGTCCTCGTCCTCGGGATCGCCCATGTCGATGAGACCCCGGAACCGGGCACCCTCCCGCACCACGATGCGCGGCGCGACCAGATCGCCCACCACCCGGGCCGAGCCGAAGAGCTCGATGGAGTCGGTGGCGGTGGCGTTGCCGACGAGGATGCCGCGCACCTCCAGGCGGGTGACCTGGACCTCGGCGTCCACGCGGGCCTTCTCGTCGATCTTCAGGGCGCCCTTCAGCGTCAGGGAACCCTGGATGCGACCGAAAAGGTCAACGTCTTCAGCACCTTCGATGCGACCGGCGACGACGGTGCCGGCCGCGATGACGGTAGCGGCCTTGCTCGCCATGATCAGCGCTCCACGTCCATGTCGATGCTGCCCTTGAAGAGGGCACCGTCCGCGATGAGGATGCGCGGCGAGCGGACATCGCCCACCATGCGGCCCTCGGCCTTGATCTCGACGCGCGTCGACGCGGTGACGTTGCCCGTCACCTCGCCCCCGACCTCCACCGAAGCGGCCTCGATGTCGGCCTCGACCGTCGCCGAGTTCTCGACGTAGAGGTTCTCGGAGATGCCGATGCGGCCCTTCACCTGACCCTGGACCACCAGGGACTCGGCCCCGCTGATCTCACCATCCACGGTCATGGAGCTGCCGATGACGGTACTCGCCATTGTCCTTGCCTCCGGCCTGTCGGGCCTGCCAGCGATCCGGCCTAGCGACGCCGGGTTGCGGCCCGCGGCGCGTCGAGCGCCGGGACCTCGAAGTCCATCTGGACGCGGCCCTTGAAGTGGGCCCCGTCGGCCACCACGAGCTTCGGGGTGCTGACGTCGCCCACCATCACGGCGCCCGCCTCCACCACGAGCCCCTCGGCGGCGGTCACCTCGCCCTGGAGGCGGCCCTGGACCGTCACCGCCGCCGCGTCCACCGACGCCGCGACCCGGGCGCCCGGCGCCACATGGAGGTCCCGAGAGATCTGGATGGCGCCCTCGACGCGGCCCTGCACCTCGAGATCTTCGTCTCCGGTGATGGTGCCGCGGATGCTCATGCCCGGACCGATCATCGCTGCTTCTCTCCGCACGGGTGGCGTGGCTGGCTTCATAAGCCCCAAGCGCCCGAAGTGTCAACGCGCCTGACCGCCCCACGACGAGGCGGCCGGCAGCCGGGCGGCCTCAGCCCCCGGCGACCTGCTCGGCCTGGCCGGCGCTCACCGTGGCCACCACCTCGGGGCTGAAGGTGCCCCCTGCGATGGCGAGGCCGACCGGGGTTCCCCGGGCCGGCACCCACAGGCCGCGCTGCCAGGGCTGCGTGAAGAACGTCTCGTGGAGCGCCACCTCGTCGGGCCCCGGGCGCCGGTCTTCCCCCGGCACTCCCAGGTACCACCCGACGATCTCGGCGTCCGTGAAGTGGTAGCGCAGGCCGGCGGTGGCCGCCTTCCACTGCACCCGCAGGTACCGGGAGAACTCGCCCACATCCACCACATGGGTGCCGGCCAGGTAGCCCTCGACCTCGATGTACAGGCTGCGGCTGTCGGGATCCAGGAAGCGGCGGCCTGCGAGCAGGCCCCCCGCCAGGCGATCGTCTCGCCAGCCAGCGTTGAAGCGCAGCTCCTCGAGGACATCCGCGAAGACATAGATCGAGGGCGCGGGCTCGGCGGCCTCCCGCGCGGCAGGCCGGGGCTTGGGTACGGGCTCGTTCACGGCGTTGGGATCGCACAATCGGGTCGGATGTACAAGCCCGCGCGGGCTGGCACGCACGGTCCCCGCCCGCGTATGATCCACCTGAACCACGGGGGACTGGAGACGGGGTGGACAGCATGATCGACCGGCGGAAGGGGATCCGCGCGGCCTTGGGCGCCATCGCGCTGGCGGGGCTGCTCCTCGGGGGCTGTGACGACGGAGGGGGCTCGAGCGCCCCGACGGGGTTGCGCATCCAGGGAGACGGCGTCGCCGAGGTCGACCAGCTTCGCCTGGTCATCAAGCGCAGCGTGGCCGCCGACACCGGCTCCAGCGGCCGTGTGGTGACCGAGAACCTGCTGGCAGCCTCCCCCGCGGAGCTGACGGCTGGCATCCGGGTCCCCGCCGCGGCCCTCCCCGCCGGGGACGGCCCCGCCTTCGTGCACGCCGTGGCGCTCGCGGGCGGCCAGGTGGTGGGCATCGGCGACGGCAGCGCGGACGGCCTCGTGACCGTGTACGCCTACAACGCCGCCTGCGACGCCGACGGGGACACCTACCTCGACTGCGACCGGCCGGGCTGCTGCGATCGGCTGGCGGGCGGCCTCACGGGGGAGTTCAGCGACTGCCACGATGACCCCGCCATCGCGGCCCCCAGCCCCCCCGACGCCAAGCGGCGCCAGGCCGATCTGGCCCACCCCTTCGCCCCCCGCGAGCGGGGCGACGACTATGCGACGTGCAGCAACGGCGTCGACGACGACTGCCTCGGCGGGGATCGGGTCTGCGACGCGGTGGACGCCGATCAAGACGGCGTCCCCCTGGCCAGCGACTGCGATGACGCCAACCCCGCCCGCGGCGCCGGCCTGCCCGAGCTCGGCGGCAACGGCGTGGACGACGACTGCGATGGCCAGGTGGACGAGGCAACCGAC
>JAWKQS010000067.1:0-11050 GCA_041389985.1 bacterium
CGCCATCGACTCGAAGCCGCGTCGCCCGCAGGCTCGCGTCCGGCCAGGCCGCTTCGATGGCCACGGAAGGGCGGAGGCGGTCGTCCAGCAGGGGGTACGCCAGCTCGACGCCCGTGGCCGTCACGTCCTCATCGCCGAGGCGGCGCAGGCGGCCGCCCACCTCCAGGCCGGCGGCGCCCGGGATGGGGACGGGCACCGCCGCCAGCTCCCCAAGATCCAGCGCCTCGCCGATCACCACCGTCGCCCGCACCGAGAGGCGGGGCACCCCCACCACCACGACGTGCCAGGCGGGGTCGTCGGTGACGTCGAACGAGGTGTTGCTGGCCGTCGCACCGCTGGCGTCATTCCCCAGTGAGATCCGCACCTTGGCGTCGTGGATCTGGCCGTAGCCTACCTGCGCCCACGACGTCGCCTGCACCTCGGCGAGCCAGAAGACGTACCCGCGGCCCACCGCGTCCGGGCTCACGGGCTGGGCCTCGGTGGCCCGAAAGTCGGCCGGGGACAGGCTGTCGCCGCCCGAGACCAGCGAGATCCCCGCGCCCCACTCCCCGTCCGTCGTGCGCCACTCCGCGCCGACCGCCGTCAGGTCGCCCGCCAGATCCGCCTGCTCCCCGCAGAGCTCATAGCCCTGGACGGCGGTGGTGGCGATGAGCAGGTGGGTCTGGAGCATCCAGGGATCCTGGATGCCATGGGCCGCGTCCGTCGCCACCAGCGCGGCCCGCCGGAGGTCCACCGCGCGCTGGTAGGCCGCCTGATCCGCCACCGCAGATCGGGCTCGCCGCGCCGCCGCCAGGCCGTCGTTCGCCGCCACGATGCAGGCAGCCGGCTGGGCGAGGCCCTCCGCCGCCAGGGCCAGCACCAGGCCGGCCGCGAGCGTGATCGGGCGCATCACTCCTCGGCGGCCGCCTCGGCACCCGCGTCGAACTCCTTGCGCCACCGCTTCTCCTCCTTGCCGCTGACGCCGCCGAGGGCGTCCACGGCCTGGCGCAGGCGGGCGCGGGTCAGATCGCGCCCCAGGATGGCCATCGTCTCGAACAGCGGCGTCGCGCTGGGTCGCCCGGCGATGGCGATGAAGAACGGGGCCAGGAAGTCCCGCAGCTTGAGCTCGAGGCGAGCCGACATGCCCCGCAGGACGGCCTCGATGGCCGGGCGCTCCCAGGTCCGCTCGGCGTCCAGGGCCCAGCTCGTCCACGTCAGCGCCTGGCGGATCTGGTCTGGGCTGAGCACCTTGTGGGTGAGCTGCTCCGCGGTGACGTCGAGGAGGCCCTGGAAGAAGAAGCCCCCGATGCCCACGGCGTCGCTCAGCCGGTCGAGGCGCGGCCGCAGCAGCGGGATGAGCGCCCGCACCCGCTCGGGCTGGAAGGCCCACTCGCCGATGCGCGCCGCCAGGGCCTCGTCGCTCAGATCCTCCCGGATCCACTTGCCATTCAGCCAGGAGAGCTTGTCGACGTCGAAGACCGGCCCGCCCAGCGAGATGCGGTCCAGGTCGAAGTGCTCGACCATCGTGGCCAGGTCGAACTTCTCGCTCTCATCGGGCATGGACCACGCCATGCGCCCCAGGTAGTTCAGCAGGGCCTCGGGCAGGAAGCCCATGCGCTCGTAGTACAGGATGCTCGTCGGGTTCTTGCGCTTGCTCAGCTTGCTCTTGTCGGGGTTGCGCAGCAGCGGCAGGTGGATGAGCGCCGGCATCTCCCAGCCGAAGTACTGGTAGAGGAGCTGGTGCTTGGGCGCCGAGCTGATCCACTCCTCGCCGCGCATCACATGGGTGATGCCCATGTGGTGGTCGTCGACGACGTTGGCCAGGTGGTAGGTGGGGAAGCCGTCCGACTTCAGCAACACCTGCAAGTCCACCTGATCCCAGGGGATTTCGATGGTGCCGCGCAGGCCGTCCTGGATGGCGCAGGTGCCCTCGCGGGGCACGCGCATGCGGATGACGAAGGGTCGCCCCTCCGCCACCAGCGCGTCGGACTCGGCCCGGGTGAGGTCGGCGTAGGGGCTGTCGAGGGCGGTGCGGCGGCCCGTCGCCTGGTGCTCGGCCCGCAGGACCGCCAGCTCCTCCTCCGTCAGGAAGCAGCGAAAGGCGTGGCCGGCGTCGAGCAGCTGCTGGGCGTGGGCCTGGTACAGCGCCGTCCGCTCCGACTGCCGGTAGGGGCCGCTGGCGCCCCCCACATCCGGCCCCTCGTCCCACGTCAGCCCCACCCAGCGCAGCGCGCTGAGGATGGCCGCCTCCGACTCCGCGCTGCTGCGCACCTGGTCGGTGTCCTCGATGCGCAGGATGAACTGGCCCCCGTGCTTGCGGGCGAAGCAGTAGTTGAAGAGGGCGACGTAGGCGGTGCCGACGTGGGGATCGCCGGTGGGCGAGGGCGCGACGCGGGTGCGGACGGTCAACGGAAGCCTCCGGGGGCTGGGCCGAGGGGCGCTGATTCTGCCCGCGGGCCTCGACCGGACGCAAGGCGGTGGACGCGATGGCGCCCCGTGGTGTAACCACCGGCGCGCTCGGGAGGAGGGATCCCACCATGGCCGCTTCGCACACGACTCCGCGCCGCCCGTCGGCGCGCCTCGCGCTCCGCCTCGCTGGCGGCGCCCTGGCGGCCCTGGCCCTGGCCGGGGCGCCGGCCTGCTCGCTCTCCAGCGATCTGGCCATCGCCGGGTGCCAGTCCAGCGCCGAGTGCGGCGCCGGGCGCGCCTGCGTCCAGGGTCGGTGCGAGGTGGAGTGCCGCCTCGATTCGGACTGCACGGACGGCGCGCTCTGCAGCTTCAACCGCTGCATCGCCCCGGTCTCTCCACGGGTGGACGCCGAGGCGCCGGGCGATGCCCGGGTGGATGCCAGCGTCGCCGACGCCCTGCCGCCGGACGCGGCGCCCGTCGACGCGGCGCCCGTCGACGCTGCGCCCGCCGATGCGATGCCGGTCGATGCCGCGCCGCTGGATGCTGCCCCGCCCGACGCCGCGCCCGTCGATGCCGCGCCGGTGGACGCCGCGCCTGCTGACGCCGCGCCCGCTGACGCCGCGCCCGCCGACGCATCCCCGCCGACGCCGCCCGCTGACCGCCGTCAGCAGCCCGGCGACGTCCGCCAGACCCGTCCGGCCACATCCAGCCAGGTGACGAGCGGCGGGGTCTCCTCCGAGAGGCCCAGGCCCCGGCAGTCCAGCCGGCCCATGGGCAGGGTGCCCACCAGGCCGCCATCGTCGCGGACCAGGTGGAGCTGGCAGGCGCCCGCGACGGCCGGGGCGGCGCTGCTCGCGACGAACCCCGCGGCGGTGACCACCACCGTCACCCCGTTGACCCCTTCCCCTTCGCGCAGGGCCAGGGCCGGGCCGAGGGCGAGCTCGGGCTCGAGGCGCCAGGCGTGCCGGCGCAGCGCGCCGCCCCCGACGTACGCCAGCAGGGCCGACGACCCGCGCCGGGCGGCCACCAGCGGCCCCTGGATGGGCCCCACAGCGTCGGCCTCGCCGGCCGGGGCGAGCCGATCCGCCCGCTGGCTGTAGGTCTGGATGTGCAGCTCGCCGTCCACCTCGACGGGCAGGGCCAGCCACGCCCGGTCGGCCTCGGCCAGCAGCGCAGGCCCGGCGGTGGGCGGCAGGCGCTCCAGGCCCGGCAACGCAAACCTGCGGATCGGCTCGGCTTCTGCGCTCACGACCAGCACCCGACGGCCGGCGTCGTCCCCCAGCCACGCCACCGTGACCCCCGCTGGGGTCGCGGCCACGGCGGGCGGGCCCGGCGCCACGGCGCCCAGCACCACGGGCGCGGCCTCGCCGCCCGGCTGCACATCCACGCGCCAGAGCTCGGCGCGCCCCGCCACCTCGTGGCGGACGACCACGGTCCAGCCCCGCGGGGTGCCCACGATGGCGGGCCAGCCGAGCATGCCGCCCGGGGGGACCGGGACGCGCCAGGTCGAGCCCTCCGCGACGATGCTCAGCTCAAGCAGGGGATCGACGATGACCGTCGCGCTGCCGGCGCCGCCCGTGGCCGTGCGGGCCCACCGCCCGGCCCCGACCAGCACGTCGGCCTGGGCGTCCGGCCCCTCGCCGCCGATGACGCCCCCGATCACGCAGCCGCGCTCGCAGCCGTTCTCGGCCTGACCATCCACGTCGAAGTTCCCGGGCGCGCAGGCCTCGAAGCGGCATCGCCCTTCCTCGCAGCGCGCCGCGACCACCCCGTCCACCAGGCAGCGGGCGTCGTTGTCCACCACGCCATCGCAGTCGTCGTCGATGCGGTTGCACAGCTCGACCCCCGGCTCGCCGCCGCGCCCGGTGCAGATCAGCCCGTTGCGCCCGCAGGCGTACCGGCCCTCCGCGGCGCAGGCTCCGATGCCGACACGGCATGGCATCCCCACCTGGGGATCGGGGGCCTCGTCGACGCGGCCATCGCAGTCGTCATCGCGCCCGTTGCAGGTGTCGGGCGGGGGCGGCTCGCAGCCGCCGCACGCCTGCTGGACGCCCTCGTCGACGAGACCATCGCAGTCGTCGTCCCGGCCGTCACACCGCTCGGGGCGAGCCTCGGCCGGGGTACCCTCACAGACCACCCCCCGGGCCGGCAGGCAGCGGGTCACGCCGGGGGCCTCGCAGGCGCCGACCCCCACCACGCACGGCTGCCCGACCCCCGCGAGCTGCTCGTCCACCCGGCCATCGCAGTCGTCGTCGGCCCCGTTGCACACCTCGGCGGCGGCGGCCCCGGGGCGCGCGTCGCAGCCCAGCATGCCGCCCGCGCAGACCACCTGGCCTTCCCGCGCGCAGGCCCCCACCCCCAGCGTGCACCCGCGGCCCGTCCCCGGGACGGCCTCGTCGACGCGCCCGTCGCAGTCGTTGTCGATGGCGTCGCACTGCTCGTCGGCGGGGCCGAGCTCGCCGACGCAGATCCCGAAGCGGCCGTCGGGGGCGCAGGTGCGCAGGCCCGCCTGGCACCGCCCGACACCCTCCGTCGCGGGCGGGCCGCCGTAGCACGAGCGGGTCAGCCCCGGCTCGCAGGCGCAGCCGCCCTCGGGCAGCTCGTCCACGACGCCGTCGCAGTCGTCGTCCTGGCCGTTGCAGATCTCGGCGGCCGGCCCGACCGCCCCCTGGCCCGGCCCCGACGGCGCCCCCTCCACGCATGCCTGGACGCCGGCCCGGCACAGGCCCACGCCGGCCTGCTCCGCGGTGCCCAGGTGGCAGCTCACCCGGCTGCCCTCGCCCTCGTCGATGCGGCCATCGCAGTCGTCGTCCACGCCGTCGCAGCGCTCGACCCGAGGGGGCGGCAGCGAGGCGTCGCAGACGACGGCGCCGTCGGGATCGCAGCGCAGGAACCCGTCGGCCTCGCACGCCCCCCGCCCGCCGACGCAGGCCGCGCCCAGGTCCAGCCCCTCGTCCAGGCGGCCGTCGCAGTCGTCGTCGACGCCGTTGCAGCGCTCGGCAGCGGGCCCGGGCTCCGGCCCCGCATCGCAGCGCAACTGCCCGTCTTCACACAACAAAACACCGCTGCGCCGGCACCGGCCGAGGCCCAGGACGCAGGCGCCGCCCCCCAGCCCTTCGTCCACCTCGCCGTCGCAGTCGTCGTCGATCCCGTCGCACAGCTCATCCGCCGGCAGGACGGCCCCCGCGCACGCCGCCCAGCGACCCTGGACGCAGGCCTGGCGACCGGGGCTGCACGCGCCGCTGGCCGCGCCTTCGCAGAGCCGCTCCGCCCCCTCGCGGCAGCGGCAGTCCAGCCCCTCGTCCACCCGGCCGTCGCAGTCGTCGTCCCGGCCGTCACGCAGATCTCGACCGCCGGCAGGACCTGACCGGCACTCCGGCGAGGGGGCTCCGGCGAAGCAGGAACGCTCGCCGGCGCGGCACCGCCCGACCCCCGCCGTCCCCACCGGGCCCCCGTAGCACGGCTCGTCCAGGTCCTCGTCGACCCGGCCATCACAGTCCTGATCCTCGCCATCACACCGCTCGCGCTCGGCCCCACCGCCTCGGCACCAGGCCCCCCACATCCCGGCCCGGCAGCGCTCCTCGCCGGCCCGGCACTCGCCGACGCCGGTTAGCCGCGTGTCGCCCTCCGCGCACAGGCGCCACAGGCCCTCGTCGACCGCCCGTCACCAGTCCTCGTCGGTGTCGTCGCAGGTCTCGGCCGCCGGCATAGTCGGGGGACACGAGCCCCCGATCCGGCTCGCTCTCGGCGTCGGGCGCGGCCGCGAGGGTGTCGAGGATCCCCGTCTTCGCCCGACGGCGGGACCGCCACATAGACGCCCTCGACGCGGCGTCCGGCGCTGCACGGCCGGTCGCCGGCGCACTCCTCTTCGATGTCGCGGGCGGGCAGCCCGCCAGCACGATGCTGGCCAGCCAGAGGGGAAACGCATGGGCCCCAGTCTACCAGGGGGGCCGATGCTCGCCAAGGCAGGTGGCCCACGCCGTGGCCTCTTCCGGTGGACCTGCCAGGTGGCGTTGGCGATGGCGGGGTGGGCGGCCCAGGCCCCGCCGTCCGAACGCGAACCCGGCCGGCTTGTTGAGGGGCACCGTCACCCGGGTGATGGGGTCGACCGGGCCCAGGCGAAACCGCAGCTCGAGGGCTCCACCGAGGCCTGGAGCTTGTCGTCCGCGTCGGTGATGGGCAGCGCGACCGCCGCCGCGCGGCGGGTAGCAGCCGTGTCGCGTCGAACGCGAGATCCAGGTCGGCCTGGATGACCGTTCTGCTCCTCCAGCACGGTCGAGTTGCTGGTGCGCTCCATGATGCCGGCGATGAGCTGCCCGCCGAAGATCAGCCCCGACGCCTGCCGGCTGTAGAGATCGAAGTGGCCCGCGGCGGTCAGGGTCTCGGGCGTCCACAGCCAGATCTCGCGCCAGCCCCGCATCGCCGCCGACCAGCCATAGGCGTCGAGAGCGCCAGGCGGATGGCGTCGGCATCGAGTCGGTGGGCAGGCTGGCGGCGGGCAGCGTCGGGCTCACCCCCAGCCGCAGCTGCTGCGCGAGGCTTCGCCAGGCCAGTGGTAGCCCAGGTGCACGTTGCTGGCCCGCAGGTCAGACCGCGTAAGATCCTGATCGGTCTCGGTCTGACGGTGCGATACCAGGGCCCAGACCAGCTCGACGTCGTTGCGGTGATGGGGCGTCGCCACCACACCGTGGGTGACAGAGTTCAGAGCGATCCACGTCGCGGCCGTCCGCGCCGTGCCCGACCCGAAGTAGCCCACCAGCCTCGAGCCGCTCCACTAAGGTCTGGTTGCCGCCGTACCCCGGGCCGAGGCCGTCCTCGCCCACCGGTCGGTTGATGTCGGACGGCCGCACCTCCGCCGAACCGTCGCGGCCATGCCAAGTGCCAGGATGCCCGCCAACCCAGGCCCAGATCGGGCGCATCTCGTCCCCCTCATCCCCGGTCGGCCTGCCGACCTTCCAGTCATCAGATGCTTACCGGGTGATTGAACGCCGAAATCCGCGGGCGAGCAAGACACCGGACACCTCGGACCGCCGGCCGCGGCCGTCGCCGGGGAGCAGGGCCAGGTCGAGCACCGCGGCCGACGGCCCGGCGGGGAGCCGCGGCGGCCGGTGCGAGGGGCCCCGGAAGCCACGGCGCGCTCGCCGCCCCTTCCGCCTTGACAGCGACCGACCCCACCTGTTGCCCTGTACGGTGTGCCTCGGCCCGAAGTGGTTGAGATCCCAGCACAAAGCCCACAGGGAGGGATATGTACGGCAAGGGTCGGACACGCTGGCGCTCCTCCTCCTCGCCCCGTCGGCCTGGGCCCTCCCGAGGTACGCCGCAGCTCAGCCTGACCCAGGGCCTGGAGGACGTGACCCTCGTCCGGGTCGATGTCGGGCCAGGCGAGGTGCTGAAGGTCTGCTCCAGCGACGATGGCCTCCAGGAGGGCCCCGTGGAGGGCGCGGCCATCGATCGCGACCCCAGCCCTAACCCCGTCGCCGCCGATCGCCTTGCGCGCCGGAAGCTCCTGGCCTACCCCCCCCGACACGGTGCGGTGCGGCGGCGACGCGGACTGCGCGGGGGGCCTGCGCTACTACGCGCGCCAGCGCACGCGGGCGCCGCCTACGTCGGGGCCCAGCAGTCCGGCCTCTGCGCCCGGCCCGTCCCCCTCACTGCCGCCGCCGGCCACTGCGCCCACGGCGTCGCCCCCACCTTCGCCACGCTGGAGGGCGCCCCCGGGGTCTGGACGCTCGACTTCGCGGGGGAGCCCGAGACCCTCAGCCGCAGCGGCGCCTCGACGCGCTACTTCCTGGTCGACGTGGTCGATCCGGCGGGGCGGTCCGTGCCGGGTGGCCGCCTCTTCGCTCGCCAGTGGCTCCTCAACGCTCACAGCTTCGCCCTGGGCAGCCACGGCGTCTTCCATGTGGTCGTCCCGGTGGGCGACGCCGGCCAGATCTTCACCCTGCGCCTCGACGAGCTGCGCGGGTTTCGCTACGCCCTCGTGGCCAACAACGACGGCCTCGACGGCTTCCGCGACCAGAGCTGGTGCCAGTTCGGCGACCCCGACGCCGCGGGGCAGTGCCCGTTCTACGACGGGGGCGAGGTGCGCCTCGCCGCGACCCGCTACCCCCTGTACCTGCACCCGCCCGAGCCGCCGCCGCCGCCGCCCCCCCCCGCCGCGCTCGCGGCCGTCATGTTCGAGGACGAGGCCGGCACCCCCAGCCTGAGCCCCGACGGGGATGGCGAGCAGGACACGGGCGAGTTCAGCTTCGAAGCCAGCGCCCCCGGCGTCTACCGGGTGGTCATCGACACCGATCGCGACGGCACCTTCGACGCCAGCCGTGATCGCCTGCTGGTGGGCGACGCCACCGCGGGCCTCAACAGCGTCCCGTTCGACGGTGCCGGGCCCGACGGGCAGCCGCTCGCCCCCGGGGAGTATGCCTTCGAGGTCTCGCTGACCGTCGGCGAGGTGCATGTGCCGATGTTCGACATCGAGGACAACACCACCGGCTTCCTGCTGGAGCGCCTGGGCCCCGGCGGTCCCGAGCCGGCGCCCATGTTCTGGAACGACACCGCCATCCGCGGGGCCGACCAGCTCGTCGACGCGGCCGACGCCGTCGAGGTCCTCCCCGAGGGCTCCCGGGTCGACGGCGTGGCCCAGCGCCGCCGCTGGCAGCAGTTCCAGGCGCCGGATCCCGAGACCGGCTCCAACACCGACATCCCCCTGGCCTTCGACACCTGGACGCACGCCTCCCGGGCGGTGGCCACCGAGGCCACCTGCCGCACCTGCGACGCCCCCGTCTCGGTCCTGCGCATCGGGCCCGACAACGAGGCCGGGGACTCGGACCGCGACGGCCTGCTCGACCCCGACGAGGATCGCAACGGCAACGGCGTGGTGGATCCCGACGAGACCGATCCCCACAACCCCGACACCGACGGCGACGGCCTGCTCGATGGCGTCGAGCGGGCCGCCGGCACCGATCCGCTGCGGACGGACCCGGACGGCGACGGCCTGCCCGACGGCGTCGAGGACGCCGACCACGACGGCGTGCAGGATCCCGGCGAGACCGATCCCCTCGACCTGGACACGGACGGTGATGGGCGGGTGGATGGCGCCGAGGACGCCAACGGCAACGGCCAGGTCGATCCCCTGGAGACGGATCCCCTCAACCCCGACACGGACGGCGACGGCCTCAACGACAGCGAGGATCCCGCCCCGACCGACGCCCCCCTGGCCGATGGCGGCCTGGACGGCGGGATCTCGGCCGGCGATGGTGGGCGGCGCCCACCCCGGACGCCGCGCCCGCCGTCGACCGGCGACGCCGGCGACACCGGCGGAGGTGGCTGCACGCAGGGTGCGCTCCCAGGCGGCGAAGGCGGCCTGCTGGCCCTCGCCCTGGGCGTGGCGGTGCTCTGCCGCCGGCGCCGCTGACGGCGCGCGTCGACCCGACCCCGCGCTTCGTGGCATCCTCTCACCCGAGGGCGCAGCCGCGGAGAGCCGTCATGAAGATGTCCAACAAGATCATGCACTTCTGGGCCGCGACCGCGGCGGTGGTGGTGGCTCTCGCCGCCTGCTCGGACCCCACCCTCGATCCCTCGGCCGATGGCGGCGGGCTGCGCGACGCCTTCTTGCCCACCCCCGGCTTCGACGCCGGCGCGGGCGGCGCCGGGGGGCTCTCCCCGGGCTGCGTCGCCGAGGTCTGCGACGCCCTCGACAACGACTGCGATGGCCGGGTGGACGAGATCGCCTGCCCCTGCTCCGGCCCCGCCACCTGCTTCGCCGGCCCCGCCCAGGCCCGGGGCGTCGGGACGTGCACCGAGGGGCTGCGCGCGTGTGACGCGACCGGCGAGTCGTACGGCCCCTGCGAGGGCAGCGTCGGCCCCGGGCCCGAGGCCTGCAACGGCCTCGACGACGACTGCGACGGCGTCGTGGACGAGTGGTGTGACCAGCCCGGCGCGGGCGGCGCCGGGGGCGGCGCAGGCGGCGCGGGCGGCGAAGGCGTCCCCGGCCAGCCGCGCCAGGAGCGCTTCCGCGTCGGCGAGGAGCGCCTCGGCCGCCCCGTCGACTTCATCCTGTCCGTCGACAACTCCGGCTCCATGGACGACACGGTGGCCCAGGTGGAGGCCAACCTCGGCACCCTGGCCACGCGCCTCGTCGAGGCCGGCATCGACTACCACGTGGTGCTCATCAGCGAGCGGGGCACGAACCCGCGGGATCCCGACGTCTGCATCCCGCCCCCCATGGCCGGCCCCCAGTGCGCGGACACCGACCGCTTCCTGCACCTCGACGAGAGCGTCGACAGCGAGGAGCCCTTCGAGGACATCGTGAAGTGCTGGAACGGCTGCGACGGCGGCCGCTCGTTCAGCGGCTTCCTGCGGGAGGGCAGCCTCTTGCAGTTCATCATCGTCACCGACGACGAGTCCGACATGTCCTGGCCCCGCTTCTCGGCGTTCGTGCGCAACGACATGCAGCGCCCGGAGTACGTGGTGCACGGCGTGGTGGGGCTGGAAGACCGCGGCTGCGTCGCCGACGTGGGCGAGCAGTACATCCGCGGCGCGCAGGACACGGGCGGCGAGCTGCTCCACATCTGCGACAACGACTGGGGGCGCGTGATCCAGGTGCTCCTCGACGCCACCGTCGTGCGGCTCCAGCGCAGCTTCCCCCTGGCGGGCCTGCCCGATC
>JAWKQS010000068.1:0-10893 GCA_041389985.1 bacterium
GGAACGCGTGCGGATCGGCGTGGGGCGCGGTGGCCGCCTCGAGGTGCTGCACCTGGGCGGTGAGGTCGTTGCCCCGGGCGCCCACGTGGGCGAGGGCGCAGCCGGCGAAGCGGGCCCCGGCCTGGTCCGCGGTGGCGTCGGTGCGGGGGCCGCCGAACGTGAACTGGTGCACGCCCAGCAGCCAGCCCAGGACGGCGAGGGCCGGGGCTCGAGCGGCGGGGCCGGCCCGATCGGCCGGGGGCACGAGGGTGGCGTCGACGAAGATGCCGAGGCGGCTGACGCAGGTGGCGGGCGCCAGCGCGATGGTGGTCGGGTAGCGGTTCGCGGCGACGGCTGCCGCGTGCAGCCGCCCTACGTCCATCGGGGCGGGCTGGGCGCCTGGCGGTGGCTCGCAGGGCTCGATGGCCCAGGCCGGCGTGCACAGGATGAGGGGAAGGAGGAGGTGTCTGCCCATTGCCACTCCAGTCGATCGCCGCAGCCTGCCCCGTGCTGCGTCTTGAGCAGAGTCGGTGAAGGGGGGGCTGGGTGTCAATGGGGAGTTCGTCAGGTGCCTGCTGCTTGCGCCCAGCGCCGACTCGCGCCGACTCGCCCCGACTCGGCGCCCTGGCGCGAAGGGGCTCGGTGCCGCATCATGGAGGGCCCTGCATCTTCGGAGGTGATCCGTGCGTGGGCTGCTGCTGCTTCTCGTCGGGCTCGTGGGCTGTGGCCAGCGGGGCGCCGACAAGGTCGATGCCGCTCCGGCGGCGCCACCCTCGGCGGCGCGCGTCGACGCGGCCGTGGACGACACCGCCGCCGTGCCCCAGGCCGCGCCGCCCGTGAAGGATCTGGAGGGCCAGCTCGCCGCCGCCGAGCCGTGCGTGGTGGAGGGTCGCCCGCGGCAGGCCTGCCTGGGCTTCGAGCGGCTGCGCAGCGCGGTCCGGTCTCGCAAGGGGGATGCCGCCTGGCGCGATGGCCTGCTGGACCTGGCGAAGGGGCAGCCCGACGCTCCCCGGACGCGCCTCGCGCTCACGCTGCTGGCCGATGGCTCCATGAACGGCCCCGCCGACATCATGGTGACGGCCCTGCTCCCGCTGACCGACTCCACCGACGCGTTCGTGCGCGCGTCGGCTCTGCGGGCCCTGGCTACATACGACTCGCCCGGGGTGGCCGAGAAGGCCCTGACGGTGATCGAGAACGACCCCGATCCGGGGCCGCGGGAGGCGGCCGCCTACGTCCTCGGCAAGCCCCAGCAGCACCGAGCGGGCCCGGCCGCCGTGACGGCGCTGCTGCGCGCGCTGGCCAACGACGCCGACGCCTCGGTCAAGCGGGCCGCCATCGGCTCCCTCGGCATGCTGCACCCGCCCGAGGCCCTGCCGGCCCTCATCGCGCTGATGGACGATCCCCTCCTCGGGCCCAACGCCCTCGTGCAGCTCGGCGGCTTTCAGCAGGGGGCGGCCTACCGGTCCATCCTGTCGCGCATCTCGAAGGTCCGCGACGGGATGCCGCTGCCGCCGGCCGCCCTGGCGTCGCTCACGCGGCTTAGGACCCACCCCGACTACGACGCTGCCCAGGTCCGCCAGGTCCTGGAGGCCGCGCTGCCCTTCGTCGAGAAGGACGGGACGCCCAACGGCCGCATCGCCCATGAGCTCGTGAAGCGGCAGCTCGCGGCCCTGGCGCCCCCGTCGGCGCCCCCGTCGGCGCCGCCCGGCGGGCCCGCCACGGGCCCCGCCATGAAGCCGGGGAAGTAGCATGGCGACCCGACCCCCCGAGGAGCCGCCGGTCACCGAGGACGAGCAGTCGATGGACGGGCCCGACCCGTCGGTCAGCGAGCCCGACGGTCCCGCCCAGGCGGGGACCGATCTCCCGAGTGACCTGAGCGGCCCGGAGTACTACCTCAACCGCGAGCTCAGCCAGCTCGAGTTCTTCGGCCGGGTCCTGGCCCTGGCCGCCCAGCCGGAGGTGCCGGTCCTGGAGCGCCTGCGCTTCCTGACCATCTGCAGCACCATCGTCGACGAGTTCTTCGAGATCCGCGTCGCCGGCCTCAAGCAGCGCACGCAGCTGGGCATCGCCCGCCCGGAGCTGGACGGCCTGTCGGGGCTGGAGGTGCTGCGCCGGCTGAGCGAGCGGGTGCATGCCCTCGTCGGCGAGCAGTACCGCCTTCTCAACGCCTCGGTGCTGCCGACGCTGGCCGAGGCCGGCATCCACATCCTGCCGCGGGGGGTCTGGAACAAGGCGCAGCGCAAGTGGGTGCGTCGCTACTTCGAGACGCAGGTCGCCCCGGTGCTGACGCCGGTGGGCCTCGATCCGGCCCACCCGTTTCCCAGAATCCTCAACAAATCCCTGAACATGCTGGTGTCGCTCGAGGGCCGCGATGCTTTCGGGCGCTCGGCCCAGCGCGCTGTGCTCCAGGTGCCGCGCTGCCTGCCCCGCGTCATCAAGATGCCCGAGGACGTGGGCGGCGGGGACCACGTCTTCGTGCTCCTCAGCTCCATCATCCATGCCCATGTGGAGGAGGCCTTCCCCGGCATGAAGGTGCGCGGCTGCCACCAGTTCCGCGTCACGCGCAATGCGGATCTCTGGGTCGACGAGGAGGACGTCGAGGACCTGCTCGACGCGCTCCAGGGTCAGCTGCACGACCGCCGCTTCGGCCACGCGGTCCGCCTGGAGGTGGCCGAGAGCTGCCCCGAGGAGGAGTCGCGGTTCCTGCTGGAGCACTTCGAGCTCAGCCCGGCTGAGCTGTACCGGGTCGACGGCCCCGTCAACCTGCACCGCATGGTCGCGGTCTACGATCTGGTGGATCGGCCCGAGCTGAAGTACCTGCCCTTCGTGCCCGGCACCCGCGGGGCCCCCTCGGGGGATCTCTTCGCGACGCTGGACGCTGGCGATGTGCTCTTGCACCACCCCTACGAGACGTTCACGCCGGTCGTCGAGCTCGTCCGCCAGGCCGCCGCCGATCCCGACGTGCTCGCCATCAAGCAGACGGTCTACCGCGTGGGCAGCCGATCGCCCATGGTCGAGGCGTTGCTGGACGCGGCCCGGGCGGGCAAGGAGGTCACCGCGGTCGTGGAGCTGCGGGCGCGCTTCGACGAGGCCGCCAACATCGATCTCGCGACCCGCCTCCAGCAGGCCGGCGCCCATGTGGTGTACGGCGTCGTCGGCTACAAGACGCACGCCAAGATGCTGCTGGTGGTGCGCCGCGAGAGCGGCCGGCTGCGCCGGTACGTCCACCTCGGCACCGGCAACTACCACACGGGGACGGCCCGGGCGTACACCGACTGGAGCTACATGACCGCCCAGGAGGAGATCGGGGATGACGTCCACCGCATCTTCATGCAGCTCACCGGGCTGGGCCGGGCCAAGACGCTCAAGCAGCTCATCCAGGCGCCCTTCACGCTCCAGCCGCGCTTGCTGGCCATGATCGCGGCGGAGGCCGACGCCGCCCGGGCCGGCCAGCCCGCCCGCATCGTCGCCAAGCTCAACTCCATCAGCGATCCCACGATGATCCAGGCGCTCTACCGCGCCTCCCAGGCGGGCGTGCAGATCGATCTCATCGTCCGCGGCATCTGCTGCCTGCGCCCCGGCGTCCCCGGCGTCTCCGACAACATCCGGGTCACGTCGGTCCTGGGCCGCTTCCTGGAGCACTCGCGGGTGCTCTGGTTCCACGCCGGCGGCGAGGATCGCGTCTTCCTGGCGTCGGCCGACTGGATGGACCGCAACCTCTACCGCCGTGTGGAGACCTGCTTCCCCATCACCGAGCCGCGCCTGAAGCGCCGGGTCATCGAGGAGGGCCTCCAGGCCTACCTCACCGACACCGAGGGCGCCTGGCGCCTGGCGCCCGATGGCAGCTACGCCCCCGCCACGGGATCCGCCCCCGTCCCCCGCAGCGCCCAGGCCGAGCTGCTGGCCATGCTCACGGATCGCTAGCGCGGTTGCCGATGACGCCCGCACGGTGTGCATCCCTGTCGAGCCGCCGGCCCGACGGTGGTATCGTCCCGCCGACCGCAGGGAGGTGCCCGTGAAGGCCCGCATCAAGCTCGTGGAGGGGGTGGCGTGGACGGCGACGGCCGACAGCGGCCACGCGCTCGTGGTGGATGGCTCCCCGGACATCGGGGGGAAGAACCTGGGGCCTCGCCCGATGGAGCTGGTCTTGATGGGCCTGGGCTCCTGCACGGCCATGGACGTCATCTCCATCCTGCGCAAGTCCCGCCAGGACGTGACCGACTGCGCCATCGAGCTGGAGGCCGAGCGCGCCGACTCCCTGCCGAAGGTCTTCACGCGCATCCATGTGCGCTACGTGGTCACGGGCCGTGACCTGAGCCCCGAGCGCGTCCACCGGGCCGTCGAGCTGTCCGCCGAGAAGTACTGCTCGGTCTCGATGATGCTGCGCTCGACCGTTGAAATCACTCATGATTTCGTGATCGTGGATGGCTGATCCGGCCGCCGAGCTGCGGGACTTGACGGATCGCTACCGGCTGGTCGAGGAGATCGGCCGGGATCCATCGGCATCGTCTACCGCGCGGTGGACCAGGTGCTGCACCGCGCCGTGGCGGTCAAGGTGCTGCGGCCCGAGCTGCTGGATCACGGCCGCCACCGGCCGCGCTTCCTGCGGGAGGGGCTCATCGGCGGGCGCCTGGGCCACCCGAACATCGTGCCGGTGTTCGAGGTGGGCTGCATCGACGTGGGCGAGGTGCGCGCCGCGCCGTGCCTGGTGATGGGCCTGCTCGCCGGCCGCAGCCTGCGCACGATCATCCGGTCGGGCCGCATCAGCATCCAGCGGCAGCTCGGCTGGTTCACCCAGATCTGCCATGGGCTCGCCTTCGCCCACGAGCAGGGCGTCATCCACCGCGACATCAAGCCTGCCCACATCTTCGTGGGCGACTACGGCCAGGTGGTCCTCACCGACTGGGGCCTGGCCAAGACGCGGCGGGCCAGCGAGGCCGTGGCGGCCGAGGCGCGGGAGGTGACCCGCGTCGGTGACATCGTGGGGACGCCGGCCTACATGGCCCCCGAGCAGGCCGAGGGGCGCATCGGCGAGCTGGATCACCGTGTCGACATCTACGCCCTCGGGGCCATCCTCTACGAAATCCTCACGGGAACGCGGCCTTACGAGGCGAGCCGATCGGTGGACGTCCTGCGCGCGCTGCGCCAGGGCCCCCCCGAGCCGCCGAGCCAGCGCGCGCCCAACCGGGGCATCCCCGCCGCCATCGAGGCCGTCTGCCAGCAGGCCATGGCCCGCCGCGCGGCGGATCGCTTCGACAGCGCCCTCGATCTCGCCGCCAACATCGAGGCCCACTACGAGTCCGTCGGCCGGCAGCACCCCCCCGAGGATCGGGCCACCGATCCCCAGCGCGAGCCGGAGTCGGCGCCCGCCGCCGCCCAGCTCGCGGAGGGACGCGCCGAGGCGGCGGCCTTCCGGCGGCACATGCAGTCGGCCCTGCGCCTGCAGACCGAGGCCCTGCGGCGCGAGGGCGCGCTGCGGCCCGACGCCTCCCGCGGCGAGCGCGAGGCCGCCTGGCGCCTGGCGGAGAAGTCACGAGACCGGTTCGAGCAGGCCGCCTGGCACCTGGCCCAGGGGGTCGGCCGCCTCCAGACGGCCCTGGCGGACGCCGGCCAGGCCTCGGAGGCCCGGCGCGATCTCGCCCGCCTCCACCTCGACGCCTGGCGGGCCTCGGAGATCACGGGCGAGGTCGTCGCGGGCGCCTTTCACCGCGCCCGGGCCGAGAGCAACGACGACGGCGAGCTCTCGGCCGAGCTGGCCGGCCGCGCCGCCCTCTCGGTGCACACCGACGGCGCCCGCGTCACCGTCGACCTGTACGCCATCGACGATCGCGCCGCGGTCTGGACGAGCGGGGCGCGGGTGCGGCTGGGCGAGACGCCCCTCACCGGGCGGACGGTGCGCGCCGCCCGGGTGCTGGTGCGGCTGACGGCCGAGGATGGCTTCAACGCCCGCGTCCCCCTGCGGATGACCCCCGGCGAGTCCCGGCTGCTGGAGGTCACCGTGCCCCAGAGCCACCTCGTCCCGCCGGGGTTCGTCTTCGTGCCGGGCGGGCGCTTCGTCTTCGGCGCCGACGACCGGGCGCCCGGCGTCGCGCCGACGGAGCACCTGGACGTCGCCTCGTTCTGCATCAGCCGGCAGCCGGTCACCTGGGGCGAGTACTTCGAGTTCCTCGAAGACCTGCTGGCGGTGGGGGCCGACGCCCGCCCGCACCTGCCCCGCATTCGAGAGGACGCCCTCGTCAGCGTCACCGACCACCGCCTCGCGTGGCACCCCAGCGTCCACGCCCCGCCCGGCGCGCCCATCCGGTGGGTCAGCCACGACGACGCCCGGGCCTACGCCGCCTGGCTGGGCCGCCGCCTCGGCCTGCCGCTGCGCCTGCCCACGGAGTTCGAGTGGTCGTACGCCGCCGGCGCCGCCGACGGCCGGGCCTTCCCCTGGGGCTCGGGCTTCGTCCCCGGCCTCGCCGACGCGCGCCGGCGCGGCAGCCTCGGCCCGTCCCCCGTCAACACCTTCTCCGATGACGAGAGCCCGTTCGGCATGCGCAGCGTGGCCGGCGGCGTCCGGGAGTGGACGTCGACCCCCGCCGACATCCAGGGCCGCTACCTCATCCGCGGTGGCTCCTGGCGATCCGTCCCCGACCAGTGCCGCATCGGCGCCCGGGCCACCGGCCGCGCCGACCTGACCCACCAGGCCATCGGCATCCGCCTCGCGGCCGACATCCCGGGCTGACGCGCTGGCGCCCGGCGATTTTTCTGTTCTATTTCGACAGGTTGGGACGCGGGAGGCCGTCAGGGCTGGACGCACGTCCCCGAGCGGTCGGTGATGAGGTGGCAGGTCATGCCAGCGGGGCAGGGCGCGTCCAGGCTGCACGCGATGCCGGTGATCTGGTTGTTGCGGTACCGCGTGCCGTTGATGTCGAGGGTGCGATCCTCGGTCTTGCGCGTCGTGGTCTTGCGCACCACGGCCGCCGGCCCGGCGGAGCGGAGCAGCGCCTGCTGGACGGCCGGGTTCGAGAGGATGGTGAGCATGCGCCCGGCGATCTCCTTCTGGCGTTCGGCCGCGGCCGCGGCCTGCCGGGCCTCCTCCGCGCGCTCCGCCCGCTCCTCCTCGAAGCTGATGTTGAGCTGCGACAGCTCGACGACCCGGCCGTCGCGGTAGCCCACCGTGTAGTGGATCTCATCGCCGAAGAGGGGATCGCTCTCGTAGCGGTGGCGGACGACGCCCTTCTCCCCCGACTTGCCGTCGGGCTCGCCGATCAGGGCCTCGACGTCGGCCTGGCTCATGCCCACCCGCAGGCGGCCGCTGGTGGTGGAGTGGTCGCGATCGTGGCTGGGCAGGTTCTGGGTCAGCTCGGCGATGGGCCGATCGGCGAACCCCGCCACCGCGCCCTCCCGCACGTCCACCGCGCTGTCCACCTCGTCGCTCGTGAGCCAGTGCCACGTCTCCAGGCCATCGGCGGCGGTGATGCCGTTGGGATCGCCGAGCAGCCGGCGCAGGTCGGCCTCGGCCATCCCCAGCCGGACCTTGCCCGTCGAGACCGGCTTGTCGGCGTCCTCGGCGGCCGCGAAGGCGGCCTCGGGCCAGGTGTCGGCGTCTCGGAACGCGGCCACCACGCCGCCGACGAGGGTCACGCTCACGGCCCCGTCGCCGGCCTTGTAGTAGAACGTCTCGGCCCCGTCGTGGGCCAGGATGAGCTCGGGGGGGCCCGCCGCCGCCACGACGTCGGCCTCGGTCTTCTCCAGGGTGATCTGGTCGCTCTGCACGGCCAGCAAGGCCCGGGAGGATCCGCAGCCGGCCAGCACGACCAGCAGCGCGAAGAGGGGCAGTCGCGATCGCATCGAGGCCTCCAGGCCGGGTCGGTGGGGTGATTCGCAATGAAAGAGCGCGGAAGTGAGCCGCGCGGCACGGGGACCATAGCAGGCCGGCTCCCCGCCGGCCAGCCAGGCGCGCGTGCGGCCCGTCGTTCCCCGCGAAGATCGCTGAAGCCTCTGATTTTGCAGTTCTTTTACAGGCTCGTGGGGGCTGGGCGCCTACCCTGGCTGGCACCCGCCTCGGGAGGTCGCCATGGCATCGCTCTTCGCCCTCGCCTTGCTCACGCCCGCCTGGGTGGGCGTCTACTTCGATGGCCCCCAGGCCCTGGGGTGGGGCGACTTCATCGAGCTGACCCCTACGCAGATCTACGCCGAAGCCCCCCGTCCCGGGGCGCCCAGCCCCGCCTCGCCCCTGCGCGCCACCGCCACCACGCTGCGGTTCGCGGTCGGGGGCCAGCCGGTGCGCGCCACCTGGGGGCTGGTGGACGGCGACCTGTGGATCGGCGTGCTGCGCCGCGCCGGGGATGCCTGGGAGGGCCAGCTCGAGCTGCCCCGCGTCCCCACCCCCACGCGGCTGCGGTGGCTGCCCCGCGCCGGCCGCCTCGAGGTGGCGGGATCGGCGGGCGAGGTGGCGTTCGAGGGGGTGGGCACCCAGGCCCTGGACGAGCACACGTTCGTCCTGGTGCACCGCCACGAGGAGAGCTTCCGGGCCAGCGTCGGGGGCGCCGCGGGGAGGGCCCTGGGCGATCTGCGCTGCTTCGCCACGGGTCGGCTCGGCACGATCTGCCGGATCGGCGTCCTGCCCGCCGGCCCCGTCGTCGACGACCCGCTGCTACGGCCGGTGGCCTGGCGGCAGCACGGGGACCTGATGCTGACGCCCTGGAGCGTCATGCTCGGCCCGGCGGGCCGCGTCCCCCACCGGGCGGCCCCCGCCGAGGGCCAGTACGCTGGCGCCGCCGACGCACCGAACCCGCGCGTCGCGCTCTCCGCCGACACCTTGCAGATCGTCGCGGAAGCGCCGCCCCCGCTCTGGACCGACCTGGGGGACCTCGCCCGCGGGACGCCGCGCCCCAGCGCCGTGGCCTGGTCGCCCGACGACCGGGGCATCAGCCGCGTCACCTATGGCCATGACTGCCAGATGGGCCACGCCGATCTCCGCGGCGAGCTGGCCTGGTTTCCCCTGTCGGACGGTCGGATCTTCCTGTGGCACCGGCAGCCGACCCATGGGCAGGACGTCGCGGGAGGCTATGTGTTGAGGCGTGTCATGCCATGAGGCGGGGTCAGGGGCGGGCGTCGAGGGCGTCGACGGCCGCGCGCGCGGCGGATCGCACCGAGGCCGGGCCGGCGCCAGCGGCCTGCTCGTAGGCGGCGCGGGCGCCCGGCAGATCCCCCACCTGGCTCAGCCAGCCCCCCAGCAGCAAGGCGGCCTCGGGTGCCCGATCGCCCGCCGGAAAGCGCAGCAGAAACGCCTGCGTCGCCGCGATGGCGTCGGCCCGGCTGCCAGCGCGGGTCCAGGGCGACGAGCCGCCAGAAGCCCGCGTCCTGCGCCAGCGGGTTTTGCACTCCGGCGAGCACGGCGGCGGCCTCGGCCGGGCGGCCCGCCTCCAGGGCCTGCCAGCCGCGGGTGAAGGCGGTCTCCGACTCGAGACGACCACGGCCACCGTCGCGGGGGCGGCCGAGGCGACCGCCGCCGGGGCGGGCGGGGCTACCAGGTCCAGCAGCAGGTCGGTGTGCCCGGCTCGCGATCCATGCGCCGGCGCCGTCGGCCGAGCGAAAGGTGGCCGAGCCGTCGCCGAGAGCTGGACCCCGCCCTCGGCGTCGAACCCCTCCAGGACGACCGTGAGGCCGGGGGCAGCGGGTACTACGGGTTGGTGGAGCGACGACGTCGGGCTGGGCATCGGGGGCTGGGCATCGGGTGCTCCTTGGTGAAGCTGCACCCTTCCATTGCCCGCTGCCCCGGGATCCTTCGGCTCGCGCCGACGAAAGGGCGCAAGACCTTGTTCTGTATGCCTTTTCTTGGGGTGGTCGGCGGCCTACTTCACCCGGGTGTAGACCATCACCATCATGGGGAAGTCCTTGCCGTCGGGGCCCTTCATCATGAACGTCGAGGTGTGCTGGTCGGCCGAGTCCACCTTCGTGACCATCGTCATCGACATCTCCTTGCCATCGGGGCCCGGGCCGGTCATCACCTCGGTGAGGGTCTTGGTGGCATCATCCCAGGTGCCCCAGCCATGGGACATCCCGTTCTGGCTCATGTTGTCCATCCAGTAGGACTCATACTGCTTCTTGGCGGGGATCCAGGTGGAGAAGCCATGCCCCAGCATCTTCATGGGTCCCATCATGGACTCATGCTCGAAGGACATGCCCAGGCCGCCCAGCACGAGGGTGCTGGTCTGCTTGCCCTCCGACTTCAAGGCGGTGCCGTCGGGCTGGTGCATGGTGATCTCGACCTTCCAGGTGCCGACGAAGGCCTTGTAGTGCTCATGGGCGGGCCCGGCGGCGATGGGCGTGGGCATCCCGCCCATGGCGGCGTCGTCGGCGAGAGCGGGGGTGGCCATGAGGGCCAGGGCGAGCAGCAGCAGGCGCATGGTGGATCTCTCCGGGTGCGTGGGTCGGCGATGTGCCGTGGGGTCGATTGAAGACCCACCCGCGCCCCCGCGCAACCGGTGTGTCCGGGGGGGCTCTGACGTGGAGCGGGGCTCAGCGCGGGACGACGCGCACCGGGGCGCCCCTGCGGCCGAGCGTGCTCCGCCAGAGGCCGTCGCGGGTGGCGCGGTACTGCAGGCCGCCATGCACCAGGGTGGTCTGCGGCCGCGTCTCCACCTGGCCCTCGAACGGCTGCCAGCCCTGGCCGCCATCGCGGGTCTCGAAGCGCTGACCCTCGCAGTCGACCCGCAGGTGGTCGGTGTCGCCCCCGATCACATCCAGCGCTCCGCAGGGCCCCTCGACGGGGGGCGTCAGCACGCTCCAGGTCGCGCCGTCGTCGGTCGAGCGAATGATCTCGCCCCCCTCGCTCGGCCCCAGGTCGTCCGTCCGCTGGGCCCCCAGGGCGACGACCCGCCCGGGCGCCTTCGCATCCGCCACCACCTGGCTCGGCGCGACGAG
>JAWKQS010000069.1:0-10847 GCA_041389985.1 bacterium
GCCGGGCGGGCCCGGCTGCGCTGGCTGGGGCTCAGCGGTAGTCGTAGCAGCCCTGCGGGTTCATGACGAGGCGACGCACCGGCTCCCCGTCGTGACCCCCACAGTTGCCGGTGAACCGCCCACCGATGTGGTACCACTCGGTGTTGCAGTTTGCCATGACCTCGGCCTGAGCGGCGACGAAGCCCTGGCCGGTGAGGCTGCACAGGGCCTCCCGGCCGGGCGCGCCCTGGTCGCCGACCCGGGCCGACCAGAGCTCGCGCGCGGCTTCGGCCGCCGCGACCGTCTGGAACGCGCGATCGGAGCTCCACACCCACTCCCCGGTCTGGCAGGCGACGGGCTGCCAGAGGGGGTTGTTGGCGCAGTCCGGGTTGGCCTCGCCGGCCACCGCGCGGCGACCGTTGAAGATCATGTGCCGCATGAGCTGGCGGGCCGGCGCGCCGAAGCCGGCGTCCGAATCCTGCCAGTCGGTCTCGACCAGCCAGACCCGGCCAGCGCCGAGGTTGCGGTAGGCGAGGGAGGTCGTGTTGGCGTTCCAGCCACCCAGCCGGACGATGGGCTCGCCCCAGCCGCTCATGTTCAGGCCACTGCCGGTGTTCGCGGAGACGGGCAGGGCGTTGTTGGCGATCCAGAAGGGATCGTTGAGGTTGTCGCGGACGGCCGGGTTGATGTCGTCCGAGCAGCCGCCGGTCTGGGGGCCCTGGGCCACGTTGGTCTGGAACACGGCGTTGTAGACGTCATCGCTCACGCTGTACTCGGTGATGATGAGGCCACCGGCGTTGACGTAGGCCCGCCAGGCCGCGGCGTTGGCCGCCACCTGGTTGGCGGCGTTGCGAGTGACGAGCAGGGCCTGGGTGTTGCCGTCGGGCACGCAGCCGTTGACTACCTGCACCCCGTCACCCCCGTCGAGGAAGGTGGCCGGGTTGCGCCCGGAGTTGCCGCAGAGCATCAGGTTCGGCCGCACCGCGGGCGCGGCGCTGTTGCGGCGGAAGACCGCGCGCTCCCACTGGTTGTTGGCGTTGAGGTTGGTCGTGGCTCCACAGCGCCAGCCGCCATCGAGGACGCCCGCGGTGGTGTGCCAGCACATGCGGTCGCCCGGCTGGACGTCGCTGGTATCGCAGGTGGTCCGGTTGACACCCAGACCCCCGGGCCCGAAGCCCCACGACGCGTTGTTCGAGAAGTAGAAGTCCACGCCGTTGTGGCTGTTGAACGCGGCCTGGCCATCGCCCACGTCTCGCGTCACCTCGGCGTAGTCGCCCTCGGCGGCGAGCAGCCAGTTGTTCTGGCCCACCGCGCGGCAGGCCATCATCAGCTCCTCGCCCTCGCAGCCACCCAGGATGTCGGCCAGCGGGGTGACGTCGTTGTTGTAGGTGTCGCGGTAGCACTGCTCCCACCCACGGCTCGCGAGGGTGGCAGGCGCCACATCGTGCTGGATGCCGGGGACGCGCAAAGCGGCCGCCGGCTCGTCGCGGACGTAGACGATACGCTGCCAGCCGTTGTCGACGTTGAGCTGGTTGGCGCCGCACCGGTAGCCCGCCTGGAGGGCGTTGGCGCCGGTGTGCCAGCACATGCGCTGCTCGGGGACGGTCTGGTTGCCTGCGTTGAAGTCACAGGAGTTCCGGTTGACCGCCTCGCCCGCCGGGGCAAAGCCCCACGACGAGCTGGTCGCGAAGTACCAGTTGATCCCGTTGTGCTCGTGGGCCGCGGCGACGCCGTTGCCCACGTCGAAGAGGACCTGGTCCCGGACGCCCTCGGCCGCCAGCGAGAGGTTCGCGTTGCCCACGGGGCGGCAGGCAATCATCATCTGGTCGCCCTCGCAGCCGGCCAGCAGGCCGTCGAGCGCGACGTTGCCCTGGCCGTAGGTGCCGGTGTAGCAGGCGCGCCACCCACGGGCGAGCACGGCCGCCTCGGGGACGTTCTGCTGGACGCCCTCGATCAGGCCGCGCACGGGAAGAATCTCGACCACGCAGTTCGCCGAGCAGCCGTCGCCGTCGACGTTGTTGCCGTCGTCGCACTCCTCGCCGGGGTCCACGTTGCCGTCGCCGCAGAACGCGGCCGCGGCGCACAGGCCTTCGACGCAGGTCTCGCCATCGCCACAGTGCGCGTCCACCACGCACTCGCCGGGCAGCAGACAGTCGACGGCGACGTCCTCGACGTGGCCACAGTTGTGCTGGCCGATCGGCCGGGCGGCGCAGGCCGCGAGGGCCGGCTCGTTGCCCACGCACACCACGTCGTCGAGCCAGATGGGATCGACCCCCTGGATGGCCTGGTAGTCGACGCGCTGGGCGCCCACATAGCCGAGCTGGCGGCACACGACGTCGGCGTTTCGCTGGCCGATGGCGTTGCCGCCCTCCCAGCCGTCGTCGCAGACGGTGCCCCACTGGCCCTGGAAGAAGATCTCGACGCGGCCCTCGTTGGGGGCGGCGCCGCCCACCAGGCGAACATCGCCGTCGGCGACGGCCTGCTCGACGGTGCACTGGTCCGAGCAGCCGTCGCCGTTCACCTGGTTGCCATCATCACACTCCTCGCCCTCGTCGACGTTGCCGTCGCCGCAGAAGGGGCCCTGGCAGGCACGCTGGGCCAGGCAGTCGTTGCCGGCCGCAGAGAAGCAGTCGCGCAGGATGGGATCGACGAGGGCGCACTGGGCGAGGCAGTCATCGAAGATCGGCCCCTCGGGGGGGATCTCCTGGCAGGTCAGCACATCGGTACAGATCTGCTGGCAGGCCGCCGCGACGGGGTCGACGAGCGCGACCGTGAGCGTGTAGCCCGCGTGGGCGCCGCCGCCGAAGCCCTCGACCCGGATGAAGTAGACACCCGGATCGAGATCGACGGTGAAGGCCGAGCAGAGGCCAAAGGCGTCATCGTTGACGGCCAGCTCGCCACCGGCTTCGTCGTTCAGGAACATGACGGTGTCGCCGGGGGGGCAGCCGCCGGCGCCATCGCCGGTACGCGCCGAGAGCTGGATCGCCTCGGGTACGTCCAGGCGGTAGAGGTCGTCGCCGGTGGCCACGAAGGCGCCAGGAGAGCGCCCCCGGCGCTGGCATCCTGGTACAGCTTTCGAAGTCGAGGCTGTAGGCGGCGATCTGCCGCCCCCGGCCGGTACGATGCGGTAGTTGCCGGCGGGGATGTCGCTGAACGATCAGCGAGCAGACGCCCACGCCGCTGTCGTCGTCCAGGGCGATGCGCACGTTGTTTGGCGTCGAAGAGCTCCAGCAGGGTGTCGTCCGGGCAGCCGTCAGCGCCGTCGCTGGTGGCGATGCGCACATGGCTCGGAGCCGTCGTAGGGTGAAGGCGTCGCTGGTGGCCGCGAAGCCGGCGTACCTGGGCGCGCCCGGTGATGATCGCGTACTGCTCGTCTGTGCAGATGGCATCGCAGCCGTCCCCGTTGACGCGGTTGCGATCGTCGCAGTCCTCGCCTGGGCCCACGGCGCCGTCGCCGCAGGCGTTGCAGACCTCGCCCTCGTCACCTGACCATCGCAGTTGTCGTCGATATCATTGCAGATTTCGGCCGCGGGCAGGACCTGGCCGGCGCACTCGCCGAGGGCGCCGTCCACGCAGGCGCGCACGCCGCCGACACACCGGCCCACGCCGTCGGTGCCCGCCGGGCCGTCGTAGCAGGCCACGTCGGTGGCCTCGTCGATCTGGCCGTCGCAGTTGTCGTCGATGCCGTTGCAGGTCTCGACGCCGGGGGCACCGGCGACGGCGTTGCAGCTCAGGCCGTTGGCGCCGCAGACCTGGACGCCCGCAGCCTCGCAGGCGCCGATGCCGGCGGTGCAGGGCTCGCCGACGCCGGCGACGTCGTCCACCAGGCCGTTGCAGTCATTGTCGACGCCGTCACAGACCTCGGGGGCCGGCTGGCCGGCGACCGCGGTGCAGGCGAGCTGGCCGTCGGGGCCGCAGGCCTGGACGCCCTGGGCCGCGCAGGCGCCCACGCCCGCGGAGCAGGCCTCGCCCGCGCCGGCGACGTCGTCCGACGCGCCGTTGCAGTCGTTGTCGAGGCCGTCACACAGCTCGTCGCTGGGGGTCACCTGGCCGACGCACTCGCCGAGGGCGCCGTCGACGCAGGCCTGGGTGCCGGCGACGCAGACGCCCACGCCATCGGTGCCGTCGGGGCCGTCGTAGCAGGGCGCGGGGGCGACGTCGTTGTCGATCGCGCCGTCGCGATCGTTGTCGAGGCCGTCGCGGATCTCGGCGCCGGCTCACCGGCCACGCGTCGCAGGTCACGCCCGCGCCGTCGGGGCGCAGACCGTGGTCCCGCCGCGGCACAGGCGCCGACGCCGGCCATGCAGGCGTCGCCGAGGCCGTCGAAGCCCTCGTCGGTCTGGCCATCGCAGTCATTGTCGGCGCCGTCGCAGGTCTCCTCGGGGCCGACACAGGCACCGAAGGCGCCGTCGACGCAGGTCTGGGTGCCGACGCAGCCGGCCTCGGTCTCGCAAGCCTGCTCCTGGCCGTCGGTACGGGCTCTTCGCCACCACGCCCGCCCCGGCCATGCCGCCGGCGCCGCCAGCGCCACCCATGCCGCCAGCGCCACCCATGCCGCCTGCGCCGCCCATACCACCAGCGCCACCCATGCCGCCAGCGCCACCCATGCCGCCGGCGCCACCCATGCCGCCCTGGCCGCCCATGCCGCCCTGGCCGCCATGCCGCCCTGGCCGCCATGCCGCCAAAGTCGACGACCGCCGTGGAGTCACCCCGCCAGCGCCGCCAGCGCCGCCCGGGTTATCGTCCTCGTCGCAAGCCCGAGCGTCGTCAGCGCCAGCAACAGCGCCGCGCGTCCTGCTCCCCTCGATACCGCGCATAATACCCCCTCGCCGCGCTCGGGCGACGTCCTCTAGAACGCCCCATCCTGGTCCAAGCCACCGGTCGAGGGCAAGGCGCACGACACCCAGGGTGCAACTGCTTGCACCCGTGTGTCGCACGGTGGGCAGGTGAGGGGGTGGGGGCGAAGCGGAGGGGCGGGCCCGCCCGAGGGCGGGCCCGGGGGATCGGGGCAGGGCGATGGGGCCCGGCGGGGGCAGGTTCCGGTAGTCGTAGCACCCGTTGGGGTCCATGACCAGGCGCCGGACCCGCTCGCCGTCGTGGCCACCGCAGTTGCCGGTGAACCGGCCGCCGATGTGGAACCACGAGGCGTTGCAGTCCGCCATGATGTCCACCTGCCGCGCCACGAAGCCCTGGCCGTTCAGGCTGCACAGGGCGTCCTGGCCGTTGGCCCCCTGATCACCGGTCTGCGCGCTCAGAGCGTCTGGTTGACCTCGGCGTCTGCCAAGGTTCTGGAACGCCCGGTTCGAGCTCCAGACCCACTCACCGTCTGGCACCCCACCGGCTGCCAGAGCGGGTTGTTGGCGCAGCTCCGGGTTGGCCTCGGGGGCCACCGCGCCGTCGCAGACGACGTTGTAGGCCACGGGGATGTTGCAGCCGAAGCCGCAGGACCCCAGCCCACCTCGAGGTCGCCGGGGAGCTGGTTGAACAGATCGCAGGAGAAGCCGGGGATGCCGGCGGCGCCGTCAGGCAGAAGGCCCTCGTCCCAGGAGATCGCCGGGCCGAAGCCCTCGTGGGCACAGGCGGCGTTCGCGCAGGTGGCCCCGTCGCCGCAGTCGTTGAACGTCTCGCAGTTGCCGTGGTGGCCGAAGCCGCGGGCGCCGAGCGCGACGCCCGCCGGCGCATCGCGGGTGTGGCAGCCGCTCGAGTTCGCGCCCACGCCCTGGTTGGCGCCGCAGCGATAGCCCTGGTTGAGGGCGTTGTTGCCGGTGTGCCGGCTTGGAGGCGATCCGCGTCGTTGCCGAAGGCGCGATGTCGCAGGAGAAGCCGATCGACGGCCACGCCCCGCGGGGCGAAGCCCCACGACCAGGCCGAGATACCAGCCGACGCCATTGTGCTCGTTCACGGCGGGCCGGGCGTCGCCGAGGTCGCGCAGGACCTCGGCCCGATCGCCCTCGGCAGCAATGGAGGTTGGCCTGGCCGCGGGCCGGCAGGAGCCATCAGCAGCTGGTCGCCCCACAGTCCGCCAGGATCGGTCCAGACCGGCGTTGTCGGCGTAGTTGCCAGCGTAGCAGCGCCGCCAGCCACGATTCGCGAGGTCCGCCTCCGGCGTCGTGCTGGATGCCCGGCACCAGGCCGCCGCCGCCGCCACCCTCGCGGGTGCACTGCGCCGGAGCAGCCGTCGCCGTTGACGACGTTGCCGTCATCACTGCTCGCCGGCCTCGACCTGGCCGTTGCCGCAGACGGGGGCCACGATGCAGCGGACGCCCGCGTCCTCAAAGTGCTCGCAGTTGTGCTGGCCCCAGGGCGCCGCGCCGCACTGGTCCAGGCGGCCCTCGTTGCCAGCGCAGTTCACGTCGTCGAGCCAGATGGGATCGACGCCTCCACCGAACACCGGGATGGCCTCGGAGGCGCCCGCGTAGCCGAGCTGGCGGCACACCACGTTGGCGTCGTTGAGGTCCCAGGAGTCGTCGCAGACCGTGCCCCACTGGCCCTCGTGGTAGATCTCCACGCGGCCGTGGTTGGGGGCGAGGCCGTCCATGAGGCGCACGTCACCGTCGGCGGGGCCGGCCACCTCGAAGCAGTAGTTCACCGCGTTGTCATCGCAGTTGTCGGACACGAACGCCGAGTACGAGCAGCCGAACGCCCCACAGTCGTAGGGCTCCCCCTCGCCCGGCAGGACGAAGTCCTCGGCCGCGCCCTCGCCCTCGCAGAACTGGCCATCGGCGTAGCCCGACACGAAGGCGCGGTGGTTGACCTCGCCCTCGACGGTCGAGCAGGCGTAGTTGCCCGCCTCGCCGCCGAAGAGCTGGGCACAGGCCGCCACGCACGAGACGGCGTTGGCCTCGGGCCAGGGGGGGCCGTCGCTGACGCGGAAGCTGCCGACCAGGCGACCGGCCGGCGCGTCGCGGGTGTAGATCAAGCGCTCGAAGCCGTTGCCCGCGCCACGATCGGCGCCGCAGCTCCAGCCCGCCTGGAGCTCGTTGTTGCCGGTGTGCCAGCACATCCGCTGCTCGGCGCTGCCGTTCTCGACGTCGCAGGAGTTGCGGTTCACGGGCAGGCCCGCCGGCGCGAAGCCCCACGACCAGGTGGGCGAGAAGTACCAGCCCACGCCGTTGTGCTCGTGCACCGCGTTGTTGGCCTGGCCGACGTCGAGCATGACCTCGGCGCGGGCACCCTCAGCGGCGAGGCGCAGGTTGGCGGCGCCGTTGGGGCGGCAGGCCAGCAGCATCTGGTCGCCGTCGCAGCCCGCGGTGGCCTGGTCGAGGGGCACGTTCTGCTCGTAGCCACCGGCGTAGCACCGGCGCCAGCCGCGCGCCGCCAGGGACGCCTCGGGCACGTTCTGCTGGATGCCGGGGATCAGCCCGCCGACCGGGGGCGCGGCCTCGCGCTGGCAGTTGGCGTCGCAGCCATCGCCGGGGACCACGTTGCCGTCGTCGCACTGCTCGCCCGCGTCCACGTTGCCATCGCCGCAGCGCGGCGCCCCGCCACCGGGGGCGCAGACCACGTCGTAGGCCACGGGGATGTTGCAGCCGATCTCCCACTGATCATCCAGGTTGTCGGGCAGCTGCAGGAACAGGTTGCAGTCGAAGCCCGGGATGAGGTTCGCCAGATCCTGGCAGAGCCCTTCCTCCCACGAGATGGCCCGCCCGTGGCCGGCGTTGGCGCAGGCGGCGTTCGCGCAGGTGGCGGCGTCGTTGCAGGCGTTCCAGCTGTCGCAGGCGCCGTGGTGGCCGAAGCCGACCGCGGCGCCCAGCTCGATGACGCCCGCGCCGTTGAAGATCATGTAGCGCATCATCTGGCGGGCCTCGGCGCCGAAGCCGGCCTCGCCGTCCTGCCAGTCCGTCTCCACCAGCCAGACGCGGCCCGCGCCCAGCTCGCGGTAGGCCAGGGAGGTGGTGTTGGCATCCCAGCCACCGAGGCGGATGTAGGGCTGGCCCCAGCCGCTCATGTCGATGCCGCAGCCCGTCAAGCCGTTGGCCGGCGGGGGCAGGGCGCCGTTGGTAATCCAGAAGGGATCCATGAGGTTGTCGCGCACGGGCGGGTTGATGTTGTCCTGGCAGCCGCCGGTGTGCTGGCCCTGGACGACGTTGGTCTGGAAGACCGCGTTGTAGACCTCATCGCTCACGCTGTACTCGGTGATGATGAGGCCGCCGCCCTGCGTAGGCGCGCCAGGCCGCGGCGTTGGCGGCCGCCTGGGCGCCGCCGGCGCGAGGCACCAGCAGCGCCTGGGTGTTCGCGTCGGGCACGCGACCACCACCTGCATGTTGTCGCGGATCCAGGAAGGTGGCGACGTCGCGGGCGCTGTCGCCGCAGCGCATCGGGTTCGGCCGGCGGACCATTTCACCTCGCGGGCGCACTGCGCCGAGCACCCGTCGCCGTCGATCAGGTTGCCGTCGTCACACTCCTCGCCGGCATCCACGACGCCGTTGCCGCAGCCGGCGCAGACGCCACCTTCGTCGGTCTGCCCGTCGCAGTCGTCGTCGACGCGGTTGCAGACCTCCTCGCCGGGGAGCACCTCGCCGCCACAGGCCTCGCCGAAGACGCCGGCCGCGCAGACCTGGCGGCCCTCGCGGCAGCGGCCCACGCCCGCCGTCCCAGCCGGGCCGGTGTAGCAGGCCTGGGAGACGCCGTCGTCGATGCGGCCGTCGCAGTTGTCATCGATGTTGTTGCACAGCTCGGGGCTCGGGTTGCCCGCGATGCCCTCGCAGCCGACTGGCCGTCGGGCCCGCAGGCGCGCACGCCGTTGGCCGCGCAGGCACCCTGGCCGACCTGGCAGGCGTCCCCGGCACCGGCGACGTCGTCCACGTCGCCGTTGCAGTCGTTGTCGAGGCCATCGCAGGCTCATCGCCCGGCAGGGATCTGGCCCACAGGCGCCCAGCTCGCCCGCCACGCAGGACTGGCGCCCCGCGACGACGCCCTGGCCCGCCGACCCTCGGGGCCGTCGTAGCAGGGGGCAGCCTCGATGCCGTCGTCGATCTGGCCATTGCAGTCGTTGTCGACGCCGTCGCAGACGCATCGGGCTCGCCGGCGCCGGGGACGGCGTCGCGAATCACGCCATCGCCCGCGGGGTTGCACACCTGGACGCCCATGCCGGCGCAGGCGCCGTCGCCCGCCTGGCACGGCTCGCCGAGGCCCTCGAAGCCCTCGTCGGTCTGGCCATCGCAGTCGTTGTCGGCGCCGTCGCAGGTCTCTTCCGGGCCGACGCAGTCGCCTCGAACATGGCGACGCAGCGGGTCGTCCCGCCACACTCGCCCACCTGGCAGGGCTCCTCGGTGCCATCCTCGCAGGGCATGTCGCCACCGGCGCCGCCGATGCCGCCGCCCTGGCCGCCCATGCCGCCCATGCCGCCCTGGCCGCCCCTGCCGCCCTGGCCGCCCTGGCCGCCCATGCCGCCCTGGCCGCCCTGGCCGCCGGCGCCCATGTCGGGCTCGCCACCCCCCATGCCGCCCTGGCCGCCCTGGCCGCCCTGGCCGCCCTGGCCGCCCATGCCACCCTGGCCGCCCATGCCACCCATGCCACCCTGGCCGCCCATGCCACCCTGGCCGCCGGGCCCGCCGCTGTCGACGACGCTGCCGTCCTCGCCACCGGCCCCACCGGCACCTCCGGTCCCGCCGTCGCTGTCGCAGCCCGCGGCCAGCGCGAGCCCGGCGATCAGCACGACCGACCCCCTCCAACGATGCAGACGCACCATCCCCGTTCCTCCTGTCGCTCCAGCGACTTCTCCTCTGGGATCGGGGCATTATTTGCCGAACCCGCCATTTCATACAATGGCGGGCCGACTTATCAGGCTGGGCGGAAGATTACGGATGCGCACCGGGTGGGCCGGCGAGTCATCGCGAGGGCGGCAGGGCAGGGGCAGGCCGGGGGGCCCGGCCCCCCGCGCGGGGACTACTCCCAGGTCGCGTCGATGGACCAGGCGTTGATCTTCCCGACGTCCCGGCGGGCGTGGTCGGAGACCTTCAGCAACCACTCACCACGCAGCTCCTCGCCGTTGAATGCGTCCACGGCGAAGGTCTGCTTGATGTCATCGGCGCTGCGGCCGGCGCGGTTGTGCAGGGTCACGGTGCGGGCACCCTTCTCCAGCACGACCAGCAGGTCGCCCTTGTAGGTGTGGCTGATGTCCACCTTGACCGCGAGGGTCTTGATGCGGCCGGCGTCCCCCACAGAGAGGCGGCTCGTGATGCCCGCGGACTGGTTGTCGGGGATGTCGAGGGGCAGCCCCGCGGCGGCGAAGGAGCCCTCGCCCGCCATGGGGGGATCCACCGGCTCGCCACCCTCCAGCAGCAGGTCCAGCTTCCAGGTGTTGATGACGCCCACGTCCTGGCCGGCGGTGTCGACGACCGTCAGCGTCCAGGTGCCGGCCGCGGCCTGGCCGTCGAAGTCATGCACCGTGAAGGTGCGCTTCAGGTCATCGGCGCTGCCGCCCTCGCGGTCGGCGAGCACCACGGGGCTGCCATCCTTGGCGAGGATGACCTTCAGATCGCCCCGGTAGGTGTGGGTGATGTCGACCGTGACCTCGGCGCCGCGGATGATGCCCGGGGCCTCGCTCACCAGCGTGCTGATGACGCCGGTGGGCTCGTTGTCGGGGATGTCCAGCGGGGTGTCCGCGGCCGTCAGCTCGACACTGGCGGCGTCCACCGGCACGGGAGCGGCGGTCGCGGGGACGATCTTGGCGTGCACGATGTCGTCGGGGTTGACGAGGGGGTTCTCGTAGTCGCGCCGCGAGGGCGTCTGGGCCAGCGGCTGCCAGGCGAAGTCGGGCCAGGCGTGGTTCGAGCCGCGCACCGCGCCATCCCACACGCCGTCGCCGACGACTCGGGCGGTGGCGTCCTCGACGGGCTTGTCGAGGTAGAGGGTGTAGGTCAGCG
>JAWKQS010000070.1:0-7763 GCA_041389985.1 bacterium
GGCTCGCGCAGGCGCTGCTGCTGGCGGGCGCCGCCCTGGCCGACCCAGGCCACGGGCTGGGTGCTGCGCAGGCCGGCCAGGCGGATGCCCTGGGGTGGTTCGGCGGCCAGGCGCAGCGCCCCCTCGGCGTGCAGCAGGTGCAGATCGGTGGCTTCGCCGGGCCGGATGAGGCTGGCCTTCGAGGGGTCGATGCCCTCGGGCACCGCGGTGTCGGGCTCGGGGTGGCCGGCGACCCAGAGCTGGCTGATGGTCTCCTTCAGCTCCGGGTGGCGGTCGATTGCGGACGCGAGCTGGGCGGAGGTATGCCGCGCGACGTCCGCGAGGGCGGCCAGGTCGCCCGCCCGGATGTGGGCGAGAAGCTGCTCGAAGTATGCGAGAGCGCTCGGAAAATCGGGAGACGCGCTCCCGACCAGGGCCTCCGCGGCGCGGATGGTCAGGGGCAGGTCGGCGTGCAGGCGGGCGAGCGTGTCCTGCGCGTCGAGGCCCAGCCGCCGCCAGCGCCGAGCCACGGTGGGGTCGAGCACCATGCCGTCCGGGGCGCGGGCGGCGACGTCGCGGTGCTGCCAGACGTCCAGCTCGGTCGTCACATCGGCTTCCGCCGCCGGCAGCGTCATGCGCAGGGCGCGCAGGTCGGCCGGGCGCAGGTAGACGGCGCCAGCGACCAGCGCCAGCAGGCGGTGGGCCCGCGTCTCGGCCGTGCCAGCGTGGGCGAGGGGCGTCTGCCAGGGCGCCGAGCGCCAACCGGGGACGTCAGCGGGCCGGGCGGTGAGGGCGGCCACGCGGGCCTGGCGGGCCTCGGCCTCGCGGGCTCGCTGGCGGGCGCGGGGCAGACTGGTCAAGTCGCCCAGCAGCAGGGCGGTCTGGCCCGAGCGCGGTACGAAGTCGGGGCGCTCGAGCTGCTCCACCAGGTCGGGGACGAGGTGATCCAGTCGCCAGCGGATGGCGTCCTGGTCGGCCCAGATCGGCACGAGGTCGACGTGGCGGTCGATCCACAGCGCGAGGCGCTCGGGCCACCGCTTGCGCAGGCGACGGGGCACGTGGGTGAGGGGCCGGCCGGTCGCCAGGGTGCGCACCAGGCGAGGCACGTCAGGGGCGTGGCTGGGCAGCTCCTCGGCGATCAGATTGAAGAGCCGGGGCCAGAGGGCCGGCCAGGGCGTCAGCTCGGGCGTCGGCGGGATGGCGAGGACGTCGCCGCCCTCGGGAGGCAGCGGAGCGGGGCGCTCGGGTGGCGTCGCGGCGGGGAGCGCCCGCTGCTCCTCCTCGGCGACGCGCCAGATGTGGGCGGGGGGCAGCGGGGCGGCGGCCGGGGCAGAGGCGTCTGGCTTGCTGGTCGCCGGGGCGGCGCCTGGAGAAGAATCCGCCTTGCCCTCCTGCCGCGGAGCCTGGACGCGGTAGCCGAGCTGGTGGGCCAGCGCGGGCGCGCTCTCGGGGCAGGCGCGCAGCAGGCGCACCAGATCGGCGCGGCCGACGGCGGCCCGCAGGTCGGTCACGCGTCCGCCTGCTTGTCGAGCACGAAGGTGGCGAGCGTCTTGAGGAGCCCGGCCGGATCAGGTGCCCCACGCAGCGCCCGCAGCAGGTCCAGGTACTCGGCGACGCCGGGCAGGTAGTCCTTGGTCGCGTCCTTCCGGCGTCGGTCCTTTGCGATGATTTCCGCAGCCGATTCGAGCACTTTCGGCGACAGGCCCCAGGCCTCGACCGCTCCGTGGGCTTCGCCGCGAGCGCACAGCGCCTTCACCAGCGTCTCGTGTTTGTCGGGCAGCTTCATCGTGTGGACGAAGCAGCGCCGGAGGAAGGCGTCGGGCAGGTGGCGCTCCTCGTTGGTGGTGAAGATGACCAGCGGCGGGTGCGCCGTGGACTGACAGACCCGGGGCAGGCCGCCCGGCGGGGTGAAGCCGCGGTGGCCCAGGGCATCGAGCAGGCCGTTGGGCACCGCGGGATCGGCTTTGTCGATCTCGTCGATGAGCACCACCACTCCGTTCGGCGAGGGATCATCCGGGGGCTCGGCGTCGGCCGTGCCCGCGACGACCTTGCGGTAGGCCTGCCAGCGCCTCTCAGCGGACGTCCAGTCGAAGGCCCACCACAGCGGGCCCGGGCAGACGAAGCTCTGCAGGTCGACGCGGGCCCGGTCCTCGGCCGTGCGGGCGAGCTGGGCCTCCGCCAGCCGCGCCACCAGGTCCACCTGCCAGAGCAGGTCATCGGTCTCGGTGCGGCCGGTGACGGTGTGCATCACCAGCGCGCGCCCGAGCAAATCGGCGGCGGCGCGGGCGAGCTGGCTCTTGCCGACGCCGGGCTGGCCTCGCAGCAAGAGCGGCCGCCCGCCCACGAGCGCAGCGTTCAGGGCGTGGATCGAGGCGTGATCCAGCAGGTGCACGCTGGGCAGCAGACCCGCCCGGGGGCGGGCGCGGAGGGGCTGCTTCAGCAGCGGCTCGGTGGGCAGCGGGATGCGCGTCATGAGGTCCACCCGAAGATCATGTTGAGGGTGTCGAGGAGGGTCTGGCTGTCGTCGGTGGCGGTGCTGCGGACGAGCCAGAGGTCGGGGAGGCTGCCGTCGATCGACTTGAGCGAGCCGTCGTCCGCGTGCTGGAAGACCATGTACATCTGGTAGCGCTTGCCGGGCGGCAGGCGGTCGCGACGAAAGGCGATGGCCTGAAGTGCCTGCTTCATCAGCGCTTTCGGGTCGGAGGGGATCTGCTCCCCGCGCCGCCCAACCTTCTTCAGGATGTCGCGCGCGATGATCTCGGCGATGGGCTTCTCGCGCATGCCCACCATGGCCAGGGCGGGGGCGGGCACCTGGGCCGGGCGGTGGTCGGGGTCGTCGAGCTGGGCGGGCCGGTCCTGGGCGGCGGCGACCACGATCTCGCAGAGCGGCCCGGTGAGGAAGGGCACCTCCAGGTGTACCCGGCCTGCCGATCCCGCGGCTCGCGCGTTGCGGAAGGCCCGCCAGTCGGTCGCCGCGGGCAGGACGACGGCGGTGAGGCGGCGGGCGGATGCGCAGAGCGACTCCGACTCGTAGGCCAGGTCCAGCAGCGGATCGATCAGGGCCTCGACGGTCAGGCTCATGAGGTGGTCCGCGAGAGCAGTGGCATCGGCCGCGGCCGTGAGACGGTCCGCGAGGCGGGCCTTGAGCACGGGCTCCGCGGCCAGGACGTCGCGGATGAGGTCCCTGGGCGGATGGCGGCAGGGTGTCAGGCGCCGATGAACCTGCGCGGCGCTCGGCGATCCGCCAGCGGGCAGGCTGGAGCATCGTATGGTGCAGGTGGGCATCACCCGGCAGCCGGATGCGTTCCGGGCAGGTAACCAGGGCGGCCTGCTGGCATCCCGCAGCCTGCGCGGTCGTGCGGAGATAACCTGCGAAGATCGTGGCGGGCGGTCGCTGCCGCGCCTCGCGCGGCAGTGATGATATCGGCGATGGTTGCCCGGCCTTCGGCAGGTCAGCCATCAACAGCGGCCGGCGCTCGCGCTCCTCAAGCCCCAGCGCCAGCGCCAGCTGGATGACCTCCTCGATCTCCTCAGCGCTCAGCTTGCGCCCCGCCATGGCCTGCCCTCCGCGGTGGTCGATGGCGCCCGGTGTGCCCGCCGCGCGCCCTTCCTGGCGACGTTGACCGTATCGCTGCAGCAGGAGACTTCCGCCGCCTGCCGCGGCGGCGCCGTCAGCTTCGCCGGCATGCGCGGAGTTGCTCCCAGCACCACCGGCGGCGGTGCAGCCAGTCCTGGAGGCCGCGGTCGGGGTCGTCGACAGAACCAGGCGCCGGTCCGCGCGATAGCGTTGCGCCGTCGGGGTCGCCAGGCGGCGTCGATCCCTCGGCGGAGCCACCTCGGCGAAGTCGACCCTTGCGCCCGCCACCCGCGTCGCCCACCCCCGCGTCCCAGCCCCGGCGTCGCGGCTCACCCACGTCGGCCCCGCGTCCACCCAGGCTCCACCGGCGCCTCGGGCTGCACCCGCGGGGCGCTGGCCACGCGGGCGTCGTCGACCAGTACTCCAGCGCCGCGAAGCCTCGTTGCCGAACAGCACCGCCAGCGCAGCAGCGCCAAGCTCACCGCAGCTTCGGTGCCAGGCTGCCGGGCGGCGGCCACCGGGTCGGCGACCTGTCATCGTCCATCAGGCCAGGCCGAGGTGGTGTTGTAGCGGCGGTCGTTCCAGCCTCGTCGTCAGTTGCCGGGCCGTCGAAGGCGAAGACAAGCGTCGCCAGTGTAAGAAACCAGCACGAAGGGACTCCGCGGTTGGCGCGGGCGCAGAGGTCCAGGTCGCCGTCGCCGTCGACGTCGCCGAAGCGCAGGGTGCCGTAGTTGTCGTGGTCGGCCCAGCCGCTGCCGTCGCTGAGGGCGGGGCCGGCGAAGGGGGCGGCGAAGGCGCCCTCCACGAAGCGGGCGCACTCGACGCCGGCGGCGGTGCGGGCGCAGAGCTCGGCGCGGCCGTCGCCGTCCAGGTCGATCAGGCGGATGGTGCTCCACTTCGACACATCGTCGAAGCCGGCGGCGTCCGACCAGCGGGGGCCGTCGATGGCGGCCCCGAAGCCGTCGCCCCGGCTGAGCCAGCACCGCATGCCGGCGCCGCCGCGGCCGCAGAGGTCGGCGCGGCCGTCGCCGTCGACGTCGCCGAAGCGCAGCGTGCCGTAGTGCTCGGGCTGGCCCCACCCCGACTCGTCGGAGAGGGCGGGGCCCTCGAAGGCCGCGCCGAAGCCATCGCCGGTGGAGGGGTAGCAGCGGACGCCGGTGGCCGCCCGGGCGCAGAGGTCGTCGCGGCCGTCCCCGGTCACGTCGGCAAAGCGCAGTGTAGTCCCATACTTGCGGTCGTCCCAGCCGTCGGCGTCGCTCAGGGCGGGGCCGGCGAGGGCGGCGTCGAAGCCGGCGCCGTTGGACCGCCAGCAGCGGATGCCGGCGTTGGCCCGGGCGCAGAGGTCGGCGCGGCCGTCGCCGTCCAGGTCGGCCATGCGCAGGGTGCTGTAGTTGGCCACGTCGGCCCAGCCGTTGGCGTCGGCGGTGCCCGGGATGCGCCAGGGGGCGCCGAAGCCGGCGCCGGTGGCGGGGTAGCAGACGAAGCCGTCGGCGTCGCGGCCGCAGACATCCGCCAGCCCGTCGCCGTTGACGTCAGTGTGGCCCGTGTCGAGGACGGCGGCCTGCTCGAAGCCCTCGGCGAAGGTGAAGTCGCAGGCCCGGGCGGGGCCATCCCCCGCGATGAGAGCCAGGTGGTTGGCCACCGTGCGGGGGCTGCCATCGGAGGGCCGGTTGACGACGCCGTCCTGGGACGTCCAGAGCGTCGAGGAGCCGCCGCCGTCCAGGTTCATGGCCGTCTCGGCGCCCAGGTCGCGCATCAGGCGGCCCAGCTCGGCGCACGTCATGCCCACGCTCTGGGCGGTGCGGCCGTCGACGACGGCCAGGATGAGCTGGCGGCGGTCGGCGGTCAGGCCCACCGCGGTGCGGGGGTGGCGCACCGAGCAGTCGGCGCGGTTGAAGTCGGCGGGCACCACGCCCTGGTCGACGAGGAGCGGCCGCCCGCCGACGGCCTCCCGCGCCCAGAACGGCGGGTCGGCGACGCGCCCCGGGGGGACGATCAGCGCCCGGTCATCGCCGAAGAGCAGGTCGCCCGAGCCCGCCATGTCGGGGTTCCAGGTGGTGCCCCCGCTCATGGCCAGGCCGGTCGGGCGCTGGGTGTCATAGCTGAAGAAGTCGGCGTTGACCGCGGCGATGGCCCCGACGCGCTGGCCGTAGGACGGCACGGTGCGCCAGTGATCGGCCTCGCTGGTGGCCTGGAGCCGGAGGCCCGGCGTGCAGAGGTCGGCGGTGAGGGCGAAGATGCGCCAGGGCTGGGCGGTCGTCCGCCGCAGCAGGCGGACGCCCGGCGAGACGTTCGTCCACTGGTCGGCGGCGACGGCGGGGGTCGGAGCCAGGGGGCCTGGCAGGGTCAGGGCGAGCAGAGCCAGCGCGCGCATCAATGGAGCCTCCGTCCGGTCGCAACCTGCCAGGATCATGGATCAATCGGGACGCCCGCCGCCGGCCGCTCGCAGAGGGCTGCCAGGGGCCGGTCGCAGCCGTAGTCGTTCCAGGTGCCGGTGTGGGAATACATGAAGACACAGTCTTCCGATCCCCAGCGGTCGTTGGGTTCGTCGCCGTACCAGGCGGGCAGCGTGAGCGGCTGGCCGTCGACCCACGCGAACCGCCCCTCCTCCTCCGCGTCGGTCAGGCCGATCCAGTGCCAGCCCCGGACGCTGTCATCGGCGAGGGCGGCGAGGGCGTCGGCCTCGCCGGGCTCATCGAGGATGGCGAGCGTCCCGCCCCAGGCTTCGCAGGTGGCGGCGGCGGCGTCGAAGGACCGCAGGCGGGTGCACAGCGCGTAGCGCTCGCCGAGGGGGCGACAGTCGGTGGGGCCGTCGGGCGTCTCGCCTTCGGGCAGGGCGGCGCGGTCGTCGCAGGCCACCAGCGCGAGGGCCACGAGGGCCAGGACCGGCCGCATCAGGCATCCGCCCGGGGCGGCAGGGCCTTGCTCAGCTTCTTCGGCGCGACGGCCCGGTAGCTCTCGTCCAGCCAGTCGAGCAGCAGATCCTCGGGGATGCCCTCGCCCGGGGCGAAGCGGGCCGTGATCCAGCCGGACCGGCCCAGGCCGTAGCCGGTGGGCTGGGCGAAGGGGAGCATGAGGGCGTCGGCGCTGGAGGCAGGCAGCTTCGCCGAGAAGCTGAAGCCCTCGGCGCTGGCGTACATGAACGCGAAGCCCTTGCCGCGCACCTTCAGCGACGGGTGGCCCCAGGGGTGGTCGAGGGTGGCCTCGGGGTAGGCCAGGCCGGCCTCGATGAAGCGGGCGAGGGTCGCGGCGAGGGCGGGGGGCGGCGGGCCGGGATCCTGGCTCATGGGCGCCTCGTGGTCAGGGCATCCCCGGCATCATGGGCGCGATGGCGATGGCCGTACAGGTGCCTTCGCGATCCCGGATGCTGATGCCCTCGCAGATCTCGCCGGCGGGGCAGTCGCCGTCGGCGCGGCAGGGGTCGCCGGAGGGCGAGACGGGCACCGGCTCGGGGGCCGCGTCGCAGTCGGCCTGCTCCAGGCAGGTCAGCGTCTTCGGGCAGCAGATCCAGGGGTCGGCGCAGCTGTCGAGGGGGCCGCCGCCCGCGCGCTGGCAGGGGTTGCCCTCCACCAGGAAGGGCAGGAAGGCGTCGCAGTAGTCGATCTTCTCGCAGATGGGCAGCGGGTCGCCGATGGCCGGGATGCGCGGGGCGGTGCAGCAGACGGCGGGCCAGGTGCACTGCGGGCCCTCGTCGCAGGCGTCCCCCTCGGCCTTGACGATCTCACCGCAGCCGAGCGCGAAAAACCCAACAAAAATCAGTGCTTTCATGGCTCAGAACCTCCCCGTGGCGCCGACGGTGGGGCCCCAGAGCAGGTAGTCGGGCTGCCAGATCGTCGTGCGATCGGGGTCGGCGTCGAAGTAGCCGGCGCCCAGCAGCGGGAAGAGGAAGTCGGCGCGGAAGCTGGCGTAGGGGGCGATGCCCAGGCTGCCGAACAGGTTGATCGGCAGGGAGAGCTGCACATCGAAGCCGCCCGCGAACGAGATGCCCCGGGTGTCGCCGAAGTCCCCCAGGTCGATGGAGGTCCAGGTGGTGAAGGGGGCGAAGGTGCCGGTGATGCGCCAGCAGAAGTTCTCGCAGGTGAGGAGCTCGACGCGGGCGCCGACCTGGTAGCTCGAGATGGCGGCGTCTTGCAGCACATAGCCCTGGGCGCTGGTGCCGGCGTCCTCGCCGAAGCCGATGACCACCGGGCGGCTCCACCGGCTGTAG
>JAWKQS010000071.1:0-6358 GCA_041389985.1 bacterium
CCGGGCAACCCGCCGGCCGATCCGCCAGTGGACCCGATGGACCCGATGGACCCGATGGACCCGATGGACCCGCCGGCCGATCCGCCCCCCGCCGGCGACTGCGCGCGCTACCCCATGGACGCCCTGTGCTCGACGGGGGTCGACGCCGACGGCACGGCCTGGTGCGAGTTCTACATTCGCCAGCGGGGCACCTGCGACGAGATCTGCGCGGCCGGCGGCGGCCGGTGTCTCCAGGCGTTCGATGATCAGGGCAACAGCTGCCAGGTCGACAACGCCCACCCGTGCAGCCGCCGGGAGGCCGACCAGATCTGCCGCTGCACGCGGTAGCGCTACTCGCCGAGCTGCAGGCCCACCTCCAGGCCCCCCTCCAGGCGCAGGCGGCCACCCCGGATGCTGGGGATCTCCTGGAACGTCGGTGTGATGGTCAGGCCCTGGATGCGGGGGGCGACCCCGGCGAAGTCGCCCACGTCCACCGAGACGGCCTGGAGGCCGAAGTCCAGGCCACCGTTCAGGGCACCGCGGATCTCGGGCCAGAGCACGGTGCGCAGGATGAGGGCCAGGCTGTCGGCGCCCAGGGTGGGCTCGCGGCCGTCGCCCTTGTGGACGAGGACCGCGTGCACCTCCGGCTCCTCGGCGATGCCCAGGTCGACGCGGCCGTCCACCAGCGCGACGCGCAGGCCGGCGCTGAGGGACACCTGGAACTCATGGGGCTCGCTGAAGCCCGCCGGCTGCATGGTCAGCCGCATGGCGCCGATCTGGGCCACCAGCACCTCGCCCGATCCAGGGGGCGCAGGCACGACGACCGGCGGCAGCAGCGCGTCGGCGAAGGTCTCGCCCGCCAGCGCAGAAAACTGAGCCGGAACGGGGACTTGCAGCCGCAGGGTGCCGCCCCGCCAGACCTCGTGTAGCAGCGCGTTGATGAGGGCCAGCCGCACCGCGACGCCCATGCCCGCGCCCTCGACGAGCACCTCCTGGTCGGGAGACAGCGTCGGGATGCCGGGATCGTCGTGGGGGGGCGCCGGCGGGTCGACGTGGGCGATGGTGGCGTCGAGGGAGAGGCGCAGGCCCACGTGCCGGGCAAGCTCGAGCGCGGCGGCCTGCATGCTGAGCACGAGGCGCACCGGGGGCACGCCTTCGATGCGGGGGTCGATGTTCAGCGGCACCCGGCGCAGGCCCGAGAGGATGCCGCCCAGGGCCGTCTCGATCACCCGGGGCAGGGTGTCGCGGATGACGTCGCCCACGAGGTCGGTGACGAGGTCGCGGGCGACGGCGCCGAACTGGTTGCCCAGCACGCTCACCAGGGCCTCCGCCGTGGCGTCGGCGAACCGGCCGCCGATGGACTCCACGGCCACCCCCACCTCCTCCACCTCGACGCGCAGGGCCCCGTCCTCCAGCGCGATGACCATGCGGGCGAAGGTGGCCAGCGAGGCGGTCAGCGTGCCGTCCAGGCTGATCTGCTGGCCCTCGAAGCGCAGGCTGCCCGCGGTGGTGAGGGCCAGGTCGGGGAGCGAGATGAAGAGCTCGATGCCGGCCTCGGTGAAGCCCGCGTCGATCTGGGGCTGGCCGAGCCGGACGCTGTCGACCCGCAGCGAGAAGGTGGGGCTGTTGGCGATCTGGGGATCTCCCAGCAGGCGATCTCCATCCACCAGGCCCACCACGACGCCGATGAAGGCCGCCACCTCGTCGAGGGCCAGGTCGCCCGCGCCCGCGGGCACATCCACCACCGCGTCCCGATCGAGCAGGGACTGATCGAGCCGCAGCGCCAGCGCCGCCGGCACGGTGGCCCCCTCGGCCGTCCCCTCGAGGAACCGCGGCGCCCAGAGCACCTCCCGCACGGCCTTGACCGCCGGCGAGCGCACGCCGTCGTCGGCCTCGATCTCGATGCGGTTGAGCCCGAAGTCGGCGGGCAGATCCAGCGAGAAGCTGCCGTCGTCGGCCACATCGGCCCGGGCGCCGTTGACGCGGACGGTCACGGCCCCGCGCCCATCGGTGGCGCGCCCCCGCACCGCGATGGTGCGGCCGCCGAAGCCCGTCAGGATGGCCCCCTGGGCGGGCGAGTCGACCACCAGCTCGGGGGGGCCGTCGTCGACGAAGAAGGCCGCCTGGCCACAGGTCTCGCCGGCGCAGGCCACCACGACCCCCTGACCCTCGGCGAGGAACGTCACCCTGCCCTCGGCCACCTCGGCCTGGCCGGGCGGCGCCCCCATGAAGACCAGCTCGGCCGACGTGGGGCGGCCGAAGCGATCGAAGGCCGTCGCGGTGACAGCGGGATGATCCTCCAAGGTGTACAGCGGCAGGCGCGGGTCGAGGCTGACCTCCACCCAGGCCACCTCGGCGGCGGGCGTGGGCGGCGGCACGTCGGCGTCCATCCGTGGGGGCGGGAGACCCGAGTCCGGCAGGGGCGCCGCGTCGGGCAGCGGCCCCGCGTCGGCCACGGGCACGGCGTCGCCGTCGCTCCCCTTCGCCGGGGCCTCGTCATCGCACCCGGCCGCGAGCGCGGCCAGCCCCGCCAAGAGCAGCGTGTGGAGAAAGTGCTTCATTCTCGCAGGTTTCCGCTCAGGAGGAAGTGAGACGCCTGCCCGGTGAGGGACAGATCGCGGATGCCGAGCCGCGTCCCGCGCGGCACGCCGTACTGCACGAGCACGTCCGGCAGGGCGAAGTCGGGCACGGGCAGCGAGGGCAGCGACCCCGAGAGCGCCTCGCCGACCAGGGCGCTCACGATGCGGCCCAGCTCGCGCTCCAGCGTCAGCCGGGCCTGCGGCGTCACGTTGACGCCTTCCAGCGAGAGGTACAGCCGTGTGACCTGGATGTCCCCGAAGGTCACGTCCGTGCCCCGCTCCAGGCGGACGGAGGCCTCGGCGATGGCGGCCATGCGCAGCGTCAGGGGCCGCTCGAAGAGCTCGGGCCAGGTGACCTCCGCCACGGCCGGGCCCAGGTGCAGCTCGACGCCCGTCTCGCCCACGCGCCCACGGACGGCCGGCGGGACGAGGACCCGCAGGCCCAGGCGGACCCCCGCGCCCAGGCCACCGAGCAGATCGCCCGCGTCGGGCAGCGTGAAGACGCCGGCGCGCCAGGCGCGGTGCAGGAGCTGGTTGATGAGGCCCAGGTTGATGGCCGCGCCGGCGTTGCCGTTGGGCCGCAGGGCCACGGTGCGGGGGCCGGGGGGCATGGGCACCCCCGCCGACCGGGCGGCCTGGCGGGTCGGGCCGTCCACCCGCGTCGAGATGCCGAGCAGCAGGCGGGACGGGTTCACGTTCAGGCTGGCGAAGTCCACCGCCAGCGACATGGGCGTCTCGGGGCCGCCGCCGAGGCCGGGCAGCACCAGGCCCACCGACAGGGACTGGAGGTCCAGGCCGTTGAGCAGGCCCGCCAGGATGTCATCGGTCTGGTCGGCCAGGAAGCCCCGCAGCGCCGACACCACCTCGCCGCGGATGGTGCCCTCGAAGGCGCCGAACACCAGATCCAGGAGCGTCCCGGTGATGACCCCCGAGAAGTTGGAGTCCAGGCGGCCCACCGAGGCGCTGCCCTGCCCGCGCAGCCGCACGACGGGCCGGCCGTTCTGCATCAGCACGTCGAACGTCAGATCGACGGCCACGTACTCGGCCGTGATGGTGCCGCGGTTGCCGACCGTGCCGTGGAGCTGCACGTCGAGCTCCAGGCCGTTGAGCCGGGCCTGGAGGCGCAGGCCCCCGTCGACGAGCGTCATGCTCGCCGTCCGCTCGCCGCGGATGCGCAGGCCCTGGTACGAGGCCCCCAGGCTGAACACGCAGCCCACGATGGGCAGCCGCTGGCGGCACTCGGTGGGCACGATGGGGTTCTGGGCGCGCAGCGCGGCGTCCACCGTCGTGAGCAGCCCCTGGGAGTTGAGCACCCGGCGCAGCAGGTCCGTGAGGCTGCGGATGGGCTGGTCGGGGGCCCCGTCATCGACGGCGCCCTGGCCCAGGTGCAGCTGGATGACATCCGCCGCGCGGGCCTCCTCGCCGATGTACTCCCCCGAGGAGAACCACGCGCAGAACGTGCTGTTGGCGTTGCCCACGGCGTCCCGCGCGATGATCTCCTGCACGTTGAGGCCCCAGGTGGGCTCGACCGCGGCGCTGAAGCGGCCATCGTCTGCCACCTGCACCGCGCGGCCGTTCACCGTCACGCTGGCGATGCCGGCCACGTCGGCGACGCGGCCCTCCAGGTTCAGCGGCCCGATGCCGACCATGGCGCCATCGGGCGGGTTGATGCAGGCGATGGCCGGGCCGCCCGCGTCCACCAGGATCTCGGATTCCTGAACGAGATCGGTACCTTCCACCTCGACGCGCAGCCGGTAGCGGCCCTCGGCGTCCGGCCGGTAGCGGCCCTCTCCGAACCCCGGCAGGCCGGGCCGCGCGCTCCAGAGCAGCGGGGCGTCGGGCACCGGGTTGCCGAACGCGTCAACCACCCGGGCGGCGTAGGTGATCACCTGGCCGATGTCGTAGACCGCCGCGACCGGCTGGACCGCCGCGACCAGCCGGTCGGGCCGGCCGGGCAGCACGTCCAGCGGCGCGCCGATCTGCTCGGCGGCGGCGGGATCGGTGCAGGTCACCACGTAGCTGTCGGCCGTCGTGATGGTCAGCTCACGCTCGTCGATCTCGACGCCGAGGGCCTCGGGCCGCACCTGGACGAAGGCGTCGTCGGTGGCCAGCGGGTTGCCGAACTCGTCCCACGCCTCGCAGGTCACCTGGGCCGACTCCCCCGCCGTGATGATGTCGGGCTCGACCGTGGTGACCAGCCGGTGCGCGGGTCCGGGCAGCACGTCCCAGCGCGACGGGGTGCCGTCCCGCAGGCCCAGGCCGGGTGCGTGGCAGGTCACCAGGTAGATGCCCGCCGTGCGCCCCGTGAGCTGATCGGGGGCGTCGGGATCCCGTGACCAGCCGTCGGAGGGGTGGATGTCGACGCGCAGGTCGACGCCAGCCACCGGCAGGTCGTCGGCGTCGAGCGCCTGGCACGTCACCCGATTGGCCAGGCCAGCCCGGGTGATGCCGGTGCCCAGCGTCGTCTCGACGCGCACGACCGGGTTGGGGGGGTCCACCGGCTCGCCCGCGTCCTCCGCCGGCGGCGTCGGCGCGGCGTCGGGGTCGACGATGACCCCCTGATCCTTCGCCGGCAGGTACGCATCGGGTCGGTCCACCACCGCGTCGGGCGGCGGCGGATCTTCCTGGGTGGCAGCGGCTGGCTGGGTGTCATCGCAGCCGGCCACCGCCAGCAGCGCCAGCAGGCACCACGCCCCGACGCCGCGTCCACCCCTGCCCCTCGAACGCTCTTCGCCCGCTCCCATGGGCTCCTCCCGAAGATTTCAGGCCCAGGCTACCAGACTTCGCCCCCTCCATGCCCACGCTCGACGTCAGCGCCGGCCGCGCCTCTGCGGAGGACCTGCTCGGACCGGTGGACGTCGGCGGGAATCCTCCGTATGGTGCGCCCGTTTTCCGCCGACGCGTGCGCGGTCGGGAAGCGTTCCGCCCGCCGCGCGGGCCGACGCGAGGAGGATGCGATGACCGAGGATCTGGAGCCCGAGAAGCTCGTTCGCCTGATCGACAAGGAGTCGGGCGAGACCCTGACCATGCAGGTGGCCGCCGAGTTCGAGCTGGACGGCAAGGTGTACGGCGTGCTGACGCCGGCCGAGACCCTGATCCGCATCTTCCGGGAGACGGAGGACGAGCTCATCGAGGTCGAGCCCAGCGAGTACGCGCCCCTGAAGGAGCACGTCGACGCTGCGCTCTCGGACTGGGGCCTGAAGGTCGCCGTCCGCTCCGACGAGTTCGTGCTGGAGGGCGAGGAGCCCGACGACTTCTACGAGGACTGCGACATCGTCGAGGGTGAGTCGGATGACGGCCCCGAGGAGCTCTTCGTGCTCGTCGAGGTCGACACGGGCGACCAGAACTTCCTGGTGACCACCTCGGCCGAGATGCGGCTCTTCCCCGTCGAGATCACCGGCGAGGACGAGGCCCGGATGCTCGAGGACGAGGAGTACGCGGCCCTCGAGGAGATCTTCCGCGAGGTCATGGACTTCCCCGAGGGCGCCGAGTGATCGAGGTCGTCATCTGCAGTGCGGTCCGCACGCCCATCGGTCGACTCGGGGGCGGGCTGGCCGCGGTGCGGCCTGACGACCTCGCTGCCCTGGTCATCGCCGAGGCCGTGCGCCGGGCGGGGGCCCTCCCCGACGAGATCGACGAGGTGATCCTCGGCTGCGCCAACCAGGCCGGCGAGGACAACCGCAACGTCGCCCGGATGGCCACGCTGCTGGCGGGGCTGCCCCAGGGCGTCCCCGCCATCACGGTCAACCGGCTCTGCGCCTCCGGGCTCTCCGCCGTCAACTTCGCGGCCCGCACCATCG
>JAWKQS010000072.1:0-5994 GCA_041389985.1 bacterium
GCCCGGGCTCTGCTTCCTCCTGGTCGGGATTCGGCAGCTCGGGGCAGTTGTCCATCGCGTTCAAGACGCCATCACCATCCACATCCAGCTCGCAGGCGGCGGCCTGGTCCGGGTTGGCGACCCGCCAGCAGTTGTCCAGGTCATCGATGACGCCGTCGCCGTCGGTGTCCCGCATGCCGAGGAGCTCGCAGTCCACGAAGCCTCCGCCGCCCTCGACCTCCTCGTCCGGGAACTTGCAGCTGTCCAGGTAGTCGGGCAGCCCGTCGCCGTCGGTGTCCCGGAAGAAGGCCTGGCAGGCCTCCCCGACGCCGTTGTTGTCGATGTCGCTCTGATCGGGGTTGGGGACCTCCGGGCAGTTGTCGACGCCGTTGGCGAGCCCGTCGCTGTCCAGATCATCGAGATCCACGAAGTCGGAGTCGCAGACGTCGCCGTCCCCGTCGCCGTCCACATCGTCCTGGCCCGAGTTGGGCAGGGCGGGGCAGTTGTCGCAGGCGTCCCCGACGCCGTCCTGATCCACGTCGGCGATGTTCAGCGACGCGAGATCCGGGCAGTTGTCATCGTTGTCGGGGATGCCGTCGCCGTCGCGATCCCCCTCGACGATCTCGCAGGCGTCGCCGATGCCATCCAGGTCGGCGTCGCGCTGGGCCGGGTTGGCCAGGTCGCGGCAGTTGTCATCCAGATCCGGCACCCCGTCGCCGTCGCGATCCCCGGCCATGGCCTGGGCGCAGGCATCGCCGCGGCCGTCGCGGTCCACATCGGCCTGGTCGGGGTTGGCGACCTCGGGGCAGTTGTCGCAGACATCGCCCAGGCCGTCGGCGTCGGTGTCGAGCTGGTTCGGGTTGGCGACGTCGTGGCAGTTGTCGATGTCGCGCGGCCAGCCGTCGCCGTCGGGATCCAGGCCCTGGGGGTCGCCGTCGCAGGCGTCGCCGATGCGGTCTTCGTCGGCGTCGGCCTGGTCGGGGTTGGCCACGAAGCGGCAGTTGTCGTTGGCGTCGTTGACGCCATCTCCGTCCACATCGGCGTCGTTGGCGTCCTCGCAGGCGTCGCCGATGCCGTTGAGGTTGGCGTCGGCCTGGTCGGGGTTGGCGAGGGCCGGGCAGTTGTCGAAGGGGTCCTCGATGCCGTCGCCGTCAGCGTCGTTGGCGATCACGCTGTCGTCGTCGCAGGCGTCGCCCAGGCCGTCGGCGTCGGCGTCGAGCTGGTTGGCGTTGGGGGTGTCGGGGCAGTTGTCCACGGCATCGGGGATGCCGTCGCCGTCCGCATCGGGGGGCGGGGCCGCGTCGGGCGAGAAGCCGGCGTCGGCCTCCTCACCGCCGGCGCCGCCTGCGCCGCCGCCCATGCCGCCGACGCCGCCTGCGCCACCCGCACCGCCGCCCATGCCACCCGCGCCGCCGGCACCACCGGCACCACCGGCACCGCCGCCCATGCCACCGGCACCGCCGCCCAGGCCACCGGCGCCGCCGCCCATGCCACCCACGCCGGCGTCCATGTCCGCGCCGCCCGCACCGCCGCCGCCCTCACCACCGAAGGGCTGGGGCGCGTTGCCCCCGCCGCCGGCTCCGGTGGAGGCGTCCATGCCACCCCCGCCGCCGCCTCCACCGCCGCCGCTGTCGCAGCCGACGCCAACCACGGCACAGGCCGCGAGCAGGAACCGGGTGAGGGCGAGCGAGCGACGCATGCGGCTTCCTTTCGGGCGGGAGCAGGCCCCACCGGGGTGGGTGACCATACAGCCAAGGTGGAATCTTGAAGCAAGTACACCATGCTGAGGTGGTGGCGGTCGAGGGGAAATCCGCCCACCCGTTCGTGATTGTCACAAAAACGAAATGATTACAGGCAAGTATGCGAATCTTGACGAGGGCACTTTTACTGGAAATTCGGATCGGAACCGCTGGCTTGTTGCCTTTGGTCCGGCCGCGATCGAGGCGGCTGGGCTTGACGTCGTGGCGTTCTACTCCCAGCGGACGGGCGGCTCGGCATCCGGGCGGGGCGCCTGGAGGCGGGACGACTCTGGGCAGGGAGGATCAGCGGCCGTCGCCGTCGTCGGCGCGGAGAAGAGGAGCGGGGGAAGAGGAGCGGGGAGAAGAGGAGCGGGGAGAAGAGCAGCGGGGCGGGGCGGACGCCTCAGGCGGTGCGAGGGGCCGTCAGGCGGGCCTCAGCGCATCACCTGGTCAGCCCAGAGGCACTGCGGCGGGGTACGGCCCACGGGATCGGCGCCGGCCCACTCGACGGGCCGGTACATGTTGTCCCAGCAGTACGCCGGGATGTCCGCGTCGGGGATGGGCTGGTCGAGGTCGGCGTCGCCCTCGTCGTCGAGGAAGTCGCAGTGGTAGACGGCGAAGAGCAGGCAGTGGCTGTCCTCTTCGCGGCCGTACAGGTCGATGACCGCCTGGATGCGCCGATCGTCGAGCATCTCGACGCCGCTCTCGATCAGCTCATGGGCCCGCTGGTAGATGGGCCAGAGCTGCCGGCCGCCGCCGCGGGTGAAGATGGCGTCCTCCACCGAGGACTGGGTCATGAAGCGGACGACCTGCATCATGGACCACTGGTAGTTACGGACCCAGACGCCGTTCTGGCCAGCCAGGGTGGTGCGGTTGGCCACGCTGCGCAGCTCGATGAGCTCCTCGACGTAGCGCTGGTCCGAGAGGCCCATGCCGCCGCCGTCGGGGTCGAACCCATCGCGGATGAGCACGTCGAGGGCATCGATGACCGAGGCCAGGGTGCGGCGGATGTCCGCCACCGTGTTGGCCCCGGTGAGGCCCTCGTTGACGTAGGCGTCCATCTCGGCGGCCATGGCCACGAGCATGGTGCGGCCACGCTGGTACTCCCGCTGAATGTCGTTGGGAACCGCATGGTTGGGGAAGTAGTGATAGTCCATCACCCACCCCTCCAGGGCGCTCTTCACGTGGAAGTAGGCGCTCTGGACGTTGCCCGCCGCGTCGCTCCAGGCCTCGGCGTCGATGTTGTCGTCCACCGTCTCCATGAAGGCGTCGGCGAAGCCCAGATCGACGTTCTGGGCGTTGCGCAGGTACTGCGGCCAGTTGGCCGGCGGCGGCCGCGACTCGACGTAGGCCTGGAGCAGCACCACATCGGACCGCGACACGCGCTGGAGCAGCTCCTGCAGGAAGGCGAGCTCGCCCTGGACCCCGGCCGGGAGCTGGGGCGCCACGGCGGCGAGCTGGTTGGTGGCGGTCTGGGCCGCCCGGAGGGCCGAGCCCAGGAACACGGGCGAGTCGAAGGTGCTGGCGGCGATGCGGCGGTCGGCCGCGTCGCGGGCGCGGCCCAGGCTCTGGATGGTGGGCACGAGCCGCGCGAAGAGGGCGTCGCCGATGATGGGCCGCAGGGCCGTCAGGCGGTCGATGATCCGCACCACGCCGCCCTGGAGATCGGCGGTGATGAAGCGCGCGCGGCCGCGGGCCAGGTTCCCGGCGAAGTCGGTGACGACCACCTCGATCTCGTGGGTGCCGGGCTCCAGGTAGCGCAGGTCCAGCTCGCCGTCGTCGTTGCAGTAGCCATCGCGGCGCTGGACGCCGCCCACGACCACGAACGGGTTGTCACAGCCGATGCCGGCCACGAGGCGGTCGCCACGGGGCGGGTTGCCGTTGCCGTCGAAGGTCTGGCTGGCGAGGGTACGGGCCGCGCCGTCCGGATCGTAGACGACGGTGACCTGGCGGACGCCCGCCGTGGGCCCGTCGCCCGCGTCCTCGCCGCCGAAGTCGATGGGAAGGACCTCCGCCTGGGCGAAGATGGGCCAGGTGTCCTCGTCCGCGGCGTCCACGGCGCCCTGCCCGGGGGCCCGGAAGATGGGCTGGGGGGGCGTGCGGTCGATGCCGAAGGCGATGGAGTTCTCGCGGGTGACGTTGCCGTCCTCGTCGGTGACCTCGATGGCGAGCGGGTACACGCCATCGGCGCTGTAGTGCAGCGTCACGCGGTTGCCGTTGCGCTCGATGCGATCGGGCGGCGGGCCGATGTCGAGCTGGAGCGCGCCGTTGTCGGCCGCGCAGCCGTCGGCGACCTCGAGCACCACCTGCACATCGCCCGCGGCGTTCGTCCAGCCGTTCTGGCCGGGCGCAGCCACCACGCGCACGTTGGGCACGCCGTTGTCGGTGACCTCGACGGCGACATCCTGCTCCGACACGTTGCCGGCGGCGTCCTCCGCCACGAAGCGCAGCACATGCTGCCCGCGGGGGAGCTGGAGCTGGGCCGGCGGCGGCGCGAAGGCCTGGTTGGCGCCGTTGGGGTTGAGGATCATGCTGACCGTGAGCTGGTCGGCGGGGGTGCCGTTGTCCACCCAGACCACCTGGGGCACCTGGAACGTCGCCCCCTGCGCCGACTGGCACTCCACCTCGACGGGCGGAGGCACGGCGGCCGCCGCGGGGCCGGTGGTGTCGCGGACGCGGATGGTGACCTGCTCGGTGGCCTGGTTGCCCTCGGCGTCGGTGCACGTCGCCGTCAGGCGCGTGTCGCCCACCGGGTAGCGGGCCAGCCGCGGGGCCACCGAGCCCACCGGATCGGGATCGCACGCGTCGACGCACTCGAAGTCCACGGCCACCGGCGTGCCGGCCGGGCCCTGGGCCTCGACCTCGCCCCCCACGGGGGTCGGATCGGGCACCGCCCGGAAGATCGGCGCGGCCTCGTCCACCACGTCCACGCGGTAGGTCTCGCGCGTCTGGTTCCCCGCCCGGTCGCGGGCGACGATGATCACATCGTAGCTGCCGATGGGCAGGTCCACCTGGTCGCCGGCCGGATCGAGGTTCTGGGGGGGGTCGGTCAGGAGGGTGACGGTGACCTGGGGGATGCGGTCGCGGTTGTCGGTCACCCGGATGGCCGGGAAGTTGACCGTCGCCTCGCAGCGATCCCGGGCAGTGCTGATGCGGATGTCCGGCGGCACCGGATCCACCACCGGGGGCTCCTCGTCGCGGGCCCGGCCCGCCGCGCCCACCAGGAAGCCGTGCCGGGCGGTCACGCCGCCGCCGGCGCCGGTGCCGACCGCCATCCCCACGCCCGTCGCCGAGAAATGCTGGATGCCGCCGCCGGCGCTCTCGCCGCCGCCGCCGGTGGTCGCCTTGGCCGGCTGCTGGAACTGGGCCAGGGCCGGCACCGCGACGAGCAGGCTCGCGGCGATGCCGACGGCGAGGCGAACTGGACTGCCACGCATGGTCTTTCCCCCCATCCCTCGCTTCTAAAGTACCGTGAGCCTGTGGCCCTTTCAACCCGGGAAGAATCTTTTACTGGTCCGCACCCGGGGTGGTCACCGTGCCGCGGCCGCGCCAGGTGGGCACCGCGGGGTCGGGGACGCGGGTCTCCTCGTAGACGCGACCCCGGGCCAGCGCGAGCGGCCGTGCGGGCTCGCGGGCCGTCCAGTCATCGCCTGTGTCGGGATCGGCCTCGGTGGGCGAGAGGTCGCGCTCCTGGGGCCGGCGTCCCGCGACGTGCGCCTCGACCTCCGTCCCGCGCGGGCCCTCGTCGGGGCCGAGGATGACCTCGTCCGCGTGGGCCTCCATCTCGGTGGGGGAGGGCAGCGGCGAGGCGGTGTCTTCCGCGGCGACGCCGCCCGGGAGCTCGGCCGTCGCGGCCAGCGCGGTCAGCGCCTGCGGTGCGGTCGGTGCCCCCGTCGCGTCGGCCGGGTTCGCCGGGTTCGCCGGATAAGTCGTCGGGCTGCCGACTTGCCAGCTCTGGGGCTCCTCCGCCGCGGCGCCGACCGCGGTGCTCTCCCGATCGTCCACGGCCGCGATCGGCTCGGGCTCGGGCACCTGGCCCAGCTCGGTGGCCGAGCCCCCGGCCAGGGGCGGCAGCGGTCCGGCGGCGGCGGGCGTCGGCGCGGGTGCTCTGGCCCCCTCGGTCGGCGTCGGCGCGGCGGTGGGCCAGAGCGCCGCGGTGATCGCCGCGACCATGCCCACCGCCAGCACCCCCATCAGCCCTCGCTGGCCCACGGCGGCCTCCCTACTGCGCCCAGATGCGGCGCTCCCAGGCGTTGTTGTTGTTGAGGAAGTTGTT
>JAWKQS010000073.1:0-5779 GCA_041389985.1 bacterium
CCAGCAGCGCCACCACCTTCGCCAGCGTGTCATCCGCCGGATCGTCGCTCATCACCTCCAGCTCGAAGCTGAACCGGTGCCCCGCCATCACGCTCGCGCGGTCGTGCTTCCCCCGCCCGTCAGCGACGCCGCGGTGGTTCAGCCGCACATGGTCGCGGCGCACGACGCCCCGCGCCGCCGCCAGCACCGGGTCCGCCTCGATCGAGGCCGGCGGCACCAGCCCCTGCACCGGCCGGTCGTCCTGGCCGTGCACGCTGCCCCACGACACCCGCAGCCGGGACCGCTGGGCCTCCGCCGGCGCCTCGTCGTTGCGCCCCGTCCGCACCTTCCGGCGCTGGTAGCCGAAGAGCGCGTCCGCCTCGCCGCCCCACGCCGCCCGCAGCACCCCCGCCAGGGAAGTACCCGGAATCGTAGGCAAATCGTTTGCATCCCGGGCCACCGCGTTGGCCGCGTCCAGCGTGTCGTCCCCCGTCCCGATGGACAGCGGGGACGCCAGCTCGATGACCACCCGCAGCAGGTGCCGGTACCGCCCCAGCAGGTTCTTGCGCTCTGCGTCGCTCATCCGTCCACCTCCTGGGCCGCCACCCGCGCCATCCGCTCCGCCGCCAGGACGAGCGCCCGGGGCAGCCACGCCGCGTCCTCCGCCGTCGCGTCCTCGAAGACCTTCGTCAGCCCCTGCACGCCCCCCGACTTCTCCCACCGGTGTCGCGCCACCCCGCGCCGACAGACCCCGTCCGCGCTCAGCAGCGCGTCCTGCAGATACTCCGCCTGAGCCCCCATGTGCTTGCGCGCCTCCTGGGCCACCCGCCGCCACTGGGCGGGCGGCAGGCCGCGCACCCGCTTCAGGGTGTCGAAGAGCGCCAGGTGCCCACTCCAGACCACCTCCTCCAGCTTCGCCTCGTCCCAGCGCGGCTCCAGCCAGGCCCCCAGCGGATCCGCCGGCATGATCCCGGAGTGCTCCGCCCCCTCCTCCTCGGCCGCCTTCGGCTTCCGCCAGCCGACCCAGTCCTTGAGCAGCGGCGGATCCCGCCAGACCGCCCCCAGGCCCTCGGCCCGGCCGAAGCCCACGCCCTCGCCCACGTAGGCGTCGATGGCCGCCTTCGGCGTCGTCACCCCGGTGAACGTGATCACGCTGCCCGCCGAGAGGGCGATGCGCTCCACCTCCGGCCGGCCGCGGTGCGTGTTGAAGGGCGTCCACCGCACCGTCCGCAGGAACGTGCGCGCGGCATCCAGCGCCGCCTCCGCGTTCAGCCCGAAGTGCGCCGGCTCCGGCGTCAGCGTCGGCTGGCCCGTCGCCGCGCTCAGCAGGCACGCCTCGCTGCGCAGCAGGAAGACCACCTCGCCGGCCCCGGTCGGCCGGTGCGTCGTGGGCCAGGCCCAGGCCTCACACTCCTCGATGCGGGCCCGGCCATACTCCGTCCGCTTGCTCCACCCCAGCGTCGCCCGCCCCCGCAGGTGCTCGCGGACCACCGCCAGCGCCTCCGCCGCCCGCGGCCCGCTGGCCTCGACCACCCCCCGCAGCCGCGTCCCGGCCGGCAGCGCCTGCACCTGGAACAGGTTGCCCTCCTCGGCCCGCTGCGTCTCGAAGCTCACCTTCGTCTTCAGCTCGACCTCGGTCCCGACCTTCAGCCGCTCCCCGTCGAGGCTGGCCTGCACGCCATGCCGGTCGTGGGCGCCCTGCACGACCGCGTCGCCCGCCGCCGCGTCGGCCCACTCCATCGTCCCCAGATCGTCGGCCAGCGCCCCCTTCGGCGCGTGGAACGACAGCGGCCACACCACCGCCGGCCGCCCCGAGCGCTGGTCCACCACCCGCGCGTCGCTGAAGCGCACCTCGCCGCTGTGGAAGATCGTCCAGGCCAGCCCCTTCGCCTCGGCCGCCTTGTAGCCGCCGCGCGCGGCCACATGCCCCAGCACCACGCCGCCCGGGCAGAAGTCCAGCCCCAGCCCGCCCGCCGACCGTGGCTTGAAGCTGGTGTCGCTCAACAGCTCGATTTCATAGAAGATCTTCATGCCGGCTACTCCCACTTCAGCGACAGCCGCGCCGTCCCCAGCCCGCGCGAGCGGTGGGCCCCCAGCTCCTGCACCAGCCCCACCGCCAGCTCGACGGCCTCCTTGTGCGCCTGCTCCCAGTCCTTGAGCCGCACGTCCGCCACGAGCGTCAGCGGCACCGCCACCTCCACCCGCCGCAGCGTCGCGTCCTTCGGCACCCCGTCCTGCATGGCCGTGCTGCCGAACGTCCGGTACAGCTGCGCCGCCGCCGACCGCCGCGACTCCTTGTCTGCCTCCCGGAACCAGTCCAGCCACGCCTTCGGCAGCCGCGCCGAGTCCACCGACAGCAGCCCCGGCGTGCTCTCGAAGCGCGACCGCTTGCCGGACACCTCGGGCAGCCCACAGACCTTGTCGTGCACCGCCGCCGTGACGTGCTCCTGCTCGACCAGATAGTGAAGCTGGTGCGCGATCAGGCCGGCCAGGTGCCGCCCCGCGATCATCGGCAACCCCAGCGCATCGCGCCGGACCACCGCGTCCGCCCGCCAGGCGTCGCCCTTCCCACCCCCGGCGTGCCAGAACCCCGACAGCTCGATGGTCCACGTCCCGTGCAGCTCAGCCATCGGACCCTCCCCACGGCGACGAGCGCCAGCAGATCCCCCAGGGCGAGCGCTTCATTCCGTCAATCTCAAGCCACGGCCCGCAAGCCAGCCCCCGCGCCAGCTCGTCCAGCCTCTTCAGCAGCGCCGGCAGCTTCTTCCCCTGCAGAGCTCGCTGGACCTCCAGGATGCGGTCCCACTGCTTCTGCGCCCGGCCGTCGACCGCGCCCGCGGCCACCTCTTCGGCCATGGTCTCGACCATGCCGCGCACCGGTCCCCGGGCAGCGCCCGCACGGCCTCGACCGCCTGCTGCAGCCGGCTCACATGGCCTTCACCATCGCGACCGGCCAGGCGGTACCCGACCACGCCAGCGCGGGCCCCTCCTTCGGCGCCTTCGCGATCCCCTCCGTCGCCAGGGACGTGAAGCGCTGGAACCGCACCACCGACTGCTCGCGCCCCTGCTCCTTGGCCGCCTTGCACAGCCCGTCCGCCAGCTCATGGGCCAGGTGGAAGGCGTGGTTGGCGCGCACGAAGGCCACCCCCGCGCTGAGCGTCAGGGCGCCGACGTCCTTCTCCGCCTTCGTCGCCTGCTCGAAGGCCGCCGTACGCCCGCAGGAAGTCCAGCGCCCGATCCGCGCGGACGATCATCGAGAGGTCATCGCCCTCGAGACGACATCCACGCCCAGCAGCCACTTCCCTGAGTCGGCTTGAGCGTGTGCAAGGCCGAGCCCAGCGCCCTGTCGGCCGCGCGCGCCAGCCCGGCCGAGAACCCCGCCAGCTTTCCCAGATCCTGGAGCCGGGCCACCTTGGCGCCGATCCCGTTGCCGTCAGCGTGGATGACCGCGATGTCGTGCGCCTCGCCCGCCAGATCAGGGAGATGCCAGGGCATCTCGCAGCCCCCAGCCCCGGATCCGCCAGCAGCTCCTCATCGTGCTTGCGGCGACTGCCCGCCGCTCCGGCCCCGTCCGCGGCCTGCGTCGCGAGGTCCACCCCCGGCGCCTCCTCCCAGACCACCGGCAGCCCCCGCCACGACACATCCACCACGGGCGACGTCATCGGCCCCAGGACCGCCGGCCGCCGCCGCGCCTTCGTCATCTGGTCGATGAGGCGGCTCATCGGCTCCGGCCCTTCGCCCGGCACCCAGCCCTGGACGATGGCCAGCCCCGGCGCGAACTCGGCGACGGCCTGCGGCCACCTCCCCAGGAAGGTCTTCAGCTCGTCGTCAGTGCGGAACCCCACCGTCGCCCCGCCCGCCGCCTGGGCGAGCACCGCGCCTGCGCTCCCCAGCACTTCGGGCAGCCTGGTCTCCACCAGCTCCCGCACGATCGCGCTCGCGCCCAGCATGTGCTTGAGCTTGCGATGCGACAGCACGTATGCCCCGATGGATCGGGCCTCGGTGCGGTACAACCACTTCCAGTCGTTCATGGGCGGTCCCCTTGCAGGTCGGGCTCACGGGGTATTGGCGCCAGCCCGCCGAAGTGTGCAGAAGATTTTGTCGAGGTACCACATTCGGACGCCGTCGGTGCAGGTCGAAGACGGCTCCGACCCTCGCGACTGCTCCCGAGCATGCCCGGCTCGGACCGTCGCTGACCAACGTCGCCTGCTGTTGGCGCAGTTCCGGGCCTTGACGCCCCTCCCGACAGGCCTGAACTCGGCTCGGCTGCACCTGCTCCTTGCGAGGCAGGACACGGGTCGTGTAGTTCTCCCGACGCCCGACTGGAAGCCTGCCCTCCATGAGGGATCGGCCCGGATTGCTCCGCCAGCACAAACTGCCGTGAGCTTGGCTCGGCAGCGCAGATGTGCAGCCTGTCCCCGGTCGGGCACCCCTACCTTGCTTCCAGATCCGTTTCTTGACGATTCGTTGCCCTGAAAGCGACGGCACCCGCTACCATCTGCACATGCGCAACCACAACCACCAGGAGAAGCAATGAAGGGTCCACCGAAACACCACGCTCACGGTGATTTTGCTCAGTAGAATCCGGGACATCAAACAGCCAGATAAGCCAGACCTCAGGAGCGAGGCGATTCCAGAGCTTGTCCAGGTCGCAGGTCGATCCGGTCGACCTCGCCATCACAATCATCGGTGGCAGAGACGTCTTTCGCTCTGCGCTGCAGCTTGAGTCCAATGGGACTCGGTCGGGTCGTGTCGGCCTGGTTAGCCAGGACCGTTGTCTGAACCTCCTGGTGATCCAGCGAGCGCTCCTCGACCCACACACGACTGACCTTGTCGTCATCGACCCCACCCCTGATGGGGGCACTGTGGGCGGCGGCTTCGACCACGAAGGCCTTGCCAGGATCTGCGAGCTGGTCAAGCCGGGTCTGAACGTGGTCCTCGCCGGCTCCCAGACCGAGCAGTTCGCCGCCAGACTCAATGCGCTCGGCATCCCGTCGATCGGCTTCGACGGGCCCATGACCGAGGATGACCTCGTCTGCTACCTGCGCGCCTTCTGGTCAGCCAGGCTGGGAGGCCGGACGCTGGAGGTCAGCCATCAGGTTGGCCTCATCCACGTCCGGAGCCAGAAATTCGTTCAGGGCAGCACCCCGGCTCCCCGGCGCTCTCAAACCTCTCACATGAGCCCGGAGTGGTACGGGCCGGTCATGACGTCCTCGCAGCGACACTGACATCACGAGGGGAGGATCGGTCAGGCGGGCCGAACTTCCCCTCCCCCGCGATGCCACCGCCCCTCGCCCCCCTCGAAGCAGAGCGAAGGCCAGAAGAGCCAGCGGCCGCCGACGCTGATGCGCTCGTAGATCGTGGTCGTGCCTGCCACTCGAAGAACGCCCGCCGCCATCATGAGAACCGACACCGGCCCGACGTAGAACACATGGAGTGCTGACGCCTTGCCCCCGAGGCGGCCCAGCGTCCCATAGAGGTCGGCAGCGGCTTGCTGTGCGGTCCGCGCGTCTACCACCGCCTCGTAGCCGACGTCATCGGGCTGGAGTCGCACGACATGGGCCGCCTCGGCACCAGTCGCCCGGAGCCCCTCAACCGCTTCGTCCTGGTTGACGCGATGAGTGATTTCGACGAAGAGCGCCACCGGCCGATGCTTCTCCACGGCTTCTTCGTCAGCCGTCCTCAACAGCCGGTCGCGATGGTCGTGGGCGACTCCAAACGGCAACCAAACCTGCTGATTGGCGGGACCGTGCGCCTGCCAGAAGCAAGGAGTGAGAGGAAGATTGGCGAGCTTCAGCCC
>JAWKQS010000074.1:0-5376 GCA_041389985.1 bacterium
GCAGGAGCCAGATCAGCCCCTCGGTGCCGTCGGCCCGACCGAAGAGGACGCCCAGGGTGATCATGGTGATGAGCACGCCCAGGTTGAGCAGGTGGCGGCCCGGCAGCAGCAGCGGGCGCCCGGAGAGGTTGCCGCGGAGCTTGAGGAACGCGATGACCGAGCCGGTGAACGTGATGGCGCCGATGGCGACGTCGATGAAGACCTCGGTGCGGAAGATGGCCGAGCCCGCCCCATGGCCGGCCGGGGCCAGGTAGCTGGAGTAGCCCACCAGGACGGCGGCGAGGCCGACGAAGCTGTGCAGCAGCGCCACCAGCTCCGGCATGGCCGTCATGGCGACCCGGGCCGCCATGACGGCGCCGATGGCGGCGCCGGCGCCGAGGGCGAGCACGAGGGGGATGTAGACGTCGATGACGCTCGCCAGGGCGGTCGAGCCCACGGCGATGGCCATGCCGATGATGCCGTAGAGGTTGCCCTTGCGGGCCGTCTCCTGGCTGGAGAGGCCCCGCAGGGAGAGGATGAAGAGGACGCTGGCCACCAGCCAGGCGGTCGTGAGCAGCACGTATTCCATGAGCTACCGCCGGAACATCTTCAGCATGCGCTGGGTGACGAGGAAGCCGCCCGCGATGTTGATGGTGGCGAAGAGCACCGCGAGGATGCCGAGGATGACGGCGGGATCGCCCGGGCTGCCCCGCGCTTGCAGCATGCCGCCCAGGATGATGATGCCGCTGATGGCGTTGGTCACGCTCATCAAGGGCGTGTGCAGGGCGGCCGTGACGCTCCAGATGACCTGCCAGCCGACGAAGCAGGCCAGGACGAAGACGGTCAGGTGCTCCAGGAAGCGGGCGCTGGCCGGCGAGACCAGGGCGTCGCCCTGGCTGAACCGCAGGAAGAGCCACAGGCCCACCAGCGCGAGCCCCACGATGGCCCCGACCGGAGACTTGCGGGGCTTCGCGGGCGCAGCGGCCGCCACCGGGGCGGGGGCGGGGGCCGGCTTCGCCTCCGGCTTCGGCGCCGGGGCCGGGGCGGCCACCTCGACCTTCGGCGGCGGCCACATCAGGGTGCCCTGATCGAGGATCAGCGCCCCCCGGACCACCTCGTCGTCGTGGTCCACCTTGTAGGCGTCCGGGCTGCCGCCCATGTCCCGCAGCAGGTGCAGCAGGTTGGTGCCGTAGAGCTGGCTGGCCGTCGTCGCGAGGCGGCTGGCCAGGTCCGTGAAGCCCAGGACGTGGACGCCGGCGTGCTGGATCGCCTCGCCGGGGACCGTGACCTCGCAGTTGCCGCCCTGCTCCGCGGCCATGTCGACCACGACGGAGCCGGGCCGCATGGCCTCCACTGCCCGCTGCTCCCAGAGCTTCGGGGCGGGGCGGCCCGGGATGAGCGCCGTGGTGATGACGATGTCGGTGTCGGCGGCCTCGGCGAGGAAGAGCTCCATCTCGGCCTTGATGTAGGCCGGGCTCATGACCTTGGCGTAGCCGCCGCCGCCGTCGCCGTCCTCCTCCACCTCGAGCTCCAGGAACTGGGCGCCGAGGCTCTGGACCTGCTCGCGCACCGCGGCGCGGGTGTCGAAGGCCTTCACCACCGCGCCCAGGCCCCGCGCCGCCGCGATGGCGGCCAGGCCGGCGACGCCGGCGCCGATGACCAGCACCCGGGCCGGGGCGACCTTGCCAGCCGCGGTGATCTGCCCGGTGAAGAAGCTGCCGTAGGCCGCCGCCGCCTCGATCACCGCCCGGTAGCCGGCGATGTTGGCCATGGAGGACAGGGCGTCCATCTTCTGCGCCCGGCTGATGCGCGGGATGCAGTCCATGGCCAGGACGGTGGCCTTGCGGGCCGCCAGGGCCTCGATGAGGTCGGTGCTCTGGGCGGGCCAGAGGAAGCTGATGAGCGTCGCGCCCTCCCGCAGGGAGGCGGCCTCCTCCAGCGTGGGCGGGCGGACCTTCAAGACCAGATCGGCCTCGGCCCAGACCGCCGCGGCGTCCACGATCGTGGCGCCCTCGGCGGCGTAGAAGGCGTCGGGGAGGCTCGCGCCGGCCCCCGCGCCGGTCTCCACCATCACGGTGAAGCCCATCTGGACGAGCTGCTGCACCGTCCCGGGCGTGCCCGCGACGCGGCGCTCGCCCTCGTGGCTCTCTCTCGGGATGCCGACCTTCATCGCGTCTTCGTCTCGCAGGCCCGCCGATGGGCCGCCGGTTGTCGGGGCCGAGGTGTTACCACGGCGCGCCCGAGGGGGAAAGTACGCAGGGCCCGGGGAGCGGATGAAGCGGGGGGGCGCCCGATACCAGACGTTGGTTTTTCATGTCGGAGTTGAACCGACTACCTGCAGATTATCCGTCTGATGCTCTACCAGATGAGCTAATGAAAATGGTCCAGCACCCACGTGGCGCCCACCCCGCGGGCATGATGCCGCGACGGGGTGGCGACGGGAAGGGCTTTGCGTGAACCTGTCGCACACCGGGTGTGCGGCGCGGTCACCGCCCGGGACGTGGCGTGGGCCCCCGCGAGCCGTCGGAGGCTGGCGCGGCCCTTGCGTCGGGCGTGGTCGTCGATTCCAGGAGGCCCCCATGTTTCGCTCGCTCATCGCCCTGGCGCTGCTCGCCACCCCCGGCCTGGTCCACGCCGACAACCACTTCCTGCTCGAGCTGGAGGCCGGCTTCGCCACCCCCCTCGCCAGTGACGGCGAGGCCGACCCCGGCACCGCCTACGGCGGCACCTTCGGCTTCGGCGGTCGCATCCCCGGCTTCGCCCCTGCCTACTACCTGATCGGGCGCGTTGCCCACTCGGCCTACGAGGTGACGGGCGCTCCGCGCCTCGGCCGCCCCCTCGTCCAGCACGGCGAGCTGGAGGTGGCGGTGGGCGGGCGCATGTACCTGCCCCTCACCCAGCGCCTGCGCTTCGTGCTCCAGGTGGCCTTCGGCGAGGTCTTCGGCGAGTCCGAGATCCAGCGGGACGGGAGCCGGGAGCTGCTGGTCGAGAGCGAGTCCTTCGCGCTCTTCGCCCAGGGCGGCGTCCAGTTCCGGCTGACCGATCACTTCTCCCTGGGGGCGGCCCTGGACGCCTCGTTCCTCCCGAGCCGGGAGGAGCAGGAGATCGCCCGGATCGCCGCGGGCCTCGACGAGCTGGCGGTCGGCCGCGTCCGGGCCGCCATCACCACCACCTTCCACTTCTAGGCCCGAGGAGGATCCCATGAACGCCCTCACGCGTCTCGCCCTGCCCGGCCTCCTCCTCCTCGCCACCGCCGGCTGGAGCGGCCACGGCGCCGGCCGCGTCGAGTGGGCCCCCGATCCCCACGGCGCCGGCACCGCCCTCGACGTCGACGTCGTCGGCGCGGTCCACGAGGACGACATCGAGGCCATCCTCGTCCTCCCCGTGCCGGGCCTCTCCGGCGACGGGGTGCTGACCCTCCGCGTCGACCCGTCGCTGCGCAACCGGGGGGCCACCCGGCTGCCGCACCCCGCCGTGCAGGTGCGGTTTCGCGAGTACGCCGCCGACGGTACCAGCCAGTTCACGGCGCTGCGGGCGGATGGCGGCGAGCTGGAGGTGGCGGGCCCGACCACCGGCCCCCTCGAGGTCCACTTCTCCGTGGCGCTGGTCGATGGCCTGCAAGCCCGCAGAATCTCAGGAAGTTTCGAGCTTCTCCCCGTCTCCGTCGACCGCAAGGAGGTCGACGATCCGACCACCGAAGACGTGGACGTGGTCTACGTGCACGACAACGGCTGCTACGGCACCTACGACGAGCCCGTCGACGACGAGCCGGTGGACTGGGAGGACGACACCACCGACCAGGGCTGTGGCAGCGACGACCTGGACGACGACGGACCCAGCGGCTCCGGGGGCTGTGACGACAGCGCCAGCGAGGGCGACGCCTACAGCGACGACAGCAGCGCCGGCTGCGAAGGCGACAACGTGGATGGCGACTCGGGATCCGGCTGCGACGCGTGCAGCGGCGACGACCTGGACGTGGCGGTGGTCGGCTGCGCCCGGCTCGGGGCCCGCCGCGGGGCGGTGGCCCGCGCTCGCGCTGGCTCGGGCGGGTGATCGGGTGGTTGCCCTGGCTCGCGATGTTCGGCTTCCTGGCCGCCCTGCGCCGCCGGGCCCGCCAGCCGGGCCTCGCCGCGTAGGCGTCAGCCCGGCCCGAACCAGCCCTGCTCCTGGTACCAGCGCGCCGTCTGGGCGAGGCGCTCGTCCATGGGGGTGCGCAGCTTGATGCGCAGGCCGTCGCGCGCCTTGGCCCCCGAGCAGATCCACGAGCCCGCGGTGGCCTCCCGCGCCTTGTCCAGGCTCAGCTCCGGCCGGGTGTGGCGCAGGCGCGCCCACAGCTCCGAGGCGCCCGCCACCGCCCACGTCACGGCGGAGGGCAGGGGGACGACCCGCACGGGCCGATCGACGGCGCGCCCGATGCGGCGGCCGAGCTCCCCGAACGTCACGGTCTCCTTGTCGGCCGCGAAGTAGACGCCCTGGCCGGGCGCCCCGGGCTGGCGGGGCGGAGGCAGCCGCTCCCCCGACTCGACGAGCCGGACCATGACGTGGGCCAGATCGGCGACGTGGATGGTGGAGAAGCTGGCCGGTCGCAGCGTCGGCGTGACGTGCAGGCCCATCCGGGCCAGCCGGAAGAGCTCGAAGGTGGCGGCGTCGCCCTCGCCGTAGACGATGGGCGGCCGGATGATGGTGGTGGGCACGCGATCGGCGAAGACCCGGGCCGCGCGCTCGCCCGCCAGCTTGCTGTGGCCGTAGGCCGACACCGGCCGCGGCGCGTCCCCCTCGACCCGCGGGCGGCCACGCCGCGCCGGGCCCGCGGCCGCCAGCGACGAGACGACCAGCAGCACGGGCGGCCGGGGGCTCGCCGCGCAGGCCGCGGCCACCTGCCGCACCCCCCCCTCGTTCACCGCGAAGAGGGCCTGGCGGTCCAGGGCCGAGAGGCAGCCGGCGAGGTGATAGACCGCGTCGAAGTCTCTGACATGCTTGAAGAAACTGTCGGGACGGGTCACGTCGCCCTCGACGAACGAGACCCCCAGATCGGTGAGCGCCGAGCGATCTGACCCAGCGCGCACGAGACAGGTGATCTCGTCGCCCAGGCTGGTCAGCCGCCAGGCCAGGTGCCGGCCGATGAAGCCCGTCGCTCCGGTGATGAGGACCCGCATCCTCCGCAGTATCCGAGAGGTGCGCGCCGAGCGCCAGCGCCCCGGTCGGCGGCGCGATCACCGAGCGTGTCAGATCGCGCCCGAGGCCCGTCCGGTGGCCCACTGGATGACGCGGAGGGAAGTCATGCGACGACTTGGACTGTGGGTGGTGCTCCTGGCGGCGGGCCTGGTGGCGTGCGACGACAGCGCAGAGCGGGCCGGGGCGGAGCGGGCCGGGGCGGAGGTCCTGGACGGGGGCGGG
>JAWKQS010000075.1:0-5192 GCA_041389985.1 bacterium
GCCTCTGGGGCGAGCGCAACCAGCGCCGCGGCAACACCCTCATGGCCATCGACAAGATGCTCATCGGCATGGTGTCGGCCCACAACGACGCCGCCAACGCGCAGGCTGCCTTCGGCCGCCAGCTCTGGGGCATGTCCCGCCAGCTCGTCCGCGAGATGACCCGCATGGAGCAGGCCATCCTCGACGACGACAACGGCCCGGACGCCGACGACGATCCGATGCTGCGCGCCCGGTCCTACATCGAGGCGATGGAGGCCATCTACAACGACCCGAACTTCGAGCGCGACCTGATGAACGGCGCCGCGGCCAACCGGGTGCAGCAGCTGCACGCGCTGGCCATCGAGGCCTACTACTGGCTGACCGAGGCGGTCTCGCCCTGCAACCTGGTCGACCTCACCATCGACCGCAACAACCCCGACGTGGTGGCCCGCACCATCCAGGCCAACCGGGCCAACGATGAGCTCACCCCCATCCTGGCCGACATGGCCGCCGACCTCACCGGCTACGTCAACGCCGGCGGCGGCAACGACCCCGGCCCCGGCCGCGCCGAGGTCCAGTCCGTCCAGCAGACCTTCGCCGGCATCCGCGCCCTCCAGACCGAGGACGTCGGCGTCGACTGCCAGGGCCGTGACGACCTGAGCTGCATCAGCGACTTCGACGCCCTCACCCTCGAGCTGGACGCCATGTCCCTCGCTCAGGAGATGGACGTCGCCGGCACCCGCGGCGTCTGGACGCGCAACTGGCAGAGCTGCCTCGTCAACACCGTCAAGTTCCGCATCGAGCTGTCGGTGTCCCGCCTTGAGTACGCCTGCGGTCGCTTCCACCGCATCTCCCTCACCGCCCGCCAGAAGCAGGCCGTGGGCGAGTACATGGTCGAGGAGCCCGGCTGCGCCCTCAACCCGCAGCAGGGCGCCCAGCTGCGCGCCGATCCCAGCGCCATCGCCGCCTGCCAGAACCTGGCGGCCGGGGACGGCTGCCTCTTCCGCAACGTGGATGGCCTGGACATCCAGGGCACCTGCGCCGCGGGCGGCCAGGGCGTGTTCTGTGACCCCCGCGTCTGCTCCGACCCCGCGGCCCTCAACTACTACCGCGACGACGAGCAGCTCTGCTTCCTCATCGAGGCCTACAACGACTGCCTGGTCCCGGCGGATCCGGATCAGAACGATCCCATCCTCGACCAGGACATCCCCGCCGCCTGCCTCAACCAGCGCTGATCCTCCCCTTCTCCATGGACGCCGCCCCATCGCATGTGTAGGGTGCGCGTCCATGGATCTCGGCCCCAACGTCACCCTCCTGGAACGCGACGGACGTCGCTTCTACCTCGTCGGCACCGCCCACATCTCCGAGCGTAGCGTTCGGGAAGTGCGTGATACGATTGAGAAAGTCCGTCCTGACTCCGTCTGCATCGAGCTGTGCGAGACCCGCTACCAGTCCCTCGTGGACGCGGAGCGCTGGAAGAAGCTCGACATCTTCCAGATCATCAAGCAGGGCAAGGTGCTCTTCGTCCTCGCCAACCTCGCGCTCTCGTCCTACCAGCGCCGGCTGGGCGAGAAGCTGGGGGTCCGCCCCGGGGCCGAGCAGCTCGAGGCGGTGAAGGTGGCCGAGGAGACGGGGGCCCAGCTCGTCCTCGCCGATCGCGACATCCAGGCCACGCTCAAGCGCACCTGGCGTAGCCTCTCCTTCTGGAACAAGATGAAGGTCCTCGGCTCCCTCAACGCCGGCTTCTTCGGCACCGGCGAGGAGATCACCGAGGAGACGCTGGAGAAGCTCAAGGATCGCGACACCTTGACGGAGACCATGCAGGCCTTCGCCAGGGAGCTGCCCCAGATCGAGCGCCCCCTCATCGACGAGCGCGACCAGTTCCTCATGTCGGCCGTCGAGGACGCCCCCGGCGACACCATCGTCGCCGTGGTCGGCGCCGGCCACGTCCCCGGCATGCAGCGCTACCTGGGCAAGCCGATCGACCGCGAGGCCCTCTCGGTCATCCCGCCGCCCGGTCCCTGGGGCCGCATCTTCAAGTGGCTCATCCCCAGCCTCATCCTCCTCGCCTTCTGGTGGGGGTACACCCAGAACCAGGGCCAGAGCTTCGAGCGCATGCTCCTCGCCTGGATCATCCCCAACGCGGTGATGGCGGCCGTGTTTACCGCCGCCGTCCTCGCGAAGCCGCTCTCCATCGTGGTGTCCGCCCTGGCCTCCCCCATCACCTCGCTCAACCCCACCATCGGGGCCGGCATGGTGGTCGGGCTGGTGGAGGCCTGGCTCCGCAAGCCGACGGTCGCGGACGCCGAGCAGCTCCCCCACATCGTCGGCATCAAGCAGGGCTTCAAGAACCCGTTTGTGCGGGTCCTCATCGTGGCCACCGCCGCCACCCTCGGCTCGGCCCTCGGGGCCTGGGTCGGCGGCTTCCTGGTGGCCACCTACCTCTGACCGCTGGGGGTCCCTCAGCCCCGCTCCAGCGTCGCCAGCGTCAGCAGGTGCACCGTCCCCGGCAGCTGATCCAGCACCGCCAGCCGCGTCGCCCGCAGCTCGCCCCCGGCCGCGAGATCCCGGGCAAGCCCCGCCGCGCTCGGGGCCAGGTACAGGGCCTGCTCGACGCCCAGCAGGGGCAGCCGCGGGAGCAGGTCGGGGCCGAACGGCCGCCGCATGGCGTGCAGCAGCGCGCGCTCGAACCTCGCCGATCCCGCCAGCAGCCGCCGCACCGCGTGCGCCCGTCCCCCACCCGGAAGCTCGCCGTCGCAATCCCTGCCCGTCCCGCGTTGGCCGCCGCATCCAGCGTCGCCGCCCGCTCGACGTCCACGCCCACCAGGCCCGCCGCCTGCCGGCCCATCGGCGAGGCTCAACGTCCCGATTCCACAGCCGATTTCCGGATGTGTCGGCCCGCCACATCCAGCCGGTCCAGCACGGCCGCCCGCAGCGCCGGGAGGCTCGCTGGGCTCTGGGGCCGCCACGCCGGCGCCGTCACCTGGAGCGTGTCGCCTCCACGACCAGGTGCCCCGTCCGCGGCCCCGGATCCACTGCGGCCGCCCCGGGCCCCGCGCCCCCACCTGCACCCCCAGCACCGTGACGGCGGGGGGCAGGGCCCGCGCGACGCGCGCGACCTCCGCGGCGGCGCCCGTCAGGATCACCTGGCCCCCGTCTGCGTCCCCGTCGACCTCCACCGACTCCAGATCGGGCGCCTCGGCCTCCACCCGGGCGAGCAGCGCCCGCGAGCCCGCCGTCTGGGCGGGACAGTCGGCCAGGGCGATCCCCGGCCGGCCCGGCAGCCCGGCCATCCCCAGCCGGGTCCGCTCCCCCCGCGTCCACCGGACGCGCCCGGGCCCGCGCGCGGTAGCCGTCCGCCGGTGGCCCCGGCAGCACCTCCACCGGCAGCCCCTCGACGCCAGCCAGCCGCGCCAGGGTGGCCCGGTGCGCCCCGATCTTCACCTCCGCCTGCCGCGCGGCGTCCAGGTGCCGCAGTGGGCAGCCCGGGCACGCGCTGGCCTGGCCACACGCCGGATCGACGCGGTGCGGTGAGGCCTGGACGACCTGGACGAGGCGCGCTGGCTCCCGGCCCTCCCCGGGCTCGACGTCGACCACCTCCCCCGCGTCCGTCCCCGGCACCACCAGCCGGCGCCCCCCCAGCCGGGCGACGCCATGGCCCCGCCAGCCCAGCGCCTCGATCTCGACCCGGATCGGCGTCATGGGGTCGGTTCGCGGACCTGCCCACCGGGCCAGGTGATCTCCGCCGCCCACCAGACCTCGCTCCGGCGGGGCAGCACCTGGGACGCCTCGAAGACCAGCGCCCCCGCCACGAACACCCGGATGGTCGCCGTCACGCTCGCGCTGCCCTCGGCGCGCTCCTCCAGCACCGCCCCCACGCGGTAGGCGCGGCCGCCCGTGTCCTCCGGCCGCTCGATCACGATGTTCTCGGGCCCGTCGCCATCGCGATCATCCACATCGAGCACGGGATCCCCCTCGGGGCCCGGGGGCCCCCAGTCGGGGGTCGGGTTGGACGCGTTGCAGTCCAGTCGCCCCGCCAGCTCGCCGTCGGGATGCACCACGTGCAGGTCGACGTCCGAGCCGGGCCCTCCAGCGGGCACCCCCTCGTCGCGCCAGGTGAGCTGCACCTGGATGGCCCGGGCCGCCGCCGTCGACAGCACGAGGCGGGCGGCGCTCTCACAGCCGTCCACGTCCGTCACTCGCAGCTCCAGCACGTACCGACCGGGCACATCCACGAAGAAGAGCGCACCGGGCGTGGCGGCGTGGTCCGCGACGCCACCGTCAGCCGGTCGCTGCGGATTGAAGAACGACTCCACCGGCTCGGCCACGCTGCCCGCCGGTCGCTCCACCACCACCCAGGCGTAGAGCAGCGGCCCCCCGTCGGGATCCCGGGAGTCGCTGCCATCGAGCTGCACCACATCGAGCAGCCCGACCTGGAAGGCGTCGTCCGGACCCACACTCGCCACCGGGCACGCCCCCGCGGCCGCCCGGCCCAGCAGCCGCACCGTCAGCCGGGGGTGCTCGGGATCGGTGGTCTGCACCTCCAGCGTGCTCTCGTAGATGCCGTCGCCCCCCGGACGAAACCGCACCACGAGCTGGATCTGCGTCCCCCCACCCGCCCCCGCCGGCGCCAGATCGAACGGCAGGGCCGCGGAGCGCTCGGGCAGGAGGGTGAAGGCGGGATCGCCGTCCGCCGCGAACGTCGCGGCCTGGACGGTCACCGGCGCGTCCCCGCAGCTCTCCAGCGTCACGGTACCCAGCGCCTCGCCCCCCGGCGCAGCGGCCAGCTCCAGCGTCGGCGGCACCGCGTGCACGCACGCCCCCCCGCGGTTGCCCGAGAGCGCCAGCGCCAGCGGCCCGCCCGCCCCCTCCACCACCAGGCTCCCCTCGGCCGGCGCATCATCCGGCGGCGAGAACCGCACCACCACCTCGACGGTGCCCCCGGCCGCGAGCCCCGGCGCACCGTCCTGGTCGGGATCCGCGAGCAGCGCCCGATCCACCCGGGGATCCACGCCCCGGATCAGCACCGAGAACGAGCGGGGACCATCGATGCGGATGCCCTGGAGGGCCGCCGCGCACCCGCCGGGGTTGTGCAGCGTGGTGGTGAGCTCGGCCGTCTCGAAGGGCGCCACCCGGCCGAAGCTCAGGGCGTCGGTGCCGAGCTCGAGGCGCCCATCGCAGCCCCCGCCGCCGGCCCCGCCGGCCCCGCCGGC
>JAWKQS010000076.1:0-5121 GCA_041389985.1 bacterium
CCGCGGGAGTTGCCGGCGTACCACCCGGCCACGCGCGCCCAGTGCGACTCGATGGCCGCGTCCGGGCCGTCCAGCCACGGCAGCCGCACCTTCACACGGCCCCACTGCTGCGGATCGCTGATGTTGGTGACGACGCCCACGGCGACGCCGCGAATCCGACGGCCGCCGCCGCCCGCGCGCTCGTTCATGGGGGGCATTGTGCCGGGACGCCGGCCCGTCCGCCACGCGAAGTGGCGGCGTCGGCGGGTCAGGCCGCTCGTCGCCAGGCGGGTCGCGCCGCCCGCCGATCAGCGCCGGCCGGGAGGCCGGGCCAGCACGCCGCTGAGGAGGTAGAGCTCGCCGGACGCGGCGAGCTGTCGACGGGCGGCCGCCAGGCGCTCGTCGGGCGCCAGGACGTCGAGGTCGTCGACGAACCCCGCGTACCAGAAGAGGATCGGAAGATCCCGGGTGGCGTGGAGCCAGGCGCCCAGGGGGGTTCCCCGCAAGTCAGCCCCGGCGTGGACGGCGGCGGCCGCCGCCCGGCAGGCCGCCTCCAGATCGAGGTCGCCGATCCGCTCGACGACGCGCCAGCCGGCCTCCGGCAGCCCATGCGCCGCCAGCGCGGCCCGAGCCACCCGGTCATCGGGGGCGAGGGGGCGCGTGCCGGGGAGCTCGCGGTCCGGTGCGATGAGGCCGAGCTGGCTCACGGCCGTCAGGCTCGCGGGTCGTCGTAGGGCAGCTCGGCGTAGCGGACCACCGCGCCGCGGACGTGGAACGGCGACCGCCGGGCTCGCGGGGGCCGCGAAGTCCGGCGCGAGATCGAGGTACCAGGCGTCATCCGCGTGGAGCAGCGGGCGCGGAAGCCGGCCAGATCAGCGGGCGAGAGGAGCGTCACCCCCGTGGTCCGCGGCGGATGACCGAGGTGTAGGGCCGGGGTGGCGCCTCCGGCAGGCGGCTGTGGTCCAGCGGCTCGACCGTCCGCCACCAGTACTCCGACCAGGCCTCGGGCTGCGCCAGCTCCCAGAGCTTCACGAGGCCGAGCAGCCCCACCGGCGACTCGGCCATGAAGTCCCAGCCGTCGCGCTCAGCGCAGAACAGGTCGGCCTGCTTGTCGTGCCAGACCTGGAAGCCGAGTCGCTCCAGGTGCGCGAGGGCGGTGCCATGGACGTTGGTGTACTCGCTGAGCGCAGGCATGAGCCCTCCGGGTCAGAGCAGGGTCAGGCCCGCGGGTAGTCGTAGGGCAGCTCGGCGTAGCGGATCACCGCGCCGCGGACGTGGAACGGCGACCGGCTGACGACCGCCGGGCTCGCGGGGGCCGCGAAGTCGGGCGCGAGATCGAGGTACCAGGCGTCATCCGCGTGGAGCAGCGAGAAGCCGTCCGAGAGGACCTGCCAGCAGCTCTGCGGGGTGTGGATCGCGGCCCAGTGGTCCACGCCCGAGACCTCGATGGCCAGGTTCACCCAGACTCCATCCGGGCGGCGGACGGCCAGGACCACCCGCGCCCGGGAGTGGGGAAAATCATAAGAGAAATCGCGGATCAAGCCGTCGCCGCCGTCGCCGAAGCGGGCGCGAAAGCTGGCCAGATCCGCCGGCTGGAGGGGAGTGAGCTCAGTCATGTGCCGATGGGGACCTGTGGGCTGGAGCCGGGCGGGATCTGGCTCCAGCCGGCTGGGACGGTGCTGTGGTGGTAGTGGGGGGCGCCGGCGCCGTGCCCGACCCAGGGCTGGCCAGGCGGGAACGTGTGGTAGTGGCCCGACGGGATGCCGTGGTTCTTGAAGTCGACATGGCCAACCACGGCGCCGTTGCCGTCGTAGATGGCGTTCTGGCCCACGACGCCGCCGCGGTCATGGGAGTACACGGAGCTGGCCGGCGCGCCGTTGAGGGGCGGCTTGTCGCTGCCGCTGAAGTGGTGCAGCCCGTTCTGGGTCCCGTGGTACTCCCAGCCGGCCGGCGCGGTCCGCGTCGCGCGCCAGGCGGCCGCCGCGTCCTGGCGCGAGCTGAACATGCCCGCCGTCTCGTGCTGGAACTGGTTCCACGACAGGTTGCAGGCGATGAGCCCCAGCGGGTCGGCCCACGCGACGGGGTCCGTGGGGTAGCCGTAGGCGTTGGGCCCGCCCTGAATCCCCAGTGGATCCGGGGAGATGAAGCGCGCGGCCTGGGGATCGTAGACGCGGAACCGGTGGTGGCCGAGGTCGGTGGCCTCGTCGTGGAGCTGGCCCAGGAGCCGCAGCGGCTGGTGGGCCAGCTCGGCGTCGTCGGCCTCCAGGTGCTGCAGGCGGCCATACGGATCGTAGGTGGCGGCCCAGAGGGCGCGGCCGTCGGCGTCGCTGAGGCGGGTGACGGCGCCGCGCTGGTCGGTGCTGTAGAACTGGGTGCGCGGGGTGGGGTCGTCGCCGCCGCGCACGACGCGGAAGAGCGGGACGTGGGCGCGCTCCGGGTCGTAGGTGTAGTGCTCGTCGCGCAGCAGCTCGCCGGTGGCGGGGCGGGTCACCACGCGGCGGGCGAGGTGGTCGGCGTCCCAGTGGAAGGCTTCGGCGGTGACGCCGCCGTCGGGCTGCTCGGCCAGCGTCTCCACCCGGCGGCCGAGGGCGTCGTAGCGGTGGTGCACGACGCGGTCGTCGGCGGTGTGCACCCGCACGAGCCGGTCGCGGTCGTCGAACCAGAGCCGCTGCGTGCCCTCGGGGCCCTGCCGCGCCACCAGGCGGCCGCCGCGATCGTGCCGGAAGCGGTGGCCGGCGCTGTCCGCGACGAGGCGATCGCCCACGAACTCGCGCGTGGTCTCGCCATCGGCCACCAGGTTGTCGGCGTCGTCGTGCCGGAACGCCGTGGGCGCCCCGTCGTTGACGGCCTGGGCGATGAGCCGGCCCGTGGCGTCGTAGCGGAGCTGCTGGCGGCGTCGGCCCTCCGCCGTGCGGACGTCCGCCTCGGTGACGGTGTCGTCCTCGCTCCAGACCAGCCGGCGATCCACCGCGATGGCCCCGCCAGGCACCGCCAGCGCGTCGCCGACCAGGCGGTCGAGGGCGTCGAACGTCAGGCGCTGCTCGCCGCCGCCGGGCTGCCGCCAGGTGTCGCGCCGGCCCCAGGCGTCGTGGTCGAAGCCGTGCTCCCCGCCCAGCGGATCGACGAGGGCCTGCAAGCCGGCGTCGCCCCAGCGCAGGTGCTCGCGGGTGCCCCAGCTCGTCGTCCGGCGGGTGGGCCGGCCGAGGGCGTCGTAGCGCCAGCGCAGCACGCCGTCGCCCTGGACCTCGGTGGCCAGGCGGCCGTCGGCGTCGTACGTCCGGTCGACCGGGCGGTCGTCCTCGCCCGCGAGGCCGCGGCCCTCCACCCGCACCAGCCGGCCCACGGCGTCGTAGCGCAAGCGGGTCTCGCTGCCGTGGCCCCACTGCACCTTCGTCACCCGGCCGGCGGCGTCGTACTGGCGCTTGATGGTTCTATCATCCCGGATCTCTTCGAGAATCCGGCCGGCGGGGTCGTAGGTGTAGCCGACGCGCAGGCCGTCGGGGGTGCGCAGGGTGGTGACGCGGCCGAGGCGGTCTCGCAGGTAGCGCCAGGTGCGGCCGCCGGGCTGGTGGATGGCGAGGACGTTGTGGTGGGCGTCCCAGTCCACCTTCGTGGTGCGGCCGAGGGGGTCCGTGTGGCTGTGCAGGCGGCCCCAGCCGCCATACGTGCGGGTGGCCTTGCGGCCGCCCGAGGCGAGGACGACGGGCTGGCCCTCGGGCAGCAGGGTGTAGCGCTCGCGGTGGCCGGCGGGGCCGTCGAGGGCGGTGATGCGGCCCTCGGCGTCGCGCTCCAGCTTGCGGGTGCGCGTCTCGCCGGCGGGGTTGAGCTCCTCGACGGCGGTGACGTGGCCGAGGGCGTCGTAGGTGTAGCGGACGCGCACGCCGTCGGGGCGGGCGTCCTGGGCGACGAGGCCGTCGGGCGTCCAGGTGCGCTGCCAGACGGCCCCGCTGGCGTCGACGACGGCGGTGACGCGGCCAGCGGCGTCGCGCTCGAAGCGGGCGCGGTGGCCGAGGGGCGTGACGGCGGCGGCCACGCGGCCGGCCGTGCGCTCCAGCCGCCAGGGGTTGCCGAGGGCGTCGGTCTGCACGACGCCGCCATCATCCGCGTAGGCCCACGAGGTCTTGGCGCCGTCGGGCGCGGTGCGGGCCACCACGCGACCGCGGGCGTCGTAGGCGGTCTCGGTCGTCCCGCCGGCGGCATCCGTCTCGGCCGCCTTCCAGCCCTCGGGCGTATAGGCGATGGTCTTCACCCCGCCCAGCGCATCGATGATGCTCGTGACGCGGCTGTTCTCGTCGTAGCCGTACCGCGTCACGCCGCCGAAGCCGTCGGTGACGCGCGTGACGCTGCCGTCGTAGGCGAACGCGCACCAGTAGGCGTTGTCGTCGCCGTAGGTGTGGGTGCAGCGGTCCAGCTCGTCGTAGTGGAAGTGGAAGCTGTAGCCGTTGCGGTCGGTCTCGCGGATGAGCCGGCCGCGCGCGTCGTAGCGGTACCAGCGCGGGTTGCGGTTGCGGTCGATGTGGGCGATGAGCCGGCCGTCGCCGTCGTAGCGGTAGGTGGCCAGGTGGATGTCGCAGTCGCGGCCCTGGGCGCGCACGAGGCGCAGCGCGGCGATGCGGCCCTGGGGGTCGGGCTGGACGACGACCTGCCGGCCGGCGGGGTCGGTGAAGCCGGTGAGGCGGCCCTTTTCCCAGTAGAATCGGGCCTCTCCATCGAGCCAGCGCACCGCGTCGAGGCGGGCCTGCTTGCCCGCCGGGGGCTGGTACGTCGGCGGCGTGGGGCCGTCGCCACCACCGAACCGGAACACCCGCACCCGGTCGGTGAGGTCGCGGATCTCGTAGGTGCGGCCATCCACGCGCGTCAGCGTCAGGCGCTCGGCGGCGTTGAAGTCGCTCTCGCCGTCCACCAGCGGCAGGTCGAAGCCGATGAAGCGGCCCTCGCGGTCGCGCAGGGCCAGGGTGCGCACGCCGGTGGTGTCTTCGTCGGCCAGCAGCACCTCGTCGAAGTCATGCCGCCAGCCCGGCCCGAGCTGGCTGGCGTCGCCCGGCAGCTCCGTCGCGCGGCTGTTGTAGAAGCGGCCGAACCGCAGCGTGCGCGCCGAGAAGAGCTCGAAGTCCGTGGCCTCGGTGAAGACGGTGCCCGACA
>JAWKQS010000077.1:0-4865 GCA_041389985.1 bacterium
AGCGTTCGGGGAAGCGCCCCATCCCTGCTCGGTTTCCCTCGCTGCCGCGCAGCGATGAGAACTCAATCCGGCCAATCGAGACGTCAGCCGAGGGCTCTCTCGTGGCTTCCTCAGGAACGCCCGAACCGCCGGGCGCACGGATCCGTCCGGCCCCGAGGGCCGCGTTCGGTCTCGGACTCGCTCTCCTCTGCGGTCAGGCCGGCGCGGCGGCGAGCATCCTGCTGAGGAGCTTCAGGTTGCAGGCAGCTGCGATGGCGTGGACCTGGAATTGCGCGGCCTGCAGCCCCCATGCACGAGCGCGTCGGCCTCCGTGGCGAGTCACGCGGTCGATGAGCCGCTCGCACTGGGAACGAACTCGGTAGAGGCGCCGCACTTCGGGGCGGCTCCACTGTTCTCGGCTCCAACGCTGCTCTTCTTCATCGGGATGGAGCAGGATTTCTCGGCTTCTGCGACCGCTCCCGAGGCAGCTCGAGCGCAGGGGACAACCGTCGCAAATCTGTCGCGGCCACTTGTACTTGCGGCACAGGCCGCCGTTGGCCTGGACCTGTTTGCTACTGGCGGCCGCCTCACCATTGGGGCAGGTGGCAACGCCCGTCTCGAAGTCGACCGCGAAGTCTTCTTTGCCGAAGCGGTCGGTCTTCGGCGCCGTGTTCGGTGGCGGCGGGGCGAGCAGCTCGACCCCAAGCTCGACTCGAACTCTGCGGCGGAATGTCGCCGCGCCGTACGCCGTGTCGGCGAGGAGCTGGCGAAGTCCGCCGACGAGCGCAGAGGCCCGTCGAATCAGCCGGTGGGCCGGGCGACTGTCGTGCTGGTTGCCGGGCGTGACCGTCAGCGAGGCGAGCAGGCCGCTCACCACGTCACCCACCACGTGGATCTTGAACCCGTTGAAGGTACGGCTTCGCGTCTTCCTCCCGTGCCTCGCCTCGGGATCGGTGAAGCTCACCAGTCTGTCTGCCGTGACGCGGCGCACGATGACCAGCCGGCCAGCCTCATCGGTCTCGAGATCGTCCCGCACCACCTGAGCGAGCAGCGCACAGCGCTTCAGCAGCGACTTGCGCAACGAGGCTCGAGCGCCAGACAGCTCACGCGGGATCCGCTCGATGGTGCGGAGGACGTCGGAGGCGAGGCGATGGAGGCCATCCGCCCTGGCCTCGGGATCGCGCCAATCGATCGCGAGGCCGCCTTTGGTGCTGGGCGCCAGCAGCCAGGGAAGCCCCCACGCGTTGGCGACCGAGGCCAGAGCTGCCCGTCGGGCCTTCGCCCACCGTCGCGCCAGGCTCCGAAGGCCATCGCCGAGCAGGCGGACGGTGTCGAGCACAGCGCCGTAGCACCACATCGGCGTGCTGTCCGTAGCCCAGACCGCGTCCTCGCTGACGACCTTGTGCTCCAGGCACAGGCGGACCACGTGCTCATGGAACAGGTGGAAGCGGGGCCGCCCGACCTCGGGGTGAGGTGCCCGCATGAACGCCTCGAAGTCCCGCAACGTGCGCTCGCTGGGGGCCATGTGGTCAAGCGCGAGGCCCATCGCAGCGCGCCACGCGAGATCCGTCTGCGCGCGGCGCACGGACGCCAGGCGGCTCATGCCCTCCTCCGCCCAGCGCAGCAGCACCATCGTCATCAGCACCGAAGAAGGCCATGCGTTTCGCCCCCTTTCGGAGCCGCGCCATCCCCCGAACAACCAGGCCGGGAACAGCAGTCGACGGTGTCTGGCGAGCACCCACGGCATCGTGCCCGGCACGAGGCAACCCGGGGCAGCGAACTCGGGATCGAAGAACGAGGACTGCGAGAGAGAGCGAAGCGGCATCGACGACCTCCGTCGAGCCGCTTGCTCAGCGCGCCAACTCCGGGCAGCATCCAAGCGACGGCTCCGTGGTGCTGTTGGTCAGGTCTAGGCAACCCAAGTCCAACGCGCGGCACGGCAGCCGTCAACTTCTAACTTCCCGAGATCACAAGTGATCGACTTCGTTCGGGATTTCCATTTCCCCGAACGCTGCTAGCAGGCTGCTGAGAGAAGCTCCCGTTTCATCGCCGTCCGCGTGGAACGCGCGTCCCGGTCACCGGGCGCGTCGTTTGAAGTCCCCGATATGACTCAGCATTGTCCGCGGTCGTCGCTCCTGCATCCGGACCGCTCGGCCTCGGCGGGTGGGTGCCCCGACCTTGAGCCATCGACGGGCGGATCGGCCTTCGGCGGCCTCGCCCTCCCGAGGCCCTCACGTCGTTGGTGCCGCGCCTTCGCATTCTCCGCTTGACCTGAACGCGCGTTCAGGCAACGCTGCGGGCCGCGACCCTGCCCGTGCGATGGCAGGCTTGACTTTGGCGCACTCTTCGCGCACCTTGCGGCCCGCGTCTGGCGATGTCCCCACGGGGACCGCTCGCGGGAGAAGGCGCGAACAGCAACCGACTGGAGGTTCAGATGCAGGGTATTCTTGGCGAGAAGGTCGGCATGACCGCCATCTTCGCGGAGGATGGGCGCCAGGTCCCCGTCACCGTGATCCGCGTGGCCGGCAACCAGGTCTGCGGCACCCGTACCCAGGAGCGCGACGGCTACTCGGCCCTGATCATGGGCTTCGGAGAGAAGCGCGTCTCGCGGGCGACCCGGCCCGAGCGCGGCTTCTTCGCCGCCGCCGGCCTCGTGGCGACCAACGAGGAGGGCCGCGAGGTCGTCAAGCGCCACCTGCGCGAGATCCGGCTGCCCGCCGACGTGGTGGCCGGCTACACCGTCGGCGAGACGGTCGCGGCCAGCCGCTTCCTCCGGGCGGGCGGCAAGGTGGACGTCATCGGCACCAGCAAGGGCCGTGGCTTCACCGGCGTCATGCGCCGCCACAACTTCCGCGGCACCAAGGCGACCCACGGTGTGCACGAGTACTTCCGCCACGGCGGCGCCATCTCGTCGAACACCTACCCGGCGCGCGTCTTCAAGAACAAGAAGATGCCGGGCCAGCACGGCAACCGCCGCACCACGGTGCAGAACATCAGCATCGTCGAGATCCTGGACAGCGAGGGCCTCATCCTCCTGCGCGGCGGCGTGCCGGGCCCCAACGGCGGCCTGGTGATGATCAAGCAGGCCGTCAAGGGCCGCCACTGAGCGGCCCCGGAGGGGCGGGCCGCTCCAGAGCGGCCGCGACCCCTCAGCGCTCTCCCCACTCCCCAGAGAAGACGCGCTCCGCCGGCCCGACCATCGTCAGGGCCTTCGGCGTTCCCTCGATGATCAGCCGTCCGCCGGGCAGATCCACGCGGACGGCGGACGGATCGGTCCGCTGCTCCCACCAGGCCGCCGCCGCCGTGGCACAGGCGCCGGTGCCGCACGCCAGCGTCGGGCCGGCGCCGCGCTCCCAGACCCGCAGCTCGATGTGGTTGGGGGCGGCGAGGGTGGCGAAGGAGACGTTGACGCCCTCGGGGAAGGCGGGGTGCGTCGAGAGGGCGGGGCCGAGCTGGCGAAACAGGGTGTCGGACCAGCGCCCGAAGAGCACGAAGTGCGGGTTCCCCAGCCGGACATGGTGGCCCTCGACGGTGAGCCCGGCGGCCTCGAGGCGCAGGTGACCCAGCGACCGCGCGGCCCCCATCTCGACCCGGACCTGGCTGCCGTTGACCTCGACGTGCAGCGGGCCGGCGCCCGTCTCGATGGCGCCCGCCCGGAAGCCGTGGCGGGCGGCCAGGTGCCGCGCTACGCAGCGCAGGCCGTTGCCGCACATCTCGGAGGGGCTGCCATCGGCGTTGCGCACGCGCATGCGCCAGGGCAGGCGCTCGCCGGGCTCGACCATCAGCACGCCGTCGGCGCCGATCCCACGGTGGCGGTCGCACAGGGCCCGCACCACGTCGGGCGGTGGCTCCGGCGTGGGCGCGTCGAGCAGGATGAAGTCGTTGCCCAGCCCCTGGTACTTGGTGAACTGCATCGGTCCTCAGCCTCGGTTGCGATCTTCGGTCTCGGCCGCCTGCCGGCGGCGCTGGGTGGCCAGCGCAGCCCGGGCGGCGCGCTCGTCCAGCACGTCGACGGCTCTCAGCGCCCGCAGGGCGTCGGCGAGCGCGTCCTGGGCGTCCTGCTGGCGCCGCGTGGCCTGGGCCAGCGCGGCGTGCTCCGCCGCCAGGCGCGCCCGCTCGCGGCCGAGGTGGGCCTGACGGTGCGCCTCCACCGCGAGGTCGACCCGCTCCCCCGGCCGGGGCGCGGCGTCCGCCTCCAGCTGGGCGGCGGTCTGCGTGGCGGCGGCCCGCAGCCGCGCCACCACCCGGCTCGCGGCCTCATGGGCCGCTCTGGCCTCGGCCAGCTCGGCCTCGCGACGGAGCCGCAGGGCTCCCAGGGCGCTCGTCATCGTCCGGCTCGCTCGGTTGACACCCGGCTGCATCTGCGCAATCATAGCCGGCCGTTCAGCCCCGTGCGAGACCGGCACCAGCTCGGAGGAAAGCCTTGGCGCGCGTCACCGTAGAAGACTGTCTCAACCAGGTGCAGGATCACTTCGCCCTGGTGCACCTGGCGACGCTGCGCTATCGGCAGCTTCACCGTGGGGCCAACCGGCTCGTCGAGAGCCGCAACAAGGACGTCGTCACCGCCCTGCGCGAGATCGCGTCGGGGGTCGTCCGCTTCCGTGAGAACGTCTTCGAGACGGTGGTGAAGGCCAAGGGCAACATCACCTCGGGCCGCACCCACAGCATGGGCGGCGACGACTCGATGGGCGAGTACGACGACATGGACAACGCCACCCCGCTGATCTGATCGCGACGCGCCGCCCGGGTTCACCGACCCTGGGTGGCGGCGCTCCTATCTCTCTGATCTTGCACAGGATTGTCGTCGGCTTTCCGGGACGCCGCAGGCGCCTGCGGGAACCTGCGCGCTCGCCGGGGGAGCGGCGCGCCCGCGGAAGAGCGGCGCC
>JAWKQS010000078.1:0-4496 GCA_041389985.1 bacterium
GCAGCACGCACTCCGCCTCGGATGGGGGAGTGGAGCACACGGTTGCCGAGGCTGGCCTGGCCCGCGACCCGGCTGGCCAGCGTGCAGGCGGACACCGCGTCACCTGGGAGCAGTGATCCGTCCACCAGGTGTCGAGGGCCGAGGCTCGCGAGGGCCAGGACGCCCACCTTGCCGCGAGCAGAGCCACCGTTGAAGCGATCGACCTGGGGATCGAACGGTGAGCGCCGACCTGGTTGAACCTGGGCGAGCAGCGCCTGAACGCTCTCATCTTCCCGCCGCTCCGCCGAGGCCGGATCGCCATCGACCTGGATGGCCGCCAGCGTCGCCCGGGTGTCGACCGTCACCCCGCCATGGAGGCCTGCGCTCGCTCCGCGCCACAGCCATCGCACCAGCAGCACGCGATTGCGCGCGTGGGGGGCGGGGAAGGCATGGAAGAACCGCGCAAGGGTCAAGAGGGGCTGGGCGTAGGGCAGGAAGCGGCGATGCGGAATGCCGGCGTCCTCCCGGAGAAAGGTGACGACCCGACGACATGCCGCCAGCAGGCTGTCGAGCGCCTGCTGTGCCTGGGCCGGCGTCCAGTCATCCGTCTTGGCCTTGGTCGGATCTGTCGAGGTCAGGGCGAGCATCATCTTGTGGAGCTCGTCCTCCTCCAGGCGCCCGAAGTCCAGGTCACTCAGAGAGCCGGCGACGTCGCGGAGCCCGGTGGGTCTGCGTTCACCGGCGCCTGCAAACCGGCCGTCAAAGACATCGGAGACATCGAGGGCCCGGCCAGTGTTGTTGGTGCGCTCGAAGATGTCCCGCACCGCACGTTCATTGTCCGACTCCACGATGTAGAGCGGGACCGCATACTCGCGAATGCGCTTTCCCAGTTCGATGACGACATCCTCGTCGGCCTCATCGTGGCGGCGGAGCCACTTGAGGAGGTGTCGGGAATCGAGGACCTCGGTGAGCGGGATCAGCGAGGACTGCGTGGCATGTCTCGCGGCCTCCACGAACCTGCCAGCGCCCGGATCGAAGGCCAGGGCGAACCGCTCATCGGGGTTCCCTGCGCCGGCCAGGACCCGGACCAGCGAGGTGAGCCGCTGCTGGCCGTCGATGACAAAGAGCGCATCGCTGCGCTCCTTTGCGTCGATGGCGATGGAGCCGAACGACATCTTCTCCGCCGGCGCCGCGCGCTTCCACAGGAGGAGCGTCCCGATGGGATAGCCTCGGTAGATGCTGTCCAGCAGCTTGATGACATCGTCGACCTGCCACTTCAGCTTCCGCTGCCAGGTCGGGATACGCATCTGGCCCCCGAGGATGTCCTGCACGAGGGACTCGATCGACCGGGCCTCGGCGCGGGGGCGAGCCGTCAGCTCGGGGGCGGTGCCGGGCGCCACGTCAGGCGTGAGCAGGTCGAGCTGCATGGCGAGAGATGCTACGGCAAGGCAGCAGATGGGGCAACGACGCCCTACCGCCGCTCCAGGTCGCAGATCAGCGCATCCAGGTCGGCGCCCTCGGGGCTCTGGCCGTGCTGGCCGCTGCCGTTGAGGTCGGTCCACAGGCTCCGCAGGGTGGGGGCGCTGCCGTCGTGCAGCCAGGGGCCGCGGCGGCGGACGCCGAGCAGGCTGGGGGTCTGGACGGGGCCGGTGAGGCCGGCGGGGTCGGCGGGGGCCGGGCGGATGACGTGGCTCTGGCCGTCGGTGGCGAGCGGGCCGCCGTGGCAGGTGCCGCAGCCGGAGGCGGCGAAGACCTCGGCGCCGCGGGCCTGGCAGTCGGCTTCGGCGGCGTCGAGCGGCGGGCGGGGGCGGGGCAGCGGCAGCTCGGCCATGTACGCGGCGATGGCGCCCAGATCCACGACGTCGCCGGTGCCGCCCATGAGATCGCGGACGGTGGCCTGCACCAGCGTGAGGGCGTCGGGCAGGTCGCCGGCCCAGTGCAGCGGCAGGAGCTCGGGGCGGGCCATCCAGGCGGGGGGCGTGCGGCGCAGCTTCGCGGGGATGGCGGGGGTGTGGATGAACCAGCGCAGGCCGTCCTGGCCGCCGTCGGGGTGGCAGCTCGCGCAGGTGACGACGCGGCTCGGGGTCAGGGGGGCGCGGGTGGCGTCGTGGAAGAGTCGGCGGCCTTCCAGCGCCCGCGGGCTCAGGCGCAGCGCGGCGACGGGGCGGCGCTCGACGGTCGGGGGGGCCAGCTCGCCGGCCAGGTCGATGAGCGCCACCGCGCCGTCGAAGGCGACGTCGATCCAGACCCGCTGGCCGTCCGCCGAGACGGCGAGGCCGGCCGGGCCGGCCCCCAGCGCGGCCGAGGCGCGGACACGCGGCAGGCCCTCGTCGTCGAGGTTGGTGCAGTCCAACACCGCGAAGTCGTTGGTGAATCGGTGCACGACGTAGAGCAGTCCTCCGCGCCAGACGGCGGCCGCGGGGCCGGAGAAGCGCCGCAGTCCCCCGTCGAACCGCGCGTAGCGGGGCGCACAGCCGCCGCCCGCGATCCACGGCTGGAGGCGCGGCTCGCCGTCGTGCACCCGGCCATAGTCGCCGGCCTCCGGCGGGCGGTCGCGGTCGCCGTCGTTCTCGACCGCCTGCAGGACCGCGATGGGGGCGGGCGCGTCGCCGACGGCCAGGGCCTCGACGGGGCTGGCGGCGTGGGTCGCGTCGGGGGTGAGGTCGCGGTCGACCACCGGGCGGACGGGGCCGGCAGGGGCGTCTGCCGCCTGGGCGAGCAGGTGGCCGCCGGTGGCGATCCAGAGGCGGCCGTCGGCGAAGGCGAGGGCCGTGGGGGGGCGGGCCAGCGTCCAGACCCGGTCCACCTGCGCGGCGGCGACGTCCACCCGGACGACGCGCAGATCGTCCCGGCAGGCGAAGAATGCCGCGGTGGCCGTGGCCACGACGGCGTGGGCGCCGGTGCAGGGCAGGGGCACGTCGGTGGCGATCAGCGTGGCCGGATCGAGGAGCGTCACGGCCTCGGCGAGCCCGCGGGCCACGGCCAGCCTGTCCCCCGCCCAGGCCAGGGCCCGGGGCGCCCCGGCCACCGGCACGGACCGGCGCACCGCGAGCGTGGCGGCGTCGATCTCGACCACCTGGTCGTCGTCGGGCGAGGCGACGAAGAGCGTCGCTTCGTCGGCAGCGAGGACGATGGAGCTGCTCTGGCTCGGATCCTGGCCCAGGGGCTCGGGCTCGGCGCACCCCGCGCCGAAGGCGGCCAGCAGGGCCAGCCAGCGGCGCACCTCAGGGCACCGTCAGGCCGAACTCGACCAGGTCGAGCTGCTTGTCGCAGCGCAGCTCGGTGCCCATGAAGGGCAGCACCGCCGGGTCGCCCGACTCCACCATGGACGCCTCGCCCGGCACGAAGTCCAGGTCCAGGTAGGCGGTGACCTTGTAGCTGCCCGCCGGCAACTCCACGGTTTCATGGATGATTTCGCTGGGGATGGCGTCGAGCGCCAGGTCGGCCTCGATGGTGTCGAGCTGCTCGGCGCCCGGCGTCGGGCCCGCCAGGCCCACCTCGTCGGCCCGGAAGACGCCCGCGAAGAGGCGACCGGAGACCGGGAAGCTCAGGTTCGAGAACTCGGTGAGGGACTCGCCCGCGACGAACCGCAGCAGGAAGCGGCCCCGCTCAGCGGGCTGGCCACCCACGGCCGCGCACGGGTCCTCGGCGTCGGCCATGCCCGATGGGGTCGCCCGGGTCGGATCCGGGGGGACGACGAAGCCCGTGTCCTGAAGTACATGCGGCGGCGAGGCGTGCTCGTGGTACAGGCGCAGCGCGCCGTCGCGTACGAGCAGGTGGATGAAGGCCTCCCCCTGGAAGCCCGGGTCGCTGTAGTCGTAGGTGACCTGGCTGCCCTCGCGAGCGAAGCCGGCCACGGCGTTCGCGGCCAGCCGATCGGCGGTGAGCGTCCACAGCGTCGAGCCCTCGGGGATGGTCGGGCCGCGGGCGAGAGACCGGATGCTCCCATCCTTCAGCCGGTAGCCCAGGTCCACCTCGATGAGATCGCCCAGGTTCACGCAGAACTGGTACCACGAGTGCGGCGCCGTCACGGCGTCGTTGTCTTCGCTGCCGCACGTCCCGCTCGCTCGCCCCGCCTCGGTGCCGAGGGCGCCCAGCACCAGGTTGCGCACGCTGCCGTAGCTGAGGGCCAGCGGCGCCCGCGCGGCCAGCCGCTCCCAGGGACGACCGGCCTCGGCGGCCTTGCCCCGGGTGTCTTCCAGGATGGACAGCCGGGGTGACTCCCCGCTCACCCGCAGCCACGGCCCCTCGACGCGCAGCGTGAGGCTGCCGCCCTGGGTCGAGTGGCCCTCCCAGGCGACGAAGAAGTCGTCACGCCCGGTCTCGGCCAGGACGCCCAGCGCCTGCTCCGCCGCGTCCGCCCAGAGCGCGCCGTACTCCAGCGACGCCGGCACCCGCACCAGGGCGAACGGCTCGGGATACGCCGAGCCCACCGGATCCGAGAGCAGCGTCAGCTCCACCTGGGTCGGCGTGGCCGCCGCCGCCGCCACCCGCAGCGTCAGCCCCTCGGTCAGCGT
>JAWKQS010000079.1:0-3991 GCA_041389985.1 bacterium
GCAGCGCCGCGGTGGCCAGCGCCTCGCTGCCCTCCGGCGCCTGATCGACGGGCACATGGGCCCGCGCCAGGGCGGGCGACAGCACGAGCACGGCCAGCACCCAGCGCCGCCGGCGACCGATGGCCAGGGCCAGCACGCCCAGCAGCCAGGGCGCGCCCGGCTGCGGGCCGGGGACCTGGGCGCAGAAGGTGCCGGTCGGCTCCTGCTCGGCGGGATCCCCCGCGTCGGTGCCCTCGGCGGGGGGCGCGCCCGCGTCGCGGCGCCGGGCTGGGGGCCGGTAGGCGTCCACCTCGCCCTCGGGCGGGCGGCCGAAGTCCGCGACCGGCCCCAGGTCGAATTCTTCTTGCGGTGGGCGGACTTCCGCGTCGGGATCCTCGACGGGTACCGCCGCGTCGGCGTCTTCAGGGGGCGGGGGCGGGGGCACGCCGGCGTCGGCCGGCGGCGGCGGTGGCGGCGCGCCGGCGCGCACCAGGCCCACCGAGCACCACGTCTCGCCGCCGGCGTTGACCGTGCAGGTGCGGGTGCCATCGGCGAAGCCGGCCAGGCGGGCGACCACCCGGTGCTCCCCCGGCGGCAGCGTGAACTGCCACGCCCCCGTGCCCGCCGCCGAGCGGCCCTGCTGGCCGCTGGCCGAGACGTCGGCCCCCTCCAGGCGCACGGAGGGATCGTCCAGCCCGGCGCCGCGATCTTCGAAGACGACGCCCCGCAGCACGCCGGTCTGGCCCCCGGGAGGGGGCGGCGCGTCCACGCCGAGCTGCTCGGCGATGGCGCGGGCGTGGGCCGCGGCGATGCCGGCGCGGGCGTTGGCGTTGCCGAGCAGGCCGGCGTCGGGATCGCAGCGGTTGATGAAGGCGATCTCGGTCAGCGCGGCCGGCATGGCGGTGGCGGTGAGGACGGTGAAGTTGGCCCGCTTCACGCCCCGATCCCGCAGGCCCCACTCGGCGATGAGCTCGCGCTGGAGCTTCGTGGCGAGCTGGCTGGAGGTGTTGGAGGCCGCCTCGGCGATCCAGGTCTCGGTGCCGGTGGCGGGGGCGCCGGCGTTGGAGTTGGCGTGGATGGCCACGAAGAGGGTCGCGCCGCGGTCGTTGGCGAAGGCGGCGCGGTTGCGCAGCTCGACGAAGGTGTCGTCCCCGCGCGTGAGGCCGAGCGCAGCCCGGCCTGCTGGAGCAGGCCGTCCAGCCGGCGGCTGACGTCGAGCACGACGTCCTTCCTCGAGCAGGTCGCAGCCGACGGCGCCCGGATCCCGGCCGCCGTGGCCGGCGTCGATGACCACCAGCGGCTGGGCCGCCGCCGTCGCCGCCACCAGCGAGGCGGCCAGCCAGGCGCTCGTCATGAACCGGCGATCCGCCAGGCTCCCCCTCATCCGGCATCCTCCTGGGCGGGCCCACCCCCGGGCGCCGCGCCCCATTGCCGCGCCAGCCCCCGGACGGGGCAAGGGGCGCGGGCGGGGCAGACACCGGCGGCGCGGGCTGCCATCATCCCGCCGTGGACTGGTCCCGCGTCATCGTGCACGCCGACATGGACGCCTTCTACGCGGCGGTGGAGGTGCTCGACGATCCGAGCCTGCGCGGGCGCCCCTCGTCATCGGCGGCACGGGCGGTCGCGGGTGGTCGCCACGGCCAGCTACGAGGCCCGGCGCTTCGGCATCCACAGCGCCATGCCCATGGCGACGGCGCTGCGTCGCTGCCCCGACGCCGTCGTCCGCCCCGCGCATGAGGCCGATACAGCGAGATCTCGCGGCGGATCACGGACGTCTTCCGCAGCTTCTCCAGCGTGCTGCAGCCGCTCTCCATCGACGAGGCGTTCATCGACTGCACCCAGAGCGCCCTGGCCCACCCGGGGCCCACGAGCTTGGGGCGGCCATCAAGGCGGCCGTGCGCAGCGCGACGGGGGGGCTGACGGTCTCGGTGGGCATCGCCGAGACGCGCTTCGTGGCCAAGGTGGCCTCGGAGTTCCGAAGCCTGATGGCCTGACGGTGGTAGGGCCGGGGGAGGCGGTGGCGTTTCTGGCCCCCAGCCCGTGGCCCGGCTCTGGGGGCCGGGCCGCGCACGGTGGAGCGCCTGCATGCCCTCGGCCTCAAGACCATCGCCGACGTGGCGGCCGCCGATCCCATCGCCCTCAGCCTGCGCCTCGGGAGCGCGGGCCGGCACTTCCACCGGCTGGCCCACGCCCAGGACGAGCGCCCGGTGGTCACCGAGCGCGCGATGCCGCAGCCTGAGCACCGAGCGGACGCTGGCCGCGGACATCGTGGGGGCGGAGGCCGTGCGGGGGCTCCTGGCCGGGGCCGCCGACGAGGTGGCCCGGCGCCTGCGCCAGCGCGCCCTGCTCGCCGGGGGCGTCCGGGTGAAGCTGAAGACCCACCGCTTCCAGACCATGAGCCGCCAGGCCACCCTGGACGCGCCGACCAACGACGCCGCCGCCCTGCTGGCCGCCGCAGATCGCCTGCTCGCGGCCTTCGAGCTGGGAGAGCCGCTGCGCTCGTCGGCCTGGGGACCTTCCACCTGCTGGCCGCCACCGGCCAGGCGCAGCTGCTGCTCCCCCTGGAGGACGCATGAGCCTTTTCTCGTTGATCTTCCTGGCCTTTTCCATCGCGGGCGCCGCGGGTTGCTTCGTCATGGCCGACCCGGACCGGCGCCTCTGGGGCCTGGGGCGCCCGTGCTCTGGGGCCTCGCCCAGTGGCTGGGGCAGGTGGTCATCCCCGCGGGGCCGATGCACTTCCTGGTGGGGCTCGGGCTCCAGGGCGTGGCGGGCTTCCTGGGGGTCTGGCTCTACCAGATGGCGCGCTTGCAGCGGATGCGGCGCCTGGCCGGGGCACCCTAGCGGCAGTCGAGGCCGGCGAGCTGGGCGCCGAAGCGCTCCGGGAGCACCTCGCCCAGGCGCCGCAGGGCGGCCTTGTCGGCCTGGACCTCGCTGAGCCCGCCGCCATGGGCCGTGTCGGGCAGGCCGCTGGCCAGGAAGACCGGGTGGCGGGTGCGGGCATCCTCGATGCGCAGATCCACCCCGAGGTAGCGCCACTCCAGGCCCTTCTCCTGGTGGCGGCGGCCCATCACGGTGAGGACGGCGTCGGCGGCCGGGACGCCGTCGGGGGGCGGGGTGTGGGGCGCCTCGACGAGCGCGCAGCCGCGCTCCTGGAAGAGCTGGACCCAGGCGGCCACCACCGCCTCGCGCAGGTCGGCGGGGAGGGCGCCCGCGACCTGGAGGCGGATGACCGTCCGCCGGCGCGCGGCGGCGAGCCGGGTGGAGAGGGCGGCCAGGTGAGGGGGCCAGCTCAGGGTGGTGGGGCGGCCGAGGGCCTGGAGCAGCGCCGCCGCGTCGCGCTGGTGCTCCCGGATGAGGCGGGGCCCGGGGCGCAGCAGGGCCGCCGTGTCGAGGCTGGCCAGGCCCGCCTCGAGCGCCACGGCGAGCTGGGCCAGTCGGGCGTCATCTTCTTGAATCTGCTGGCGAAAGACGCGGGCTGCCTGGTCGCGGTCCAGCACGGCGCGGGCCCGGAAGCCGCCCTCGGCGGGGACGATGCCCAGGGTGTGGATGAGCTCGGCGTGCTCGAAGAAGGCCTCCGAGGCGGTGCGGGTCTCGGCCCGCTGGTCCACCACGCCGTCCACCTCCTGCCAGGCCGCCTCCGTCCGGCTGGTGATGCGGGCCCGGAGCTGCTCGGCCACGGCCCGGCGGGCGTCGAGCTCGGCCTCGTGGGCGGTGTAGCCATGGCCTTCGCCGACGAGCTGGTCGGGGCCGGGGGCCGGGAGGGCGGGGGGAGGAGGCGTCGGGAGGCGCGCCGGGGCCGGGGGGCCGCAGGCGCAGAGGGCGAGGGCGATGAGGGGGGAGAGCTTCACGGTGACCTCCGAGCGGGCGTGGCCTCGCGGACGCCGGCCGCCCCACGCCATTCAGCGCCGGTAGCCGGGAGGCGGTGGGCGAGGGTACGCTGGCGGGCGAGGGAGGTGGACGATGCGTGGATGGTGGCTGGCGCAGGTGGCGCTCGCGGTGGGGATGGTGGCCT
>JAWKQS010000080.1:0-3749 GCA_041389985.1 bacterium
GGGACCTGGACGAACCGGGCCGGGCCCGGATCGGGGATGACCACCACGTAGCTCTGGCGAGGCAGCGGGGAGGGCGGATCGGCGGCGTCGCTCCCGGCCTCGGCGTCGGCGGAGGCCGGCGCGGCGCGGGCGGCGTCGGCCGCGGCCGGCGGCGGGGAGACGAGCGGCGGCGGGGGAGAGCGCAGCAGCGACCAGGCCACCACGCCGGCGATGCCGACGGCCAGGACGCCGCCGGCGCCGAGCCAGAGAGCCTTGCTGGCCGGGGGCTCGACGGCCGCCGTCGTCACCTGGGGAGGCGGCCGCCGCACGGCGGGCGCCGGGCGCAGCTCGGCCGCTTCGCGGGGGGCCTCCTCGGGCGTCCAGCGGGGCCGCTCGTCGGGGCGGGCCTCGGGGCGCGGTTCAGGGCGCGGTTCAGGGCGCGCGTCGGGCGTGGTCTCGCCGCGGGACTCGAGCTGCAGGTCCAGCGCCTCGAGCCCGGGCGCGTTCGCGTCGGCCTCATGGCGGCCGAACGAGAACGCCACCGGCAGATCCGCGGTGCGCACGGGCATGGGCGGCGCGTCGGGGCTCGTTGGCGGCGGCAGCGTCTCCATCGCCGAGATGTCGGAGGCGGGCGCCGCCGGCGCCGAGGCCGCGGGCTCCGGGAAGCGCGCGGCCAGCGCCGCTGGCGTCGGGGGCGCCTCGTCCACGGAGGGCGGCTCGATCAGGGCCGATGGCCGACGGGGGCGCAGGCCGGAGACCGGCTCGCCCGAGGCCGGGGCGGGCCGGCTCGACACCCGCTCGGGCCGGGTCGGCTGGGCCGGCGGGGTCGGCGCGCGCCCCGGTCCCAGGTTCGCCGTCGGGCCGGCGGCCAGCCCCTCGGGCTCCGGCCGCTCCCCCCAGTCGAGCGTGCCCGCGCGCAGGGCCTCGACCGTCCGCAGCAGGGCACCGACGCTGTGGGGCCGGTCGTGGGCGTCGGGATCGAGGCACATGCGCAGGGTGTCCACCAGCGGCGTCGGCAGCCGGGGCGCGGCGACCTCCAGGGCCTGGCTGGACGGCAGCGTCAGGCCGGTGGCCGCGAAGCAGAGCGTCGCCGCCGTGCCGAAGAGATCCGCCGCGACCGTGGGGGCGCTGCCCTCTGGGGGCGTGAAGAGCGGATCGGGCACGAGATCCAGGACCAGCGCGGCCAGGCCGGGGTGATCAGGGTCACCCGGGGCACGCCATCTCCCGAAATCCTCAAGCGTTCCGGGGTGATGGCGCCGTCGCAGATGCCGCGGGCGTGGGCCGCGGACAGGCCGGCCAGCAGGGCCTCGGCCACCACCAGGAGCTGATCGGCGGCCAGGGGGCCCGTCCGGGCCACGCGCTCGGCCAGCGTCTCGCCCGCTGCCCAGGGCTCGGCGATCCAGGCCTGCCCGGCGGCGTCGACGCCCGCGTCGCGCACCGTGAGGATGCCCGGCTCTGTCCAGCGCGGCCAGCCGGCGGATGCCGGCCATGAACACCGGCGTCTCGCCGAAGGGGTCGACGAAGCGCAGCCGCACGCCGTCCCCGGTCTGAGAGTCCACGGCCCGCCACGCCCCGGGGCCGAGGGGCGCTTGCAGCCGATACCGACCGACCTCGTCACCCGCCGCCATGCCGTCCTTGTCCGCGCCGCTGGCCGGTAGAGAGGCCACCCGGGCGACCTTCGCATGGTCCCCGCGCCGGCTCAAGCGCCATCGCCCGTGCCCACGCCCAGGGCGGTTGTCAGGCCGGGGCCGGCCCTCTATTCTCCGGCCCTCGCGAGGGAGGCCCGCCGTGAAGCGCACCATCGATCACGTCCGCACCGGACTCACCTTCGACGACGTCCTGCTCGAGCCGGCGTACTCCGAGGTGCTGCCCCGCGACGCCAGCACCCACGTCTGCCTCGGGCGCGACATCGTGCTCGGCATCCCCCTGGTCAGCGCGGCCATGGACACGGTGACGGAGGGCACCCTGGCGGTGGCCATCGCCCGGGCCGGTGGCCTCGGCTTCATCCACAAGAACCTGACGGTGGCCGAGCAGGCGGCCGAGGTCGCCCGGGTCAAGCACGCGGGCGGCGCGGAGGGCGTGTCCGCCGTCGACGCCGCCGGCCACCTGCGCGTGGGGGCCGCCATCGGCGTCGGCGCCGACGGCCTGGAGCGCGCGGCGGCCCTCGTCGAGGCCGGCGTCGACGTCATCGCCGTCGACACGGCCCACGGCCACAGCCGCGGCGTCCTGCACACCGTGCAGGCGCTGCGCGAGCGCTACCCCGAGCTGGTCATCGTGGGCGGCAACATCGCCACGGCCGCCGCCGTCGAGGCCCTCGCCCAGGCGGGGGCCGACGTGGTCAAGGTGGGCATCGGCCCCGGCTCCATCTGCACCACGCGCGTCGTGGCCGGCGTGGGCGTCCCCCAGATCACCGCCATCATGGACTGCGCCGAGGCCGCCGAGGCCCTCGGCCTCACGGTCATCGCCGACGGCGGCATCAAGCTCTCCGGCGATGTGGTGAAGGCCATCGCGGCCGGCGCCCACGCCGTGATGATCGGCAGCCTCTTCGGCGGGACGGCCGAGGCCCCCGGCGAGCAGGTCGAGGTGGGGGGCAAGCTCTACAAGGCCTACCGGGGCATGGGCTCCCTGGGGGCGATGCGCCGCGGCAGCCGGGATCGGTACTTCCAGGACGGGGCCGACGACCGCAAGCTGGTGGCCGAGGGGTCGAGGCCCGGGTGCCGTTCCGCGGCCCCATCGCCCACACCCTGCACCAGCTCGTGGGGGGCCTGCGCGCCGGCATGGGCTACACCGGCAGCGCCTCCATCGAGGCCCTGCGCACGCAGGCCCGCTTCATCCGCATCACCCCGGCGGGGTTGCGCGAGAGCCATGTGCACGACGTGGCGATGATCACCGACGCCCCCACCGGGCAAGCCGACTGAGCGGGAGCCGCCATGCAGCACCAGACGGTCCTGATCCTCGACTACGGCAGCCAGTTCACCCAGCTCATCGCGCGCCGGGTCCGCGAGCTGTCCATCTACTGCGAGATCGTGCCGTTCCACCAGGCGGCCGAGGCGGTGGCCCGCCGCCCCGCGGCCATCATCCTGAGCGGCGGCCCGGCCAGCGTCACCGAGGCCGAGGCCCCCGACCTGCCCGCCGCCGTCCTGGAGGCGGGCATCCCGGTGCTGGGCATCTGCTATGGGCTCCAGGTGCTCACCCGCACCCTCGGCGGCCGCGTGGAGCCCTCGGCCTTCCGCGAGTATGGCCGTGCACATGTGCACCTGGATGACCGCGGCGGCCTCTTCGCCCGCGTCCAGGCCCCGCTGCCCCAGGTCTGGATGTCCCATGGCGATCACGTCGCCGAGCCCGCGCCGGGCTTCGCCGTGGTGGCCCGCAGCGCCGACGGCATCATCGCCGCGGTGGCCGATCCGGGCCGCCGCCTGTATGGCGTCCAGTTCCACCCCGAGGTGGTGCACACGGCCGAGGGCGGCGCCATGCTCGCCGCTTTCCTCCATGACATCGCGGGGTTGGCGGGGGACTGGACGCCCGCATCGTTCATCGAGGACGCCATCGCCCGCATCCGGGCCCAGGTCGGGGATGGCCGCGTGATCTGCGGGCTCTCCGGCGGCGTGGACTCGGCGGTGGCGGCGGCGCTCCTCCACGCCGCCATCGGCGATCGGCTGACCTGTGTCTTCGTCGACAACGGCCTGCTGCGCCAGGGCGAGGCGAAGCAGGTCGTCGAGACGTTCGGGGGCCGCTTCGGCTACGACCTGCGCTTCGTGGACGCGACCGAC
>JAWKQS010000081.1:0-3442 GCA_041389985.1 bacterium
TCCTCTTGGGAGCCACGCCAGCCTTGCTCTGCGCACTCTGCCTCACTCTTCCTGCCGGCCTCCGCCGAGCAGACCGCCGTCGGTCGGCGGCTGATGGCGGCCTTCCCGGGCATGAAGGCCGAGTTCATGCCGCCCCTCGACGAGGGCAGCTTCCTGTGGATGCCGACCACGATGCCCCACGCCAGCCTGGGGGAGTCCCTGGACGCGCTCCAGCTCCAGGATCGGCTCATCGCGGCGCTGCCGGAGGTCAAGACGGTGGTGGGCAAGATCGGGCGCGTGGACAGCGCCCTCGATCCCGCGCCCATCTCGATGGTCGAGACCATCATCTTCTACCACCCCGAGTACGGCCCGCCCGATCCCGAGACCGGGGAGCGACGGCGTCTGTGGCGGGAACACATCAAGACACCCGATGACATCTGGCGCGCGATCAGCGCCACCGCCACCATCCCCGGCAGCACCGCGGCCCCGCGCCTGCAGCCCATCGCCGCGCGCATCGTGATGCTGCAGAGCGGCGTGCGGGCCCCCATGGCGGTCAAGGTCCGCGGCCAGGACCTGGCCGAGATCGAGGCGGCGGCGCGGGCCATCGAGGCGCTGCTCAAGGGGGTGGAGGGGGTGCGAGCCGAGGCGGTCCAGGCCGATCGCATCGTCGGCAAGCCCTACCTGGAGATCCACGTGGACCGCGACGCCATCGCCCGGCACGGCCTGGAGCTGACGGCGGTGCAGCGTGCCCTCGAGACGGCGGTGGGCGGATCCGTCGCCACGGTGCTCATCGATGGCCGGGTGCGGCGGCCGGTGCGGGTGCGCTACCCCCGCGAGCGGCGCGACGACCTGGAGGCGCTCCGGCGGGTGCGCGTCGCCACGCCCGCGGGTGCCCATGTGCCCCTCGATCAGCTCGCCACGATCGACTTCGTGCGCGGGCCGATGGTCATCAAGAGCGAGGACACCTTCCTCGTCGGCGACGTGCTCTTCGACAAGGTGGACGGGGCGGCCGAGGTGGAGGTGGTGGAGCGCGCGAAGGCGGCGCTGGAGGCTGCCCAGGCTCAGGGCGAGCTGGTCGTGGCGCCCGGCATCTCGTGGGTCTTCACGGGCACCTTCGAGAACCAGGTCCGGGCCCAGCGCGGCCTGCTGGTCATCCTGCCCCTGAGCCTGGCGCTCATCTTCCTCATCCTCTACCTGCAGTTTCGCAAGGTCTCGACTTCATTGCTGGTTTTCTCGGGGATCGCCGTCGCGTGGGCGGGGGCTTCGTCTTCCTGTGGCTGTATGGCGGCCCCGGCCTCCCGGACTGGACCGTGGGGGACGCACGCTGGACGAGGTCTTCAACGTCCAGACCTACCACCTCAGCGTGGCGGTCTGTGGGCTTCATCGCGCTGTTCGGCATCGCGACGGACGACGGGGTGGTCATCTCGACCTACCTGGAGCAGCAGGCCGTCGAGGCGCAGCCCGAGTCGGTCGAGGCGCTGCGGGAGGCGACGGTGGCCGCCTGTCTGTGGCGCATTCGCCCGTGCCTCATGACCACGGCGACGACGCTCCTGGCGCTGCTGCCGGTGCTGACGAGCCAGGGCCGGGGCCGACGTCATGGTGCCCATGGCGCTGCCGGGGTTCGGCGGGATGGTGTTCGAGCGCTGACGCTCTTCGTCGTGCCGGTGGGCTGGTGCGCGGTCGAAGAGCTGAAGCTGCGGGTCCGCCAGCGCATCGCCGCCGGCTGACGCTCAGGGCGCCGTGGGGCGCGGCATGCCCTCGACGGGCTCCACCAGGATCTCGCTCATGAAGCCCAGCTCGGCGTGCTCGAGGATGTGGCAGTGCGCCATCCACTTGCCGGGGTTCTCCATGCGGGCGAAGACGGTCACGCGGCTCAGGCCCGGCACGAGCACGGTGTCCTTGAGGCCCGGCTGCTCCGTCTCGGGCCGGCCGTCGGGGAAGACCTCGAAGAACTGGCCATGCAGGTGGAAGGGGTGCTCGGGGCCGGCGCGGTTGTCGAGGACCATGCGGACGTAGTCGCCCTGCTGGAAGGTGAAGATGGGCTCGTGGGCGTGGGACTGGCCGTTGATGCGCCAGCGGACGCCCGTCTCGGGATCCTCGACGGCGTCGAACACCAGGGTGGCGTTCACGTTGGTCCGCCCTCGCTGCACCGGCGGGACCGTGGGTAGCGCCACGACCGTGGGCGCCTCGTCGGAGGCCTCGACCTGGACGCTCTGCACCACGAAGGGCCGCTCGACGACGTTTTCTCCTTCAAGAACAAGCACATGGCTCAAAAGGTCCACCTGCCCGGGCTGGTCGTAGGTGACCTCGAGGTCGTAGCGCTGGCCCACGGCGATCTGCACGCGGTCGGTCTCATAGGGCGCGTGGATGAGGCCGGCGTCGGTGCCGATGACCCGGAAGCGGGCGCCCTGGAGGCTGAGGCTCATGGTGCGGGCGTTGGCCGTGTTCACCAGGCGCCAGCGCTCCACCTGGCCCTGGCGGGCGTGGCCGTCAGGGGGCACCGCGACCCCGTTGGTCAGGAGGGTGTTCCCCGTGCGGCCGTGCATCCGCTCGGGGAAGCTGGCCATGAAGGCGGCGACCCGGTCGCCCGAGAGCAGGATGTCGTCGAGGATGAAGGCGCGCTCGGCGTCGAAGGCCGGCGGCTCGGCCTCGTGCACGATGAGCATGCCGTAGAGGCCGAGCTCGACCTGCTCGTTGGCGCGGACATGGGGGTGGTACCAGTAGGTGCCCGCCTCGGGGGGCGTGAAGCGGTAGGTGAACGTCTCGCCGGGCTGGATGGGCGCCTGGATGCGGGGGCTGCCGTCCATGTCGTCCGTGATCCGCAGCCCGTGCCAGTGGATGGTGGTGGGCTCGTCGAGGTGGTTCGTGAACCGCACGACGATCTCGTCGCCCAGGCGGGCCTGGATGATGGGGCCCGGGCTCTGGCCGTTGTAGGCGTAGCCGTCGACCTCGACGTCCCGGGTGATGGGGTTGCCGTGGTGGTCCGCGGCCAGGGTGATGGCCACGACCTTCGGGTCGGGATCCTCATCGACGGCCGCGGCGGGCCCGATGATGACGGGCAGGGCCGGCGGGGCCGGGGGGGCGGCGTCGGGGAGGGTGGCATCGACGATGGGGGCGGCGTCCACCTCCGGCGCAGCGTCCGCCTCGGGGCCGGCGTCGATCGCGGCGCCCGCGTCGGCCACGGGCATCGGGTCGGCCTCGGCGCCGCCGTCGTCGCAGGCGGCGAGCAGCAGGAGGGGCAAGAGGGCGAGGGCGTGGGACCGCATGGGGTGCCTCCGTCGGCTGAATGCGGCCGATCTGCCATGTTTGGGCCGGTCAACGCCAGGGGATCGGGGCCGCCGGTGCCGGACCGGTTGCATCTGGGGCGGCGAAGCCCAACGCTCTGGCCATGCGAGCCCCCCTCAGCCTGCTCCTCGCGGCCGCGCTGGCCGCCTGCGATGACGTCCCCGCCACCGCGGACGCC
>JAWKQS010000082.1:0-3255 GCA_041389985.1 bacterium
GTCCTGGCGCGACCGGGCGCCCGGGTCGCGACCGTTCTGCATTTGTCACCTCGCACGTCCAGGGGAGGCGTCCTTGCCCCGCGGGCGGCCTCCCTCTAGAGTTCGGCGGTGCGGACCATTCTCTGCGAGCATTGCGACCGCGAGACGTCCCTGCCGGATGGGCATCGGCCGGAGAACCACGGCTGCGGCCACTGCGGGCGCCGCTTGCCGGCCGATCGCGAGGTCACCTGCCCACACTGCGACGCCTTGAACGCCATCACCTGGCATGCGGACCCCGCGAAGACCGGCTGTGGTGCCTGCGGCTACGCCCTCGGAACCATCCAGCCGCCGTCCGCCGTGCGCAAGGACGAGACCGGGACCGCGGTCGGCCTCGTCAGTGGTGCCGCCCTCGGGGCTCGTCTCGGCGGCGTGCCCGGTGCGCTGGTGGGCGGCATCCTCGGCCTCCTGGTCGGTAGCGAGCTGGGTCGGCCCCCCCCGCCCCCCACCCCTGAGAAGCAGGCCCGACGGCTGGCGGACTGGCTGCTGGGCTGGTACCCGTACCAGGAGCCGGTCACCCACCAGCGGCTCCAGACGCTGGCGTTCTATTGCCACGGCATCGCGTTGGCCTACGACCTGGGCAAGCCGTTCGATCGCCTGCAGTTCGAGCCCTGGGAAGGGGGCCCGATCTGTCGTCCCCTCTGGGAGCGCTTCCACCAGGCCGGGGGTCAGCCGCTTTCCCGGCCGTCCGCGGTCCCGACGCTCCCCGATCCCCAGACGGCCCTGCTGATGGACGTGCTGACCGTCTATGGGCTACCGGACGGCTGGCGGCTCCAGCAGCAGGTCAAGAGCGAGCGCCCCTACCGCGTCGCGTGGTCGGAGCGACGAGCGACGATCGCGCTGGACGCGACGAAGGCGCACTTCGCCCGGCTCTATTGCCAGGGCCCCGTCGAGGCACCGTCCTGGCTGTTCGACGGCGGATCGTTCGCTGTCGATGGCATCCCCCGGCAGCGCTATCGCGATCTGGAGGCGCTGGCCGGCGCGCTGCGGGGATGAAGGCAGGGCCGGATCGCAGGCGACGCGGTTGCCCGACTGCACGCTGCAAGGCACGGCGTCACCGCTGGCTCGACCATCCACACGACTGCACGGTCGACGAGCCGCTCTGCCACCGCTTCGATTGCGAGCTCGTCGATGTGTTCGTTCGCAGTGGCTGCCGCCCGCTTGGCGAGATCGAGAGGATGAGCCAGCGCCTCCAAGCACGCTACGCCCTGGCGCAGGCGCTCGTCTCCGAGCAGGCACAGGCGGGGGACGTCGCGGGGGACCTCACACAGCCTCTGGCTTTCCTCGACTTCATCCGGCGGCTCCACGCCACGGTCTTTCGCGACATCCCCGGTGCAGGCGCCTGGCGATCATCGAGCGAGCACGCGACCTTCGATCACGGGGCTCACCGACGCGAGGGCGTGAGGCCGGAGGCGATTGAAGGCGACCTGATCAAGCTGCATGCACGCTGGGTCGTCCAGGCGCAGGCACCCACCATGGAGGGCCTGGCACGCTGCTGCGCCGCCTTCCTGGTCGGGTTCTTCGCAGTTGCACCCGTTCGCCGATGGGAACGGTCGGGTTGGTCGCCTGCTCGTCAGCTACCTCGTCGAAGCAACTGGCCGCTACGCTGCGGCCTGGCCGACCGATCGTCGGGCAAGGCGCGCCTACCTCTGGGCGATGCCGCCCATGCCCACCGGACGCTGGAGCGGTACGCCGATCTTCGGACTGGCCCCACGACCCTTACCGGGGCGTGGCCCGCATCATCGGCCGTCTGATCGTCCAGCGGCACGACGAGCCGATGCTGCCGCCGCCGTGGCTGGGTCGCGACCCGTCGGATCCAGCTCGCGACCCGTCCGATCCAGGCCCGTGACCCGCTGGATCCGGATCCCCGACCCGTCGGATCCGGTCTCGGGCCCGGTCTGCATGGGGTTCTGACCGACCTGGCCCCGGTCCAGACCCGTCGAGACCTGGAGCCGCACCCCCCGTCAGCCGACGTCCCCCTCGGCCGGGGCGTCGTCGACCACCTTCCGCGGCCGTCCGCCCTTGCGCGTCAGGCCCAGCCGCTGGCGGTCGTTGTGGGGCAGCTCCTCGCGAAACACCAGGGACCAGTCGTTCAGCCACCGGCGCAGCGTCTCCAGCGCGCTGCGCCGCTCGCTGTTCATGGCCTCGACCTGGCCCGCCAGGTCGGCTGGGGCGGGGGCGGAGGGGCCGAGGGCGCGGGCCTCGGCGAGCAGGTCGCGCATGCGCCCGACCTCGGCGTCGGTCAGGCCCTTCTTCTGCAGGGAGGCCACGGCGGCCGCCGCCCCTGGGGCATCACTCGCGGCGAGGCCGGCCAGGCGCTCCAGGAACCGCGCCACCGAGCCGACCACCCCGGGCCCGAGGGGCTGCTGGGCCAGCTCGGCGAAGAACGCGGCCTCCACCCGATCGCGCACATCGTCCGCCACGAAGCGGCGGATGGCCATGCGAGTGCGGGGAAACCACTTGTTCTCGAAGGCGTCGAGGGCGGCATACCGGGCCGCCAGGCCGGGGGCCTCGGCCTCGCCGCTGGCCGTGGCGACCTGCAACAGGACCCCGAACGGGCGTTGGCGGCCCGAAGCCAGCTCGAAGGCGCGCCACCCCGCCTCGTGCTCCTCGGCGTCGTAGCCCGCCGCCTCCGCGCGCCGCGCCACCCCGGGATCGGCCAGCCCCACCAGCATCCGCTGGGCCCGCGCCAGCACCTCCTGATCGGCAGCTGTGAGCTCATCGAACGCAGCCATCGTGCTCATGTCTTCCTCCATCCTGCCGGCCCATCCACGTCTCGTGCGAGGGCGTGATTGGAACGTTGGAACGAATTTTCACGCCGATCAAGATGAAAAATGAGCGACCGCCCGGACCCTTGTCGGGCGTCACCCCCCGACGCCATACTGCGGACGGCCCCCCAGACGTCCGAGGGCAGGATGATCGAGCCTGATTCGCCGCGGTGGCGCGCGGTCTCCGAGCCGCGCTATCCCCACGAGTTCTTCACCCGCGATGCCCTGCGCGAGATCCTGCCCGATCGCGATCCAGTCCGCGTCTGGACGGGTTTCGAGTTCGAGGATCGCGACGGCGCCCTGCACCGGCTGGACGCCCTGGTCGTCACCGGCCTGGGGGTCTTCGCCCTGCGCACCCTGCGGCTGGCGGGCACCATCGAGGGGGACGAGCAGAGCTGGCGCATCCACCGCGCCGACGGCCGGATCGACGTGGTGGATCACCCTCTCCCCG
>JAWKQS010000083.1:0-3192 GCA_041389985.1 bacterium
GGCGGGCGCGGGTGGCTTCGCGGCGGGCGGCTTCGGCGGCGGCCCGGACGGCCCCGGCGGGGCCGGCGGCTCGGGCGGGTGCGCCACCGGCGCGGTCAACGGCCTGGCCTGCGCGCCCGACGGCACCCCCATCGGCGGCGCCCGGGTCCACGCCGACACCACCGACTGCGCGGGCAACCGGGTCACGCGGGAGGCCTTCGCCACGGCGGACGGCCACTTCCGCCTGGACGGGCTCGCCCCCGGCCCCGCCACCGTCTTCGTGACCGCGGGCCGCTTCCAGGGGCGCTACGACGTCGTCGTCCTGGCCGACCGCAGCGTCCCGGTGGACGAGCGCAGCGACAAGGAGTGCCTGCCCTCCAACTCCGCCCAGGTCGCCGCCGTCACCGGCGAGTACGACAGCATCGAGCGGATCGTCGGCGGGCTGGGCTTCGAGTTCACCGCCTACTGCGGCGACACCTTCGGCAACTACGGCGCCCGGGGCTTGCTGGGCCACTGGGAGTCGCTCTCGCGCTACGACGTCCTGCTGATCAACTGCGGCTTCACGGTGGACCTCGAGGCCAGCGCCGAGGGCCAGCAGATGGTCAGCAACCTCCGGCGCTTCGTGGCCGAGGGGGGCGCGGTCTACATCTCCGACCTGGCGGCCAACGTCATCGAGGCGGCCTGGCCCGACAAGATCCAGTTTGATTCCGAGTACTTCGGCACCGGTGCCGGCATCGATCCCTGCTGCACCTGCGTCGACTGCCCCGCCCGGTGCGGGGCCCAGGCCGAGGCCCCGCGCCCGGGCGCCCAGTGCCGGGGCGGCCTCAACGCCGGCGAGCTGATCTGTGGCCACGAGCCCCCCGTCGAGGGCTTCGGCGACCCGGGCCGGCGGCGCGCCCAGATCATCGACCCGGCGCTGCGCCAGTTCCTGGGGCGCGACGCCCTGGACGTGAACTTCGACCAGGGCGGCTGGATGGGCATCCTCGGGGTCGGCGCGGGGGTCGACGTGCTCGTCGCTGACGGGCGCGAGCCGCTGATGGTGATGTTCACCGACGGCGCCAGCGGCGGCCGGGTGGCCTACACCACCTTCCACAACGAGGCCCAGGCCACCGCGGACGTCCAGCAGATCCTGACGGCGCTGCTCTTCCAGCTCTGACCGACGCGCTACAGCAGGCTGGGCTGGGGATCCTCGCCGAACCGGGCCAGGTAGCCCTTGAGCTTCAGCTTGCGGGCGGTGCTCTCGGAGCTCATGTAGCGGATGGTCCCGAAGATGGGCCGGGTGGGCCCCCAGGGGCGGTCGAAGCGGCCGAGCGTCCAGAAGATGCCGCTGTAGGAGTTGGGATCGCGGCCATCGAGGGCGTAGCGGTTGTTCAGCTCGATGAGCGTGTCGAGGGCCTCGGCGGGCGTGCGGCTCCACTCCAGCACCTTCTTGCCCCACAGCATCCGCAGGTAGTTCTGCATCCGGCCGGTCCGCACCAGCTCGGTCTGGGCCGCGTTCCAGAGCGGATCGTGGGTGCGGGCGGCCTCGAGCGTGGCGCGGTCGTAGACCACGGGGCGGGGATCCACGGCGTGCTCGGTGAGGGTCGCGCGGGCCCAGTCTGGCAGGCTGTCGAAGGCGAAGTAGTCGTCGGGGCGGTGGTAGCAGAAGCCGAAGCCGACCTCCCGCCACGTCACCAGCTCGTCCAGGAACGCCTCGGCCGTCGCGGAGAGGCCCCACCACCCGGCCCGGGCGCCGGTCACCTTGCCGAGCCGGCCCGGGTGCCAGCCCTCGGCGTCGAAGATGCCGGCCACGACGGCGTGGGGGGACAGGTGACCGAAGTGCAGCCACGGGGACAGCCCACTGGCTGCGTCGGCGTCGGGGTGGCTGCGCTCCTCGCCATAGCGGGGCAGGCCCTCCGCCAGAAAGTCCTCCAGCCGGGCCGCCGCCACGACGGCGCCGCCCCGGGCCGTCTCGCGGACGGTCTGATCGATGGGCAGGCGATCCAGCAGCCCCGGATCGTCCAGATCCGCCGCCGGCCAGCGCGCGAGAATCGCTGGCGGGACAATGGCTTGCGGCCCCCGGAGCCCCACCAGGGGGGCGGCGACCGGGAACCCCTCCAGGTGGGGGGCCAGCGTCGCCTGGAGGTGCCGCCGGAAGCCCGCCGCGGTGGGGAACGCCCGTTCGGAGGCCCGCAGGGGCAGCAGGCCGTTGCCATCCACGGCCTCGAGGCGGACGGGCAGGCGGCGCCCCGCTGCCGCCACCATCTGCGGCAGGAAGAAGCAGGGGTACTCGTCGGTCACGACCAGACAGGCCTCCGCCGCCAGCGCAGCCAGCAGCCCCGATCCGGCGCCGTGGGACGGCTCGACGTAGGGCAGGTAGGCCACCCCGGCCGCCGCGCAGGCCGCGCGCTGGTCGCGCATGCCGTCGAGGACGAAGGCGTGCAGGCGACGGCTGGCCCAGCGATAGCCCACGCGCAGCGGCTCGAAGATCAGGAGGGGCCGACCCAGGGCGCGGGCCCGCTCGGCGGCGTACTGGAGGGCGAAGTTCCACCCGGTTCGCCGTTGAGCGATCATCCAGTAGAGCACGAAGGCCCCGTCCGGCCGCTCGGGCAGCCCGTTGACGGCGCGAAGGCGCAGGGAAGGCAGGCGCATGCAGACTCCCGACAGCAGACAGCACGCACCAGACACCCGGCGGGGCATCGGCGTCGCGCTGGCCGGCCTCCTCCTCGCCGGCTGCGGCCCCACCCCCGACACCCTCGGCGGCAGCGCCGTGCTCGGCGCGGTCCTCTACGCGCTGGTGTCGTGGGCCATCGTCCGGGGCAGCCGGCGGCTGTGGCACCGCCTCCGCGTCGGCGAGTGGCCGCACCTCGACGACGGCCGGGGCCTGGGCGGGTTGCTCGCCAGCCACGTCGCCATCAGCACGGCCGCGGCCGTCGCGCTGCCCCTGCTCACGGCCAGCCACCACGACGTCTACCCCGTGCTCTGGGCCTGTGCCGCCGGCCACCACCTGCTCTGGGCGCTGCTCATCGCGCGCTTCACCCAGGCCACCCCGGCCCTCGCCGCCGCCGCCGCCACCATCCCCACGCTGCTCCCAGCCCTCGGCGCGGCCCTCAAGATCGACGGCGTCGACGAGGTGATGATCGTCCAGTACGTCTACGGAGGCTTCTTCGGCGCCGCCCCGGGCGTCCTCCTGCTGCTCCTCTGCCTCGAAGCCGCCCTCCGCCGCGAGCGCCG
>JAWKQS010000084.1:0-3093 GCA_041389985.1 bacterium
CCCGCATCGACAAGGCCACCCGCCAGGTGAAGGTGCGTGCGAGATTGTCCAATGAAAGCAAGCGCTTGCGGCCGGGGTTGCTGCTGACGGTGACGCTGCGCGCTGGCGAGGGCGAGGTGCTGAGCGTGCCGGAGGGGGCCCTCTCGCCCATCGGCACCCGCCAGCGCGTCTATGTGGTCGTCGACGGCAAGGCCACGCTGCGCGAGGTGAAGATCGGCCGCCGCCAGCCGGGGCGGGTCGAGATCCTGGAGGGCTTGCAGGTGGGGGAGCCCGTCGTGGTGGACGGCGTGCACAAGCTGCGGCCCGGGGCGCCGGTCCAGGTGGTCAGCGAGGCGGTGAAGCCGGCCCCGGCGAGCGCGCCGTGATCCTCTCCGACGCCGCCGTCAAGCGGCCCGTGCTCGCCACGGTCATCAACCTGCTGCTCGTCACCTTCGGCGGCATCGCCTTCTTCAAGCTGCCCCTGCGGGAGTACCCCGACATCGATCCGCCCGTGGTCTCGGTGGAGACGCGCTATGGCGGCGCGGCCGCCCGGGTCATCGAGTCGCAGATCACCCGCCTGGTCGAGGATCAGGTGGCGGGCATCGAGGGCATCGAGTCCATCGCCAGCACCTCCACCGATGGCCAGTCCACGGTGACCATCGAGTTCAGCATCGGCCGCGACATCGACGCGGCGGCCAACGACGTGCGCGACCGGGTGGCGCGCGTGATCGACCAGCTCCCCGACGAGGCGGATCCCCCCGAGATCGTCAAGGTCGACAGCAACACCCAGGTCATCATGTGGCTGAACCTGTCCAGCACCGAGATGGACACCCGGGAGCTGACCGACTACGCCGAGCGCTACCTGGTGGACCGCTTCTCGGTGCTCGACGGCGTGGCCCGCGTGATGGTGGGCGGTGGGCGGCGCTACGCCATGCGGGTCTGGCTCGATCCGGTCAAGCTGGCCGCCCGGGGGCTGGCGGTGGCCGACGTCGAGGCGGCCCTGCGGCGGGAGAACCTGGAGCTGCCCGCCGGCCGCATCGAGTCGGTGGATCGGGAGTTCTCGGTCCGGCTGGAGCGATCGTACGCCACGCCGGAGGACTTCGGCGCGCTGGTCGTGGCGCGCGGGCAGGGGGACGGAGACCTCGTCCGGCTGGCCGACGTGGCGCGGGTCGAGCAGGGCTCGTCGGAGCGGCGCACCTGGTTTCGCGGCAACGGCGAGGCGATGGTGGGGCTGGGGCTGGTCAAGCAGTCGACGGCCAACACCCTGGCGGTCGCCCGGGCGGGCCGGGCCGAGGCCGAGAAGGTCAAGGCGTTCTTGCCCGAGGGCACCACCCTGCACCAGAGCTATGACTCGTCCATCTTCATCGACGGGGCCATCGAGGAGGTCTGGTCGACGCTGGGCATCGCCATCGGCCCTGGTGGTGGCCGTCATCTTCGTGTTTCTGGGCACCTTCCGGGCCACGCTGGTGCCCGCGTTGACGGTGCCCATCTCGGTCATCGCCTCGTTCACCGCGCTGTACGCCCTGGGCTACTCCATCAACCTCTTCACGCTCCTGGCCCTGGTGCTGGCCATCGGCCTCATCGTCGACGACACCATCGTGGTGGTGGAGAACATCCACCGGCGCATCGAGGAGGGGGAGCCGCCGCTCGTGGCCGCCTATCGCGGCGCACGGGAGGTGGGCTTCGCGGTGGTGGCGACCACGGTGGTGCTGGTGGCGGTCTTCACGCCGCTCGCGTTCCTGGAGGGGGCCGTCGGGCGCCTCTTCGTGGAGTTCGCCGCAGCGCTGGCGGCGGCGGTCATCTGCTCCAGCGTCGTGGCGCTGACCCTCTCGCCCATGCTCTGCAGCAAGATCCTGCGGCGCTCCTCGCCTTCCCTCCTCGGGCGGGCGGTGGACCGGTTCGTGGCGGTGCTGGACGCCGCCTACCAGCGCGTGCTGGCCAGCAGCTTGCGGCGGCCGCTCATCGTGCTCGCCGGCGCGGCGGCGTCGCTGGCCGCGGTGGTCTTCATCGCCCGCGAAGTCCCGCGGGAGTTCGCCCCCGAGGAGGATCGCGGCGCCTTCTTCGTGCGCGTCGTCGCGCCGGAGGGGGCCAGCTACGGCTACATGACCTCCTGGATGGAGAAGGTCGAGCAGGAGATGCTGACGCTGCTGGCCACCGACGAGGCGCTGCGGGTGCTGGTGCGGGTGCCGGGCAGCTTCAACAACACCTCCGTCGTCAACTCGGGCTTCGGCATCGTGCTGCTGAGGCAGTGGCATGAGCGGTCCCGCTCCGGCCAGGCCATCATGGCCGAATTGCGCAAGAAGTTCGCGGCGTTGCCGGGCGTGATGGCCTTCGCCTTCATGCGGCAGGGGCTGGGCCGACAGGCCAGCGGGCGGCCGGTGTCGTTCGTGATCGGCGGGCCGACCTACGAGGCCCTGGCGAGCTGGCGCGAGCTGCTGCGGGCCGAGCTGCAGAAGAACCCGGGCATCGTCGCGCCGGACTTCGACTACAAGGAGACCCGCCCCCAGATCACCGTGCGGGTGGACCGCGACCGGGCCGCCGACGCGGGGGTCTCGTACGCCGAGGTGGCGCGGACCCTCGAGACCTTCTTCGCGGGGCGTCGCGTGACGCGCTACGAGCAGGGCGGCGAGGAGTACGACGTGCTGGTCGAGGGCGAGCTGGGCCAGAAGCAGACGCCCGAGGACCTCAAGCGGGTGTACGTGCGCTCGGCGACCACCGGGGCCCTCGTGCCCCTGGCCAACCTGCTGGTCACCGACGAGGTGGCCGACGCCCCCGCTCTCGAGCGGTTCAACCGGGTGCGCGCCATCACCCTGGAGGCCGATCTGGCCCCGGGCTACCGCCTGGGGGAGGCCCTGGACTGGCTGGAGGGCGCCGCCCGGCGCGTGCTGCCGCCGGAGGCCCTGCTGGACTACAAGGGGCAGTCGCGGGAGTACAAGGAGTCGAGCGCCTCGCTGGCCTTCGCCTTCATCCTGGCCGTGCTGGTGGTCTTCCTGGTGCTGGCGGCCCAGTTCGAGAGCTTCATCCACCCGCTGGTCATCATGCTCACCGTGCCCATGGCCCTCGCGGGGGCGCTGGCCGGCCTCTGGGTCGCGGGGGACAGCCTCAACGTCTACA
>JAWKQS010000085.1:0-2358 GCA_041389985.1 bacterium
GGTCCCTTCGCCAGAGCGCTGATCGCCGGGCTGCGTGGCGAGGCGCCGAGCGTGGGGGGCGCGATCAGGACCCTCGACCTGTTCCATTATGTCAGCCACTCGGAGGGGCTCGACCTGCAGCTGCCGCAGCTTTTCTACCTCGCGGGGCATGGGGAGGGTGACTACCTGTTCGAGCTGGGGACCTTCTCGCTGGACGGGCTTGCACCCCCCCCCAGCGAGGAGCCCAAGCCACCCTGGCCGGGCCTCGCGTCGTACACCAAGCAGAACAGCAGCACGTTCTCTGGACGGAAGGAGGAGATCAAGGCGCTCGTCGACCTCGTCGAAGGCGGGCAGCGCTTCGTCCGGGTGGTGGGCGCCAGCGGGATTGGCAAGTCGAGCCTGCTCCAGGCCGGCCTCGTCCCCGCCCTCGAGAAGAAGGGCTGGAAGACTGTGGACCCCCTGCGGCCCGGCGTGGGGCTCGCTGCCGCGTCCACGAAGCTGGTCGAGGAGCTCAAGAACGTCAGCGGTCGGGTGGTGGTGGCCATCGACCGCCTGGAAGAGGCGTTCACCCAGGGCTGCACGGAGGAGGAGCGGAGGGCGTTCTTCCAGCAGCTCTTCGATCAGCTCAAGGCCCACCCAGACCTTCATGTGGTGGCGACACTGCGCGGCGACCTGGATGACCGGGTGGTCGAGATCCTGAGGGCGCTGACGTCCTCCGATGACGTCCGTCAGGGTCGCTTCGAGTTGGCCCCGCTGGGCCGCGACGCGCTGCGGGAGGTCATCTACCGCCCGGCCCATGCGGCCGATCTCGACTTCGCGGGGCCGGAGGTCCCGACCGAGCCCGGTGGCACGCCCCGCGCGGGCGTCGTCGACCACCTGCTGGACCAGGTGGTCGGCCTGGCGGGCGGCCTGCCCCTGTTGTCTTTCACGCTGACCGCCATGTTTGAGAAGTACCGCAAAGAGTTCTACTCCGACAACGCCTACGAGGAAGCCACCGGGGTCTTGACGCTGGACCACCTGCCAGACGGTGGGATCACGGGCTCCATCGCCGTCCTGGCCGAGAAGACCTGCACAGAGCAGGAGAAGTGCCTGGAGGAGATCCGCTTGCTGATGTTGCGGCTGGTGTCTCCCAGCGGCGCACGACGGCGGGTCGCGACGGGGAGCCTGGTCTACCCGGACAAGGATCGCACTGCCCGGATGAACACGGTGGTGAAGGCCTTCGGCGAGGCGGGGTTGCTGGTGACTGGCCAGGCTGGGCCGAGCCTGGTCTACCCGGACAAGGATCGCGCTGCCCGCATGAACACGGTGGAGAAGGCCTTCGGCAGGGCGGGGTTGCTGGTGACGGACCAGACTGGGCAGGCGGGCTACACCGAGCTGGCCCACGACACCCTGCTCACCCGGTGGAGCCGGATCTCGGCCTGGGTCGAAGACGACCGGAGGTACCACACGCTCCACCACGCCCTGGCTCAGGAGGTCGAGCAGTGGGAGTCCGAGCAGTCTCCGGGCCAGCTCTGGGATCGGGATGCCCGCCTCGCCCAGGCGCGCGAGCTGAGGAAGGAGGGGCGCCTCAACCGGTTGGAGACGCGGTTCCTGAAGAAGAGCATCCAACGGCATGAGCGTCGGCGCATGGTCGCGCTGGCGCTCACGCTCGGGATCATCGCGACGCTGGCGGGGGTGGCCGTCTACGCGCTGGTGCAGCGACACGACGCCTTGCGCAGCGCGGGGGCAGCGGAGGCGGCCAGGGATCGGGCCGTGACCAGCGCCCGCAAGGCCAAAGCGGCCGAGGTAGATGCGGTGGTCGCTGCGGTCCATGCCGCTTCGGAGGCGATCTCTGCCTGGGCCGCCTCGGTGCGTGCCACCTGGAACGCCGGGGTCGCGACGCTGAGCGCCATCGCCGCGCAGGTCGCGGAGGCCGAGAAGGAGAGGCAGCGCCAGGCCGCCGTCACTGCCCAGGAGCTGGCGGTCAAGAACGCGACGCTCGCATGGATATACGCGGTGTGGGCATACCTGAAGAAGATCGAGGCAGAGGCCCAGGCACGCAAGGCCCGGGCGCGGGCCTACGACGCCCTCGCTGGCCAGAGCGCCACCGACGCCGAGCGGCTGCTCCGGCAGGCGCACCGAGAGGACGAGCGCGCGCTGCTCCTGGCGGTCATGGGCTGGCGGCTGGTGGTCTGCGCCGAGCGGCTGAACGACCGGCGGCCGGCGGCGCGCGGCCGGGTCGATGCGGCCCTGCGGCAAGTCCTCGCCGATGCCGTGGTGGGCGAGACCGTCCTCTTGACGGAGGCCAGCCTGCGGGGCGTGGCAACGGACGCGCAGGGGGAGAGCGCGGTGGTGGCCACGCTGGTCACCGGCCAGCAGCTCCAGCTCGTCGGCCATGCT
>JAWKQS010000086.1:0-2195 GCA_041389985.1 bacterium
ACTCGCAATTCAATCGATTGCTCAACTCGTTTTTCAAAGAACCGGCTGGAAGCCTTGTCCGCCGCCACTTGCCTCCGCCTCGGTGGGCGGCCGCTGAGTGGCGCGGCGGGGGTGGAGACTACGGATCTGCCCCCGGAGGTCAACCTCTTTTTTTCGGGGCTCCCGATCTTTTTTTGTCCATATCGACAAGTCCGCGTCCGAGCGTGGGTTCTCGGGATCTCGCTCCCGGTGGCGGCTGGCGTCCCACTCGATGCGGAGGGGTTTCGAGGCCTCGAGAGCGGCCCTCGAGACCCCCCCGCGGGCCGCGACGCGCTCGAGGATGCGGCGCATGTACGTGCGGAAGTGGTCGGTGTCGGGGGTCTGCCCCCTCCGCCGTAGCGCATCGGCGTAGCGCGGCGACGGCTTGGCCATGGCGAGGAACGCGGCCTGGCGGGGCGTCAGCGCGGCGGGCGAGACGCCGAAGTAGTGCCGGGCGGCGGGTCCGATGCCGTAGACGTCCGGCGCGAACTCGATGCAGTTCAGGTAGAGCTCGAGGATCCGCCGGCTGGGCACGGCGGCCGCCATGCGCAGCGCGATCAGCGCCTCCTGCAGCTTGCGGGCGATGCTCTTGTCGCGGGTGAGGAAGAGGTTCTTGGCGAGCTGCTGCGGGATCGTGGAGCCGCCGTAGACGAATCGGCGGCGATCGAGGTTGAACATCAGGGCCCGCCGGATGAGGCCCAGGTCGAGGGCATGGCCCGGGCCGAACGCCGGGTCTTCCGAGACGATGGCCGCGTCGACCACGAAGCGGGGGAGGCGGTCGATCGGCCAGTACTCGGGGCTGCCCGGACCGACCACCAGCGGCCGGCTGGCCTCCGGGACGACGCGCTGGAAGGGGCCGAGGAGCCAGGCGACGTCGTCGCGGGGGGCCGGATCCAGGGCGGGCGGCCAGGCGGACCGGGGGAGCTTGAGCGCGTCGACCTGGCAGCCCAGGTCGCCGGTGAGCGCGAGCTTGAGGTCGAACGGTGAGTCGAGGGGGACGGACAGCGCGAGCCGGGGCGCCAGGGTGCCCGAAAGGCGGGCGTCGGCCAGGGGACCGCGCAGGCCCGCCGGGAGGCTGCGCCAGGCGTCCTGGCAGGCGATTGGCCGGAGGCGCAGGTGGCTGCGGACGAGCCGCCCCTCGAGCGCGGCGCTGCCAGCCACGGCGAGGGCGCCGGCCTGCACGCGGAGGTCGTCGATCGCGAGACCGGCCCCGGTCTGCTGCAGCCAGGCCGACAGCCGGGCGTCGGTGGTGACGGGCGAGGCGCTGAGGGCGGGGTGCTCCATGGTCAGGGCCAGGCGGACGTCGAGCTGGACGGCCGCGTCGCCCAGGCGCGGGATCGCGACATGACCGGAGGCGATACCGCGGAGGCCGGCCGGCCACCCGGGCACGAGACGCCCTGGCGGCGGGACGGGTACCTCGGCCAGGGCCACGCTGGCCCACTCCAGGTCCAGGGGGACGACCAGCTCGAGGGCCCCGCCCAGGTCCGGCGAGAGGCGGGCGGCGATGGCGGCGGGGGTCGCGTCGACGTCGAGCTGGCCGGCAGGGAGGTCGACGGGGCCAGCCGGCTCGACCCGGACGTCGCGGAGCCGTACGCCGAGGATGGCGGTCGGCCACGGGGGCGCGCGGGCGGCGGCGGGTCCACCGGGGTCGGCCTCGCCCGGGGGCGCGGCGACGAGGATCGAGCCACCCGTCACCTCCAGCCAGCCCGCGGCCCAGCGCGCGGCGGGGAACCGGGCCTCGAGGTCGGCGCCACGCCACTGGCCGTGGGCCGTGACGTCGATCGCCCGGGCGTGGACGCCCTCGGGGGTGACCACCACGTCGAGGCGGCCGAGCGTCGCCGCGACCGGGCCATGCGCGAGGCCGTGGAGGGCGGGCCCGGTGATCCGGAGTTGGATCTCGCGGGGTGAGGCGTGGCCGGTGAGCGTCCATGGGCGGTGCTCGGCGTGGGCGATGGAGAGGCTGCCGGCCGCTGAGGCCCGGCCGTCCTCGTCGAGCCGGGCGCTGCGTATCGCCACCGCGACCGGTCCCAGGGGCGACGGCGCCTGAACGCGGACCCCGGCGAGCGCCATGGGCGGGAGCCGCAGCCAGGTCCGGGGCCTGCCGAGTTCGATCCGCATGCGGCTGATTTCAAAGAGAAAAGTGCCGGCGATGGTGCCGCGGAGGCCGCCGATGGTGA
>JAWKQS010000087.1:0-2047 GCA_041389985.1 bacterium
GCGCTCGTCGGCGCGGGGTCGGGGGGCTGGGCCTCAACGGTGACGGTGTCGGCGGCGGGCCCCACGCTCAGGCGGAGGCGCTGGCGGACGGGGGCGACGCCGAGGGTCCAGGCGATCGTGCCGCGGCCATCGGGACCCGAGTCGGCGCCGATCGCCATGCCGCCGCCGGCCTCGACGGTGGGCTCGACCCGCAGCCCGGCCGCGGGGCCGTTGGGGGTCGTCACGGTGAACGCGAGCTCGACCAGCGCGCCGGCGGTCGCCTCGGCTGGCACGGGCTCGAGCGCGATGCCCAGCGACGAGCTGGCGCCCGCGTCCGCGCCTCCGCCGCCGCCGCCGGCGCCCCCGCCTCCTCCTCCGCCGTCATCGCAGGCGGGCAGCAACAGGGCGAGGGCCAGGGCATGGGTGCGGATCAGGGGCACGGCGAGCCTCCGGTGAAGGGCGCAGAAGAGCAGCACGAACGGCCCCCTCGACTCAAGGGGCTCGCCTGTGAAAGAACCGGCGCGCCATGAAGGAGGTGTCCGAATGATCGACGCGTTGCTGGGCCGGCTGGGCCTCTCTGACGGGGTGCCGGGGGTGTGGCGGGGGACGCAGGCGGGCGGCGGCGGGCCGGCGCTGGCGTCCGTCAACCCCAGCACGGGCGCGACCATCGCCCACGTGCAGACGGGCGACGCCGCCGACCTGGAGGAGCTGCTGGACGAGGCGAGCGCGGCCCAGTGGGCCTGGCAGGCGGTCCCCGCCCCACGGCGCGGCGAGGCCGTCCGCCTGGTGGGCGAGGTGCTGCGCCGCCACCGCGAGGATCTGGGCGCCCTGGTGGCCCTGGAGATGGGCAAGATCAAGGCGGAGGGCATCGGCGAGGTCCAGGAGATGATCGACATCGCCGACTATGCGGTGGGCCTGTCGCGCATGCTCGGGGGGCGGACGCTGCCGTCCGAGCGGCCCGAGCACCGCATGTTCGAGCAGTGGCACCCCCTGGGCCTCGTCGGCGTCATCACCGCCTTCAACTTCCCGGTGGCCGTCTGGGCCTGGAACGCCTGCCTCGCCGCGGTCTGCGGGGATGTGACCGTCTGGCGGCCATCGCCGCACACCCCGCTGTGCGCCATCGCCGTGCAGCGACTGGTGAGCCGCGCGCTGGCCGACGCCGGCTTTCCGCCGGCCTTCCTCCTGTTCTGCGAGGCGGGCACCGCCCTCGTGGGCCCGCTGGTCGACGATCCCCGGCTCGCGCTGGTCTCGTTCACCGGGTCGACGGCAGTGGGGCGGCAGGTGGCAGCGCGGGTCGCCGGCCGGCTGGGGCGCTCGCTGCTGGAGCTGGGCGGCAACAACGCCGTGATCGTCGACGCCACGGCGGATCTGGATCTGGTGGAGCGGGCCGTGCTCTTCGGCGCCGTCGGCACCGCGGGCCAGCGCTGCACGACCACGCGCCGCCTCCTGGTCCACAGCAGCATCGCCGACGCCCTGGCGGAGCGGCTCGCGGCCGCCTACGCCCAGGTGACCATCGGGGACCCCCTCGATGACGCCACGCTGATGGGCCCGCTCATCGACGCGGCCGCCGTCGCCCGGTTCGAGGCGGCCGTCGAGGCGGCCCGCGCCGAGGGCGGCAAGCTGGTCTGCGGCGGGGGAGCCCTGCCCCGGCCTGGCTTCTTCGTGCGCCCCACCATCCTGCACATGCCGGCCCAGACGCCCACCGTCCACACCGAGACCTTCGGCCCGATTCTCTATGTGATTCAGTGGGATACGCTGGAGGAGGCCATCGGCCTGCAGAACGAGGTGCCCCAGGGCCTGTCGTCAGCCGTCTTCACCCGGGACCTCGAGACGGCGGAGCGCTTCCTCGCCGACACGGGCAGCGACTGCGGCATCGCCAACGTGAACCTGGGCACCTCCGGCGCCGAGATCGGCGGGGCCTTCGGCGGCGAGAAGGATACCGGCGGCGGGCGCGAGGCCGGCTCGGACAGCTGGAAGGCCTACATGCGCCGGCAGACCTGCACCGTCAACCACGGCCGCACGCTGCCGCTGGCCCAGGGCATCACCTTCGGCTGAGGGCCCCGCGCCC
>JAWKQS010000088.1:0-1842 GCA_041389985.1 bacterium
GCTTCTCCTGCGACATCAGCAACGAGCAGCCCGGCGACCGCATGTGCTGGCACACCGGCGACGGCAACATCAACGCGGGGTGGCGCTGTGGCGCCGCCACGGGCATCGGCGATGCCGGCTGGGAGCGCCTGGTCTATCGCCGCAACGGCGGCGTGGTCGGTCCCCGGTGCGGCGACGGCAACGTCGACCCCGGTGAGGCCTGCGACGATGGCAACCGGAACAATGGCGACGGGTGCAACGCCCGCTGCCAGCGCGAAGGCGGCGGTGGCCAGCTCGCCGGCCAGTTTGGCGTCGGCGACGGACCGGCGTGGCCGGACAGCGCCGCCGTGTCCTGCGTCTCGGCCTGCGCCCAGCTCTTTGGCGGCGAGGCGGGCGAGTACGCGTGCTCCACCACCCCCGACGAGATCAACCACCAGGCGTGGGTCTCGGGCTGGGGCGACGGCAGCCACTGCATCGGCGGCGCCGGCGGCCCCGTCGCCGAAGACTTCGTCCTCCCCGGCGAAGGCCTGCCCTACAACTGCGGCGCCGCCGGCTGCTCCTTCTCGGCCTACGTGGCCGACCACTGCGGCCCCGACTCGGTGAACTACTGCTTCCGCCAGCCCCCCTGCGCCGGTGAGGTCTGGGGCGGCGTCTGCCTCGTCCACCTCTCGGCCGAGTGCGTCCAGGGCTCCGTCATCGACTACTGCGCCGCCAACGGCGGCGAGGTCATCACCTTCGCGGAGCTCCAGGCCATGGTCGCCGGCGGCTGGCAGCGCCCCAACGCCAACTACCACACGATGGCGGTGGCCGAGTACGACCGGTGCCCGGACAGCATGGGCTACGGCAACGTGGGCATCCCCGGCTTCAACGACCTGCAGTTCTGGGCCTGCGGCGAGGCGGAGAACTACTGCAACCGCGCCATGGCCTGCGTCACGCGGTAGCGCGCCTCCCACCGGGGCGGCGCCCGGGCGCGTCGCCCCGCCCCCCCCGCCCCGACCAGTCAGAAGCTCATCGGCTCCTCGGACCGGGCGCGCTGGCACGCCACGAGCGGCGCGCACGCCGGCTGCCCCTCCAGATCCAGCGCCAGCCGATCCTCAGCGTCGGCCGGCAGCGGCCGACCGCACGTCACCGACTGGAGCTCTCGTTGCTGAGCCCCGAGGGCCGCGTCGAGGCAGTCCTCCACCTGCCCGACCGTGAGCCCACAGTCCGGCGCGCGACGGGCGGACGCCTCCCTTGCTACCACCCCGAGCCGCCGCCCGGACGCCACCTCCCCCTCGAAGACGACCCCTCGCCACCCCGGGCGGGTGCGCCCGCCTGCGACGACGGCCAGGACGTCATCCACCTTGATACCCCGCTCCCGCAGCCTCTCCGCGGCGTGCCGGGTGAGCTGGAGTCCAAGGACCAGCCCACCTCGACAGACCTCGAGGATCCGATGACCAGCCATGCTGACCTCGCTGGGCGGCCGGCAACCCAGCCAGCCGTCCGTTCGAACGGTGTAGAGAAGAAACACGACCCGGCGCGCCGCGGCTGCGAGGCGCCGGGTCAACCCACCCCTGACCCGTGTGTGAGCAGGTCACGACGCCGAAGCACCGCGTCCTGCTCCCATGCTGGACCGGCCAAAGCCGGCTCGCCCGGGCGTCCTGGCGCGGGCAGAGCCGGCGCTTCGGAGGCCACCCCACGTGGGGGCTGGCGAAGGTAGCGCGCCGATGCCCATCAGGCAGGCCGACAACCACCTGAAATCAAACACCTTCCGCCAACGTGACCACCCGGACCGGCCGCGCGAGCGCCGCGCCGACCTCGGCCACCGGCACCTCACGCCGCTGTGACTGGGCGGTGCGCATGGCCAGCGGCAGGCACTCGGCG
>JAWKQS010000089.1:0-1835 GCA_041389985.1 bacterium
GCGTCGATGAGCCCGGCGGGGCCCTGCGGACCGGCGGGGCCCTGCGGACCGACCTGGCCCCGCAGACCGTCGATGCCCTGCGGCCCGACCGCACCCGGCTCGCCCTGCGGACCGGCCGGGCCTTCCGGACCCTGGGGGCCCACCGGACCCATCATGCCGGCGGGACCCGCCGGGCCCATCGGACCGACGCCGCCAGCGGGACCCATCGGGCCGACGCCGCCGGCCGGGCCCATCGGGCCGACGCCGCCGGCCGGGCCCATCGGGCCGGCCTCACCCTGCGGCCCGGCGGGGCCCCACTCGCCCCGCGGTCCGGCGGGGCCCGGGGGGCCGGCGGGACCCGGCTCGCCCTGGGGGCCGGCGGGACCCGCCTCACCGAGGGCACCCGGGCCGACCCAGTTGCCGTCCTCGTCGATCACCAGCAGGTCGCCGATGCTCACGGTCTTGGGGTGGATGTCGCGCCCGGCCACGTCGCCGGCCTGGTCGGCGAAGCGGGCGCGGAGGCTCGCGCCGATGCGCATGCGCGGGGCGAACTCCTCTTCGCCCTCGATCTGGACGCCCAGGAACAAGCGCGTGTCGCCGTCCACGGCCGGGAACGGCGTGCCGTCGCCCAGCAGCGCGGCGAAGCGACCGTCGATCACATCGACGGACTGGGTCTCGGTCCAGACCTCGGTGCCGTCCTCGGCGGCGTCGTACAGCCGAAAGGTCATCGAGCGGCTGCCGGTGACCGGGCGGTCGGCCCGGTCAGAGAGGTGGCCCTGGAAGGTGAGGGTGGCCTCGTCGGCCAGGGCGAACAGAGGCAGGCACAGAGCCAGCAGACAGATGAGTGCGCGGATCATGGGAGACTCCTTCAGTCGACTTCGGTCGACTTCGGTCGACTTCAGTCGACGATGACCGCGGTCAGGCGGCCGTTGGGGGTGGTGCTGATGACGGCGGCGCTCCCCGCGCCTCCGTGGAGGGTGTGCTGCTCGTCAACCGACACGCCCGCGCCGGCCTGGACGGCGGCGTTGCGGAGGCGGTGGCCGCCGCTTGAGCTGTTGCTGTCGCAGGCGCAGAGCCCGGCGACGACCAGGAGCGCGGTGCAGAGCCGAAGCATGGTGTCTCCTTCTGATGGGTGGGTGCCGACGAAGTGTTCGACGGCCTCGTGCAGTATACGCAGAGTGCTGTCCGCGGCCCTCACGGTTCCTCGCCGACTCGATCGAATCCTTCGTGGGACTTGCGTTGACGCTCCGGGCCCCGGCCGCCACCATGCGGACGGCGACCGACCGGGGGAGAGCCGATGCGGTGGTGGATGTGGGGACTCGTCGCGGCGCTGGGCTGCGACGGCGAGCAGGCGCGCGCGCCGACGCCCGACCGTGGGCGGGGCGTGCTGGACGGGGCGGCGACGGACGTGGGGGCTGCCGCGGACGCGAGCGCTCAGGACGCGGCCGCCCGGGACGCCGGCGGGGCGGACGCCGGGACACCGGACGCGGGGGAGTGGGCGCGCTGCGTCCCCCTCGCGACGCACCTGGAAGAGAAGCCGGCCATGGCGCCGGCCGACGACTGCGCGGCCCTCGAAGGCGACGCGCGCTTCCTGTGCGCCGAGCACTGGTTCTGGTGGGCGCTCAGCGATGACCTCGCCGGCCGGCCCGAAGCCCACGCGCGGCTGACGGCCCTCATCGACGCCACGGATCCCGCCGTCGATGGTGTGGACCTCGGTCGCATGCACGCGCTGCGCGGGCAGGTGGCCATGGCCCTGCTGCTCGAAAACGGAGACGTGTCGTATCTGCCTGGGATCATTCCTGATTTTGAGGCAGCCATCGCCCTGGATCCCCAGAACGCCATCATCCCGACGTGGC
>JAWKQS010000090.1:0-1747 GCA_041389985.1 bacterium
GGGCTCGACGGGGGCGGGGCCGACGCGGCCACGCAGGACGCGGCCATGCAGGACGCGGCGGCGCAGGACGCGGTCGTGCCAGACGCCGCCCGGGTGGACTCGGGCCTGCCCGACGCCGCCCCGGTGGACGCCGCGCCTCCCGATGCGGCCGTCCCCGGCCCCGAGTGCAGCGATCCCGGGTCGACCTGCCGGCTCGACGCCGACTGCCCGAGCCAGGTCTGCAGCGCGCTGCTCCCGGCCGGCCCCTGCCAGTGCGTCGAGGCGGCGCCTCCGCCCGCGGTCGTGCCCGGCGGCGCGGGCTGCCTGGACGACGCCGCCTGCCCCGGGGCCCACTGCCAGGCCGAGGGGACGGACGCCCAGAACCAGCGCTGCGGCGGCCCCGAGCCCGTCGCGAACCTCTGCGTGCCCGACGCCTGTGCAAAGGACGCCGACTGCGGCGAGGGCCGCACCTGCGTGCGCGCCGGGGAGTACGGCCATGTGCGCGCCGCCTGCGTCCCGGCTACCTGCCGCGCCGACGCGGACTGCGTCGAGCACCCCGAGGGCCGCTGCCAGCCGTTCTTCACCCCCTGCTTCGTGCGCGGCTTCTCGTGCACCTACGCCATCGACACCTGCCGGGTGGACGCCGACTGCCCGCAGCGCGGCAGCCCGCGGGTCTGCCTGCCGTTGCCGGGGGGCGTGGGCACGGAGTGCGTCGTGGTCGAGTAGGCGCCGCGAGGCCCGGTCGCCCGGGCCGGGGTGATCAGCGCTTGTTCAGGTTCAGCCCGCCCGTGAACGCGTAGCTGACGTAGTCATCGAAGGCGAAGACCAGGATGCCGAAGGGCCGGTCGGCCGAGACGCGGTGGGGGCCATCCGCGATGGGCACATGGGCGAAGACGAACTCCGAGCCGGCCACCGGCGCCGCCACGCGGCCCAGGTCCACGGCCTCGCCGTCCAGCACCACCGACGCCCCCGCCGGTGCCACGATCGTCACGTAATCATTGAAGTAAGTGCCCGGCGCCAGGAACGTGTAGCTGATGCGGTACTGGCTCTCCGGGGGCACCAGGAAGATGGCCGGATCGCCGGCGTGGGCGCCGAAGGCCTGGAGCACGGCCGTCGACGACTGGCCGCTGACGATGCCCATGATCATCACCGGGCGATCGGCCTCGGCCAGCACCGCGCCGCGGGTCCCGAACTCGCAGAAGCCGCGGGGGCCCAGCTCGATGGTGTGCTCGTCGACGAGGTGATCGGCGCAGTCGGGCACGCCCTCGAAGCCCGGGGCCCGGGGATCCAGCGCGGCGAAGGGCCGGCTCAGCCGCACGCGGGTGCCCGGCTCGGTGCCGACGATCTTCCAGAAGGTCGCCTCGGTGGCGATCTCGGGGCTGCGCGTCCGCAGGATGGTGGGGACGAGGGCGAAGCGCGTGCCCCAGGTGTCCGTGGGCAGGAGCTGCTCCTCCAGGTGATCGCAGGCGCTCTGGTCCTGGGGGTAGAAGGTGCACTCATGGCCCGAGAAGACGGCGACGGGCTTGCTCGCCTCGACCCGCACCCCGGTGAGGTCGACGCCCCGAGGCAGGAAGCCGGGCAGCACCTCGGCCTTGCGGCTGAGCAAGTCGGCGACCTCGTTGCGCTGGAGCTGGAACGACACCACCTGGCCCTGGCGCTGGATGCGGCCGCCGGCCTCGGCTAGCAGATCCACGCCGGCGGGGAGCGTGACGTCCACCCGGGTGTCGTCGGCCTGGGCGACCACCGTGAGGGTGGCCGAGAGGCCGCT
>JAWKQS010000091.1:0-1613 GCA_041389985.1 bacterium
CCGCGGGCGGGACGTCATCGGACAGGCCCAGACGGGGACGGGCAAGACGGCGGCCTTCGGGCTGCCCCTGGTGCAGAGCATCGACCTCGACCGCCGGGTGGTGCAGGCCCTGGTCATGACGCCGACGCGCGAGCTGGCCATCCAGGTGAGCGAGGCGCTGGAGAGCTTCGGGCAGCAGCGCCGCGGCCTCCGGGTGCTGACGGTGTACGGCGGGGCGTCCCTCTCCCCCCAGCTCCGGGCCCTCTCCCGGGGGGTGCACGTGGTCGTGGGCACGCCGGGCCGCATCGCGGACTGCATGCGGCGCGAGGCCCTCTCCCTGGCCGACGTGCGCTTCGCGGTGCTCGACGAGGCCGATGAGATGCTGCGGATGGGCTTCATCGACGACGTCGAGTGGATCCTGGCCCAGACGCCGCCCGAGCGGCAGACGGCGTTCTTCTCGGCGACGATGCCGCCCGTCATCCGCCGCATCGCCGACGAGTACCTGACGGAGCCGGTCTTCGCCCACGCCGAGAGCGAGACGCGGACGGTGGCGGAGGTCGAGCAGCGGGTGCTGCTCGTGCACGCCAGCGACAAGGTGGACGCCCTGGCCCGGGTCCTCGAGGTCGAGGACATGAAGGCCACCCTCGTCTTCGCGCGCACCCGGGTGGGCTGCCGCGAGCTGGCCGCCGAGCTCGAGGCCCGCGGCTTCGCGACGGCGGCGATGCACGGCGACCTCGGCCAGCCCGAGCGCGAGGACGTGGTGGCCCGCCTGCGGGCGGGGCGCGTGGACCTGGTCGTGGCCACCGACGTGGCCGCCCGCGGCCTCGACGTGGACTGCATCTCCCATGTGGTGAACTTCGACCCGCCCGACAACGCCGACACCTACGTGCACCGCACCGGGCGCACGGGGCGGGCCGGCCGGGCGGGCGTGTCCATCCTGCTGCTCACCCCGTCGGAGCGGCACATCCAGGGGCTCATCGAGCGGTTCACCCGCCAGCCGATGAAGTCGATGGCGATCCCCAGGAACGCCGACCTCGTGCGCGGCCGCGGCCGGGCGCTCGCGGCGGCCGCGACGAGCGCCGCCGAGGGCGAGGATCTGGCGCCCTACCGGACCCTGGTGCAGCAGATGATCGCGGAGAGCGGCCAGGACGCGGTGGACGTCGCCGCGGCGTTCGCTCGCCTCGGCGCGGCCAGCCGGCCGCTGGTCATCACCGGGCCCGAGTCCGCCGAGGTGCAGCCTCCCCGCCCCCGGCGCGAGCCGGCGCCGCGCCGTGAGGAGCCCCGCGGCCCGCGCCGCGTCGGCTTCGGCGACGGCGCCCGGGCGCGCCTCACGATCTCCCTGGGGACCCGCGTCGGCCTGCGCCCGGGCGACATCGTGGGGGCCATCGCCAACGAGACCGGCCTCGACGGGCGCGACATCGGGCCCATCGAGATCTACGAGCGCCACAGCTTCGTCGGCGTGCCGGCCGAGCGCGCCCAGGAGGTCATCGACCGGATGATGATGGCCACCATCCGCGGCCGGGAGGCCCACATCTCCACGGACGGCCCGCCCATGGCGTCGACGCGGCGGCACCTCAACCGCAAGGCCCCGCACCCGCGCCGCCGCTGAGCCGGGCCGTCAGGCGCCCCGGAAC